>CALRNH020000031.1:0-6213 GCA_943369485.1 Synechococcus sp. UW140 | reverse complement strand
CCTGAAGCCTGTGATACAATTTTGGACTGCGCATCACTGAGAGGTGGAGCGCGGCACCTAGGACAGAAGGAGGCGAGAGCCGATCGATGTTGTAGGTTTGCAAGGCGGTTGAGAGACCGCCGAACCGGAGGCCCTGAGAGGGGCTGATGGAGCACCTGGACAACCAAAAAAGTTTAGGAACTGACGCTTTTGCTGCGTCATGTCTGGCTTGAGCTGAAAGCCGATTCGTTTGGATTGAGCATGGAGGTGAGGGCTGGATATGGCCGAATAGCAGCAAAGGTGTGAGGTCCCGTCAAAAACAAACTAGCGACGGGAACTGGAATGGAAGATCAGTTGGATCGTTTTCACGGACGAGAGAGCTGAAAGAAGAAAACCACCCAGTGACTGTTGCGACCGGATCTGAGATCTGGAAAGTCATTTTACCATTGAGAGCAAAGCGCGAGTTTTGTAATTTTAGGTGAGATGCGCTCTCGAACCCTTCAAAGAAGGAGGCCAATCACTGAAGGTAGTGCGCCAGTGCTGCATTTTTGGGGATAAGGCAACACATGTTGAGAGCTGCGTGAGCAGTTTGAAAGGACATGTGACTACAACGGAGAGTTTGATCCTGGCTCAGGATGAACGCTGGCGGCGTGCTTAACACATGCAAGTCGAACGAACCTTCGGGTTAGTGGCGGACGGGTGAGTAACGCGTGAGAATCTGCCCTCAGGAGGGGGATAACGGCTGGAAACGGCCGCTAATACCCCATATGCCGAGAGGTGAAATGAATTTCGCCTGAGGATGAGCTCGCGTCTGATTAGCTAGTTGGTGTGGTAATGGCTCACCAAGGCTTCGATCAGTAGCTGGTCTGAGAGGACGATCAGCCACACTGGGACTGAGACACGGCCCAGACTCCTACGGGAGGCAGCAGTGGGGAATTTTCCGCAATGGGCGAAAGCCTGACGGAGCAACGCCGCGTGAGGGATGAAGGCCTCTGGGCTGTAAACCTCTTTTCTCAAGGAAGAAGAACTGACGGTACTTGAGGAATAAGCCACGGCTAATTCCGTGCCAGCAGCCGCGGTAATACGGGAGTGGCAAGCGTTATCCGGAATTATTGGGCGTAAAGCGTCCGCAGGCGGCCTTGAAAGTCTGTCGTTAAAGCGTGGGGCTCAACTCCATTTCAGCGATGGAAACTACAAGGCTCGAGTGTGGTAGGGGCAGAGGGAATTCCCGGTGTAGCGGTGAAATGCGTAGATATCGGGAAGAACACCAGTGGCGAAGGCGCTCTGCTGGGCCATAACTGACGCTCATGGACGAAAGCTAGGGGAGCGAAAGGGATTAGATACCCCTGTAGTCCTAGCCGTAAACGATGAACACTAGGTGTCGGGAGAATTATCCCTCTCGGTGTCGTAGCTAACGCGTTAAGTGTTCCGCCTGGGGAGTACGCACGCAAGTGTGAAACTCAAAGGAATTGACGGGGGCCCGCACAAGCGGTGGAGTATGTGGTTTAATTCGATGCAACGCGAAGAACCTTACCAGGGTTTGACATCCTGCGAATCCCTTGGAAACGAGGGAGTGCCTTCGGGAGCGCAGTGACAGGTGGTGCATGGCTGTCGTCAGCTCGTGTCGTGAGATGTTGGGTTAAGTCCCGCAACGAGCGCAACCCACGTCTTTAGTTGCCAGCATTAAGTTGGGCACTCTAGAGAGACCGCCGGTGATAAACCGGAGGAAGGTGTGGATGACGTCAAGTCATCATGCCCCTTACATCCTGGGCTACACACGTACTACAATGCTACGGACAAAGGGCAGCAAACTCGCGAGAGCTAGCAAATCCCATAAACCGTGGCTCAGTTCAGATCGTAGGCTGCAACTCGCCTACGTGAAGGAGGAATCGCTAGTAATCGCAGGTCAGCATACTGCGGTGAATACGTTCCCGGGCCTTGTACACACCGCCCGTCACACCATGGAAGTTGGCCATGCCCGAAGTCATTACTCCAACCCGTAAGGGAGGAGGATGCCGAAGGTGGGGCTGATGACTGGGGTGAAGTCGTAACAAGGTAGCCGTACCGGAAGGTGCGGCTGGATCACCTCCTAACAGGGATACAATACAAATTTCTAGTTCAGACAATTCTGTAGCTGGCTAGGAGTTCTGTCATCTCGATGGATAATCGGTACCTCAGCTGAGGAGAAGATGATAGTTAATCAAAACGTAAGTTGAGATTGATTGGAGATCTTTAAAATCAGGTTCAGTTCCTAAACTTTGTCTAGGTCATACCCCACAGAGGATTCTCCTGGGCCATTAGCTCAGGTGGTTAGAGCGCACCCCTGATAAGGGTGAGGTCCCTGGTTCAAGTCCAGGATGGCCCATTCGTGTTTGGGGGTTTAGCTCAGTTGGTAGAGCGCCTGCTTTGCAAGCAGGATGTCAGCGGTTCGAGTCCGCTAACCTCCACTGACCAACCCTTCCAGACAACGGGAGGTTATCTCTGTGAGATTGATTTTAGATTTTATCCGCTGCCTGCGGATTCCAGCTTCGTTTCATTCCCATTGATCAAAAGATCAATGCTTCATCAGGTCACCATGTATTGGTTTGCTTGGATGTTGCGGGTTGAAACGACGCTGGGCTCCTAAACGAGTTCAGCAGAACCTTGACAACTGCATAGGAAAGTCTGTTAATTAAGCATCTCATAGATGCCTGACATTAGCGTTCAAGCTTAGGAGCAATCCAAGCAATCACTGAAAAGTGATGGCATGGATTCATCTTGAGTTGATGCGTTGATGAGCAGGAAAATTCTTGAGCAAGAGCCGAGACTCCACATCATTCCTCAATTATCGCCGAGATAGGAGGGGTTTGATTCTCTGTTTCATACCACTGGATGTCGAATTATTCTGATGCGAATCGCAAGATGCGCCAAGGGATGAATGGGTATCTGGCAGGTGAAACGGGAAAAATCTGCTTACAACAGCAGCAATGTGATGTGGAGGTTAATTGGTCAAGCTACAAAGGGCTCACGGTGGATACCTTGGCACACAGAGGCGATGAAGGACGTAGTTACCTGCGATAAGTCTCGGGGAGCTGGAAACACGCTTTGATCCGGGAATTTCCGAATGGGGCAACCCCTAGAACGGTCCGCTGAATCTATAGGCGGACGCGAGCCAACCCAGCGAACTGAAACATCTTAGTAGCTGGAGGAAAGGAAAGTAAAAAACGACTCCCTGAGTAGCGGCGAGCGAACGGGGACGAGCCTAAACCGATGGTTTCGACCATCGGGGTTGTGGGACAGCAACGTGGACCAGGGAAGTTAGAGGAAGCGTTTGAAAGACGCGCCACAGAGGGTGAAAGCCCCGTACTCGAAAATGGAACTGGCCTAGCTGTATCCCGAGTAGCACGGAGCACGTGGAATTCCGTGTGAATCAGCGAGGACCACCTCGTAAGGCTAAGTACTCCTGTGTGACCGATAGCGCAACAGTACCGCGAGGGAAAGGTGAAAAGAACCCCGGGAGGGGAGTGAAATAGAACATGAAACCGTGAGCTTACAAGCAATGGGAGCCCGACTGATCGGGTGACCGTGTGCCTGTTGAAGAATGAGCCGGCGACTTATAGGCACTGGCAGGTTAAACCGGGAATGGTGGAGCCATAGCGAAAGCGAGTCTGAATAGGGCGATCGTCAGTGTTTATAGACCCGAACCCGGGTGATCTAACCATGGCCAGGATGAAGCTTGGGTAACACCAAGTGGAGGTCCGAACCGACTGATGTTGAAAAATCAGCGGATGAGCTGTGGTTAGGGGTGAAATGCCAATCGAACCCGGAGCTAGCTGGTTCTCCCCGAAATACGTTGAGGCGTAGCGTCTAGTGCTCCAGCAGGGGGGTAAAGCCACCGTTTCGGTGCGGGCTGCGAGAGCGGTACCAAATCGATACGAACTCTGAATACCCTGTGTGTAACTAGGCAGTCAGACTGTGGGGGATAAGCTCCATGGTCGAAAGGGAAACAGCCCAGACCGCCAGCTAAGGTCCCCAAATCAACACTAAGTGATAAAGGAGGTGGGATTGCCCAGACAACCAGGAGGTTTGCCTAGAAGCAGCCATCCTCAAAGGAGTGCGTAATAGCTCACTGGTCGAGCGATCCTGCGCCGAAAATGAACGGGGCTAAGTGTTGTACCGAAGCTGCGGATTTAACTTGTTAAATGGTAGGGGAGCGTTCCATGTGGGGCGAAGCGTTAGCGTAAGCGGGCGTGGACTGCATGGAAGTGAGAATGTCGGCTTGAGTAGCGAAAACATGGGTGAGAATCCCATGCCCCGAAACCCTAAGGGTTCCTCCGGCAGGCTCGTCCGCGGAGGGTTAGTCAGGACCTAAGGCGAGGCCGAAAGGCGTAGTCGATGGACAACAGGTCAACATTCCTGTACCTGTCATGTTTTGGGAAGGGGGACGGAGAAGGCTAGCCCAGCCAGATGTTGGTTACTGGTTCAAGCGTTCGAGGCGTTGAGGAGCGGAGAAAACGCTCTGAGCTGAGGCGTGAGTACGAGCTTCTACGGAAGCGAAGTGGGTGATGTCAAGCTTCCAAGAAAAGCCCTATACCCGTTAAGGCATGATGGCCTGTACCCGAAACCGACACAGGTGGGGTGGTAGAGAATACCGAGGGGCGCGAGGTAACTCTCTCTAAGGAACTCGGCAAAATGGCTCCGTAACTTCGGGAGAAGGAGTGCCACCGCAAGGTGGTCGCAGTGAAGAGGCCCAGGCGACTGTTTACCAAAAACACAGGTCTCCGCTAAGTCGCAAGACGACGTATGGGGGCTGACGCCTGCCCAGTGCCGGAAGGTTAAGGAAGCTGGTCAGCGAAAGCGAAGCTAGCGACTGAAGCCCCGGTGAACGGCGGCCGTAACTATAACGGTCCTAAGGTAGCGAAATTCCTTGTCGGGTAAGTTCCGACCCGCACGAAAGGCGTAACGATCTGGGCGCTGTCTCGGAGAGAGGCTCGGCGAAATAGAATTGTCTGTGAAGATGCGGACTACGTGCACCCGGACAGAAAGACCCTATGAAGCTTTACTGTAGCTTGGTATTGTGCCCGGGCTCTGAATGCGCAGGATAGGTGGGAGGCATTGATCATCAGCTTGTGGGTTGATGTGAGCCAACGGTGAGATACCACTCTTTCAGAGCTAGGGTTCTAACCCTCATCCGTTATCCGGAGAGGGGACAGTATCAGGTGGGCAGTTTGACTGGGGCGGTCGCCTCCTAAAAGGTAACGGAGGCGCGCAAAGGTTTGCTCAGGCTGGTTGGAAATCAGCCGACGAGTGCAAAAGCAGAAGCAAGCTTGACTGTGAGACCAACAAGTCGAACAGGGGGGAAACCCGGCTTTAGTGATCCGACGGTTCTGAGTGGAAGGGCCGTCGCTCAACGGATAAAAGTTACTCTAGGGATAACAGGCTGATCTCCCCCAAGAGTTCACATCGACGGGGAGGTTTGGCACCTCGATGTCGGCTCATCGCAACCTGGGGCTGAAGTCGGTCCCAAGGGTTGGGCTGTTCGCCCATTAAAGCGGTACGCGAGCTGGGTTCAGAACGTCGTGAGACAGTTCGGTCCATATCCGGTGCATGCGCAAGAACATTGACAGGAGTTCTCCCTAGTACGAGAGGACCGGGAGGAACGCACCTCTGGTGTACCAGTTATCGTGCCAACGGTAAACGCTGGGTAGCCATGTGCGGAGAGGATAACCGCTGAAAGCATCTAAGTGGGAAGCCCACCTGAAGATGAGTGTTCTCATGGCTTAAGCCAGTAAGGTCACGGGAAGAACACCCGTTGATAGGCTCTACGTGGAAGCTTGGTAACAGGTGAAGCGGAGGAGTACTAATAGACCGAGGGCTTGACCAACGCTCGACTCTTGCACAGAAGGTGTGAGATGTTTGATGACAGACAACTGAAGGCTAGGTGCAGTTTTGTGAATGCAAGCTGTCCAGGGTCATCAGTTCCTATGCAGTTCTCAGGGTTCTCCTGAGGATGAAAGACCGGGTCTGCTTATAGACCTATCCTGGTGTTCATGGCGCCGTGGAACCACTCCGATCCATCTCGAACTCGGTTGTGAAACGCGGCAGCGGCGAAGATAGTTGGAGGGTAGCTTCCTGCAAAAATAGCTCGATGCCAGGTAAAACTTTCATTTCTTACCATCAGCTCAAGCTTCCAATCATCTTTAAGGTGAGAGTCAGCATGGGTGAGATGGAGAGAAGCCACCCGAAAGGGTGGCT
>CALRNH020000030.1:0-4504 GCA_943369485.1 Synechococcus sp. UW140 | reverse complement strand
GATCCCATCGCCGAGCTGATCGTGCCGGCATTGTTCAGCGTCACATTGCTCAGGACCCGATCGGCGACACCACTCAGCGACAAGGTCTGGCCCGCTGGCAGCGACAGCGTTCCACCTCCGCTGATGGCGTTGCCCGTGGCCCAGTTCAAGCCACCGTTGAGGGTCAGCGTTTTGCCAGCTCCCACCGACAGGCTGCCACCGGTGTAGCTGATCAATCCGTTGGCTGTTACATTACCGTTGGCATTCAGGGCTCCACCAGTGATGGCCAAGGCACCGTTGAGGGTGGAAGCCGTGGTGGCACCCGTCAGGGTCAGTGAACCTCCCGATGTGATCGTGAGGCTGTTATTGAAATCACTGAACATGGCCTCAATCGTGCGGGTGTCATTGAGGGTGACCGAAGCACCACTGACCAGGTTGAGATAGGCAAGGCCCAGAGAATCTGGGATCAAATCATTGGTCCAGTTGGCTGCCGTGGACCAAAAGGTGTCGGAGCCGCCGCCGCCATCCCAACAGAAGCCGCCGCAGGTCAGGCTGCTGTTGGTCAGCCGGAACGTGGGGGTAACGACGAAGGGTGGCGAAATGATCGCGCCGTTGATGCCGCTCGGCAGGTTTGACGTGCTGAAACTGCCACTGGCGCTGGCGGCAGAGAGGATATCGAAGTTGGTACCGATCGGCGGGGTGTAGCCGGGAGACAGGGTAGCGGTGAGAGTGCCGTCGAGGCTGGTAGCGCCACTGACCACCAGCTTGTCGTTTGCGCCTGGGGTACTGCCGCTGCCCAGCAGATCGATCAGAAGCTGGGAGCTGGGAGATATTGCAAGGTTGCCGTTGATGGTGAGGGTGCCGGCCGTGCCGGCACCACCGGGGCTGATCGAGCCGGCGTTGGTGAGGGTGGCGCCACCCACATCGAAGGTTCCACTACCGGTGAGCAAGGAGCCGGAAAGATTGGTGAATCCTGCCGCCCGAGCAAAGCTGGCCCCTGAGTCCACATTCACCGTGCCAGCCTGAGTGAAGGTGCCAGAGGGAAAGACGAGTGTGCCACTCTGCACATGGACCAGGCCATTGTTGGTCACATTCACACTGTTGGAGGTGCCAAAAGTCGCCCCACCCGTTCCACCGCTCTTGCGCAGCTCTCCTCCTCCGAGGTTGTTGAAAGCGAGGGTGGATGTACCGCTAAATCCCCAGATGTTATCCGTCTGCACATCGAACAGGCCGCTGTTGGTGATCACCCCTGTCGATGACTCCGAGAGATTCACCTGACCGCCCGTCCACTTCACCGTCCCCTGGTTGGCCAGCTGGCTCAAGCCATAAACCCCAACAAATGGGCCAGGGACATTCACCTCCAGCGTTGCCCCACTCCCTACCGTCAGCGTTCCCGATCCATCAAGCTTCCCGCCGATCCACTTCGAGGATCCGCCCACAAGCGTCACCCCAGCTGAGCCGATCGTGACGTCCTCCAGCGCCAGATTCGATGCCAAAAAACTCCCGCTGACCACGCTGTTTCTGATCCGAGTCGTTCCGCCAGGCGCGGCCGAGCCCGTATCCACTCCCGTGATCGACGCTCCTGTAGTGAAGGTGTAACTCCCCCCGTACAAGTCCAGCACCGGTGAGGGTTGCGCCACGCTCGAGGTCGAGCGAAATTCACCACCTGAACTCGTCGCCGTTCCAAATCCATAGATCGACAACGTGCCGGAGCTGACGTTCACCAATCCGTCATTCGCCAAACTGACAGGTTTGCTGAAACCGCCCATGTATGCCGTGCCCGTTCCACCGCTCTTGCGCAGCTCTGCACCACTCAGATTGTTGAATGCGAAGGTGGGTCCTCCGCTTATTCCCCAGTTATTATCGGTCTGCACATCGAACAGGCCGCTGTTGTTGAACACCCCGGCCGCCGAGAAATCCACTTGGCCTCCCGTCCACTTCACTGTTCCCTGGTTGGTCAGCTGGCTGAAGCCATACGTCCCACCACCCTTCAGCTCCAGCGTTGCTCCACTGGCCACCGTCAGCGTTCCCGCTCCAACCAACGACCCGCCGGTCCACTTCGAGGATCCGCCCGACAGCGTTAGGCTACCTGAGCCGATCGTGACGTTCTCGAGCTCCAGGTTCGACCCTGACACACTCCCATTGACAAAACTGTTCCTGATCCGCGTCGTTCCGCCAGGTGGTGACGAGCCCGTATCCACCCCCGTGATCGATGCTCCCGGTGTGAACGCGTAACTCCCACCGTTGAGCTCCAGCACCGGCGCGGGTTGCGCCACGCTCGAGGTCGAGCGAAATTCACCCCCTGAACTCGTCGGAGTGCCATTGCCACGGATCGTCAACGTGCCGGAGCTCACGTTCACCAATCCATCATTCGCCAAATTCACGTAGTTGGCTGAAACGCCCAAGTACGCCGTACCCGTTCCGGCGCTCTTGCGCAGCTCTCCTCCACTCAGGTTGTTGAATGCAAGGGTGGATGATCCGTTGAATCCCCAAATCTCATCGATCTGAACGTCGAACAGACCGCTGTTGTTGATCACACCTGGCGCCGAAAAATCCACACGCCCACTCGTCCACTTCACTGTTCCCTGGTTGTTCAGCTGGCTCAAGCCATACGTCCCATTACCAATGAAGCCCGTCACCTCCAGCGTGGCCCCACTTCCCACCGTCAGCGTGCCCGCTCCATCCAGCGTGCCGCCGCTCCACTTCGAGGATCCGCCTGCAAGCGTCAGACCACCAGAGCCGATCTTGGCGTTCTCCAGCGCCAGGTTCGATCCCGACACGCTGCCGCTCACCACCGCGTTGCCCGTGATCCGCGTCATTCCGCCAGGTGCGGCAGAACCCGTATCCAACCCCGTAATCGACGCTCCTGGGGTGAACGCATAACTCCCCCCGTACAGCTCCAGCACCGGTACCGGCTGCGCCACGCTTGAGGTCGTGCGGAATTCACCCCCTGAACTCGTCGGCGAGCCATTGCCACGGATCGACAACGTGCCTGCGCTCACGTTCACCAATCCATCATTCGCTAAATTCACGTAGTTGGCTGAAACGCCCAAGTACGCCGTACCCGTTCCGGCGCTCTTGCGCAGCTCTCCTCCACTCAGATTGTTGAATGCCAGAGTGGATGATCCGTCGAATCCCCAAATCTCATCGATCTGAACGTCGAACAGACCGCTGTTGTTGATCACACCTGGCGCCGAAAAATCCACACGCCCACTCGTCCACTTCACTGTTCCCTGGTTGTTCAGCTGGCTCAAGCCATAGGACCCAGATCCACCTTCGCCTCCTTCTCCGACAGTCAGCGTTGCTCCACTGGCCACCGTCAGAGCTCCCGATCCATTCAGCGCTCCACCGGTCCACTTCAAAGATCCGCCCGCAAGTGTCAGACCACCTGAGCCGATCGTGACGTTCTCCAGCGTCGGGTTCGACAAGGATCCGCCTACAAGCGTCAAACCACCTGAGCCGATAACAACGCTAGAGAGCGCAAGGTTCGACGCCGAGACACTCCCGCTCAGCACAGCATCGTTCCCAATCCCCGTCGTACCTCCAGCTGGGGCCGAACCCGCATCCAACCCCGTGATCGATGCTCCTGGTGTGAAGTTGTAACTACCCCCTCTCAGGATCAACAGAGGTGCGGGCTGCGCCAGGCTGGAGGTGGTGCGGAATTCACCCCCTGAACTCGTCGGCGTTCCATTGCCATAGATCAACAAGGTGCCTGAGCTCACGTTCACCAATCCATCATTCGCTAAATTAACAGTGTCGTAGATAGTTCCAAACCCCAAGTACGCCGTACCCGTTCCAGCGCTCTTGCGCAGCTCTCCTCCAGTCAGGTTATTGAAAACAAGGGTGGATGCTCCGAAAGATCCCCAATAATTATCTGTCTGGACCTCGAATAGGCCGCTATTGTTGATCACACTAGGCGCAGAAATATCAACATCACCACCCGTCCACTTCAGCGTTCCCTGGCTATTCAGCTGGCTCAAGCCATACGATCCATTAGCACTCAACTCCAATGTTACTCCACTAGCCACCGTTAGCGTTCCCGATCCATTCAGCGCGCCGCCAGACCAGCTGTTAGAAGTACCTCCCAGAGTCAAGCCTCGATTGATAGCAAAGGTGCCACCGGTGAGCGAGAGCGTTGGGCCACCGGCAAGGAATGTCTGATTCGTGTCAAAATTGATAGCGCCGCCCGTGAGGCTCAACACTCCGCTTCCCGTGAACGTGGTGCCATCAAAGGTGCGCGTGCCCCCGCTCACTTGCAGCGTGGTACCCGCTCCGATGCTGTAGGTACCTCTGTCGGTGCCGTCGGTGGAGATGGAGAACGTGCCGGAGTTGATGTTGAACGTGCCGGGGTTGGTGAACGACGACACATTGAAGGTTTGCGATGCCGACGAACCGACGTTCTTGTTGAAGGTGCCGGCGTTGACGAACGTTGATGCAGTGGCATTGCTGTTATAGATCACGGATGGATCCGTGGTGGCATCGTTGATGACTCCGCCGGCAAGGTTGTTCAACGTGGCGCCGTTGT
>CALRNH020000029.1:0-7782 GCA_943369485.1 Synechococcus sp. UW140 | reverse complement strand
TCAAGGTGAGGTCAAGAAAGGCATCAGCGTCAGGATTCACGGTTTTCCCCTTGGCCTCGCTGAAGCCGATGCGCAGGATCGCCGGGTTGTACAGCGCAGCGTCGAACACCGCAGCCCCATCGGTTCTGCGGGCCACCAGGGTGCCCGGGGAGGACTCCTTGAGCGCTTGTTCGGCGGCCTGGGCCGGAGGGCTCGGCCAGGAGAGGCTCGAGGCCAGCAGAGCCGGCAGCACAAGCAGGCGGACTTGAACTTGCCTGCCGGTCCAGCCAGACGTCACTGATCTCAAAGCTGCGGTGGTCAGGGTCATGGGGCTGCCCTGCGCACGCGATTGCGAACCGCCTCGATCACCTTGCGCAGACTCTCCTGCAACTCAGCAGGCGTGGGCACCAACCGACCATCGGATGGATCGAGCCCCAGCTTGGCGGCCGTTTCCTCCATCGCCTTCTGTTCGGAGACCGCGAACTGCGCGTTGATTTCCTGTGGGTTGAGTTGCAGAACCGCTTGATCGAACAGGCCCAAGCCCCGGATCGAGAGGCTGAACTGGGCCCCCTCCGGCCAGGCACCCGCAAATGACGGGGAAGGATAGAGCTGCTGCTCCAGCCGCAGGGAGAAGTAGGAAGCTGAGGGGGCCTGGCCGGAGGGCAATGGGGCACCCGTTGGGCTGATGGTGGATGAAGCAGTGCGGAGGCCATCTCTCTGCAGCAGCATCATGTACTCCAACGCATCGGTCTGGAAGGTGGGGCGGAGCAGGGTCAGATCCAGATCAACGTTCAAGTTGACGGCGTAGAGGAGGTTCTGCAACGAGTCCTGGATCAGATCGATCTGCGCCACATCCCAAACAGGCACCTCAAGCTGATCGATGGAAATGAAGACATCGGAGTAGAGGAACAAAGACTCGGAGAGGGTGATCGTGAGCGGATCGATCCCTAGCCATTCCCATTGGGTCACCAGTGGGGAACCGGTAACGGTGTAATCGACTGTGTTGTCGGTCAGGCCGGTTTGAATGGGATCGATCGACTGAAGGAAAGAGACGATGGGCGGGATTGTGGAGCCTACAGTTGGCGTAGAGCTGCCTACGACTACTCCATTCACGAACAGCTTTCCGCCCACGATGTTGGCGTTGTTGAGTATCGAGCCAGCAAAAAGATTGAAGGAGGCGCCACCCCCTCCCACCAGGGAGGTGAGGGCATCAAGGCTCAAGGTGGCGGTATTACCTGAGCCCAGCACGATCGAGCCGCCATTCAGGCCGAAGACGTTCAGTGTGGACCCCGCCAACGCAATCGCACGGCCATCGACGACGATCGTGCCCCCGAGGCCCGGAGGATCGGCCACCAGGCTGCTGTTGGTGATCGAGACGTTGCTGGGCAGGGTCTTGAGACCCAGCTGAATCAAACCGCCGTCGCTGGCACCAGAGGTGTTCACCGTGGAGTTGGCGAGGCTGAGGCTGTTGCCATCAAGTTGCACCGTGCCGCCGGCACTGGCCCCGCTGGCATCGACGCGGGCGCCGTTGAGACTCAGGGGGCCGCCGCTGCTCACGGAGATCAGAGCGCCGGGGCTCGTGAGCGATGAACCGGAGCCGAGCTGGGTGGCGCCGCTGGCGCTGAGGCTGATTGCTCCACCGGCGGAGGTCACCGCGCCGCTGAGGTTGAGGCCGCCTGCCAGGCTGGAGAGTGTGATCGGGCCAAGGGCACCCACGCCCCTGAGGCTGAGATCGCCGCTGGTCTGGGTGATCGACACGCTGGAGAAGCCGCTGCCGAGGCTGCCGCCGCTCTCGGTGTAGACGCCGTTGAGCGCGAGCGCTCCGCTGCCGTTCACCAGCCCCTGGTTGAGCAGCGCGGCGGTACTGAAGGCACCACCGTTGAGGTTCAAGCTGGCGCCACTGGCCACGGTGGTGGTTCCGCTGACCGCCAGGGAACCGCCGTTGAGGCTGAGGCTCTGGCGGTTGAACAGGCTCTGCAGCTGGGTGTTCCCTGCAGCGGCGTCGTAGGTAACGGCTCCTGAGGCGAAGCCGATGACCACACTGGCCACGTTCGAGCCAATGGGCAGGGCATCCCAGTTGGCGGCATCGCTCCAGTTGCCCGCCGTTGAGGCAACCCAGGTGGAAAGGGGCCGAATGCTGATGTTGGCCGCGAAGGTGGTGGGGACTGCGGTGAGGGTGTAGTTGGCGGCGTCGGGGCCGGTGAGGCCCGCACCAGCCACCGTGACGATCTTCCCTGTGCCAGCATTTGGATCGGAGAACGAAGTGGGACCGGTGAGCACGACGACATCGCCGGGCAATCGTCCGCCCAGGCTGCTGTCGGACAGGGTTGCCACTGCGGTGCCGTCATACACCTTGTTGTTCGCGATCACCCCAGCCCCTGAGAGGGCGAGGGTGTTGACGGTGTAGTTGGGCGTTGCCGTTGTGAACCCAGAGAAGGAGTAGTTGCCCGCATCGGCGCCGGAGAGGGCTGTGGCGGACTGTGCGTAGGTGCCAACGACTGGATTGCCGCTGGCGCTGAGGGTGGAGGTATTGACGGAGGCGTTGGAGCCGACGGCATCGGTACCGAAGATGTTGGCAAAGCTGACGGCACCAGGCGTCAGAGCAGAGCCATAGATGGAGCTGCCTGCGGCGATGGCGGCCCCTGAGAGGGCGAGCTTGTTGATGGAGTAGTTGGGGGTTGCTGTTGTGAAGCCGGAGAAGGAGTAGTTGGCGGCATCGGCGCCAGAGAGGGTGGTCGATGCGCTCTGGGTGTAGGTGCCAAAGACTGGGTTGCCGCTGGCGCTGAGGGTGGAGGTATTGACCGAAGCGCTCGAACCGACGGCATCGGTACCGAAGATGTTGGTGAAGCTGACGGCACCAGGCGTCAGAGCAGAGCCATAGGTGGAGCTGCCTGCGGCGATGGCGGCCCCTGAGAGGGCGAGCTTGTTGATGGAGTAGTTGGGTGTTGCGGTTGTGAAGCCGGAGAAGGAGTAGTTAGCGGCATCAGCGCCGGAGAGGGTGGTCGATGCGCTCTGGGTGTAGGTGCCAAAGACGGGATTACCGCTGGTGCTGAGGGTGGAGGTATTGACGGAGGCGTTGGAGCCGACGGCATCGGTACCGAAGATGTTGGTGAAGCTGACGGCACCGGGCGTCAGAGCAGAGCCATAGATGGAGCTGCCTGCGGCGATGGCGGCCCCTGAGAGGGCGAGCTTGTTGATGGAGTAGTTGGGGGTTGCTGTTGTGAAGCCTGAGAAGGAGTAGTTAGCGGCATCGGCGCCGGAGAGGGTGGTCGATGCGCTCTGGGTGTAGGTGCCAAAGACGGGATTACCGCTGGTGCTGAGGGTGGAGGTATTGACGGAGGCGGAAGAACTGACCAGTTCGCTTCCTACAATGCCTGAGAGGTTGACTGTTCCAGGGCTCAAGGCTGATCCATAGGTCGAGCTGCTTGGATTGATTCCCGTAGCTGTCAATGGTCTGGCTGATATCTCCCCGATGAAGCCTGTGGCCGTGGAGCTGGCCAGCGAGTAGCCGTAGACGGTCTGGGTGGGTGCCAGGGCAACGCCCGTGACGGAGACTGTCTTGCCGGTGCCGACATCCTTGATGCCGACGCCGGTGCCGACGGTTGTGTAGTTGCCGCTCGTCGGGAGCAGGAAGTTGAGCACATCGTTGACGCCGTTCCACGAGAGGATGCCGCCGATGGAGTAGTTCCCGGTGGGACTTTGGGAAGCGACCACCGTTGCGTCCGTGGTGCCGTCGTAGGTCCGGGTGGTGGTGCCCACCAGGTTGACCGTGAGAGGGGTGGGCACGATGCCATAAAGCACGCCCCTTCCTGGTGCAGCAATCGGGGTGGTGACATTGTTGTATCCGTATTGCTTGAAGTCGAAGGGGAGCAGGCTGGCGTCGGGGGAGCTACCTGAGTAGACCAGCCAGCTGTTGGCGGACGTAAGGGCACCAGCCCCGAACGGGTTTGTGAAGTATCCGGAGCTCAGCACCAGGGAGCGGCCCAGGTAAGGCAAGGAGACGGGGGGACTGGTGCTGAGCGCCGTCAAGGCGCCATTGAGGGTGAGTCCTCCGCCCGCGGCATCCACGGTGATCAGGCCGGCGGTGATGTCTGTAAGGCTGACCACCGTTGTTGGCCCATCGGCGGTGGAGGGAAAGAGCTTGAGGTTCAGCGCTCCGGCGGCCGCACCGGCGGTGTTGAGGTTGAGATCGATGCTGGTGCCAGCCGCCATGGTGATCGTGGCCAGGCCTGGGTCGCGGAAGCTGGCATCGGCGGCGGGATCGTTGGCGAGGAGGGTGAGGTTGGCGCCATCGGTGCTGATGCTCGATTGCAGATCAATCGAACGCCCGGCCTGGAGGGTGAGGTTGCCTCCTGGGAGTGCTCCGGGATGATCGATCGTGATCGCTGAACTTGGCCTGAGCGTGATGTCGTTGTTGGCCTGAAGCGTGAGGTTGGTGCCAGCGCCAGTGATCGCGGAGATCTGGGTGGGGGTGATGGAAAAATTGGCTGCGGGTGAACTGTTGAAGCTGAAACCGCTGGCGATGGTGTCGGCGGTGACCAGTTGCAGCAATCCGGCACCACTGGCTTGGTAGGGGCTGTTGATGACAAAGCGATTGCCCGTCACCTCCTTGACGCCGGACACATAGGTACAGCTGTCAGGGCAATATTGAATGGCTCCGTAATAGCCAAGTGCCTGCTGGCCCACCAACGAATTGGAGGCACCGACCACGCCACTCGTGCCGGTGCTGCCATCGGCCCAGGTGACCGCCCCAATACCGCCATTCCAGTAGGGGCTGCTCACCACATAGTTGCCGTTGCTTAGCGACGTGATGAAGTACTCGCTACCAATTGAGGAGCCAAAGGTGAACCCGCTACCCACCAGGTCGTTGGTATTGCTGCCCACCAGGGAGTTGGCGCTGCTCACCACACCCGTGGTGCCTGTGCTGCCATTCCCCCATGTCACAGCACCAAGGTTTGACGACAGGGTGTTATTGGTCCACGACGTGCTGCTGACCACGTAGTTGCCATTGCTAAGAGCCCCGACGCCACCATCGCCAACGTAAAGACCGGTTGTGCTGCCCACCAGGGAGTTGGTGCTGCTGATGGGACCACCGAAGGTGTTATCCACCAATCGTCCTGTACCGCCATTGACCCAAGTCACGGCACCGGAGTTGTTGTTCCAGAAGGGACTGGCTACGACGTAGTTGCCATTGGTCAGCGCCAGTACGGCAGTGCTACCGATGGAGTCACCAGCGATGCTGCCCACCAGGGAGTTGCTGCTGCTCACCGCACCAACGGTGCTGCCATCACTGCTGCCCCAGGTCACAGCGCCTGTGGAACTGCTCCAGTTGGGGCTGGCAACTGCGTAGTTGCCATTGGTCAGCGCCGTGACGCCGTTGCTGCCAATCCTGTCGCCAAATGCATTACCTATCAGCGAGTTGCTGCTGCTCACCAGCGCATTTCCCGAGGCGCCATAGGCTGCGCCCGTGGCGCCATTCACCCAGGTGACGGCGCCCAAACCTCCTGAGCCGGTATTGACCCAGTTCGGGCTGGCCACCACGTAGTTGCCATTGCTCAGCTTGGTGATGCCGCCGCCGCCCACCTGATCATTGGTGATCTGACCAACTACGGAAACGCCGTTGCTGGTTTGTACCAAACCGACCGTCGGGACAGTGCCATCCGCCCAGGTCACGGCACCGGCATTGAAGTAGTTCGTAAAAGTGGGGCCCGATGAGAGGCCGCCGGACGACACCACTAAGTACCCATAGCTAGGGCTGCTCACCACATAGTTGCCGTTGCTTAACGCAGTGACGCCACCGCTGCCCACCGGAGAGGCGGCAGCTGATCCGAAAAAGGGACGGTCTCCCACCAGGGAATTGGCGCTGCTCACCGCACCGCTCACTCCACTGGTGCCGCTGCCCCAGGTCACGGCACCAAGCGAACCGTTCAAGGTGTCGTAGGTCCAACTGGGACTGCTCACCACGTAGTTGCCGTTGCTTAAAGCGGTGACACCACCGCTACCCACCTGATCGTTGGCGTTGCTGCCCACCAGGGAGTTGGTGCTGCTCACCAGGCCAATGGTGCTGCCGTCGCTCTTGCCCCAGGTGACGGCGCCTGTGGAACTGTTCCAGTTGGGGCTGGCAACTGCGTAGTTGCCATTGTTGGTCAGTGCCGTGACGCCGTAGCTGCCAATGGAGTCTCCATCGGAACTGCCCACCAGCGAGTTGCTGCTGCTCACCACCGCCCCAGGTCCCGACTCGCCACGGGCTGTGCCCGTGGAGCCATTCACCCAGGTCACGGCGCCGAGGGCTCCGAAGCCCGTGTTCCCCCAGCCTGAACTGGCCACCACATAGTTGCCATTGGTCAGGGTCGTGATGCCATTGCTGCCCACAAGGTCGCCCGACGTGCTGCCCACCAGGGAGTTGGCGCTGCTGACCACTCCCGTGGTGCCACTCGAGCCATTGCCCCAGGTCACCGCTCCGTAGGTGCTGTTCAGGTCTGATCTCACGACATAGTTGCCGTTGCTCAAGGCCGTGACGCCACCGCTGCCAACGGAGTCGCCGGCGATACTGCCCACCAGTGAATTGGCGCTGCTCACCGCACCGCTCACGCCACTGGTGCCGCTGCCCCAGGTCACGGCACCAAGAGAGCCACTCAAACTGTTGAAGCCCCACTGGGGGCTGCTCACCACGAAGTTGCCATTAGTGAGCGTCGTGACCCCACCGCTACCCACCTGTTCATTGGCATTGCTGCCGGTGAGGGTGGAGATCAGGGCGCCCGATGTGCCGTTGAAGAGATAGGTCGCGCCAGAATCCGTGCCAAAGGCGTCGTTGAGCGGATCGGTGGCGACGATGCTGCCGCCATTGAGCACCACCACCTGCTGGGCGAAATGATTGCCAGCGCCCGGGCTTGGATTCACCAGCTGGGTCACGTAGTAGTTGACGTTGAGCGACGCATTGGCGTCGATCACGATGTTCTTCGGATCCAGCAGCAGGCTGCCGGCCTGGCCCTTCGGCGCCGAGGCATCGCCCTGGCCACCGAACACCAATTGGTTCTTGCCCGACACCTCGATCGAGCCGCCATCGCCGCCGGTGGGCCCGCCTTTGGCGCTCGCCGTTCCACTGAAGGTGGTGTTCTGCTCCGACCACACCACCACCTGGCCGCCATGGCCGCTGGCGGTGGCGTCGGCCTTGAGGTTGCTGCTGGCGCTCACATCGGTGGTGCTCGCGTTGGCCCCCCCCAGACTCAAGGGGCTGCCCTGGTAGCCGCCGCCCACCCGGACGGCGCCGCCACCACCTGCGCCGGAGGCATCCAACTGGGCGGCCGCCAGGGTGAGGGTGGGAGCACTCACCTCCACCGTGCCGCCCATGGCGCCCGTTCCCGTGCCGGTGGCCGTGAGGGTGGCGGAGCTGAACAGGCTCTTGCCAGCCTGCACATTCACGCTGCCGCCACCACTGGCGCCGCTGGCATCAAGGGTGGTTCCGGCGGTTTGCACCACGGCCTGGCCCGCCTGCACGGCAATGGAGCCGCCGGTTCCGCTGGTGCCCGTGGCCTGGATCGGCGCACTGTTCAGCACCGAGCCGCTGGCGTTGATCGTGACCGAGCCGCCACCGGCGCCGCTGGCGTTGAGGGCCGTGTTCTGCAGCACGGAGTGGCCGCTGATGGCGATGTCGGGCGCCTGGATCCCGGCGGCCTGGAGCAGCACGTTGCCCCCCTGGGCATCCAGCAGCAGGCTCTGGTCCACCGTGAGCAGGCCGCCCGAGAGGCTCAGATCACCGTTCTTCTGCAGGCCGAGTGCCGCCAGGCTGGCCGGATCGTTCAC
>CALRNH020000028.1:0-11121 GCA_943369485.1 Synechococcus sp. UW140 | reverse complement strand
TGACGTGACCCCCTTTGCTGCTCCAGTTCTTATAAGAGCTGATGGGGTGATCAGGCCGCTTTCCATTGCTGGAGGACTTCCAGGGGCGTACGCCCCTGGAGAGCTGAATGCGGTCTGTAGACGTTGTACTCGATTCGGTGTTGTTCTGCCAACACCTTTGCCTCTGGTAAGGATGAGAAGAGCTCAATATTCAAGAACTCATCCCTGAGTCTGCCGTTGAATGACTCCACAAATGGGTTCTCCCAGGGTGAACCTGGCGGGATGTAGGCCGTTCCCGCACCACTGCCTGTGCACCATTCTTGCAAGGCATGGGCAATGAACTCAGGTCCATTGTCCATACGCAGATGAGTTGGTGCTGGATACAGCTTAAGAAGCTCCTCGATTGTGTCGATCACATGAACAGCTTGACAGCGTCGGCCCACCCGAATAGCCAGGCAGACGCGGCTGTATTCATCCACCACATTGAGGAACTTGAGCGTCCGGCCATCCATCGTCTGGTCGAACTGGAAGTCGATGGCCCACACATGGTGCGGGTATTCGGCCCTCAGAAGCACCCTGGATCCGTCTGTGGGCCTTGAGCGTTTCCGCCTGCGCGGCAAGGGCCGCTGGAGCCCTTCCTCACGCCAGATCCGTTGCACCCGCTTGTGATTGACACCCCAGCCATCCAGTCGTAGCCGTCGGTAGACCAGTCGCCGGCCCCAGCGCACATGGCGTAGGGCAAGCTCACGGATCCGTCGTCGCAGCTTCTGCTCCTCGATGTCTGCCAATGGCACGGGACGCCGCTGGGTATTGCGGTGTTGGCACGCCAATCGGCAGGCGCGTCGCTGGGAAACCCGGAATCGATCCTGCAGAACTACTACGGCTCTGCGGCGACGTTCCGGGCTCAGAAGTTTCCCTCGGCAAGCTCTTTGAGCATGGCTTTATCCAGCTCGGCATCAGCAAGCAATCGCTTAAGGCGGGTGTTCTCCTGCTCCAACTCCTTGAGGCGTTTGGCCTCCGTGGCCTTCATGCCGCCGTAGAGCTGCTGCCAGCGGTGGTAGGTGGGTGCAGAGACCTCCAGGGCTCTGCAGACGTCAGCGACGCTCTGGCCCTGATTGAGTAGCTGCTCGGCAGTGCGCAGCTTGCGGATGATCTGCTCGGGGTTGTGGCGCTTGCGTTTCATGGGGCTTCTCCTGGCCAAGTCTGGCCGGTAGGGAAGCTCTCATAAGGGCTGGTTCAGTTTTTGGGGTCCACGTCACAGGCAAAACCATGCTAGCGACATCTATGTCCTCAAATGCCACACTTATTCTGACCCTGGTCCCTACGCTTAGCCCTATAGTTGGACCTGTATTGGCTGCACTAATAACTGGCGTTGGAGGTGTTCTTCTTGGGAAGCATCTCAGCGATAAGTCTGCTAAAGAGCAGCTTAAGAAATCTGTAACGCTAGAGATTATTCAAGAACGCATTCGACTTGCTGAGCGAGCTGTTCACATGGTTCATCGAGCGAACTATTTTAAGATTCAGCATGAAAGGCTCGAGCACGCACGATGGTTTTCTAGGCCGGAAACATATCGAGACCTTGCTAATATGTTTGATGAAATAATGCTCCAAGGTGATTTTACTGTGAAGCAATGGCAGGATCGGTGCATGACCCAGGAGGAGATTTTATCTATATACAAGGAGACCATTGAGGCAACCGCCGAATTTGCCGCAGTCGCAAATCTGTGTGGTTTGTACTTCGGCCCCAGAGCAAGAGATGTCTTAGACAAGATTACGAAAGGTGATCACTGGTTTCTCATTTCGATGGAAGATAAGGGCGATTTAATCTCAAGCCTCTTCGGGGAGATGTACGATACCTAGAGTCTAGTGTTTTGATAGAAACTCTTTTGCTGCTTCAAATGAATGATTTCCGACCGGCTTCCAACAACCAGATGCAGAAGACGGGAGCTGCGGCTGGTTTCTCTACTGAGATCTCTACCCGCTTCTGATCTGGAGCGTTAGCTGTACAGGAAGGCCGAGATGGCTATCTTTGAGCTGATGGTGACGCTCTCGGATGCCGACAATCCTCAGAACCGGTCCGTACAGGTTCTACTTCTACAGTCACGAACCTAATGAACCTCCCCACATTCACGTTGACCGAGATCAGGACTCCTGCAAAGTGTGGCTTACACCAGTCGCACTTTCTTCAAGTCTTGGCTTCAAGGCCAGGGAACTTCGAGAGATTGAACGGCTGGTCAGCATGAACAGAGCTATCCTGTTGAAAGCATGGGAGGAGTTTCATGGCTAACTCAGGCGAGCGTGTCAAAGATGTTGCCTGCACAGAGGACAAGCTGATCGTCGACCTCGCAGACGGCCGCTCCATCTCTGTGCCTCTGGCCTGGTACCCGTGCCTCCTGCACGCCACCCCTCGGGAGCGTGACAATTGGGAAATTGCTGGCGCTGGCTATGGAATCCACTGGCCAGATATAGATGAGGACCTCAGTGTGGAGGGCCTTCTTCGTGGAGCGCCGTCTCCGCGGGTGAAGACGCTGAGCAGCTAACACCGCCATGCACCAGAGCCGCCGCCGGATAATTCGTATCTATATCTCAGACTCCTTGCGGCCTGGTGATGGCGAGCGTTAGTTTGACGTTTCAAAGCCCTCGAAGCAGGGTCTCTCAGTGGTCTCCCTGGGATTCTGGGTACAATGGGGCTAGGAGGTGAGTCATGCCAGCCCTCATTGACGAGAAACTACAGGAAATCGCCGCAGCTTGCCAGCGATACGGGATTGAGCGTTTGTTTGTCTTTGGCTCAGCCTTGAGAGAGGACTTCAGACCTGGAGAAAGCGATATTGACCTTCTGGTTGAGTTTGGCCCATTGGAAATCACCAAGCGCTTCCATGTATTTCTTGACGCCCGCGAGGCGTTTAGGAATATCTTCCAAGCCGACGTTGACTTGGTAATGCATGGAGCTGTGAAGAACAAAGTAATTGCTGGCGAAATTGATCGAACAAAGCAACTGATCTATGGCGCGTGATCTGTCTGCATATTTGCAGGATGTACTTGATGCCTGCAACTCTATTGAAGACGTAATGAGCGGCATCTCGTTGCATGAATACCAAAGCAAGCGTGCTGTGAGATCTGCTGTCGAGCGAGAGTTCATCATTATTGGTGAGGCACTTAGAAGGGTCAACGCCCTCGATGAAAGGCTGTTTAGTTCCATATCCAATTCTCGTGCGATCGTTGATTTTCGAAATCTTCTTGCTCATGATTATGGAGCAGTTGATGACGATGCCGTTTTCGGGCTTGTCTACTCAGACCTGATCGTTCTGAAGGCAGAGGTCAGCGATCTTTTGGATGCCTGCCATGACGCAAACTAACAATGCCATTCACCTGGGCCGCGTCCGGGATGTTTCTGGTTCCTGCCCGAGCTCATTGCGGCTAGGTGATGGCAAGCGTTAGATGCGCTGGCCTTGCACCCCAGCTCGGCAGAGTGCATACTAAGAAAAGTGCCGCAACAAAGATGCTCGACCAAATTTGGAGGCTCATAACATGGATCCTAGGGTTATGGAGAGAAATTCCTCAACCAATAAAGGATAAGATAATCGAACTCGCGACCGAGTGCTTCGACCACATCTTTCGTGCTTACTATCGTAAATCTCAAAATCCATGAGCAACGACGAAAGCTTCAAAGAGTTCTTTGATTCCGACGATAATCCAGATAAAGCACTGCCACCTAAACTCCAGTCCTTCTCAATTGGCTCTACAGCAATTTCAGGGAGTCTAGTTGGGGCAATGCTTTCTACAGGCCTCCCATTTCCTGAAGCATCAAGAGAGGAGTTTGCAGAGAAGGTGGCATCCCTTTCTCAAAGCGAAGAATTCATATCTGAGCTAAGTGATGATATTGGTGTCCCTCTGAATGATGAGACGGAAGACGAGTTCGTGGCAAGGGCTAAAAGCGCTATGGCAAAGCTGTTGCGGCGGAAGCTGGGGTAGAGAAACTGGGTGATGACCTTTCCTCTGACAGGACATCTAACATCGCAATCCACCTGAGCCGCCGCCATGAGCCCATGTTGGCCTGCAACGGGTTCTCGCCAAGACACATTGCGGCTAGGTGATGGCAAGCGTTAGACGCACCAATAACCCTGCCAGCTGGCATGCGTGAAGAGTTAAGTCCTGTAGAGCTGAATCTGAGTCTCCAGCAGATCATGAGCTTTTCGCATGCGATCACCATCGCTTGATTGCGCCACCCAAGAAGCCAGTGCGTTCAACGATCCGTTCAACAGGAAGGTGAAACCTTCAACATCAACTGTCTTGAGAAGACCTTCATCGACAGCATTCTGGATCGCCTCCTGAAGCAAGGTGAAGCCTGGCTTGTCCAATTCCGCCAGAGTGTCAACTGAAAGGAAAGCGGGAGCTTCGATGAAGACTAAGCGGCGTAGATCCTCCTGCATGGCGATGTCGAGGCAGGCATGGCAACCCATCAAGATCCGATCCCAGCTTGTTTCCAGTGGCTCAACTCTCGCCCTGATCGCCCCGGTGATCTCCTCATAGACCTCGCCGATCACCGCTTCAAGCACCCCCTGCTTGTCCTTGAACTGGTGGTAGAGCGCTCCACGGGTGATTCCGAGCCCACGGATGAGGTCCTCCGTGCCGGTGTCCGCGTATCCATTCTGGGCGAATAGAAGGCGAGCCCGGTCGAGGATGGCGCGGCGGGTCCGCTGCGTTTGCTCGACCTTGGTCAGCCCAGAGGCCATGGCAAGCCCTCATCCATACAAGCTGCATGGATCTTGACATATTCGGCTCAATCCCCTAGATACAGACAGTCTGTATCCCTCCTTGGGGAACGTCTCATGCCGTCAGCCTTCACTCCCACCAGCCCATCAGACCTTCTCTTGGATCCAGGCGGGATCAAGCCCTGGGATGTCGTCGTCGTGGGGGCCGGCCTGTCCGGCCTCATGGCTGCGCGCTTGCTTCGCAGAGCCGGTCTGCGTGTCACGGTGCTGGAAGCACGGGACCGTGTTGGCGGGCGGGTCTGGAGCCAGCCAATCGGTGACGGCTGCTGGATTGATTTCGGCGCCCAGTGGATTGCCCCTGGCCAGCACCGCATCCAGGCACTGGTCAAGGAGTTCGGTCTCGCCACCACGGAATCTCACACCAGGGGTACCTCTGTGTGGATGGCCCGCGGCGGAGCCGAATCCCGCCGTGGGTCCTTCCCTGCGGGCTGGCTGGCGAAGTTGGATCAGCTGCTCACCCTGCTCCGGCTGGAGCGACTGGCGAAGCAGTTTGCCGCGCGCACCTCTACAACCGATCCCCGGCGAAGGGCTCTTGACTCCCAGAAGTTCGCAGGCTGGCTCAAAGAGAAAGGGTTGACAGAAGCAGGACGTGAAGCCGTACGGCTGATTGTCGAGGAGGGTATCTGCGCCTCGATAGAGGAAGTGTCCTGCTACGAAGTGATCCAGCAAATTGCCAGCATTGGTGGGCTTGCGGCCCTGGCCAGCGCGGAACAGACCTTCCTGCGCGAGGGCGCCCAAACCATTCCCCAGCGCCTCGCCGTAGAGCTCGGTGCCGATCTGCAGCTGGGGAGGCCCGTGACGGCCATTCGCCATGACGCCAACGAGGTAAGGATCTCCACACCAGAGGGCGAACTGCGGGCTCAGCGGGTGATTCTCGCCCTTCCGCCTCAGCTGCTTTCGAAGATCTCACTTGACATGGATCTCTCTGGTCGGGCCCATTGGTGCAAAAGGGCCATCGTGAAGGGGAGAGTGGTCAAGACGGTGATCGTCTACGAGCAAGCCTGGTGGCGCCTCAATGGTCTGAATGGCCAGGTGATCGCGCCAAACGGTCCGATTGAACACCTGGCAGACGCATCGGACCAGGAAGGATCCCCTGGCATTCTTATCGCCTTCGCCACGGCCTCCCGCGCCGATCAACTCGCAGCCCTTGAACAAGGCCCGCGCGAGTCGCTCATCCTGGAACAGATTCGCGACTCCCTGGGTGAAGCTCCGACTCCACCCATCGCCTTCCATTCGATCAACTGGAACGGAGATCCCTGGTCCGAGGGTGGATATGCGTCCCGCCTTGGCCCTGGCCACTCAAGCGGCAATCAGCCTTGCCTCGCTGATCCAATTGGGCGGGTCCACTTCGCTGGCACGGAAACGGCCAGTCAGTGGAGAAGCTACATGGAAGGGGCCTTGCAATCTAGCGAAAGGGCCGCCCGCGAGGTTCTGAGCTCGTTGTCCATCGTTGAGGCTCCTCTATAGAGCCAAAGAAGAAGTTTGGCTCGCTCAGGGGCGTCTAACACCAAGATACAGAAAACGGTAGTCCAGGCTGTCTGCAATCCAAATCAAGTCCCGCCCGCGCCTGATCTTGTGCGCTTGAATGATTCATCACCATGAGCGTTGATTGTCACAAAGCGAGGAGACAAGGAATCTGATTTGCGCTTGCGCAAGTTCGGATCAGACATGATTTTCAGGCCTAGCGCCTTGAACTTGCCCTTGTTGATGCTGTTTTGATCGTCCAATCTCACTAGATCCAGTCTGCTGGGTCTAGTGAGATTGGAGTTCTCACATGCTCGGCCGTACGGACTTTTCCAGGAATCAGCCGGAATTCCAAGCCATTTCTTAACGTGGTCGTCAAATCCGATCACCTCCCTTGAGCCGTTCAGCAGCGCCTGCCTGGCACAACCTCACACCCCAGGACTGTCTCACTGAGCTGAAAGCCAGCAGCGAGGGGCTGAGCACCGCCCAGACCGCCGAGCGCTTGGCCCGCATCGGACTCAACCGGCTGGAGCTGGCGGCGGGCCGCAGCAACCTGCGCATCCTCTGGGACCAGCTCAGCAACGTGATGCTGATCATGCTGCTGGCCGTGGCGGCTGTGTCGGCCGCCATCGCCTTCCAGGCCCAGAAGTTCCCGAAGGACGCGATCGCGATCGTGCTGATTGTGGGCCTCAACGCCCTGCTGGGTTACATCCAGGAAAGCCGCGCCCAGAGTGCCCTGCTGGCCCTGCGCGAGATGGCCCAGCCCCTGGTCACGGTGCGGCGTGACGGCCATTGGGATCGGATCTCGAGCGAGCAGCTTGTTCCAGGCGATCTGATCCGCCTGGAGGCGGGCGATCGGGTGCCCGCCGATGCCCGCCTGCTGGAGGTGGCCGAACTGGGCCTGCGCGAGGCGGCCCTCACCGGCGAAGCCGAGGCCGTGTTCAAGAAGTCGGATCTGCTGCTGGAGGCCTCCACGCCGGTGCTGGAGCGCCAGAACTGTGTCTTCCAGGGCACCGAGGTGGTGCGGGGTCGGGGCACGGCAGTGGTGACCGCCACCGGCATGGGCACGGAGCTGGGCCAGATCGCCGAGCTGATCAACACAGCCGGGGGTGAAACCACCCCGTTGCAGGAACGGCTCGATGGCCTGGCCAACGTGCTGGTGGTCTCGGCGCTGGTGCTGGTGGCCCTGGTGGTGCTGGGCGGCTGGCTGCTGGGGCAGCCGTTGCTGGGCCTGCTGGAGGTGGCGCTCAGCATGGCCGTGGCGATCGTGCCGGAGGGCCTGCCCGCCGTGATCACCGTGACCCTGGCGATCGGCACCCAGCGGATGGTGCAGCGGGCCGCCCTGATCCGCCGGCTGCCAGCGGTGGAGGCCCTCGGCTCGGTCACGGTGATCTGCACCGACAAGACCGGCACCCTCACCTTGAACCGCCAGGTGGTGGAGGAACTGCGCTGCGGCAGCCAATCCATTGCCGTCAGCGGCCAGGGCTACGACCCCCACGGCTCCTTCACCACAGCCGAGCTCGCACCTCCTCAGGGAGCCGTGGCGGGCATCACCGCTGGAGCCAGGGATCTGCTGCTCTCAGCCGGTTTGCTCTGCAGTGACGCCGAACTCAAGAAGGCGGAGGACGGCAGCTGGGATGTGCTGGGAGATCCCACCGAAGGCGCCCTGGTGGTGGCCGCCGGCAAGGCCAAGCTGGATGGCTTCGCCCTGCGCAGCCAGTACGAACGCCAGGCCGAAATTCCCTTCAGTTCGGAGCGCCAGCTGATGGCGGTGTGGGTGCAAGACAGCGAAGGCACCCTCCAGAAACCACTCGGGACGGTGGCAAGCGGCTCCCACAGCCTGTTGATCACCAAGGGGGCCCCGGAGGTGATCCTCGGCAGCTGTGACCGCTGGATCGGGGGCGCCGGTGTTCAGGCGCTCACGGAGTCCCAGCGGCAGTGGTGGGTCGAGCAGGCGAGGAGCCTCGCCGCCTCCGGCCTGCGGGTGCTCGCCTTCGCCTGCGCGCCCCACCATGAGGGCCCCGAACAGTCTCTTGACCATGAGGTGCTGCTTGGGCTGATGGCCCAGCTCGATCCGGCCCGCCCGGAGGTGGCCCTGGCCGTGGCCCGCTGCCGTGAAGCCGGAATCCGGCCGGTGATGATCACCGGAGACCATCCTCTCACCGCCCGCGCCATCGGCCAAGGCATCGGCCTCGTGAACGCAGACGCGGAGGTGGTGCTGGGCCGGGAGCTGGAGCAGTGCGACGACGCCAGGCTCCAGGAAGTCGTCAACCGCTGCAGCGTCTATGCGCGTGTGCCGCCCGAGCAGAAGCTGAGGATCGTCAAGGCCCTGCAGGCCAATGGCCAGGTGGTTGCCATGACCGGCGACGGTGTCAACGACGCCCCGGCCCTCAAGCAGGCCCACATCGGCGTGGCGATGGGCATCACCGGCACGGAGGTGAGCAAGGAAGCCTCCGACATGGTGCTGCTCGATGACAACTTCGCCACGATCGTCAACGCAGTGGAGGAAGGGCGGCTGGTGTACGCCAACATTCGCCGCTTCGTGAAATACATCCTCGGCAGCAACGTCGGTGAGCTGATCACGATCGCCTCGGCGCCGCTGCTCGGCATGGTGGGCTCTCCTCTCTCGCCTCTACAAATCCTCTGGATGAACCTGGTGACCGACGGTGTTCCCGCCCTGGCGCTGGCTCTGGAGCCTGGGGAGGAGGGTCTGATGCAACGGCCCCCGGCCGAACCGGGCGAATCGATCTTTGCGCGTGGAATCGGCAGTTACATCCTCCGCATCGGTGTGGTGTTCGCGGTGATCACGATCGTGTTGATGGTCTATGCCTTCCGGGCCGGGGCTCCGTGGAAGACCATGGTGTTCACCACGCTCTGTCTAGCCCAGATGGGCCATGCCTTGGCCGCACGAAGCGATCTCCCCCTGGTGAGGGTGAACCCGTTCTCCAATCCCTGGTTGATCGGAGCCGTTGTGCTCACCTCTGCCCTGCAGATGGCCCTGCTCTACGTGCCCGCCCTCTCGAACTTCTTTGAGACAACACCACTTTCCTTGAGGGATCTTGGCATTTGTGTGGGGTTCAGCCTGCTCTTCTTCCTCTACCTAGAACTGGAGAAGGTGTGGAGGCTGTGGCGTCGCCATGCCCACGCCAACTCCTGAGATTCTGGCGTGGTTCGTTTCCCGTAGCAGCATGCTTCACAGCTGGGTGGAATCGCTCCTCAACCTGATCGGCACCTCTCTTGAGATGAATACTATGGATTGCCAGCCTCTGGCATACCCATATGTTTTTCTGCATCAATCGCATGAATGACTTATATGTTTTCAACCTCAAACCACTCAAAGAGTGCCACATACAGCCCTAATCACAAATCATACGATTGGCGCATTCATAGGCCCCAAGAGATCAATCCAGTCTTGATCGATCACAGAATGCATCGCCCAGGACGCCTGGCACGGAGCGGCCGAACATGCCGCCGAGCGTGATTCGCAAATCGAAGTCATATGAATTAATCGCAATCTCTCTGTGAAAATATTGCAGGCGGTTCAACATCAAGATCCAGCGGGCAGGGCGAATCATGCCAGAAGAGCGCACAGATCCACTACCCGCCGCCCATCTTGAGCGTTGTAAGCAGCAAGATGAAGTCATCGCATCTCGAACAATTGGAAAATCCAAGACTGGCCAGAAGAAGAGGCAAGGGCAAAAGGCACGGCGTGCGTATATTGTATAGCTCTACCTGTTGAATGAGCAGCCTCCACGAGCTCATCAGCCAGCTGGGAGCACATCATCAACGACGCCCGTATCATTGCCAGGGATTATATTGTGCTTTCTTGCCGTCGATGCAATGCCAGAAAGGCACAGAAGGGACTCTCGGATTGACTCCAATCCGCATACTTTAAGATGCATGGATTATCCAAAGATACTGTCCCCCTAATCGTCAAACAACAAAATGAAAACGGGCAACAGATCACGCATGAACCACTCGAGTTCGCGCTTGCTATCGCAGTCGCTGGACCTCCCTTTTGCTCAACCACGGCCATGAAGCGCAGCGGGGGGATAGGCCTGCGGGAGGTCCACGATGCAACAGAGGCAGTGCCGACAAGCGAATGGCTCGTTGCCCTTGACCTCGTGTTGGCCCACAAGGTCAGTGAGACAACCTTGTGCCTATGGCGCAAGTCAGGCCTGTTCAAGCCTGGGGTCAATTGGCAATGCAAGTTATCCTGCGCCAATTCGTCAGTGTTCTATCAACCTGGGCGATGCAATGAGGTGATGAGCGAAGCAACGGCTCGCGCATCACCTTGTTGAAAAGGACTGAGTTCAGCTGCCTGGTCCAACTCCCCCCTCCCTCCCGCCTCGGCGGAGATACGGGTGTTTTCTGTTCACCAACCCTGCGGGTACCTGCACCAAGCACTCTTGCCTGGCATCTACCGCACTCCTGCGCCGTTCGAGCATCTCTCGTACAACGGCCCAAACGAGCCACATGAACGAACAGCGGAACCTGTCATTCGTACATTTTCAGTCCATAGCCCCATTTGAACGAAAAAAGAGGGCTCCCGGAACCTCCGAGAACCCTTGCAGTAACTGGATCGGGGCGACAGGATTCAGGCTTGAGGCTATGACAGGGTTTTTCGGGGGTGTTAGGGGACCTTTTTATGGGACCCGACCCTCGGAAAACCTTTCACGATTTTACTCCTTCCGACCAGCTCGACGACCCCTCATCGGCATGGATTCTGCGGTTTGCTCGTGGTCTTGTTGAAAAGATGGCTGACGTGACCCCCTTTGCTGCTCCAGTTCTTATAAGAGCTGATGGGGTGATCAGGCCGCTTTCCATTGCTGGAGGACTTCCAGGGGCGTACGCCCCTGGAGAGCTGAATGCGGTCTGTAGACGTTGTACTCGATTCGGTGTTGTT
>CALRNH020000027.1:0-21051 GCA_943369485.1 Synechococcus sp. UW140 | reverse complement strand
AGGCCTACGGCTGGGAGTCCTCAGGCATCATCGATGTCTCCAACCTCTACGGCAACGCACCAGGTACTGATTTCTTCGCCAACGTCCAGACCCATGGCGTCAAGGGTGGTGCCATCGCCGACTTCAACCTCGCCGCTGGTGGGCAGATCGTCCGCTTCAGCTACCAACCTGAGATCCCGTCGCTGCCGCAGCCCCCAATCCTTCCTCCTCAAATACTTAATCCGCCCCCAGGCATCACTCCGGTGAAAGGTGCCTTCAATTTCAACAACTCAGCTGACCGCAGCAGCACGTTCTTGCTCGATGTGGACTCCACCAACCTCAACGGCAAGCTCTATGACCCGAACCTTCTGCCGAAGACTGGTGACTTCAAACTCAATCTCACCAAAGGAGGCTTCAGCGGCGACCTGCCAGAGCCATCCTCATCCAAGGATGTCATCAAGCTGGAGTTCCTCATTGACGGCTCCAAACAGGAGGTGGTCTTGACCGAACTGGTGCCGAACGAAAATGGCGAGAAGGAAAGCATCTCCGCCTCCGCGCGTGGGATCCTTCCGGCGGTGGTGAACAACTACATCCACACCCGGGGCGGGGACGACATCATCATCGGATCCGGTGGCGTTGACTTCATCCGTGCCGGCGCCGGGGACGACATCATCGATGGCGGGGCGGGGAACGATGTGGTGCGCAGCGGCATCGGCAACGACCGCATCACCCTCGGTGCAGGCGCCGACAAGCTGCTGATCACCCGCGATCAGCTGGAGGGCAGGGATATCTTGCTCGACTTCAGCGCCCAGGATGCGCTGGTGCTGGCCGATGGGATCACCGTGCTGGGAGGTCTTGGCACCAGCACCCTCACGGTGGGCTACACCGGAGGCGCCTTCCAGGAGTTGCAGCTGGCTGGCACCAGCCTCCCCACCTGGAGTGCGGGTTTGGTCACCACGGTCTGATCGGTGTTTCTCCTAGGGCCGAAGGGATTCCTTCAGCCCTAGGAGTTCTCCGGAACGGGGCGCATCCCCACGTTGAAGCTGACACTGATGCGAGGGACCTCGGCCGCACTGGGCTCCACCTCGTGCCAGAGCCAGGCGGGGAACAGCAGCAGCAATCCTGGCTCTGGCTGTCGTCGCACGCGGCCAGAAAAGGCTCCCTCGGCTCCCGCGCGAAGCGGAGGCAGGAGCACTTGGGCGCCGGCTCGGGGATCTAGAAACGCGATCGCCCCTCCCCCGGGCGGTGCCTGCAGGTAGACGACGCCGCTGAACAGGCTGTTGGGGTGGAGGTGGGCGCGGGTGCTGTCGCCAAGGCGGTTCACCATCGCCCAGGCGTTGTTGAAGCTGGGGTTGGCCCGCTCCAGGTCCCAGCCTGCCGCCTCAAAGGCCGTCCGGCAGCAGCCGGCCACCCAGCGAAACAACCCCTCAAAAGAGGGATCCTGCAACAGGCCCGTGGCGCTGTGCCAGCCACCCTGGTTGGTGAGTGAAAGCCCGTTGGGATCGAGTCGCTGCAGCTCCAGCACCCGATCAGCCAGGGACCCCATGCTGCCGGGATCCGGGTGGTGGAAGCTCCAGAGCGGCGTGGGGTAGAGAGGATCGGGCGTGGCCATCGGTGTTGCAGCAGGCCTCAGCCCAGATCCGCCAGGCGCTTTCTGGCCAGCTCGGCCTGGGCCTGGGCCTCCGCCAGGCTGGCCTTGCACTCGGCCACCACCTCCGGCGGCGCCTTGCCGGCGAAGTTGGGATTGGCCAGCCTGCCGGAGAGGCCTTGGATCTCCTTGGTGGCCTTGGCTAGATCCTTCTCCAGGCGGCCCTGCAGGGCCGCCAGATCCACCACCCCCTCAATGGGCAACAGCACCTGCAACTCGCCGCTCACCCCCGCCAGTGCACGGGCGGCCGGCTGGGCAGCGGCGGCGGCGGGACCGAGCACCTTGACGCTCTCAGCCCGAGTGAGGGCCGTGATGTCGGCGCTGGCCCCGGTGAGCACGGTCGCCAGTTCAGGTCGCCCGGTAATGAACACCACCGGCACCGCCTGGGAGGGCTTGAGCCCGGCCACAGCCCGCAGGTTGCGCACCACCCGGATCGCCTCAATCAGCTCCGCAAACGTCTCCTCCAGCTCGCCATCGAGGACAAACTCGTCTACCTCAGGCCAGTGCTGCAGAGCGAGGAACGTCTCCTCCGGCTCACCGGTGAGCCCGTGCCAGAGCTCCTCGGACAGGTGGGGCACCAGGGGATGGAGCAACACCAACAGCTCGCTCAGGACCTTGGCCAGCACCTGGCGGGCGATGCGCTGATCGGCGAGGGCCTCGGGGCTTGGGTTCTCTCCGGGGTTGAGACGTCGCTTGAGCAACTCGATCGTCCAGTCGCAGACCTCGTTCCAGGCGAACTCGTAGAGCCCCTTGGCGGCCTCGCCCAGGGCGTAGCCGCCGTAGCGCTGTGCCGTTTCGCGGTTCACCCGGGCGAGGCGGGACAGGATCCAGCGGTCCGCCAGTTGCAACCCCGCCGGATCGGGATCCCCCAGGCTCGCCGGCGTCTCCCCCCCCAGATTCATCAACGCGAAACGCGTGGCATTGAACAGCTTGTTCGCGAAGTTCCGCGCTCCCTCCACCGTGGCCGAGCTTCCCGTGGCGCGGTCGTAGTCGAGGCGGATGTCCTGGCCGGCGCCCGCGACCTCGCGCACCAGGGCGAAACGCAGGGCATCGGCGCCGTAGCGCTCGATCAGCGGCAGGGGATCGATACCGTTGCCGGCACTCTTGCTCATCTTGCGGTTCTGCTCGTCCCGCACCAGACCGTGGATCATCACGTCGGCAAACGGCATCCAGGGCTGTCCCGTGCCGGCGGGCTCCATGGCCCCGGCCAGCATCGTCATCCGGGCCACCCAGAAAAAGATGATGTCGAAGCCCGTCACCAGAACGCTGGTGGGATACCACTTGGCCAGATCGGCGGCCCCGGGATCGGGCCAGCCCAGGGTGGAGAAGGGCCAGAGGCCACTGGAGAACCAGGTGTCGAGCACGTCCGGGTCCTGCTCCAGGACGGCATCGGAGCCGAACTGCGCTTCCACCTTCGCCCGGGCCTCCACCTGATCGCGCGCGACCACATAGGGGGTGGCATCAGAAATCACGCCATTCGTTTCACTCACCACGAACCAGGCCGGGATGCGGTGCCCCCACCAGAGCTGGCGACTGATGCACCAGTCGCGGATGTCGGTGAGCCAATCGCGGTAGACCTTTTCCCAGCGCTCCGGCACGAAGCGCGGTTCGGCCCGCTCCAGGGCTTCGCGGCAGCGGGCCGCCAGTGGTTCGGCCTTGACGAACCACTGGGTGGAGAGCAGGGGCTCCACGGGCACCTTGCCCCGATCCGAAAACGGCACGCTGTGGCGGTGGGGCTCCACCTTCACCAGGAAGCCTTCGGCCTCCATGGCGGCCACCACCGCCGCTCGCGCCTCGAAGCGATCGAGGCCGGCAAAGCGGCCGGAGGCGGCGTTCATGGTGCCGTCCTTGGCCATCACCGTGATCAGCGGCAGGCGATGGCGTTGGCCGATGGCGAAGTCGTTGGGGTCATGGGCGGGAGTGACCTTGACGCAGCCGGTGCCGAAGGCCGGATCCACGTGCTCATCGGCAACGATCGGAATCGGTCGGCCGACCAGGGGTAGATCGATCGTCAGCCCCACCAGGGCTGCATAGCGCTGATCCGATGGGTTCACGGCCACGCCGGTGTCCCCCAGGAGGGTTTCCGGGCGGGTGGTCGCCACCACCAGGTGGTCGGTGCCATCGGCCGCAGCGCCGTTGCTGAGGGGGTAGCGGAAGTGCCAGAGGTGTCCATCCACCTCCTTGGTTTCCACCTCCAGATCGCTCACCGCCGATCCCGAGGCCGGGCACCAGTTCACCAGGTACTCGCCCCGGTGAATCAGCCCCTGCTCGTGCAGGCGCACGAAGGCCTCCACCACCGCCCTGTTGAGCTGGGCGTCGAGGGTGAAACGCTCCCGGCCCCAGTCCACCGAGTAGCCCAGCCGCCGCAACTGACCCACGATCGTGCCGCCACTCTCAGCCTTCCAGGCCCAGGCCCGCTCCAAGAAGGCATCGCGGCCCAGGTCGTCCTTGTCGCCGCCTTCGGCCGTGATCTGCTTCTCCAGGATCGTCTGCACGGCGATCGAGGCGTGGTCGGTGCCGGGCAGACACAGCACGTTCCTGCCGCGGAGGCGCTGGAAGCGCACGATCGTGTCGATCAGGGCCGTTTCGAAGCCGTGGCCCATGTGCAGGCTGCCGGTCACGTTCGGCGGCGGGATCACGATCGAAAACGGTTCCCCCGCGGCGTTTGGGTCAGGGTGGAAGGCGCCGGCTTCCTCCCAGGCGGCCTGCCAGCGGGCTTCTGTGCCGGCCGGGTCGTAGGTCTTGGGCAGGGCGCCTGCGTTCAGGGGAGGGGCGGCGGCCTCGGCCATGGGCTGGGGATGGGGTATGACCCCATGGTCGCAAAAGGCCGCCACGCCTAGCCTTAAGTCATGGCCGAGAGCTGGGAGTCACAGCTGGAGCGCTGGCGCCAGGCGGGCCTGATCCAGCCCGCTGCCGCCGAGTCGATCCGCACCTGGGAGCAGGCCCAGCCGCGCCCGCAACGCCTGCGGGCGCCTGTACTTGTGGCGATCGCCCTGGGGGGCGTGCTGGTGGCCGCGGGTTTGCTGTTGTTCGTCTCCACCCACTGGGAGGCCCTGGCACCGGGGCAGCGCTTCGGCCTGCTGCTGGCCCTGGTGCTGGGGCTGCACGGAGGAGCGGCCGCGGTGGAGGAGCGCTTTCCGCCGCTGGCGGTGGCGCTCCATGGCGTGGGCACCGTGGCCCTCGGGGCGGGAATCTTTCTGGCGGGGCAGCTGTTCCACCTGGAGGCCCGCTGGCCCCTGGGCCTCCTGCTCTGGGCGATCGGTGCCGGCCTCGGCTGGGGGCTGCTGCGCCAGTGGCCCCAATTGGCTCTGCTGGCGCTGCTGGCACCGGCCTGGCTGATCAGCGAGTGGGTGCTGGTTGTCGAGGGAACGAGGACATCCGAATTTCTGCAAGCCACGGGCGATCCCACGGCCGTGCTGGTGCCGGCGGCGGGGCTGTTGCTCGGCAGCCTGAGTTATCTGGCCGCTCCACGGAGGGCGGGTCCTGCCCCACCGTCACGGCGGGTGCTGCTCTGGATCGGCGGACTGGCCCTGCTGCCGGCGGCCCTCTTCTGGCAGATCGCTGTGTTTTCTGGTCCCCGCGCTGCACCGCTGCCGCTGCCCCTGGCGTTCGGCGGTTGGGCGGTGGCCCTGGGGGCACCGCTGCTGCTGGGCATGCTGCTGCGGGGCCAGCGGGTCTGGCCGCTGGCGGTGGCGATCGGCTGGCTGTTGCCGGGCCTGGGCCTGGCCTGGGAACGGCACGACAGCATCGGCCTGTTGGTCTACGCCTGGTGGGCCGTGGGCGGCCTGCTGCTGGTGGCCTGGGGCGTGGCGGAGGGCCGCAGCGAACGGGTCAACGTCGGGGTCGCCCTGCTCGCCCTCGACGTGCTGGCGTTCTACGTGTCGCAGGTGATGAACAGCCTGGGCCGCTCCGCCAGCCTGATCGGGCTGGGGGTGCTGTTTCTTGGTGGTGGCTGGGGCCTCGAACTTCTGCGCCGCCGGCTCGTTGCCCGCGCCCAGCGCCGGCAGGCCCCATGAGTCCGGGTGGTGCATGGCAGCGGGGTCTGCTGGTGGCTCTGCTGCAGGGGGGGCTGCTGCTGAGCCTGGGGGGCCAGCTGCTGCTGGATCGGGCCACCCGGCCCCGGGGTTGGGTCCGCACCGAGCCGGTGGATCCCGTCCTGCCGATCCGAGGGCGCTACGTGAACCTGGCCCTGATGGTGCCCCCCCCGCCGGGAGCCGCTGATTGCGGCGCCCATCCCCGGGTGCTGCTGCGCGCCGAGGGCGGCCAGGTGCGCGCTGATCTGGCCAGAGATGCCATGCCCCGCGTCCGCAGCCTGCGGGCCTTCCCCTGGAACCAGGGGTGGCGGTTGGTGCCTTCCGTGGCCTTCTTCATCCCGCCCCTGGTGGCGGATCCCTCCCGTCGCCTCCCTGGCGAGCAGCTGTGGGTGGAGGTGACCCTGCCGGCGGAGGGTCCGCCGCGGCCGATTCGTCTGGGGGTGAGGAAGGGCAACGGGCCGATCATTCCCCTGGAGCTGCGCTGAGCCGGCCGTTCAGAACTCCGGGTCCCCCGCCAGGATCGACCTGTGGGCCAGGTGGGCAATCAGCTCATGGGCCGTGGTGGTGAGATGGGCCCGATCGTCCCACCACAGATACCCCTGCGCCTCCGGATCCGCCGGCAGCGCTGGACGGATAACCTCCGCGAAGCCATGGGCATCCGGTGCCGCCAGGATGGCCAGGATCAGACCATGGACATCGGGCTGGACGATCCTGAGCCCCCGTTCGGCCGCCAGCTCCTTGAGCCGATGGCGCAGCACGGCGTTCTGCTCGGCGATCATCCCGTTCAACCGCACCCGCTCCGTCCCGCTGGCTTCGGCCGGCAGGCTCGGCCCGCAGGACCAGGGAATCTCCGAGGGCACCAGGAAGCGGGTGACCGCGGCATCGGCCAGGTCCTCCACCGCCTCCACCAGGTTGGCGTTGATCGCTTCGGCGCACTCGACGCTGAGCGGCCAGCGGGCATCCCGGTAGTCGTTGGCCCCGGCCCTCAGCACATGAAGCGCGTCGGGATCGACCGGGCTGCCGCTTCCCTCCTCGAGATGGCGCCGCACCTGTTCGCGCAGGTTCGGAACCCGGCTGAACGGGGCGAACCCGGTGGCGGAACGGGCGCCGCCGTAGGCATGACCGCTGCCTCCAAGGCGGGACGGGGTCGGCCGGGGCAGGCCGAGCCGGTCCGCCAAGCGCTCCACCCAGAGGGGGCCGTTGCTGAGCCGGCCGGGCGCATGGGGCGGCGAGGGAACGGCCTTGTGCCCGAGCAGGTCGTGGACGTTGCCCACGTCGCTGAGGCTGTCGCCGAACACCACCAGGCGACTGCAGGGCAGGCTCATGGCGTGGCCGTCAGCCGCTCCAGGTAGCCCGCCAGGGTGCCGGCGTTGATCCAGCCGGTGGCAATGGTCTTGGTCTGCCGGTGGCTCACCCGCCCCCGGTGAATGTGGGACAGCCCCGCCGGAAAGATCACCAGCTTGCCCCGCACCGCCTCCTCGTGGTGCTCCTGCCAGTGGAACTCGGTGCCCCCCTCGCTCACGTCATTGCAATAGAGGATCCAGGCCAGCACCCTCCGGATCGGCTCGGTGCCCTCCTCGCTGGTGTTCCAGTCGCAGTGCCAGCGGTGGAAGCCCTCCCCGGGGGCGTAGCGCTGCAGGTTGAAGATCGGATTGACGAACAGGGCCTGCTCAGGGCAACACTCCCGCAGCAGCGGCCGCTCCTGGAGGTAGCGCTCCAGGCCAGCGCCCACGCCGCGCATGATCACGTCCGCGAGGGCGAAGGCCTCGGGGTCGGAGCGGTCGATCGCCACCAGGCTGATGTCGGTGGAGACCTTGGCGGGACCCTGGCCGTCGCCAGGGGATTCGCCCCCGAAGGCCACGCCACGGCGCTGTAGATCGCTGCGGCGATCGAAGAAGGCCACCGCCCCATCGGCAAGGGCCTCGAAGCCGGCATTGCGGTAGGAGGCGATCAGGCGCATCGCTCCCCCCAGGGCACCGCCACCAGCCCCTCCAGGACCTGCCACTGGTCGCGCTCGGCCAGGCGCTCGCTCAACCCCACCCGTTCCAGGGCCACTGCCACCCGCTCGATCTCAGGGGCGGCAGCGCCCCCAAGGGGCAGCACCAGCACCTGGGCCTCGGCCGGGTCGGCCAGCAGCTTCAGCTCCAGATCCCCCAGTTCCCGCTCGAAGAACTGCCGGCGCAGGCGGCCGGTGAGCATGGGGCCCAGGGCGGCCGCGAACTGCTCGAGAGCCTCGCGCTCGCCGGAGCAACCGCAGTTGAGCGCCAGCCAGATCATCAACTTGGCCCAGCTCTCCAGCGTCCACAGGGGCGCAAAGCTCTCCCGGTGCTGGCGCACCAGCTCGCCGATGGCGAAATCGAACAAGGTGGCCTGCAGGGAGGCCGCATGGACGGGGGTGGGGCTCACAGAACCGGATGGAGGGAGGGGGAGCGCAGAAGCCCGGCGGACCAGCGTGCGGGCAGGGTGAAAGGCGCGCTCAAGGCGGCTTGTGGGACCCCGTCAGGCCTTGCCGCCAGCGGCACATACACCTGCTGGCCGAACACGTTCTGCACCACGAACAGCAGCACAAAGCCCATCACCGCGGCGATCAGGGGCGTGGTGATCCAGCCGGAGGCGATGCCCCCCAGCACGCCCCAGCGGATCTGGCGCACCCCCTTGAGGCCCTGCAGCAGGCCGATGCCCAGCACCGAGCCGATCACCGCCTGGGATCCAGACACCGGCAGCAGCGGAATCGTCGGCAGGCCCCAGCTGGCCAGCAGGCTTTCGAGGGCCGTGGAGGAAAAGATGAACAGCACCAGCGAATGGGACACCACCACCACGAAGGCGCCCAGTGGCGAGAGGGTCAGCAGGCTGTCGCCCACCGTCATCATCACGCGCCGTGAATAGGTGTAGACGCCCACCGCCACGGCGATGCCGCCGATCAGGAACAGCTGCTCCACCGAGGAGACGCTGAAGCGCCCCAGGCTCAGATCCCTGAAGGGGGAAGCCGCCACGAAGAAACCCATCACGTTGCCGATGCCGTTGGCGCCGATGGCGTAGGAGCCGAAGATGCCCGCCAGGATCAGGCCGCTGCGGGTGTTGCGATCAAGCGAGAGCAGATGGGGCCGGGTGAGGCGGATCCACTCCACCAGCAGCTTGTAGAGCAGCATCGCGAACAGTGCCCCCAGCACTGGCGAGATCACCCAGGTGGAGACGATGCGGCGCAGGGTGCCCAGGTCGGTGGGGGAGCCGCTGAACAGGTTCCAGCCGATGATCGAGCCCACCACCGCCTGGCTGGTGGAGGCCGGCAGCCCCAGCTTGCTCATCCAGGCCACGGTGAGGGCGGCCGCCAGGGCAGCGGTGAAGGCCCCTGGCAGGGCGTTGATCGCCCCCAGCTGGCTGAGACCTTCGGCGGCGCCCGTGCCGCTGGTGACGGCGCCGATGATCACGAACACACTGCAGAGGAAGGCCGCCGTGGAGAAGCGGATCATGCGGGTGGCCACGGCGGTGCCGAAGGCGTTGGAGGCGTCGTTGGCGCCCATCGACCAGCCGAGGAACAGGCCGCTGGACAGGAAGATCAAGGTGACGATCAGACCCATGGGCGCCGCTTCCACCTAGAGGGCCCGCTTGATGGCGTAGATCGAGAGGTCGTCGCTGAGGTTCTCGGCCTTGTCGGCCAGCGCATCCAGCGTGGCCACCAGTTCCCGCAGCTGGCTGCGCTGCTCGAAGCCGAGGCCTGAGGCGACGATCCTGCGCTTGATCCGCAGGGCGATCGTGTCGGTTTCGTCCTCGAACAACCGCACTTCGTTGATGTGATCGCGCACGGCCACCGGGTTGCGGAAGAAGGTGCGGGCGGCCAGCACCACGGCCTGGACACAGCGGATGGCCATGGTGGTGAGTTCCTGGAAGTCCGGTGCGAACTCAGGCAGGCCAGTGGGCTGCTCGATCATCAGCTCCTGGAAGTCATCGCCCATCTGATCCAGCAGCTCGAACAGATTGCCCAGCAGCCGCAACACATCGCCCCGCGCATCGGGCAGCAGCATCTCGGTGTAGAGCATGGTCACGATCGTGCGCCGCAACTCACTGCAGCGACGTTTGACCTCGATCACCTGTTCCAGTTTCTCCTCGCAGACCGCCCTGTTCTCGGCGGGGGAGAGATAGGCGTGAACCCCCAACTCCACGATGATCACGCCTTCGCTGATCTTGTCGAGAAACTCCTCGATCAACCCTTCGAGAAATCTGGTTTTACCGAACAGTGGAGGGGTTTCGCTGGCCACCGATTCCCTGCCTTGGTGAGAGCTCGTGGCGTCAACCTAGCGAGAGGACGAATGACCCCCAGACCCTCCACAGACCATGCCCGCCTGCTCACGCCCCAGCGCCGGCCGGCCGAGGCTGGCCTCCGGTGCCCATCGGGGGCCAGACTGGGAGAGCGTGAACGTGACAGACCATGGCCCTGGACCTGAACGACCCGGATCTGGAGTTCGCCGATCTGGTCGAGGCCTATCAGAGCTGGGTGATCGCGGTGATCAACGATGAGAAGCTCGGCGGCGACGAAAAGCTGCTGAACGACGACATCGCCGAAGACGCCCTCAACGCCATGCGCTTCCTGCCTGGCGAGGTGACCTCAGCGATCGAGACCACCCTGGCCCGCGTCTACGACGTGGATGCCGACGAGCTGGCGGCCCTGCTCTTCCCGGAAGACTGAGCGGCGGCCCATGGCGGCGGGAGGCACACCGGCTGGCCGGCCGGGCGATACCTACGTGCTGGGCACCGACCCGCTTGAGCGGGAGCGCCTGCGGCTGCAGCACGAGCTCTGGCTGCCCGCCGCCCGGGAGGCCTGGGATCGAGCTGGGCTGGGACCCGGCCTGCGGGTGCTGGATCTGGGGGCTGGGCCAGGCTTCGTTGCCCTCGAACTGGCCCGGGCCGTGGGGCCGACGGGGAAGGTGCTGGCCCTTGAGCTCAGCTCCGCCTACGTGCTCGACGGCCAACGGGCGGCCGCGGCCGCTGGCCTGAAACAGTTGGAGCTGCGCCGCCATGACCTGAGCTGCGACGCCCTCGCCGAGACGGGCTTCGACCTGGCCTGGTGCCGCTGGCTGGCGATGTTCCTGCCGAACGTTGAGCCCCTCGTGGAGACCCTGGTAGGGGCGCTGCGGCCTGGCGGGCAGGTGGTGCTGCACGAGTACATCCACTGGGACAGCTTCGGGCTGCATCCCCACGGGCCGGCCCTTGGCCGCTTCGGGGCGGCCTGCCAGGCCAGCTTCCGCGACAGTGGCGGTGACCCGGACGTGAACCGGCGCCTGCCGGCGCTGCTGGCGGCGCGGGGATTCCGGCTGGAGGAGCTTCGGCCGCTGCTGCTGCTGGGGCGGCCGGGGGATCCGGTGGCGGCCTGGATTGAGCGCTTCGTGGCCATCTACGGCCCCGAACTGGTGCGCCGGGGCCACTGGAGCGCGGCTGAGGCCGAGGCCGCCGCAGCGGAAATCGCAGCGGCCCACCGGACCCCCGGCGCCTTTTGGGTGGCGCCCACGGTGATGGAGCTGCGGGCGACAAGATGGCAACCATGAGCTGGACCAGCGACGATCTCGGCGATCTCAGCGGCCGTCTGGCCCTGATCACAGGCGCCAACAGCGGCCTGGGGCTCGAATCGGCCCGGGCCCTTTCGGAGCACGGCGCCACCGTGGTATTGGCCTGCCGCTCCCGCCGCCGCGCCGGGGAGACCCGCGACGCCCTGCTGCCGGGGGCCCGGGGCGGCCTGGAGGTGCTGGAGCTGGATCTTGCCGATCTGGCCAGCGTGGCGGCGGGGGCCCGCTGGCTGGCGGAGAGCTGGGGCCGCCTGGATCTGCTGATCAACAACGCCGGCGTGATGGCCCTGCCCCGAAGCCTCACCCATGACGGCTTCGAGCGCCAGTTCGGCATCAACCACCTGGGCCACTTCGCCCTCACCCTGCAGCTGCTGCCCCTGATGGAGGGGCGTCCCGGGGCCCGGGTGGTGACGGTTACCTCCGGCGCCCACCTGTTTGGCCGCATCGCCTTCGACGACCTCCAGGGGGAGCATCGCTACGACCGCTGGAGCGCCTACTGCCAGAGCAAGCTGGCCAACGTGATGTTTGCCCTCGAGCTGCAGCGGCGCCTGGAGACCGCCGGCAGTGCGGTGGCCTCCCTGGCGGCCCACCCGGGGATGGCCCGCACCAACCTGCAGCCCGCCTCGGTGGTCGCCAACGGCTCCTGGATCGAGCCGATCGCCTACGAACTGATGGGTCCCCTGTTCCAGAGCGCCGCCATGGGGGCCCTGCCCCAGCTCCATGCCGCCGTCGCCGCCAGCGCCCGGGGCGGCGAGCTCTACGGCCCCGATCAACTGGGCGGAATTCGCGGCTATCCCGCCAGGGGCCGCATCGCCCCGGCCGCCCTCAATGACGGCGCCCGCCGCCGGCTCTGGGCCGTGAGCGAAGAGCTCACCGGCGTGCACGCCAACGCCTGAGGCGACGCTGGCCCTTCAGGCCCGGCCGCTAACGCTCCAGCTTGCTGGGGATGGCCTTGCAGCTACCGGCGAGGCTCTGGCGGGAGCGACTGCCGCCCCAGGAGGCCAGGTAGAAGCGGGCTTGGGCGTCGAGCTGGCGCAGGTCGGAGAGGTTGGCGTTCTCGACGATCGCGCCCGTGCCAGCTCCCGACTCGAAATCCGCCGGGGTGCGCGGATCCGCTGGGGTGGCCGCCTCGGCCGTGCCGTAGAAGAAACGCGTGCGCTCCAGTCGGGCGCCATCGAGATCGGCGCCACTGAGGTTCACCCCCGCCAAATTGGCATCAGCCAGATCAGAACCGCGCAGGTTGGACCCGCCCAGGTCGGCGGCGTTGAAATCCACCCCCCGGAGGTCCACGCCCGAGAGATCCACCCCCCGCAGCATCTGTTGCAGGCGGATCACGGGCACCCCATCGAGGCGGTCCAGCTCGTAGTTGCCCTGTCCATCGAGAATCGCCCGGCCCAGGCGATTGTCCCGGCGCAGGGGCGTGAGCAGGCGGGCGTGGGCGAGGAAGCGCAGGACCTTGGCCTTGCCCTCGGCATCGATGCTTCCGAACACCGCCGCCATCCGGCCCTCGGCCAGCATGCGCTCCAGGGGCCAGTCCTCCAGCAGTCCGTCCTCGTCGCTGATCAGCTCGGAGAGGCCCTGCATGAAGCTGTCGATGGTCTGGGCCTGGGTGATGCGGTTCTGCTGGGTGGTCAGCCGCTGATCGACCACGAACTGGCGCCAGGCGATCACCAGGGCCACGAAGGCCACCAGGATCTGGCCGAAGGCCCCGATCACCCCCTCCCCGACGGCCCCGATCGCGGTCCAGTCGCCGCTGCGGTAGATCGCGGCCAGGGGTTCCCACCAGCCCAGGGCCACGCTGATCGCCACCGCCCCCAGCACCAGGCCGAGCAGGGCCAGGGTCTGCACCGTGGCGGGCTCCTCGAGCCGCGAGCGCAACACCGCCCACAGGGGCGGCAGCAGCTGCAGAAGGGAGAGGACCAGGGTCAGCACGCCCCCCAGCAAGGCCAGCCAGGTCCAGCCCAGGGCCAGGGCCGCCAGGGTGACGGAGACCGCCAGCAGCAACTGCAGGGCCGGCAGCTCCTGGAGCCGGGCGAGGGCCGCCCGGCTGCGGAACGGAAGCACCGGCCGATCGTCGGGGGTGGCGGCCATGGCGCTCAGGCCGCCTGGAAGTAGAAACCGGCCGCCAGGATCAGGTAGGCCGCCAGCAGCAGCGTTCCCTCCAGCCAGTCGGATCGGCCGTCGACACTCACCAGGTTGCTGACCACCACCGCCGTGATCACCGTCACGAGTTCGAAGACATCAAAGCTCAGATCGAGGGGATGGCCCAGCAGGGGCCCGACGAGAACCAGCACCGGCACCACCAGCAGGGCCACCAGCAGGGTGGAGCCCAGCGACACCGACACCGAGAGATCCATCTTGTTCTTGCGGGCCATGGTCACGGCGGTGAGGTATTCGGCCGTGCCCCCCAGCAACGGCAGCAGCACCACACCTGTGAACAGGGCGGTGAGCCCCAGGCCCTCGGTCACAGTTTCCACCACGCCGACGAACAGCTCAGATTCGTAGGCCAGCACTGCGGTGGCCGCCAGCAGCACCCCCAGCCAGGGCAGCAACGGCGGCTTGTGGGCGCCTTCACCTTCCTGACCGTGGGCGCTGCCCTCCTGGGCTTCCAGATCAGCCTCGGCCACCTCGTAGAGGCTGCGGTGGGTGCGCAGGGAGAACAGCAGGGTGAGGCCGTAGACCGCCAGCAGCACCCAGGCCACGAAGGTGGAGAAGCCCTGGGTGCTCTCCGCCGAGTGACCACCCGAGAGCACCGAGAGGCTGGGGATCAGGATCGCGAGCACCGCCAGGGTCATGGCCGAGCCATTGACCCGCGCCACCACCGGCTGGAAGGTCTGTTCCTTGCGACCGATGCCCCCCACCAGCATCGAGAGCCCCAGGGCCAGCAGCAGGTTGGCCATCACCGTGCCGGTGATGCTCGCTTTGACGATCTCCACCAGGCCGGCCTTGAGGGCCACCAGGGCGATGATCAGCTCAGTGGCGTTGCCGAACACGGCGTTGAGCAGGGCACCGATCGAGGGGCCCAGGGTGATCGAGAGCTCCTCGGTGGCGGTGCTGAGCCAGATCGCCAGCGGAATGATCGCGATCGCCGAGGTCACGAACACGACGCCATCGCCCCAGTGCAGGGCCTCGGCGGCGATGGACACCGGCACCATCGCCAACAGGCCGATGGAAGCGGTCCGGCGCAGGGACATGAACCGGCAGCGAATGGCCTGCATTCTGCTGGCCCTGGGGCCCGTACTCCAGGCTCTGGGCCGAACGGGCCATGGCCAGCGAGCTGCCGGATCAGCTGAACCAGCTGATCGAGAACGATTTCGACCCCGACGCCCACGATGACGAGGAGTGATGACCACGGGCCTGCCTACGTTGACGGCAGCGCTCCCGCCCCCAGCGACACCAGGCCATGACCCGAGAGCCCAGTGATTCCGGCAGCTTCGCCCCGTCCACCACCGTGGTGTTCTTCGGGCTTGGGGCCGTGGGTTCAGCGATGCTGATCTGCCTGGCGGAGCTGGCCGAGCGCGACGGGGTGCCCCTGCGCTTCGTCGTGGTGGTGCTTAACCCGGATCTGGCCCGGGATGCCCTGTTCCATGCCGAGCGGCTGTTCGATCGCATCGACTTCGTTGGCGTCGACGATTTCGCGCCGCTCTGGAGTGGCGCCGGGGAGCAGGCCGAGAAACTGGCGGGGGCGACGCTGCTGGTGAATGCGGCCCTGCCGGAGTTCAACCGGCCGCTGATCGAGCTGGGGCTGCGCCTCGGGGCCCACACGGTGGATCTGGCCTCGGACATGTACGACGCCGACACCGAGCGCACGCTCACCTTTGCCCAGTACGGCTTCGATGGGGCCCTGCGCCAGCGGGGCACGGCGGCCCTGATCAACCTGGGCATCTCACCGGGGGTGACCAACTTCCTGATCGGCCAGCGGCTGCACGACCTGCGCTCGGCCCGTAGGCGGGAGCTGGAGATCGAGAGCGTTGATCTGTTCCTGCTGGAGGACATCGACTCCGACGAGGTGGTGTTCTCCTGGTCGCCGGTGGTGGCCCTCGAGGAGTTGGCCCAGCAACCGCGGCTGTTGCGCAACGGCCGGCTGCAGGTGCTGGAGCCGTTCAGCGCCGCCCGCGACTACACCTTCGCCTACGAGGCCAAGCCGACCCGCCAGTACCCCCTCTACCAGGAGGAACTGCTCTCGCTGCATCGCTCCTTCCCGGAGATCGAGTCGATCGGGGTCTACACGGGCGGCTCGGAAGTGGAGCTGGTGAAGGCCCTGTTCCAGCTCAACCTGCTCTCCAAGCGCACCCTGCCCCAGCAGGGGGAACTGACGATCGAGACGATGGTGCGGGCGATCCTGCCGGGGATGAACAAGCCCCGGCGCATCGAGGAGTATCTACGCAACGGCGTGATCCGCCGCACCCACTTCGCCGCCGCCGCCGAGATCCGCGTCACCGAGAACGTGCGCAACGACCGCCAGACGGCGATCGAAACCGTGGGGCTCAGCTACCTCCGCTACCGCGAACTGCTGGGCACCCCCTATGCCGGTGCCACCTACATCTCCTACCCCACCGCCGTGGGGGCGGCGATCCTCACCTGGCATGCCCTCGCCTTCTTGCGCGAAGACGGGGGAGAACTGCTGGGCGTGATCACCGCGGAGGACCTGGCGCTGTTGCTGCCCCGGGCGCGGGCCGATGCGATTCGCCGCGATCTGGTGGCCTGGGACATCGACCTGTTCGAGAGCGTGCGCGATGCCACACCGGTGTAAGCCCCACCAAGCGACCCCATGGACAGCGCCGCCCAAATCAGCTAGTACAGGTGTTCCACTGGCGTTGTGATCGATGGTCCCGCTCACCCTCTCCACCCTCGAGCCCTCCCGCCTCGAGCCGATCGAAGACTGGCCCTGGCTCGGGGGCCCTGTGCTCGTGGCCGCCCGCAGCCGCAAGGTCTGCATGACCTGCCACTGGTTTCGCCACCACGCCGTCCCCGGCGGGATCCCCTTGCTCACCTGCCAGCTGCACCAGGGCCTGCTGGCCCATGGCGACCACCTCACCCACCGCTGCATGGGCTGGACCGATGACCTGCACCGCCAACGCGGCTGGGCGCCGGAGCTGGCCTGATGGGGCGGCTGTCCGCATCCCCGACGACGATTCCGCCATGCCAAGGTTGTTCCATGGCCATCAGTGATCGCTACGGAGAAGCACTCCATTGGGCTGCGGAGTTGCATCGTGATCAGATGCGCAAAGGCAAAGCCGTTCCTTACATCTCCCACCTGATCGCCGTCAGTGGCCTGGTCTGGGAAGACGGTGGTGACGAAGACCAGGCCATCGCCGGCTTGCTCCATGACGCGATCGAAGATGCGGGCCAGAGCCAGTCCTCGATCGCGACGCGCTTCGGCGATCGGGTGGCGGCCATCGTCGTCGACTGCACCGACACTACCGAGGGACTCACGGGTGAGCTCAAGGAGCCCTGGCTGACCCGCAAGAGCCGCTATGTCGCTTCGCTGGAGCACAAGCCGCTCGATTCCCTGCGGGTGAGTGCCGCCGACAAGGCCCACAACGCCCGTGACCAGGTGCTGGATGCCCGCCGGGAGGCCGCCAGCTGGGAGCGCTTCAGCGCCGGCATCGAGGGCACGGCCTGGTACCTGCTGCGCATCCACCAGGTGCTGAGCCACAGGCTCCCCGACAGCCGGTCCAATGAGCTGCTGGGGGAGGCGGTGCTGGAGATCCTGCACACCCCCACCTTCATCCGCTTGGTGCCACGGGGCATGGCCCCCTCTGTCTGGGCGGCCGGTTACGCCGAGCGCCAGTTGGCGGGGGCCGGCGACCTCGGTCGATAGGGCGTTCAGCTGGCGGCCGTTGGCGGTGCAGCAGGGGCCAGGGGCTTGCGCCAGAACCCCAGCCACTCGCCCTCGCGCCCCTTGGCAGGCGTCTTCACCGGCTCCCACAGCTCGTCCACCAATCCGGCACCGCTGAGCAGGGCGTGAACGGCCCCGGGATGGGCGCCAAAGGGCGGACCGCCGGAGCGGCGGTGACACCAGAACAGCCCGAGTAGCCAGCCACCCGGCGCCAGCAGCTCCGCCACGGTCCGCACGTAGGCCGGCCGGAGGACCGGATCGATCGCACAGAAACAGGTGTGCTCCAGCACGCCCGCCAGGCTCCCGCCCCCCAGACCCGCGGCGGCCAGGGCAGGCCCGTCGAACAGATCCGCCTGGAGCCAGCGGAGCGCGCCACCAGCGCTGCCGTGGAGCCGCTGGGCCTCGCGGAGGGCTTCAGCACTGAAATCCAGGCCCACCAGCTCGAAACCGCGATCGGCCAGCATTCGGGCCTCGTGGCCGCGGCCGCACCCAGGCACGAGCAGCCGCCCCGGCGGCAGCGGCGCCAGGGGATGACCGTTGAGGAACTTCGCCAGAGCGGCCGCCGGTTGGCCCAGTTCCCAGCCGTCGCGGCCCTCGCGGTAGCGCTGGTCCCAGATGGCGGCCTGCAACGGCGACGAAGGGGTCTGTGGAGGCGAGGCCATGGCGAATGGATGGCGAGCGGATGGTGCCGGGGAGCGGCGCAAGCAGCCAGCCAGCGTGCCAGCGAACGGCCAGGAGACGTTCCTTGGCGAGGCCGCTGAAAGCCTTCACAGCTGCCACCAGCCAGGCAAAGGCCACAAGCTGAGGGGCGCAGGCGTTACGGGAGTGCGGAAGCGGTGCCGCGTGGGCTATGGGCTGGCCCGGCAGAGGCCCCAAGCCTGCGCAGCCGAATCCGGTAGGTGGCATGGGCCGGCCCCAGCTGGCTGATCAGGGCCTCGCGCGCCTCGTGGTGCAACCCCTCGATCGATCCGGACTCAACCGTCAAACGCGCCTGGGCCGCCGTGCCCCGCACAAAGCCCGGGCGCTCCTGGGACACCTCAAACACAATCTCCCGCATGGATGGGATGGACCACTTCTCAATGCTGATGGGCGCCTCCGGACCCTGCGGGTCGTGGGGAGTACGGAGGACCGATCCCTGGAGCACATCGCCGCTGCCCATGGAGCAACGCAGGTGTTGAGGGGGCCAGGAGAATGGCGGCAAGCACCTGATCCCCGTCCTTGCTCAGACGGTCACCTGACGATGCAACAGCTGTGGCCACGCCTGGTGACCCTCACCGCCGTGGCCGGCTCCGCCGCGCTTGCCCTGGGCGGGGGATTCAGCAACCCTGCCGCGCACCGGCACCAAGCAACCGATGTGAGCTACGAGGTCGATGAACGAGCCGGTGAGCGCGTCCATCTGCTGACGATCGCGAACGATCCGGCCCTCAAGGTCATTCCGTCGGTGGCCCCGTCGCTGCAACCCCTGGCTCAAATCACCCGGGCCAGGGGAGCGATCGCAGGGATCAACGGTGGATACTTCGATCCCACCAACCAACAGACGAACTCCTGGGTGTTGATCAACGGCCGGGTGGCGGCCAACCCAGGCAAGAACGAGCGCCTGATGCAGAACGCGGCACTGAGGCCCTATCTCAACGCGATCTTGAATCGCAGTGAATTCAGGGTGTACCGCTGCAAGGGCAAGGTCCAGTACGGGATTGCACCCCATCAGGCACCGGCCCCGCCCGCCTGCAGGTTGGAGCAGGCACTCGGTGGAGGGCCGCAGCTGCTTCCCACCCTGACCACCGAACGGGAAGCGTTCACAGCCAGGGAGCAGGGCGTTGTGGTCCGTGATGCCATCGATGCCTTGGGCGCCAACGCCCGTACGGCGGTGGGCCTCAAGGCCGATGGTCAGCTCCTGTGGGTGATGGTTGAGCAGAAACCCGGCCGGGACCGCTCAGGAATGACCCTGGCGGAACTGGGCCGCTACCTGAAGGGACGGGGAGTGATCTCGGCCCTGAATCTCGACGGTGGATCCTCGTCGTCGATCGCTGTCAAGGGCGTGAGCCATGGGGGCCAACGCGATCGAGGCGGTGCGCCGATCCAACGGGCAGCCAAATCGTTCCTGCTGCTGGTTCCGGGCCCTTGAGGCAAGGCCCATCCAGCTGACCTGGCGTCAGGCTTTGCTGAGGTACTTCTCCATAAACGTCCGGGCTTTTTCCGAGAGCCCCCTCTCCGAATACGTGAGCCCGAAGTAGGTGTTGCCGTACTCCTCCTTCTCCCACATCTTGGTCACCTTGAGGAGAACCTCCTCTCCCCCATGGGACTCCTTGAGCGCCAGGGTGAACTGATCGTTCGCGTTGACATGGCTGGTGTTCTTGACCCCGACCACCACACAGAGCCCACCGCGGCTCACATCCCAGAGGATGACATGGCAGAGACCACCCAGATCGGAGCGAAGTTCTCCCTTGGGTGGTTTCACATGCAGGATCGTGCGTTTGTAGTGTCGCCTGGGGTCGTCAGGATCCCTGTCCCTGTTCTTTGACGGTTTCTTGGCTTCGCCGAACAGAAAGTTGAGCATCGTCCCAGGTCCCCGAGCTGGTCCCCAAGCTAGGTCGTCCCTGGATCTGCGTCGCACCCCAGTCGCCCACTGTCTCAGAGACGGCTGAAGGGAGGGCGGCTTAGCGACGAGCCGATCAGCCCGAGGCCCCGCAAGAGCTGGACTGGGGCTGATCGGCACCCAAGTCAACCGACCCGGCGCTCAGAAATGGGTAACTTGTGATCCATCACTTCGATCGTCCCATGGCCCTGACTGGCGCAGATCTGCTGGCCAAACTGAAGGAACTTGTTGATGTCAGTCAGTCCGAGCTGGTGCGGGCGGCTGGTTACGTTTCCACCTAGACAAACGGAACGGAACGGCTCAATTTCACGGCGTTCTACCTAAGCGAAAGCCTTCCCGAAGAGTGGCTCTGCTGAGGCCCTACTGCTGCCGCAGGCTTCAGCGGCAGCAGTAGGGCCTCAGTCTGGGTGGGGGTGGCGGCAAGTTAGCCAACGGAGATTGGTGGACCGGTAAGGCCTACACAGCCCTGCTCGATCTGGCACCGGGGGATGAGTTCGAGCTCAAACTCGGCCGCCAACAACTTCATCTGCTACCCGCGGGTTGCGACGACGACGACTGATCAAGGCCCCGGGGCGGGAGCGCGCCCAGGCCCTGGGACTGCCTTGAGCCTGCGGGCGATCGCCTTGCTGCGGTGATCATGGAGCGCAACGCCTTCAAACCATGGCCCTCGCTTCCTGGATCGGCCTGGGCCTGGCCGTGGGGCTGCTGGCCCAGCCAGCTCTGGGGGCGGCCGAGGATGACTGCCAACAACGTCTGGAGCAACGCGACCGGCTCCGGAGCCAGGCCCTCCAGGCTGAGATCTCTTTGGTCAAGCGGATCCGGGAACGGCTGTGCCCGGCCCTGAACCAACAGGCGGAGGCGGCCAACGCCGCTGAGAAGGCCTACGCACCCCTGGACTACCAGGCATGGCTTGATTGCCGACACCGGGCGGAGAGCGAGCTGCAGCGCAGCCATCGGGTGCTCCAACGCGACCGGTTCTCACTGGTGTACTACACGCCCAAGGGGGCGGAGTTGGCGGCCCAGGCCGATGCCCTCACCCTTGAGCTTCGACAGCAGGGCTGCCCCTACGGCAACCGCTGAAGGGGCCAGGGCCAACACCGCCCTGCGTTGCAAGCCGAGCATCGAGGCTCGGTTCGCTACCACACCCGTGACGCTCAACCGCGCAGGGGGGATCGGGCCGCTCGCTCTCTCGGGTGGGCCAGTGGTCGATCCGTGAGAACTGTTGAAAAGGACCGGGATGAACAGGCCCTAGGAGGCTGCTGAAAAACCAACCAAGCCGCGTGAGAATGGCCCAACGGCACTGAGCGGATGCGCGGCCAGCAGGAGCGGACCGGTCCTCTGTTCTCCTACGTCTCCACTGAGGATCGAATCCCCAAGGGCCATCCCCTGCGGCA
>CALRNH020000026.1:0-21891 GCA_943369485.1 Synechococcus sp. UW140 | reverse complement strand
TTGTAGCCGTAGTTCTGGGACTCGCTTTCGGTCGTCTCACGCACCAGCGAGCTGGTGACGAGGGAGCCGTGCATCGCCGAGAACAGGCTGCCGCCGAACACACCGGCCACGCCGAGCATGTGGAACGGGTGCATCAGGATGTTGTGCTCGGCCTGGAACACCAGCATGTAGTTGAAGGTGCCGGAGATGCCGAGGGGCATGCCGTCAGAGAAGGAACCCTGACCGAAGGGGTAGATCAGGAACACGGCGGAAGCAGCCGCCACGGGGGCGGAGTAGGCGACGCAGATCCAGGGGCGCATGCCGAGGCGGTAGCTGAGCTCCCACTCACGACCCATGTAGGCAAAGATGCCGATCAGGAAGTGGAACACCACCAGTTGATAAGGACCGCCGTTGTAGAGCCACTCATCGAGGCTGGCGGCTTCCCAGATCGGGTAGAAGTGCAGGCCGATGGCGTTGCTGGAAGGAACAACGGCGCCGGAAATGATGTTGTTGCCGTAAAGCAGGCTGCCGGCAACGGGCTCACGGATGCCGTCGATGTCGACGGGGGGAGCGGCGATGAAGGCAACGATGAAGCAGGTGGTGGCGGCCAGCAGGGTGGGGATCATCAGCACACCGAACCAGCCCACGTAGAGGCGGTTGTCGGTGGAAGTGACCCACTCACAGAACTGGTTCCAAGGAGAAGCGCCGGAGCGCTGCTGAATGGTGGTGGTCATAAGAGCGAGAGGGTTGCCCCCCAGAGGGGACGGTTAGGTAGGACGGCTCCCGATGCGGGTGCTGCCTGGCGAAGTGTAACGGAACGTTGCGCCCTGTGTGGAAAGGTTGAGGGACTGGGCTGGGCTTGGGTGAAGGGCTGCCGGGACCAGAGAACAGCCGACCTGAGCAGCGGTGTGCATCTCCCCACCTCAGGTAGCCGTTGCGACAGGGGCGCTCTTAGGGTGATTTCAGATTTAGGTGTGCAGTCTTGGTCTTGATCTGCTGGGAATATCAGGGCGAGCGGCGCCAGGAGACGGTGCCAGTCCACCAAGCCCGTCATCGCCGCCTCGCGCTCGAGCAACTCGGAGGCATCGTGTACTGGAGTGAGCGTCTCTAGCCAGCCGATCAAAGCCACTGCTAGGAGTGCCATCGCCCCCTGTGCAACTGGCGATGCGTCTGTGCCCAACCCCATCGCCCGTTCGCTCCGCTCTGGCCCTGGTCGCCCTGAGCCTTGCTCTGGTCGCCTGCCAACCGAGCCGTGAGGCCCAGCGCCTCCAGCAACTGGAGCAACGGGTGCAGCAACTTGAGCAGCGCCAGGCCACTCCGGAGAAGGCCGATCCGGCCGACAACAAAGGCAAGCCCCCGGCTGGCGTGGTCAAGTCACTCACCTTCCGCATCGGCAGCGCCGACGACCGCCTACGCATCTATTGGGCTGACGGCAGCCGCACCGATCTGCCTTGCACCAAGGAACAGGGCACCTGGGCCTGCGGGTAGGGCCGCCGCCGTCTGGACCCCACACCCATCCACCCAATCGTTCATGCGTCGTCTGTTTGCCCTCTCCGCAGGCCTCAGCCTGCTGCTGGCCGGGCCCGTTCTGGCCCAAACCGATTTCCCCTTCAATCTGCAGCGAGCCACCAACCTTGCCCGGATGCGGGCCGAAAAGATCAATGGGGGCCTTGCGCTCTACCGAGCTGATGTCTGCATGTTCGACCGAAAGGTCGGCAATTGTCTGATCGAAGCCAATGATCAAGGCATCCTGTTTCGATTCCTGGGCGGCCCCCCGGGCTGGACGCAGCTCAACCTCCCGCCCACAACGGAAACGGAGATCCGCATCTCCCCGGATGGGCGTGAGGTGCTGAGGGTGATCTACAACGGCAAACCGCGCTGATCAGGGGCCATCAGTGCGATCAGCGCTGCGGCCCATCCGGGGTCCACGGGCCACCGCTCCCGGCGCGTGAGGCTCAAGGCGATGCCCTTCTCGCCGTAGGCCGCCTCGTTGATGAACACCGGCCAGACCGGTTCATCGATCTCGCCCGGCAGAGGCTGATAAAGCGCCACGGCGCCATCGGCCGCTGAGAACATCGGATCCCCCGCCCGGATCGGCACCCAGTCGCGGTGCTGGCGCTGCGGATGCAGGCAGGCCAAGGGTCCGCCGTCGCCCCCCCGTGGCAAATCGAGGCTGCCCAGGTGCCGGTGCACCGTGAGGCCCGCCGGCAGGTGCAACGCCCCGGCGCGGGCCTGGGCCAGGGCGTCCAGGGCCGACTCCAGGGCCAGTTGGCTCTGGCGGCAGATCTGGGCCGTGATCACCCCCTGGGGCACGGGCCCCACTTCGATCACCAGGCCGCAGGGCCAGCGTTCGATCAGGAATCCTGTCTGGGCCGCATCCGCCTCGTGCAGGTAGACCGGCAAACCCAGATCAGCCTGGATCGCCGCCGCCAGGGCCAGGTCCGTGGGCCGGCGTCCGTAGAGCACCAGCGCATTGCCCATGGCGGCCGTGGTGCTGTGCAGGTCCAGGGCCACGGCGCAGGGGAGTTCACCCTCCGGGCCATGGAGCGCCAGCAGCTCCCGGGCCCGCCGCACCTCCCGCTCCTGGCACCCAGGGTTGGTGAGCAGGTCCGCGGCGAAACAGCGGTTCAGATCCCGGTCCAGGTAACGGCGGCGGGCCGCGAACGCCTCGGGGTTACCCAGCACCAGCTCCAACTCCAGGCCCCGCCGCTGGAGCGCCTCAGGCTGGGCCTGCCAGTGGCGCAGCAGCCAGGGGGCATTGCACTCGTTGCCATGGGTGCCGGCGACCACCAGCACCCTGGCCGAACCCCGCCCCGTGCCCACCGCCATCCGATCGCCGCGCCTGAATCGCCACGTTGGGGCCAACCTGAGAGGGCGTCAAACCCCTTGGCCCCTGCCATGCCCGTCCCGCCCCTGGTGGTTTCCAGTGTGCGCCGTCTCTGGCACTGCCAATGGCGGCAGCTGATGGGCGGCCTGGGCCCCGCCGACGCAAGCGGCAACTACCGCCGCCCCACAGGCGCCTTCGCCGCCGTTCCGGAGCTACCGGCAGGCGCCGCTGAACCCGGACGCCACGTGCTGATCGTGGGTCGCAGCTGCCCCTGGGCCCACCGCACCTGGCTGGTCTGGAGCCTGCGCGCTCTGGAGATGAGCATCGAGCGGCTGGTGGTGGAGCCCGACCCCGAACGCGGCCGCTGGCGCTTCGTGGAACCGTTCGAGGGGGCCAGCGCCCTGATCGAGCTCTACCGCCGCTCCGGCAGCCCCGCCGATGCCCGCGCCACGGTGCCTGTCCTCTACGACCGGCGCCAGGGGCGGATCGTGGCCAACGAAAGCGCCGTGCTGATCGATCTGCTCAACCGCTGGCCAGCGGCGGAGGGGTCTCCCGACCTGGCCCCCGTGGAATTCAACGAGCCGATCGCGCGCTGGCGCAAGCTGTTCCAGAGCGCCGTCAACGACGGCGTCTACCGCTGCGGCTTCGCCCGCAACCAGGGGGCCTACGACCGGGCTGAGGCGGCGCTGTTCGCGGCCCTTGAGGAAGCGGAGGCGGAGCTGGCGGCGCGGGGACCCTGGCTCTGCGGCGAGCAACTCAGCCTCGCCGATGTGGTGCTGTTTCCGACCCTGATCCGGCTGGAGTTGGTCTATGCGCCGCTGTTCGGCTGCAGCCGCAGACCGCTCTGGCAGTTCCCGGCCCTGTGGGCCTGGCGGGCGCGGCTGTTCGCCATCCCTGGCGTGGCCGCCAGCTGCGATGCGCTCGCCTGGCGCCGCGACTACTTCGGCGCCCTGTTTCCCCTGCACCCCTCCGGCATCGTCCCGGCGGGCCCGGAGTTGGCCACACTGGTGAACGGATCACCCGCCGCCCCCCAGCCATGACCGATCCCGTCTTCGAAGGGGCCTATGGCTCTTACACGATCACCGACCTGGACCGCCGCGAGGTGCTCAGCTACCGCCTCGCCCTGCTGATGGTGGCCGTGGCCGAAGTTGCGCTGCTGGTGCAGTGGCAGATCTGGGGCGAACGGGGCCTCTGGCCCTGGCTGCTCGTGATGGTGGCAGGCCTCGGGCTGGCCCTTCGCTGGATTCACATCTACCTCAAACCCCTGCATCGCGCGTTGCAGCTGTTCTGGCTGCTGGGCTCCCTGGGGGGTCTGGCCCTGGCCGTTCGCGTCGGCGCCGATGCTGTGGTGCCCACGCTGGCCACCGACGGGCGCTGGATCTGGGCGGTGGGCCCCTTCTTCGCCGCCCTGGCGGGGGTGGGCTTCAAGGAGTTCTTCTGCTTCCGCCGACCCGAGGCGATCGGCGTGACCCTGCTGCTGCCACTGGCCCTGCTGGGCCGGCTGGCGGGGCTGCTGGGGGATCAGGCCACCTTCACCCTGCTGGCGCTGCAGGCGGGGCTGCTGCTGGTGCTCACCGCGCGCAAGTTCCCGATGGCGGCGGCGGCGGATGTGGGTGATAAGAGCGTCTTTGCTTACCTGGAGCAACAACGACCCGCTTCGATCGCGTGAGCCTGATCAGCCTGGTGGGTGTGAGCAAGGATTTCGGCCTGCGCACCCTCTTCTCCGGCCTCACCCTGCACATCGCCGAGCGAGAACGCCTGGGGCTGATCGGCCCGAACGGGGCCGGCAAGAGCACCTTGATGCGCATGCTGGCCGGGCAGGAGCCCCCCGATCAAGGGCAGCGGCGCTGCTCAGCGCCGCTGAAGGTCGTGCTGGTGGACCAGGACCCGGAGCTGGACCCGGAGCGCACGGTGCTGGAGCAGGTGGTGGCCGGCTGCGGCGAGAAGCGGGAGTTGCTGCTGCGCTTTCTGGCGGTGAGCCAGGGCCTGGCGGAACGGCCCGATGACGGGGGGTTACTGGCGGAACTGGGCGAGCTCAGCGGCCGCATGGACCAATCCGGGGCCTGGGGGCTGGAGCACCAGTGCCACGAGGTGCTCGACCACCTCGGCATCACCGACACCCAGCGCCGGGTGGGGGAACTCTCCGGCGGCTACCGCAAGCGGCTGGCCCTGGCCTCGGCCCTGGTGGCCGAACCCGACGTACTGCTGCTGGATGAGCCCACCAACCACCTCGATGCCGACTGCATCGAGTGGCTGCAGGGGCGACTGGAGCGCTTCGGCGGCGCCCTGGTGCTGATCACCCACGACCGTTACTTCCTTGATCGGGTCACGCGCAGGATCGTTGAGGTGGAACGGGGCGAGGCCCGCAGCTACGCCGGCAACTACGCCACGTATCTCAAGATCAAGGCCGAGGAGGATGCCTCCGAGGCCGCCAGCGACGTCAAGTTCAAAGGAGCCCTGCGGCGCGAGCTGGCCTGGCTGCGCCAGGGCCCCAAGGCCCGCAGCACCAAACAGAAGGCGCGAATCCAGCGCATTGAAGCCATGCGCGAGGCGCCGGCCCGCCAGGCCCGCGGCATGGTCAGCCTGGCCACCGCCAGCCGCCGGATCGGCAAGCGCGCCATCGACGCCGCCAACCTGGGCCTGAAGGTGGGCGAACGCCTGCTGCTGGAGGGCTTCAGCTACGACTTCTCCCCCGAGGATCGGGTCGGGATCATTGGACCAAACGGCAGCGGGAAGTCGACGCTTCTCGATGCGATCGCCGGCCGACGCACTCCCGATGCCGGCACGGTGGAACTGGGGGCCACCGTGAAGCTGGCCTACTTCGATCAGCAGGCCGAGGCCTTCCTGGAGGGCAAGGGCCTGGAGCGCAAGGTGATCGACTTCGTGCAGGAGGCCGCCAGCGCCATCGATCTGGGGGGGGAGAAGGTGAGCGCCTCCCAGCTGCTGGAACGCTTTCTGTTCCCGCCGGCCCAGCAGCACAGCCCGATCGCCAAGCTCTCCGGCGGCGAGCGCCGGCGCCTTTACCTTTGCCGGTTGCTGATCGAAGCGCCCAACGTGCTGCTGCTGGATGAGCCCACCAATGACCTGGACGTGCACACGCTCACGGTGCTCGAAGACTTCCTTGAGGATTTCCGCGGCTGCGTGGTGGTGGTCTCCCACGACCGCTACTTCCTCGATCGCAGCGTCGACCGCCTGTTCGCCTTCGAAGGCGGTCGGCTGCAGCGCTTCGAGGGCAACTACAGCGCCTATCTGGAGCGCCGTGCCGGCGAGGCCAAAGCCGCGGCTCTGCCCGTCACCCCTTCGGCCGCAGCGCCTGCGGCCAAAGACATTGCGACCCTGGGCGGTGGGGCACCCAAGCGCCCCCGACGCCGCAGTTACAAGGAAACCCGCGAGCTTGAGCAGCTCGACGTCCACCTGCCGGCCTGGGAGCAGCAGCGGCTCGCCCTTGAGGCCCAGCTCCTGGGTGGTGGCACTGGCGATTACACAGACCTGGAGCGAGTCACCCAGGAGCTTTCAACGCTGGTCGAGCGGATCCACCAGGGTGAGGAACGCTGGATGGAACTCAGTGAGCTGCCCGCCTGAGGGGTGCGGAAGCCCCCATCAGCGAGAGCCCACAATCGGCGACAGCCCCTGGCCATGGCCCGTATGGTGGGTGCGTCGTCGACCGGTGGATGAGCACCGGAGCACTCAATGAACACCATCGACGAGCACATCCTCAAGGACCTGAGCGAGCTCGAAGCCGCCAAGGCCGCTGGAGACACCGCGAAGCTCGGCCACTTGAAAGATGAGCTCAAGCAGCTCGAGGAGTACAAGGCTCACCACCCCGAGGACACCCACGACCCCAGCCCCCTGGAGGTCTACTGCGACCTGAACCCCGACGCCCTGGAGTGCCGGGTTTACGACGACTGAGCCGCAGCCTCGGCTTCCGCCAGCTTGCGCCGGTCCAGTTCCCTCCACACACGCCCCAGCAGGGGGTCGAGGCCCTGGGCCGTCGCAGCGGACACCAACAGCACATCTTCCCCGCAGTGTCTGGCAACCTGCTGTTGCAGCTCCGTTAACTCCTCCTCCAGCAGCAGCTCGATCTTGTTGAGCGCCAGGATCCTCGGGCGCTCGTCCAGGCCGTGGCCGTAGGCGCTCAGTTCGGCCACCACGACCTTGAGATCTCGCACCACGTCTTCAGCGCTGGCATCCACCAGATGGATGAGCAGGCGTGTGCGCTCGATGTGGCGCAGGAAGTCGTGGCCCAGGCCCGCCCCCTGGGCCGCCCCGGCGATCAGTCCCGGAATGTCGGCGAACACGGTGCCATCGCCGCTCGGGCGACGCACCACCCCCAGGTTGGGCACCAGGGTGGTGAAGGGGTAATCGGCAATCTTGGGGCGGGCGGCCGAGAGCACGCTGATCAAGGTGCTCTTGCCGGCATTGGGCAGGCCGATGATGCCCACCTCCGCCAGCAGCTTCAGCTCCAGCTGCAGGTTCCATCCCTCCCCCTCCCGGCCCTCGGTGAACTTCTCCGGCGCCCGGTTGCGGTTGCTGAGGTAGTGGGCGTTGCCGAGGCCGCCACGGCCACCGGCTGCCACCAGCAGCTGCTGGCCGGGCTCGGTCAGGTCGCCCAGCAGGATGTTGGTGGCCAGATCACGCACCTCCGTGCCACAGGGCACCTGGATGATCAGGGTCTGGCCGCTGGCACCGGTGGCGCGGTTGGGGCCGCCGCGGCGGCCCTCGGGAGCCACGAACTGGCGCTTGTATTTGAAGTCGAGCAGGGTCTGCAGGTTGGTATCGGCCTGCAGCACGATGTCTCCACCCCGGCCGCCGTCGCCCCCTGATGGGCCGCCGGCGGGCACGTACTTCTCACGGCGAAAGGTGACGATGCCATCTCCTCCGCGGCCGGCCTGCACGGCGATGCGTGCCTGATCAATGAACTGCAACGGGCTTGGGCCTAAGGACTTGGTCGTGGGGCCAACCCTAGGATCGGCCGGTCTGAGGGCTGGTCTTGGCTGAGGTTCGCTTCCAGCAGGTGAGCAAGGTGTTTCCGCCCCGGCGCGGCTCGGGGCCGGTGCCGGTGCTCAACCAGCTGGACCTGACCATCGCCGATGGTGAGTTTCTGGTGCTGGTCGGCCCCTCGGGATGTGGCAAGAGCACCCTTTTGCGCCTGCTGGCGGGCCTGGAAAGCCCCAGCGCCGGTGAGTTGTTCGTGGGCGAGCGCTGCGTCACCCGGCTGCGGCCGGCCCAGCGGGACGTGGCGATGGTGTTCCAGAGCTATGCGCTCTATCCCCATCTGAGCGTGGCCGGCAACATCGGCTTTGGCCTCCGCCGCAGCCGTCCCCGCAGCTTGGTTCAACAGCTCCAGGACGGCCTGCATGGGGCCGGCCGCGGGCTGCCCGCCGCCCTGCGGGTGCCCTCGCGACGAGAGGATCGCATCCAACGGCGCATCGCCGAGGTGGCCGAAACCCTCGAGCTAACTCCGCTGCTGGAACGGCGGCCCACGGAACTCTCCGGCGGCCAGAAGCAGCGGGGGGCCCTGGGCCGGGCGATCGCCCGCGAGCCAGCGGTGTTTCTGATGGATGAGCCACTCAGCAACCTGGACGCCAAGCTGCGCACGGGCACCCGGGCCCAGATCGTGGAGTTGCAGCGCCGCCTGGGCACGACCACCCTCTACGTCACCCACGACCAGGTGGAGGCGATGACCATGGGCCACCGCATCGCCGTGCTCAACCAGGGCCACCTGCAGCAGCTGGGCACGCCGCTGGAGCTCTACCAGTGGCCCTCGAATCTGTTCGTGGCGCAGTTCATCGGCAGCCCGCCGATGAACCTGCTGCCGGTGCGGGCCGTGGGCGGCGCCCAGCTGCAGCTGGGCAGCAAGCGCTTCCTGGTGGAGGAGCCGCTGGCCTCCGCCCTGGCCGAGCGCGCCGGCGAGGAGCTCACAGCGGGCTTGCGGCCGGAGCACCTGGTGCTGGCCCCGGCCACCAACCGCAACCTGGTGGCGGAGGTGACCCACCTCGAAGCCCTGGGCAATGAACTGCTGGTCAGCGCCAGGCTGCAGGACGGCAGCCACCTGGTGCAGCTCCGCGCCGAACCTGACCAGCGGGTGGTGGCGGGCCAGACCATCCACCTGGAGGTGGTGGGCAGCGGCTGGCGGTTGTTTGATCGGCAGGGGGAGGCCCTGAAACGACTCCTGAGCGCTGAGCTTCCGGCGATCAGCCTGCCGGTGCTGCCGGAGCTGGGGTGAGCGGAAGGAACGCCCCCGCCCCCCCTACTTCAGCCACACCACGCTGCAACCCGGCCCGCCATCCCCTTTCTCAGCGTCGGCCACGCGCTCCACGTAGGCCACCCCAGCCAGCCACTCGCGCAGGCCCCGCTTGAGGCGGCCGGTGCCGATGCCGTGAATCACCCACACAGGCCCGTTGGCAACCCGGAGCTGCTCCTCCACGGCAGCCTCCGCTTCGTGCACGCGCAGGCCACGCACATCCACCGTGTTGCGCTCGGTGCGCACCGACGGACCCGCTCCAAGACCGGCGGGGATGCGCACCTGCACCTTCGGGGCCTGGGGCTCCGGCAGCTCAGGCTTCTGGCCGCTGAGCGATTCCACCCCCTCCAGGGGCAGCGTGAGCCGCATCGGACCGCAGCGCAGGGTGAGCTCCCGGCCTCCGGCACCGAGTTCCAGCACCTCAGCCGCCTTCCCCAGCGACAGCACCCGGATGCGTTCTCCCACCACCGGCATCCAGCCCCGATGCTGGCGCCGCTCGGGGATGGGCCGGTGATCCCGCTCCAGGCACTTGAGCCGCTCACCGGCCAGCCGCGTCGTTTCGCCATCGGCCCTGCCCTGGCGCAGGCGGCGGATGATCCGGCGCACCTCCTGCTGCCCCTCACGGATCGAGGTTTCCAGCTGACGCCGGCGCTGCTCCTGCAGTTCCGCCGACTGCTCCTTCTGCTGCTCCCAGCGCTGCAGAAGCTCCTCATGCAGCAGTTCGGTGCTGGCCAACAGGGCGACGGCATCCTCGGCGGCCTCCTGCTGACGCCGACGCTGGGCCTCCAACCCCTGGATCACCTGGTTGAGTTCACCCTCCCCGCGGGGGGCGAGCAACGCCTCGGCCCGCTCCAGCACGCCGGGCGCCAGCCCCAGCCGAGAGGCGATCGCCAGGGCATTGCTGCGGCCGGGGATGCCCCATTGCAGGTGATAGGTGGGTGAGAGGGTGTCCTCGTCGAAGGCGACCGAGGCGTTCTCAAAACGCGCATCGTTGTACTTGAGCGCCTTCAGTTCGCCGAAATGGGTGGTGGCGATCGTGAGCCGGGCCCGCTCGGCCAGGTGCTGGAGCAGGGCGATCGCCAGGGCCGCCCCCTCGGTGGGATCGGTGCCGGCACCCACCTCATCGAGCAGCACCAGGGAGGCCCCCGCCGCCTCGGCTGGATGCTGGGGCAGGGCCGAAAGGATGCGGGCAATGCGGCGGACGTGGCCGCTGAAGGTGGAGAGGTTCTGCTGCAGCGACTGCTCATCGCCGATGTCGGCGAGCACCTGGGCGCACCAGGGCAGCCGCGGCGTGCCGCCGCAGGGCAGGAACAGGCCGGCCCGGGCCATCAGCGCCGCCAGCCCCACACTCTTGAGGGTCACAGTCTTGCCGCCGGTGTTGGGGCCGGTGATCGCCACCACCCGCAGCTCGCTCCCCACCTTCACCGTCACCGGCACCACCTGCGGCCGCTGCGGGGTGGGGCGCAACAGCGGATGGCGCAGGTTTTCGAGCAGGAAGGGGGCCAACGGATCGCCCGAAAGCTCCGGACGCACCGCACCGAGGGCAAGGGCATAGCGGGCCCGGGCGAGACCGAAATCCAGGGCCACGAGCACCGCCTGCAGGGCCTCGAGGCTGCCGGTTTCCGCCGCCACCAGGGCGCTGAGCGAGGCGAGCACTTCCCACTCGGCCTCGCGCTCACGACCCTCCAGTTCCCTGAGCCGGTTGCCCAGGCCGATCACCCCCTGGGGCTCGATGAACACCGTGCTGCCTGAGGCCGAACTGTCGTGCACCAGACCGCTCACATGGGAGGCGGCGCCCGCCTTGACCGCCAGCACCGGCCGGCCGTTGCGCTCGGCGATCACCGTGTCCTGGAGCATGGGAGAGAAGCGGCGCAGCAGTTCCTGCAGGCGCTCGCGCCGCTCGCTGCGAACCGCCAGCAGCAGCTGGCGCAGCTCCCCAAGGGGCGCGCTGGCGCGATCCGCCACCCGACCTCCCTCCTCCAGACAGAAATGGAGCCGCTGCTCGAGCTCCGGCAGGGTGCGCAGCTCCGCCAGCAAGGCCGAGGTCTGCGGCCGCAGCTCGGGGTCGGCGATCTGGCGCCGCAGCCGCCTGGCCGCCGCCAGGGTGGTGGCCACCGCCAGCAAGGCCTCGCCGCCGGCCACCCCACCCTTGTGGCAATGGCGCAGGGTGGCTGTGAGGTCAGCGACCCCCTGGAAACTCAGACCGCCCTCGATCAGGCCATCGAGGCCCATCAATTCGGTGGTTTCCGCCAGCCGCTCCTGGCTCTGGGCCAGCGAATCAGCGAGGGGGAGCTCGGCGCATCGGGCCCGCCCGGCCGTGGTGGAGCCATGGACGGCCAGGTCGGCCGCCAGCTGATCCCATTCCAGCAACGAACGGGTTTCTTGATCGATCGGGAGCGGATCGATCGGGAATGAATCGACTGGGACCGGTGCCTCGGGCCCTGCGGGCCTGGTGTCAGACGACATTGGAGGCGATCCCACCTTCGGGCTCAAAGAGCACCTCCAGCCAGTTGCCCTCGGGATCCTGCAGGTAAAACGAGGCGGTCTGGTCGCGGTGGTCGTGGATGGCACCCACCGACACGCCTTGGGCCTGAAGAGCGGCGTGCACGGTGACGAGGCCCGCCCGATCGCCCACATGGAAGGCGAAGTGAGGCCCCGCAGCCCGGTACTCAGGCCCGAGCAGGGCCACCCCCTCACCGCCCCCGGGGAGCTGCAGGTAAGCCCAGTCGTTGGCATCCCAGCTGAGCTCGAGCCCCAGGGCCCTGTAGAAGCTCTTGGCGCGCTCCATGTCCTGGACGCGCACCGCCACATGGCCCAGACGCAGTGGAGGGGACGGGGACACGGCGTGGCGTTCGGATCGTTCCATTCTCGGCGCTGGGGCTCAGCGCCGTTGCGGTGGGTACGCCGTCATGGCTCCTTGAGCCACTGCGCCGCATCGCAGGCGTGGTAAGTGAGGATCAGATCGGCACCGGCCCGCTTGAAGCAGAGGAGGGTTTCGAGCACCACGGCCCTCTCGTCGATCCAGCCGCGCTCGGCCGCCGCCTTCACCATCGAATATTCGCCGCTGACGTTGTAGGCGGCGATCGGCAGCTCGGTTTCGCTCCTCAGGCGGTGGATGATGTCGAGGTAGGCGAGCCCTGGCTTGACCATCATGATGTCGGCTCCCTCCTGCTCATCGAGCAGGGCTTCGGTGAGCGCCTCGCGGCCGTTGGCCGGATCCATCTGATAGGTGCTCTTGTCTTTGGGGATCGGCTTGGTGGCGCCGGGGCGGGGGGCGGAATCGAGCGCCTCGCGGAAGGGGCCGTAGTAGGCGGAGGCGTACTTGGCGGTGTAGCTGATGATCCCCACGTGCTCAAAGCCCTCCTCATCGAGGGCCTCGCGGATGGCGCCGACGCGGCCGTCCATCATGTCGCTGGGGCCGATCAGATCAGCGCCGGCACGCGCCTGGGCCACCGCCTGGCGGCAGAGCTGGCCCACGGTTTCGTCGTTGAGCACCACCCCCTCCTCGCTGACGATGCCGTCGTGGCCGTCGCAGGAGTAGGGGTCGAGGGCGACGTCGGTCATGATCGCCATGCCGGGATGCTCCTGTTTGAGCCGGCGGATCGCCCGCGGGATCAGGCCGCCTTCGTTGAAGCACTCGGCGCCGTCTTCAGTCTTGAGGCCATCGGCCACCTTGGGGAAGAGCACCACGCAGCGGATGCCCAGATCCCAGGCGCGGCCCACCTCGGCCACCAGCCCGTCCAGGCTCCAGCGCTGGGCGCCGGGCATCGCGCCGATCGGCTCGTTGGTGACCCCCTCGTGCACGAACAGGGGATAGATGAAGTCGGCGGAGCTGAGCTGGTGTTCCCGCACCAGGGCCCTGAGGGCCGGCGTGCGCCGCAGCCGGCGGGGACGGTAGGTGAGTTCCATGCTGGGACGACCGCTGGGCGGATCCTACGGATCGAGCGGGTTCGTCCTAGAGCCGGGCGGCTGCCATCCACTCGCGCCGGGGGTCGCTGCTGCGCACATCGCGCAGCTGGCCCAGCAGCTCCAGCTCGGGCTCGCTGAACTCCCGGGGCAGGTGCAGGCTGAGGGTGAGCAGCAGATCGCCGCGGCCCTCCTTGAGGGGCCAACCCTTGCCCTTGAGCCGCAGGGTGCGGCCCACGCCCATGCCCGGCGGCACCTGAACGGTGGCCTCGCCATCGGGGGTGGCCACGCGCACCTCCGCCCCGAGGCTGAGCTCATCAAGGCTGAGGGGCAGATCGGCCCGCAGTTGGTCCCCTTCGAGGGTCCAGATCGGATGGTCCTGGAGCTGGAGGGTGAGGTAGAGGTCGCCGCGGCGGCCGGTGCCGGGCTGCAGGTTGCCCTTGCCCTTCAGCCGCAGCCGGCTGCCACCTTTCACCCCAGGGGGAATGCGCACCTGCACGCGCTCCTCGTTGACCGCCAGGGTGCGCTCGCAGCCTCGAAAGGCATCGGCCAGGGTGAGGTTGATCGTTGCCTCAGCATCGAGATTCAGCGGCTGGGCGCGACCACCCGGGGGGCCGCCGAAACCGCCGGGACCAGCGAAGCCCCCCGGGAAGCCTGAGCCGAAACCAAAACCGCCCGGGGCACCACCAAAACCGGCAGCACTTCCCCCACTGCCGCCAGGACCACCGAAGCGGCCGAGCAGGTCGTTGATGAAGTCGTCGAAATTGCCGTAGCGGCCGAAGTCCACGTCCACACCGGCGCCACCGCTGCCACCAGCTCCACCGGCGGAGCCCCAGTACTGGCCGAACTGCTCGTAGCGCCGCCGTTTGTCGGGATCGGAGAGCACCTCATAGGCCTCGCTGATCTCCTTGAACTTGGCCTCAGCCCCGTTGTCCCCAGGGTTCACATCCGGGTGGTACTGCCGAGCGAGTTTGCGAAACGACCGCTTGATCGTCTCGGCGTCGGCACCACGCTCGACCTGGAGCACCTTGAAGTAGTCGCGGTAGCCGTTGGCGCTCATCGCAGCGTTGAACGTTCAACAATCAATCCAACCAGTGTCCCAGTTGATCAGGCGATGACCAGGGGCGCCGGAGGGCGGAAATCCCCCTAGGTTTTCTCCAGCAAACCTGCGCGTCCATGGCCCGCCTCCCCAACTCTGGCCCCACGGCTCAACGCCTGCCGCTGGCCCTGCTCGGTTTGGTCAGCGTGGGGCTGATGGTCGCGGCGGCCGCCGCCGGCAGCAAGCCGGCTGTCAAGGCGCCCGCGGTCTCCCCGGCAGGCTCAACGGGGCTGGAGGCGGTGAGTCCCTCCAGCCCTTATCAGATCGCCCTGGCCGATCACCTGCGCGCCAAGGGGGCGACCTTCTACGGCGCCTGGTGGTGTTCGCACTGCTTCCACCAGAAGAACCTGTTCGGCACCGAGGGGGCGCGCAAGCTGCCCTACCTGGAGTGCGACAAGGATGACCAGGGACGCCAGAAGTGCGTCGCCGCCAAGATCAAGGCCTTCCCCACCTGGGTGCTGGGAAGCGAGCGGCGGGAAGGGGTGCAGAGCCTGGAGCAACTGAGCGCCTGGAGCGGCTACAAGGGCACCGGCAAGTGACAGCATGCCCCCATTCGGTCCACTCAAAGCCTGCCGAATCCACTCCTGCCCAGCACCAGCGCAAACACGAAACAGAGCGTGGCGTTGATTGAGCGCTGATGGGCCTCGGTCCAGGCCCCCAGGTGCTTGAGGGCGAGGCGGCCGGGAGCTCCCGCCAGGGCCACAGCCATGGGAGGCGCCAGGGCAGGCGCCAGGGTGATCAGGGCCACCGCCAGGACCAGGGGCGCCTGGCGGTCGGGGGGCAGGCCGGAGCGGGCCAGGTCCTCGCTGGCGGGCAGCACCAGCACCAGGGAGGTGAGGTTGGCGGCCATGGTTCCCAGGCCCAGCAGGAATGCCCGGCCCAGCGGATGGGCTCCCGGGGGCTCCGGCGCTTCTGGGATGGGGTCTGCCCCTGAGGGGGCGGCTGAGCCATTGAGGATCCTGGCGCCGAGAGCCAGGAGCACCAGGGCCAGCATCAAACGCACCCCCGCGGACACCGGATCTGGACCGGGGTGGCGGGTCGGCAAGGCGCCAGCCACCAGCAGCCCCAGGGCCAGCCAGAGCGCCACCACCACCGCCGTGCCCACCGCGTAGCACCAGCCCCGGCGCAGGCCGGCGCCCGGCTGGGTGAGGTTGAACAACTGAGCCACCAGCACCAGAGGACTCACCGCCGCCGCCAGGGCCAGGGGCAACACTTCAAGGGCGACGGCGGAAAAGCTGGTGGGGGAGGCCATGGCGGTCCGCCGGGGTGGTCAGTGTCAAGCCGAGGTCGCCTGGGGCAAGCCCAGCTCCGAGCGCCAATCAGCCAAGGGGCGATCCCAGCCCTCCTCCAGCTTGAAGCTGACCAGGCAGAGCGCCGCCAGGCCGAGCTCAAAGCCCCTGGCGATGGCGTGCAGCAGCGGCTCCAGCGGCTCGTCGTTCTGCAGGGCGCTGAGCAGGCCACCAAAGATCAGCAGCACCGCCAACGGCGAGCGGATCTGGGCTAGGTTGAAGGCCTGCAGCCCCAGTTCCCCCACTCCATCGGTGCCGAAGCCGGTGAGCACGTGCACGATGTCGTGGGTTTCCCGCAGCCGGTGGGTGATGAACTGCGCCGGTGAGCTGATCGGACTTGGGTCGATCAGGCTCTCGGGGGTCAGTCCCTGGCTCTGGAGCTGCTCGGCATAGGTGCGGCCAAGGCTGCCCTCGGGCAGGGCCGAAAGCTGGGCCAGATCGATCGGGGCCGGCCGCCAGCCCGAATCGACCAGCTCGGCCATCTGGAGATTGGCCAGCAGATGGCGCTGCATCTGGGTGGCCAGGGGGCTGCCCTGGAGGCTGCGGGCCACGCCGAAGACACTGGTGAGTTCGGTGGGGTTCTTGAGGAAGGCGGCGAGGCTCGCCACCATCCGCAGGGACTGCAGCCTTTGCTTGAGGTTGAACAACACGGGCAGGCGAACAGATTTGGTGGGCTGATCCTCCGACACTCACGTCGATCGGGCCATGGGGCCAGCCGTGATGGCGATGCGTCTCTTGGGCGTGCTGATGCGCATCCAGGAGTGGGTGGCGATCTTGCCCAATCACGGTGCGATCGCGGTCCTGATGGTGTTCATCCTGCTGACGATCTGGGATCGGGACACGCCCTTCGGCCCTGGCGTGTTCTCCTCCGGCGAGACCAGCAACCCTCCCGCCCTGGAGTCCTCGGCGCGAGACCGTTGATGCCATGCGCAGAATCAAGAAAGCTCGGGGGAGGCCCGCCACGCTCCGGCAGCATGGTGTTCCGCCACTGGCTCGATGGCCCGACGAGGACACAAGTTGATCGGCCGCAATCCGATCGGCCGCAATCCGTGGGCGCTGCTGGCGCTGCTGCTGCTGGGGCTCGGCCTGGCGGTGCAGGTGTTCCACGGGCAAAAGGCCACCCAACGGGATCCACGAAGGGAGTTGCGGAAGTTCTGAAGGCTGGGGAGCGAAGGCGGCGGGGAGACAAGACGGGACGGGACCGATGGCGTCGGGGTGCGCCGTGAAGGGGGAGCAACCCATGACCCGACCAAAGGCTGTTCCGCTGGCTCAAGGCTGTCCGGCTGGCTCAAGGCTGACCGGCTTCGGCCAGGACCCTTTCGGGTGTGACGATCCACCAGGGGAAAACTCGATTGATCTCATTTCAGGAAGTGAGTGACCCGACTCCTTCGTGGAAAGGAAAGCGGCGATGGCGCGTGGCCATTGACCGATGCCCTGGGAGGCGATGCCCTGGGAGGCCATGGCTGAACCCTGATGTTGTGGCCTGCCTATCGTTATCTCCTTACACAGCTGAAAGGTGCCTCTGGAACCCTTGTTGGGGGCCGGTGATCCAGCCGTGTTCCAGATCGTTCGTCCCGCTGGCCGCTCGGCCGTGTTGCTCACGGCCGACCACGCCGGCCGCGCGATTCCCCGCCGCCTGGGCGGCCTGAACCTCAGCGATCGGGTGCTCGACACCCATGTGGCCTGGGATCTGGGTGTGGATGGGCTGGGCCGCCGCCTCTCGGCAAGACTCGACGCCTATCTGATCCTCCACAACTACTCACGGCTTGTGATCGACGCCAACCGGCCGCCGGAGGCCCCCGACTCAATCGTTTGCCGCAGCGAGCACACGGCCATCGACGCCAACGGCAACCTCTCCGCCGCCGAGCGGCAGCAACGGGCCCTGGAGCTGTTCCATCCCTACCACCACCGCATCGCCTCCGATCTCGATGGGCGGGCCGAGCGGTCCCAATCCAGCGTGCTGGTGACGCTGCACAGCTTCACGCCGGTGCACTCAGGCGTGGAGCGCCCCTGGCATGTGGGAGTGCTGCACGGCCGTGACGGGCGCCTCGCCAGGCGGATGCTCCAGGGGCTGGGGCGGGAGAAGGGTCTGCGGGTGGGGGACAACGAGCCCTACGCGGTGAGCGCGGCCAGCGATTACACGCTGGTGGTGCACGGAGAACGTCGCCGGATTCCCCACGTGGAGCTGGAGATCCGCCAGGACCTGCTGGCCACGGGCGCCGGCCAGCGGGAATGGGCCGAGCGATTGTCCAGCGTGTTGGAGGCCTCCCTGGCGGAGGGTTTCCCGCCGCTCTCGGAGTCTCCAGCGTCAGTACGGTGACCTATGGACAACCAGCTCAATGCCGCACCGCCGCCGAATCCACCCCTTGAAATCCGCGTGGGCTTCGATCTGGCGCTGCGCTGCCCGCGGCCCACGCCGATGATCGTCACCCTGGGGGTCCATCCCAGCAGGGCCGCGGATCTGCTGGAGGCCGACCCGCTTCAGGTGACGCCAACGGTGCCGCTGCGTTCCTACGTGGATACCTACGGCAATGTCTGCAGCAGGCTGTTGGCCCCTGCCGGGCTGCTGCGGCTACGGGGCCATGGGCTGGTGGCCGACCGCGGGCTGCGGGATCCGGTGCTGCCAGGGCTGGAGCAACGGCCGGTGGAGGATCTGCCCGACGAGGTGCTGCTGTTCCTGCTGGCCAGCCGCTTCTGCGAGAGCGATCTGCTCACGGAGTTCGCCTGGTCCCGGTTTGAAGGGGCCCCCACCGGCTGGGGGCGTGTGCAGGCCATCTGCGATTTCGTGCATCAGCACGTGCGCTTCGATTACAACCGATCGAGCCCGACCAAATCGGCCCTGCAGACCCTCGAAAGCAGGGAGGGAGTGTGCCGCGACTTCGCCCATCTGGCGATTGCCCTCTGTCGTTGCATGAACATTCCGGCGCGCTATTGCACGGGCTATCTGAGCGACATCGCGGTGCCGCCGCCCCACACGGCCATGGACTTCCATGCCTGGTTTGAGGCCTATCTCGGCGATGGATGGCATGTGTTCGATCCGCGCAACAACACACCCCGGATCGGCCGGATCCTGATTGCCCGCGGCCGGGACGCGGCCGACGTGGCGCTCACCACCAGCTTCGGTCCCTCGGTGCTGGAGTCGTTCCAGGTGTGGGCCGCATGACCTATTGCGTGGCCGTGCTGCTGGAGAGCGGAATGGTGTTCGCCTCAGATTCGCGCACCCATGCGGGTGTGGATGATTTCGCCAGCTTCTGCAAGATGACTGTGTTCGAGCGCACCGGCGATCGGGTACTGGTGCTGCTCAGTTCCGGCAGTCTGGCCGGCACCCAGGCGGTGATCAGCCTGCTGCGTCAGCGGGCCGATGCGGGAAATGGTGACGTCAACCTGTGGACGGCGCAGACGATGTTTGATGTGATGGGTCTTGTGTCGGATGCCGTGCGGGCGATCCAACAACGGGATGGCCCCTACCTCGAAGGTCCATCCGGTGGCTTCAATGCTTCCTTCCTCGTCGGTGGACAGATCAAGGGTGAAGTGCCCCGGCTGTTTCGGATGTATGCGGAAGGAAACTTCATCGAAGCCTGCGAGGACACCCCATTCCTGCAGACGGGGGAAGCGAAGTACGGCAAACCGATCATCGACCGGGTGATCTATCCCAACACCACGCTGGCGGAGGCGGCCAAGTGCGTCCTGGTGTCGTTCGATTCGACCATGCGCAGCAATCTGTCGGTGGGGATGCCCATCGACCTGATCGTCTACGAACGGGACAGCCTGGCGATCACCCACCGCCGTCGCTTCTGCGAGGGAGACAGCTACTTCAAGAACCTGAGCGACGCCTGGAGTACGGGCGTTCGTGGCGTGTTCCGGGATCTGCCGGAGTTGCATTGGTAGGGCGCTGCTAATCGCACGGATCAGTTGGGTGACAGCAGCCCATGGGATCCAGCCGGGTCATCCTGAAGGCAACCCTGCCTGTTGACCCGGTGCAGCTCTCTGCCTCCCAGCCGGTCTGGTCGCTGCCGCTGGAGCAGGTGTATCCAGGTCTGCGCACCACCCCCGAGGGCCTCAGCCAACCTGAGGCGGAGCAGCGGCTGGAGCGTTACGGCGCCAACCGGCTACCAGCCCTGAAGCGCCGGCCCCTGGTGCTGCGCTTCCTCGACCAGATGCTCCACTTCATGGCCCTGCTGCTCTGGATCGCCGGGGTGCTGGCATTCGTGGCTGGAACGCCGCAGCTGGGCTGGGCGATCTGGGCGGTGGTGCTGATCAACGGCGTCTTCTCCTTCTGGCAGGAGTTCGAGGCGGAGCGCACCCTGGCGGCCCTCACCCGCTCCCTGCCCCGCCAGGTGCAGGTGTGGCGCGACGGAACGCTGGGCTTCCGCTCCGCTGAGGAGCTGGTGGCCGGCGACCGGCTGCTGCTGGAGGAGGGGGATCGGGTGCCGGCCGACTGCCGCATCAGCGTGAGCCATGAGCTGCGCGTCGACCTTTCAGTGCTCACCGGTGAATCGGTGCCGGTGGCGCGCCACGCCGATGCTTTGCCGCTGCCACCTCCGGGGGTGCTCGTCCCCGCTGGCGAGCGGGCCAACCTGATGCTGGCCGGGAGCACCGTGGCTGCGGGACGTGGTGAGGCGATCGTCTACGCCACCGGCCCCGAAACCGAATTCGGCCAGGTGGCCCGCCTGACCGCCGCCACACCCAGGAGCGCCAGCACCCTGGAGCAGCAGGTGGGCGGAATCGTGCGCACCATCACCACCATCGCCCTGTCGACCGGAGCGGTCACCTTCACCCTGAGCCAGCTGTTCATCGGGATGAAGCCGATGGAGAGCCTGGTGTTCGCGATCGGCATCATCGTGGCCTTCGTTCCCGAGGGTCTGCTCCCCCAGGTCACCCTCACCCTGGCGCTCAACGTGCAGCGGATGGCGCGCCGCAATGCCCTGGTGCGGCGACTTTCGGCAGTGGAGACCCTGGGTTCGGTGAGCGTGATCTGCAGCGACAAGACCGGCACGCTCACCGGCAACCACATGGCGGTGCAGGACACCTGGCTGCCGCAGCCCGATGCGGAGTTGCGACGGCACCTGCTGCGGTGCGCTGTGCTCTGCTGCAACGCCCGGCTGGAGGAGGGGGGCGGCGCCATCGGCGATCCCACGGAAACGGCGATGCTGCAGGCGGCCCTGGCTGCCGGGCTCGATCCCGACGCCTTGCGGCGGGCCCAGCCCCGACGGAGAGAGCTTCCCTTCGATTCCCACCGTCGCCGGATGACGGTGCTGGTGACGCAGGGGCAGGGCTGTCTGGTGATCACCAAGGGGGCCCCGCTGGAGGTGCTGGCTCAGTGCGATGCCTGGCTCACCGCCAGGGGCCCCGAACCTCTAGATGAGGGAGGTCTCCAGTGCGTCCGGGCCGCCAACGACGCCCTGGCCTGCCGCGGTTTTCGCGTCATCGCCGTCGCCCTGCGCCCTGGGACGGAGGCCTGCGCAGATGCCCCAATGGAGGCGGTGGAAAAAGGACTGACCTTTGTGGGGCTGATCGGCCTCTACGACCCGCCACGCCCCGAAGTCCCCGACGCGATCCGCCGCTGCCGAGACGCGGGCATCAAGGTCACGATGGTGACGGGCGACTACGGCCTCACCGCCCAGGCGATCGCACAACAGATCGGGCTGCTGGACCCACCTTCCGAGGGCGACCACCAGGGCAAGGCGGATCCGATCCGGGTGATCGAGGGCGGCATGCTTGGGCAGATCAGCGATCTGCAGCTGCGCCAGCTGCTCAAGTACCGACACCGGCTCGTGTTTGCCCGCATGGCCCCAGAGCAGAAGCTGCGGCTGGTGCAGGCCTACCGGGCCCTGGGCGAGGTGGTGGCCGTCACCGGCGATGGCGTCAATGACGCACCGGCCCTGCGGGCCGCCGACGTGGGCCTGGCCATGGGCATCACCGGCACCGACGTGGCCCGCGAGGCCGCCGACATCGTGCTCCTCGACGACAACTTCGCCACGATTGTCGAGGCGGTGCGATACGGACGCGGCGTGGTGGGCAACATCCGTCGCTTCATCACCTACATCCTGGTGGCCAATGTCTCAGAGGCGGCCCCGTTCCTCGCGATGGTGGCCCTGCGGATCCCGGCGGCCCTCAGCGTGCTGCAGATCCTGGCGGTGGATCTTGGCACCGACGTGCTCCCGGCCCTGGGTCTTGGAGGGGAACCCCCTGAGCCGGGGGTGATGCACCGGCCCCCCCGGCCTCGCGGTCAGCCGCTTCTCGATGGGGCTGTGATGAGGCGGTCCTATCTGGTGCTGGGTGGAGCGGAGGCGCTGATGGCACTGGCCGGCTACCTGATGGTGTGGCACAACAACGGCGTCGACCTGGCCGCCCTGCAGCAGCTGGCACCCGATCTGCTCCACCACCGCGCCGCGCCCGCAGTGCTGGCAATCCAGCACCAGGCCTCCACGGTGGCCTTCTGCCTGATCGTGGCCGGCCAGATGGGCGCACTGCTGGCCTGCCGCAGCGACCGGCGCCCCTTCTGGGAACTGCTGCCCATTCCCAACCCGCTGCTGTGGCTGGGTTG
>CALRNH020000025.1:0-22349 GCA_943369485.1 Synechococcus sp. UW140 | reverse complement strand
TGGCGGAGGTGACCGCAGCGGAGGTGGTGGCAGTGGATCCGACGACCTGTCCGTTGATGAGATAGAGGTTGACGGCAAGTCCAGTGGCGACATCGGTGAGACCAGAGGCACCACCAGCGGTGGTGAGTGCGTAGGCGATGTTGCCAGCGCCATCAGCGCCGTAGGCGGGGGAGAAGGCCCCTGAGAAGTTGGCGGAGGCGTCGGTGCCAAGGACCGTTTCATCAACGGTGAGCACGGGCTCTTGGGATTCCTGCTCGGAGCGCTGGATGGAAATAGTTGGGACATCATCCACCACGTTGATCGTGATGGTGGATGATGTCGTATTGCCATCCGAGTCTGTAGCCGAGTAGGTAAAGCTGTCAGCGGCGTTGATGGTATTGGCGCCGTCGTTGGCTCCTGGCCCTGTGACCGGGGTTGTCAATGTATAGGTGTAAGTCCCGTCGGAATTGATCTGAATGACTCCATAGGTTCCAGTGGCTGAACCTGAAATGGCATAGGTGTAGCCACCGGATCCACCAGAGGCAGAGAGAGATGAGCCAGCTGTCTCGTCTGTGGAACTTGGCAGTGTGCCTGTTACGGTGCCGGCCGCAAGATCGTTTCCATCCTTGATGGTATCAATGGCGGCCTCATTGACGGTCACCGAGCTCGGCGCAGCTTGAAGGCCAGCGTCACTCAGGTTGATGACGAGGGTGGTAGTGGAGATGTCTCCATCCGAATCCTTGATGGTGTAGCTGAATGTGTCGACAGCCCCCTCCGGAGGCACCACATTTGGATTCGACTGGTAGGTGTATGAGCCATCACTGTTGAGGGTCAAGGTGCCGAAGTCGCCACCCAGTGCTGTTCCAACAGTGCCTGTCGTTAGGCCATGGGCAACAGCAATGACTGCATCAGGAGTGTTGTAGCCGTCGGCTCCAGAAATGTCGTTTTTCAGTACTCCATTCGTCGCATCGACAACCAGCTTGTCGCCTTCTGAGGTGGAGTTGGAATCGCTGTTGGCCTTGGGGACATCATCGGCGATGTCGACGACGAGTGAATCGCTGGCCTTATCCCCATCGCTGTCGGTGATGGTGACGGTGAAGTTATCGGTTTCAGGAGCGTTGGGAACGTCTGTGGTGGTCTGCGTGAGCGTGTAACTCCAGTTGTAAACACCATTCACGAGGGTGACGGTGAGGTCGCCGGAGTTGCCTTGCACAGTGATTCCATTAGCGCCCGGGGAGGTGACGTCAATGAGGGTTCCTGATTTATCGGTGACCTCCAACTTGCCGAGGGTGTCATTACCGAGGGTGTAGTTGAAGGTGCCCTGATCGGTCACCGGGCCGCCCAAGAAGCCACCGGGCAGGCCGCCTTCTGAAACATTGCCGTCAACGGGGCCGGCCTGAGGCGGGCGGCCTTCTCCACCTTCTCCACCGGGAGTGCCGTCGTCGAACACTTTGATGGTGGGAGTGCTGTCAGGGGCGAGTGTGATGTTGACGGTGGCTGTGGAGGGGTCGCCGTCTTTGTCGATGATGGTGTAGGTGAAGCTGTCGGTGCCTTCTGCGCCCTTTGTAGGTGTGTAGGTGAAGGTGCCATCGTCGTTGTAGACGGCGGTGCCCTTGGCGGCCTGGGTGGTGAGACTCACCCCTGCGGTGAGATCAACACCGTCGCGGCCGGTCAAGTCGTTGGCGAAGACGTCAACAATGACGGGCTTGTCTTCTGTTGGTGCAGCGGTGTCATCGTTGGCCTTGGGGACATCATCGGCGATGTCGACGACGAGTGAATCGCTGGCCTTATCCCCATCGCTGTCGGTGATGGTGACGGTGAAGTTATCGGTTTCAGGAGCGTTGGGAACGTCTGTGGTGGTCTGCGTGAGCGTGTAGCTCCAGTTGTAAACACCATTCACCAGGGTGACGGTGAGGTCACCGGAGTTGCCTTGCACAGTGATTCCATTAGCGCCCGGGGAGGTGACGTCAATGAGGGTTCCTGATTTATCGGTGACCTCCAACTTGCCGAGGGTGTCATTACCGAGGGTGTAGTTGAAGGTGCCCTGATCGGTCACGGGGCCGCCCAAGAAGCCACCGGGCAGGCCGCCTTCTGAAACATTGCCGTCAACGGGGCCGGCCTGAGGCGGGCGGCCTTCTCCACCTTCTCCACCGGGAGTGCCGTCGTCGAACACTTTGATGGTGGGAGTGCTGTCTGGGGCGAGTGTGATGTTGACGGTGGCTGTGGAGGGGTCGCCGTCTTTATCGGTGATGGTGTAGTTGAAGGAGACGTTGCCTTCTTCTCCAGGAGCAGGTGTGTACTTGAACTCCCCGCCACCGATGTAGTCAACGCTGCCTTTGCCGGTGAGGGAGTCAGCAACAAGAGTGACGCCGGAGGCCAGATCAACGCCGTCGGCGCCGGCCTTGTCGTTGGCGAAGACGTTGATCACGATTGGAGGGCTGTTCTCCGGCACCGTGCCAACGTTGTCCACCACCGCCAGCGGGGTGGCATCGACAATCAGGATTCCGCCATTGGCGGTTGAAGACAAACCGCTTTGATCGGTGACGACAACAACCAAGGGGATGGTGCCGGAGGCACCATTGAGATCTGGATTGTTCAGCGGATTGGAATTATTGACCGTATCGCTGAGGGTGAAGATGAAACCAATCTCACCGGTGCTCGGGTTGAAACTCGTGAGGGTCAGGGTGCCTTCGGGAGTGCTGTCACCGTCCTTGGCTTCCAGTGGAATCTGAAAGAAGGGATTGGTGGGGTCAAGGGCAATCTGCTCAAGTTGACCAAGGGTGAAGGTCTTTCCAGCAATCACAACTGTGGCAATGTCGCCAATGCCGTCGAGATCGTTGACGGTGATCACTCCGGTGGTGGTCTTCAAGCCGGCGAAGGCTCCGCCTTCAAGCCCGAGCTCTGCAACGGATCCAGGGGTTAAGCCCAGTTCCGGATTGTTCCGGAGATCCTGATCGCCTGTGGGCGGTGTCTCCGGGATGCCCGGAGTGATGGTCACCGTGGGGGGCTGATCGACGGGCGCAGGAGTTTCAGCCGCGGGGGCTGGGGCCTCCTGGGCCGTCAGCACATCAGGGTTCTGTGCTCCCGGCTGTCCAACTCCGCCGATACCGCCCACATCCAGGGGCAGGTCGCTCGGAGGGGTTGTGCCAGCGCCAGGCAGTTGGGTGCCACCACCACCACCGAGCACATCAGGACCGCCAGGGCCGTTGGGTTCAGGCAGGTTGGTGAATGGTGCGGCATTGGCTTCACCGATGGGCCCGAGGCCGAATTGATCGGGGTTGGGGCCGATGGGGGTGTTCGGCACTCCGCTGGCCCCTTCGGGGTTGGGGGGAGTGCCGCCTGGGCTGAAAGGAGCGCCGCTGCCGGCCTGTTGTGTGTTCTTGCGTAGCTCGTCGTCGGTGGCCTCCAGTCCCACGTTGGTGGCGTCGACCTGGCTCTCGTCGGCGGTGGGGCCAGCCACAAAAGGAGTGGAGGTCATGACTCAGGTTCAGCGAAGGGACAACGCAAGAAACGGGAAAGGGTTGGATCACACCTTTCCGATCTGTTTTGAACCTAGAGGTGGCGGATGGTTCTGTTTTGGCGATTAGCTGAGAGTGTGCTTAGAACGCTGGGCCCGTGGGCATGAAAAATGGCCAAACTCCTTGCAAAGCAAGGAGTTTGGCCGGGTTTAGAGTTCTCTGAGAGCCGACCGAGGGGGCTTTTAGAGAGGTTGATTGTTGCGCCCGTCAGCGCGCTTCGGTGAAAGCCGAGTTCATTGTGCGGGTGATCGGCTGGAAGATGTAGCGCAGCACGCTGCGGCGGGGGCCCTGGATGTCGGCCACAAGGGTCATGCCCGGGAGAATCGGGTAGAGCTTCTTCTGCGGGTCCACATACTGGCGCTCGAGGGCAATCTTCACCCGGTAGTAGTACTGCCGGTCGTCAGGGTTCTGGAAGGTGGTCGGCGAGATGCTCGCCACCACCCCTGGAACGAAGCCATAGATCGTGGAGTCGTAGGGCTGGAGCTTGATCTCAGCCTTCTGCCCCTCCTTGACGAAGCCGATGTCGGAGGGGCGCACCCTCGCCTCCACGATTCGTTGGGTGCCCTCAGGCACCACCGTGGCCACCACCGCCCCTGGCGCAACCACCGCGGCGGCATTCTTGAAGCGCACGTCTTGAACCAGGCCGTTGGCGGGCGAGAGGATGCTGGTGCGCTCCAGCTGGTTCTTGACCCGTTTGATGTCTTCGCTGACCACCGCCTCCTCATTCACCAGCTCGGCGATCTTGGAATCGTTTTCCAGGCGCTGGCCTGAACCGAGGCTGCGCAGCTTGGCCTGGGCCTCACTGAGCAGCTTGTAGGAGACGGCCCGGTTGCCGCGCAGTTCCGCCAGGCGGGTGTTGGAGGCCGCAAGCTCCCGCTGGGCATTCACCACCTGGAGCCTGGAGACGGCACCGATGTTGTCGAGCTTTTCGTACATCGACACCCCCTGGCGCAGCAGGCTCTGCTCGGTGAGAAACTTGGATTCCTGATCGTTGAAACGGGCAATTTCGGCTTGCTTCTGGGCGATCTGGGCCTTGATCGTGTCCACCTGATCGCGGGTGTTGTCCGTGCGGCTGCGCAGCAGCTCCTCCTGGGCGCCCTGGACCTTGTTCCCGAGGGCACCCAGCTCCTTGGTTGAGTTGGGCAGCGTTCCCTTGCCGCTGATCGCCGCCCGCAGCTGGGCCTGCTGCAGAGTCAGCGCCTGGAGTTTCTGCTGCATCGCCAGGTACTGGCTGCCGAGCAGATTCGGGCGCAGCTGCAGCAGCAGTTGCCCCTTCTGCACCTGATCGCCCTCCCGCACCGCGACCTTCTCGACGATGCCCCCCTCCAGGTGTTGCACGATATACACGCTGCCCTCGGGAATCACCTCGCCGGAGGCGTGCACCACCTCGTTGATCGGGGTGAGCGCCGCCCAGGGGATGAAGATCAAAAAGGCCGCACCGATGCCGTAAAGGGTGAGCTTTAAGTAGCGGTTGTCGGGCTTCTCCTCCAGCTCCAGGGCCTGGCTGAGGCGGTTGCGCCCCACCAGTCCGACGGTGTCGACCTGCTCGAGGCCCGGAAGTTTGCTCATCAGAGCGCTGCCAGGGGGCAGGGCCAGGTCGTTGCCTGCGCTTGGGGTGATGGCGGAGGGGCCGCCGGGGGTGTTGGAGGAGTTGGTCATGGGATCAGGAGAGGGCGGGGCGTGGGGCGGTGATCAGGCGGCTGATTTCTGCATCTGTTGGCGGAGTTCTTCAGCGGTTCCCTGGAAGACGGTGACCCCCTTGTCGAGGATCACGAGCCGATCGGCCAACTCCAACAACAGTTTGTTGTCGGTGGCGAGAATCACACTGCGCTCCTGGCCGCTGAAAGCGCAGCGACGCAGCTTGGGCAGGGAATCGACCACCATCTGGAACTGGGCCGGAGCGAGACCCTGGCTGATGTCATCGATCAGCAGGATTGGCGCGTCTTTGATGATCGCCTGGGCCAGGGCCATCAATTTGCGCACCCCCAAGGGAATCTGATAGGTCACCTCGTTGGTGAGTGGGGTGAACAATCCATCCGGCAGGCCTTCAAGGGTTTCGAGGATGCCCAGATCAGCGCAGACCCGGCGCACGCCATCGACGGTGGCATCGGAGTTCATCGCCGTGAGGTTCGACCACACCGTGCCGGGCAGCAGTTCCACGTTGGTCATCACGTAGGCGATGTTGCGCTGGAGACCATCGGTGCTGAACTGGCGGTAATCGCTGCCATCGAAGAGCAGGGTGCCGCTGGCCAGGGGGTAGAGCTGGTCGATCACCTTGAGCACCGCGCTCTTGCCGGAGGCGGCCTGGCCCGTGACCGCCAGGATCTGGCCCGGTGTCACCGACAGCGACACCCGGCTCAGGGCCAGCTGCGAATCGCTACCCAGCCGGCAGGCCACGGAATCCAGCAGCAGGTTGCCGCGCAGCCGCGGAACGCTGCCGTCGCTGGAGGCCTTGCTGACACCCCGGAGCTTCAGGAACGATTCCAGCTGCCGGTACTGGTTGAGCATGCTCGTGTAGCGCAGCACCGCATTCATCAGTTGCTGGAAGGGGGTGAAGATCCTCCAGACAAAGAACATCGCGGCGATCAGGCTGCCCATGGCCGCCGGATCCTTGATCTCACCGGAGGTGATCATCCAGGCTCCCACCGCTAGGGTGAGCACACCGGCCAGTTGGGAGGTGGTGCTGATCAGCACCTGCAGGCGGCTCACCTGCTTGTTGAGCTCCAGGCCGCTCTTGCTGCTCTCGGCCGAGAGGCCCCGCAAGCGCTGCAGCCACACCCAGCCGATGTTGGAGGTCTTGACCTCAAGGAAGCGCGACACCAGTTCCTGCTGGGCCAGACCGATGCCGGTGCCGGTGCTGAGGCTGAGCTCGGCGGCGCCTGCGTAGTAGCGGGCGAGGAAGAACACCACCAGCCCGCTGACGATCATCAGGCCGATCGGCACCATCACCAGCCAACCACCGATCACCGCCACCGCCGCCAGGTAGACGATGATGAACGGGAAATCGAGCAAGGCCGAGGCCAGGGGTCCCTGCAGGTAGCCCAGCAGGCTGTCGAGGTTGCGCAAACGGTAATAGAGGCCATTGCGGCCGATCGATTCGATCTGGCGGTAATCGAGCGAAAAGAGCTTCTCGACGATGCCCACGCCCATCAGGCTTTCGATCCGTCCTGCCAGCAGGGCGAGCTGACCCGAGCGCCACTGGCGCAGGATCCAGTCGAGGCCGAACAGCACCACCACCCCCAAAAAGATCCAGAGGGTGGAAACGATGCTGTTGCTGGGGATCGACACCGCGTAGATCGCCCGGATGTAGAAGGGCAGCGCCAGGGCCAGCAGGCTGAGGCCGAAGCTGATGGCGTAGAGCACGCCGATGCGGTTGGTGAAGCGGTAGAGGATCTGCTTGAGCAGGCTCGTGCGATCGATGCTCGCCTTTTCCTGCAGCAGCACCACCTGGCCGCCGGGGCTCAAGCTGGTGGGGTCCGTGCGACCGGTGACATTCCCCGCGATCACCTCGCCGTGGCTGTCCCGGGAGAGCACATAGGGGATGCCTTCTGGGCTCAGATAGAGGGCGGGCAGCAGGTGGGGGTTGAGCTGGCCCCAGCCCTGCAGCACCTCCAGGCGGCTGCCGTAGCCGAGGCGCAACAGCACGTTGCGCACGTCGACCAGATCCATCTGGCGGGGATCGGAGCTGATCAACTCGAACAGTTCCTCTGGACGGCCCGTCCACAGCAACTGCTGCAGCAGCAGCCGCAGGCAGAAGGCCATGGGCGCCTCAGCGCTGAGCGTGATGTCGCGCAGCAGCACATTGCGGCTGGTCATCGGGCCACCTCCAGGTTCAGGGCGGGAAGATCAATGGACTGGTCGGTGAGGGCCTTGAGCGCATTGCCGGCCCCGCAGATCAGCACGGTGGTGCGGCCGTGGGTGCGCTTGAGCAGCTTCGTGAAGCCATCGATGAACTCCTTGCCGTAGGAGCACTCGCTCAGGTCGACCAGCAGCAGCCGCGGCTCCAGGGCCACACCCCGGATCAACTGGAACTGCTGCAGGGTGTCCCGGGAGAGCCCGGTGGGAACTGAACTGCCCAGGGGAGTGCTGTAGCCGTCTGAGAGGCTCCGCACCTTGTCGTCGGTGCCCACCAGCACCGACCAGAAGAGGGCCTTGCGGCTGTAGCGGTTGGGCTGGAAGGAGGTGATGTTCTGGAGCAGGGTGCCATCGAAGTACGCCTGGGCCGGATCCACGTAGATCACCTCCCTGCGCAGCCGCTCACGGTTGTAGTCGGCAATTGATGACCCGTTCACCCGCAGATCAAGGCCGGTTTCGATCTGCAGCAGCGAAAGGAACAGGTGCCGGGCGTCGGCGCCGGTGTTGGCGTCGCGAATGATCACTGCCTCACCGGCGGCAATGGGCGGAAGGGCCTGGCCGTTGATGCTGAAGTTGAGGCTTTCCGCCATCGCCAGATCGGCGCTGCCGCCGGCCGGTTCCACCGGCAGGGACATCAGGGTGTCGAGCTCGTCGCGGGCATGGATCAGCCGGCGGTAGCTGCTCCAGAGCCCCAGGGCCTGCTGCCAGGGCTGCAGGATCTTGCCCCCCAGCAGCAGGCAGGCGGCCAGGGCGCCCACCAGCAGGTTGCCGGTGATCACCAGAAAGGCCCCCCAGGTGACCAGGGAGGCCATGGTGGCCTGGTTCATCAGACTGCTGAACGCCTGGTACTGACCGGTGGCGTTGTTGTTCTGCATGCGCTGCCAGGCCAGCCGTTCCTGCCGCTCTTCGTTGCCGATCAGGAAGAAGCGGCCCAGCCCGTTCGACTTGATCAGATCGATCGACGACATCAACTGGGATTGGTAGTTGACCCGCTCCAGCTCCAGCTGATCTTTCTCGCGGGAGACCGCTTCGAAGTCGCGGGCGAACTGCAGGGAGCGCAACAGATAAATGATGATCGCCAGCACTGCGATCAGGCCGACGCTGCCCCCGATCAGGAACAGCACCAGCACGAACAGCAGCGAGAAGGCCAGATCGATGGCAGTGGTGAAGGCCTGAATGGCGCTCTCATCCCGCAGCAGGTTGATGCTGTTGAGCCGTTCGGCGTGGGTGGAGGGAGGCTCCTTGAGGTAGTCGCCTAGCCGCATCTGGGTGAAATGCGCCAGGGCCTCCATGCGGCGTTGGTGCTCCACCCGGGCGCCATCGAAGCCGGTGAGCCCCGTGCGCACCGTGCGCAGCCAGCCGGACACACACAACAGCACCACCACGGCGATGGTGAGCAGGGTGAGGCTGGCGAAGGCCTTGGTCGGCAGGACAGTGGTGTAGACGAGGTTGATGTAGATCGGAGAGGACAGCTCCAGCAGGTTGATCAAAATGGAGCTGACCACAATTGGTCCAACCTGGTATTGGCTCCAATCCGTGTCCTTGAGAGACTTGAAGAATTGATGGTTGCGCAGTTCCTCGATCAGATCGAGCTGGCGCTCGATGTAGCCCCTCACACCCGCTCCGAACGATCGCAATCGGGCTCCGGCCCCAGGCGCGCTCACGGCTCGAACCACGTCGTTAAGCCTCAGTCCAACTAGTGAATCAGAACCAAGTTAATGCGTTCGACACGCTTTGGCTTCGATCCCAGGACAAACTGACAATCTCTGTCTTTCCCTCGCCGGCAGCTCCTACTTTTCCCCGGCGCCACTAGTCTGATCATTCCGGCTGCATCACCAGCATGCTCAGGATCCGCCTTCCGGCCCCCCAGGTTCAGCTTGAGCTCATTGGCACAGGTCGTGGCAACCGGCAGCCGTTCCAGGTGCTCGGCCCCACCACTGAGGTGGCCTTCGTGGAGGAATTGCTGGAGCAGCAATTCGGTGGCCTGACCATCAATCCAGCCGAGCTGTTCAGCTTTCTCGGCAGCGACCCCTGGGTGCAGGAGCGCTTCAGTGCCCCGGAACTGGTGGATGGTGATCTCAACGCCACCGACACCGGCGAGCAGACCTTCCAGCGCCAGACCCTCGGCGACAAGCTGGTGCAGGCTGGCTTCCTTGAGATCGATGAGCTCGAAAAGCTTCTCGAGGATTACCGCCCCTTCGCCGGTACCCAGCGCTTCGGGGAGTTCCTCAAGCTCAACCTGCAGGTGCCCCCCCAGTTGCTGGAACTGCTGCTCAACCCCACCCTGTTCGATGGGGGCGGCTTCAACGACAAGCGGCTGGGCGATCGGCTGGTGGAGTTGAACGTGATCAGTCCCGAGCAGCTTCAATCGGCCCTGGCGGTCCAGAAGCAAGGCGGTGGCCTGCTCGGTGAGGTGCTCGCCAAGCAGGGTTTGCTCAGCGAGAGAATGGCTCGCTTTTTCTCCAAGGCCCAGATCAACGCCAAGGGCCAGATCGAATACACCGGCAGCTGAGCTTCCTCAGCGCCAGAGGGCATCGGCCATGCGGCAGGTCTGAACGATCGCTCCCACGTCGTGGGCGCGTACCAGATCAGCCCCCGCCGCCACCGCCTTGCAGACCACGGCGGCCGTGCCCCAGAGTCTCGCTCTGGGCCTTGGTTCGGCGAGCAGCTCTCCGATGAAGCGTTTGCGCGAGGGGCCCACCAGCAACGGGAACCCCTCACCACGCAGCACCGAGAGGCCGTCCAGCAACGCCAGGTTGTGCTCGGTGGTCTTGGCGAAACCGAGGCCCGGATCCCAGATGATCTGCTCCGCCGCGAGGCCCGCTGCCAGGGCCCGATCGGTGGCCCGCAGCAGTTCCACGCGTACCTCGGCGACCACGTCGCCATAGACGGCCAGGCCATCCATCGTGGCGCTGGTGCCGCGGTTATGCATCAGCACGTAGGGGCAACCGGCGGCGGCGATCAGCGGCAAGATCGCAGGGTCGCGGGCGCCACCGCTGACGTCGTTGATCCAGTCGGCTCCCGCCTCCAGGGCCGCTTCGGCCACGGCGGCCCGGAAGCTGTCGATCGACAGCAGTGGTGGGTGTTGGCCACCCCCTCTGGCTTGCTCCGAGAAGGCGCTGCGGATGGCCCGCAGGCTCGGCAGGATCCGGCGCTGCTCCTCACCGGGCTCCACCTCGACAGCGCCGGGCCGGGTGCTCTGGCCCCCCAGATCGAGCACGGCGGCCCCCTGGAGAGCCATGCGAAGGGCGGCGGCCACGGCGGCCTCGGTACTGGCCAGGCGGCCCCCATCGCTGAAGGAATCGGGGGTGAGGTTGATCACCCCCATCACATGGGTGCGCCCTCCCCAGGCCAGGCTGCGGGCCGGCGGGCTCAAGCCGTGACAGGCAGCTGGTAGCCGGCGATGCGGGCAAACCCCACCGGGTCGAGAGAGGCGCCCCCCACCAGCACCCCATCGATGTCGGATTGGGCCATCAGCTGGTCGATGTTGTCGGACTTGACCGAGCCGCCGTATTGGATCGTGATCTCAGGGAAGCCCACCCAGCCACGAATCAGTCCGCAGATCCGGTTGGCCTCGGCCGCTGCGCAGGTCTTGCCGGTACCGATCGCCCAGATCGGTTCGTAGGCCACCACCAGGGCGGCGGGATCGAGGCCGTCCACCCCCTGCTCCACCTGGCGGCGGATCACCCGTTCGGCCTCACCTGACTCCCGCTGCGCATCGCTCTCACCGACGCAGAGGATCGGGATCAGGCCCGCCTTCTGGGCCGCCCGGGCCCGGCGGTTGATCTGCTCGTCGGTTTCGCTGTAGTACTTGCGAGGCTCGCTGTGGCCCACGATCGCGTGGCTGACGCCGTGCTCCAGCAGCATCGGCGCCGAGATCATGCCGGTGTAGGCCCCGGATCCATCCCAGTGGACGTTCTGGGAGGCGATCCTCACGGCGCTGCCGCTCAGGGCCTCGCTCAGGGCCGCGATCGCCGTGAACGGCGGCGCCAGGACCACCTCTCGATCACTGGGAAGATCCGCCACCAGGGGCCGAAAGACCTGGGCGAAGGCCCGCGCTTCGGCGCAGGTCATGTGCATCTTCCAGTTGCCCGCGATCACCGCCTTCGCCACAGCAGAGCTCTCGCCAAACGTGTCCCACAACCTAAATCGCGGGGGTGCCCGGCACGACAACGACCTGGCCCCTGATCTCCACCAGGTCGCCGGGGCGCAGCTGGCGGCCGCGCCGCTCCTCCACCTCACCATTCACCTTCACCTCCCCCTGCTGAACCCAGAGCTTGGCCTCGCCGCCGGTGGCCACCAGGCCCTGCCATTTGATGAACTGATCGAGCCGGAAACTGACCGCACCCCTCTCCGGGGCAGCGTCTGCGGCTGCGTCTGGGCCTGGGCCCTGGGGCGCGGAAGGGGCCAAAACGGCACTGATAGGGTGCCTCGATGCTCGCACCACCGTCGGCTGGCTTCCGTCGGCTTCTGCCGCTGCTCAAGCCCTACCGCCGCAACCTGGTGGCCGGCGGCCTCTGCATGCTCGTGTTCGTGGTCTGCTGGCCGCTGCTGGCCTGGCTCGCCGGCCAGCTGATCCCGGCGATCGGCGCCGGTGATTTCCCCAGGGTGCTGCGGGTGGTGGGCCAGGCCCTGGCGGTGTTCATGGTTCAGAAGCTGGCCCAGTTCGGCCAGGACACCCTGCTGGCGGACCCTGCGCTGCAGGTGAGCCAGGACCTGCGCCGTCAGCTGTTCGCCCGGCTGCAGCGGCTCGAATTCGGTGCCCTCGAAAAGCTCTCCTCCGGCGATCTCACCTACCGCCTCACCGAAGACGCCGACCGCGTCGGTGAGGTGATCTACAAGACCATCCAGGACACCACCCCCAGCCTCCTGCAGCTGGTGGTGGTGTTCGGCTACATGGTCTTCCTTGATTGGCAGCTCTCGGCGGCCACCCTGCTGCTGGCGCCGCTGGTGGCTGCGCTGGTGAGTGTGTTCGGGGCCCGGGTGATGGGGGCGGCCGAGCGCAGCCAGAAGCAGGTGAGCGAGCTGGCCTCCCTGCTGGGTGAGGCGATCAGCGGCCTGCCCCTGGTGCGCGCCTTCGCCGCCGAACCCTGGCTGCAGGAGCGCTTCGAGCGCGAAATCGACCTGCACCGCCGCGCCCGCTACCGCACCCAGAGGCTGCTGGCGCTGCAGTTTCCCGTGGTCGGTTTTTTGGAGGCGGCCGGGATCCTGATGGTGCTACTGATTGGCGCTGGGCGCATCCAGGCCGGCGGCCTCGACAGCCAGGGCTTCAGCAGCTACATCGCCGCCCTGCTGATGCTGATTGATCCGATCTCCCACCTCACCACCAATTTCAACGAGTTCCAGCAGGGCCAGGCCTCCTTGAAGCGCCTGCGTGGCATTGAGCAGGAGGCGATGGAGGAGCCCGACCGGCCTGACGCCCACCCCCTGGGCCCGGTGCATGGGGGCCTGCTGCTCGATGGCGTGGGGTTTGGCTACAGCCCCACTCAGCTGGTGCTGAACGGCCTCAGCCTGGAGATCAAGCCGGGCCAGGTGGTGGCCCTGGTGGGTCCCTCCGGCGCAGGCAAGAGTACGCTTTTTTCGTTGCTGTTGCGCTTCAACCGGCCAAGCCAGGGCAGCATCCTGCTCGACGGTCAGGACCTGGGCGACCTCAGGGCGGCCGACCTGCGCCGGGCCATGGCCCTGGTTCCCCAGCAGAGCAGCGTCTTTTCCGGCACGGTGGCCGAGACGATCCGCTTCGGACGTCCCGCCAGCGATCAGCAGCTGCGCCAGGCGGCACGGCTGGCCAACGCCGATGGCTTCATCGAGTCCCTCCCCGGCGGTTACGGCGCCCGGGTGGAGGAACGGGGCAGCAATTTCTCCGGAGGCCAGCTGCAGCGGCTGGCGATCGCCCGGGCGGTGCTCGGCAACCCGGCAGTGCTGCTGCTGGATGAAGCCACCAGCGCCCTGGACGCGGAGGCCGAGGAGGCCGTTCAACAGGGCCTCAAGCAGGCGATGGCAGGCCGAACCGTGCTCGTGATCGCTCACCGGCTGGCCACCGTGCAGGAGGCCGATCTGATCCTTGTGCTCGATCAGGGGCGGATCGTCGAGCGCGGCAGCCATGATCGGTTGATGGCGCAGGGGGGCCGCTACCGCGAGCTCTGCGAGCGCCAGTTGATTCGCGTCAGCATCTGAACCACCAGCGCCCCAGGCCATGGCTGACTCCGCCGATCTTCCCGTTCCCTTTCAGCTCTGGGAGTACCGGGTGATCCACATCAATGTGGAGAACAACGCCCCCCCCGAGGCCCCCAATCCCCAGGTGGCGAGCCAGAAGCTGCAGGGGATGCTGAGCGCGGAGTTCATCGCCCGGGAGTTTCCGCAGCAGTACGGCGCCCCACCGCCGCCGCGTCACCCCGCCGAACAACTTCAGTTTTTCCTCAATCTGCTCGGCAAGGAAGGCTGGGACATGGTGGGCTCCGAGCGGGTGGGGGCGCTGCTGATGTTCTTCTTTCGTCGGCCCCTGCGGCCCCTGCCCAAGGCCTTGCCACCCCCCGCCAGCCCTGAGGAGGCCCCAGCGGAGGAGGCCCCTTAACCTGATCGGGCTCCCACCGGTTCAGGCATGACCGACGAACTCCAGCAGTCCCCCATCCTCACCTTCGAGGACAAGCGCTACGACCTCAACAACCTCCCCGATGACGTCAAGGAACTGGTGCGTGGAATGCAGGTGGCCGATGCCCAACTGCGGCTCCACGAAGACACTCTCAAGGTGCTGGTGGTGGGGCGACAGGCGCTGGCGACTCAGTTGAACGAGCGGCTCAAGACCATCACCCCGATGCCCTGAGCCCAGGGGCCTGGGGGATCAGGCGCCCAGGGCGTCCAGATCCTCGAAGCGGAAACGCTGGCGGCTGGTGCCGCCTTCGGCTTCGGGGTCTTCGGTTTCGATCAACCGCTCAGCAAGCACCCAGGGGCCGCCCTCGCCCAGGGGCAAGAAGCTGTCGGTGAAGGAGCTGGCGCCTCCTCTGGTGGCCCCGGTGGCCGGATCGCTGTAACGGCTGCTGTAGGTGTGGCTGAGGTAGCCGGCACCGGTGTCGGTGGTGCTGCCGGTGAAGATCGTCACCACCGTGCCGTGGATGTGGCGGTGCACCATCGTCACCACGTCGTTCTTGATCCGGTAGCGATCACCGGCGTTCTTGCCGCCCACGATCACCTCCACGCCCACCGCGTCGGTGTCGCCTGCGCTGAAGCTGTTCGCGCCGTGGGTCTGCTCGAAGCTGCGGCGCACCCGGTGGATCGCCACCTCCCAGAGCTGGGAACCCACCGCCTTGGTGACGGCCTCGTCGTCGCAGCCCTCCACCTTGGCCTTGAGATCAGAGCTCACCTCAAAGCTGCCCTGCTCGCGCCGCTCACCCTGCTCCCAGATCCAGCGACCGCGGTAGCCGCCGAACCCCGGATCCCAGGTGTAGCGGTTCTCATAGGCGGCGCGGAACGCCTCCCGAAGGTCGCTGCCGGGGGCGATCAAGTCGGTCAGCGGGGCGGCGGCGGTGCTGGTCATTGGGAGAGAAGCGCACGTTCGTTCACCCTACCCAGCCCAGCTCAGCGCGGGGCCACGGGAGCGTGGATGTCCTGCAGGGCCCGGACCGTGAGGCTGTTGGTCGTCTGCAGGGCCGTGATCGCCTCCACGGCCGCCCGGGCCCCGGCCAGGGTTGTGACCGTGGTCACGGCGTAGTCGAGGGCGGCCCGGCGCAGGTAGCGGTCGTCGTGGGCGGCCTGGCGGCCGATCGGGGTGTTGATGATCAGCTGGATGCGCGCCGAGCGGATCGCGTCTTCGATGTTGGGGCGCCCCTCGTGCACCTTGAGGATCGATTCCACCGCCAGACCGGCCTCCTGGAGCACCTTGGCGGTGCCGGTGGTGGCGATCAACGAGAAGCCGAGGGCGGCCAGGCCGCGGGCCACGGGCACCAGGGCCAGTTTGTCGCGGTCGTGGGTGGAGAGAAACACCGTGCCGCCGGTGGGCAGGGCTTCACCGGCGGCCAGCTCAGCCTTGGCGTAGGCCATGCCGAAGCTGCTGGCACTGCCCATCACTTCGCCGGTGGAGCGCATTTCCGGGCCCAGCAGCGAATCGGACCCCGGGAAGCGCTTGAACGGCAGTACCGCTTCCTTGACGTTCTGCATCGGCGGCACGGGCTCGCTCGTGAGACCCAGTTCCGCCAGGGTGCGGCCGGCCATCAATCGGCTGGCGATCTTGGCCAGGGGCACGCCGGTGGCCTTGGCCACGAACGGCACCGTGCGCGAGGCCCGCGGGTTGGCCTCGATGATGAACACCTCGCCGTCGCGTACGGCGAACTGCAGGTTGATCAGGCCGGTCACCTTGAGGGCCAGGGCAAGATCCTTGCTCCAGCCGCGGATCGTGGCCAGGGCCTCAGGCTCCAGCGACACCGAGGGCAGGGCGCAGGCGGAATCGCCGGAGTGGATGCCGGCGGGCTCGATGTGCTCCATCAGGCCGCCGATCACCACCTGGCCATCGCGGTCGGCCAGGGCGTCCACATCCACCTCGATCGCGTTCTCCAGGTACTGGTCGATCAGCACCGGGTGGTCGGGTTCCACCTGGACCGCCTCGACCATGTAGCGGTTGAGCTCCTCCTCGTCGAAGACCACCTCCATCGCCCGGCCCCCCAGCACGTAGCTGGGGCGCACCACCACCGGATAGCCCACCCGTTCAGCCACGGCACGGGCCTCCGCCTCGCTGCGGGCCAGGCCGTTGCGGGGCTGGCGGATGTTCAACTGCCGCAGGATCGCTTCGAACTGCTCGCGATCCTCGGCCGTATCGATCGATTCGGGCGACGTGCCCCACAGCCTCGTGCCCGTGGCCAGACCCTCCGGACCGGCCAGCCAGCGCTGCAGCGGCAGGGCGAGCTTGAGGGGCGTCTGACCGCCGAACTGCACGATCACGCCCTCGGGCTTTTCGGCCTCGATCACGTTGAGCACGTCTTCGAGGGTGAGGGGCTCGAAGTAGAGCCGATCACTGGTGTCGTAATCGGTGGAGACCGTTTCGGGGTTGCTGTTCACCATGACCGTGGCGAAGCCCTCCTGTTGCAGGGCGAAGGATGCATGCACGCAGCAGTAGTCGAATTCGATCCCCTGGCCGATGCGGTTGGGCCCACCGCCAAGGATCATCACCTTGCGGCGCGACTCGGGCTGCACTTCGTTTTCAGGCGCCAGCAGGGTCAGGGATCCGTCGGCATTGAGGCGCTCCAGGGGTCGCTCGTAGGTGGCGTAGTGGTAGGGGGTGCTGGAGGCGAACTCGGCGGCGCAGGTGTCCACCGTCTTGAACACGGCGTTCACCCCCAGCCCCTGGCGGTGACGGCGCACGCTGAGCTCATCGCTGCCGGTGGCCCAGGCGATCTGGCGGTCGGAGAAGCCCAGTTGCTTGAGCTCCAGCAGGACCTCAGCCGTGAGCTGCCCGAGGGATCGGCCAGCCAGCAGGCGCTGCTGTGCGTCAAGGATGTGGCGCAGCTTGGCCAGGAACCAGGGGTCGATGGCGCTGAGCTGGTGGATGTCGGCGTCGCTGCGGCCACTGGCCATGGCGGAGCGCACGGCGAAGATACGATCCGGCGCCGGGGTGCGCAGCAGACGCTCGAGTTCGGTGACTTCGATTGGCTCATCTGGGCGGTCGCAGCCCCAGCCGGCATGGCCGGTTTCCAGCGAGCGCAGGGCCTTCTGGAACGATTCCTCGAAGCAGCGGCCGATCGCCATCGCTTCCCCCACCGACTTCATCGAGGTGGTGAGCACGGCCGGACTGCCGCGGAACTTCTCGAAGGCGAAGCGCGGAATCTTGGTGACCACGTAGTCGATCGTGGGCTCGAAGCAGGCCGGCGTCTTGCCGGTGATGTCGTTGAGGATTTCATCGAGGGTGTAGCCCACCGCCAGGCGGGCGGCGATCTTGGCGATCGGGAAGCCCGTGGCCTTTGACGCCAACGCCGAGCTGCGGCTGACGCGCGGATTCATCTCGATCACCACCACATCGCCGTTGGTGGGGTTGATCGCGAACTGGATGTTGCTGCCGCCGGTCTCGACGCCGATCTCGCGGATGATCGCGATCGACTGGTCGCGCAGGCGCTGGTATTCCCGGTCGGTGAGGGTCTGGGCGGGGGCGACCGTGATCGAGTCGCCCGTGTGCACCCCCATTGGGTCAAGGTTCTCGATGCTGCAGATGATCACCACGTTGTCGGCCAGATCGCGCATCACCTCCAGCTCGAACTCCTTCCAGCCGATCAGCGAGCGCTCGATCAGGATCTGGCTCACCGGGCTCGCCTCCAGTCCGCTCTTGCAGAAGGCCCGGAACTCCTCGGGGTTGTAGGCGATGCCACCGCCGGATCCCCCGAGGGTGAAGGCGGGGCGAATGATGCGCGGATAACTGCCGATCTCCTTATCGCCCACCCGCTCGGCCTCCTCCAGGCTGGAGGCGATGCCCGACGGGCAGACGGCCACGCCGATGCGCTCCATGGCCTGCTTGAACAGGTTGCGGTCTTCCGCCTTCAAGATCGCCTCGAGGTTGGCGCCGATCAGCTCCACCCCGTAGGTCGCCAGGGTGCCGTTCTCGGCCAGGGCCACCGCCAGGTTGAGGGCGGTCTGGCCGCCCATGGTGGGCAGCAGCGCGTCGGGGCGCTCGATCTCGATCACCCTGGCCACCACCTCCGGGGTGAGCGGCTCGATGTAGGTGCGATCCGCCATGTCCGGATCGGTCATGATCGAGGCCGGATTGCTGTTCACCAGCACCACCTCGAAGCCTTCGGCCCGCAGGGCCTTGCAGGCCTGGGTGCCGGAATAGTCGAACTCGCAGGCCTGGCCGATCACGATCGGCCCGGACCCCAGCAGCAGGATGCGACGCAGATCCGTCCGGCGGGGCATGGGGAAAAACGGGGGCCAAACCTGCCTAGCCTCTCACGGTTGACCGCCGGACCGGCCGCTTCTCCGCCGGTCTCCCCCCCGGTGGTCGCTAATCTGGTACAACGATCTTTCTGACCAGCGTTCCATGAGCGAACTCCAGCGCCTGAAGGGGCTGCTGCCTCCTGAGATGCAGAGCTGGGTGTTCGTGGAAGCCGCCGCCGCCGCCGACCCGCCGCTGATCACGATCGAGGAGATCGGCCGCGATGAGGTGGAGATCCAGGTGGATCTCGAGAAGTGGGACCAGCTTGCGCTGGATCACCGCAACCTGCTCTTCTGGCACGAGGTGGGCCGGGTCCAGAACGACGCCGTGCCCCGGGATGGCTGGGAGATGGCGGCCCTGGCCATCGGCCTGGGGGGGGCGATCGGTGAGCTGTGGGTCCAGGACGGCCTGCTGCTGGTGCTGGCCGTGGGGCTCTCTGGCTTCGCCGGTTACCGCCTGTATCTCAAGAACAATTCCGAAAAGCGCCTGGCGGATGCCATCGGAGCCGACGAGCGGGCGATCGATCTGGCCACCCGTTTCGGTTACACCCTGCCCAATGCCTACAAGAGCCTGGGGGGTGCCCTCAAGGAGCTGGTGGAGCAGAGCCGCAAGAAGAAGAAGCGGGCCTTCTATGAAGACCGGCTCGAGGCCCTGCGCAAGAGCGCCGGCAAGGCCCGTGCCGAGATGGCCCAGCAGCAGGGAAGCCGCCAGTCGGTCACCAGCGAGAACGTTTATGGATAGCCGGGAGCTGGCGCAGCTGGCGGCTGAAGCCTGCGATGACCGCAAGGCCGTCGACATCCGCCTGATCCGTGTCGATGAAGTTTCCTCCCTCGCCGACTGGTTCGTGATCGCCAGCGGGCTCTCGGATGTGCAGGTGCGGGCCATCGCCCGATCGGTGGAGGATCGTCTCGAGGCTGAGGCCCAGCGCCTGCCGCTGCGCAAGGAGGGTCAGACCGAAGGACGCTGGCTGCTGCTGGATTACGGCGAGCTGATCGTGCATGTGCTGACCCCATCGGAGCGCAGCTACTACGACCTGGAGGCCTTCTGGGGCCATGGGGAGCAGGTGCCCTTCGTGAGCTCCGAGGGTGCCCTTTCGGGCTGAGGGGCCCATGGCCGAAAACATCCTCATGGATGATCCCTGCCCGGTGCCACCGGAGCAGCAACCGCTGGAGGAGTACGGCCAGTTCTGCCGCTCCTGGTTCTTCCGTTGGCCTGCCACCAGCACCGGCTCCCTGCTGCGGCCCCTGCTGGTGAGCTGGTGGGCCGCCCTGCCGCTCAGCCTGCTGGTGAGCAGTGGCAGCTGGTCCCTGCGCCAGAATTCCCTGCGCCTGACAGCCATCGCCGCCCTGGGCGCTGTGCTGATGCCCCTGGCCCTGCTGGTGCGCCAGTGGCTGGGCTGGCGCCACCTGTGGCTCAGGCTGCGCAGCGAGCGGATCGCCTACGAGGAATCCGGCTGGTACGACGGCCAGGAGTGGGAGAAACCCCTGGCCTGGCGTCAGCGTGATTGGCTGGTGGCCCGGCACCAGGTTGCTCCGGTGATGCGTCGGCTGGAGCTGGCCCTGGCGGTGCTGGCGCTGCTGCTGCTGCTCGGCACCGGCCTCTGTCAGGCTTTCTGAGAGGCTGCCGGTTCGATCGGGGGCCGTCCCCCACGCCGCCCCGATGACCCTGTCCTCCAGCTTCGGAACTTCCCAGCGCTCTGGGGTCCCACCTCTGGAGGTGCGCGTGCTGCGCAGCGGCATCCTTGAATCGGTGCACCGGGCCCATGCGGTGGTCTGCGACCAGCGCGGCCGGGTGCTGATGCGCGCTGGGGATCCACAGCAGCTGAGCTTTGTGCGCTCGGCCCTCAAGCCCTTCCAGGCCCAGGTGTTCGTCGGCAGCGGTGCCGCCGATGTGGGCGGTTCGGATGATCGCGGTCTGGCCATCGCCTGTTCCTCCCACTCGGGAAGCCCCGCCCACGCCCGCGAGGCCTTCAAGCTGCTCTGGAGCGCCGATCTGGAGACGGAACGGTTGCAGTGCCCGATCCCCCCCGGCGGCACCAGCCCCCTGGAGCACAACTGCTCCGGCAAGCATGCGGCTTTCCTGGCGGCCTGCCGGCGGCTGCACTGGCCCCTGGAGAGCTACCTGCAGGTGGAGCACCCCTTGCAGCAGCAGCTGCTCAAGCGGGTCGGGGAACTGTTGGGCATGCCCGGCGCTGAGCTGGTGACCGCCCGCGATGACTGCGGCGCCCCGACCCTGCAACTGCAGTTGGCTCAGATGGCGCTGCTTTTTGCTCATCTGGGCGCCTCTGAGCAGGCCGACCTGGAACGCCTCAGCCGGGCGATGCTGGCCCACCCGGAGCTGGTCGCCGGCGAGGGCCGTTTCGACACCGAACTGATGCGCCGCAGCCACGGCCAGGTGGTGAGCAAGGGGGGCGCCGAGGGCATTCAATGCCTGAGCCGCGTCGGTGAGGGGATGGGCGTCGCCATCAAGGTGATCGATGGGGCCGGCCGCGCCAAGCACGCCGTGGCGCTGCACGTTCTGCGCCAGCTCGACTGGCTCACCCCGCTCAGCCTGGAGGAGCTGGAGCAGCGTTTTCTGGTGTCCAGCGAGGTCGTGCGCCTCGAGGTGGTGGGGGAGCTGCGCTTTGACACCGCCAGCGGCCGCTGAGGGCCACGCCGTTGGGCCGCCTGCGGCTCAAGTGGACCTGGGGCGTTGGGCCTGGCGAAGGGAATCCCAGAGGGAGAGCGCCAGCAGCACCACCCCGATCAGGCCACTGAGCCATTCGGGCACGTGCAGACCCCAGCGGGCGAGCACCACCCCTGCCAGCATCAGGAAGCCCAGGGCGCCGATGGCGTAGTGGGCGCCGTGCTCGAGGTAGATCAGCCGGTCCAGGGTCCGCTCCCGGGTGAGCAGCACCGTGAGCGAGCGGATGAACAGGGCGCCGAGCCCCAGGCCGGTGAGGATCAGGGGCAGTTGGTTGGTGATCGCAAAGGCACCGATGGTGCCATCGAGGCTGAAGGAGGCATCCAGCAGCTCCAGGTAGATCAGGCTGGCCACACCGCCGTTGGCGGCCAGCCGGCCCATGGCCGCCTCGTCGCCGCCGAAGAACTGGGCCAGCGAGGTGCTGAGGATCTGAAGCACCAGGCCCACCAGGCCGCTGATCAGCACGTCGCCACGCAACTCCGGCGGTAGGGCCAGGGCCACGGCCAGCAACACCGCCAGGGCCAGGGCCACCTCGAGTGATTCGATCCGTCCGGCCTGGGCCAGCCTTGCTTCGAGCAGCTTGACCCAGTGCAGGGTCTTGGCCTCATCGAAGAAGTAACGCAGGAACACCATCAGCAGGAACATCCCACCGAAGGCCAGGATCCGTGGTTCGGCCAGCTCCAGCAGCTCGCGGTAGTGGTCCGGATGGTGCATGGCCGCATCGAAGGCCTCCCCCAGGCCCACGCCACCCGCCAAGGCCACCAGCAGCAGCGGGCCCATGAAACGCACGCCGAAGACCGGAATCACCAGCCCCCAGGTGAGGAAGAAACGCTGCTGGCCGGGGGTGAGCTGCTCCAGCACCCGCGCGTTGACCACGGCGTTGTCGAAGGAAAGGCTGATCTCCAGGGCCAGCAGCACCAGGGTGAGCCAGGCGGCCGTGAGGCCGCGGGACGCCAGCACGGCCACCAGACCGATCAGGCAACACAGCAGGGGGAACCGCACGTACCGGAAGTAGCGGGCCATGCCGTTAGGGCAGTTGATTGCCGAAGGGTACCCCTGAGGGATACGATCGTTGGGGCGACGCGGGGTAGAGCAGTCTGGTAGCTCGTCGGGCTCATAACCCGAAGGTCAGGAGTTCAAATCTCCTCCCCGCCACCAACTTCAGAGGTCGTCAATCGCGGCCGCACGTCAACCCTCCGGTCCATGGCCGGGGGGTTGTCTGTAGGCATCCTGTTGACCTTGGCAGCTGGTCGGCAGCGTCTACCAGGGCGTTCCGAGCAGCTGGATCCCCCCCCAGAAGAAGGGGTGCTCCAGCCCTGTGCTGATCCGACGTTGCTGGGCCGTGGTCAGGCCTGTGAGCAGCACATCCCCGCCGCTGCCGATCACCTGATCGCCCACCAGCTTCATGC
>CALRNH020000024.1:0-24022 GCA_943369485.1 Synechococcus sp. UW140 | reverse complement strand
CTGATTGAGTAGCTGCTCGGCAGTGCGCAGCTTGCGGATGATCTGCTCGGGGTTGTGGCGCTTGCGTTTCATGGGGCTTCTCCTGGCCAAGTCTGGCCGGTAGGGAAGCTCTCATAAGGGCTGGTTCAGTTTTTGGGGTCCACGTCAGCTGATTCAGCAGAGTGGAGGCATGGAGGGCGCACGAGATTTTGACCCTCTATGAATCCTGATGATCAAATCACCGAGGAAAAGCATTCCAGACGAGCGGCAAAGCCTGGAAGCCCTTGCTGGTTGAGCGTCGCGAGATAGTCCAGAACAGACTTGGGCGGAGTACGCAGGCTGGCCCGATGCAGCCTTGCCGCCAAGCAGACCGTCTGCGGATCCAGATCAAGCTGATCCACCAGGAACGGATCGGGATGGCAGGCTTCGATCCCATAAGGGGCCAACAATTTGGCCGGAAAATCCTTGATGTTGAAGGTGAGAATCAGATCGGCAGATGTGCGAATGGCGGCAGCCAGCACATGACGATCATCGGGGTCCGGCAAGATCAGAGAGGGGATGAGTTCTTCGAAGTTGGTGACCAAGGCGTCACGAACGTGTGCGTTCATCAGCTGGCGGGTGCGATCCAGCTGCTCCTGTTTGAGATCAGGGCGATCGCGGAGCACCCCACGGATCCATTCGTCATGGATTCGATCGCTCCAACGGGCCCTGTACAGATCGGTCAGGGCGATCCGCATCAGCAGATCGCGCAGGGGGGCTGGATAGAGAACGCAGGCGTCGTACAGGACGGTGAACGGGTTCACCTCAGTAGCCCATCCCCAGCTCCTGGGCCTGAGCGGCCAACGCATCGAGGGCTTCACTGCGGTTCTGGTCCATCTGCTTCTTGTAGGCCAGAAGATCACTCAGGCGGATCCGCCGGTGGGTGCCCACGTTGCGGAAGGGAAGCAAGCCTTTCTTGAGTTGATCGATCAGGAACGGACGGGACACATTCAGCAGATCGGCGCCCTGCTGGGTGGTGAGCTCGTCATGCACCGGCATCAAGGTGACGGCATGGCCCTTGGCCATCTGGCTGAGGATTTCCTGCAGCAGAACCAGTGCTGCAGGAGGCAGTGCGATCGTGTCTTTCTCCGCCCCTTCCAGCTGCAGGGAAACGCTCGGCGAGCTTGTGGTCAGCGTGGCGCGGACCCTGGCCAAATGCTGGAGGCTCCTGGCCGCCAGCTGGATGGCCTCCAGTGTGGGAGCCACAGGCTCCAGATGATCAGGGGTGGCGAGCGCCATGAACCCACCACAGCAACCACCTGACTTTAGCAGTTAAACGAAGCAACCGAAACATTCGCAGCAATCGATTCATTCCTTCGTTTTCGCCCTGGCGACTTGATGGTGGCCTGCTGCTCGCGTCAGCCCTTGCCCGCGGGGCGACCATGGGTCATCCCGCGACCCATCCCCGGGCTCGACCAGGCCCGGCCCTGCCAACGGGACGATGGCTTGACAGGCCCGCGCCGGGTCCTATGGTATTCCTTCGAAGGAATATAGCATGGGGGATGTCGGGCACACCCAGGCCATCGAGGAGTGGTGGGACGAGTTGCTCGAGGAGATGGGCCCCAAGCTCCCCTCCCCGTACTCCTCAGGCATCAAGGGCTCACGCCACAGCCATAGGCGCGAGCTGCGCATTCAATCCCATGGAGATCCACTTCGAGTTTTCTATGCCTTTGACCCCAAACGCAGCGCCATTCTCCTGATCGGAGGCAACAAAACAGGCGATGAAAAGCGGTTCTACAAGAAGCTGATTCCCAAGGCCGATGCGCTCTACGACGAACATCTTCTGAGACTCCAATCCCAACAAGAGCGATGACCCGCCCCTTCTGCGAACTCACCAAGGACCTCAGCAGCGAGCGCCGTGCCCGCATAGAAGAGCGTAAGGAGCAACTGCGGCAGGAGATGACTCTGGCTGAGCTCCGCAAGGCTTTCTTGCTTACCCAGGACACCCTGGCTCAGGCACTGAACGTCAAACAGGCGGAGATCTCCAAGATCGAGAACCGGGCGGACATGCTGATGAGCACGCTGCGGAATTTCGTTCAGGCCATGGGTGGTGACCTCGAAATCCGTGCCGTGTTCCCTGATCGCTCAGTCGAGATTGCCAATTTCTCCTCTCTGGCATCCAAGCGCAAGTCGACACGCACCTCAGGCAAGAAGGCGGCTGCTGTGACGGTGTAGATCCCACTCGGTTCAGTCCGCTGTTCCGACTTCCTGGACTGGGCAGGCCTCCCTGGCAACAGCAGTTGTTGGCTGGGGTTGGGCATGAACCGACAGGACCGGGAGCACCTGGCCGAGCTGCTGGGGGAAGCTCCAGCCGCTGGTGTGCTGCAACCCGAGCAGACCCAAACAGTGGTTGCCCTCAGGCTGCGGCCTGCGGCAGTTCCCCCTCCACCAGGAACAGCTCCCGGGGGAAGCGATGCACCGTCCCATCGTCATGACTCAGGAAGGACGCGTGATCGCCGTTGACCTCGCCGGTGATCTCCACCTGATCAAAAGGCGTGGAGACCAGTGCCGCCGGCGTGAACACCCCCACCTGGACATGCGACTCACGGGTGCGGGCGCTCAGGTACTCAAACGCCTCGATTCCCACCTCCCGCATCCAAGTTCCCAGCCTTTGGGTGGGTCCGTAGTGCAGTGGGTCCCGTAGGGCGGCCTGAGCGGCGGCGTCAGCCACAGCCTGAAGCTGCAAGCCACGGCTGGTTTGAAGCACCACCGAGAACAGGGTCTGCCGGCGACGGATCGGTGTCTTGGGGGGTTCGCTGAAACCTTCCCAGAACAGCAGCGCGTAATAGGCCCCCTCCACCAACGAGCCGATGCGCGTGCGGGAGCCATAGAACATCCCCCGATTCTCTCGACCCCCGAAGCGGGAGCCATGCGGCAGGGGCGGGTAGCGGAACGGGGTGGCGAGCAGCGGATGGCTCGCCGGCAGGGAGGGCATCGGCGGCTTGCAGCTTTCCACCAGGGCCTCCAGCCGCGCCAGCTGGTCCAGGTCATCCACCAGGGGGCCAAGCGAATCGATGCCCTGCTGCTGCACAAGCCGCAGCACCGTTCCCGCCAATGGGACCTCCGCTGCGGCCTGCACGATGGCGAGCAGATCCATCGCCGTCAGATTCGGGCGCGCATGGCGTCGAGGTAGTGCACGATCTCCACCAGCTCCTCAGTTCGCTGCACCTGTTCAGCCGGCACGCCGCCGGTGTGGCGGTTGGCGGTGTGAAACCAGTGGCGCATCTGCTCGCGGTCATTGCCCACCAGCACCGCCAGGCTCCGGTAAAGACGCACCACCAACAGGGCCAGCTCACCGGTCTTGGAGGCCGGCTCGATGCCCTTGCCACGGACAAAGAGGGAGCGATCGCGACCCAGCACCCGCGCCAGGGCCGTGCGGCTCAGCTCCAGCTCATCAGAGGCCCGCAGCACCGCCTGGATCAGCAGCTGGGCATCGGTGAGTGGAGCCGTTGGGGCAGCGAGCGGGGGCGAGCGATCAATAACGGCCATCAACCTGATGCATTTGCATCAAATCTAGCCGGTTTGAGGGGAAATCAGCAGATCGATGGCCAAGGACATGTCCTGCTCACAGCAGCGGATCGTCCACCAGGGGCTCCTCCAGGTCACGGCCGGATCACTGAGGTCATGGCTCACCGCTCTGTGGTGATGGCGTAGCCCCCACACGGTTCACCCCGCTGATCAGACCTTGAGGGCCTGGCCGCAGGCCTCCCTGGCAACAGCTGTTGCCTGTATGGAAGCGTGCATGAACCGTCAGGACCGGGAGCACCTGGCTGCGCTGCTGGGGGAAGCTCCAGCCGTTGTGGTGCTGCAACCCGAGCAGGCCTCAGCAGTGGTTGCCGCACCCAGAGCAACCGGACCGGCCGGCCCCTGGCGCGTCACCGCCTCCATCACCGGCGGGCTGGTGCAGATCAGCAACCACCACGAGTCGCGGGTGATCCGCAAGGCGGAAGTGGAGGCCTACCTGCGCAAGGGCAAGCCCTGGTGACAGGCGGGGCCTGAGGGGCTAAGCGGGCCTCGGCAGTGCCTTACGCCGCCGGCACCCAGTTATCAACATGCAGGCCGGGCACTTGGGCAAACTCGCGCGTGTTGTTGGTGATCAGCTTGGCCTGCAGGCTCAGGGCATGAGCCGCGATCATGGTGTCGAGCGAGCCGATCGGCGTGCCCCGGCGTTCCAGCTCAGCACGCAGGTCGCCATAGGCCCAGGCGGCGCGGTCGTCAAAGGGCAGAGTTGTCAGTGGGGCCAGAAACATCTCCAGAGCCTGGCGGTTGCGCGCCGAACCACTCTTGGCCACACCAAAGGCCAGCTCAGCGGCTACCACGCTGCAGAGGCCAATCTCTCCGAGCCGGTAGTGCTTGAACCGCTCCAATACCGCCGGCGGTTTGGCATTGATGATGTAGATGCAGATGTTGGTATCGAGCAAGATCATGGGCTGATCGCCTCCCGGATCTGCTCCTTGGGTTGCTCGCGCGTGAGCACAAACCCGGGTTCGAAGGCCGCCAGTCCCGCCTCCAGGGTTTGCCAGGGGTCATCGATGGGCAGCAGCAGCACCCCATTGCCGAAATGCTTCACCACCACCTCGCTGCCGCTGAAGCGGTACTCCTTCGGCAGCCGTACCGCCTGGCTGCGGCCCGATTGGAACAGACGTGCGGTGTCCATGGCAGGCCCTGATCGGGTAGTGACCCATGGTAGCTACCACGGATGGAACTGGGCTCACGGCCACAAGGGTTCGAGCTGCGCAGGCCCCACGCACGATCCATGCCCTTGTCGCTGCGTGAGCCGGCCAGCGGCACAACCTGTTGAATCGGGTGGGCCGCCCTGAGCGGCCCCATCAATGACCCTCAGGCGGCCTGGCCCCAGCCCTGCCGCTGCCGCTCCGCCGCAGCCAGTGGCTCTGTTGCCATGGCGGCATGGACCCGCTTGATCTCTGCCTCATGGGCGGTCTCCAGCGCCGCATCGATCTCCTGGATGCGGGCCAGGAACTGCTCCATCGCGGGCATCAGCTCCTCCTCCAGCAGGGTGATCTCTTCCTCGCCATAGGGGTGATCGATCCAGAAGCGGTGGATTGGCTTGCCCCGGTGGCGCTGGAGAATCCGGATCAGGCCCTTGTGGCAGGACTCGACCAGGGCAAAGGGATCATCACGGGAGAGCTGTTCGAGATAGGTGGACATGGGAGCGGGCATCCTCGGGCGCTGTGATGGGACGCCCGCCAGCACGCCGGGAAGGCAAGGGGCGGCGACCGCCCAGCGGTCTGGCCGCCTTGCGTAGCCCTTGCCCTCGGCGGAGACTGCGGCAACCCGGCACGGCCCCGTCAGCCATCAGCCCGCCCCCGTGGGCCTGGCCCTCAGGCCACCTTGCGTTGGATCGCCTGCAGGGCCTGGACTTCTTGATCGGCGAGACCTGAGGACTGCTTGAGCCGCTGGGGGTGTTGTTTGATTTCTTCGGCGCGGCGCAGGGTGCGCAGATCGTCCTGGCTGTCTTGCTTTCGCTGAATAGGCCACGGCCTTGTTCAACTCTGTGGCCGGTACGGGGCCGCTCCTGACGGCGGCCCCGGTGAACTTTCAAGCGCCTTCCTTGGCCTCCCTCTCATCGGCGAAGGCCTCATCGAACAGGGCGGCTGGCAGCTCGATGGAATCTGCCTGGCTGGGTGCCTGCTCCAGCTGGGCCACCTGGCGCTGCAGCTCCTGGCATAGGGGCTCCAGCTGGCAGAGGCGCAGATCGAGCTCACGCACGTGGTGAACGAGCTGCTTGATCAGGTGGAAGACGTTCAGGGGCAGGGCATCGAGATCACAGCCGCAGGCGTGGAGCAGCTCAGTGAGCTCATCGGAGCGAAGGGTGATGCGGGGCATGGCAAGCCAGGCGCAGGACCCCATGGACGCTCCCGGCGCGGGCCAGGGCGGCGAGGAACGAGCCGCCTGCGCAGCCCTTGCCCCGCCGGGAACCATGGGAAGGCCTGCGCGGCGGACGCAATGGGGGCCGGGGGTGAACCGGCCGAGCTGCAGGAGGAAATGCCTTGGCTAGGACCGCCGCCTGGAAGGCTTGCACCTGGGTCATGTTCACCCCTATCTGGGGTAGCATGACTCAGTATTGGAGTTGGGCGACCCATAAGCGGAGTGCTTTTAATCCAGCCATGAACCCAGTGCTTGAAGCGATTTTCGGTAACCGCACAGCGGCATGGGTGCTGTTGTTTCTGCAGTGCTACGGGGAGGGACATGCCCTGCGCATCGCCAAGACGTTCGGTTTTGGGTTGAACATGACCCAGCGCCAGCTGAAACGCCTGGAAGAAGAGGGTGTGCTGCTGAGTCGATTGGTGGGCAATATTCGCCTCTTTGCCTTCAATGATCGGAATCCAACCGTGCGTAACCTCAGGCGGCTACTTGAGGATGAGCTCAAGCTGCTGCCGGAGGAGCAGGTGCAGCAGTATTTCCGGCAGCGACAACGGCCCCGCAAGTCGGGCAAGGAGTTGCTCAGCCATGGTTGAAATCACAGAAGCCACCAGCATCGAGGAGCTGGCAGTGATCATCAGTGAGGCGTTGGAGGCGGCAGGGATTACCGCCACTTTGTCGGGAGGTGGGGCTGTATCGATCTACAGCAAGAACCAGTACATGAGTCACGACCTTGATTTTGTGACCTCAGCGGACCACAAGAGCCTGCTCAAGGCGATCGCTCCCTTGGGCTTCGCCCAAGGTGCTGACAAGCGGCTTTATGAACATCCCCGCACCAAGTGGCTGGTTGAGTTTCCTGCCGGGCCCCTTGGCTTTGGAGAACGGACTGTGGATCATCGATCGATTGGTTTGCTGCAAACCGAGTACGGCGCCTTACGGGTGATCACTCCTACCCTTTGCGTGATCGACAGGTTGTTGGCGTATCACCACTGGAACGACCCCCAGAGCTGGGATCAAGCCATCTTGGTGTGCAAGAGCCACCCTGTTGACTGGGACGACATTGCAATCTGGGCCAAAAACGAGAGGCCGGCATTTATAGAGATCGAGAGATTGCGCGCAGAGGCAGGTTCGCAATCTAAATTATTCTGAAGCAGTCGGTGTCCACATTGACCGTTGAGGTGAGCAAAGACATTGGCTTGTTGCAAACAACTGAAGGGTCAGGCCAGCTCGGCCCGCAGGCTGGCCAGGCCCGCCTTCTCCCGTCGATGGGCGCTCATCGGGCTGATGCCCAGCTCGGCCGCCACCTGGCGGAGGGAGTGGCCTTGCAGGATGTGCAGCCGGATCACGGCGGCCTGGCTGGCGGGCAGCCGATCGAGCATCGCCTCGATTTCGGCGGCGCTGGGCCCTGTGGCCTCGGGCGCTGAATCGGGCGCCTCAATCAGATCGAGCGCGCTGGAGAACGCTCCAGGCACCATGACATCAAGGCTCTGATGACTCCAGGGGTGGCTGCCCTTCTCGTGCTCCCGCCTCGAGACGCGGACCAGGCGGCCGTGATCGCGGAGGTGGTGGAGCAGGGCGCCCTGGATGCAGCGGCGCAGATAGGCCGGGGCTGATGTGGGCTCATCGACCTGGTGGCAGGAGAGCCACAGCTGCATCTGGGCCACCTGGCGGGCATCTTCCGGCTCGATCAATGGCTGGGATTTGGCCGCGAAGCCGCGAGCGATGGAATCGGCGAGGGGCAGGAACTGCTGAAAGAGGGCATCGGCCTGGGATGGGGTGTGGGCCATGACCTGATCGCGAAGGACGCGCGACCCACGGCCCCGAGGGACGCGTCCAGAGGAACGAGGCGGCCAAGCTGAGCAAGGCCAAGCAACAGGGCAGCCCACACCAACCCACCGACCCGATCAGCGGTCTGCCTGCCGATCAGCGCGGCGGCTGCCTCCAGCCGATCGAGTGAGGCCCGGCTGTGGCCTACGGCGCTGGCGGCCGCTGACTGTCGCCCAGTGCCTTGCCGCCGAGCAGCGCCAGCAGGGTGTTGAGCGCCACCCCAAACGCCGTGTGGACGGCGTTGTCGAAGCGGCTGCAGACACTCCCCTGGGCCACCGGCCTCCAGTGGCTCTGCCAGGCGCAGACACCAGCGCCAAAGGCGTAGAGGGACACCTCGGCCACGAGCACAAGGGCGACCAGCCGCAGCAGGAACCGCTCTCGGTTGAACGGCGCAGGCCGATCGGATCCGGGCCGGGGATCCACCGGCTCAGGGCTCCTGGAAGACGCCGACATAGACCGTGCCCTGCTTGTAAAGGGGCAGCACCTTGTCGCGCAGATCAACGTTGTGGAGTCGGATGCAGCCAAGCGTCGGCAGTAGTGGCTGGTTCGGGGCCCAGGCGCCGGGCCATCCGCAGCCGGAGCCACCGCCGTGGAGCATGATCCCGGCCCGGCCGACCTTGATCTCCTGCTGCTCCAGCTCCACCAGATCGAAGCTGTACCAGCCGTAGGACATGGCGGTGTCGCTGCAGGCCGGGTTGGGGTTCTGCTCGTAGTCGGGGTAGACCGTGCCGAGCTTGTAGAGCCCTGGCGGAGTGTCGGTGCTGGAGTGCTTCCAGTCGTTGTCGGCACCCTGGCCCCGCCCCAGACAGGGCACCTTCCAAAGGAACGTGCCGGTGTGATCAAACGCCTCCATGTCCTGGTCCCGGTCGTTGACGAGCAGGTAGGCGTCGCCGGCTTTGACCGGCGCGGCGATCCTGGGCCCCACGAGCCCGGCTTCTTCTGAGCCGCGGGGATCGAGGCCGCCGCTGGGGGGCGTAGGCGCCGGGGGCTTCTCGCTGAACTTCAGCGCCCACGGCGCCTGCTCATTGAGCACGGCCTCGCTGCCGGCCAGGGCCTCGATGGCGCTGAACAGAGTCCAAACGCCGGAGACCTGTTGTGGTTCGCCCTGGAAGGCCTCAAAACGGTCCTGGAACCGCTCTGGGGTCATCGCTGTGGTCATGGCGGCAGCGGGGTCTCGGCTGCAACCCATTGCCAGGGTCATAGGCGGTACGTTTCGACCTGTGCGCTTGCCGATTCGCTGCGATGGCCAGCATCTCTGCCGAGGAAGCCCGAAAGCGGCTGTACAGCCTCATCGACGAGGTCGCCGAGTCCCATGAGCCGGTCCAGATCGCCGGCAAGCGAGCCAATGCAGTGCTGCTCTCGGAGTCCGACTGGAACGCGATCCAGGAGACCCTGAACCTGGTCTCGATACCGGCGATGCGCGAGTCAATCCTCGAGGGCATGGCAACCCAGACAGCTGATCTCAGTGATCAGCCGGGCTGGTAATCCAGGAGCCGCTCAGATTCCCTACCGGAATGGTGTTTTCGGTCATTCATTCCGGTGCTGGCTCACAGAAGGTGGTCTCCAGATCACGGGCCCCATGCAGAACCCGCACGATCTGAACCCCACCGGAAACAGTGAGATAGAAGATGACGTAACGCCCCACCGGAAAGCTGCGCAAACCATTGGCCAGTTCGTCCCGTCGTCGCCCGATGCCGGGCTGGTGCGCCAGCACCTGGAACTTCTGGTCGATCAGATCGATGAATGCATCGGCATGGGCGTCGCTGTCATCGGCGATGAACTCCCAGATTTCAGTCAGATCAGCCTTGGCGCGGGGTTGGAGAACAATCACCTGGACGGCTCACGCGCCCTGGGTGGCAGCGCGGCGGGACGCCTTTCGCTTGCGTCCGTCCTGTTTGATCTCGTCCGCATTCCAAGGGGTCGGCTCCCCGCTGCTGAGGCCTTCCTGGATGTCGAGACGCAGTTGCTGGAGCTTGAGAGAGACCATCTGGTCTTGCTGATCCATGAGCCTGAGGGCTTCGCGGACGACCTCGCTGGCGGAGGTGTAGAGGCCAGACGCGACCTTGGCCTTCACCATGGCTTCGAGCTGAGGCGAGAGGCTGACATTCATGGTCATGACGACCTCCACGGACCCGCTCAAGATGTCGAGCCTACGAATCCTGGCAAGGACTGTCAATTTTTGCCATCAAACGCTCCGCCGCTGGACCCACTACGAATGAGGCCCTAATAGGGCAGGAGAGCCAGCAACTCCGGATCAACCGGAACCGCAGGCGTGAGCATCTGACGCTCGAACAGGATCTGCTCAGCCAGATCGGCGAGCCGATCGCAGGGGATGGTGGCCAGCCTGCAGCAGAAGCTGAGGCGCTCCAGGGAATCGGAGCTGTGGCGCTCCAGAGCGACGCGGCGGAAAGAAGAAGCCATGACGGCGACGAGAAGGACGCCATGGATCAGCGGGGTGGGGTCAAGGGCGGCGTAGCCGCTCGCGTCAGCCCTTGAGGCCTCCCCGCACCATGAAGCGGCCTGCGCGTTGCCAATTCACAAAGAGCAGTGGCAGCCGGGCTGGCCTGGTCCTCCAGCCTGTCCTTGCTGCCAGGATTCACAGCAGAGCCAGCGCGATGTCATGCCACTGCCCCAGCTGATGCCGCTGTTGGTGGCCGTGGTGATCGCCCCGTGCCCTGCTCCCGTGAAGGCTCAGCTGGACGGCCTCTACCGCTGGCACGTGGCCTCGCAGGAACTGCGAGGGCCGATCGAGATCACAAACCAGCAAAGCCGTTTCACCGATGGGCTGTACCAGCAGCTGCGGCGCGCCTATGCGCTCGATCCAGCCAGCGGTCGTTTCGTTGACTTCGATCTGTTCAGCAACACCCAGGTGTCGACCTTTGGTGCGAAGGTGCTCGGCTGCACCGCTCTCCCCGGTGGAGGGATAGAAGCCCTGGTAGCTGTGCAGGCGGGTCTGCGCAACCGCCCCTCTGAGGCGCCGCAAAAGCTGCGGTATCAGCTTGTGAGCGGCCCTGCTGGCATCTGGAAGATTGCCGACATCGTCTATCCCAATCCGGCAGGGTTCCGCCTTACGAGCTTCCTGGCCGAGCTGCTGGCACCCAAGCCCTGAACGCTGCAGCAACCCTGCGGCGAGCGTTTTGCCACTCGCCGGACAGGGCCTGAGGCCGCCTCAAGGCGGCACTGCCACAGGCGGCTCCGCCGCGCTCAGCGGGGTGAAAGCAACCGCTGCGCGAGCCAGGAGCCGATCGGGTGCTGGATCCGATCGGCGGCGATCTGGGCCTGGACCTTGGGAAGCCAGATCGCTTTGGCGGCTGCTCTCTCGGCCATCACCTGCTGACGGATGGCGAGCCTGCCGGCGGCATCGGCCTGGCGGAACTGCTCGTGAATCGGATACTCGACCGACCGCAGGAACTGCTCATCCACCGGGCAGTGGAGCCGGTTGAGCGGCAGCAGGTGATCCTGGAACCGCTCCAGCGCATTGCGGCCTTCCCAGGAGGTGAGCGCCCGCATCACCAGCGGCGGCTGGCTGGCGCACTCTCCAGGCCAGCGAACGCCCATGCGGATGCCGACCGCCCTGCCATAGATCACGGGCTGATCGAGGAACGGCCAACGGACGGATTCACAGAAGCGATCATGTGCCCAGGCACCGCCATGGACGAGATCGATCGGGCCGACGCGGGTGAATTCCAGGGCCTCGATGGGGCAATCGATGATCCAAGCAAGGGTGGCGTGATCGAGCTCGGGATAGGGCGCGATGGCGAGCCGCGGATAGGAGTGGGCAAACGCCTGGTGCTCGTTGCGTGAGACGAGCAGCAGATGGATTGACATGGCCGATGGGGCGATGGACCCGCAGGGCCCCCACGGCGCGTGCAAGGGGCGGAGCGGAGCGACGCCTTGCGTCAGCCCTTGCGCCGCCGTGGACACTGCGGATCCCCTGAGCCCTTCCCCTTGCCAGCTCAGCCCCTTGCGTTGCTTGCCCCTATGGGGATGGCAATAGGTGGTGACGTTGCTGGGGTCAGGCCCCGGGAGAACACATGGGCCTCACGTTGATCGAGGCGATGAAGCATGAAACCCGAGTCGATCGGCTCGCGGTGACCAAGACCTTCATGGAAGGTCAGCTGCTACGTCGTCTGCCGTTCCGCAATCTGGTGGGTGGCGCCCTCAAGTTCGCCAAGGAGAAGAAGATGCCTCGCGTCGGCTTCCGGGCCGTGAACGAGGGCTACCGGCGCGACTACGGGGCGGTGGCGCAGGAGAGCGAGTTCGTGCACCTGTTCGGTGGCGATCTCGATGTGGACCGCTCGATCGTTGACCTCAACGGCCCCGAGGCTCGTGCTTCCCAGACGGAGCAAAAGGTGCGCTCGATGCGGCTGACCCTGGAGGCGGCGATCATCAACGGGGATGCAACCTTTGATCCTCGGGCCTTCAACGGCCTCAGCAAGCGGCTGATCCCTGGCCAGGCGCAGACGATCGATAACGCCGGTGGCACGGTCAAGCTCACCAAGCTGGAGGCCCTGGTCGATTCGATCAACGCCCTCGGTGGCGAGAAGGTGATCCTCACCAGCAAGGCCGGCCGGCGGCAGATCAGCCATGCCTCCCGCGAGGCCGGCGGCGATCTGTATCAGGTGATCGACGGCCGCCACTGGTTTGAGGACACCGAGATCCTGGTGGTGGATCAGGACGCCCAGGGCCACGACGTGCTGGGTTTTGGGGAGGCGGGCACCACCACCTCGATCTACGCGGTGGCGCTTGGCGATGAGCTGATGACTGGGATTCAGGGGCCGTTCGAGGGCCGCTACGGCATCTCCGTGCGGGACTTCGGGGAGGTTCCTGATGCCCCGGTGTTCCGCACCCGCGTCGATTGGTACGTGGGCTTTGCGGTGTGCCACGACAAGGCGATCGGCCGCCTTTTCAACGTCGGCCCTGCTGTGGCCTGAGGCGGACGATCCGCCAATCCTGCCCACCAACTATTTGAGAGGACACGACCATGGCCCACGAGGGCAACAAGCTGATCGACGCCGCCACCACGCTGGTGGGTTGGGTCAACTACAACGCCACCGATCCGTTTGAGCGCACCCGCGTCAGCGCGGAAGTGGTGCGGCTGACCACGCCGCTGGATGCGGCCCAGCACTTCACGCTGCTGGCCAGCCATCCCGGCGCCGCTGCTGCGGTGACGGTGGTGCTCCAACTGGCGCCGCTGCTCAAGGACGGCACCGTCGGCACCTGGGTAACGGCCGCCACGGTGGCGATTCCCGCCGCCGGCGGTCAGGTGGAGGCCCCGGTTGCGGGTGGCAGCCTGACGGTGGCGCCGGCGGATGCGGCGAATGTGGAGCTGCCGGCGTTCTTTTTTGCCAAGGCGACGCTGACGCCGTCGACCCCGAATAGCGCCCACGTGAGCCTCACCTACTGAGGCCGCCATGAGCGTTTCCGACCCCAAGGCGCCCGGCGGTGTGCCGGGTAAGCCGGTGACCAAGCCGACCAAGCCCGGCCATCCCGTGGCGCCATCGCAACCGGAGGTGGAGGGGACTGATCCCACCGTGCCGACCGCACCAACACCGGATCAGCCGCCAGAGACCCCCACTGATCCGACGAATCCAACCGATCCGACCGTGCCTGTGGAACCGACGACCGCTGATCCCGTGCTGGAACTGCCGCCCGAGGGGATGCTGCGCATCTCCAAGACGGGCAAGGAGGACCAGTTCGTGTTCCCCGTCCATGCCGACCGCTGGGCGGCCGATGGCTGGAAGGTGCATCCACCGGTGACGATCGAGGGCAATCAGCCCGGCACGGCTGACCTGCCGCTGGCGTCCGCGCCCTTGGCGCCACTGCCGGAAGCCATCCCGGAAGCACTGCCGGGTGAGTTGCCCGAAGAGGCGGTGAACTTACCGGGCGACCTGACCGGGGAAGCGGTAACCGTGCCCGCGCCGATCGACTACAGCGCCATGACCAAGGCGCAGATCATCGCTGAGGTGCAGACCAGCTACGGGGTGCTGCTGGATTCATCGCTGACCAAACCGGAGCTGGTGGCGGAAGCCGAGGCCCTGGCCGCCAAGGGGGCCGTGGCTGAGGCCGCACTGCCCGCTGCTGGTCTTGAGCCGGTGCCCGGCCTCGATGCTCCGCTCCTCGAGGCCGACGTGTCGGTCCCCGCTGATCTGCTGGTCTGACCCCCACTGCTCTGGTGCCCTACCCCCTGCCTCCTGTGGATGAGAGCGGCCGGGTGCGGCTGCTGCCTCCGCTCGGCTGCCCGGGCCAGGAGTTGTGGGTGGTGCACCACGAGGTGCCGCGCTGGTTGCGGCTGGGCTACCGGGTGGGTTCGGTGCCTGCTGCTGCGCTGGAGCTGTTCTGGATGCCCTCGGACCCGATCTGGAACGACCCTGTGGGCACTGCGCCGATCGAGCTGACGATCGATCCATTGATCAAGGCACCGCAGCCGATCCAGGTGGACTGGGGCGATGGAAGCGTGGAGACGATCGGCTGGGATGCGCTCTCGCGCCAGGTGCCGACGCCGCGCCACATCTACCTGGATCGAGAAGATCTGACGGTGACGGTGCAGATCGGCATGACGGTGGCGAGCCTGGCGGTGGCGCTGGTGGGTTGCCCGCTGCCGCCGACGATCAGCCAACCGGGCTCCGGTGGTGGTGGTGGCCTGGCAGGCGTCGAGCCCCTGGTGCCCGGTGCTGGCCTTGCGGGTGGTGCCTACAACGGCAGCCAGGCGCAGCAGTGGCAGCTCCGCCTCCATCCCGATGGCGGCCTGGCGCTGCTGCCCAGCCCGGTGGATGGCGAGCTCTCACTAGCGGTGATGTACGGCAGCGGAGCGGCCAGCCGCGGCACCCGCTGGTATTCGGGCGATGGGCCGCCGAGCGGCCAGGTGCTCAACCCCACCCCGGCGCCGAACGATCTCTACCTGGATCGCCTCAGCGGCCAGGTGTACGAGCTGGTGTGACGGATGCCTTGGAACGCGACCGGCGGCAACATTCAGGGCCCGGAAGGGCCTGTGGGAGCTCAGGGCAGCCAGGGGTCGCAGGGGGTGGCTGGCGCTCAGGGACCTACCGGACCACAGGGACCGGCGGGCCCGTCCGTGTGGGGCGGGATCGGGGGCAGCCTCTCCAGCCAGACGGACCTGGCTCAGGCTCTGGCCCTCAAGCTCAACGCCTCAAAGGTGACGGTGGGGCCCACGCCACCGGCCAGCCCTGCCCCCGGTGATCTCTGGATCGACACGAACTGACCATGGCCATCACCTCCCGTGACCAACTGATCGCCGCGCTGCCCACGGCCAGGCGGGTGATCATCGACAAGGCCTCGATCGCCAACGCGGTGGCCGGGCGCTTCTATTCGCTGTGGCGAGCGACGGGCCAACCGGCCCAGGCGGCGATCCCGACGACGCAGGCGGTGTGCAACAGCGCCCTGCTGGGCGCCTTGCCGCTCGTGAATGGTGCTGGAGCGGTGCGGAACCACATCGGCCTGGTGGACATTGCGACGGCGAACGCCACCAGCGCGATCGAGTTTCACGATCGCCTCTGCCATCAAGGCGGCCTCTCGGGAACGGTGACGACAGCGCAGACCACCAACCTGCCGCTGACGCTGGTGGGGGTGAGCCAGGAGCGAATCGGGGCTGTGGATTACAGCGACGTGAGCTGGTGGCTGGAGTGGTACACGGACACCGGCGCCACGGGTGTGAACGCCACGGTGGCCGTGACCTATGACGACGACACCACCGGCAACATCGTGTTGTCTCTGGTGGCCACCAGCCGCGCCTCGGGGCTGTACCAGATCGGGCCGCTGGCGAACGGGAAGAAAGGGATCAAGGCGGTCACCAGTGTCACCCTGAGCGCCACGACGGGCACGGCCGGGGCCTTCGGGGTGACGGCGAGCCGCTATCTGACGGGTGTGATGACGGCGGTTTCCTACAAGACGGAGATCTGCGATTGGGCCAATCTCGGCCTGCCGCTGGTGGCCAATGACGCCTGCTTGATGTTGACGATGCTGTGCGTGACGACCACCACCGGGATCGTCAAGGCGGTGGCGACCCTGCCGCAGGGTTGAGCGATGCGCGGCCGTGACAGCAACCGACTTCCGTTTCGTTCCGGCTCTGATCGTTGGGATCGGGGCCCGGCCGGGTCGATCGTCACCACCGAGTTCTTTGAGCCCTCCCCTGGCTTGGGCGGCCTGCTGTGGGTTTGGACTGGCAGCGACTGGGCGGTGCGCTCTGTGAAGGTGTGGAGTGGGACCGCCTGGGTGCAGAAGCCGATCAAGTGGTGGACGGGATCGGTTTGGGTGCTGAGTTGAGCGGCTTGTCCCTATGGGGCTGGCAATAGGTGGAGAGACACCCGCAGGTGGCGGCTGCCCATGGCCTGGACGAACACCGGCAACATCCGAGGCCCGCAGGGACCTCAGGGGCCCACGGGCCCTGCTGGTGCTGACGGTGCCCAAGGGTCGCAGGGCCCGCAGGGGATCCAGGGGCCCGTAGGCCCTCAGGGGCCGGGCGGTGCTGATGGCGCTGCTGGCGCCCAAGGCCCGGCCGGTGCTCAGGGCCCCGCTGGCCCCAAGGGTGATACCGGCAACACCGGGGCTCAGGGTCCGCAGGGCACAACTGGCGCCCAGGGCCCGGCGGGCACCGGTATCAACCTCAAGGGAACTGTTCCGACCTACAGCGCCCTGCCGACCAGCAACCGGCAGCAGGGTGACGCCTACATCGTCCAGGACGAGGGCGACACGCTCTACAGCTGGGATGCGGGCAGCACCACCTGGGTCAATGCCGGCGCGATCCAGGGGCCGCAGGGTCCAGCGGGGCCGACCGGCCCACAGGGACCGGCCGGTGCCGCTGGGTCCGCTGGCGCGATCGGCCCTCAGGGCCCCCAAGGGCCGCAGGGCACCACGGGCGCGCAAGGGCCACAGGGCCTGACCGGCTCCACCGGCCCGCAGGGTCCAACCGGTGCGACCGGCCCTGCTGGGACGCAGGGCAGCCGGGGGACGGGCTGGTTCGTGGGCAGTGGGGCGCCGCCCGCGAACATTCCGGGCGCGATCGATGGCGACCTCTACCTCGATCAGAGCACCGGCAATGTCTACGAGCTGGGGCCTGTGCGGGTGGCGGATCTGCCGGCGATCGGCGCGGCCTATGAGGGCGGCTTCTACGGCGGGCTGATCTCCCAGAGCGGCAATGGGGTGGCGACCCACGCGCTGATCATTTCGCCCAAGGCCACGGGCCAGAGCAACAAGGTGCTCAAGACCGCCAACACCGCCACCAGCGGTGCGGGCAGCACCTTCGATGGCCTGGCGAACAGCAACGCTGCCAACGATGCGGGCCACCCGGCGGCCCAGTGGGCGCGGGCGCTCTCGATCGGCGGCTACAGCGACTGGTATGTGCCGGCGATCTACGAGCTGGAGATCCTGTTCCGCAAGTTCAAGCCCGACAACGCCGAGGGCAACACCGCAGGATTCGGGGCCAACCCGTATGCGGTGCCGCCAACCACGGCGAACTATTCGGTGTCGCTGCCGCCGACCACCACGGTGACGGTGTTCATCAGTGGTGGTGCCCAGGCCTTCTTTGATGGACCCAACTGGAGCTCGACGGAGGACGCGGCCACCACTGCTGTGAGTCAGGACTGGTATTACGGCGAGTGGGGGTCGGTGAGCAAGACGGCCAACCAGTCGGTGCGGGCGATCCGCCGGATTCCGGTTCGCCCCTGATGGAGTGGGTTCCTCGGATTGACACGCCCCGGCGCGTGCTCGAGGAACGGACCACGGCCACAGTCAGCGCCCCATCGGTGCTGGATCTGACCTTTGTGGAGTTGGGCACCGACGGCCGCTTCCTGGCGGTGGGCTGTGATGTGCCCGCCTGGGTGACCTTCTACGCGACAGCGGCGGCCCGCACGGCGGACGCGCAGCGTCCGGTGACGGAAGATCCGCCGCTCTCGGCTGGGGTGCTGCTGGATCTGTTGTTCGACGCCGGCACTGCGTTGCTGGTTCCAGCGCCGGGCTCGACCTACTCCAACGGGGAGACGCCCTTGCAGGGACGGATCTGGGCGCGGGTGCGCACGCAGTTGGCGGTGCCCCATGCGGCAACGGTGTCGGTGCTGGCCCTGGTGGAGCACGACACGATTCCGGTTGCTGTGAGCTGATGGCGGCGACGATTCGGGATCTGTGCCGCCGGGGGGATCAGGGCAGCCAGCTGGTGGAGGTGGCTGCGCTGGTGGACGGTGACCTTGCGGCCTGGATCACGGCGGCGAACGCCCAGAACCCGGGCCAGTTGCTGACGCTGAGCACGAACAGCCAGCAGGCGCCGGGGTTCCTGGGCTGGACCCTGAAAGCACGGCTGGCCGCGTTGAACCTGGGCCAGCCGGTGGAGCTGATGAGCCAATGGGTGCTCAACCTCGCCACGGCGGCAGTCACGACCCATGTGGGCCTGGCCTCGGGCCACAACCCGGCCGGTGGCCTCGGAGCCCATGGCCTGCTCAGTGGCGGCCGTGGAACCACCAACACGGCTGCGTCCCTGGCCACGCCCTACCCGCTGGCGGCAGCCGCGGCCTGGAGCCTCAAGTCGGGGCAGGAGTTCTTTGCCTTTGGGTGGAGCCAGCACACCTGGAGCAACCGCCAGGCGCTGGCGCTGCTGATCGCCAAGGACGTGACCACCGGCGACTGGCACCTCTCGAACACCGACATGGCGGGGGTGATCAGCACGGCGGCTTGGAGCCGCAACCTGCCGCAGCTGATGCTCGCCTCCAGCTTCCGGCTGGAGTATTTCAGTGGTGTCACCGCGTCGTTGTTGAGCCGGCCAGCCCAGTGGCAGCCGATCACACCAGGTCCATTCTTCTCCACACCGCTGCCGCCTGTGCAGTGGTGGGATCCGGTGGTGTTGCCGGAAGACCTGGCGCAGTACCACCGCACCCTCAGCCATCTGGGCTACGTCAAGGCCGGAGATGGCAGCGAATGGCTGCAACTCGGCCCCGCCCGCCTGGCGGTGCGGGTGGTTGATCCCACCCGTTGATGTGAAGGGAGGCTGACGCCATGGCTCTTTCCTGCTCTGCCCTGCAATGGGCCTCCTGGAATTGGACGAGCGCGGCAGCCGGTAGCCCTGGCCTGCGGCTGAGCGAAGCATTCACGGCGTTTGCGGCGGCGGTGAATGGCAACCCTGGAAACAACTGCCCGCTGCAGGTCGTCAAGGATCACAGTTCGGCCACGGGTGCAACGAACTTCGGGTACGTGTGGCGCCTGGGCCACCCTGTCAATCCAGTGCTACTGAGCTTCTACAACACCAGCAAGGTGCAGGGTTACAGCGCCTCGTCCAGTTCGGCGGCGTTGAGGCTGGGCCTGGAGAGTGCTTACACCAACGACAGCAGCAACGGCGGCTATGGCACGTTTGGCGCCACCCTGGCGAATGTGAGTGCGGGGCTGTCGCATTACGCGCCGGATGGAACACCGGCGATTGATTACGGCGCCATTTTGGTGGTGCAGATGGACACCGCCCCTGCCAAGGAGTTCTTCTGCTACACGATCGCGCCGATTGGCTCGGACATCTACACGCAGAACCACACGCTGCTGCTGTTCAAATCTCCAGCATCGAGCGGCTGGAACATCTACTTCAACCGCTCTAATGCCTATTCCGGCATGTTCTATTCGCAGAACAGTTATGCCTGGAACAACAACACCATGGCAGCGGCTGCGATCATTCCGCCGCCGCCGACCGGCAGCGAGCAGCAACTGATCCAGGGCTGCGGGCTCTATCTCTCGGGTACCACGAGCGGCATCTTCTCGCCGGGTGCGGTGACGCCCCGGCTGGCCCTGCCGGATTGCTTCTGGCGGTCCAACCAACTCTCGGATCCGCGCCGCCTGGGGCGGGTGAGCAAGCCGGGGGGTGGCGGCACCTTCTATCAGCTCGCCGCGGCCTACAGCGGCGCCACCGATCTCTGGTATCTGCACCCCACCAGCACACCAGCAGCTCTGGCGGGCTGGAGCACCATCGGTTCGCTGCCGTGGCAGACCCTGCCGGATCGGCTCAGCTTCTGCCCCCTCTCGCCCCTGCAGCCGCTGGCGACGGGGCCGACGGCGATGCCGGATTTCGTCTGGGACTGGCCCCTGTCGGTGATGGGGGCCCCTGGCGTGCGTCAGCACCCGTTCTTTTCCAAGCAACTGCAGGGCAGCGGTGGTGGTGGCGGCGGGGGCAGCGGCAGGCCCAGCAGTGGGGTGCTGTGGCCCCGTGGCAATGGCTGAGGGACATCGCTTTCCGCGTCGATGCTGCTCTTTTTCGTCGTCTGCCTGTGGGTTGTGCTCAGCGTCGTGCTGTCCGTCTTTGTCGGCCGCTTACTCGCTGCCTTAGGTCGATGAGCTGCAACCTGATCCGCCTGCGCTGCGAGCTGCGCTCTGAGGGCGCCGATGGCAAGGCGCCCGAGCATCCGCAACCGGACCACCGGCTGTTCGACCTGCCGCCGGGGATGGCGAACACGATTGCCCGGTGGTATCGGCAGCAGGGCTGGGATGTGATCGAGGAGGTGATCTGAGCGACCCGTGGGCGGTTTTGTGCGCATTTTGTGCGCAAGTGGCCTCGATGGGGCATAAAAAAGGGCTCTCAGAATCCCCGAGAGCCCTTGGTATGATTACGATCGGGGCGACAGGATTCGAACCTGCGACCTAGTGCTCCCAAAGCACCCGCGCTACCAAGCTGCGCCACGCCCCGCATGACCCAGCATAGGGCAGTGATGCCTGACTTCCCTTGACCTGCCTTGGGATCAGCTCCAGCAACGTGGGCGTCCCCCGATTTCGTGAGGACAAGTCTGGGCATCTCTTTGGTGACTGTTGGTTCGGCATGGAAGCTCTGCCCGACAGCCATCCTGAGGAAGTGGTCGATCACAGATGGATGACGTGGGCGCTTGTCGTGGCCCTCCATACGGAGGGCTCGCTCCGTCTCTGCTGGTGGACTGAGCTGAGGTCAGCCCATTCCCCCGACAATTCGGCGGCAATCTGGATGAGGGGTCGCGCCAAACGGTTGACCGCTCCTGAGGGGCTGAATTGAATCCGGTTGCCATGCGCAGGTCAACGGCTGTTGCCCAAAGGCTTCTGCGAAGCAGTTGCCAGCTCCCCTCACTGCTCAAATGATTGCGCTGTACATGTCCAAACGACGAGTCGGTAGCCGCCAGGAGGTGGCTGCCGCTGCGGCGGGTGTTTCGATGAGCAGTGCCCAGCGGATTGATCTCGACCGCATCCAAACCAAACCCGCCAAATCCCGCAGCAGGCGCCGACCTGACCCGTTGGCGGAGGTATGGGAGCCCCTTTTGTGCCGTTATTGGAGCGCCACCCGGCCTTGACGCCCACCGCTTTGCTGGTGCACCTGCAGGAGCCGAATCCAGACCAGGACTGGAGTTCGGTCAAACGCACCCTGCAGCGGAAGATGCAGCACTGGAAGGCGTTGCATGGCCTGGCGCCGGGGTGATGTTCCCGTTGGCCTATCAGCCCAGTCAGATCGGCTTCTGCGATTTCACCAAGGTCAAGCGGGTGGAGATCACCCTTCGCGGTGATCCCTTTCCGCACCTGCTGTTCCACGACCGCCTGGACTGGCTGGGCTTATGGCCAGGTGATTCACGGCGGCGAAAGCTTTGTGGCTCTCTCAGAAGGGCTGCAGAACGCCCTGGAGGCCTGCGGGGGAGGCCACGGAAGTTGCGCTCGATCGGCCTCGGCCGCCAGCCGCGACGGCAGCTATGCCCTCGACATCACCCCCCGCTACCAGGCCCTTTGCGCCCACGACGGCCTGTCCCCCAACCGGAACAACCGCGGTGTGGCCCACGAAAACGGCATCGTCGAGGCACCGCAAGCCATGTGAAATGGCGACTGGAGCAGCAGCTGCTGCTGCGCGGCAGCTGCGATTTCGACGAGCCGGCTGAATACGGCGAACTGCTTGCCGAGGTGTTCCGTGCTCTCAATGCCCCCAGGCAGCAGTGCTACGAGCAGAAACTTGAGCATCTCGGTGCCTTGTCGGCCTTCCGCCTTGCCGACGGCGAACTGCTCACAGTGCGTGGGCGCAGCACCAGCACGATCGAAGTGCGGCAGGTCACGGTGTGGCTGCACCATGAACGGCTGATCGTCTACCTCGGCATCGACTGGGTCTGCCAACTCCCCCGCGGTTACCGCAGCAGCAGCCATGGCCCCAGGGCCTGGTGCATTGACCTGGAGCACCTGATCGATGGTCTGCACGCCAAGCCCAGGGCGCTTCTGCATTGCCGTTACCAGCCCACCTCTTCCCTGATCAGTACTGGTGGGACTTCTGGTAGCAGCTCCTGGCCAATGGTGATCGTGACGCCGCTGCACGGCTCATGGTTGAGGCCCTCTATGTCGCGGTGCGGGTGGCCTCATTGAACTGGTGCTCGCCTTCCTTGAGCAGGCCCAACAGCGCCAAAACCTGACCCTCTTGCTCTTGCAGCAGCGCTTCCGGGTGCCGCCCCGCACAGGCAGCCTGTCAAGCGACATCCCCGACACCTACTGGCCTCTAATGACCTCCTCCTCCCCGGTGCCCCGCTCAGCTGCAGTGGAAGCGGCCCTGCCGCTGCTGCTCTAGCCGCCAGGGTTCTGCGCAGCGGTGACAACTCAAGCTGGCGCGGTTCCGATGCCACGGGCAGCGGCTCGCTCAGCAGCCCGAGCCGGAGGGTTGGAGCCCCGGCCAGTTCCTTGATGTCCTCTGCGAGCAGGAGTGCGACCACCGCCTGTTCGGCGACGGTTAGGTAGGCGGGTCAGCGCAACGGCATAGACGTGTCTCAGGAAACAACTACAGGGCTCCTGTATCGGCATGGAGCCCCGTGAGGCACGCCCCTCTGTCGCTGTGGATCAAAAGGCGCTACACGGCCAAACGGGTGGCCGAGCCTAGGTATCACCCGTGCGAGGGGTGTAACCGAGGAGGAGGGTCGCTACCCAATTGCTGCTGCACCAACATCTGGAAGAGGATCTGGGGATCAATCCGCTACCAGCCAGCATTACTCCTTCGCCCTTGGCTGTAACCCTGCTCCAGAAGCGGCCTGAAGACATCCCGGCGAGTCGTCTACGTCGGGTCATTCACGTGGGCTGCTTCTTCAGAAGCCTGAGGTGGGCTTCTCCTCATCTCAGAATCCGTGCTGTCCAATTCAGCCATGGTGAATTCAACCAATTCTGTTGTGTATGTCACAGCCTTTCAGGGAGCGGCATAGATTGACGAGGTGGACACGAGAAAGAAACCTATAATCGCACTAATTGACTATGCTATAGTGCGGAAAACAAAATCTCGATGTATACTCTAAACCTTTCGGGAATGACAGAAGAAATCTGGAATCAGTTTTTCTTCTTCGCGAAACAGGGTTCTAGGAACGAATTAATATCAATCATCCCGCATGGCTTTGATGCGCCAATTTACTTGCGTCGCTCCACAAGCGATATCGATAACTTCATCCAGATCTATCTCAACAAAGAGTATGATTTTCTACCCGAGTCACCCCATACAATTCTTGACCTTGGTGGCTATATTGGCCTGGCGAGCACATATTTAGCCCATAAGTATCCAGAAGCCAAGATTGTTTTAGCAGAGCCTGATTCCGACAACTTTCTAATTGCCAAACTCAACTGTCGTCAATTTGGCAATATTGAATGCCTTAATATTGGAGTCTGGTCAAAAACATGTGATCTCACCATCTCAGGCAAAGTTGGTGGCGACTGGGGAACTATGGTTCGTGAGGTGCAAGGAGGTGAGCATGTATCGCCAAGGATTCAAGCGATGTCTGTTCCAGACATCATGAGCTCAGCTAATATCGAAACAATTGGCTTTCTTAAAATTGATATTGAAGGCTCTGAAAGGACAATCTTTTCAGACTCTAATTCTAAGACGTGGATCAGAAGGTCAAAAGTAATCTCATGCGAGTTGCATGATCGAATGGTCGAAGGCTGTAGCGATGCCTTCCACAATGCCATACACGGCGAGGGATTTACACACGGAACTCATGGTGAGTTCGATTTTTATATTAAAGATTGAAAATCCTCATGATTGCACAGCTGATGCCTGAATGCCAATGCAATTGTGATCGATAGTTCACTTTTTGCCACTACCATCGTCAACATCCAATCTCTCTGATTTCTTCACCGCCTCCGGCGGATGCTGTGCCAGCAACAGCTTTAGATCAGGCCCCGCGTGGCTGGTGGGATGCTGAGCCACCTCCTCAGGAGTGCCCGTCACGACGATCTCACCACCTTTGTCGCCGCCTTCGGGGCCCAGGTCAATCAGCCAGTCGGAGCAGCGGATCACATCGAGGTTGTGCTCGATCACCACGATCGAATTGCCCTTGTCCACCAG
>CALRNH020000023.1:0-25382 GCA_943369485.1 Synechococcus sp. UW140 | reverse complement strand
GGCGAAGATAGTTGGAGGGTAGCTTCCTGCAAAAATAGCTCGATGCCAGGTAAAACTTTCATTTCTTACCATCAGCTCAAGCTTCCAATCATCTTTAAGGTGAGAGTCAGCATGGGTGAGATGGAGAGAAGCCACCCGAAAGGGTGGCTCTCTTGTGTCTGGAAATATGTCACTTCTTGAGTGGCGTTGAGTCTCCCGCTGTGTGAGATTTGCTCTTCTTCTGCGTCAGCACACCTTGGGAGATCTGTTCAGGTCGTGCGATTTCGTTTTTGCTTGAGCTTGTTCAGTGGCGGTCAATCCTGTAAGCGGCTCAGGGCGAGGTTGACTCCTGATCTGAGGGTCCCATTTCAGGTCACTACGTCAATGACAACTTGGCCAAAGTGAGTGATCGTGCTGAAGCCTTTGCTGTCGCGTTCTGGATTCCCAGGACGGTCACTGAATATCGCCTTCATCCCGGCTGATTGGGCTGCTTCTAGCTCGGCGACGGAATCACTGACGAACAGAATGTCTTGTGGGGGAGTAGCCAGTTGAGCTGCGATTTGTCTATAGCTTTCAGTGCTCTGCTTAGGGCCCGTGCGCGTGTCGAACCAGTGGCTGAACAAACCCCTCAGGTCCCCTTCTGCGGTGTGTCCATAGAGCAATTTCTGGGCGCTCACCGACCCTGATGAGTAGACCGCCAGGTTGAGTCCAGCCTTGGCCCAGGCCCTCAGGGCGGAGGGCACATCGCTGTACAGGGGAGCCAGCAGTTCGCCGCTTCCATAACCGCTTTCCCAGATCAGCCCTTGCAGTTGCTTCAGCGGTGTGAGCTTGCGGTCTTGATCGATGAGCCATCCCAGATAGGCCACCAGACGGGAATGGGGATCCAGATCGGCTCCGATCACCACCGCTTCTGGATCAATGGCTCTTGCCTGTTCCGCCTCACGCAGTAGGCCGCATACGGGTTCTTCGTGACGGTGGCGCTCCAGATACTCGACCAGATGGTTTCGGGCATAGGGGAAGAGGGTTTTCGCCACAAAGCTCACCGGACAGGTGGTTCCCTCGATATCAAGCAGCAGATGGGTGATGGGGGTCATGAAGTCAACCTGGGTGGTCGTCAGATGCTGGGACCGGCTAGTCGAAGGAGCCCGTCAAGTAACAGCTGTCGCCAGTGTTGCTCCAACAGGAACTCCAGGATTTCCAGGTGGCGCCTAGCGCTGAACAGCTCATCTCCCCAGGCGTAGAGCCCATGACCAGCGATCAGCAATCCCTGGGGCGCTCCTTCCAGCAGGGGGCCGGCCCGATCACTCAGCCGCCTCAGGTCCTGGTCATTGGCAAGCACGGGCAGATGCACGCACGTGTCATGACTCTCGATTCCTTTGAGGCCCTTGAGCATCTCCAATTGCTCCAGAACCACGGAACCATCGCTGACGGTGGCCTCGGAGCTGGGACGGTCAGTCGACAGGGCCCGGCTCGAGAGCAGTGTGGCGGCCTGGGAATGGGTGTGCAGGACGGCCCCAGCGTTCGTGCGGCGCACGATCTCCAGGTGGAGGAGGGTCTCTGCACTGGCGCGTCCATGGCCCCGGAGCACCTGAGCCTGGCCATCCACCACGATCAGATCCTCTGGGGCAACGGCTCCCTTGTCGACACCGCTGGGGGCCATCAACAGCTGAAGCGGTTCCCGCTGGAGCACGCAGCTGAAGTTGCCCCCGGTGCCATCGCACCAGCCCCGGCGGTGGATGGCCGCCATGGTGAAGCTCAGGTCTTCGGCGAGGTCGGCTGTCACGGCAAGTGGGCACTGGGTTCCCTTCTAACCCATGGGCATCTCTTCAACGCTGGCAACTGGGACACCAGTGGCTGCTGCGTCCCGCCAGCCGCTCCCGCGCGATGGGGGTGCCGCACTGGCGACAGGGCTCGCCCGTGCGTCGATACACCCAGGCCTGCCCCCCATAGCTGCCGTTGGTGCCGGACAGGTCGCGGAAGTCACTGAACGTGGTGCCGCCGGCCCCGATGCTGGTCTCCAGGATCGCCACCAGGGCCCGTTGCAGCTTCTCCAGTCGGCGGGGGCCCACCCGTCCGGCTGCCGTGGACGGGGCAATGCCTGCGGCGAAGAGGGATTCGTCGGCGTAGATGTTGCCCACGCCGGCCACCAGGCTCTGATCCAGCAGGGCCGCCTTGATCGATCGTCGGCTGCCCGCCAGCCGCTTCTGCAAGTAGGGCGCGCTGAACTCTGGCGCGAAGGGTTCAGGGCCCAGGTGCCGCAGGCCGGTGATCACGGATTCGGCCGCAGAGCCCGGGGGAACCCACCACATTTCGCCGAAGCTGCGCAGGTCCACGAAGCGCAGTTCCTCGCCCTGGTCGTTCCAGAGGCGCACTCGGGTGTGTCGGCAGGGCTCCCTGGGCGTCTCGATCCAGAGGAACTGGCCGGTCATGCGCAGATGCACCCCCCAGGTGCCCGCCTTGGCGTCTCCTCGGTGCAACTCCGCCAGCAGGTATTTTCCCCGGCGGCTCCAGACCCCCACCCGGCAGCCCTCCAGTGCGGCGCGAAAGGCGCCTGGGCCCTTGGGTGCGGCGATCGCCCGCTCCCTGAGCACCTCCAGGCGATCAATGCGGAAGCCCTTCAGCTGGCGCTCAAGGCCGCGGCGCACGGTTTCGACTTCGGGCAATTCGGGCAAGGAGACTCCCCCTTTCGCACAGCATGAAGAAATCCCTGATCCGGTGGGCGGATCAGGGATCAGATCGACCTGACCAAGGAGGCTGTGCCGTCGGAGCCCTTGGGCTCAGGCTTTCACCAGCTCGCTTTCGGCGAAGTTGTTGGTGTTGATGCCGCCCTCGGAGCCGCTGTAGCCGCTGTAGTTCACCTTCTCGAAGCGCACCACCACGGGGTAGCGGATGCCGGAGGTGTCGATCGAAGCGACGGTGCCGACTTCGTTGAACCAGTAGGACTCAGGACGCTTGATGCGCACCTTGTCGCCGCGGGAGATCGCCATCGCTGCCTTGAGGAGGATGTTGCTGTCGAAGGGACCTTACCCCTCCTTTTTGGTCTGGGTGGCGGGGCCGTCACGAAATGTCGCTGCCCATGGATCGCCCGATGGCGTGCCATGGGGTCGCTCCTCCGTGGCACGATCGCTGCCTCTGAAGTTCCTCCGTGCTGGAAGCCCCCTCCTTGAGCCTGGATCTGCCCGATCCGGAGCGGGACGACATCAGCACCATGGAGTTCCTGGCCCGGCTGGAGGAGGCCTGGGCCGTATGCGATCGCTTCGACCTGCAGACCGAGATCTGGCGCGGTCGGATCCTGCGGGCCGTGCGGGACCGGGAGAAGCGGGGCGGCGAGGGCCGCGGCACAGGCTTTCTGCAGTGGCTCAGGGAACAGGAGATCAGCAAGACCCGTGCCTACGGGCTCATCCAGTTGGCCGATTCCGCCGACAGCCTGGTGGGGGATGGGCCTCTGGAGGAGAACTGCGTCAACAATTTTTCCAAGCGGGCCTTCCTGGAGACGGCCCAGGCGGATCCTGATGTGCAGCTGATGATCAGCGAGGCGGCCAATGACGGGCAGCAGATCACCCGCAAGCAGGTGCGCCGGCTGACCGACGAGTTCACCGCTGCCACCAGCCCGCTGCTGCCGGAGGAGATCCGCCAGCGCACCCAGGAGAACCTGCTGCCCCCGCGGGTCGTGGCGCCCTTGGTGCGGGAACTGTCCAAGTTGCCGGAGGCCCAGCAGGACGACCTGCGCCGGGTGCTGCGGGATGAGCCGGAGTTGTCGCGGGTCAAGGATGTGACCAACACCGCCCGTTGGCTGAGCAAGGCGGCCGAGGCGGGGCTGGCGGTGCGGGCCTTCCAGCAGGGGGAACTGGACTTGGAGAAGGCCATGCAGGAGGCCCAGCGTCTCGATGCCCTCGGTCTACTGGCGGACGCGGTGGGTCAGGCTCAGCAGCTGGAGAGTGCCGTGCTCAAGCTCCACACCAGTTGGCGGCGGCTGGGCGGCCTGCAGGAGCGGCTGTGGTTGGAGAGTGGCAGCAGCACGCCCCACCTGCGGGAGCTGCTCCAGGCCTTGGGGAGTCTCAGCGGCGCCACCCTCAGGGTGTCCCTCGGGGAGCTGGCCGGTGGCAAGCGGGTGCGGCTCCAGTTGGTGGAGGAGTCGCCCGATCAGCTGGAGGCGCCGCCCATGCCCTGAGCCCCCTCGCCCCCAGATCTGGTGGCGGTTAGGGTCGGGCGTCGCCAGGGGTGGGGTGGAGGTGCCATCGGGCGCAACACATGTGGATCCGCCTTCGAGCGATCCCCTGTTGGTGGCTCTCCAGACCCATTTCGGCTGGAAGGACTTCCGGCCCGGCCAGCGGCCGGTGGTGGAGGCCCTGCTTCAGGGGCGCGACTGCCTGGCGGTGTTGCCCACCGGAGCGGGCAAGTCGCTCTGCTACCAGCTGCCGGCCCTGGTGCGGGAGGGGCTTGTGCTGGTGATCTCTCCCCTGGTGGCCCTGATGGACGACCAGGTGCGCCATCTGCAGCGGATGGGCATCGCGGCGGCCTGCCTGCATGGTGGCCTCGATCTTCCGGCCCGTCGTCAGTTGATCACCCGCCTGCGGGAGCGCAGGCTCCGCTTGCTGTATCTGGCCCCGGAGCGGCTCCAGGGAGAGGCGACACGTCAGTTGCTGGAGGAGGTGCTTGAGCAGGGGCAGCTTGTGGCCCTGGCGGTGGATGAGGCCCACTGCATCAGCGCCTGGGGCCATGATTTCCGGCCCGAATACCGCCGTCTGGGGCAGCTCAGGCGCCTATGTCCGGGGGTGCCTTTGGTGGCCCTCAGCGCCACGGCGGCCCCCCGCGTGCGGGCCGACATCATCCGCTTGCTGGAGTTGCGCCGCCCCCTGATCCAGGTGCGCTCCGCCCGCCGCCCCAATCTTGCCTACGGCATGGTGCGGCGCCCCAAGGATCCCCTTGAGGTGGTGATCGAGGCGGTGGTCGCCGCCCGTGGGGCGGTGCTGATCTACGCGCGCACGCGTCGCTCGGTGGAGCGCTGGGCGTCCCTGCTGACCACCGCCGGTATTGAGGCGAATCTGTACCACGCCGGTATGGATCCGGAAAGCCGGCGCCTGGCCCTCACCCACTTCCAGGAGCACCCTGCGCCCGTGCTGGTGGCCACGGTGGCCTTCGGCATGGGGGTGGACCGCTCCGATGTGGGGTTGGTGCTGCACCTTGACCTCCCGGCGAGTCCGGAGGGGTATCTGCAGGAATCGGGCCGGGCCGGTCGAGATGGACTGCCGGCCCGCTGCCTGGTGCTGTTCGATCCGGATGATCGCGCCAGCCTGGGCTGGGCCATGCGGGCTGCGGGCCATCAACTCAGCCCCGAGGCCCGCCAGCAGGAGCGGGTGCGGCTTGAGCTGGCCCAGCGGCAGCTGCGGCGTATGGAGGCGGTGGCGGAGGGGGAAGAGTGCCGTGAGCAGGCCCTGTTGCTGGCGGTCGGGGAGCTGGTGCCCCCCTGCGGCCGGTGCGATGCCTGCAGCGCCAGGCCCCAACGCCAGGACTGGACCGAGCAGGTGGGTCGGCTGCTGGAGCAGCTGGAGCAGCGGGACGGCGTGAATCAACGGGACCTGGGGGAGGTGCTGGCCGCCGAGGGCGGCTCCCCTGAGGAACGCTGGCGCTGGCTGGCCCGGCGCCTGATCCAGGAAGATCTGATCAGCGAGAGCGACGATGGTGCCCAGCGCCTCTGGCTGCGGCCCGCCGGCCGAAGCTACCTGCTCCAGCCCTGGCCCCTGCGCTGGGCGGCCTGAGGGGGGTCAGAGCCCCTTGGCCTTGCAGAGGTCCTTCACCAGCTGAGACTCGAAGTCGGTCTGGGGGGCGTCCCAGGTTTTCCAGGCGCCGGACTGTCCGGTGGCATTCAGCTTGCGTGCCGTGCAGTTGATCGCCAGATAGAGAGGCTGCCCGTTGCTGTTGAGGCTGGGGGCCACGTAGCTGCCGCCCATGGGCTGCCAGTTGGCCCAGTCCACCTGCAGGGGGCCGTAGGTGCGCCAGTCGGGAGTGCTGGCCTTGGCCACGTCGCCGGCTTTGGCGGCTGTGCTGGTCGTCGTTGGGTTGGGCCGACTGGTGACGACGGCTCGGCTGGGGGTGGGCCGGGCGACAGGGGCGGGGCGGGCAGCCACCGCGGGCTGGCTCTCCACCACCGGCGTGGCCGTCGCGGGCCTCGCCGCAGGGGTTGTTGTGGCAGGGGCGGCGGCGGGGGTAGCGGCTGGAGCGCTGGTCGCTGTGGTGGCCGCTGCCGTCGGGGTGGCGGCGGCCGGCCGGGGCTGGGGCTTGGGCTGGGCCGCCGCTTCGGGGCGGGGCTGAGGCTTGGCTTCCGGTTTGGGTGTGGCTGCGGGCTTGGGCGCCGGCCTGGCCGCCACCGCCGGTGCCGGGGTGGCGGCGGTGGCGGCACTCGGGCGCAGCTTGAGGCGGGTGCCGATCACGAGGTTGTTGGGATCCTTGAGATTGTTGAGGGCGATCAGTCGCTCGATCGACACCCCCGAGGACTGGGAGATCTCGGAGAGGGTCTCCCCTGGCTGCACCTGATACTCCTTGGCGCCCTTGGCGATGGTGGGCGCCTTGGCCTGGCTGGCGGCCACGGCGGGCGGCCGCTTGGGGCCGGGCACCACCAGCTTGCTGCCGGCCTGCAGATCGTCGGCCGACTTGAGACCGTTGAGCTGGATCAGCCGATCCACCGAGACGCCGTAGCGCTCGGCCAGGGCCGAGAGGGTGTCGCCCTCTTTCACGGTGTAGCTGGCACTGCCATCCCCGCCACCGCCGCGGCGGGCGGTCGAGGCCCCACCGCCACCGGGCAGCACCAGCTTGCTGCCGGCCTGCAGATCGCTGGCCGACTTGAGACCGTTGAGCTGCAGCAGCCGGTCGACCGAAACCCCGTAGCGCTCGGCGAGCTCCGAGAGGGTGTCCCCCGGCTGGACCGTGTAGTTGCCTCCAGCGCCGCCCCCGCCCGCCCGGCGGGCCGGGGTGCCGCCGGCTCCAGGGACCACCAGCCGGCTGCCGGCCTGCAGATCGTTCGCCGACTTGAGGCCGTTCAGCAGCAGCAGCCTCTGCACCGTGACGCCGTAGCGCTCGGCGATTCCGGAGAGGGTGTCCCCCGTCTTGACCGTGTAGCTCCCCGCCAGGGCAGGCCAGGGCAGGAAGATGGCAAGGGCGAGGGCAGCAAGCGCTCGGCGCATCGAGATCAATCAGCTGGCTGAACCATAAACAGCCCCGCCCGTGGCGCCAGGGGGCAGCGGGCACGTGGACGTGGGTGAAACGATGGGCGTCACTCAGCCCAGCAGCCGCTTGACCAGGCCCAGGCGCTCGCCGTAGGGGGCATAGCGAAAGGGCAGATCCAGCCAGAAGGGACGCCGCAGCACGCTTCGCCTGTGGGAGAAGGTTTCGAAGCCGGCCTGGCCGTGGTAGCGGCCCATGCCGCTCTTCCCCACCCCGCCGAAGGGCAGATCAGGCACGCCCGCCTGCATCACCACATCGTTGAAACAGACCCCGCCGGAGCTGGTGCCCTGCAGCACCTCCTGCTGGGCTTCGGCGCTCTGGCTGAACAGATAGAGCGCCAGGGGTTTGGGCTGACGCCGGATGTGCTCGATCGCCTCCGGCAGACCGCCCACGCTCAGCACGGGCAGCAACGGACCGAAGAGTTCGTCCTGCAGCAGCGGATCGGCCGGGTCGGCCACCGCCAGAACGGTGGGGGCGATCCGCAGACTGGCGGGATCACACTGGCCCCCCGCCAGCACCTGGCCGCGGCCGCGGGCCGCCTCCAGCAGGCCGGAGAGGCGGGCGTACTGGGCCCGGTTCACGATCCGGGCCAGGTCGGGGGAGGCGAGTGGATCGTCGCCATAGCTGCGCCGGATTTCCTTCTTCAGCTCCTCCATCAGGGAGGCCCTCACCCCCTCCTCCACGAGCAGGTGGTTGGGGGCGATGCAGGTTTGCCCCGCATTCAGCCCCTTGCCCCAGACCAACCGCCGCGCCGTGGTGGGCAGATCGGCATCGGCCAGCACGATCGCCGGACTCCTTCCCCCCAATTCGAGCGTGACCGGCACAAGGTGCTCCGCCGCTGCGGCCATCACAAGACGGCCCACCCGTTCGCCCCCGGTGAAGAAGATGTGATCGAAGGGCTCCTGCAGCAGGGCGGCGGCCACGCTGCCGTCCCCCTCCACCACCCTCACCACAGCTGGATCGAGATGCAGTCCCACCAACTCGGCGATCAGGGTGGAGGTGTGAGGTGCGTGTTCCGAGGGCTTGACCACCGCGGTGTTGCCGGCCGCCAGGGCACTCACCAGCGGCTGCAGAGCCAGAGAAAAGGGGTAGTTCCAGGGGCCGATGATCAGCACGCAGCCCAACGGCTCAGGGATCACCTCGGCCCGGCCCGGCCGCTGCGCCAGGGGCAACGGCGCCCTGTGAGGGGCCATCCAGCGGCCCAACTGGCGCTGGGCGAGCTTCACTTCGCTGCGCACCGCCACCACTTCGAAGTAGGCCTCCAGCGGCGGCTTGCCCAGATCGGCGGCCAGGGCAGCAAGGATCGCGCCCTCGTTCTGATCGATCAGCCGCTCCAACCGCTCCAGCTGGGTCAATCGCCAGGCGCGGGGGCGGGTGTGGCCGACCTGCACGAGTCCCCGCAGGTCGGCCAGGGGCAGGCGCTGCGGCAGAGAGATGGTCATGGTCGCGGGTGCTGGATCCCTCCAGCCTGACAAGGCTGCCGCCGAGGCGTGCTCAGGTGTGGCTTGGCCCGCTTTCGCTGGTCTCCAGGAAATTCAGGCAGCGGAACCGCAGAGCGGCCACCTGTTCGTAGAGGGGGTTGAGCTTGCACATCGGGGGAATGTGCAACACCCGGCGGCCCAGCACGCTCACGTCCCGCTCGAACGGGCAGGTGCCGGGGATGAGCCGCACCAGCAGCCGGGCCACAGCCGGGCGCCTGGGCTCCACCCGATCGATCCAGCGCCGCAGAATCTTCAGGGGATCGTGGGCTGGTGAGACGCGGAGTCGAACCATTGGAAGGCCTGAGGCGCGGGGCGAGAGAGCAGGGGCTCCGGGGTTTGAGTGCACGCCCTGAGAGGGGTCTTCCACACTGCCATCAAAACTTCATGAAGGGTGTGTTCTTCATGAAGGCAACGCCCATCGATCACACACCTGACAGGAGGGCGGAGTTGGATCAACCGAGGTGCGCCCTGGTGACGGGTGGCCTTCGGGGCGGCGGTGCTCAGCCGTGCTGGGCTGCATCAGCTCTAAGCATGCGCACGCGAATCGATCAGCAAACATCCGTGCCCCTTGAGCAGGCGATTGGTCGGCTCTCCCCATGCCGTTCTGATGGCATCAGCCCTTGGAGACCTGGCCAGCGGCCGCTGATCGCTGGGCTGGTGAACGGTGCAGGATGGCCGAGATCCCGTACTAAAGGATCCGATCAAAAGCCCTTGACGAGACTTGAACTCGTGACCTCTCCCTTACCAAGGGAGTGCTCTACCGCTGAGCTACAAGGGCATGTGGAAAGGTGGGCCGGGTTGGATTTGAACCAACGTAGGCAGAGCCAGCGGATTTACAGTCCGCCCCCATTAACCACTCGGGCACCGACCCGAACCACACCGCAAGAACTTACCAGCCGACCTTCCTGATGCATCTGCTCCTGCTGCATGGCCCCAACCTCAATCTGCTCGGCACTCGGGAGCCCCATCTCTACGGCCACCAGAGCCTTGACCAGCTCGACGGTGACCTGCGTCAGCGCGCCCAGGAACTGGGCGCGGCATTGGAGAGCTTCCAGAGCAACCACGAGGGCGAGCTGGTGGATCGGATCCACCGGGCCCGGGGGGTGTGCGACGGCATCGTGATCAACGCCGGCGCCTACACCCACACATCGATCGCCTTGCGGGATGCCCTGTTGGGGGTCGCGATTCCCTTCGTGGAGGTGCACCTGAGCAACACCCACGCCAGGGAGCCCTTTCGCCACCACTCCACCCTGGCGGATCGGGCCATCGGCGTGATCGCCGGTTTTGGCCCCCTCAGCTACCGGCTCGGGCTCGAGGGGTTGGTGGCCCACCTGCATGCCCAGCCGTGAGCCCCAGCGCCCCCCCGCTGGGAACGGCCCGCATCCGCTGGTTGGCTCAGGCAAGTTCAGCGGCCTGGTTGGAGCAGGCCCTGGCCCAGCCCGACCTGGTACTTATTGACCACGCCCATTGCGAGCGCAAGGCCGCCGGTGTGGCCCTGCAGCTGATGTTTCGCTACCCCTGCGATACGGATCTGGCGGAGGCCCTGAGCCCGCTGGCGCGGGAGGAGCTGCAGCACTTCGAGCAGGTGCTGACCTTGCTGCAGCGCCGCGGCGTGGCCCTGCGTCCCCTGGCGCCCCCCCCCTATGGGGCCTCTCTCGCGGCCCAGGTGCGGCGCGGGGAACCGATGCGGATGCTCGACAGCTTGCTGGTGGCCGGCCTGATCGAGGCCCGCAGCCATGAGCGCATGGCCCTGCTCGCGGCCCACAGCCCCGTGCCTGAACTGGCGGCGCTCTACGGCGAGCTGCTGGCCAGCGAAGCGCGCCACTTCGGCCTTTATTGGGTGCTATGTGAGCGGCGCTGGCCGCGGCCTGAGCTGATCAAGCGGCTGGAGGAGTTGGCGGCGTTCGAAGCGGGGCTCCTGGCGAGCCTCCACCTTGAGCCCCGCATGCACAGCTGAGACCTGGTTTCAGGGCTCAATCAAGAAGGGGGTAGTTGTTGGCGATTGGATCGCCGGTGAAGACGGCCACCCAGCCCTCGGGATTGTCGAACAAGCGGATGGCGCTGAAGCGTGGGGCGCTGCCCATGTCGAACCAGTGGCGCGTGCCCGCAGGCACCCGCAGGAAATCCCCCTGCTCGCAGAGCACCTGGGCCACCTCGGCGCCGATGTGCAGGCAGAACAGGCCTCGGCCCTCGACGAAGAAGCGCACCTCGTCTTCGGCATGGGTGTGCTCGGCAAGGAATTTCTGGCGCAGGGCGACCCGGTCGGGGTGATCCGGGCTCAGGCGGATCGCATCCACGGTGGGGTAGCTGCCGCTCGCCTGCACCCGGGCGATCTCCTTGGCGTAGGCGGTCAGCACGGCGCGAGAGTCGGCCGCTTCCGGCAGCTCCGCTTGAACGGGCCAGCGCTCGTAGCCGATGCCCCGTGCCTCCAGCAGCACGGCGATCTGACAGGGATCGGTGCTCTCCAGCAGCGGAGCGCCTGGCCCGTCGGTGCGGCTGGTTTCGGCGTAGAGGGTGAGGCGGCTCATGGGCAGCGGAAGCATGGGTGCGGAGGCTCCGAGCCTAGAAAGAGAGCCCCTGGGGGGCGTGTGTGTTGGAGGACAGGGGGGCGGAGACCCCACCGCTGCCGGGGCTGAGCCTGCCTGGGCTGACCCTGGTGGGGGTTGGGCCCGGCGACCCGGAACTGCTCACGGTGGCGGCCGTGCGGGCGATCCGCACGGCCGATCTGGTGGCCTATCCGGTGGCCCGCTCCCAGGCCGAGGGCATGGCGGCCCGCATCGCCGCTCCCTGGATCGCCCCTGGCCAGCGGCGCCTGCCCCTGGTGTTCCCGATGGTGGAGGAGGCCGAACCACGCCGAGCCGCCTGGCACGCTGCCACTGGAGCCCTGGCTGCAGAGGTGGCTGCGGGCTGTGCCGTGGTGCTGCTCTGCGAGGGGGATGTGTCGCTCTATGCCAGCGCCTCCTATGTGCTGCTGGCCCTGCGCCAGCGCCATCCGGACCTGCCGTTGAAGCTGATTCCCGGGATCACGGCCGTGGCGGCGGCCGGCGCGGCGGGGGCCTGGCCCCTGGCCCTGCAGCAGGAACCACTGCTGATCAGGCCGACCCCCGAAAGTCCTGCGGAACTGAGTCGGTTGCTTGATGAGGCGGCGGCGGCGGGGGCGGTGCTGGCCTTGCTCAAGCTCGGCCATCGCTGGGCCTGGGTGAGGCCCCTTCTGGAGCAGCGGGGGCTGCTCAGGGAGAGCCTGTTCGCCCGTCGGCTGGGCTGGGCCGATCAACAGGTTTGTCCGGGTGATCAGCTCCCGGCGGACGCCCAGCCCTACTTTTCGCTGGTGCTGGTGCGTCAGGGCTGGCCCCCGGTGCTTCCCTAATCCCTGCAAGCGGGCAAACGATGACGGCGATCGACTGGCTGAGCCTCCTGCATCCGGTTCTGATCATCCTGTTCGTCTACCCCGTGGTGGGGGCGACGATCCGGCTGGGGATCCTGGCGAGGGAGCGACGGCTGAAGATCAACCCCCTGCCGCCCTCGGTGGGGGTGGAGCACGCTGACCACGGCCGCTGGCTCAGCTCAGGGGTGGTCGTGGCGGTGCTGGTGGCGCTGCTTTACTCGTTCTTCAGCGCGTTCCTCAACCCCTCCACCCCCTTGGCGGGCGGGGTTCCGCGCCTGGCCCTGTTGCTGCTGGTGAGCGTGGGCACCCTCGTGAGCCTGCTCGCCCTCTGGCGGGTGAAGAAGCCATGGCTGCGGGCCAGCTTCGCCCTGCTCACCTGGGCGGGTGTTCTCGGGCTGGGCAGTCAGGGCGAGATCTGGCGTCTGTCCGACAACCCCTTCAGCGGTGCCTTCTGGGGCTCGCATTACTGGGCCGGGGTGTCGCTGGTCGGCCTGCTGCTGTTTGCGACGGCGGCCAAGCAGGAGATCCTCCGCTCGCTGCGGATGCGGCGCCTGCATGTGACGGCCGGCGTGCTCTCGGCCGTGCTGCTGGCGGTGCTGGCGATCACCGGCACCCGCGACCTGCTGGAGATCCCCCTGAGCTGGCAGAAGTCGGCGATTTACTCCTGCAACTTCGAGGCCCGCACCTGCCCGACACCTCCTCAGCCAGCACCTCAGCCACCGGCGTAGCGGGCTCCGTCGAAGGCCACCTCCTGGGCCGCCTTCTCAAGCAGCCCATCCGCCTGGGCCGGATCCGGAGCTCGCATCAGGGCGTGGCGCAACTGGGCCGCGCCGGCGAAGCCCTGGCAGGTCCAGCCCATGTGCTTGCGGGCAATCAGCAGGCCGTGGTCGCCTTTGGTCGCCACCAGGGCCCGCAGCTGCTCCTGGGCCAGGCGGATGCGCTCAAGGGCCCCGGGGGTGGGGGGCACCGGCCGGCCCCGCAGGGCGGCATCGATCTGGCCCACCAGCCAGGGGGCGCCCATGGTGCCCCGGCCCACCATCACCCCATCGGCGCCGGTTTCCAGCAGGCAGCGCAGGGCGTCATCGGGGCCTTTGATGTCGCCGTTGGCGATCACCGGGATGGCCAGGGCGGCCTTCACCTGGGCGATGGCCCCCCAGTCGGCCGCACCCGCAAACCCCTGGGCACGGGTGCGGCCGTGGAGGGTGAGCGCCTGGGCGCCGGCGTTTTGCAGGGCGAGGGCGAAGCCCACCGGATCGGCCGAATCGCCGCACCAGCCCAGGCGGGTTTTCACCGTCACCGGAACGCTCACCGCGGCGCTCACGCATTCGACGATGCGGCAGGCGAGCTCTGGATCACGGATCAGGCCGCTGCCGCCCCCCTTGCGGGCGATCTTGCGCACCGGGCAGCCCATGTTGATGTCGATCAGGAATGCGCCGGCGGCTTCGGCCCGGCGGGCGGCCTCGGCCATGGCGACGGGTCGGTGATCGAACAGCTGCACGCCGATCGGCCCCTCCTCTTCGCTGATTTCCTCCACCTTTTGGGAGCCGAAGCCCAGCTCCAGGCTGGTGGCGTTGACCATTTCTGTGAACAGCAGGGCGCCCGGGGCCCAGCGGCGTACCAGGGCGCGGAAGATGCGGTCGCTCACCCCGGCCAGGGGGGACTGCAGCACGCGGCAGACCAGGGAGCGCGGCGTGCCCCGGCCCGGCAGCAGCAGGCCGCCGGGCTCCAAGGCCCGATCGGTCGGCTCGAGGTGGTGGAGCGCCAGGGGGCTCAAGGGACGCGGGGCGAAACAATGGAAGGCCATTCTCCCGCTGCCCCCTGCGGCCGCCCATGGCCCCTACCCCCTACCCCCTGAGCCGAGCGCTGCTGGAGGCCGCGCTCGCCGACCGACTCACGGACCGCTTCGTCTGTGAGCTGGTCTGGAGCCGGTTGGGCTACGAGCCGGAAGGGGCTGAGGGGGGGGTGTGGCGCTCCGGCGCGGCCACGCCACTCGACTGGGCCGAGGCCTACCCCCTGGCCCCCGAACTGATCGCCGAGCGCCCCCCGAGCGTGCGCCTCACCCGTTCCATTCAGGTGCCCCACAAGCAACTGCTCAAGGAGCAACTCGGCTTTACCGGATACCGCATCGGCGAGCTTTACCCCCGCCGCACGCGCCGGGCCACGGCGGTGAACTGGCTGTTGGCCCACCTGGCCGAACGGGGCGAACCCCTCCCTGGGACCGGCCCCCTACCGCCCCTGCGGGAGCCGCCCGCCGATCCCGCCACGGAGGACGGCATCGCCCCTCTGTAGGGTCAAGAGACGCAACTGTTGATTGGATCAGCTCTCTTGGCGCTCCCTGTCGTCGCCATTATCGGGCGCCCCAACGTAGGCAAATCGACCCTGGTCAACCGGCTCTGCCGCAGCCGTGAGGCGATCGTGCACGATCAGCCGGGGGTGACGAGGGACCGCACCTACCAGCAGGGGTTCTGGGGGGATCGCACCTTTCGGGTCGTGGACACGGGCGGGCTGGTGTTCGATGACGACAGTGAATTCCTGCCGGAGATCCGCCAGCAGGCCAACCTCGCCCTGGCGGAGGCCACGGTCGCGGTGGTGATCGTCGATGGCCAGCAGGGCCTCACCGCCGCCGATCAGACCATCGCTGAATGGCTTCGGGGCCGGCCGTGCCCGGTGCTGCTGGCGGTGAACAAGTGCGAGTCACCGGACGCGGGCCTGGCGATGGCCGCCGACTTCTGGGCCCTCGGCCTTGGGGAACCCCATCCGATCTCCGCCATCCACGGCGCCGGCACCGGTGATCTGCTCGATCAGGTGATCGCCTTCCTGCCGGCCACCGAGGAGGTGGAAACCGAAGAGCCGGTGCAGCTGGCGATCATCGGTCGCCCCAACGTGGGCAAGTCCAGCCTGCTCAACGCCATCTGTGGCGAGCAGCGGGCGATCGTGAGCCCGATCCGCGGCACCACCCGCGACACGATCGACACCACCCTCGAGCGCGAGGGCAAGACCTGGAAACTGCTCGACACCGCCGGCATCCGCCGCCGCCGCAGCGTCAGCTACGGGCCGGAATACTTCGGCATCAACCGCAGCTTCAAGGCGATCGAGCGCTCCGATGTGTGCGTGCTCGTGATCGATGCCCTCGATGGGGTCACCGAGCAGGATCAGCGCCTGGCGGGCCGCATCGAGGAGGACGGCCGCGCCTGCGTGGTGGTGGTCAACAAGTGGGATGCGATCGAGAAGGACAGCCACACCATGTCGGCGATGGAGAAGGAGTTGCGCGCCAAGCTCTACTTCCTGGATTGGGCGCCGATGCTGTTCACCTCCGCCCTCACCGGCCAGCGGGTGGAGAGCATCTTCGCCCTGGCGTTTCTGGCGGTGGAGCAGCACCGCCGCCGGGTCACCACCTCGGTGGTGAACGAGGTGCTGCAGGAGGCGGTGAGCTGGCGCTCGCCTCCCACCAGCCGCGGCGGCCGCCAGGGGCGGATCTACTACGGCACCCAGGTGGCGATCCGGCCCCCGAGTTTCACGCTGTTCGTGAACGATCCAAAACTCTTTGGTGAGACCTACCGGCGCTACGTGGAGCGCCAGATCCGCGAGGGTCTGGGCTTCGAGGGCTCTCCCCTGAAGCTGTTCTGGCGCGGCAAGCAGCAGCGCGACGCCGAGCGGGATCTGGCCAAGTCCCAGGGGAAACCGGGCGGTCGTTGATGGACTGGCTCCGGCAGCTCCCCATCGGCCAGTACGTCGATGGCACCAGCAGCTGGCTGCGTCGCCTTGATCCCCGCCTGAAGCTGGCCTGGACCCTGGCCTTTCTCGTCACCCCGATCTTGGCCGGTCCCTCGTGGCGCCTGGCCCTGGTGGGGCTGCTGCTGCTGGTCACCGCCCTCAGCGGCTTGCCCTGGCGCCTCTGGAGGCGCAGCCTGCCGGTGCTGTTGGCCCTGGCCCTGCTGGTGGGCCTGCTCTCCGCTTTGATCCCCACGGGCGAAACCGTGGCGCGCCAGCTCAACCGGCCCCCGACGGAGCTGTTGCTGGAGCCCAGGTCGGCGGGCGCGCCGCCGGCACAGCGCAGCGGCGAGGCCTGGGAGTTGCTGCGTTGGGGACCCCTGCGGCTCGGGCCCTTGCCCCTGGGCCCCTTGGTGGTCAGTCGCCGCTCGGCGGAGCTGGGCCTGAATGGGGCGACGCTCCTGTTCACCGTGATTCACAGCGCCAACCTGCTTCTGCTCTGCACCCCGCCGGAGGAGTTGGTCTGGGCCCTGAGTTGGTCGATCGGCCCCCTGGGGCGCTTGGGGGTGCCCGTGGAGCGCCTGGGCTTCACCCTGCTGCTGGCGCTGCGCTTTCTGCCCCTGGTGCAGGAGGAGTTCCAGAACCTGCTGCGCTCGGTCTCCACCCGGGCGGTGAACCTGCGGCGTCTGGGCTGGAAGGCCTCCCTGGGTCTGGTGCTGGCCCTGGGGGAGCGGCTGTTGGCCAACGTGCTGCTGCGGGCGGAGCAGGGGGCCGAAGCCCTGTTGGCCCGGGGCGGCCTGTGGATGGCACCCCAGGACCTGCGTCAGGCGCCCAGGGGTACGGCCCTGCTTGATCTTGGCGGTGGCCTGGCCCTGATCCTGCTGTTCGGCTTGCGGTGGAAGTACGGTGCCCTCTGATCGGTGGCATTCCCTACAGACGACGTGAGCGCAGAGCGTTATCTCAATCACCCCACGTTTGGGTTGCTCTACCGCGTGGCCCAGGCCGGTGAAGGCAGGGATCTCTACGCCACCCTCTACGCCCAGCGGATGTTTTTCCTGGTGACGTTGCAGGCGCGGGGGGCCCAGTTCGAGGTGCTCCCTTTGATGGACGCCCGCCACCTGGCGGAGCAGAACCTGGCCCGCTCCCGTCGGGACGGCAGCGATGCCCACGCCCACTGGCGCCAGCTGTTCGACCAGACCTTCATCTGAGCGGGGGACAACGGGGTGGAGGGCCTTGCCGCCAGGCTTGATCAGCTGCGCTCTGCCCTGCCCGCCTCGGTCAAGCTGCTGGCGGTCAGCAAGGGGCAGCCCCCGGAGGTGATTCGCGCGGCGGTGGCCCTGGGCCTGCGCAGCTTCGGGGAGAGCCGGCTTCAGGAGGCGCAGGCCAAGCAGGAGGTCCTGGCGGATCTCGAACCGCTCGATTGGCATTTCATCGGCCGTCTGCAGGCCAACAAGGTCCGGGGGGTGCTGCGCCACTTCGGCACGATCCATTCCATCGACAGCCTTGAGCTGGCCCAGCGGCTGGGTCGCATCGCCGCCGAAGAGGGCCTGAGCCCGGCCGTGTTCCTGCAGGTGAAGTTGCGGCCCGATCCGGCCAAGGGGGGCTTCGATCCTGAAACCCTCCGGCAGCAGTGGCCGGAGCTGGCCGCCCTGGTGCCGCTGCGGCCCGTGGGTCTGATGACGCTGGCGCCCGTGGGGTTGCCGCCTGACGAACGGCGGACGCTGTTTGGTGACTGCGCCGCGCTGGCGACGGAGCTGGGGCTCAAGGAGCTCTCGATGGGCATGAGCGGCGACTGGCCCGAGGCGGTGGAGGCGGGCAGCACCTGGGTGCGACTAGGGGGGGCGTTGTTTGGCTCCAGGCAGGCGTGAACGGCGTTTCAGGACTCAGTCACACCTTGCAACCCATCCCGTGGGACGCTATTTAGGTTCTGTGACCACAGAGGAATTCAAGGTGTCGTTGTTTTCACGTCTGCGTGCTGTCGTTTCCGGAGACGACTACCTCGATGGTGACTACGACGACGAACTCGATTACGACGCTGGCGAGGGTACGGATGGAAGTTCTTCAGCCCGCCACCACGGTTCCGGTCAGCCTGGTTCCGGTGCCCTGGCGCTGAGCAGTGATTTCGGAGCCGATGACCCCTTCATCGGCAGCAATGTGATCGGCATGCCAGGGCTGTCCTCCTCGGCGGCGGAGGTCACCTTGATGGAGCCCCGCAGTTTCGATGAGATGCCCCGGGCGATCCAGGCGCTGCGCGAACGCAAGACCGTGATCCTCAACCTCACGATGATGGAGCCGGATCAGGCGCAGCGGGCCGTGGATTTCGTGGCCGGTGGCACCTTTGCCATCGATGGTCACCAGGAGCGCGTGGGCGAGAGCATTTTTCTGTTCGCCCCCAGCTGTGTGACCGTGACCACCACCAGCAGCGACGAGGCTTCGTCTCCCACGATCGTCTCGCGGGAGGTGTCCCAGGAGCAGGAGGCCGCCCCCAGCCCCGCCTGGGGTCGCAGCTCTGATCTCAGTGCCGGCCTGGGTGTTTGATCGCCTCAGCGGCCCCTCCCTTTTCCCCTGAGACCCTCGGGGTGATCGGCCTGGGCCGCATGGCCCAGGCCCTGCTGCTTCCGCTGCTCGATGATGGCCTGATCGCCCATGGCTCCGTCCGGGCGGCGGTGGCCACGGAGGCCTCGGCCCAGCGGTTGTCGGCGCTCCATGGCCTTGAGGTGGGCACCGACCCCAGCCGCGCCTGGAGAACAGCCGTCGTGCTGCTGGCGGTCAAGCCCCAGCAGCTGGCCGCGCTGGCCCCCCCAGCCCCTGAGTCGACCTCGGCTGGTGGCGCTCCTCCGCTGTTGGTGTCGGTGCTGGCCGGCGTCAGCCTGGCCCGGCTCCAGGCCCTCTTTCCTGGCTGGGCGGTCGTGCGCGCTGTTCCCAACACCCCCTGCCTGGTGCGGGCCGGCCTCACGGCCCTGGCCTGGGACGAGCGCGTCAGCCCGGCCCAGCGCCAGTGGGTGCTGCAGCTGTTCGCCCGGGTGGGGGAGGTGTTCGAGTTACCGGAGACCCAGCTGGACGCCTTTCTGGCCCTGACCTCTTCGGGTCCGGGCTTCGTGGCCCTGGTGGCCGAAGCCCTGGCGGATGGGGCGGTGGCGGCCGGGCTGCCCCGGGCCCTCGCCCATCACCTGGCCAGTCGCACCCTGGCGGGCACCGCCGCCCTGCTCAGCGAGCAGGAGCTGCACCCCGGTCAGCTCAAGGACATGGTGGCCAGCCCGGGGGGCACCACCATCGCCGGGCTGCGGCGGCTGGAGCAGGCGGGGGTGCGCTCGGCCCTGATCGAAGCGGTGGTGGCCGCTGCCGAGCGCAGCCGATCATTTGCCTAGGCCCATGGTGCGACGGGCGTGCCTCAGGGGCCGGCCTGCTTGGCGTCTCCCAGCTTTGGTTCGGTGCCGGCCAGCAGGCGCTGAATGTTGCTGCGGTGCCGCCAGAGCACCAGGGCGGTGGTGAGCAGCGCCAGCAGCAGGTAGGCGGGCCTCAGGCCGCTGCCCTCGGCGGCAAAAGAGCCCAGCATCAGCAGTGGCAGGCTCAGGGCCGCCACCACGCTGGAGAGCGAGACGATCCGGCTGAAGCTGAGCACGGTCAGGAAGATGCCGAAGCAGGCCAGGCCCACCAGGGGCACCAGGCCCAGCAGCATCCCCAGCCCGGTGGCCACCGCCTTGCCACCCTTCCCCCCCAGCCAGATCGACCAGCTGTGGCCGGCCAGGGCCGCCAGACCGCTCGCCACCACCCACCAGTCGGTGGCGGCCGCCAGCCCCAGGGGCGGCAGCAGAGCCCGGGCCAGCAGCACGGCGGCGGCGCCCTTGAGCACATCCACCAGAAACACCGCCAGGGCGGGTCCCTTGCCGACTTCCCGCAGCACATTGGTGGCGCCGGTGGAGCCGGAGCCGTGCTCCCGCAGGTCGATGCCCTTGAGCCAGCGGCCCGCCAGCCAGCCGCTGGGGATCGAGCCCAGCAGGTAGCCCGCCAGCAGCGTCAGCAGCAGGGTGATCGGGGCGTTCACAGCAGGTCGTTTTCGAGGGCGAGTTCGGCTGGACCTGGGGCGAAGGCCAGCCAGAGTGGGAATTGCAGGATGGGGATGTCCACCACCAGCTCGGCCGCATCGACCACGATCAGGGGCAGTTCACCGCGTTCCTCCAGCCGGTCGGCCCGCTCGATCAGGGCATCGGGGCGCTCGAACAGCACGATGCCGCTGTTGGGTCCGAAATCCTCCCGCGCAAGGCCCAGGCAATCCTGCAGCCCGCGGCGCCATTCCCCCAGACGCTCCGGTTCACCAGCCAGCACCAGGGTCTGAAGGCGCTCGCCGTAAAGCTCACCGAGCAAGGCGATGGCCGCGGCGGCCACCAGGGCGTTGCGGTTGCGGCTGCCGCTGCTGGGCTGGGCTCCACGCCCCCCCTGGCTCAAGAACCAGTCCTCAAGCAGGGCGGCCCCTTCGGGCTCCAGGCTGCGGCGCAGTTTCCAGGGGTCGGCATAGAAATCGGGCTGCCCCAGAAAGCGCTCCAGCCGTTCACGGATCAGCGGCTCATCCTGGCTGAACAGGCCGGCGGCGGCCACGGTGCTCGCGGCCTGCTGGGTGGCCACCGCCGCCGCCTGGGCCTGCTGATCCAGGGGGGAGGGCTGCACCAGCAGCGGCTGGTTCACCAGCTCCATTGATTCCGCCTGGATCACCAGCTCCTGGAGCGCCCCCACCAGATAGTCCTGAAAACCCTTGAGCCGCCGAGCGATCGCATCGGACTGGCCGGCGAAGCTGGCGCCGAGGTCCTGCTCAAGAACAGTGCGCCGGCTTTCGAGTTCCTTGATCTCCGCCTCCAGTTCGACCCGCCTTTGGCGCAGATCAGCCAGGGCCAGATCCAGCAGCTCGCTGCTGGCGGCAGCCAGTGGGGAGGCCTCGGCGCCCGGCGGCTGGGTGGTCTCAGCTTCCACCTGACCTGGCAGGTCGGAGCCGGGGGAGGGGGGATCGAGGCGACCGCTCATGGCACGTGCAGGGCGAGCTGGCGACGCAGTTCGCTGGCATCAAACAGCACCGGCAGAAAATGAATGCTCTTCTGTTCACGGAAGTAGAACAGCACCGGCACCGGCGACCAGAACAGGGTCCAGCCCAGCCAGGCCTCGTAGGGGAAACGGCGCAGCAGGGTGCTCTGGCGCCAGACCACCAGGGCCTCGCCGGTGAACTGCAGCCGCAGCAGGGCGGTCTGCAGCAGCAGGAACAGGCCGAACAGGCCGGTGGCTGAGGCCACCCAGAGGGCCGGGCTCCACAGAAGCGTCAGGGGCAGCAGCGCCATTCCCAGCAACACCACCCCCAGGGCGAGTCCGTAGCGGGGAGCCAGGATCACCCCGGCGCTCGGGTCCGGCGCGCTCAGCGGGCTGGAGGGCGCGTGGGGGGAGGCGTCTGAGGGAAGTGGAACAGCCATGGGATCCATTGTCAGGGTTCAAGTGGTCATGGGCCCACGGGTCATTGGCCGAAGAGCAGCTGGGTCAGCACCACGTCCATCAGGGCCACGGAGATCAGGATCATCACCACCGCCCCGGTGGTGCTGGTGCCCACCTCCTTGGGCCCCCCCTTGGTGCTGAGGCCCCAGCCGCAGGCGATCACGGCGATCAGCAGCCCGAACACCACCGCCTTGATGAGCATCGAGGGCAGATCGGAGGGCTCCATCCAGGTGCGCACAGAGTTCCAGAACACGGCCGGCGGGATGCCGTAGAGGGCGGTGCTGCTCATCTGACCCGACCAGACCGCCACGCCGAAGAAGAGCAGGCACTGCACTGGCGCCATGATCACCATCGCCATCACCCGGGGCACCACCAGGTACTCCACCGGATCGGTGCGCAGCATGGTGATCGCGTCGATCTGCTCGGTCACCTTCATGGTGCCCAGTTGGGCGGCATAGGCCGTGGCCACCTTTCCTGTCATCAGGGTGGAGCTGAGCAGAGGGGCGATTTCCCGGGCGAGACCAAGGGCGAGGATGCCCCCCACGGTGGATCCGGCCCCCTGTTTGGTGAGCTCGGCGGCCACCTGGATGTTGAACACGGTGCCGGCGGCCAGGCCGGTGATCAGCACGATCAGGAAGCTGCCGGGTCCGGCCTCCATCATCTGCTCGAACAGATCGTTGAGGCTGATGCGCCCCCGGGCGATGGCGGAGACCGCCTGGCCACCGATCAGGGCGCTGGCCCCCAGGCGCCGCAGCCAGCGGGGCGCTCTCATGGTTGGGGATGGAGCCGGTGGGCACCCCGATCCGGCCAGCGCCGCATCACCAGCAGCCCCAGCACCACCATCAGCGCCGGGATCAAGCCCATGCAGAGACGGATCGCAACCAGAGCGCTCTGTGGCTGAAGGAAGCTCTGGGCGGCCTGGTACCCGCTGAGGCTCATCAGGTTGCCGAAGAAGAACAGCGCCAGAGAGATGCAGATCTTCTGGGCCAGCACCATCCAGGCGCTGTACTGTCCAGCCGGTTTCTCCGGGTCGGCGTCGATGGCGTCGGGAAGCAGGGCCCAGGGGATCAGGTAGGCCGTGGAAGCCCCCAGGCCCGCGATCACGATCGTGAGCACCAGCAGCCCCAGTCGCATCAGATTGTCGGGGGAGCCGGTGGGGTTGATCGCCCCGTCCAGCGGTGGCAGCACCATGGCTGACAGGCAGGCGCCGATCCAGAGGCCGCAGCCCAGCTTGAGCGCCTGGATCCGGCCGCTGCGGTTGGCCACGGTGTTCCAGATCCACAGTCCCCCCAGGGTGCTGACCATGAAGGGCAGCAGAATCCAGTTGCTCCAGCCCTCCGGCAGGCGCATCACCACCGGCAGGTAGATCAGCGCGGCCGTCTGCATCAGTTGCAGGGCGCACCAGAGGAGCAGATACAGGCCCAGCACCCGGATGAACCGACCGTTGCTGGCCACCCGCTTGAGCAGGCGTCGGGTGGTGCCGGGGTGGCTGGTGGGTCTTTGGCAGTGCCGGGCTGCGGGGGCGAGCCCCCAGCCACAGAGGAGGGTGGAGCCGGTGATGATCACCCCCGAGAGCACGCCCACCTGGAGGTAGCTGCTGGCATCGGAGTGATCGCGCAGCAGCAGGGCACCGAGCACGATGCCGATCAGCGAAGCGATGATCGAGCCGGTGAACCGCGCCGTGTTGAGCCGGGTGCGCAGGGAGACATTGGTGGTGAGTTCGGCCGCCAGGGCGGCGTAGGGCAGGTTGACGCAGGTGTAGAGGCTGTTCGCCACCACCGAGATCAAGACGAAGAACGTGAACTTCATCCAGGCCCCCCCTGGCGGCAGCCACCACATCCCCGCCATGGCGAGGCCGAGGGGCAGGGCACTCCAGAGGATCCAGGGCAGGCGGGGGCCTGAGCGGGAGTTGGTTTTGTCGCTGAGCCAGCCCACGATGGGGTCGTTGAGGCCATCCCAGAGCCGGGCGATCATCAGCACCAGCCCCGCCATCCAGGGCGGCAGACCGGCGGCGGAGGTGTAGAAGATGAACAGGTAGAAGCCGATCAGCGAAGCGGCCATGCCGGTGCCGGCATCGCCAAGGCCATAGGCCCAGAGCAGGCGTTTCCGGGCTCCCCCGCGAAGATCGGCCGCATCAGTGAGGACCCTCGTGCCGCCTTCGCTCGAGGGGCTGGGGATGGGGGCCAAGGGCAGGGGAGCGCACGCAGGCCATAATGCTTCAGCCAGCCGTGGCAGAGCGGCTGCCGCAGGCCTCCCCAACCCGTGAATGGCTGGTAGAGGTGTACCACTGCGGGCGTAGTTTAGTGGTAAAACCTCAGCCTTCCAAGCTGATGATGCGGGTTCGATTCCCGCCGCCCGCTTTCTTTCCTTCCTCAGCCAGCCAACACCGTTGCCGTCTGGGGCCCCCGGCAGGGACACCGACCATTGCTGCGGCAATGAACGGATTTCTGTCCCGGATCAAACGTGGGCATCTCTCATCGAACTTATGTTCATGCGCAGGTCGGCAGGGGGACGCCTGAGTTTCTTTGGCCATTCTTTGCCAACCAACGGCGAAACTTTGTCCCTTGAGTTGTCGCCCTGAGGAAAGCAATACCAGCGCCAAACGAGGGAACACGAGCAGACTTTGACAACATCGATCGGTCGAAGAACAACAAGCAAACAAGTAACGCCTACAAACGGCAACCCTCAAGGTTGACAAGATCTAATTGTCAAGAATTGTGCTCGATGGCGATGAATAAATCATTCTCACTACGATTGAGGTCAACCGTCTATGTCGCGGCCTCTCAAGGAGGCCGTTCAAGGAACCGCCATGACTTCCTATTACGCCCTCACCGACAACGTCGTTTCCCTCGCATCCGCCAACTTTACCCTCGCCAACGGCGATTCGCTGTTCGTTGGCGCCAATGCCACCGTGCTGCAGGCCGGCACGACCTCTGCCATCACGGCCAGCGGCGCGGTATCGATTCAGATCAACGGTGACGTGGCCAACATGGCCGATACGTATGCAATCTTCTCCACGGGTCTGACTCGCTTGACGATCGGGCGAGAAGGCAGTGTGATCTCACCCAATGATGCCATGTATATAGGTGGGGCTGGTTCCGTCGTTGCCAACAACGGCCTGATTTCCGTGCAACAATTTGCCAGCGTTGAACTGTACGGTGCCAACTCCCTGCTGACCAACGCGGGCACAATCGAGGGCGGCAACGTGCCCGTATACCTCAGCGGTAATGGAATTCGCTTCATCAATACCGGTGCCGTGATCCAGACGGGGGCGCAAACGTCCTTCGGCAACGGTGTCTACACCTCTGGCAACGACGTCGTGATCGAAAACCTTGGTTCGATCAGCTCCATCCAGGCTGCGGGTATTCGAATCGGCAGCAGTAGCAACTCGGCAACCACAATCATCAACCGTGGCCAGATCGACAGCGCCGCTGGCATTGGCTTACTAGGGGGGTCTGGCAGTGACACCCTCATCAACTCCGGCAGGATCAACGGCTCCGTTGATCTCCAGGGTGGTGACGACAGCATCGATCTGCGCGGCGGTGTGATCACGGGCGCCATCTCCGGTGGCTCCGGCAACGACCGCTTCTCCATCGACACCGCCAACGTCTCCGGCATCGAGCGCCTCGACGGCGGTGACGGCAGCGATACCATCGATCTCTCCGGCGGCACCGACGCTGTGTGGATTGACCTCAACTGGCTTGGAGCCCAGGTCTGGTCCACCACCGGCGGCATTGCCACCGGCGCCAATGCCAACACGATGCTGGCCAGGGCCCTCAACTTTGAGAACATCACAGGCTCGCTGGGCTCCGATGTGCTCTACGGCAACGACCTGGCCAACACCTTCACCTGGAGCGGCAACGCCAGCAGCGTCGCCGACATCTACATCGGCCGCGGCGGCTCCGACACCGCTGACTTCAGCAGCGCCGCCTCGATCTGGGTCGATCTCACCTCCCTCGCCAACGAGGTTTACACCTCCGGTGTCATCGTTGCCTTCGGCGCAGAAGCCAACACCCTCGTCGCCAATCTCGACAGCATCGAGAACATCACCGGCAGCGGCGGCAGCGATGAAATCTACGGTGATGCCGCCAACAACATCTTCATCAGCGGCGGCATCGCCCGCCTCAATGGCA
>CALRNH020000022.1:0-28128 GCA_943369485.1 Synechococcus sp. UW140 | reverse complement strand
AGGTTCAGCCCCCCAGGGCGGGGACTGGCGGCTGAAAGCAGCAGAGCAATCGCCGAAACAGCCCCCCGCGTGGCGTTCACCTCAGCCGGCGAAACTTCGCCAAGGCCATCCGGTCACGAATTGGCGGCTATTTCAGCGGCCTCCTAGGGCTCAGTAGTCGACGCCGCGTTTGAGATCGACACCCCGCTCGGCGTAGTGCTTGTGGCACACCATTTCCGAGTGCACGCTGGCCAGATCGAAATAGGCGGGGGGGTTCTTGCAGCGGCCGGTGAGGATCACCTCGGTTTCGGTGGGCTTGCGGAGCAGGGTCTGAACGATCGGCTCCACGGGCAGCAACTCGAGATCCACCGTGGGGTTGATCTCATCGAGAATCACGGTCTTGTAGAGCCCACTGGAGATGGCGGCACGGGCAATCTCCCAGGCCCGTTCGGCTTCCACGTAGTCGATCGGCTGCTGCTGCCCTCGCCAGACGATGGCGTCGCGGCCGGAGCGCAGGTGATCGACCAGATGCGGGTAGCTCTCCCGCAGGGCGGCGATCGCCGCATCCTCGGTGTAGCCACTGCCGCCTTTGAGCCATTGCAGGATCAGCACCCGGTGGCTTTTGTCCTGGCTGATGCCCCGGCCGATGGCCTGCAGAGCCTTGCCCAGGGCGCTGGTGGATTTGCCCTTGCCTTCGCCGGTGTAGATCTCGATCCCGTCGAGGCCGATCGCATCACCATCGGCGCGGCGGTGGGCGCGCATCTCCGAGTGCAGGTCCGCCAGCTGCACCAGCTGGCTCGGGGCGCCCCGCCCGGTGACGATCACCTCCATGTCGTCGGGCTTGGTGGCCAGGGTGCGCACCACGTCGTCGATGTCGAGCAGCCCAAGATCGAGCACGGGGGAGAGCTCGTCGAGCACCACCACGGAGTAGAGGGCGCTGGCGATGGCGCCCTTGGCGATGTCCCAGCCCCGCTGGGCCTCCTGGCGATCGAAGCGGGTGGCGCCTGCGGCGGTGAAGAAGTCGCCCCGACCGGTGCGCACCTGGTCGATCAGATGGGGGAATCCCTGCTGCAGCGCTTCGATCGCGGAGTCTTCGTCGTAGGCGCGGCCAGGCCCCTTGAGGAAGCGCAGCAACAGCACCCTGGTGCGTTTCTGCTCGCAGATCCCCAGGCCGATGGTGCGCAGCACAACGCCAAGGGCCGCCTGGCTTTTGCCCTTTCCGTCGCCGTCATAGACATGCAGTTGGCCCCGGCTGCGCTCGTTGCTGCCGGCGGCCGTGCGGATGCCGATGCCCCGACCTGTGCTGCGCTCAGAGCTGCTGGTCGGTGCCATCGCAGGGCCTCTTACCGTTGGATCCTAACGATCGCCCACCGCCGTTTGCCCCCCCTCCAGAGCTGCCGTGCCCCCCATCGTCTGGGTGAAGCCCTGCCCGAGCGGCTCGATCGGGCACTGCAGGATCTGCGGGGATGGCTGGCGGCCCAACCGCGGCTGGTGGTGGCCTATTCCGGAGGTGTGGACAGCGCGCTGGTGGCGGCCCTGGCGGCGGAACAGTTGGGGGACCGGGCCCTGGCGGTGACTGGTGTGTCGCCGGCCCTGGCGCCCCACCTGCGCGAGGAGGCCCGTCTGCAGGCCCGTTGGATGGGCCTTCTTCACCGGGAGATTCCGACCGCCGAACTCGACGATCCGGCCTACAGCGCCAACCCGGATGATCGCTGCTACGCCTGCAAGCGGGAGCTCCACGGCCTCTTGGCACCCCTGGCGGCGGTCCTCTCGATGGAGCAGCCAGGAGGGGCGGCGGCCCTGGTGGTCGATGGGGTGAATCTCGACGACCTGGGCGATCACCGCCCGGGCATCCGCGCCGCCCGCGAACGGGGGGTGCGCTCGCCCCTGGCGGAATGTGGTCTTGACAAGCAGGCGGTGCGCCAGATTTCCCGGGCCCTGGGCTTCCCCTGGTGGGACAAACCCGCCCAGCCCTGCCTTGCCTCCCGCTTTCCCTACGGCGAGCCCATCAACGCCCCGCGGCTACGGCGGGTGGCCGCAGCCGAGGACTGGCTGCGGGGCCAGGGCATTGCCGAGCTGCGGGTGCGCAGCCAGGGGGAAACCGCCCGCATCGAAGTCCCCCACCAGCAGCTCAATGGGCTGCTGGAGAGGTTGGGGGATCCGGCAGGGTGGCGCGACGACCTGGTCGAGGCCTTTGCAAGCCTCGGTTTCTCCGCGGTGAGCCTGGATCTTGAGGGTCTGGTGAGTGGCAAGCTCAACCGCGACAGATCCGGGCCCTGAGGCCTCAGGCGGCGAGGGGGGTCCGTTCGGTGTCGGCCAAGGACTGGGGCGTTTCCCGCCGGAAGCTGGTGAGCTTGTGGTGGGCGGCTCCGAGCTCGGCGCTCAGCACATGGCAGGCCCTCTCGGGCATGGTGTGGTCACCGCAGGTGAACACGTCCACGGCCGCATAGCCCGATTCGGGCCAGGTGTGGATGGAGATATGGGATTCGGCCAGAAGGGCCAGCCCCGTCACCCCCTGCGGTTCGAACCGGTGGGTGATCAGATTCAGGAGAGTGGCGCCCGCACGCTTGGCTGCTGTCGTGATGGCGGTCCTCAGGAAGGCTTCGTCGTCGAGCTTCTCGCTGTTGCAGTTGTAGAGCTCGAGGATGCAGTGTTTGCCCACCGCGTCGGTGGCACTGGGGGTTTGGGGGCTTTCGGAAAGGGGGCTCGGAGCTCCATTCCATCCCGGGTTGGGGTGGAGGCTGGGCAGGGTCTGGGTCATCAGATCCATGTGAACAGCTCATCACCATAACGCCAGGGGAAGCGATCTGGTACACACGGTCGCCTTTGCGGCCCGGTCGGGTGCGCCAGGCCACCGCTCAGGGGGGAGTCGTCTCGGTTGAGATGGCTCCGGCGTGGACCTGAATCACCTGGGAACGGCTGCGCCAGCCACCGCTGAATGCCCCCAGATGGGTGGCGCTCACAAGGCATTGATGGCCCTCACCAACCGCTTCCAGCAGGAGTTGCTGGCGGCCTGGGTCCAGTTCGGCCAGCACGTCGTCCAGCAGCAGCACGGGTGGAGCGCCACAGAGCTGATGCACCAGCTCGAGCTCTGCCAGCTTGAGGGCGAGCACCAGGGTGCGCTGCTGGCCTGCCGAGCCGTAGCGCCGTGCCGGCTGGTCCGCCAGGCGCAGCTCCACCTCATCGCGGTGCGGGCCGACGCCGCAGTGCCCCAGCCGCAGTTCCTCCTCCCGCTGGGCGAGCAGCTGGGCTTCCAGCGCCTCGCGCCAGGGGGCCTCGGCCTCCTCCCCCTCCAGCAGACTCCCGGGCTGGTAGCGGAGTTCGAGCCGTTCGCGGCCGCCGCTGAGCCGTTCCTGCCAGGCTGCCGCCAGGGGTTGCAACCGTGCCAGGGCCCGGCGGCGGCGGCGGTGCAGCCGGGTGCCCACCAGGGCCATCTGCTGATCGAAGGCATCCAGTAAGTCGGAGCGGTGCGAGTGGGCCAGGCCCCGGCGCAGCAGCTGGCTGCGCTGGCGCAGCAGGCGCCCGTAGCGGGCCAGCAAGTCGGTGTAGATCGGCTCGAGTTGCAGCACCACACGGTCCAGCCACTGGCGCCGCAGGGCGGGCTCCCCGCGCACGAGTTCCAGGTCGAGGGCGCTGAAGCCCACACAGCGCAGGGGGCCCAGCAGATCCAGATGGCGCTCCAGGGTCTTGCCGTTGCGCCTCACCAGGCGGCCCCCGACCCGGCGTAACTCCAGCTCCAGGTGGTCGCCATCGGCGCACCAGCCGCCCAGTCGGCTCTGGCCCTGATCCTGCTGAATCAGGTCCTGGTCGCGGCTGCAGCGGTGGGAGCGAAGGCTCCCCAGCAGCTCCACCGCCTCGAGGAGATTCGACTTGCCTTCGCCGTTGTCACCGATCACCAACAGCCGTGGGGAGGTCAGCTCCAGGCTGAGAGAGGTGTAGTTGCGGAACCGCAGCAGCTCCAGGCGATGCAGCCGAATGGGTCCGGGGCGGCGTGCGGTTAAGGTAAGCCCATCGCCTGGGGGCCTGCTTCCGGTCGGTAGCCATGGTCTCTGGCCACGGCAAGGGCATGTAGCTCAGTTGGATAGAGCATCAGATTCCGGTTCTGAGGGTCGGGGGTTCGAGTCCCTCCATGCTCGTGTGTTCAGTCCACGCTCTCCACCGGATGGGTGAGCGTGAGCCCCATGGCTCGGATGCCGCCGGGGTCCACCACGAAGCCATGGCGCCGCAGAGCCTCTAAAGCCTCTGGTGGGGCCGAGAGCGAAATGCTGCAGCCGGCCATCTCCCGGCGCAATCGACTCAGGGCCCCGTGCACCAGAACCTCCAGCACCGTGGCGCTGGCTGGATCGCCCGGGGCGGCGGACAGGTCCCAAAGGTTGGCATTGAGAGCCAGATCACTGGTGGCGCGCACGAAACCCACCAGCTGTCCACGGGGATCACGCACCAGCAGGTGCCAGATGCTGCGCGTGAGCACACGCTCGATCAGCTCAGGCTGGCGGGAGCGATCACCGCAGCTCACCAGGAGCGCATCCAGCTCCTGGGCGGTTGGGGCGGGTGTGGTCTCCAGCCGGTAGCCCTCCGGAAGGCGGGGGTGGGTGATGGAGCTGCGAAAGGAAATCAAGGGCTCCTCAGCCGGTGTTGCGCAAGCCGGCGGCAATCCCGTTGATGGTCAACAGGGCACCGCGCAGCAGTTCACTGCGGCTGTAGGTACGGCCATCGGCAGAGGGGCTGGCCCCTTCACTCATCGGCGGCTGACGGTTCTGGTCCCGAAGGCGCCGCAACAGGGCCACCTGCAGGAACCCCAGGGGAATGATCGTGCGGTTGCGCAGATCCACGGACAATTGCAGGGCGGGATCGCCATCCAGCAGCCGTCGGTGGCCAGTGATCGTGAGCACCAGATCTCTGGTGAGCACGTATTCGGCCGCGATCGCTTCGAAGATCTGCTCGAACGACTCCCGGTGGCTGGCGCGCCCTAGGGCCTGCACGTAGTGGTGGGCCAGATCGAGATCGACTTTGGAGAGAGTCATTTCCACCTTGGAAATCAGCATCCGGAAGAAGGGCCAGCGCTGGTAGAGCAGCCGCAGCAGTTCCTCCTGCTCCCCGTCCCGCTCCACTTCCTCCTGCAGGGCCGCCCCGACGCCGTACCAGCTGGGCAGCAGGAAGCGGCTCTGGGTCCAGCCGAACACCCAGGGGATCGCCCGCAGGCTGGAGAGGTCCTTGGCGCCGCTCTTGCGCCGGGCCGGACGGCTGGAGATCTGCAGCTTGCTGATCTCCTCGATCGGCGTGACCTGCTGGAAGAACTCCACCAGGTCGGGGTTGTCGTGCACCAGGGCGCGGTAGTGGGTACGGGAGCGGGCCGCCAGGCGGCCCATCAGTTCGTTCCAGCTGGTGGTGTCATCGAGGTGGGTGCTCACCAGACTGTTCTGCAGCACAGCGGTGGTGACCGTCTCCAGGTTGTAGAGGGCCAGCTCCGGCAGGGAGTACTTGGAGGCCAGCACCTCCCCCTGCTCGGTGATCTTGATGCGGCCGTTGAGGGTGCCGCTGGGTTGGGCCAGGATCGCCTGGTAGGCGGGACCACCGCCCCGGCCGACGGAGCCTCCGCGGCCGTGGAAGATGCGCAGGGCCACACCGTGGTCGGTGGCCAGGCGCTGGAGGGCGATCTGGGCCCGGTGGATCTCCCAGTTGCTGGAGAGGAAGCCCGAGTCTTTGTTGCTGTCCGAGTAACCGAGCATCACCTCCTGCAGAGGAAGCTCTGCGGGGCTGCTGCTGGCCAGCAGCTGTCGGTAGAAGGGCTCGGCGAAGAGCCGCTCCATCACCGCCGGTGCCCGCTGAAGATCCTCCACGGTTTCGAAAAGGGGGACCACGAGCAGATCGGAGGACACGACCTTGGGGTCCACCAGTCCGGCTTCCTTGGCCAGCAGCAGCACCTCCAGGATGTCGGAAACCGTGTGATTCATGGAGATCACATAGGTGCCGCAGATGCGGGGCCCGAACTCCTGCTGCAGGCGCTTGAGCATGCGAAAGACCGCGAAGGTCTCGGCACTGGCGGCCGACCAGCTGGCCGCGGCAGGGGCCAGGGGCCGGCGGGTCTGCAGTTCCTGCAGCAGCCAGCCGATCCGTTCCTCCTCCTCCAGCTCCCCGTAGGGCTTGGGCAGCAGCAGGTAGCGGGTGAGTTCGTCGAGGGCTTCGCTGTGGCGGGTGCTCTCCTGGCGGATGTCGAGGCTGGCGAGGGTGAAGCCGAAGATGTGCACCTGACTGAGCAGGGTCAGGATCGGTTTGCAGCTCAACCCGGTGGCATCGAGGCTGTCGCGGATCAGCTCCAGGTCGGTGCGGAACTCATCGACGCCGCCGTAGTGGAGTTCCTGGGGGGCCTGGGGGCTGAGGGCGCCGAGGGGGGCCTGGCCTGCTGGGTCGAAGGGGGATTCCCAGCCGGCTTCGGCCAGTTGCTGGTTGCGCTCCTGGGTGAGGCGCAGGCGCTCGAGGATGTAACTGAGTTTGAGCCTGTAGGGCTCAAGTCGGTAGCGGGCGGCGCGCTCCTCGTAGATCTCGGGAAAGCGCAGCCGGTCCATCTCCAGGGACTCAAGCAGCGGTGCGCTTACCTGACTCCACTGCATCGAGATGCTGAGCTGGTCGCGCAGGTCCTGGACGGCAAGGACATAGCGCTCCAGCATCAGCCGCCGCTGGTAGCAGGCCGTGCGCCAGGTGATCTCGGGGGTGACCGAGGGATTGCCATCCCGGTCGGCTCCCACCCAGGAACCGAAGGTGCAGAAGGCGTCCGGGGGAGGGATCACATCGGGGTAACTCTGCTGCAGGGCGTTGTGGAGTCGCTGGCGCAGCTGGGGCAGGGCGTGAAAAAGCACCTGCTGGAAGTAATGGAGGGCGTAGTCGACCTCATCGAGCACCGAGGGCTTGAACTGGTGCAGTTCGTCGGTGCGCCACCACAGCCGGATCTCTTCCTCCAATTGAAGGCGGAGGCTGCCCTGGTCGTCGAGCTCATGCAGGTGACTGTGCTGCAATTGCTGGATCAGCCCGGCCACCCGCCGCTGCTTGTGGCGCACCGTGTGGCGCACGATTTCAGTGGGATGGGCTGTGAACACCAGCCGGATGTCCAGCTCTCGCAGCAGGGATTCCAGCTTGGCGGGGGGCAGGTTGAGCCCCCGCAGCCGACCGAACAACTCCCGGAAGGTGGCTGGATCGGTTTGGTTGGCCAGGGGCGGAATGAACGGGTCGCTGTCGACGGCCTGGTGGTTGGCCTTGAGGCTCGCCAGGTAGCCGTCCTCCTCGATGTGCTGCTCAAGGATGTTGACCAGCTGGAAGTAGAGGGAGAAGGCCCGGGCCGCCGAGATCGCCTCAGAGAGGTCCATGGCGCTGATCAGCCCGACGATCGCGGCCGCCGATTCCCCCTCAAGTTCTTGCTCGCTGGTGTCACTGAGGCGCTTGAGGCGCAGCAGGCGCTCGGCGTGTGTGGGGGGACACTCGCTGCGCAGAACGGTCTGCCAGAGGTCTTCAACCAGCTCGAGCCTCTCCCCCAGGAGCCGGCAGACCTGGGGGACAGGGGACAGGACCACGCTGGCGGTGCTCGCTTCAGGGAGGGTCACGGGCTGCCGCATGGGGGCGGACACGGTGGGCAAGGCACCATGATCATCCCAAAGGACGCGAGGCGACTGTCGCCAAGCGAGCGTCCAAAGCATTTTCCTTGACGGCCATTTCGGTGATCGCCTCGTTGACGATGGCGGCGATGCTGGCGCCGCTTCGGTGGCTTTTCAGCCAGCGCATGGCTTGGTTGCCCTGGGCGAGGATGTCAAAGGCGGGAGCCAGCACCCCCGTGAGGCCCGTCGCCTGGGCGAGTGGGGCGAGCGCCGTGAGCTCCCGCTCGATCCAGGAACGGGCCTGGATCACTTCACCACTGCGCCAGTCATGCAGTTCGGCCTCCAGGCTGGCGGCGGCCGCGGCCCGGTCGTTGCTGTCCGCCAGGGCGGCCAGGGCCTTCGGATCGAGGCAGCTGGCCCGCAGCGGGTCGTGGGCGGCGGGATCCGCCAGCAGCTGCATGAGCCGCAGTTCGGCAAAGGCGGTGATCGCCAGGAGCTGTTCAGGGTCGCTGATCAGGTCGCAGATGCGCAGCTCCAGCCGGTTGAGGCCGTAGGGGCGCTCGTCGCCGTTGGGCCGCACGGAGGTCCAGAGGTGGCGCACGTTCTGCATTGATCCCGCCGCCAGCTCCTGGAGCATCCAGTCGATGTAGTGCTGATGGGAAAGGAACAGGGGCACCTGGGGGGGGGTGAGCGGAAACTGGATCCAGCGCTGGGAGTGGGCTCCGGTGGCCACCCCATCGAGGAACGGAGAACTGGCACTGAGGGCCAGCAGCAGGGCGGCCTCGCAGCGGATCAACCGGCAGGCGGCGAACAGCTGCTCCATCGCCGTGAGGCCGAAATTGATGTGGACACTGGCCGTCACCACCCGGGTGCCGTAGCTGGCCTCGATGTAGCCGTGGTAGTCGTTCGCTGGGTCGGAGCGCTCGAAGCGGCGGCTGTCACCCAGGCTCAAGGTGCTTCCAGGTAGCAGGGTGAGGCCGCGGCCGGCAAGCCAGGCGCGCAGGGCGCGGCGCGGGGCCACCAGCAGGGCGAGCTGGTGGCCGTAGTCGGCATCGGGGGGGGTGGTGTATTCGAGGTTGCGGTGATCCGGCTCGGTCACGAAACCCTCCAGGCTGGCGGCCGCCTCCCCAGCCACGCCCACCACCGTTCCATCGGCTTGGCCGGTGAAGAGCTCCACTTCGAAGCCCTTGAGCAGCAGGGCGGCACTCATCGCCCTGACTCTGCTTGCGTTGAGACGGCCCCCTCGAGCGTAGGTGGATCAGTGTCGAGGCAGGCCAGGGCCTTGAGCAGGCCCCGGGCCTTGTTGAGGGTTTCCTGGTATTCGGCTTCCGGCTGAGAGTCGGCCACGATGCCGGCGCCGGCCTGCACCTTCACGCTCCACCCCCCCCCGCTGGCCGGCTGCACCACCATCGTGCGGATGGTGATGGCGGTGTTGAGGGCCCCGCCCAGGTCGACGGCGCCATAGACCCCGGAGTAGGGCCCACGGGCATCAGGTTCCAGTTCATGGATGAGTTGCATGGCCCTGATCTTGGGGGCTCCGCTCACTGTGCCGGCGGGGAAGGCCGCCATCAGCAGATCCCAGATGTCGCGTCCGTTCTCCAGCACCCCCTCCACGGCGCTGACGATGTGCATCACGTGGGAGTAGCGCTCGATCACCATCAGCTCCGCCACCTTGACGCTGCCTGGCCTGCAGACCCGGCCCAGGTCGTTACGCCCCAGGTCCACCAGCATCACGTGTTCGGCCCGTTCCTTTGGATCGGCCAGCAGGTCCTGTTCATAGGCCAGATCCTCGGCGTCAGTCTCCCCCCGGGGGCGGGTGCCGGCGATGGGACGCAGGGAGGCCTTGACGCCGCCTAAGCCTGGCTCGGCCTTGACCATCACCTCCGGGCTGGAGCCGATCAGATACCAGCCTCCGAAATTGAAGAAGGCCATGTAAGGGGATGGGTTCACCATCCGCAGGCTGCGGTAGAGATCGAAGGGGTCCCGATCGATCCGGGTCTCCAGCCGCTGGCTGAGCACCAACTGGAAGACGTCGCCGGCGGAGATGTGCTCCCGGGCACTGGCCACCGCCGACTTGAAATCCTCGGGCGTGCGGTTGCTTTGGTTGGGAAGCTCGCAGGCCGGAGTGGGGTTCCAGACCAGAGGGGCGATCCCCGGGGGCAGGGGCTGGTGCATCTGCCTCTCCAGGGAGGTCAGCCGGGCCAAGGCGGCGCCATGGGCTTCAGCCGGATCGACTCCTTCGCTGAGGTCGGCATAAACCACCGCCGTGATCTGGCGCTTGACCTGATCGAACACCAGCAGACTGTCTGCCAGCATCCAGCAGCCATCCGGTGGGCCGCCGGGATCGCTGGGGTGGACGGGCACGCTGGGCTCGATCCACTGGATCAGTTCGTAGCCCCAGAAGCCGAACAGTTGCCCCAGGGGTGGCATCCCAAGCACCGGCGCGCTGGCGTAAGGCGCCAGGCACTCGCGCAGCAGGTTGAACGGGTTGCCCCGCTGCTCGATCAGCCGTCCATCGCGCCAGCGTTGCTCGGCCGCCTCGCCCCTCACGGTGAGGGTCCAGAGCGGATCACTGACCACATAGCTCCAGCGGCCCACCCGCTCGCCTCCTTCCACTGACTCAAGCAGCACGCCATGGCTGGAACTGACGCCCACCTTCAGCCAGGTGGTGAGGGGGGTCTCCAGATCAGCGGGCCAGCAGCTCCAGACCGGCAGAAAATTGAGCCCCGCCGCCGCCTGTTCCAGAAAGGCCGTGCGATCAGGGAAGGGCATCTCGATATGGGCAGGCAAAAAAAACGGGGCGCCTCGCACCCCGCCTTTCTAGGTGGTGGCCCGAAGAATCAGGCGTCGAAGGTGTTGCGGCCAGAGAACTTGAGGTTGGCTGGGTTGGGATTATCGCCAATGCGACGGGGATTGTGGCCCACGATCGAGCGGCCTTCGTTGACTTTCTCGGGGAAGACGCCGTCTTTGGGGTGGAGGAATTCGGTGTCGCCACCCGGGAAGATCCGGTAGATCTTGTAATCCTCGATGCGGGGCTTGAACTTGGTGCGCAGTTGGGTGCCGAGGGCGAGGCACTGCTCCTTACGGGCGAAGTACATGATGTTCTCCCCTTCGTTCATCTCGGCGGCACCGCCTGTGGGGAGTTCAAACGCCTGGGCTTTCGAGCTGGTCCAGGTGATGGCGTACTTCTCCTCGGTCTCAGCCGAGTTGAGCAAGCCCCCCGTGCTGCCGATGTACTTCGGAAGTTGACCGCTCAGCGCCGTTGCTGTCATGGCTGTTCCTTTGGTGGGGGTGTCGGCAGGCCGTTTCGGCTGGAAGCTAGCACTGGGTTTTGGCACCTCCTTCGGCGAGCAGGGCTGTCTTCACACCCGTCAACAAACCTCAGCGGGAGGGGCCGGCGCCCGCCACCGGGAAGAACACCGTCAACCCCCGGTCGCCCCGTTCGGTCAGGCGGCCGCCAAGGCTGTGGAACAGCCGCTGGGTGGCCTGGCGGCTGAGCTGCAGGCTCCCGGTTTCCGGGTTCCAACTCAGCACCGGCCCGATCACTTCACTGCTCGACCCATCGTCGCCGGACGCCGCCGGCTGGGGGGACAACTCAGATCGCCCCAGCCCATGGAGCCGCAGCTTGAGGCGCGAGCCTGCCGGCTGGAGGCTGATCTGCACGGTCGTACCCCCTGGCAGTCGCCGGCTGAAGCGGTCCATCAGGCCCCCCAACATGGTCTCCAGCCGGCTTGGGTCGCTGAGCACCGGCGGTAGCCCTGGGGCGATCTCCAATTCGAGCTGCAGGCCGCGGCGCTGCAGTTGCTGCTGCCAGAGCTCCTCCAGACGGATCAGCAGCTGAGCCAGGTCGGTGCGGGCCAGGGGCTGCTCGCTGCGGGGGAGCCGCTGCAGCTCAGCCGCATGGAAAATCAGCCCGAAACGGTCGATCTGTTCACTGCATTCCCCGTCGATGGCATGCAGGCGCTGGCGCACCAAGGCGGGCAGATCACTGCGGCGCAGGAGGGAGCGGATCAGGGTGCGGATCGTGGCCAGGGGGGTGCGCACCTCATGGGTGAGGGCCTCCAAAAGGGCCAGTTCGCTGCTGGCTCTGTTCGTCTCTCCCGTGCCCCGATGGACCATGGGCTGCAGGGTGACGCTCGGGGCCATGGACGACAGCCGCTCCGCCAGCCTGGGCCAGAAGGTTGAGGCGAAGTCCTGATCCCCGTGGAGTTCACCCAGGGCACCGATGGCCTGACGCAGTCGCTGGCCCGCCACCGGGTTGCTGCGCCGTAGCCGCTGGTCGAGGAGGGTGAGGGTGGCTGAAAGGCTGGCCGGATCGAAGCGCACCACCAGCTGGCGGCCCTCGGGCGGGCCGTGCAGGGCCAGAGCCACCTGCAGTCTTGGGGTGATCACCAGCAGTAACGGATCGGTGCCGTCCTGCTCTTCGAGGGTCAACCGTTCGCAGCTCTCGCCGGCCGCCAACACCGCCCCGGGCATCGAGGTGGCCCCAGGCAGCAACGGTGCCCCGTGGCCCAGCAGCGTGCCCAGTTCCTCAGGGGCCCAGACCCAGCCCCGCATCTTGCGCAGCAGCTCGGGCTCGTGGAGGGCCGGCAGGGGGGAGGCGATCCAGACACCCTCCAGCGCCGGGCTGGGCAGCAGCAGATCCTCCTGGAGGGTGGCCAGGGCCGCCCACCACTGGCGGCGCGCGGCATCTTCGTCGCAGCGGCCCGGAGGCACTCCTGAGGCCAGCAGTTGCCGCAGCGCCTCCAGGCTGGTGTCGCTCACCAGCGCCCCTGGACCGCCTGGCTGCGCCGCGCCACCGAGGCACAGAGCCCCAGGGCGATGAAGTTGACGAGCAGCGAGGAGCGTCCGTAACTCATCCAGGGCAGCGGGACGCCAGTGACCGGACCCAGGCCGATGTTCATGAAGATGTTCACGATCACCTGGAAGATCACCATGGCGCCGATGCCGACCACGACCAACGACTCGAAGTCGGTGCGGGCCCGACCAGCGATCTGCAGGAGTTTCCAACAGAGGAGGGCGTAGCCCACCACCAGCAGCATCGTGCCGATGAAGCCAGTCTCCTCGCCGAGGGCACTGAAGATGAAATCAGTGTGCTGTTCGGGGATGAAGCGCAGCTTGGTGAGGTGGCCCTGCATCAGGCCGGTGCCGAACAGGCCCCCCGAGCCGATGCCGATTCGGCTCTGAAGCAGGTGGTAGCCCCCACCGAGGGGGTCCTTGGAGGGATCGAGGAACAGCACCAGCCGGTCCCGCTGGTAATCCTTCAGGCCATGCATCCAGAGGTACGGGGTGATGACGGCGAACAGCCCCTGCACGGCCAGAACGATCGTCACGCCGACATGCTTCCAGGGCAGGAAGCGCCAGGCCAACACCCCCATCAGTGGCACCCAGGCCACCAGGGCGACGGGCAGGACACCAGCCAGGATGGCCGTCACCAGAGGAGAGAGCAGAAGCACCACCCAGGCCAGGGGCATGCCGGCCCAGAACAGCATGACCAACAGGACAGTGCCGAACACCAGGGAGGTGCCCAGATTGGGCTCCACGAACACGAGGAGCCAGGGAAGGAAGATCACCGCGGAGGGACGGATCAGGTCGACCGGTCGCTCAATCGAGTAACGGGACAAGACCCCCGCCAGCAGGAGAATGGCTCCCAGCTTTGCGAACTCCGACGGCTGCACGTGAAAGCCGGCGACGTTGATCCAGCGCTGGGCCCCCAAGGCTGTGGTCCCGATGAAGTGAACCGCCACCAGGCTCACCACCGTCACGCCGTAGATGGGCCGTAGCCAGCCTTCCAGCTTGTTGAGGGGTACGCGACTGATCAGCAACGCGAGAGTGAGGCCGATCCCGCCCGTGATCCAGTGCTGGTACCAATCGGCGTAATCGGCCTGTCTCTGGGTGCTGGCGATCAGGATGCCGGCGATGAACGTCAGGGCCAGTGGTATGCCCCAGAGCACGAGATCCACCCCCTCCAGAGGGTTGCGGCGGGCCGGTGCCCTGCCTGAAAACATTCGGCGTCGACGACCAATCCCGGGGATGGTCATCCGGCTGGGGTAGGAATCGGTAGGCGCGCGGCCAGCTCAAAAAAGACCCGGGCACTGGCGGAGTCGGGCTGGGCCAGCACCACGGGCCGACCGCCATCACCGCCATCCACCACCGCCAGTTCCATGGGGATCTGCGCCAGCAGCGGCACCCCGGCCTCCTCGGCCAGCAGCGCTCCGCCGCCGGAGCCGAACAGTGCATAGCGGGTGTCGGGGCGGTCGGGAGGGATGAAGGCGGTCATGTTTTCAACCACCCCCAGCACCGGCACCCCCAGTTGCAGAAACATCGCCAGCCCGCGGCGGGCGTCCTGGAGCGAGACCTTCTGGGGCGTGGTCACAATCACGACCCCTGCCATCGGCACGGCCTGGGCCAGGGAGAGTTGGGCATCACCGGTGCCCGGCGGCAGGTCGACCACCAGCACGTCCCTTTCGCCCCAGTCCACTTGGTAGAGGAACTGGCGGATGATCCCGTTGAGCATCGGGCCCCGCCAGATCACCGGCTGGTTCTCCTGGATCAGCAGTCCCATCGACACCATGGCGATGCCGCAGGCTTCGACTGGCGTGAGCATCTGTTGCTCGCCGCTGCCACGCACCTCGGGCGTGCGATCGGCCACCCCCAGCATGGTGGGGGCATTCGGGCCGTAGATGTCGGCGTCCAGCAGGCCCACCTGCAGGCCCAAGCTGGCCAGGGCGCAGGCGAGGTTGACGGCCACGGTGCTCTTGCCTACCCCGCCCTTGCCACTGCTGACGGCAATCACCTGCTTCACGCCAGGGATGGCCTGTCGCTCTGCGCCCCCCTGGCCATGACCCGCCTGGCCGATCGGCGCCGCCGGCGCCTGCCCCAGTTCGATCTGGACATCGTTGACACCCTCGAGCTTCAGCAGGGCCGCACGGGCTTCGCTGGCGATGCGCTCCCGCTGGGCGTTGGCGTAGCCGGGCAGGGCGAGGCGGAAGACCATGCGCTGGCCCTCGGCGCGCACCTGGTCGATCCAGGCCAGCTCCAGCAGGCTGCGCCCACTGCCGGCGTCCTTCAGGGGCGCCAGGGCGCTGAGGGCCTGTTCAGCGGTGGCCATTCCGTGCGGCGGAGGGGGCCTGGATCCTAGGAGTGACCTCGCTCCCAAGGGAGCAGAAACCCCCAGCCGATGACAGTCCCTCTCGAAGGCTTGTGTCCTGGGGTGGGAGGCTGGAAAGGTGAACTCGTTTCCAGCGCCGTACCGGCGCGGCTTGCAGTGGCTGATTCAGCAGTGGCAGCAGAGGGTGTGACGGCCGGAGCCCCGGCCCTGGAAGCGCCACCCGCCGATTCGCGCCAGCGGGCCAAGGACCTGCTGATGGGTCTGCAGGACAGCATCTGCGCGGGTCTGGAGGCCCTCGACGGTGAGGGACGTTTTCAGGAGGAGAGCTGGATCCGCGATGAGGGGGGTGGAGGGCGCTCGCGGGTGATGCGCGAGGGCCGCATCTTCGAGCAGGGTGGCGTGAACTTTTCCGAGGTGGAGGGGGACAGCCTGCCTCCCTCCATCCTCAGCCACCGGCCCGAGGCGGAAGGGCAGCGATGGTTCGCCACCGGCACCTCGATGGTGCTGCACCCCCGCAACCCCTACGTGCCCACGGTGCACCTGAACTACCGCTATTTCGAGGCGGGGCCGGTGTGGTGGTTCGGCGGCGGGGCTGACCTCACTCCCTTTTACCCCTTCCTGGAGGATGCGCGCCACTTTCATCGCACCCTCAAAGGCGCCTGCGACAGCGTCGATCCGACCTACTACCGGGTGTTCAAGCCGTGGTGCGACGAATACTTCTTCCTCAGGCACCGGGGCGAAACCAGGGGCGTGGGCGGCATCTTCTACGACTACCAGGATCCGGCCGGGCGGCTTTACAAGGGTCAGGATCCCGGGGGTGCAGCGGCGGCGGCCGGCGCCGCTGTCGGGGACCGGCCCCGGAGCTGGGAGCAACTGTTTGCTCTCGCTGGGGCCTGCGGCAACGCCTTTCTGCCCAGCTACGTGCCGATCGTGGAACGGCGCTCCGCTCTGGCTTACGGCGAGAAGGAGCGACAGTTCCAGCTCTACCGGCGTGGTCGTTACGTGGAGTTCAACCTGGTGTTCGACCGGGGCACGATCTTCGGGCTGCAGACCAACGGCCGCACCGAATCGATCCTGATGTCGTTGCCGCCACTGGTGCGCTGGGAGTATGGCTACATCCCCGAGCCGGGCAGCCGCGAGGCCCTGCTCACCGACCTGTTCACTCGGCCCCAGAACTGGCTGGACGATCCAAGTCTCGACGAGCGCTGTCGGCCGCATCAGGCGGTTGGCTGAGGCCCTGCTCCAGGGCGCTCACCACCCGCTCGGCGATGGCGGCCAGGGCCGCCTCGCGGTGGGCGGGGCTGCGTAGGGAGGCCTCCAGGGTGCCTTCAAGCTTGCCGATCTCCAGGATGGCGATGCCGCGTTTAGGACCCCCAAGACCGTTCCGGAAATAGAAGGGGTAGGCGCCAAAGGCCAGGGCCAGGCTTTCATCCAGGCGGCTGGGCCGGGCCTGGAGCGGCGGTATCAGGCCGGAGCCGTAGCCATCGGGCCCGTAGGCATCGAAGTGGATTTCCATGGCGTAGCCCCCGGCGGCCGCGAACTCACGCCCCACGCTCCAAGTGGTGCGCGGGTCCTCGCCGTTGGCGATCCGGCGCAGGGGCGGGTCATAGAAGCGGATGTTCAGGCCCCGCCGTTGGCCAAGGGCCACCACAGCCTGGGCCGTCTGCAGGTTCCAGTAGAGCTCGTCGGTCATCGAGGGGTCCATGGGAGCCCAGCGAGCAAGGGCCACCGCCGCCCCAGGCGTGCCGGCACCGCCGATGCCCTGGGAATCGGCATGGCCGGCCATCAACAGGATCGGGGTGCCCAGGGGCAGGGGGCGTAGACCAACCCAGTCCTTGGCCAAGGGCGTGCGTGGTCCCGTGAGCGGATCGCGGCTGGGGAGATAGGGGGCCTGGGCCGCTGCACCACTCGCCAGGCCAATCACAAGGGAGAGGGCGAGAACGGGGGGGATCGCGGACTTCATGGTGACGGTTCTTAAATGGGTGATTGCATCAGGGCGCCATCGCTGGCCAGCTCCAGGCGGGGGCCCAGTTCCAGCTCGAGGGCGATGAGTTCATCGCGATGGGCGCGCAGGCGCAAGGTGCTGTCAGGGGCGTCATCGGCGCTGAGCAGGCGCAATTCCACCCGCTCCTGGCGGCGGGCCCGACGCTGGTAGAGGGCCCCGGCCAGCGGGCCCAGAGTGCTGAGCAGCAGGGGCCACCAGCCGAGGGCCGGCAGCAGCTGGCGCAGCACCAGGCCCAGGCTGGCGGCCCCCACCCCGCCCAGCAGCGAGAGCAACAGGGCGAGACCGTTGCTGGCTTCCACGGTTCCTTTGAAGCTGAGCAGGCGCCGCTCGGGGTTACCGGCCTCCGCCTGCCAACCACGATCCTGCAGCCACTGGCTGAGGCCTCCGAGCACCTCCAGGGGCGGCCTTGGCGAGTGCACCTCCACCACGGTGGTGCGGTCCTTGCTGGCGGCCCGCAGGAAGAACACCAGGCCAATCGCCATCAGCAAGGTGAGCAGCAGGGTGGAGGCCAGGGTGGGGGCCATGGGATGGGGCTATGCGGTGGATTTCATTCTCCCGTACATCGTCGGGCCGCTGCGGGGGCTTGTCCGGGGCTTTGCCACCATGGCCGGAACTGCCTCGCTGCCATGGCTCCCTCCTCCGCCCCTGCTGCCGCGCCCGCCCGCTTCGCCGTCTTCGATGGTGACCTCGACACGGAGTGGCAGGCCCTGTTCGCCGCCTCCAGCTCGCTTGCGGTGGACACCGAGGCGATGGGCCTGATTCATGGCCGCGATCGGCTCTGCCTGGTGCAGATCGCCGACGACCAGGACAACGTCTGCTGCCTGCGCATCGCCCGGGGCCAGAGCGAGGCCCCTTTGCTCAAGCAGGTGATGGAAGCGCCCGAGATCGAAAAGGTGTTCCACTTCGCCCGCTTCGATGTGGCCGCCCTGGCCGAGGGGCTCGGGATCGCCGTGCAGCCGATCTTCTGCACCAAGGTGGCCAGCCGGTTGGGCCGCACCTATGCCCCGCGCCATGGGCTCAAGGATGTGGTCAACGAGCTGGTGGGGGTAGAGCTCGACAAGCAGGCCCAGAGCAGCGACTGGGGCCGGGTGGACGAACTCAGTGAGGCCCAGCTGGTCTACGCCGCCAACGATGCCCGTTACCTGCTGGCGGCCCGGGATCGGCTGGCAGCCATGCTCGAGCGCGAGGGGAGGCTGGAGTTGGCACGCCGTTGCTTCGCCTGCATTCCGGTGTTTGCAGATCTGGATCGAGCGCGCTTCGGCTCGGTGTTCGAGCACTGACGCTTCCAGACGGCCCTGGTCAGTCTTCGTCCATGTAGTTCATCTCGCTCTTGACGGCGGTGAGCAGGGAATCCAGCATCTGGCCGTGGGCGGCGCTGCCGGCCCGGGCGTCCTCGGCCATGCGCTCGGCGAGTTCGATCTTGGCTTCGATCGCCCGAAGACCTTCCTGGGTCGCCCGCAGATCCACCCGCCGGCGGGCTGACGCCAGGCTGATGTTCAGCAGGCTGGCCAGCTGCCCATAGGCCGCGGCATACGCCTGATTGGTGGGGGCGGCCATGGCGTTGGATCAACTGGTCCCATCTTGACCCGGAGCCCGCAGCAGCTCCCGCTCGATGGCGGCGGCGATTCGGGCACTGCCGCCCCCTGGGCCCATGCGACGGCGGCCGACGGCTCCCAGTTGTTCCCTCAGTGCGCCATCGGCCAGCAGACGCTCCACTCCCTCCGCCAACTCCGCCACGTTGTTGCAGACCCGCACAGCCCCTCCGAGCAGGCGGCTCTGGCGGCGGGCGAAAGGGGCCTTGAACTGGGGCCCGGGTCCTGGAAGCGAGAGGGCCGGGCAGCCCAACCCCACCACCTGTTCGGTGGCGGTGCCGGCCGTGGCCACCGCCAGTTCGGCGGCCCTGGCCCAATCCGCAAGCTTCCCAGGGCCCAGAAGCAGCCGCAGGGGGCGCTGCTGATGCCGCCAGGCGGCCACGGCACCGCCGCGGGCCGGAATGGGGCTGCGCTCCAGACCCAGCCGTTGGAGGGTCCCTGCGATGGCTTCCTCCCCGGGCTGGCCGCCGGTGGCCGCCAGCACCTCCAGGGGCTGCCGGCAGCGCAGCAGGCCCTCCATCAGACGCTGAAGGTTGCCGATCGACTCTGGGCTGCGGGAGCCCATCAGCAGCAGCACACGCCTGGCTCCGGCACTGGGGGGCAGCGTGTCTGCCGATGCGCCGAGGGCATCCATCATCGGATTCCCCGGGGCCGTGGCCCGCACCCCGTGGCGCCGCAGCCCCCGGGCGGTGAGCTGGTCGCGGACGGCCACCAACCGGCAGCGCCTTTGGCCCATCAGGGCCCACTCCCAGGGATCCCATTCACTGCCCTTGAGCCGGTGGTAGGCATCGGAGAACAGCTGGTGGCCTGGACCGCTGCGCCAGGTGTAATCGCTCTTGGGGGTGCCGATGAAGCCGAAGGGGGCACCGCTGGCCCCCGCCAGCAGGAGGGGTAGAAGGTCGCCCACCGCCAGCAGTGGCTGACCGCTCGCCCCCCAGCGCCGCACCAGCCTGAGTTGGCGCAGGCTCAGCAGCGGCAGGCCCGCCGCCAGGTCACGCCCCAATCCCCGCAAGCTCTGGTTGCTGAAGCCTCCGCTGGGCAGACGCTGGCGGGGGCCCACCCGTCGCAGCACTCCGGTGGCTTCAAGCCCCGCGAAGGCGTCTCCTTCGCCCACCAGGGGCAGCACGGCCAGCTCCAGTTCGGGTCGCCGCTGCCGCAGGGCGCGGATGAGGTGAAGGGCGATCTGATCCTCCCCGTGGCCGTTGCTCAGGACCAGCAGACGGGAGGGCATGTCATGGCTGATACGATCCGCTGCAGGGAGTTTGCTCCCCACCGGCGGCATGGCCAAGTGGTAAGGCAGAGGATTGCAAATCCTTTACCCCCAGTTCGAATCTGGGTGCCGCCTCTTCGATGAGGTCTGGGGCCGCCCCGGTCAGAAGCTGGCCTGGGCGCGCCAGCGCTCGCCGCTCAGGGCCTTGGCCTCACAGCTCACTTCGCTGGGGTCCACCCGGCAGTTGCCATCGGCCGGCCACGCCTTGGGCAAGCCTTCGGCCAGCCCGCGCTCATCAAAGGAGCTCTCACTGACGCTGCTCACTTCGGCGCGCACGGGGGCCACCGGCACGCATTTCCCCATGCGGCAGCGCATCGGTCGTTGGCCCTCGCTCAGCGCCCCGACGAACACGAGCAGGCTGCTGCCGTCCCGCTTTGGTCCGCTGGCGATGAAGCGAATCGTGATCAGCCCTTTGGCGGCCTGATCCACCTTCACCCGACCGCAGCGGGCGGGCTCCTGGCCCTCCAGGTTGCGCTCGCACTTGCCGGCATCCCACTGCCAGCGTCCGAAGCTCTCGGCCTCGTCGCCGGCGAACGAGGGCGCTTGGGGCGCCAGGGCTGTCAGCAGCAAAGCCACCGCCAGGGAAGCGAGCGCATGGCTGCCTGACGGCGGGTGCACCGTTCTGGTCCCCTGCTTCGCTGTCCCGATGGGCGTGCCTGGTGTCACCATCGCGTTCGGCTGACGAAGAACCCCATGGTGATTCGCAAAGGGCAAACTCAATAGCCCCCGTCAGCCACGCAGATCCCCTGGCAGCGAAGACCATTGCTGGCCGAGCGCAGACAGTGGCCACAGAGGATGGGGTCCGAACCGACGGGCAAAGGCTTGGGGAACGAATCGGGCGCAGGGCTGGTCACGGAGGAACCCGGGATCGGCGTGGGGACTTGGTCCTGGGGCAACCGTTTCCTCTGGGGGTATGAGCCGCGGCGCCATGATCCCACGCTCCGCGCCACCTTTGAGCGGGCGGTGGCGCTCGGTCTGCGCTTCTTCGACACCGCCGATTCCTATGGAACGGGCCGCCTGGCGGGCCGCAGTGAGACGCTGTTGGGCGCCTTCACAGCCGCCTTGCCCGAGCAGCGCCGGCAGGAGCTCACCCTGGCGACCAAGCTGGCACCGTTCCCCTGGCGCCTGGGCCGCGGCGGCTTCGATCGGCCCTTCGAGGCCTCACGTCAGCGGTTGCAGGGCCGTCTCGATCGTGTGCAGCTGCACTGGAGCACCGCTCGCTACGCCCCCTGGCAGGAGGGTCCGCTGCTGGATGGTCTGGCCCGGCTGGTGAGCGCTGGGGCCGTGGCCAGCCTGGGCCTTTCCAATTTCGGCCCGCGGCGGCTGCGCTGGGCCCATGAACGGCTCCAACGGCAGGGGGTGCGGCTCGCCAGCCTTCAGGTTCAGCTGTCATTGCTCGCTCCGGAGCCGATCCAGCCGGGGGGTGTGGCGGAGGTCTGCCGGGAGCTGGGGATTCAGCTGATCGCCTACAGCCCCTTTGCCCTGGGGGTGCTCACCGAGGCTCCGGCCTCGGAGCGAGCCTTTCCGGCAGGTCCCCGCGGCAGCCTCTTTCGCCGGTTGCGGCCGCGGATCCAGCCGCTGCTTGAGGAGATTGAGCGCATCGCCGACAACCACAGGGCCAGCGGGGCGCAGGTGGCCCTCAACTGGTGCCGAAGTCATGGTGCCATGCCGATACCGGGCCTGCGCACGGTGGCCCAGGCGGAGGATGCGGGGGCGGCCCGCAGCTGGCGGCTCAGCGCTGCCGAGCGCTCTGGGCTCGACGGGTTGTCATTCGGGCTGGGGGCTTCGATGCCGGCTAACCCCTTTGGGAGCGACTGAAGGAGGGCTCTGATGGGGGGCTGGCCGTTGTCTCAGATCGCCTGACCGGAGGGATCTGGGGTGAGCACCACGGGCATGGGTTCCCTCCGCACCGGAGGCTCCGGAGCTTGCCGCAGCAAGGTCGCCCCGTGGCCTGACTCTGGCCCCAGGGGGCCTGTGATCGCCAGGTTGGCAGTGGGGTCTGGGTTGTCGCAGGCGGCCAGGGCCTCCTGGAGCAGCGAATCAAAGGTGAGGTTGGGAAGCCGCTGGCGCGCGATCTCAAGGAAGGCGCTGCTCACCGATTCGCCGGCGGCCGATGACAGCGCCGGGTTGCTGCGCCGATGCTCCTGCTCCTCCTCCACGGCGCGGATGAACCGCTCGGTCACATCGCGTTTGGTGGAGGCGCGGATCTGGGTCTCCCGGTCGACCGAGGAGAGCGAGAGCTGGCATTCCAGTTCCTGCAACCGGCGGTTGAGGCTTTCGAGCACCTCTTGGGCCTCTTTAACCACATTGGCCAACTGGCCATCGGAGAGCCGGGGCAGCTGGGCCACGTATACCTTGCCGTGGTCCCTGAGGGTGAGAAAAGTGGGCCGAAAAATGCCCCGGCTGGGGGCTGGGAAGGCCTCACGGGGGGGCTGGGGTCGGTTGGGGGGGAGCGGGCCTGCGGAACTGCGGCGGCGGGTGAGCCGTCCCGCAGTTGAACTACTGATCGTCAAGACGCGAACCTAGGAAGAATGAAACGGATGTCGCAGCGGCGTCGATGGGTGTGAAACCCTCTGGGCCGCACCTTAAACAACTGATCATGTTCCTGGGCGACTTCTACAGGAGTTGACGCGCTCGCTCTGTGGCGACCCAGCGGCAGGGGCGATGGGCCCCTTTCCCCGCCGCCGTCTCAGCCGGGGAGCCCCACCAGCGCCCTCTGGCCATCGGGATCGCTCTCCACCTGGCCCAGCACCCAGGCGTCGTGGCCGCTGGCGGCGGCGGCGGCCATGGCCGCCGCCTGGGCGCCTTCGGGAACCACCAGACAAAACCCCACCCCCAGGTTGAAGGTGTTCCAGAGATCGTGCTCGGGGATGGAGCCCTGCTGCTGCAGCCACTCGAACAGCTCGGGCCGCTCCCAGCTGCTCGGATCGATGCGGGCCCGCAGCCCAGCGCTCAGGCATCTGGGCAGGTTTTCCGGCAGGCCACCGCCCGTGATGTGGGCCAGGCCATGGAGGGGCACGGACTTGGCCTTGAGGGCACTCACCAGGGAGCCATAGAGACAGGTGGGGGTCAGCAGGGCCTCCAGCACGGGGCGGCCGCTGTGGGGAAGGGTGGTGGCGGCATCGGTGCCGGAGGCCTCAAGGATGCGCCGCACCAGGCTGAAACCATTGCTGTGGACGCCACTGCTGGCCACCGCCACGATCTGGTCCCCGGCGACGGTGCTGCGGCCGTCGATCAGCTCGTCCTCCTCGACCACGGCCACACAGAACCCGGCCAGGTCGTAGCGGCCCGGGGCATAGAAGCCCGGCATTTCGGCGGTTTCACCTCCAAGGAGCGCACAGCCGCTTTGGCGACAGCCGTCGGCGATGCCCTCCACCACCGCCGCCATGGCCTCGGGGCTGAGCTTGCCCGTGGCGATGTAGTCGAGGAAGAACAGCGGCTCGGCGCCACTGGTGATCACATCGTTGACGCACATGGCCACCAGATCAAGCCCCACCGCGTGGTGCTGGGCCTGGGCCTGGGCCAGTTCCAGCTTGGTGCCCACCCCATCGGTGCCCGCGACCAGCAGTGGCCGGCGCAGGCCCGCAGGCAGGCGGCAGAGCCCGCCAAACCCACCGAGCCCTCCGAGCACTTCGGGCCGGCGGGTGGAGTCCACGCTGGAGCGGATGCGTTCGACGAAAGCCCTTCCGGCTGCTACATCCACGCCTGCTGTGCGGTAATCCATGCGGGTATCGCCCTTTCACTGATCTTCCGATGCCACCGCCCCCTGGACGGCGCTCTCCCCCGGGGGAGGGTAGACAATTCCATTATTGGCACAATGCCTGATCAGCTGAGCTTATAGAGTTGATTCGGTTGTCTGATCAATTCCGATTGGCGTGGACATGTTGAGGCCTGTGGGTGGCAGGGATCGCGCAATTGATGATGAATGCTGATCAATCTTGGTCGTGCGACCGCTCACTTTTTCCAGTGCATTCACGGGTTAACTTTGCGTCGTTGTTAATTCCCGTCAGGAACTCCGCCGTCGGGTTGCTCCACAAACTCTCCTATTCGTGAGGGAGCAACCACAGTTAACGGCCCACGGAAATGATCTGTGGCTGCTGTTTCTTGCGGCGGGTTCCGTTCGTTATGCGTCGTACCACTTCCCTCGGGGCCCTGGCCCTCCTGCTCTCCGGCAGCAGTGCTCTGATCCCCGCCATGGCGGAATCGGGCCGCACGATCACCGCCGATGCCCTCGCCTCGGCCCAGTACAGCGAAGAGCCGGCCGCTCCTGCCGTCACTCCCACTCTGGCGATCCGTGAGGTCGAAGATCCCGCTCCAGCCGCAGAACCTCTGCTCCGTCCGCTCACCCCGCCCCAGCCGATCGCTCCGGCGCCGGTGGCTCCCCGGGTGGTGGCCACGAGCAGTGGCCAGGCCAGCTGGTACGGCCCAGGTTTTTACGGCAACCGCACCGCCAGTGGTGAAGTGCTCCGCCAGGGCACCCTCACGGCGGCCCACCGCACGCTGCCCTTCGGCACCAAGGTGAGGGTCACCAATCTCTGGAACGGCCGGTCCACCGTGGTGCGCATCAACGACCGCGGCCCCTTCACCGGTGGTCGCGTGATCGACCTTGCCCATGGTGCCGCCAGCCAGCTCGGCGTTGTCGCCAGTGGCGTCGCCCAGGTGAAGCTCGAAGTGCTGCGCTGAGCCTCCCGCCTTGACGGATCCCCAGGCCCATCCGCCACATTGGCGGGTGGGCCTTTCCGTTGAGGGAGCTTGCAACTGCTCCAGACCCGCGACGAACTGCTGCAATGGTGCGGGACGCCGGCCCAGCGAACGGTGCCGCTGCACTTCGTTCCCACCATGGGGGCCCTGCATCGGGGGCACACCAGCCTGGTGGAGGCGGCCCGTCGGCCCGTTGCCGGTCTGGAGCCCAGGGTGCTGGTGAGCGTGTTCGTCAATCCGTTGCAGTTCGCACCGAGTGAGGATTTCGGTCGCTATCCCAGGCCCCTGGAGGAAGACGAACGACTGGCCAGGGAGGCTGGCGCCGAGGCCCTGTTCAGACCCAGCGTCGAGGAGTTGTTCCCAGGGGGTGAGGGCCAGCTCACACGTCTCAGTCCCCCCCAGGACCTGCAGCAGGTGCTCTGCGGTCGCCATCGGCCCGGCCACTTTGATGGAGTGGCCACGGTGGTGGCTCGCCTCTTGGGCCTGATACGCCCCGAGCGCCTGCTGCTGGGCGAGAAGGATTGGCAGCAGTTGGTGATTCTCAGGCGCTTGGTGGCCGACCTGGGCCTGCCCGTGCGGGTGCAGGGTTGCGCCACCGTGCGGGAGAGGGACGGTCTTGCCTGCAGCTCCCGAAACCGCTACCTGAGCGCAGAGGAGCGCCAGCAGGTGCAGGCTTTGCCCCAGGCCCTGGAGGACGCCCGTGCAGAGCTGCTGGCGGGCGGTGACGTTTCAGCTCAGGCGCTGGTGGCGTTGGTGCGGGAGGAGTTGGTGCGGGCCCAGCTGGAGGTGGAGTACGTGGAGCTGGTGCAACCCCATAACCTGGCTCCGCTGCCCCGATTGGATCGCCTTGGCCTTCTGGCTGCGGCCGTGCGCTGTGGGGGCTGCCGCCTGATCGATCACACCGTTTTGATGACCCGCCTGCCCCTCGTTGCCATCGATGGACCCGCCGGAGCGGGCAAGAGCACGGTCACCCGTGCCTTCGCCGTCCGCCTGGGCCTGGTTTACCTCGACACGGGTGCGATGTACCGGGCGCTCACCTGGTGGGTGCAGCAGGAGCGGGTGGATCCCAGCGATGGGTCCGCGATCGAGCCGCTGCTCAAAGACCTAGACCTGCAGCTGAGCACGGCGCCGGGCGGCGAGCAGCGGGTGTCCATCAACGGCCATGACGTGACCGAGGCCATCCGCAGTCCCGAAGTCACCGCTCAGGTGTCCGTGGTGGCGGCCCACGCCTGTGTGCGGGCAGCCCTCACCCGCCAGCAGCAGGCCATGGGTGAACGGGGGGGACTGGTGGCCGAAGGTCGTGACATCGGCACCGCCGTGTTCCCCCATGCCGATCTGAAGGTCTTCCTGACGGCCACGGTCGCGGAGCGGGCCCGCCGGCGGGCCCTGGATCTTGAGCAGCGGGGCTTTCTAGTCCCTCCCCTGGCCGAGCTGGAGGAGCAGATCGCAAGCCGCGATCACGCCGATGCCAGCCGGGAGGTGGCCCCCCTGCGAAAGGCCCCGGATGCCCAGGAACTGGTCACTGATGGGATGGCGATCGAGTTGGTGATCCAGACCCTGGTGGACCTGTTCCGCGAGCGGGTGCCCGAGGAGGCCTGGCCGGAGGGCCGCTGAGGTGCTCCTCCGGCCAGGTCAGACCACCTCAATCCGCCTGCAGGCTCTCCAATAGTCCGGCACAGGCGTCCTCCAGCAGGTCGAGCACCTGCTCGAAGCCATCGGCTCCGCCGTAGTACGGGTCGGGCACGTCCTTGGGCCCTTTGCCGCGGCTGTAGGTCGTGAGCGGTTCAATTCGGGCCCGATGGTTCAGTCCCCGGGCCAGGCTCCGCACCTGCCGCAGGTTGTCCGCATCCATGGTGAGGATGTGATCGAAACGGTGCAGGTCATCGATCGTGATCTGGCGGGCCCGGCTGAGCAGCGTCAGGCCCCGGGCCGTCGCCGCCTGGCGCATGCGATGGTCGGCGAGCTCACCGGTGTGCCAGCTGCCGGTGCCGGCGGAATCCACCTCGAAGCTTCCGGCCAGGCCCGCCAGGGCGAGTTGATGGAGAAACACCCCCTCCGCCGCCGGCGAGCGGCAGATGTTGCCCATGCAGACAAACAGCACCCGCCGGTGTTCACTCATGGCTGCTTGAGTTGCTCCAGAGCCACTCTCGCCCGCAACCGCACCACCTCGGTGTCCTCCGTGGCGTCACTTGTCAGTCGCTCAAACAAGCCTCCAGCCCGCTGCCTCCAGGGGCTTGCGGAGGGCAAGGAACCCACCAGCCGTTCCAGCCCCACGACCACCCCGTAGCGCACCACCCACTCCCCGTCGGCGATGCCGGCCTCCAGGGCCGTGAAGCAGCGTTGACGCAGGGTTTCCGCCTCGTCGCCACGAAGGCCCGACAGGTTGAGTTGGCCGAGCCCCTTGGCGGCCGCCCGGCGCACACTCGGGCCGATGTCCTGGCCCAGGGCCTCCTCCAGCAGCGCCAGGCCGCGCACGTCCCCGATCGTGGCCAGGGCCCGCACCGCCCAGGCCCTGGCGCCGTAGTTGTGTTCATCCAGGTTGGCCAGCAGGGGCTCCACGGCCGCCTCGCCGATGGCGATCAGGCCGTCCACCGCGGCGACGGCCGCGCCTGGGTTGTTGAACCCGAGCACCTCCACCAGGCAAGGCACCGCCTCCGGGTGGGCGGCCGCCGCGAGACGCCGGGTTGTCTGCAGCAGGCTCAGAGCGCTGTCGGCTTCACGCACCTCGCGGATCAGGGTCTCGATCACGGCCGTTCGCGGTTCACAGCAGATCATCCATGGCCGTCAGCACGGCAGCGGTGTCTGGATCACCAGGACGCTCCGGGCGGCTGTTCTCCGCCAGACCTCTCAGGGCGATCAGCTTGAGGCTGTTTTCCGCCAGGGTGGCGCAGATGGGACCGAGGGCGGGACGCCAGCCCACAGCGCCCAGATCCATCAGCGCCGAACGCCTGATCTGAAGCTGGGGATGCAGCAGCAGTTCCAGAAGGGGCTCGCCCCAGCGATCGTCACCCGTGAGTTGCAGCAGGGCCCGGCAGGCAGCGCTGTGAACCAGCGGACGGCTGTGGCCCACGAACAGCTCCAGGGTGGCCAGCACGGCTGGGCTGCCATCGCCGATCTGGCCGAGGGCCTCCAATAACGCCTCACAGGGCTCCTGCAGGCGGGTGCTGCCCTCAACAGCTGCGCCAGCCCCATCGGGGCCACTGGCCAGGCGGTCGCACAACGCCGGTACGGCGATGGTGGCTCCCAGGTCCCCAAGGGCCCGGCTGGCGGCTTCCCGCAGGCCATGGTCAGGATCGTCGAGAGTTTCGAGCAGATCGGGGATCGCTTCACTCCGGCCCAGTTTCCCCAGGGCGCGGGCCGCGTTGCGGGCCACCGCGTTGTGCTCCACCCCCAGGCCCTCCTGGCGTGGCTGACGCTGACGCAGGGCCCGCCGGAGCAGGGGCACGGCTTCGGGGTGGCGGCTGCGGGTGCGGCCCAGCCACCAGGCGGCGTAGTACTGCAGCGATTGATCCTCGCTCTGGCGCAGGCGGGCAAGGGCCTCGTCCTCGCTGATGGGATCCCCACTGGTGGGAGTTGGTCCGGCGGCTGTCATGACCGAGGGGCCGTTTGGCTTGTCTGCATTGATCGTGCCATTGAAAGGGCCGGCCACATCCAGGCCCTGCGACATCCCAGCCTTGGGAGATCTCAGGTGATGGGAACGATGGCCATGAAAAAGGGCCCCATTCGGGGCCCTCAGAAGCTTGAGCGATCCGAAGGGATCAGATCAGAGCGTTGATGGCGTAGTCGATGTAGTTGTTGGCGATGACACCGGGATCACCGGCGATGCCGTGGTTGGCCTTGATGTAGGTCAGGGCTTCGACGTACCAGGAGGGGGAGAGCTCGAA
>CALRNH020000021.1:0-31296 GCA_943369485.1 Synechococcus sp. UW140 | reverse complement strand
GAAGCGTTGGAGGTGATGCGGTTGACGGCATCCAGGCGCTTGAAGCTGTCAGCGACGACACCCGCCAGGGCGTCGATCTGACCACCGTTGAGGAATTCGCCGCGGGCATCAGCCTGAGCAACGACCTTGGTGAAGGCGTCGTAGGTCATGTGTAAGGGGCTAGGAGATCCAACCCAGGGGTTGGAGGTGGGATGGAATTGGAGGCGTGGGATCTGGAGGCAGCCCCACGGCGTCGCTCGATGCGGCTGGCGTAAGCGCCGAAACCGGTCGATTGAACCCAGGTATTGTTGTCCATGCTTATGTCCATCATGAGCCTGACTTAACAAACGGTCATTGCTCCCCGCAACCCCTTGCGCTGCAAGGGGTCTTGAGCGGCCAAGACCGGTCTTGCGATCTCCGTTGTGACCATGGAGACAGCAGCCGCTTGGAATGGCGCTTCCAGAGGAAGCAGCCATGAAAAAGCCCCCTCGAGGAGGGGGCGGAACACTGGGGCTGTGTGGGCCAGTCGGTGCGGTGATTCAGCCTTCGGCGGGAGCCGCCTCGGGCTTTTTGTTGCTCTTGCGTGGGACAGCCGGCTTGGCGGCGGGGTCCGTGCCTTCGCCAGTGACGCTCACACCAGTGATCCTGCCGCCCATGCGGTTCACCATCTGGAGGGTTTCGTTGAAACGGGTGAAGGGAACGTGCAACTCCACATCGGAGGAGCGCGCGTAATCGTTGCGGGCCAGGCCGGTCACCTTGACGGTGACCTGCCGGGTGGAACTGGAGTTGGTGCTGCGGTTGCCTGCTGAGACCTTCATGGTGTTCGGGAAAGACAGGAGTTGGGAGAGAGGGTCAGTTCACCGGGGTGATGCTGGCGATCCGGCCGCCTTCCCTCTGGATCTGTTGCTGGTACTCCAGCAGCTTGTTGAAGGGGATGAAGCGCACCCTGTTGCTGCGCTTGTGGAGCCGGTAGTTGTTGAAGCCGCTGATTTCGACGCGGAACGTGCGCCCCTCTTCGCCAGCGCCCACTCCCTGGCGGGTGACGCCATCGTTCCTGGCCGAGCGGAAGGTCGATCCCTTGGCATTGGGGCTGACGACCGGAAGGGGAGCTTCCTTATGGATCGAAGGATTCAGCCGTGATTGGTTCTTGACGATGTCGCCCTTGATGGAGGCGGCGGCGCCACGGGTGAGCTGGAGCAGGTAGGAGAACTGCAGCCCACGCTGGCCGACAGAGTAGTTCCAGCCGTGCAGGTAAGGAACCTGCTCTTCACCAAAGCGCTCCTGGTATTCGGCGCTGTCGATGTAGGCATCGATCTCGGCGTCGAAGCCCTTCTCCTGAAGGATGGTGAAGTGGTGCAGCGCCTCGGCCTTGTCCTGGGGCGCACGGCCCAGCAGATGCTTGAAGTTGAGCTCGATGAACCGGTAAGGGTTGGTGTTCTCGAAGAAGCGCTTGCGGTATTCACCGCTCTTGGCCACCTGGCGCACGAACTCCCGCACGCTCAGGTAACCACGGCGGAACAGGGACTCAGGACCCTCAAGGCGCTCGCTGGAGAGCACGTACTGGCGGCCGAGCACCTGTTGGTAGACGGCGTGGATCAGCCGCGACTTGTCATCGTCGGAGCCGTTCGGCCAGTTTTCCTTGTTGCTGTCGTTGGCAAATCGCTCGATGCCCAGATAAGCAGCGTTGGCGAGAGTCATGGGCGTGTGGGCCGAGGGGCGAGGAGAAGAAGGGTGGTGCACCAGGGGAGCGCAGCCTGCGGCAGCTGACGTTTGCGCTGGAGGGCGTGGCGCTGTCGGTGCGGGAGCCGGGTCAGATGCGCTTGGCTGAAGTGGGCCGAGCCAGACCAACCCTGAGGCTGCAGCCGGATCCTATGGGGGCCGTTTCGCCAAGGTCCGGGGTTTTCATAATCGTTACAAAAAATGGGGCTGGCGACTTCTGTTGGGGCCGATACCATCCGGCCAGATTGCGACCCCAGGCCGCCATGGCCCTGATCCCCCCCGCAGCGCCGGTCCAGCAGAGGCTGAGCGAGCAGCTGCGGGCCCTGAGCGAGGTGAGTGAAGTCCTCACGATCCGGCTTCTGGAGTTGGAGGAGCGGCTGGCGAGGGCGGAGCAACACCTGGAACAACAGGGAAGCCAAGCCCAGGTTGGGCCTGATGGGTCCGGGTCCACCGGCGAAGTCCTGGCCCAGACCGAAGCGCGAATCGCCCGTCTGGAGGAATGGTTGCAGGGCCATCACCCTGCCGCCATTCGTTCGGGTCCATCGGTGCTGCCCTTCTCAAGAGGGGAAAGCAAGGGCGAGGAGGCCGTCATTCACCAAGGTGATTTCGGTGTCGATCCCTTTCCGCCGGAAGACGAGCAGCACTTCATGGATGAACTGAGCGCCTGAGCCGAGGCGCCCAACTGACGCCGTCAGCCGGCCGCGCCCGTGCTCAACATGGCGCCTGCGGTGGTGAGCAGCACACGGCCAACCTCCAGGGCGCCAATGGCCACGAACGCCAGCCAGATCTTCTGAGCGAGCTCTGGGGGCTGACCACCCACCCAGGCGGGGGACATCGGACCGCCGCCAAAGGGATCGGCGGGTGCGCGCTTGGCGGACATGTCGCGCCAGTAGGCGTCGTAACGAGGGGCCTTCTGATTGAAAGGCAGGTTGCCTTTGGCGTGCCCCGGGAGCACCCGCGAACGCTGGTAGGGCACCTCGTCGTAGCCGAAGTTCTCCAGGTATTCATCCGATTCGAGCAGGGCATCGACAAAGCCTTGAAGCCCCTGATCGGCGATCACGATCGACCAGGCGATCCGCTCTTGATCCCCATGCACGTCGCGGCCGAGCACCCGGCCGATGATCTGCTCGACGAGCCTGTAGTTGTTGTTGACGCGATAGAAGCCATCACGGAATTTTCTGGACAAGAGCAGACCGCGCACGAAATCTCGGGTGTTGATCGAGCCGTTGCGCAGCTGGGATTCCAGAACCGGTTCCCGATCGACCTTGAAGGCGTGGAAGAAGATCTGCCGATAGGCCCGTTCGATCAGTTCATCAAGGGATTCGGGGCTGCTGTGAACCCCTTCAGGGACGCGGCGAGGGCTTTCGTCGGTGCCGATTGTGAAACTGTTGACCCTGGCGTTCTGGCTCAGAGGCTTGGTTTCCAGGAGGGGCAGGGGCATCGCTTGGATTCGAACGGCGAGAAACCTAGATGGGGAGATTGAGCACTTTCCCCTATTGCCTAAACCTCACACACAGCTTCACGAAACCAAGCTTCATGAAGCTTCTGCCTGCTGGAGCGCCTCAATCCAGTGGTCGGGAATGTCTCCGCTGTAGTCGGCCGTCCGTCGGAATTCGAAGGGGCCGGCCTGGGAGCCCCAGAGTTGCTCGTGGCTCTCGGGATCGTGTCCCCGATCGATTGTGCGCATGCCCCGCTCGTCAAGCTCGAAGCTGCTCACCAGGTAGGCGGTGGCTCCTTTGCGATGCACGAGACAGCCGCAGCCCGGTTCAACTTCCCCCACGAAACCCTGGCCCTGCTCCCGCACCACATAGGAGCAACCGGTCAGCGGCTGAAGGTCTTCGGGCTGGATCAAGGCCCGCAGCTCGGCGTTGTCAACGGCCCCCCAGAACCGCTGCCCATCGACGAAGGCCTGGTTGTGAATGCTCAGCCCGCCGGCGGTCTGCTCGGCCCGCAGCACCCTGATCCGGTACGGCTGGCCCGGCGCGAAGGCGTACCACTGCTCCAGCAGGAGGGATCCAGGCGCCAGCTGGGGAAGGGGCCTGAACTTCACCAGGATGTGGGCGAAGAGGGGGGGGTTGTCGAAAGCCTGGTCCTGGTTGCTGAACCCAGCGCTCAGCTGGCGGAGCAGGCGAACGAGTGGAGTGCTCATCGGCGGATCCTATGGGAGCGTTTTGGGGCAGGCGGCTGTTCTGCTGGCAGCAGCATTGGTTGGCCCGTTTCGGTTGGTCCATTTCGGCGATGGCGTCTTGCTGAGCCTCGATTCACTGAATCTCGTTTCTGCGGCCACAGTTTTGATGCTCCTAAGACTGATGGCCCCTGTTTTGCTACCCCATGGCTGGTCACCACCCGTTGGGGGCCGATGGTCAGAGGCCGAGCAGACGGGTGCGGAACAGGGCCACTCTCCGAGCGGTTCCCGGTGAGCTGAGGGCGAAGGGATGCTCCCCCACCTGCTCGAGCATCAGCTCGAGTTTGGCCTCCGTGGACAGGCCGTGGTTGGGTTGGTCGAAACTATGGCGCTTCCATGCTTCGTCGAAGACCATCGCAAAGCTGTCGGCGTTGTCGAACAGCTGGGAGGAGTTGGGCTCGGGCCGTGTTCGCATCGAGCCTTGCTCGAGGAGGTGATGCCAGGACCCAGATTTGAACTGGGGACACGGCGATTTTCAGTCGCCTGCTCTACCAACTGAGCTATCCCGGCCTGCCGCATCAGCGACGGCCAGATCTTAGATCACGGCCTTTCTCTGGGGTGCGGGCCAGGCACAGCAACCCTTCGACCCGGTAGCCGGCCGAACGCAGGGCCATGGCGGCAGCGCAGGCGGTGGCCCCCGTGGTGAGGATGTCGTCGACGATCAGCAGCGGACGTCTCCGCAGCAGTGGACCGGGCCTCGCGGCGCCAGGCCGGCAGCGGAAGGCCCCGTCCTGGTTGAGGGCCCGCAGTTCCTTCCCCAGGTGGTGTTGACCCAGGGTGGGGCGGGCCCGCTCCAGCGGTGTGACGTGCTCGAAGCCCAGGCTGCGGCAGATCAGGCCCGGCAAGGGGTTGCCCTGCCGTTTCCAGCTCGGGATCGCCACCACCAGGGGGCGGAGCGGGCTGGCCGTCCAGGGCTCGGCCAGGCGCTCGCTCAAGGTGGCGATCACCACGGGGGAGGGATTCTTCCGCTGTCGCAACAGCAGCCGGCGCAGCTGGCCCTCATAGAACCCGAGGCTCCACCAGGGGAGTGGTTGATGTCCCTGCAGCCCCAGCGTAGGCAGGTTCAGCCGCTGCAGGCAGGGTCCACAGGGGCCTGGGCCGGAAGCACGTGGCTCAAGGGGGTTCTTGCAGAGGGGGCAGCAGGGGGCAATGATCAGATCGAGGCAACCCTGAAGCAGCTGGGCCAGCACGGCATCGTCGCCCGAAGGCGTGGGTGGGACCCGCTCAGGATTCCCCGCCCTTGGCAGGCAGGGCCCGCAGCATCGCCACCAGGGTGCGGTGGGCGTCCTCGCTGTCGCTGAGGGTGTGATCGAAAGGCACCGACACGCTGGATCCCGCCACCTCGAGCACCATCGCCTCCGGGGTCACCCGCGTCATCACGGCGCCTTCGGTGGATTCGACGCCGCCGTAGTGCCGGGCGAAGTCAGCCACCGCCTCGGCGTGGTCGTTGTTCATATGACGGCAGATGCGATCGCTGACGCTGGCGGTGAGGGGATCGGCGGCCATAGGGAGGAGCGGAGGCTGATAGAGATTCTGAGGTGTGATGTTCAGCCGGCACCGAAGCGCTGCCAGAGCAGCAGGCCCAGCCGCAGGGCGCTGAAGCCCACATAGCCCGCCAGCACCACGAACAAACCCATGGACAGAACCGTGCGCAACCGTTCGTTCATGGTCTTCGCTGCGGCATCGAGGAAGATTCCATCCTCCACCCTCCCAGGGCCAGGCGGGCCGTGCCGACGGCGGGGGCCAGTCCAGGGCGGTTGAGCACAGGGATCCCCAGGGCCCGCTGACGCAGCAGGCGCCATTGGGGGTTGCGGGCACCGCCCCCGAGGCTGATCACCCGCTCCAGTGGCGGGGCCCCCAGCTCCGCCAGCCGCTGCCAGCCCTGGGCCTCGATCGCGGTCAGACCCTCCAGCAGGGCCTGCAGATAGAGGGCATCGCTGATTGGCCTGGGCTCCAGCACGGGCTCCAGCTGGGGGTCGTCCACAGGGAAGCGCTCACCGGGGGCGGGTAGGGGCCGTAGCTTCAGACCTGAGGGGCGTTGGGGATCGATCTGGCGGCTGAGCTGTGCGATCTGCTCGGGCATGAAGAATCGACGCAGGATGCCAGCGCCGGCATTGGAGGCCCCACCCACCAGCCAGCGGCCGCCCACGCGGTGGTTGGTGAGCCCAGGGCCTTCCAGGGGGGCCTCCACGAAGCGCTTGAGCACCAAGGTGGTGCCGAGGACGCTCACCCCATCGCCTGGGCCGGGACCGGCGGCCAGCACGGCCGCATTGGCATCGGTGCTGCCGCTCACCACCTGGCAGGACGCCGGCAGGCCGAGCCGCTTGGATGCGGCGGCGGCCAGGGGCCCCAAGGCGGTGCCACTGGGCACGACCTCGGGCAGGGCGCTGCTCCAGGGTTGATGCTCGATTCGGCCCGCCCAGGCCTCGCGCTGCAGATCCCAGCCGAGGCGGAGATTGTTGCCTTCTTCGCCCCAACGCCAGTGGCCCAGCAGCCAGCCCATCAGCCAGTCGGCCTGATGGCGCAGCAGCAGGTGTGGGGAACCATCGACGGCCCTTTCCCGGCTGAGCAGGTTCAAGGCGCGCGCCAGGCTGCCACTGGTGCTGGCGGCGGGGCTGCCAGCGGGCACCAGCGTCGTGAGGGCTTCGGCCTGCTCAGGGCAGGCCCGGTGGTACGGGAGAGCTGGTCCACGGGCCGTGCCGTCAGGGCCGCAGAGCAGCAGGGTTCCAGAGGTGCCATCCAGGGCGATGGCACCAACCCTGGCCCGCAGGGGCTCCTCAAGGGTTCCGATCAGCCCCACCAACCCTTGGCGCCATCCTTCGGGTTGCTCGAACGGCAGCGGGTAGTCGCCGCTGCGTTCGCTCAGCAGGAAGCCCTGGGCATCGATGAGGGCCAGCCGTAGCCCGCTGCTGCCCAGGTCGATGCCAAGGGCCAGATCGGGGCTGGGTTGCTGGGATTCCCCCACCGGGGCGGGCGAATTCAGGCCGAGGCGCCCACCCGGCTGGCCGTGGCCTGCTTCAAGCTGGCGGCGATGGTGTCCACGTTCTCCCAGGGCAGGTCCAGGTCGCGACGTCCGAAGTGCCCGTAGGCCGCCACATCCTGGTAGAAGCGTCCGCCTCGCTGTTGGGGCAGATCGCGCAGGCCGAAGGTGGCGATGATCGCCCCGGGGCGCAGGTCGAAGTGTTCCTGAACCAGGGCGGTGAGGTCTTCGTTGCCCAAGGCCCCGGTGCCGAAGCTCTCGACAAGAATGCTCACCGGTCTGGCCACGCCGATGGCGTAACTGAGCTGCACCTCGACCTTGCTGGCGAGACCGGCGGCCACCAGGGCCTTGGCCACATAGCGGGCGGCGTAGGCGGCGGAGCGGTCCACCTTGGTGGGGTCCTTGCCTGAGAAGGCGCCGCCACCGTGGCGGGCATAGCCCCCGTAGGTGTCGACGATGATCTTGCGGCCGGTGAGGCCCGCATCCCCCTGGGGCCCTCCGACCACGAACTTGCCGGTGGGGTTGACTAGGAAACGGGTGCTGCCTTTCACCGGCTTGAGATCGAGGTCGCCTGTGGCGGGTTCCACCACATGCACCCAGAGGTCGGCGGAAATGCGCTCCCGCAGGCCTTTCTCATCGCTGATGCCGTCGATCTCGGCCACATGCTGAGTGGAGATCAAGATCGTGTCGATCGAGACGGGCCGGTTGTCTTCGTAGACGACGCTGACCTGGGTCTTGCCGTCGGGCAGCAGGTACCCCAGGGTGCCGTCATGGCGCACCTGGGCCAGCCGACGGGCGAGTCGGTGGGCGAGGCTGATCGGTAGCGGCATCAGCTCGGGGGTCTCGTCGCAGGCGAAGCCGAACATGATTCCCTGGTCGCCGGCCCCCACCTTGTCGAGGGGGTCGCCGTCGTGGTCGTCGGCCTCGTTCACCCCCTGGGCAATGTCGGGGGACTGCTGGTCGAGGGCCACCAGCACGGCGGCGCTGTGGGCGTCGAAGCCCCCGGCGCGGGCGCTGCTGTAGCCGATGCCCTCGATCACCCCACGCACCAGTGTGTTGAAGTCGACCCGGGCCTGGGTGGTGACCTCTCCGGTGATGAGGCAGAGCCCGGTGTTGACCACGGTCTCGCAGGCCACCCGGCTGGCCGGGTCCTGAGCCAGCAGGGCGTCGAGCACGGCGTCGCTGATCTGATCACAGATCTTGTCGGGGTGACCCTCGGTCACCGACTCTGAGGTGAAGACGTAGCGACTCATGCCGACCGGTATCGGGTTGGAAGGGACTGAGCCTATCTCCTGCTCGATGACCCAGGTGTGCTCCAGTGGGCTGGCTGGATCAGCGGAAATCCAAGCCTTCAGTCCAAGGCGGTGACGGTGAGCTCCGACCAGCGCTCCAGCGGCAGATGCGGGGCGCTCAGGGACGGTCGGCGGCTCCACCCGTCGGCGAAGCCGATCACCAGGGGCACACCCGCCAGGGCGGCCATGGACAGATCACTGTCCGCATCCCCGATCAAGGCGCAGTCGGAGGGGTCGATGCCCAGTTCGTTGCAGAGTCCGTGAACGGCGGCCGGATCAGGCTTGCAGGGGCGGTGCTCGGCGCTCCAGATCGCCTGGAAGCCATCCTCCAGGCCATGGCACTCAAGGAAGTGCTGAATGCCTGCACGCTCGTCGTTGCTGATCACTCCGCAGCGCACACCGGCCGACTGCAGGCTGGCCAACAGGTCCAGCAGCCCAGCCGTGGGGGCGCTGGCGGGCCTGGAACCAACGGCCTGTAGGCAGTCGCTGAGGGCGAACACCGCTTCGCTGTGGGCTAGAGCCTCTGCCCAGCCCAGCCCCACCTGGCAGAAGGCCGTGGCGGTGGAGATCAGGTTGTGGGCTCTCGATGCCACCGCCGTTGTGCCGGCGGGATCGATGGCGCCATCGCAGAGGCCGTAGGCCCTTTGCAGGAGATCGCGCAACGGGCTTTGGCGCTCAATCGACACCCGTTCGAGGGCCGCCTCAATCCGGGCCGATCCCAACGCCACCAGCAATGGTTCGCTGTGGCTGAGGGTGCCGTCCTTGTCGAACAGCACGGCCCGTACCGGACCAAGATCCACGCCCCGAAGCTGGAGGTGCGCCATGGGGTGGAATCAGTTGGTGAGGGGGGTTGATCGGGGGGTCAGTCGAGGGTGACACCCATGGGCTCGTTTTCCTCGGCCTGCTCCAGCAGCATCTGCTTGTAGCGGGCGGCCATCTCCTCGGCCTTCTCGAACACCTTGGCAGGGTCGGTGAGCATGTCGCCCGGTTCGGGCTCAAGGGCTTTGGTGGAGAGCGAGATCCGACCGCGCTCGGCGTCGAGGTCGATAATCATCACCTTCATTTGGTCGTTCACATTGAGCACCGTGTGGGGGGTCTCGATGTGCTCGTGGCTGATCTCGGAGATGTGCAGCAGGCCGCTGACGCCGCCGATGTCGATGAAGGCGCCGTAGGGCTTGATGCCGCGGACGGTGCCGATCACCACCTCGCCAACCTCCAGGCGGTTCATCTTGCGCTCCACAAGGGCGCGGCGATGGCTGAGCACCAGGCGGTTGCGCTCTTCGTCGACTTCAAGGAACTTGAGCGGCAGGAAGTCGGCCACAAGATCTTCCTTTGGCTTGCGGGTGCTGATGTGGCTACCGGGGATGAAGCCGCGCAGACCTTCCACCCGCACCAGGGCGCCGCCCCGGTTGGTGGCGAACACTTCGCTGTAGATGGTGGCGTCTTCCTTCTGGAGCTGACGCACCCGTTCCCAGGCCCGCTGATATTCGATGCGGCGAATCGAAAGGGTGAGCTGGCCGTCCTCGTTCTCTTCGCTGAGGATGAAGAACTCGCGGACCTCTCCGGGTTCGAGCACGTCGGAGAGCGCCTCCACCCGGTTGATCGACACCTCCGGCATCGGCATGAAGGCGGCGGTCTTGGCGCCGATGTCGATCATGGCGCCCTTTGGCTCCATGGCGAACACGGTGCCCTTCACCACGTCGCCGGGCTTGAAGTTGTAGTCATACTTGCTGAGCAGCGCGGCGAATTCGTCGCGGGTGAACCCCACGCCGTCGCTGTCCCGGGCCGCTGCCCGGCTGCTGGGGTCATCGGCGGTGGGAACCTCTTCCGTGAAGGCCAGGTCGAGATCGGCCGCGTCCTCGATCACCAGGTCGAGATCGGCCGTGGTGCTGGTGTCGGAAGGGGTCAGGGTCATGGGGCGTTGGCGGACTGCCTGGGGCAGGTCGAAGGAATCCGCGCGCCTGTCCGCCGACAGGGCATGCAGAACGTACGACTATACAAAGCAGACAGGCCTTCAGCCCACGGCGGCCAGGGTGGTGCCGTTGGAGGAGCCCTTGCGGGATTGGCCAGGTCGGCGGCTCAGACCTTCGAGGGTGGCGACGAAATCGCTGACGCCTTTGAACTGGCGGTAGACCGAGGCAAAGCGCACGTAGGCCACCTCGCTCATCTCGCTCAATTCCTGGAGCACGAGTTCGCCGATCTCGCCGCTGCTCACCTCTCGGCCGCTGCGTTGCTGCAGCACCACTTCGATGTCATCGACGACGCCCTCCAGGCGGGCTGGTTCAAGGCCCGTTTTCTCGCAAGCCCGCAGGAGGCCATGGAGGAGCTTGGCGCGGTTGAAGGTTTCGCGGCTGCCGTTGCGCTTGATCACCGTGACCGGAACTGTTTCGACGCGTTCGTAGGTGGTGAAGCGGTGCTCACAGTTCAGGCATTCCCGCCGACGCCGCACACTCCTTCCCGAGTCTGCGGAACGGGACTCAAGAACGCGGCTATCGGTGTGTTGGCAGGAGGGACATTGCATCCCTTGGTTAACGCGCAAGCTTGAGAAGTCTAGACATGGATTTGCCCATTGAGAAGACTTCCGCCGCAATGGGTTTCGTCGTTCCGGCGCCCAAGCGGTGCGCTCCAAGGCGGAATCGCCACGCCCTGGCCGCGTGGCGAGGGTTGAGGCCAATGGGGCGCTCAGGGCCTCACGATGGGGCGCAGGAGACCATCAAAAAGCCCCTCGCTGGGGCGAGGGGCTGGGGGGATCCAAAAGAAGGGATCACTTACCGATCTTCGGGGGATCACGGAACGCGATCGCGAAGAACAGGGTCGAGATCGCAAGGGCGAGGATCAGGATGTAGGCGAAGCTCTCCATTGGGTTACCTCGAGGAACTGGCGATCAACTGAGGGTTGTGCCGGCCGGGGGCACGTAGCCCTCGGGAAGCCGACGGGTGGAACGGTCACCCAGTTTCTGGAACAGGCCGAATTCCACCTGCTCGCCAAGATCGGGATCGATGCCGGCAAACACGTCGCGGTAGAGGGTTCGTGCTCCGTGCCAGATGTGGCCGAAGAAGAACAGAAGAGCGAAGGTGGCGTGGCCGAAGGTGAACCAGCCGCGCGGTGAGCTGCGGAAGGTGCCGTCGGAGTGGTAGCGCTCGCGGTCGAATTCGAACGCTTCACCCAGTTGGGCCTTGCGAGCCAAACGCTTGACTTCGGCAGGATCGCTGAAGGTCTGACCGTTGAGGGCGCCTCCGTAGACGGTGGCCGTTACGCCGGTCTGCTCGAAGGAGTACTTCGCCTCGGAGCGGCGGAAGGGGATGTCAGCCCGCACGATGCCGTCCTGGTCCTGGAGAACCACAGGGAAGTTCTCGAAGAAGTTCGGCAGCCGGCGGACCTCTAGGTCACGACCTTGCTTGTCGGTGAAGCTGATGTGGCCCAGCCAGCCGGTGGGCAGGCCATCGCCGTTGACCATCGGACCAACCCTGAACAGGCCGCCTTTGGCGGGGCTGTTGCCGACGTAGTCGTAGAAGGCCAGCTTCTCGGGAATGGCTCCATAGGCCTCGGTCTTGGAGGCACCGCCGTCGAGCGCGGTCTGAATCCGCCGGTTGATCTCTGTTTTGAAGTAGCTCTGATCCCACTGATAGCGCGTGGGACCGAACAGCTCCACAGGCGTTGCGGCAGCGCCGTACCACATGGTCCCGGCGACGATGAAGGCCGCAAAGAACACGGCGGCAATGGCACTGGCCAGAACCGTTTCGATGTTGCCCATGCGCAGAGCCTTGTAAAGCCGCTCCGGTGGCCGGGTTGTGATGTGGAAGATGCCGGCGATGATCCCGACGATGCCGGCGGCAATGTGGTGGGCCACGATGCCGCCCGGGTTGAAGGGGTTGAACCCCTCAGCACCCCAGGACGGTTGGACCGCCTCGAGGTGGCCGGTCAGTCCGTAGGGGTCCGAGACCCACATGCCAGGCCCGAAGACACCGGTGAGGTGGAAGGCACCGAAACCGAAGCAGGCCAGACCGGCCAGCAGCAGGTGGATGCCGAAGATCTTGGGCAGATCCAGGGCAGGTTCACCGGTGCGGGGGTCCTGCCAGATCTCCAGATCCCAGTAGGTCCAGTGCCAGATGGCGGCCAGGAAAAGCAGGCCGCTGAAAACGATGTGGGCGGCGGCGACACCCTCGAAGCTCCAGAAGCCTGGATCCACGCCGGTTTCACCGGTGACGCTCCAGCCTCCCCAACTGCCAGTGACGCCCAGGCGGGCCATGAAGGGCATGACGAACATGCCCTGGCGCCACATGGGGTTGAGGACCTGATCGGAAGGGTCGAAGATCGCGAGCTCGTAGAGCGCCATGGAGCCGGCCCAGCCAGCTACCAGAGCGGTGTGCATGAGGTGCACGGCCAACAAGCGGCCCGGGTCGTTGATGACGACCGTGTGCACCCGATACCAGGGCAATCCCATGGGGGTTAGGTCCGGGGAAACAAACAGCTGCGTGGTGGAAGCCACGACAGCAGAACGATCGACGCAAAGGAAGGATCGATCCGTGCTGGCGATCGTAGGGGGTATCGATCACCCGAGGTCCCCTGATCTCCTCAGCTGAAACGTGCCGTGATGGCGATGGCCGTGCCGGAGCCTTCCTGCGGGGACGTGGCGCCAGCCCTGGTGGTTACAAATCGCAACCTGGGGTCTCAGAATGTTGCTTCGTCTGCCCTTGTCGCCATGCCCGTCATCCGTTTTGTTCGCGAGGGCCTCGAGGTGGAGTGTTACCCCGGCGAGAACCTGCGCGATGTGGCCCTGCGCCAGGGTGTGGAGATGTATGGCCTCAAAGGCAAGCTCGGCAACTGCAACGGCTGCGGCCAATGCATCACCTGTTTTGTCGGTGTGGTCGCCGAAGGCGCCCCTGGCGCCTTGAGCAACCGCACGGCCGTGGAGGATCAGAAACTGCGCCATCGCCCCCAGGATTGGCGTCTGGCCTGCCAGACCTTGGTCATGAAATCGGTGATGGTGCTGACTCGCCCCCAGGTGGGGCTGGCCGATGGCGCCGCCCGTCTGGAGGCCGCCCGCCAGGCTCCTTTGGCCGAGGGCCCCATGGCCTGGCCCGAGGTGCCCCAGCCTGAGGCCGTTGAGGGATCCGAGCCCGCTGAGGCCACCGATTCATTGACCGCGCCCGCTGGGGCTGAAGCCGATGGGCGTGAGCCAGGTTGAAGGTCCAAACCGCAACGAGCGGTGAAGCGGCGCTGAAAGCGCCCTGGTGCCGGTGATACGGTCCAGTTGCTCCGGTCAGCAGCAATGGAAACCAACGATCTCGGCTTCGTCGCCAGCCTGCTGTTCGTTCTGGTGCCAGCCGTCTTCCTGATCGTTCTCTACATCCAGACCAGCAGCCGTCAGAGCTGACCCGTCAACGTAAAGGGGCCCCTTCAGAGGCGGCCCTCGGGTTCGCGCACCAGCAGCACCGGTGTCGGGGCATGCACACGGATGTAATCGCTCACGGAGCTGCCCAGGAGCCTGTCGATGTCCACCAGCCCTTTGGCCACCAGGGGGCGACGATCCTGGGAGGCGATCACCACCAGATCGGCCTTGAGTTCTTCGGCCGCGGCGCAGAAGGTGCGACCCACATCCCCGCTGCGGTGCTCGGGCTTGAGCTGCACCCCGAAGCCGCGGGCCCGCTGAACCGCCTTGTCCAGCACCTCATCGGCAGGGGTTTTGCCCCCGCGGGAGGGGGGCACCTCCTGACGGGTGATGTGAATTCCTGTGAGGCTGCCCCCGGGGATGTCCTTGACCAGTTCGCAGGCCAGGCGGAGGGCGTCATCGCCGACGCCGGTGCCGTCGATGGCCACGACAATGCGGTTGATGTGACGCACGTAGAGGTCGTCCCGCACCAGCAACATCGGCCGAGTGGAGAGCTGGAAGACGTATTGGCTGGCGCTGTTGCTGAGGATGGATTGCAGGCGACCCAGGCCCCGTGAGCCCATCACGATCAGATCGCTGTCCAGCTCATCGGCCACCTTGAGCACGGTTTGCTTGGTGTCGCCCTGGCGAATGATCGTGTTGATCTCGCTCGGGTCGAGCCCCAGCCGTTTCACGGCCTCGGCCACCAGCCCGGCGGCGTTCTGCCAGTGCTCCTGGAAGTTCTCGCCGGCCTGCTCGGGGACCACGTGCAACAGGTTGAGGCGCGCTTGCCGGAACACCGGGATGGCGCGCAGCATGCGCACCATTTCTTCAACGTGGCCCTTGCCGGAGTCGGCGATCAGAACATTGCGAAACATGGGGCTGGCACCGCTGTTTGGCAGCCTATGGCTGAAACGCAATCGGGCCGTTGACGAACCCAGAGGACGTCATGAAGCGTGGCTGGTGCCTGCGGCGGCGGGTGCTCCCCCAGCACACCGACCACGCCGGCGTGATGTGGCACGGCGCCTACCTGGGATTTCTCGAGGAGGCCCGGGTGGAGGCGCTGGCGGCGGCTGGGCTGGATTACAGCGACCTCTCGGCCCGGGGGCTCGAGCTGCCGGTGGTGGCCCTCTCGATCCATTACCGCCAGGCCCTGTTGCATGGTGAGGCCCTTGAACTGTGGAGCACGATCCAGCCCCGGCGGGGCCTGCGGCTGCCCTGGCACAGCACCTTTCTCAATGGCGAGGGTGATGTGGCCGCCGAGGCCCGGGTGGAGCTGGTGCTGGTTCAGCTGCCCAAGACGGGCGCCAAGCCGGCGCCACGGCGGTTGCTGCGGCGACTGCCAGAGGATCTGGAACGGGCGATCGAGCGCCTGGGGCTGGGGCCCAATGGCCAGCAAGAGCCTTAGAGTACAAATGTATTGCTTTGCTGCGGTTGGGGGATCTACTGCTCGTTCCGTTCGGCGTGGGCGCGCGCCGCAGGTCCTTGGGCTGGGGTGAGAGCCGGCGTCTTTGGTGGCTCGTCTGGCGCGGATGCCCTGGAGTCGGCTGGAGCCGACTCACGGCCTTGGAGCGTCATTGCGGTGACCTGGGGGCCGCCTGGAGGACCCCCCTCAATCACCTGGCTGCGGTGCCGGGGATGGGCCCCACTGTGCTTGGCAAGCTGGAGGCCTATCGGCGGCGCCTCGGCCCTGAGCCTCTGAGTGCGTTGTGCAGGGGCGATCGTCCGAGACGGGTGCTGCTGCCGGGGGATCCCGCCTTCCCAGGGGCCCTGCTGGAGTTGGAGCGGCCTCCGCTTGCGCTCCACTGGCAAGGCTGCGGCAGCCTCTGGTCCCCGTTGCGGCGCCGCCAGGCGGTGGCGGTGGTGGGCACCCGCCGTCCCTCCCGCCATGGTCTCGTCATGGCCCGGGCCATCGGCAAGGCCCTGGCGCTGGCCGGTTGGCCGGTGGTGAGCGGCCTCGCAGAGGGCATCGATGCGGCGGCCCATGAGGGTTGTCTGGCCCAGGGGGGGCGGCCTGTGGCGGTGCTGGGCACTCCCCTGGAGCGGATCTACCCCCGCCATCACGGGGAGCTGCAGCGGCAGGTGGCGGCCCAAGGCCTGCTGATGTCCGAACAGACCCCTGGAGCTGGGGTGCACCCTGGCAATTTCGCTGCCCGTAACCGCCTGCAGGTGGCCCTGGCCAGGGCAGTGGTGCTGGTGGAGTGCCCCGTGGTCAGTGGTGCCCTGCAGTCGGCGGCCCTGGCCTGGGACCAGGGTCTTCCCCTCTGGGTGGTGCCGGCGGATGCGGGAAAGGTTTCGGCGGCGGGCAGCAACAGGCTGCTGGCCCGGGGCGCTTCGGCCCTGCTCGACCCCGCCGACCTGATCCGCCAGCTGGGTCCAGGGCCCTTGAAGCCGGCGGCGGGCGCTGCTGTTCAAGGACGATCGGTTGATCGGGCCGGACCGGCACAGGCAGGGTTCGTCCTTGGAGGCGGCCAGGGGGAGCTGCTGCGGGTGTTGGGGCAAGGGGCGAGCCTGGAAGACCTCTGTCATGACCTGGGCAGTCCGGCGCCTGAGGTGGCCAGCCGCCTGTTGGAACTGGAGCTCGCCGGGAGGGTGATCGCGGAGCCAGGCCTGTGCTGGAGGCCCCTTTGAGTCGCTTCCTAGGGTTGTTCAATGAATCCCCCTTGCCAGCCGCTATCCCCCGCGGTGCCATCCCCAGAGGCGCCAGCCCCAGAGATGGCTGCATCTGCCGCCGGGCTGGGGCCTGAGCTCCCAGTGGCGGTTCAGGGCAGCGAGTTGTTGGACTGGCGCCGCCGTCTGCTGGAGGGGGGAGGTCACACCGTCGACCTCGACTGGCTGTTGGATCTGGCCGGTGGCCTGCGGTGGACCGCCTTGCAGCGGCTGTGGCTCGAGCCCGAGCGGGTGGTGAGGCTGGAGCGACCGCTCCAGGCGTTGGAAGCGCTCTGGCTCGTGCACCGTCAGCGCTCCACTCCTCTCCAGTACCTGGTGGGTGTCTGCCCGTGGCGGGATCTGGAGCTGCTGGTGGCCCCGGGGGTGCTCATCCCCCGTCAGGAGACCGAGCTTCTGGTGGATCTGGCCCTGGGGCAGTTGCCTGCGCTGCACCCTGGGCCGCTCCGCTGGGCCGATCTGGGCACCGGTTCCGGCTGTTTGGCGGTGGCCCTGGCGGCGGCCCTGCCTCCCGGGAGCCAGGGCTATGCCGTGGACTGCAGCTCCGAGGCCCTGGCTCAAGCCCGCTTGAACCTGGAACGCGCCGATGGGGCGGCCACTGTTGAACTGCGGCTGGGCCAGTGGTGGGCGCCGCTGGAGCCACTGGCCGGTCAACTCGATCTGGTGGTCAGCAACCCCCCTTACATCCCCACGTGCCTGCTGGCTCAGTTGGAGCCGGTGGTGCGCGAGCACGAACCCCACCTGGCGCTCGATGGCGGTGCCGATGGCCTGACCTCGATCCGACAGATCGCAGGCGGTGCCCTCCAGGCTCTCGCCCCCGGTGGCTGGCTGCTGCTGGAGCACCACCATGACCAGGGGCCGGCCGTGGCGACGCTCCTGGCGGCCTCCGGCCTGGTGGATGTGAGCACCGAACCTGATCTGGAGGGCCACGGGCGGTTCACCCGCGCCCGGCGCCCACTGCCAAGCCCTCCATGACCGTTCCCCCATCCTTGGATCAGGGCCGGGTTCTCGAGGCCGCCGACCTGGCCGAGGCCCTGGCCGCCGGCTCGGCCGCCCTGTTCCCCACCGATACCCTGCCGGCTCTGGCCTGCCGGCCCCTGGGCGCTCCCCTGCTCTGGACGCTCAAGAACCGACCCGCCGATCGACCCTTGATCCTCATGGGCGCTGATCCCGAGGAGTTGCTGGCGGCGTTGACGGTGCCGATCCGCCCCCAATGGCGGGAGATGGCCCTGGGGCATTGGCCCGGTGCCCTCACGCTGGTGCTGCCAGCGGAGGGGCCGATCGCCCAGGCGCTCCATCCCGGTGGCAGGAGCCTGGGGTTGCGAGTGCCGGCCTGCCCTTCCGCCCTGGCGTTGCTGAGGCTCACCGGGCCCCTGGCCACCACCAGTGCCAATGCGTCAGGAGAGCCGGCCTGCCTCTCGGCCGAGGAGGCCGCCCGGGCCTTCCCCGCCCTGCCGTTGCTGGGGCCGCTGCCCTGGCCCGCCGCCGCTGGGCTGGGGAGCACGGTGCTGGCCTGGCGTGAGGAAGACCGCTGGCAGGTGTTGCGTCCTGGTGCTCTGATGCCCGAGGTCTGAGATGAAACTTCCGATGCGGTCACAGCTGGGTGCCCCGCGATGCTGATCCTGACCCTGTTGGTGGCCCTGGTGCTGGGCCTCAACCATCTGGTGCTCGAGCCGCTGACGACCGCTCTCACGCCGGTGTTCGAACTGCGGGGAACGTTGCCCTGGTTGGCTCTGGCGCTGGGGGGCTGGGTTCTGGCGGGTCGCCGGGGCTGATCGGCCAGCCCACACCCAGGGGGAGCGAACCGGCTGTGTCTGGCACCATCGCTGGCCTGCTCTACCGGCCTGGGGGCGTTACAACGGCAGCAACACCGTTGGGGGCTGTCCCGATGGAGTGCCGTTCACGGCAGAGATCACCCTGGGGCATATCTGGAGGGCGAAGCGTCCTGGGGTGGTCAAGTTGCCTTCTGCTTGCGGCGACATGGATCGCCGCCGCGGCTACTGGCCAGCCCGCAAGGGCCCAGCTGCCCCTGACCCCAGCGCCGGCCGAAACCGGATCGCCCCTGCTTCCGCCCCAGCGACCCCCTCGTCCCGCGAGCCCACCGGAGGAAGCGGAGGTGGCTGATCTGGGCCGCAACGATCGCTTGCCCGACTCCCTCCTTCCTTTCTTTCGCCCACAACAGGAGCTCCTGGGTTCTGATCCGCATCTGGCTGCATTGGCAGCGCTCATTCCCGGTCAGCCGTTGGTGCTCCTCTATCCACTTGAGCGGCGGGCGATTGAGGTGAACCCCTACGGATGGCGCTACGCCGAAAGCCGCAAGGCCTGGCGCATCCATCCAGGCATCGACTTGATCGCAGACGAAGGAACGGCCGTGCGCGCCGCCCTTCCAGGCACGGTGCGACTGGTGGAGATGGTGAGCGGCTACGGGCTCACGGTGGTGATCGACCACGGCCGCGGATGGCAGACCCTCTATGCCCATCTGCTGGATCTGGCGGTGATGCCCCAGCAGGTGGTGGCTGCCGGTGAGTTGATCGGCCGCGTCGGCGGCAGTGGTCAGGCCAGCACCCCCCATCTGCATTTCGAGCTGCGGCACCGTCAAGGCGAGCGCATCGTGGCGCTTGACCCTGCGCCGGTGTTCGATCACACCCCCCTGCTGGAGGCCAGCCGCTGACGCCCAGCTCTGGGGCCCTGCAGCTGATGGCGCCGCCTGGAGCATGGGGCCAGGGAGGCGAGCTGGATGGTTGCAACCGCCATGGCGAGTGTGGTGGAGGCGTTACTGACTGAAGTTCTCCAGGGTGTCGAGACCCTTGCGCAAGAGCTGCTGGGATTGGTCGATCAGTCGCCTTCGGTCGTCGCGGTACTCACACGACTTGACCATGTAATTGATGTTCCGTGTCTTGGGGTGGAAGCCCACAAAGCGCAACGTGCAGAAGGAGCGTCCCGACTTGCCTGGCTCCCGTTTGAGCAGCTCCCCCTCCAGGCAGTTGTAGCCCTTGTCGCCCTTGCGAGAGCAGAGGCCCAGGTTCTTGAAGAACAGATCGTTGCCAAGGGCCTTCTGCCGGCTGTTGGCATAGCCGGCGAAGGACACCGGATCGAAGCTGAATGGTGCAGCCAGGGCCGTCATGGGGGCTGACCCCAGGAGGATCGTGGCCAGTAGCCAGCGGCGTAGGCCCATGCTCTGAAGCTTTTCGCTTAGCAACGAATGTAGGGGCGGCCCCTGGAATCGCTCGGCGCCGGGCGCTTGTTGAGGTGGCTGAAGCCGTGTCTGGATACGACTGGAGTGATCCCTGCGGTGGGGCGCCTTCCCGCTAGGACGGAATCCCAATCGCCTGTCCCGGAGCGATGATGCGGCTTCATCTGGTGGTGCTCGGTGGGCGCAGCGAGGGCTGCCACATCGAACTCCACGACGTGCGCTTTGTGGCGGCTGCTTCGATCGAGGCGGCGATCCCGGAGCTGCGCCGCCAGTGGTTCGGCCGCCACCGGGGTCTTCACATGGATAGTTATGTGGCGCTCGACTGCGTCGATGGCCATCGCATCGAGCTGCGACCTGAGCCCTGGGGGGGACCTGAGCGCCTCTGGTTCGTGAACATGGGCGCTTACGACCCCAGCCAGCTGGCGGAGCTGCACCAGTTCACTCTGGTGGTGGCCCCAAGTGCCCAGGCCGCCAAGGCCAGGGCCAGGCGCCAGTTGTTGATCGGGGCCCTTGAGCGCCACAGCGATGACCTCCACCTAGTCGAGGATTGCCTGCAGCAGGAGGCGCTGCAGGGCTGGCATGTACACCTTCCCCTGGATCCTGAGAACCGGCATCAGCCCCTGGTGCCCGATTGGTTCGGATACCGCCGGATCGATCGCGATGCAGGCGCTTGAGGTCTCCCGTCGGCTGAACTGGGATCAGGCAAATCCACCCGGCCTGGGCCGATGGCTTGAGAGCGACACGTTCCCAGCCACGCTGTCCTGGTGCTCGAACGGCTGTTGGGGCGTCGACGTCTGCCGGGGCTGGGGCACCGCCACCACATTGAAGGCCAGGGACCAGCGCTCTCCTTCGCCTCTAAATGGCGTCACCGAATGGGGTTGCCAGGCGGGAAACACGTAAAGGTCGCCAGGCACGGGCAACACGTAGTGGGCCATACCGGTGCGGAAGCTCTGGATGTGCCATTCCTCGGGGCCGTGGAAGCAGAGCTGGCCGTCGAAGCGCTCGCCGGTGATCTGGGGAGGCACCTTGAGGAAGAGCACTCCAGAAAAGCTGCCCCCGTGGGTGTGGATGGGGTTGTAGTCGCCGGCGCGCTGCAGGTTCAGCCAGACATCGATCATCTGCAGCCGGTAGCCCCCCGGAACCCATGGTCCCCGCCCCTGGGGCGGCTGCTGGTCGATCACGTGCCGGATCCATTGCTCGCAGGCCGGCACGATCACCTCGGCGCAGAGCTGGGCGATCGGGGGAAACTGGGGCCCCAGTTCGCGCTGGAGGGACAACTGACCGGCCAGTTTGCGCGAGGCGTCTGGGGTGCTGCCGGGGTCGCTGAGCACATGAGCGGCCAGCTGCTGAAGATCGGCCAGCAGGCCATCGTTCAACCGTTGTTTGAGCAGGTAGCGGGGAAAGAGGCTGAGCACCTCTGAGTTCGGATTCACTGCCGCCCTGCCGCTAGGCCGAAATTACGACGCGATCAGGAAAACAGCCGAGCGTCAAGGCTGGCTGGCCGCCGCCTGGCGAGCTTTGGAGGTGGCGCCGCTGGCACCATCGCCTTGGCTCTGCCCACTTGGACTGGGATCGCCGGGGCGTTCAGGACTATTGAGGGTCGAGGGGGGCTTCAAAGCTCGGTGATCAGGACCATCATTCCTGCATGAGGAGACCCAAGAAGCCTTTCAGTTCAGGCTTTTGTGCCGTTGATGGGAAAGCCGGCTAACGGATTTGAACCGATGGCCTTCGCTTTACAAAAGCGCTGCTCTACCACTGAGCTAAGCCGGCGTGGATGGGAGTTTATCGCTCGCCCATGGCCCAGAGGAGCAGTTGGGTTCGGTTGCTGCACCCGGTCTTGAGCAGCAGATGGGAGATGTGACTTTCAACCGTGCGCGGGCTGAGAAACAGCCGTGCCGCGATCGCTTTGTTGGTCAGACCCTCCATCAGGGCCCCGAGCACACGGCCCTCGGCCGTCGTGATCGGCTCCGGGCTGATGGGCTCGGGGGCGGCTTGGTGTTGGGGGATGACCACGGCGAACGGGCGTCGACCTCCCAAGGATTCCCAGGAGGGGCCAAGGTCGAACCCAGAAGCCTCAGGCCGGGGAGGGGGTGGGCTCGATCGGATCGGGTGCAGGCAGGGGTGTGGCCCGGGCCCGCTTGATCGGCAGGTTGGCCACCAGGGCTGTGACCCGGTCTTCGGTTTCCAGGCTCACATCGCCCTCCTCCAGATCGATCTCCACGTAGCGGGAGACCACCTCGAGGATTTCCCGGCGCATCTGCTCCAGCAATTCGGGGTTCAGGTCGCTGCGGTCGTGGGCGAGCACCAGTTGCAGTCGCTGGCGGGCGGTGTCGGCGCTGGCCGGCTGCCGCCCGAGCAACTTGTTGATGAAGTCGAGCAGGGTCATCGGGCTCAAAAGATCTTGGTTTGAAGGAGCCGGCCCAGCTTGGAGCGCAATCCGCCACCCTCCTTGAGCGGATCGATCATCGGCACCACTTCACCCTGCAGACGCCGGGCCACGTTGTTGTAAGCCAACGCCGCCGGTGAGCGGCCGCCATTGAGGGTGAGGGGCTCGCCGCGGTTGGTGGAGACGATCACCTGTTCGTCTTCCAGCACCAGGCCCAACAGCGGAAGAGCCAGGATGTCGGTCACATCGCTGACGGCCAGCATCTCCTGGTTGGCCATCATCTTCGGCCGCACCCGATTGAGCACCAGTTGGATTGGCTTGATGCCATGGGTATTGAGCAGCCCGATCACCCGATCCGCATCCCGCACCGCCGAGACCTCAGGGGTGGTGACCACGATCGCTTCTTCGGCGGCGGCCACGGCATTCTTGAAGCCGTCCTCGATGCCCGCCGGGCAATCGATCAGCACGTATTCGAACTGTTCGCCCAGCAACCTGGCGATTTTGACCATGTCATCGGGCTTGAGCCACTCGAGCATGCGCGGGTTGCCCGCCGGCAACAGGGCCAGGTTGGGCTCCTGCTTGTGTTTCACCAGTGCCTGATCCAGCCTGCAGGTTTCAGCGAGCACCTCCTGGGCCGTGTAGACGATCCTGTTTTCCAGACCCAGCAGCAGATCAAGGTTGCGCAGGCCGAAATCCGCATCGAGCACGGCGGTCTTGCGGCCCTGTTTGGCCAGGGCAATGCCCAGGTTCGCGGTCAGCGTGGTCTTGCCGACGCCGCCTTTGCCGGAGCAGATCAGGATGAAGCGGGTGCGGGCGATGGCGAAAGCAAGCGCAGTGGAAGCAGATTAAGGCCCTCGGGCGGTGAAGGGACAATCTGAGTGGAGCATCGACCCGGCAGCCGCGATGCCGGTAGAAAGGGCCAACCCGACCCCCTTGGTGATGCCGGAGTCCATATCCCATCAGCAGACCCTCCTGGTCATGCCCGACGACGGCGTGGACTCCGTTGTGGCCCTGATTGATCAGGCCGAGAAACAGTTGCTGCTCAAGCAGTTCAAGGTCGAGTCCGAGGCCATTGAGCAGGCCCTGCTGCGGGCCCATCAGCGCGGGGTCACGGTACGGGTGATGCTCAACCCCCATACCTCCGGCGGCGATCGCTGGAACGATCAGGCCCATGCTCGTCTGAACGGCTGGGGCATCGAGGCGATCTGGACCAGTGAGGCGTTTCCGGTCACCCACGAAAAGTCATTGGTGGTCGATCAGCAGTGCGCCCTGATCGCCACATTCAATCTGGCCGACAAATATTTCACCGAAACCCGCGACTACGGGGTGGTCACCTACTCCGCCTCCGTGGTCGACCAGGTGATCGCCGGTTTCGAAGCCGATTGGCACCGGCAGTTCTTTCAGCCTGACCTGGGGGTTGGCCTGGTCTGGAGCAGCTTCCACAGCCGCGGCCAGATGGCCCGCATTGTTGACTCAGCCACGGAATCGCTCTGGATTCAGCACCCCAAGTTCGTGGACGCTGTGATCCTCGATCGGATCATCACGGCTCGGGAGCGCGGGGTGAAGGTGCGGGTGCTCTGCGGCGGCAAGCACGGCATCAGCGACTGGGACATCTATGACACCTTCGCCTCGCTGCGGATCATGGAGCGCTACGGGGTGAAGGTTCGCCGGCAGAAGCACCTCAAGCTCCACGCCAAGCTCATCGTTGTGGATGGCATCGCCGCCCAGACCGGATCGATGAACATCGATCGGAGCGCCTTCGACCTGCGCCGGGAGTTGGGGATCGAATCCGATGCCCCCGCTGTGGTGGGGCGGCTCAAGGAAACGTTCCAGGCCGACTGGGCCGAGGCTGAGAAGTACCACGCCCCCGATCCCCTCGATCCCACCCTGCACGAAGAGGGCGAACTGCCTCCGGACCCCCATTTCGTCCACGACTGAGCCATGGCCCATCCCGCTCCCACCGGTCCCCAGGACCTGGCTCCGCCTCCCGGTCTGCGGGCCCTGTTCATCGGCATGCTGCAGGTGTCGCTTTCGTCGTTCGGCGGCGGGCTCTCGGCCTGGAGTCAGCGGATCGTGGTGGAGCAGCGCCGCTGGATGACCAATGAGAGCTTCCTCACTGGCCTCACGGTGGCACGGCTGTTTCCAGGGCCCAACCAGATCAACATGGCCGTCTACATCGGCGCCAGTTTCCGCGGTCTGGTTGGGGCCGCCGTCGCCCTGGCGGGCATGTTGCTGGTGCCGTTCACGGCCCTGATGCTGGTGGGTCTGCTCTATTTCCATTTCCACGAGCTTCCCTCCGTGGACCGGGTGCTGGCCGGCGTGGTGGCGGCGGCTGCCGGCATGGCCCTCTCGATGGGCTTCAAGATTCTCGACCAGTACTGGCTCGATCCGGTGGCCCTCGCCCTGGCGGCCGGCACCTTCCTGGCGATGGTGGTGTTCCACGTTCAGCTGATTCCAGTGGTGCTGGTGGCCGGTCCACTGGCCATGGCCTGGTACTGGCCACGCCATGCCAACCCCACCTCCGACCGCTCCGCCTGAGTCGCGTGTCAATGTCCCTGCCGATGACGGCCTGCACGCCGGTCTCCCTCACTGATCTGGGCAACCTGCTCCAGGTGCTCTGGACCTTCCTCTCGCTGTCGCTGTTTTCACTCGGTGGCGGCAACACCCTGCTGAGCGAGTACCACCACTTGAGCGTGGAGCAGTACTGCTGGCTCAGCTCATCCCAATTTGCCGATATCTACGCCCTGGCGGAGGCTGCGCCGGGCCCCAGTTCGATGATCGTGGGCCTGCTGGGGATGGGGGCGGCCTGGCGTGAAGGGCCCTGGTGGTCGCTGCTCAGCGGCTACGGCGCCGAGCTGGCCATCCTGCTGCCCTCCACCCTGCTGATGGTGGTGGCCTGCCTGAGCTGGAACCGGCTCAAGAACTCGCCCTGGCGGGTGGCCTTCGAGCGGGGCCTCGGGCCGATCACCCTGGGGATTCTGTTCGCCGTCGGGCTCAAGATCCTGCAGACCGCCGACACCAACACCCCGGGCTTGATCGTCTCGCTGGTGGTCTGCGTGCTGATGCTGCGCACCCGGATCTCGCCGCTTTGGTTCATGGCCGTGGCGGGGGCACTGGGGGGGATTGGGTTGATCAATCGCTAAGGGGCCAGAGGGGATCAGCGGCCTCGATTTCGATGCTCGAGCCCACCAGCTTGGCGGTTTCAGTGAACCCTGCTGGTGGGGTGTCCTGGGGCCCCCGGGCGACCGCCTTGGCAATCCGCAGTTGAAGTGGCCTCAGTTGCAGCGCCGTGATCATGGCGCTGCTGTCGCCTCCACAGCCGGCGTGGGCCACCCCCCGCAGTCGACCCCATACGAGCACGCTGCCACCGGCGCTGATCCGGGCTCCCGGGTTGACATCCCCCAGGAGCAGCACCGACCCCGCCACCTGCAGGTGATCGCCGGAGCGCAGGGTGCCCCGGTGCACCGTGAGGGTCTTTCTCGGTCCGGACAGCTCGTCTGGCTTAGAGGTCTCAGCGACGGGCAGGCGCTCCGTGGGCAGCCCGAGGGCCGCCGCCGCCACCACGGTGGCGCCGTTGCTGGCCTGCACCCCACTCAGTGCCAAGGCCGACTCGGCCAGGATCTGGTCCAAAGCTCGAAGGGTGGCCGTGGTCAGCCGCCAGTCCCCCGCCTGCAGCAGCACGGGGCCCGACGGCGGCGTCACCCCAAGGGCATAACGCGCCTGCTCAAGGACACTGCTGGCGCCATCGGCTGCGCTCAGCCGGAGCACGTGGGGCAGATCCGGCCCGGCGGAGGGGATCAGGACGGCGCTCATGTCCGCTCCGTGGGAGCCCAAAGATTAGGCAGAACCCGCACGGGCTCTGATCAGCTCCCCCACCGCCCGCCGCAAGGGCCCACTCACCTCGGGTGGATGGATCAGCCAGGCCAGCTCCACCGGCAGGGTCAGGCTCGCCACCTGGGGGGAGAGCTGCTCAATTGCCTGCAGATCAGTGCCGTTCCAGAGCCTCAGCCCCCCTTTGTAAGGGTCATAGCCGCGGGTTTGCCGTTGCTGCAGCCCGCAGCAGAGTTCAGGGTTCTGGCCATCCGCGGCGCTCAGGTGTCCCGCCAGGGCCAGCATTTCCAGTCGCTCTGAGCTGCTCAACCGGCTGACGTCAGTGGCCTTGAGCAGCTCCCGATCCAGCAGGCGGCGGCACACCTGCGCCAGTTCCGGAGGTCCCTCCTCACGCCAGCGCATCAGGTGGTAACCGGTGCGCACGTCGTCGTTGGCCAGGAAGGTATCCAGGTCGAGAGCCTCAGGGCTCCAAAGCCAGCGGGCCATCACCCGATCGGCCTCCACGGCCTCCGGTCCCAGCCGTCGGGCCAGGCTGATGGCCAGATCCAGCAGCCAGTTGCAGACCACATTCAAGCGGTGGTTGTAGACGCTGCGGTACATCAGGTTGCGTACCAGCAGGTAGTGCTCCACGGCCATCAACCCTTTGGGGTGCAGGGCCAGCCCGCCGTCGGGGGCCATGGTGAGGGCGGCCAGGATTCGCTCCAGATCCAGCCGGCCGTAGGTGGTGCCCGTGCTGTGGCTGTCCCGGAGCAGGTAATCGAGGCGGTCGCAGTCCAGCTGGCTGCTCACCAGCGCCTTGATCACAGGGTGGGAGTAGCGGCTGTGCTCGAGCAGGTCGGCCACGGCTTCGGCACTGCCCGGGGCAAAGGCGTCGAGGGGATCCCTGAGGGCGGGATGGTGGCGGACCAGGCGTCCTGACCATCCCTCGTGGTGCATCCCGAACATCTCCTCCCCGGAGTGGCTCAGGGGCCCATGGCCCACGTCGTGGAGCAGGGCCGCCGCCAGCAGTACCCCAGCGTGCTGCTCGAGGCTTGGGTCCAAGCGCCGCAGGCCTGCCAGGGCCAGTCGCGCCAGGTGCAGCACCCCGAGGGAATGGGTGAAGCGGCTCGATTCGGCTCCGTGGAAGGTGAGAAAGGCCGGCCCAAGCTGACGGATGCGGCGCAACCTCTGGAACGGGGCCGTGTCGATCAGCCCGATGGCGAGGGCCTCGGCCGGACGTTCTCCATCCAGAGAGATGGCCCCATGCAGTGGGTCGTGGTAGGTCCGGCGGGTCATGGCCGCGGGGCGGTGCTGCTGAGTCGTTGATTCAGCAGGCGTTCGGCCTCCTCCAGCCAGGTATCCCCCGGAGCTCCGGGGTTGAGGGGTTCTCTTTGGGCCAGGGGCTGGTCCGGTTCGATGCCCAGATTCTGAATGTCCCGTCCACTCGGGGTCCGGTAACGGGCCACCGTCACCGCCAGGCCGCTGCCGTCCCCCAGGGGAATCAGGGTCTGGATCAGGCCTTTGCCGAAAGTGCGGCTCCCCAGCAGCTCTGAGCGGCCGTCGTCCTGCAGGGCGCCAGCCAGGATCTCACTGGCGCTGGCGGTGCCCGCGTTCACCAGGGTGAGCATCGGTCCCCCATAGATCTGGCCCGGATCCGCCTGCTGGGGCATCCCCAGGCCATCCCGGTTCATCGTCTCGACGATCGGCTGGTTGTCCAGCAGGTCATTCGCCACGGCCAGCCCTGCTGACACCAATCCCCCGGAGTTGTTGCGCAGATCGAGGATCAGCCCCTCCATCCCCGCGGCCTCCAGGGCCTTGATCGCCGCCTGGAACGACGAGGGCACTGGTTCGCTGAACTGACTCAAGCGCAGGTAGCCCAGCCGGTGCTCGCTTTCATCCAGCAGGCGAGAACGCACGGGCTGCAGATCCACCCGCTGGCGCTCGAGGGTCACATCCCGCACGAGGCCTTCCGGGCTGATCAGGCTCAGGTGCACCTCACTGCCCTCCGGACCCCGAAGGGCCGCCGCGGTGGCCTCCAGCCCGAGGGCGCTGGCGCCCTGACCCTCGATGGTCAGCACCTGGCTGCCGCTTGAGATGCCGGCCCGCTGGGCTGGAGATCCCTCAAGGGGAGCTACCACGACGATGGCACCTTCCTCGTCAGCGAGGGCCAACTGAAGCCCGACGCCGGTGACGGTGCCTTCGGTGTTCGAGCGCAGGGTCGCGAAGTCGGCGGGCCGTAGCAGCCGGGTGTAGGGATCCCCCAAGGGTTCGAGCATCGACTCGATCGCGCCGTAGGCGTCCTCGCTGCTGAGGATCGGCCGCTCAAGCGCCTTCTGGCGCAGCCACCGCCAGCTGACCTCTTCGAAGCGGCTCGGATCGACGAAGCTCTGGTTCACCAGGCTCCAGCTGGACACCACCAGCTGCTGGGCATCGCTGAGGGCCAGGGCCACCGGGGCCGCCAGCAGCACTGGGCTGAGCGCCAGCAGTGGGCTCAGGACGAGTGCTGCGCTCACGAGCAGGGCCAGCAACCCCTGAGGCGCGGGCCAGGCCCCTGTTGCAATCGGTTGAGTTTCCCGCTGGCGGGGGCGCTTGGCGTTCACGACCGCTCCAGGTGGATCGGTAGACTCTCGCAACACCAGCCCCCCCGCTGCATGGCGAATTCGTCTCCTGCCGCAAAGTCGTCGCCGATCTACGACTGGTTTGAGGAGCGTCTCGAGATCCAGGAGATCGCTGACGATATTTCCTCCAAGTACGTTCCGCCTCACGTCAACATTTTTTATTGCCTGGGTGGCATCACCCTGGTCTGTTTCCTGATCCAGTTCGCCACTGGATTTGCGATGACCTTCTACTACCGCCCCACGGTGGCTGAGGCGTATAAATCCGTCGAGTACCTCATGACGGACGTCAGCTTCGGCTGGCTGATCCGTTCGGTGCACCGCTGGAGCGCCAGCATGATGGTGCTGATGCTGATCCTGCACGTCTTCCGGGTGTATCTCACTGGCGGTTTCAAACGTCCACGCGAACTCACCTGGGTCACCGGAGTGATCATGGCCGTGATCACCGTCTCCTTCGGTGTTACCGGTTATTCCCTCCCTTGGGATCAGGTTGGCTATTGGGCGGTGAGCATTGTTTCAGGTGTTCCTGCGGCGCTTCCCGTGGTGGGCGATTTCATGGTCGAACTGCTTCGGGGTGGCGAGAGTGTCGGCCAGTCCACCTTGACCCGCTTTTATAGTCTTCACACTTTCGTGATGCCCTGGCTGCTGGCGGTGTTCATGCTCCTCCACTTTTTGATGATCCGGAAACAGGGCATTTCCGGTCCTCTCTGAGCCGCCACCAAGGTTCAATCTCTGTTCCTTCTCATCACTTCAGCTCAAGTTATCTCCATTACCGGTCCACCCCATGCACATCCTCAAGAAGCCGGATCTCTCTGACCCCAAGCTGCGGGCCAAGCTGGCCAAGGGCATGGGCCATAACTACTACGGAGAACCCGCCTGGCCCAACGATCTCCTTTACATCTTTCCAGTTGTGATCCTGGGCACGATCGCCTGTGTGGTGGGTCTTTCGGTGCTCGACCCAGCCATGCTCGGCGACAAGGCCAACCCCTTCGCCACTCCCCTGGAGATTTTGCCTGAGTGGTACCTCTACCCGGTGTTCCAGATCCTGCGCGTGGTTCCTAATAAATTACTGGGCATCGCCTTGCAGACCATGATCCCCCTGGGTCTGATGCTGATCCCATTCATCGAAAGCTTCAACAAGTTCTCCAATCCTTTTCGTCGTCCGGTGGCCATGGCGGCCTTCCTGTTTGGTACCGTTTTCACCATTTACCTGGGCATCGGCGCCGCCCTTCCGATCGACAAGTCGCTCACCCTCGGTCTGTTCTGATTTTCATCAGGCTCAACAGATCCTCCAACCGCATTCCTCAAGCCGCTGCCGATGGCAGCGGCTTTTTTTGCTCGGAATGGCGCTTGGGATCGTCCCAGGCATTGTCTCCTTCGCTGCCGATCAGAGCTCCTCAAGGTTCATCAGCGTGACATCTTCGGGATGGATCCGCAGCAGGTGGTGCAGCAGCAGGAAGCCCACGATCGTCCAGGTCTGGTAGGTCCGCGATTGTGCCCCCACCCAGGTTCCTGTGGGGCCGTCGAAGTACTCCGCCCACTGTTGACGCGGCAGCTGGTTGAGCTGAGACCAGTAGCACTCTTCGAGCATGGCTTTCATCTGACCCATCAGCAGGACGTCGGCCTGGGGGTGTTGCCGCTCGTGCAGCAGGATCGCGCTGCCCATGTACCAGAGCAGGCTGGGCCAGTGGCCGCCATTGTGGTAGCTCCAGGGCCAGTTTTTGGGATCGGAACCTGTCTTGTTGGCCCATTCACCGTTTTCCATGGGTGGGTGGCAAATGCGCATGGGCATCTGGGCCATGAGGTGATGACGGTTATGCAGCACCAGTCGGAACAGGGCGCGTTGCTGGGGGGCCGCCAGCAGGCCGAACAGGCAGGCCAGGCTGTTGCCGAGGCTGTAGAAGCGGAAATCCGGCCGGCCTGTACGCATGTTGCCGATCAGGTAGCCGCCCCGGTTCTCCAGCCAGTCCTGCAGCCAGTCAGGGATCACCTGGGGTTGAACATTGAATTCGTTCTCATGCTGCTGGTCGCCGTACTGTTCGGTGGGCCTGCGCCTGAGCACCTGCATGGTCTTGCTGGTGACCCAGTAGTGCTTGAGCAGGTAGGTGCGCAGGTCCTGCTGCCATTGGCGTGTCAGCGTCAAGCGTTGCTCGAGCAACCGGCTCGTGCCGCCCTGTTGGCAGAGCTCCATGAGACGGCAACAGCTGCGTAGGCATCCAAACAGGAGCACCTCCACCTCCAGGGGGGCTCCCCAGACGTCCATCGGACGATCAATCATGAAGGCGCAATCGGGCACGAACAGCACAGGCGTGCCCTCGAAGCTGGGGTGCAACACCAGATCCAGCAACAGCTGCACTCCCCTCTGCACCTTCTGGCTCACCCCGAACTCCCAGTCCTTGCTGCGGCGTACGTAAAGCCAGCAGAGGACGGGCCACCAGAGGCTGGCATCCACCGAGGTGATCCGCCCGATCGAGCGTTGGCCGTAGTCCGCGATCAGCACACCCTGCTTGTGCTCGATGAAGCTGGTGGGGAACACCCCCCGGGTCTGGTAAGCACTGCTCTGAAGATCGAGGCAGAGATCCAGAAAGTTGCGAACGATTTCAAAGCGCCCCTGCATCAACAGGTAGATCATCACGGGCACGTTGTCTCGTATGAAGATCTCGCCGTAGTTGAGTGCTTGGTGGTTGCGTGGATGCTCCAGAGCCGCCACCGATCCGGCCAACTTGCCGCGCACCTGTATGAGGGTCCGCTCAAAGTGCTCCCTGGCGCGCTGCACCACCGCCTCTTCCTTCGAGCTGGGCCGAACGCGCAGCTGTTCCTGGCTGAAACTTCTGGTCACGGACATCCCCCCGGGCGTATGCCCTGTGACTAAAACCTAGGCATGGCAAGGGGAGTGGGCGGCGACTTGGGGGCTTTGTTCAAGACTTCTGTGGGGCCGATCACCAAGGGTCCTGAAGCCTGTGATACAATTTTGGACTGCGCATCACTGAGAGGTGGAGCGCGGCACCTAGGACAGAAGGAGGCGAGAGCCGATCGATGTTGTAGGTTTGCAAGGCGGTTGAGAGACCGCCGAACCGGAGGCCCTGAGAGGGGCTGATG
>CALRNH020000020.1:0-47288 GCA_943369485.1 Synechococcus sp. UW140 | reverse complement strand
ATCCGGGCCGCCGAAGACCCTGAATTCGAAACCTTCTACACCAAGAACATCTTGCTGAACGAAGGTCTGCGTGCCTGGATGGCACCGGCTGACCAGCCGCACGAAAACTTCATCTTCCCCGAAGAGGTTCTGCCCCGTGGTAACGCTCTTTGAGTTCTGATTGTTTGCAATTAAGGCGCCTCGAAAGGGGCGCTTTTTTACGCTTTCCGCTTTTCGGCGGTGGTTCTCCGGAAGGTTGCTGCTCCGGCCCACTGGAGCGGCTTGATCTTGGGGGGAGGCAGGGCCGAACACCCCACTTGGGCCTCGCGATTTCAGTGAAGAGTTCGATACGATCGTTTCGTTCCGTCAGCAGTGACGTGGCTTCGGATCTTGGTTCGCAGCCGCAGGCGTCGCCGGCTGGCTTTAATCCCCCCAAGGAGGAGGTGCCCGTGAGCCACAGTTCCATGACCCAGGGTCTGCTGATCGTGGAGAACGCCGGCTGATTTCGGCGCCTGATTCCTGATCAATCGGTTCCGCGACAGAGCGGACCCGGCGAGAGCCCCCGATGTCCTGCTTGCCGCGGGGCATCGGGGGCATCGTTTTGGCTCCGGTCAGCCTGGCCGCCGCATCTGCTCCAGGCGGATCTCACCAACCAGCGCCTCCAGTTGCCGCTTGGGCTCCTCCACATCACTCTGGCCGCGCTGCAAGAGCACCACCCCATCCCGGAAGGCCCGCACCCCGAAGGGTGCCGGCAACGATTTGAGTGCTTCCAGGCTGCTCTCCAGAGCCCGGCGATCGCCACTGAACGCGTTTGCATAGCGGCGCAGCCAATCCAGGTCGAGGGCGATCCAGTCCACGGCCTTGGTGCTGCCCTGGCGATCCCGGTAGATCACCCCTTCCGGGAAGCGAATCAAGACCGACCGTTGGGCCAGATGAGGAATCAACGGGGTGTTGGCGGCCACGCTGGCTTCGGCGGGAAGCAGGTGCAGAAGCTCCCGGGCGGCGGCGCCATGGTTCCATTGCCGTGCCGGTGAGCTGTACACCCAGGGGTTGACGCTGTCGGGAATCAGGAAGGAGAGACTGCGATTCGGGTTCGCCAGCAGGGTGAACAGCAGCGAGAGGGTGATGCAACCGATCCAGACCCGGCGCAGCCGCCGCCACCTGAAGGGCTCGGGATGGGATCGCCACCACTCGACGGCGCCGGCGAACAACCCGGGCACCACCAGCAGGGCGTAGCGGATGTTGATCGAGAGGGGGTTGTTGGAGCCCCGGGCCAGCAGCAATCCCAGCAGGGGCAGCCCCATCAGCAGCCAGCTGTCGAGGCTGACCAGGGGGACCAGCATCAGGGGAAGGCCCTGGGCCAGCAGGTAGCGCAGGGTCTCCCCCGGCGGCCAGATCAGCTCCCGCAGCACCACCTGCGGTTGCCTGAGCGCCTTGAGCAGCACCTGCAGGCTGCTGGCCTGCTCGGCATCGCCGATGTACTGGCCGAAGTTCTCCACCATGAAGCGGCGGGAGTTGTCCTCGCTGAACATCGGCATCAGCACGTTGGTGACGAGCAGCACCCAGCCGATCCCCAGTCCAGCGAGGCCCAGGGCCAACGGCCAGCGCCGGCGTTGCCGCAGCAGGATCCAAAGGGCCACACCGACCAGCAGGACCCCCGTGTCCTCCCGGATCAAGGGCAGGAACAGAGCGGCGACCGCCACCAGCCAGCCCTGGCGCCGATGCAGGCCCAGCATCAGCAGGAAGAACGCCAGGGGCAGCTGAGCGAGATCCGTGAAGTTGCCCCAGGTGGGGCCGATCACCGCGTTGGCCCCGAAAAAGCTGATGGCCACGAAGGCGGCCAAGCGTGGTTCCGTGAGCCTGTCAATGGCGAGCCGATGGAGCACCAGACCGGCGGCGGTCATCAACCCCACCTGCACCAGCGGTAGGGCCCAGATTCCCAGCAGCCCCACCAGAGGCACCCAGAGCAGCAGGGCCGGGGTGAAATGCTGCCCCAGGCGCAGGTAACCCAGGGAAGGGGGCTCCCCTGAGTGAATCACGTTGGTGGAGAGCTGCGACGAGAGAGTGCTCTCGAAGGGATGGCCCCGCAGACCGCTCCAGATGGCCTGCAAAAAGATGCCCTGGTCGTAGGAGGCGGTGAGCACCTGCAGCCGCCACCACTGCAGCAGCAGCCCGACCATGGCGAACAGCAAGGCGGCCACCAGCACGATCCGGCCCGCCCGTGCTGCCTCAGGGGCGCTGGCCATCCGGGTGCTCGGCTGCGGCGCAGAGCCAGCGTTGCCAGTTGTGGTCACCGAGCGTCTCCAGGCGGCAGAGCGATCCCCTTCGGAGCAGTATCCGTAGCGGGGGGTCGCTGGCCTGGCGGATCAGATGGAAAGCACCGGTGATCGTGGCGTCCTGGTCGTCCGGCAAGCGCAGCAGCTCACGCTGGGCGTACCAGCGCAGGCTGGGCCGTTCGGCTGCACTGCCATCCATGTACACCGGCGACCCGCCACCCGCCGCCAGGGCCGCTGCCGGAAGCACCGACCAGCGCTCATTGAGCTCCCAGTTCCACAGGGGGCTGGTGCCCAGCAGCAGCAGCGACAGCCACCAGCCGGCCGTGAGCAGCAGCAGGCCCTGTCGCCGGGGCGATTCCGCCTGGCATAGCAGCAGCCCTCCACCACCGAGCAGGCCCACCCCCGCCGGCAGCGGCAGCCAGCGGTAGGGGGCCATGGCCTCCTCTCCGGGCAGGCTGGCCACGGCCGATGCCGTGAGCAGTACTCCACCCAGCGCCATCCAGAACCAGGGCAGGCGCCGCAGCACCCCGCCGCTGGCCTCCGGGCGAAGCAGCTCGGCCAGCGGAACGGCGCACAACAGGGCGAAGGGCAGCCAGAGGGGGTGGCTGTACCAGGGCAACTGGGTGCGCAGGGGCAGGATCGAGGCCGCCATCACCGCCTGCAGCACCAGGCACCACCGCCCCCAGGGCCGTTGCCGCTGCCGCCAGGCCATCCCCACGGCGATCGGCCAGAGCGGCAGCCAGGGCCAGCCCCCTTCCAATACCTTCAGCACAGGTACCCTCCAGCCCAGGGAACTGCCTTCGCCCGCATCCAGCAGCACCCTGCCAACGCCGTCGCCCCCCCAGAGCCAGAGGGCTTCCTGACCGCGCATCAGGCCGTGATACGCGTGCCAGGCCACCCCCGGCAACAGGCCAAGCGCCAACCCGGCGAGCAGCCAGCGCCAACGCCGTGGGCCGGGGCTGGGGTCGAACGCCAGGCCCAGGCCACCGGCCACCAGAGCGGGTAGCAGGATCGGAGCCTTCAGCAGCAGCAGGGCGCTCCCGCCCAGCCCCGCCAGGATGCCGCTGGGCCAGCTTCGCTGGGCGGTGCGGCTGCCCAGCAGCGCCCACCAGAGCAGGGCCATGGCACTCAGCTGGGCGCCGTCGAGCATGGCCAGCCGCCCCTGGCGCATCACCGGCAGCAGGGTGAGCAGGATGGCGGCGGTGGCAAGGGCCGCCGTGCGCTGGCCAGGTCGCAACTGCCACTGCACCAGACCGCCCAGGGGCACCACCAGCGTGGAGAGCACCGCAGGCGCCAGGCGCACCACCCACTCCGGCGGCAGGGCGGAGGCAGGGGCTCCGGAGAGGTGACGCCAGCAGGCGATCACCGCCGCGATCAGCAGATGCAACCCTGGGGGCTTGTTGAGATAGTCATCACCCCAGATGGTGGGCAGCAGGCCCTGGGGGAGCCCCCGATCGGCGATCTCCAGGGCCACCCGCGCCACGATGCCCTCGTCCCAGTCGCGCAGCGGCAGGTTGCCCAGCCCGGCCATGGCCAGCACCAGCGCGGCTGCCCAGAGGAGGAGAAGCAGGCGCCAGGGGGGTGGTCCCGGAGATGGGGTCATGGCCCAGCGGCTCTTGAATTGAGCGGCACAACGAACGCTGAACGGCTGGGGCATCCGGGTGGCTGATCGCAGACCCAATGACGCAGGCGGACTTTTTCGGGGCCGTCGGGGAAGGGGTGGTAACTCTCGATCACCGCAAAGCTGCCCGCCACCGCATCGGCCCCCTTGCGCCGCCAGGCGGCAGCATCCTGCTCGCTGAGGGGCTCGGGCGTCACGAGCCAGCCCTTGCGATTCGCCAGGTAAAGAACGGTGGGATCAGGTCCGCTCATCACCACCAATCGGGCCTGCGCCGGCGTGCTGGCCTGGATCTGGCGGGCCAGCTCCCAGGCGGCCGAGCCGGCGATGCGCTCCCGACTCCAGTAATCGACACCCAGAATCGTGAGACTGACGAGCACCATCAGGATGAGCAGGGCCCAGGCCCCTCGCCGCCAGCCGATCGACCCGGAGCGCAGACGCACCCAGCCCTGGCCCATCAGCGGACAGGCGAACAGCATCAGTGGTAATTGGTAGTACTCATGCACGGCGGTGGTTTCGGGGGCCAGGGCACCGGCCACCACCACGGACACCAGCCCCAGCGGCAGCACCCTTACCAGCGGGTGAACCACGGCGGCTGAGCCAGTGCGGGGAGGCAGCAGGCCCAGGATCAGCAGGGGCACGCCCAGCACGGCCAGGTTGCGCACGGCCACCCGAAGCGCCAGTTCCCCCCAGTAGCTGAACCCCAGCAGGTTGGACCAGGCGTAGCGGTTCGCCTGGCCACCCCAGAAGCCGAAGCTGAGGCCACTGCTTTCCCCCAGCTGGCGGGCATGCCAGTACCAAAGCGCCGTCACTGCGGCTGCTCCGAGCGGATAGAGCCAGGCGAGGGGATGGCGAAGCGCCTGGCCCCACCCCCCCCGCGCCCGCGCCCAGAGCCAGAGCAGGGGAGCCCCCAGCCAGAGGAAGGGGAGCACCTTCACCAGGCAGGCGCCGCTGAAGGCCAGCCACGACATCAGCAGAGCGGAGCGCCGCCCACCTTCCAGCCAGTCCAGAAAGCGTTCCAGCGCCAGGGCCGCCAGCAGCATCAGCAGAGCCTCCGGTTGCACCGTGCGTCCGTAGAACACCGGGATCGGAAGCACGGCGTAAAAGATCCCTCCCCACCAGCCGGCCCGCTCTCCCACCAGCCGCCGCCCGATGCGGATCAGCAGATAGATCGTGAGCACGCTGCAGAGCACCGAAAGCCCGCGAGCCAGCCACTCGTGCACCCCGAACAGCCTGTAGAGCAGAGCCACCCCATAGGGATAGAGGGGAAACTCGGCTTCCACCAGGCCGCTGCCGGCACCGCCCCAGTCGATCTGGGGCAGCCAGAACCGCATCCCCTGCTCGGCGAAGTTGCGTGCCATGGCAGCCGTGTCCGCCTGGCGCCAGCTGTGGATGCCCAGGATCGGCGCCTGGATCTGCACCATCCGCAGGGCCGCCCCGATCAGCAGCGGGAGCCAGAGCGGCAGGGGATGGCCCTTGGAATGGCTGACGCCCATGGATCGGCAGGTTATCGGGGGGCTGCCGGTGGCTGGCTCAGCTCGCCTCGCACCGCATCCACCGCCGCCGGCAGGGAAGTGCGGAGCGAGGGAATCCGGCTGAGGTTGCCGCTCAGGCTGGAGCTCAGATCCGCCAGGCCCTTGAGCACCGGCTCGCTATGGCGATTCTCCGCCGCCTGGGCCACGGCAGCGGCTTGGGGGGCGCGCCAGCCTGCCAGCAGCACCACCGCGCGGTAGGCCGCTGGCCAGGGGTTGGCGGGTTCGAGCGTTTCCAGGCGGCTGAACCACTGGGCCGCCAGCATCGGTCGGTTCTGAAGCACCCCGAGCAGGGCGAGGCTCCAGAGGGCATCGCGGTCGTCGGGAGCGGCGCGCAGCTTCCTTCTGGCCCAGTGGGCCACTCGCTCCTGGTACAGGAAATGGCCATCGAGCTGGTGTTCCGCCCCGATGGCGGCGAACACGGCCGCCAGTCCCCTGGGGCCCTGCTCCATCCCTCGGGCCAGGCCAATGAAGCGCCGATCGAACCGCGTCGGTGGCGGAGCGTCGCCCCGCCGGTGCCAGAGCTCAATGGAGCGACCCTCGTTCCAGGGCCAGCTGTTCAAGCGTTCGAAGCGGCCGTCGCTGCGCACCTGGCGGCTCAGCTGGCGGGACACCTCCCGATGGCTGCCCTGGTCACCGGTGGCCAGCACCAGCCATTCCGCCTCGCGAAGCACCAAGGGATGGTCCTGCTCCCTTTTTCCGATCTCACGCCCCACGATCTCGCCACCGCCGCTCCGGCCGAACACCGTGACGTTGCTCTGATTGAAATCACCGGTGGTGGGAATCACGATCACCGTTGTGGGAGCGGTGCCAACCCTTTGGCGCAGGTCGCGGATCAGTTCCGCCATCGGGAACGGTGGCTTGCGCTCCAGCGCCTCGGCCCGCTCCGCGGCGCTGGCGGTGGTGCTGCCGATCAGCCCAAGGCCCAGAACGGCCAGGGCGGCCTTGCGTCCCCAGCGGGCGCGGATCCAGAGCAGCAGGGCCCACCAGCCCCGCGCCAACAGCAGCACCAGCAGGGGCAGCACCGGTGCGATGTAACGCGGGTCCTTGTTGGGACTCAAGGTGGTGAACAGCCAGCCACTGATGGCGCAGCCGATCAACCAGCCCCAGCCCCTGCCTTGGTTGCTGGCCGGGGCGCTGGGCTGCAGGTGTTCCCTCCAGGCTCGGGCCGCTGCCGCCAGCCCTCCGGCCAGCCCTGGCCAGCCATTGATGAGTCCCAGCTGCTCGGGCCAGAGCTTTGGATACCAGAGAAGACTGGCCAGGCTGAGCGCCGGCGGGTCTCCCTCCTGGGCGGCGGACTCCAGCACGGCCCGGTTGGTGCCACCGACCGTAGTGATCCAGTTGTGCTGCAACCAGGGAAGACTCAGGGCGAGCACCAGGCCCGTGGCGGTAAGAACCTGCAACCGCCGTTGAGGCTGCCGCAGGCCCACGGCCGCAGCCCAGAGTGCTGGCATCAGGACCACCAGCAGAGCGCTTTGCTTCACCAGCACCGCCGCCGCCAGCGCCAAGGCGGCCGCGGCAGCCTGCCCCCAACGCCCGCCACGGGGATCGGGGGTCGCCCAGCGCCCCAGCAGCCAGAGGGCCAGCACGCTCGTGGCTGCCAGGGGCAGATCAAGCGTGAAATCCACCCTCAGGGCCGCCAGGGCCGGGGTGGTGCTGGTGAGCGCCGCGGCCAGCAGGCCGAAGCCCGGCGAAACCAGCTGGCGCCCCCAGCAGGCCACCCCCACCAGCAACAGCGCTTGCCACACCGCCAGGGCACCGCTGGCCTGGTCGGGGCTGTCGCCGGCGATCGCGATCACCGTGCCGTTCACCAGGCTGGCGAGGGGAGGGATCTTCGGCGAAAGATCCAGAAGCGCCTGCCAGCCCTGCCAGCCCCCTCCGGGCAACAGCCCCAGGGCACGGCCATGGTCCACAGCGCTGTTGAGATAGTCGGCCTGGTCCCAGGCGGGCAGCCGTTGATCCAGCTTCAGCCAGAGCCGATCGGCCATGGTGGTCGCTAGCCACAGCAGGGCGAGCGCCAGCCACCAGGCCGATCGCTGGTCCGAGATCCAAAGGCGCAGGGAACGGAAGTTCAGATGCTTGTGGCGCCGCGCAGAACAGTCTGAACCGGTGGCCCTCGCTTACGGACGTTGCAATTTCTGGCACAGCCACCCTTGGGAGTCAGGGGCATCTGAGGGACTCTTCGTATGGCGCATTGCGCCTCTTGTGTGTGAGGACCCCATGAAACTTTTCCAGCAACTCCTGCTGGCCCCCGCAGCCCTGGGCCTTCTGGCCCCGATGGCTGCTTCGGCCGCCGATCTCAACCTTGACGCCGTCAACAAGTACGCCGGCGCTGAGGAGCAGGTCACCAGCATCACCCAATTCTCCGACGTGCAGCCCACCTCCTGGGCCTACCAGGCGCTTTCGAACCTGGTCGAGCGCTACGGCTGCGTCGCCGGCTACCCCAACGGCACCTTCAAGGGCGGCCAGGCCTTGACCCGCTGGGAAGCCGCTGCCCTGCTCAATGCCTGCCTCGATCGGATCACCGAGGTGACCGACGAGCTCAAGAAGCTGATGAAGGAGTTCCAGAAGGAACTTGCCGTGCTGCGCGGCCGCGTTGATGGCCTCGAGGCCAAAGTGGGTGAACTGGAGGCCAATCAGTTCTCCACCACCACCAAGCTTCGCGGTGTGGCCACCTTCACCCTGGGCGCTAACAGCTTCAGTGGTGACGCCAACGCCACCCTGGGCGAGTCCATCCTCCTCGGCGGCAAAGTGGCCCCCGGCGGCAACTTTGCTGGGGCCTCGGCGTTCCTGCAAGGCGCCACGGCCATGAACTACAACCTCGACCTGTTCCTTGACACCAGCTTCACCGGGAAGGACCTGCTCCGCACCCGCCTGCGTGCCGGCAACTTCGGCTCCAGCCCCTGGGGTGCCGCCAATGCAAGCAACCTGGTGGGCCTGAACGCCTTCGAGGTGTCCTTCGAGGGCGCTCCTGGTGCGGACACCGTGATGGTGAACCGACTCTTCTATCAGTTCCCCATCGGCAGCAATTTCACCGCCACCGTCGGTGCGAAAGTCCGTCAGGACGACATGCTGGCCCTGTGGCCCAGCGCCTATCCCGCTGACACCGTTCTCGACATCTTCACCTACGGCGGCGCCCCCGGTACCTACAGCCTGAACCTCGGTTCCGGTGCTGGTCTCTGGTGGAAGTCGGGTGGCTTCTCCGTCAGCGCGAACTACGTCTCAGCTAACGGCAACAACGGCAATCCCAACATCGGTGGCATCGGCACCGACGGTGCCGCCCAAACCGGCACCGCCCAGATCGCCTACTCCGCCACCAACTGGGGCCTGGCAGCGGCCTACACCTACACCACCCCCCAGGGTGGTCTGGCGGGTCTTTATGGCGGTAATGCCACTCCCCTGGCGAACCTCGGCTTCGCTCTTTCCGACAACGTCAATTCCGTCGGCATCAGCGGCTACTGGACACCCACCAACTCCGGTTGGATTCCTTCGGTGAGCGCAGGCTGGGGAATCAACAGCCACAGTTCAAGCGTCGCCGAAATCGATGGCGCCCAGAGCCAGTCCTGGTACGTCGGCCTTCAGTGGTCCGATGTGTTCCTCAAGGGCAACTCCGCCGGTATGGCTGTCGGCCAAGCCACCTTCCTCACCAAGTCGGGTGACGACAGCATCCTGTCTGCCAACGACGGCAACTACGCCTGGGAGTGGTGGTACAAGTTCCAGGTCACCGACAACATCAGCGTGACCCCGGCGATCTTCTACCTGAGCGCTCCTCTGGGTCAGCTCCAGAAGGGCAATGGCGATTCCTTCGAGAACTTCGGCGGCCTCGTCAAGACCACCTTCAAGTTCTGATCGTTCGATCGGAGCGTTTTCGGCGAAGTTCCTCACACTCTTCTTCGCCGAAACTCTCCTCTTTTACTGCTCACAATTTTTCCTCAATCAACCCAGCTGGTGGTCCACCAGCTGGGTTTTTTATGGCGAGGATGGACTTGTTTTTCGCCAGAGTTTTTGGCCCATCAGTCCCTGCGAAGCCCATGTAGTCGGCGCTACATAGGCAGGTGTCTTCTGTCGATTGTGTTTATTGAGTTCATCGCTACAATGCTGGCGCACCCCATGGTGCTTCCTCTTTTTGGTGTGAGGACCAATGAAACTTTTCAGCAAGCTTGTGCTTGCCCCGGCCCTATTGGGCATGGCAGCACCGATGGCGGCTTCGGCCGCCGATCTCAATGTCACTGATTTCAACCGTTACTCGGCGCCCGTCTCCAGCAAGGAGCAGGTCACGAGCATCACGCAGTTTTCTGATGTGCAGCCCACCTCCTGGGCCTATCAGGCGCTCTCGAACCTGGTTGAGCGCTACGGCTGCGTCGCCGGCTATCCGAACGGCACCTTCAAGGGCGGCCAGGCTCTGACCCGTTGGGAGGCTGCAGCCCTCCTCAATGCCTGCCTCGATCGGATCACCGAAGTGACCGACGAACTCAGGCGCCTCCTCAAGGAATATGAGAAAGAGCTCGCCATCCTGCGCGGCCGCGTGGATGGGCTGGAGGCCAAGGTTGGTGAGTTAGAGGCCACCCAGTTCTCCACCACCACCAAGTTGCAAGGCGAGGCCACCTTCGTTCTCGGTGGTGTGGATGCCGGTGGTGACCGGCCAGGGGCTGGCGTGTTCGGTCCTGGTGGCAGTGTCGCTGGTGGAACCGGCCGCAATGCAGCCGATAAGTACAATCGGCAGTTCGGCGCCACCACCCTCAGCTACGACCTGCGGTTGAACCTGCTCACCAGCTTCACGGGTAAGGATCTGCTCTACACCCGCCTGCGCTCGGGCAACTTCAACAACGCCTTCAATGGCAACGGCCTCAACCTCACGGCGCTTGACAAGGCCAGCAATGGTTTTGGCGCTCCCGCTACGAGTTCCGATACCGTTGGCATTGATCGTCTCTACTACAGCTTCCCCTGGGGCAAGGAGTTCACCTTCGTGGCGGGCGCCAAGGCCCGGAACACCGAGCACCTTGGTGTGACCCCATCGCTCTACGGCGGTGGTAAGGGTGAACGGATCCTTGATCTGTTCGCGTTGAATGGTGCGCCAGGTACGTACAACAAAGCCACCGGCTCATTGGGCGCGGTGATCTGGAAACAGAACGTCAAGAAAGGTCAGGGCCGTTTCAGCGCCTCGGCCAGCTATGTGGCCCCCCAGGGTAACGTCGGGCAACCGAGCGATGGGGTGAGTGATTTCGCCTGTTCCACTGATGAGGGTGGTATCGGTACGAATTGCGCCCGCGCCAGCTTCCTTGGCCAGCTGGCCTTCACCGCTCCCCAATGGAGCGTCTCGGCGGCTTACCGCTATGGCCAGGCTGCCTCAAACTTCCGCCGGGGCACTAACTTTGTGGCCTCCAACAGTTGGTTCCTTGCCAATGGCGAATCCAACAGTGTGGCCCTCAACGCCTACTGGCAACCCAAGAAGAGTGGCTGGTTCCCGTCCATCAGCGTGGGCTGGGGATACAACTCCCTTTCCGGCAACTCGATTCGGGCCAACGGTGTCGAGTTCGTGACTCCTTACGTCACCCAATCCCAGAGCTGGTTCACCGGTCTCCAGTGGACCGATGTGTTCGTCAAGGGGAATACTGCGGGCATGGCCGTTGGTCAGCCCACCTTCGCGACGGCCCTCACACGCGGGAGCAGCAACCTCGGCAGCACCACTCCAAGGGATGGCAACTATGCCTGGGAATGGTGGTACAAGTTCCAGGTGACCGACAACATCTCGGTGACTCCGGCCATCTTCTATCTGAGCCGTCCCCTCGGTCAGCTCACTGGAAATGGCAACACCTTCAACACCCTGGGTTACCTCGTTCAGACCACCTTCAAGTTCTGATCAAAAGGGCATTCCTCACACCCCTTACGCGTTCCTCACACACGCCGCCCCCCTTTCCCAGGGGGGCTTTTCATGGCGCCATCAAACAGCCCGCACCATTGACCCTGATTCGGGAAAATGGGGTCTCTCCCAACGATTGGAACCGTTGCCTGCCGCCACCAACCCCGACCCCTACCGGGTGCTCGGCGTCAGCCGCCAGGCCAGCCCGGCGGAAATCAAGGCCGCCTTCAGGGCTCTGGTCAAACGCCACCACCCCGATGCGGGTGGCGAGAGCGAGGCGATCGTGGCGATCAATGCCGCCTGGGCGCTGCTCCGCGACCCGGCCCGGCGCCGGCGCCACGACCAGGTCACCGACCATACCGGGGTTGCCGCGGCGTCCAAGGGGCGGGCCCACCGGACCTCGGGTGCCCAGAGCGATGGGGAGTTGCTGCGCTGGCTGCAGCAGGTCTATGGGCCGATCGACCGGCTGCTGGCCCAGGTGATCAACCCTTTCCCTGCGCAATTACGAGCCCTCTCGGCTGATCCCTATGACGATGCCTTGATGGAGGTGTTCTGCGCTTTCCTCGAGCAGAGCCAGCGGCGACTCGAGAAGGTGGAGAGCCTGTTTCGGTCCATGGCCTGTCCGGCGGCGGCGAAGGGTTTTGGCCTGAGCCTCTATCACTGCCTCAGCCAGGTGCAGGATGCCCTCGCTGAACTGGAGCGCTACACCATGGGCTATGTGGATAGCTATCTGCGCGACGGGCGCGAGATGCTGCGGGAGGCCAAGCGGCGGCGCACGCTGCTGCACGAGGAGCGGCGGCGCCTTGAGATCTAGAACGATTCCAGCTGGTCGAGCCGTAGCCAGAGATCGGGCACGGGCCGGTTCCAGCGCAGCTGGGCGTGGTCGCCCTTGAGGGCCAGCACTTCGCCCGGTCCCTCGAACAGGTAGGCCGGTGGCAGGGGATCACTGGCGGCGGCCTCCAGGCTGCCGAGGTAGGCGCTTCGGTTCACCTTCACCAAGGAGCCCTTTTTGATCGGGGCCACCGCTTGGCTGGGGGCCGCAGCCGTGCTCGGGGTTTCGGCCATTGCGATTGAGGAGCAGTCCAGATCGGCCAAGGTTACTGGCCCTGGCGGTGGAGTCGCTGTTGCAGCAGCAGGCCTATAAGGGGGCCAGAACGGCGCCCACGGTCTTGACCCACAATCTGGCCCTGTCCTTGCTGTTGTTCGGCGGCCTGCTTCTGATGGCGGTGCTGCTGGATGAGATGGCCTCCAGGATCAAGGTGCCGGGCATCCTGCTGGTGCTGGTGTTGGGTCTGTTGATCGACAATGACCTCAGCGGCCTGCCGGGGAATGCGCCGCCGTTGATGAGCCTGGGCAAGGCCGAGCAGTTCTCCCAGTTGGCCCTTGTTTTGGTGTTGTTCTTCGGGGGGCTCACCACCAACTGGGGGGAGATGCGGGCGGTGATCCGGCCCGCCATCCGGCTGGCGACCCTTGGGTCATTGCTGAGCGCGGCGGCGGTGATGGCCTACGTCTTGGGGCTGCAAAGCCTGCCTTTTTCAGTCGTGCCGGTGAGCCTGGCGGTGGCGCTCTTCATCGGGGCCATGTTCTGCAGCACCGATGCCTCTGCCACATTGGGGTTGCTGCGTCCCCTGGCGGGGCGCTTGCCCCAGCGGTTGCTCGATCTGCTGGAGTGCGAGTCGGCCCTCAACGACCCCATGGCCGTGGTGCTCGCGGGCCTGGCTCTTGCCCTGGCCACGGGCCAAGGGGGTGAGGGCTCCGAGGTGGGGGTGGTGGTGGTGCGTCAGTTCCTGCTGGGGGTGTTTCTGGGCTTCATCGGTGGCAAGGCGGCGACCGTGCTTCTCAGCAGCCAGCGCAGCCAGGCCTATGGCCGGCTCGGAGCGATCGTGAGTCTGGCGCTGCTGATGGTGGTGGTGGGGGGCTCCAACCTGGTGGGGGCGAGCGGTTTGCTGGCGGCGTACGTGATGGGGTTGGTGCTGGGCAATGCCCCCCAGACGGACAGGCCCCTGCTCGAGGAGGCCCATGCGGGCTTCGCCAAGTTGGCCGAGCTGGTGCTGTTTCTCTGCCTTGGGCTGGTGGTGGACCCCAACGACGTGGTCAGCAAGATGGCCTGGGCCGTGCTGCTGCTGGTGGGGCTTCTGGTCTCCCGTTGGCTCGTGGTGGAGTTGTTGCTGCTGCGCTCGGGGTTCCCGAGGGTCGAGCGCTGGTTCACAGCCCTGGCGGGCCTGAGGGGGGCCGTTCCGGTGGCCATCGCCATCCAGGCGGCGGCCAGCCCGGTCAGCTGGGGTTCCGCCATGCCCTCCCTGGCCCTGGCGGTGGTGCTGCTGGGGCTGATCGCCCAGGGGCTGTCCCTGGTGCCCGTGGCGCGCTGGCTGGGCCTGGCCCGAGCCACTCCCGCTGCCCCATAGCCTGGTCTCTCCCTTCGCTCTGTTCCGCGTGCGCCTGCTGCTCCTTGGCTGCACCGGCTTTGTTGGCCAGGAGCTGGTGCCCTATCTGCTTGCGCAGGGTCACTCCATCACCCTGCTGAGCCGCCGCCCGGGGGCCCTCTCGAGCCTCGATTCACCAGCCCTGGAGCCACTGACGCTCGATCCAAGCCAGCCGGCCAGCTGGCAAAATCCCGCCTTGATCGCCGCCCTGCGGACGGCCGATGGGGTGGTGAACCTGGCGGGCGAGCCGATCGCCGAACGCCGCTGGACCCCCGCCCAACTGCAGCTGCTTCTAGATAGCCGGGTGCGCACCACTGAGCTGCTTGTGGAGGCAATCAAAGCCGCTAGGGCGACGCCGGCGGTGCTCGTGAATGGTTCGGCCGTGGGCTACTACGGCACCGATGGCGACGCCCGCTTCGATGAAGCCAGTCCGGCGGGCCGTGATGTGCTCGGTCGGCTCTGCGCGGCCTGGGAGGCGGCGGCCGATGGGGCGATCCCCGCCGGAGTGGGGCGGCTGGTGAAGCTGCGCATCGGCATCGTGCTCGGACCCGATGGCGGTGCCCTGGGCAAGATGCTGCCGGTTTTCCGGGCCGGCTTCGGAGGCCCCATTGGCTCCGGTCGCCAATGGATGAGCTGGATCCACCGCACCGACTTCTGCAGGCTGGTGGCCGCAGCCCTGGAGGATGCCGCCTTCGATGGCATCTACAACGCCGTGGCCCCCCAGCCCGTGACCATGGGCGTGTTTGCTTCCAGCCTGGGCCGGGTGCTGGGTCGCCCCAGCCTGCTGCCGGTGCCAGGACCGCTGTTGCAGCTGCTGCTCGGCGATGGGGCCCAGGTGGTGCTGGAGGGTCAGCGGGTGCTACCCGAGCGTCTGCTGTGTCACGGCTTCACCTTTCGCTACCCCGAGATCAGCTCGGCCCTCGCCGCTGCCACCAGCCCAGCGCCCCGCTGAGCAACGCCGCCGCCATCAGCAGACCGATGGCTGGGGTGAACAGGGGTTCCCAGAGCCGTTGAAACAGCGCCAGGGGCGCCTCGATCTGTCGTCCGTGCAGCACCACCGCCACGGCGAACCAGAGGGCTCCTGCGATCACTAGGAACACATCCGCCACCAGAAAACTGTCCAGGACGTTCTTGAAGCGAGGGCTAGAGCCCGCTTGATCGATGCCTGGCGTCGCAGGCGGGGTTTGGGCAGCGGGGTCAGCCATGGGGGGAAGGGTGCAAAGACTGGGCGGTGGGCCTCAGCAGGGCGGCGATCTGATCGGCCATCCTCGCTGCCCCACCTCCGGATCCGATTCGCACCTGGCCGTTGCGCTGGCAGCGATCGCGCAAATCGGCATCCGCCAGCAGCGCTCTGATCAACTCAGCGCTGGCCTGAAGGTTGGCAGCGGAGCCTGAAGCCCCCTCGGCGCAGAACAGGGATGGGCCCAGCAGTCGCCGTTGGGCCTCGGCGAAGCCAGGGGTGAACTGGGGGCCGAAACCGGGCAGTTGCAACACCGGTTTGCCCAGGCCCACCGCCTGCTCCGCTGCCGTGCCCGTCATTGAAAGCAGCAGATCGCTCTGCTGCACGATCGCCGCGAACTGCCCCCAGCGCAGCTGAAGGACCAGGGAGCCATGTCGCAGGAGCTTTCCCTCGAGCCGCCAGCCCAGGGGCTGGGCCAAGGACTCGACCCGCTCCAGGGAGAACTCGCCCACCAGGGCCGCTTCCAGGGCCAGGGTTTCCCCTTGGCGCAGAGACGGTGGCAGGCGGGTCAGCACCTGCAGCATCAGTTCAAGGTTGCGCTCGGCCTCCGGAAGGCGGCTGCCGGGCAGCAGCCCCAGACGCTGGGCCGCACGCGGCGTGCCGGGCAGCTCCAGAGACTGGCTGGGCTCCAGGACGCGATCGAGGAAGGGGTTGCCCAGGAAGGTCACCGGCCTTCTGAGCTGTTGGCTGAGATCGCCTGCGGTGAGGGCATCGCGGCTGAACACACGCTGGAAGCGGCGGCTGCCGAGGCAGGGGCCGCAGGGCCAGGGCAGCCGCAGACGGCCCTCGTAATGGCTGGAGTAAGCCACCAGATAGGTGACCACCGGCCGGCGAACCAGGTAGGCCGCCAGCACCGGGATCACATCACCCACCACCACCACCAGGTCGTAGCGGCCAGCCACCCGGGCCAGCAGCGCCAGGCGCCGCAGCAGGTAGAGCAGCTGACCCTGCACGATCTCCGTGAGCCGGCCCAGGTGGCTCGTATAGCCCAGCCCGCCGGTGCTGTACTCCCGGGTTTGGCCCAGCACGGGCAGGGCCGCCTGCCGATAGGCCTGGCCGTGGCCCACCAGAGGCAGGGCCGCCAGTTCGAAGCCCCGGCTGATCAGCTCCTGGCCGATCAGGGCGCCGCTCAGGTCTTCCCCGTGCCCGTTGCTGAGCAGCAGGATCCGGCTCAAGCGTCCAGCCAGCCCTTGAGTTTTTCCAGGGCCTTCCAGCCGGGTTTGCGTCTCAGCCCATCGGCGATTGACTCGTGCAGTTCACCGGCCAGATCAGGCGCCATCGCCATCACCCGTCGCACCAGGTCCACGTGCTCACGCACTCCCTTGGCGTTGGTTTCCAGCAGGGCGAGGCTGAGGTTGATGCGGGACTGGGGGTCCTGGGGGTTCAGCTTGACCGCCGTGCGCGCCGAGCGCAGCGCCTCCTCGGGCTGGTCATTCAGCAGCTGCAGCCAGGCCAGGCAGGTCCAGCCGGCGGAGTGCTGCGGTGCCTGGGCGGTGATGGCACGGAAATCCTCCAGGACTTCAGCGGCGGGAGCCCCCTGCTGGTAGCGACCGATGGCGTCCTCAAAGAGGGTGTCGTGGCTGGCCGTCATGGTCGCGGGCGGATCGCGGGTAGGAAGCACCAGATTCCCATGGGGCCTGCCGGGGGCTGGGCCCCGGGCGCCCTGGCATCGGGGTGCGACGGTTCTAAACGGCGAAGGAACTGCCGCAGCCGCAGGTCTGGCTGGCGTTGGGGTTGCTGAAGTTGAAGCCACCGCCGATCAGGGCTGAGCTGAAATCCAGCTGCATCCCGTAGATGTAAAGCAGGCTCTTGGGATCACTCACCACCTTGAAGGGCTGGGCCCCATCGGGTTCATAGACGTACACGGCGTCATCGGCGGCGATGGCGTCGGCGTCGATGAAGTCCATGGTGTAGCTCATGCCGCTGCAGCCCCCGGAGCGCACCCCCACCCGCAGCGCCTTGGCTTCACCCTGCTGCTGGCAAAGGGTGGCCAGCTGGCGCATGGCCGGCTCGGTCACGAGGATGCCCTTGCCATCGGCGGCGGTATGGGTGCGGGGGGTGGTTTCGACGGTCATGGGCGGCACGGGCGAGGGGGCGGGACAGGTAGTTGCACCCACTCTATGGAGGATGGCTCCATAGAGTCGTGGGAGAGAAGGGAGAACGGGTGCGGGTTGCGATCGTGGGAGCGGGGCTGGCGGGGCTGGCCGCGGCGGTCGACCTGGTGGAGGCCGGTCACCAGGTCGACCTCTACGAAGCTCGACCCTTCGTGGGCGGCAAGGTGGGCAGCTGGGTGGATGCCGATGGCAACCACATTGAGATGGGGCTGCACGTCTTCTTCTTCAACTACGCCAATCTGTTTGCCTTGATGCGCAAGGTGGGGGCGTTCGAGAACCTTCTGCCCAAGGACCACACCCATCTGTTCGTGAACAGCGGCGGTGATCTGCGCGAGCTGGATTTCCGCTTCCCGGTCGGGGCCCCGTTCAACGGCCTCAAGGCTTTCTTCACCACCCCCCAGCTCGACTGGATCGACAAGCTGCGCAACGCCCTGGCCCTGGGCACCAGCCCGATCGTGCGTGGCCTGGTCGATTACGACGGCGCCATGGCCGTGATCCGGGACCTGGACCGGATCAGCTTCGAGCAGTGGTTCCTTGGCCACGGAGGCAGCCGGCGCAGCATCGAACGGATGTGGAACCCGATCGCCTACGCCCTCGGCTTCATCGACTGCGCGGCGATCTCGGCCCGCTGCATGCTCACCATCTTCCTGATGTTCGCGGTACGGACCGAGGCCTCCAAGCTCAATCTGCTCAAGGGCTCACCGCACCGCTGGCTCACTGGCCCGATCGTCGACTACATCGAGGCCCGTGGCGCCCGGCTGCATCTGCGCCATCGGGTGACCGACATGCCCTTTGAAGAGCGGCCCGCAGCCGGCGGCGATCAAGCCGGCCTCCGCGTCACCGGCCTGGTGCTCGGCACTCCCGAAGGGGAACGGCGCATCGAGGCTGACGCCTACCTGGCCGCTTGCGATGTGCCCGGCATCCAGCGGCTGCTTCCGCCCGCCTGGCGCCGGTTCCCCCAGTTCGACAACATCTACAGGCTTGAGGCCGTTCCGGTCGCCACCGTGCAGCTCCGTTACGACGGCTGGGTCACCGAACTGGGCAACGGTCCAAGCGCCGAAGCGAAACGCCACGACCTTGCCCATCCCGCCGGTCTGGACAACCTGCTCTACACCGCCGATGCCGATTTCAGCTGCTTCACCGATCTGGCCCTCGCCAGCCCTGTGGATTACCGCAAGCAGGGTCTGGGTTCCCTGCTGCAATGCGTGCTCACCCCGGGGGATCCCTGGATTCCGAAGAAAACCGAGGAGATCGTGGCCCACACCGATTCCCAGGTGCGGGGGTTGTTCCCCTCCGCCGGGGAACTGACCCTGGTCTGGAGCAACGTGGTCAAGCTGGCCCAGTCGCTGTATCGGGAAGCGCCGGGCATGGAGCCCTACCGACCACAGCAGGCCACCCCGGTGGCCAATTTCTTCCTGGCCGGCAGCTACACCCGCCAGGACTACATCGATTCGATGGAAGGCGCCACAATGAGCGGAAGATTGGCTGCCGCTGCCATCGTGAACGCACCCGTTGCCCTGGCGACCAACGCCGCCGTGGCCTGATTCCTATGGGCCGATGGTTGGAGCACAGCGTGACCACGGAGATCGATTCTCCCGTCGATCGGGTCTGGGAGGTCTGGAGTGATCTGGAGGCGATGCCCCGCTGGATGCGCTGGATCGAGTCGGTCAAGACCCTCGAAGACCCGGATCTCACTGATTGGACCCTGGCCGCCCAGGGCTTTCGTTTCCATTGGAAAGCGCGCATCACCCAGCGGGTGACAGCCCAGCAACTGCACTGGGAGTCGGTGGGGGGCTTGCCGACCAAAGGGGCGGTGCGCTTCTATCCACAAGGTGATGGGCGAACAGCGGTGAAACTCACGGTCAGCTACGAATTGCCCGGAGTTGTGGCACCGCTGATGGAACCCAGCATTCTTGGTGGGATCGTCACCAAGGAACTCCAGGCCAATCTGGATCGTTTTCGTGACCTGGTGCAGAGCGGCTATGGCCAAAGCTGAGCACAATTTCTTTCCGGGACCAGCTCTGGGGATCCCAGGCCTCCCGGATGCGGCGCGGAGGCTGCTCGCTGCCTTGCCCTTGCTGGCCCTCACGGCCTGCGGGGCGCCACCTGCACCTCCCACGGCCGTCACGCCACCGCCTGTGGTGGTCCCCAAGCCCCCGACCCCAGAGCCCACGGCAGCGCTCGCGCCTGTGGCGGGCCTGACCCCGTTGCCCACCCCCGCTGAAGTCGTTGGCGGGATTGGTCAGGGTCGTCTGGATCCTTTTGCTCCAGTGGCCTCGGCGGCCTCAAGCGCCACCGATGCCAATGGCCGGCCCATTCCAAGGGCCAAGCCCGCGGCCCAGTTGCCGGCCGGTTTCAGTTTCACCGGAGTGGTCAGCTCCCGAGGCACGGCCCAGGCCCTGGTGCAGGTCTCCGGTCAGACGGGCCCCGTCTGCGTCGGGGCTAGGGGCTTCTGCCCTGGTGCCGGTCTCGCGCCGCTGCTCCCACCTGGCTGGATCGTGACCTCGATTGATGTCAACAATGGTCGCCTCAGCCTCCGCCAGGGCACCGATCGGGTCAATCTGACCCTCTGAGGGCCAGCGCGCAGGCCTCCACGAGGCCTGCGAGATCGTGGGGGGTGGCTTCGGCATCCAGTCGCCCCAGCAGGTTTCTGCACACATTGCTGGTCTGGGGGCCGATCGAGACCAGGGCCAACGGGTCGAGCCGTGCTTTCCAGCCTGACCCGAAGGCCTGCTCAAGCATCAGGCAGGTGTGGCGCACCGTCTTGCCGCTGCTGAATGTGATCGCATCCACCAGGCCCCGCTCCAGGGCCGCCAGTGTCGCCGTCGGCAGGCCCGCGGGGCAGCGCGACTCGTAGGCGGCCACCTCCACCACCCGGGCGCCTGCCGCCGCGAAGGACTCCGCCAGCACGGTGCGTCCACCGCTCTGCACCCGGGGTAACAGCAGCCTCAGGCCCCAGCCTGAAACCGGGAAGTTCTCCAGCAGGCTGTCGGCCACGAACTCCGGGGGCACGAAGTCCGCCACTGCCCCCAACTCTTCAAGTCGGGCCGCCGTCTTGCGGCCCACTGCCGCGATCTTGAGGCTGCGTGGGCGGTGGGCGAGGGCCTGGCCACGGCGCTCCAGCCGTGCCTGCACCGCCTCCACGCCATTGGTGCTGGAGAGGATCAGCCAGTGGAAGCTCTCCCAATCAGCCAGGGCATCATCCAGTGGGCCCCATTCATCGGGTGGGCCGATCACCAGGGCAGGCAGATCCAGCACCTCGGCCCCGGCCGCCTCGAACAGCCGCCGGGCTTCCCCCAGTTGCCGTTCGGCCCGGGTCACGGCGATGCGCCGCCCAGCGAGGGCCGTGGCGGTGAGTTTCCAGCCCGAGCGATGGTCGGGAGTGTCCACGCTCAGGCCTCCAGCTTGACCATGGCGCCCGCCTGCTCGCGCAATGTCCCTGCTTCCTCGGCCCGTCCCTGCTGCTCCAGCAGGGCGATCGCCCGGCGGAAGCTGGCTCGGGCCGCATCGATGTTGCCCCCCAGCAGCTGGGCCACCGCCAGGTTCTGCTGGGCTTCGGCGTAGTCAGGAGCCAGCTCCAGCGCACGTCCGTAGGCGCTCAACGCGCCGGCGATGTTCCCCTGGCGCCGCCGGATCAGCCCGAGGTTGTACCAGCCCAGGGCCACCTCGGGGGCCACCGCCGTGGCCATGTCAGTGAGGCGCTCCGCCTCCTCGGGGCGACGCAGCTGAAGCAACAGCGCCGCCAGGTTCAGCCTGGCCGCCAGGGTGAGGCGGGGGTTGAGGGGCTGCTCCAGGGCCTGCCGGTAGAGGGCTTCGGCGGCGACGGGATCAGCCTCGCTGCGGGCCATCGCCAGGTGCAGCAGCAGTTCGTAGCGTTCCGGGTGGGCTCCTGGGGGGCAATGCTCCAGTCCCTGTTCCAGCAGTTCCAGCCCCCGGCTGCGGTTGCCTGTGCTGATCTCCAGGCCACCAAGCTTGGCGCAGACGTAGGGCTCACCCGGGCGCTCAAGCAACTCCCGCTCCATCGCCTCGCGCAGGCGAGCGGCCTTGTCGCCACTGGCGAGCCGTTCGCTCCGGTAGCCCGAGTGCAGCAGGGCTGGTTCGGGGCAATCCGCCAGCCGCCAGTGGGGCTCGGCGGACAGCAGTTCGGCGACGCTGTCGTCGACCATGGCGTGGTAGGCCCGGCTCCAGCGGATCGCCGGATGGCGCCGGAACAGGCGACTGACGCTGGAATAGGGCGACTGCTGCGACCCCAGCTCGTGGCGCAGCAGGTTGATCAGCAGCACGTTGGGCTGGGCCATCAGGGCCCGCAATGGCGCCCGGGCTTCGGGCCGCAGCAGCTCATCGGCATCGAGCACCAGCACCCAGTCGCCGCTCACACGCTCGAGGGCCTGGTTGCGGGCGGGCGCGAAATCCCCGGGCCAGGGAAGTTGATGCACCACGGCGCCATAGGCGTGGGCGATGGCCACCGTGCTGTCCTGGGAGCCGGTGTCGATGATCACCATCTCATCGACAAAGCCCTTGACCGCCTCCAGACAGGCGCCAAGGCGCTCGGCCTCGTCGCGCACGATCATCGAGAGGCTGAGCATCGCTATGTGGGGAGCATCGGCGTAGCTTAAAGAGGGTGTGATGGGTTCCCCTTCAGCTGGATTGGGCCCGGGGGTAAATGAAGCGCTGGGTGACCCCCGCCATGATCAGGCCCAGGCTCAAGGCAGTGATGACGTTGAACGGCTCGCCAAGAAAGGCCGCCGCACTCACCACGCTCACGATGATGCTGGCACTGCCACCCAGGGCAAGGGGCGTGACGGCGAACAACCGCCCACAGATCTGCCGCAGCACTTCGGTGCCGAGGGACAGGGTGATTCCATAGACCACGATCACCCAGAACACCCACCAGGCTTCCAGCAGCATGAAGTGGTGCGGTCCGTAGAGACGCAAGGCGATGAACAGGAACACAATCGCTCCAGCCAGGTTGGTGACCCCCACGGTCAGGCCCCGCGAAAGCCCGTAGCTCGCGGTCTTGCGCCGGATGCAGTTGCGCAGGGCCGTGGCCAGGACAGACACCAGGGCCCAGGACACTCCCTTCCAATCACTCATTTCCATCCCGCCACCCGGCGATCCCAGGATCCTGCCGGCCAGCAAGCCGCCCAGAATCAGGACGAGGCTGAGCCAAAAGCGGTGTGGCAGTTTCTCCTTTAGCCAGACCAGCGCCAGCAAAGCGGAAGCGGGCAAGGTCAGAGAGAACAGCAGGGTCTGGGTGATCACGGACAGGCGATCGAGGGAGAGATAGAACGCCACTGGGGCCAGGAAGCAACCCAGGAAGGAATCGGCGGCGATGGCTCTGGCTGCGGCAGGAGGGAGGGTGCGGATCTCATTCCAGACCACCCGAGGTTCAGCGCGCACCAGGGCGATTCCCACCAGGGACTGGGAGAGAAAAAAGACATTGCAGAAGCTGATCGGATTCTCACCACCGATGGGATTGGCGCTGCCGTAGAGCTGCAGTCCCTTCAGCACCGTGCTGCGAAGCCCTGAAACAAGCACATAGCCGGCCAGCAGGATCGCGCCGAAGGACATCTTCCGGGGCACCTGGAGGCTTGGCTCGGAAAGCTTCGGCTGAGGCACTCGATTCTCGGATGATGGGTTCAGAGTGGATCTACCCGTGGTGCGTTCGATCGGTTTGGGTCGTTGCGATCTGCAGAAGGGGCCGCCTTGGGCGAAGGTTTCATCCTTGGGAGTGGATCTCCCTGGCTTCGCAGGATCCTGCCGGTGAGTCCATCCACCTGGATCGAGCCGTTCGCTGAAGGTGCCAGCTGCCGGAAGACAGCTGCGCCTTGGCCATAGAAGGCCTTCACGATCGAGCGCGGCACAAAGCGGCCGGTGGCCTGGTAGCGATCTAGAACCCTCCGTTGGCTGATCGCCTCGGGAATCACCACCTGGACAAGGAACACTCTGTAGCCCATGCCCTTGAGCGTTGGAATCAGCGTCAGGTAGCGATCGGCCCTGGCCATGGTTCCGTCATAGATCACATTGAGTTGGCAGGGTTTGGCGATGGCCTCAAGCTGCTGGTCGACGATGTCACGCACCTCATCCTGGGTGGCACTGGCATTCCAGCCCTGATACTCCGGCAAGTTTTCACGGACTTCGTCCGCATCGATCCTGTAGCTGCTCTGGAGCACCAGGCTGGGGATGTGTCGCTTCAGCCAGGTGGTTTTGCCAGCGCCCGGCGGGCCTCCGGTGAGGATGGCGATGGGCCGACCGGTGGTGATGCATGGTTTCCCTGATCTTGCTTTTTTGATGATGTTGTTGTGGAGTTTCAGGCGGTCTTCTGTATAGCCTTGTTCCGTTGAATTGGCACGTTTGGTTGAGGGAAGACCGACCAGACAACTCTCCAGCCAGTCAATCGCCGCCGGTGTGATGTCTGGCTGGCCGAAGCGGTTCAGCCGTTGGCAGCGCTGCTCTCCGGCCGGCCCATCGTTTGCAACCGGAACGGCCCGGATCTGCGGGGCCGTGAGGCCTAAGGCGATCAAGGCAGGGAGGGCAGCGATCCGCCAGGCCAGAAGTGCTGTCATGGCTCAGTCGGTGAATCCGCCTTCAAGGCTGCCGTCAGCCAGGCCCAAGCCATGCAGAAGCCTGGCCTGGGCCAGGGGCATCTGTCCAGGGGAGTAAGCGGCCGGGAGGCTATCTGGCAGCAGCGGTTGCAATGCTTTCCACAGGTAGGGGCTGCCGTAAACGGCCAGCGCCACCAATCTGCCGGCGGCCAGGAGCTGGCCAACCACCGCAGGCCAGGGTTCCTCGCCGCCGGCGCTGCCGCGGAATGGGTTGCCCCGCACGAACAGCTGCAGCAGCACAGGACCAGGTGGCAGGCGATCAAGGCAAAGGGGGGTTGCCGCCTCGCCGCTCCAAGGGCTTGGGCTGCGGCCATCGATCAGGCAGGCCCCGTAGCCGCGCTGGGCCGGACGCTGCAGGGCCGGTGCCATCAAGGGCAGGAAGGGATTGGCAAGGACGCTGTCCACCCGGATCAGGTTCAGGCCAGGACCTGGTGGAAGTCCCGGGCGGCCCTGGCTCTGCAGGCTGACGGCCACCAGCTCCCTGGCCAGGGCGAGCTCCGCGGAGGATTCGATTCCTTCGAGAGTCTCAAAGGCGGCCGGTTCGGTTGGCGGTGAGGCCACGGCAGCGAGGGCCCGTTCGCGCCGTCCCAGGCTCAGTTCCAGCCGCCCTCGGCTGATCCGTCCGCTCGCGAGCGCCTCCAGCAGGGCGTTGATCGCGGCGCCTGCATCGGCGGGCATCAGCAGCAGATCGGCCCCGGCTTCGAAGGCCAGCACCGCCGCTTCCCCGGCGCCCCAGCGAGCGGCGATCGCTTCCATCACCAGGGCATCGGTGACCACCAGCCCGCCGAAGCCGAGCTCCTTGCGCAGCAGCTGGTCCAGCACCAGCGGTGAGAGGGTGGCGGGGCGGCCCGGATCCAGCTCCGGAAGGAGCAGGTGGGCGGTCATCACCGTGGCCACGCCTGCTTCGATGGCGGCACGAAACGGGGGCAGCTCCACCCTCTCCAGCCGTTCACGGTGGTGGGGCAGTCGTGGCAGCTCCAGGTGGGAGTCGGTGTCGGTGTCGCCGTGGCCGGGGAAATGCTTGGCGCAGGCCAGCACCCCTTCAGCCTGGGCACCGGCAATGAAGGCGGTTGCCAGCTGCCCTGCCGTGACGGGATCCTCCCCCCAGGCCCGCACATTGATCACCGGGTTGGCCGGATTGTTGTTGACATCGCAGACCGGCGCCAGGACCCAGTTCAGGCCCAGCAGCCGGGCCTGGCGACCGGTGCAGTGGCCGTAGGCCCTGGCCAGGGCGATGGCCCGGGTCGGATCGCTGGCGTGGAGCCGGCCGAGGGCCAGGGGGGGGACCAGCCAGCTGGCCCCCTCGAAACGTTGGCCGACCCCTTCTTCCACATCGGCGCAAAGCAGCAGGGACTGGCCCGCCCAGCTCTGCAGCTGGTCGGTGCGCAGGCGCAGCTCGGAGGCGCTGCCGCCCAGAAGGATCACCCCACCCACTCCCTCTCCCAGCAACCGCCTCAACTCGGTGTTGGGCAGTTCCCAGCGGGGGTAGCGGCGCTGGCCATCGCCCAGATGACCGCTGCAGCGCACCACCAGGAGGCTGGCCACCTGCTGAGACAGGGAGAGATTGCGCCAGTCAGACGTCGAAATCATCCGTGCCGGGAGGGACATCCCCTTTCTCCTCTCGCTGGCGCCCGAGCTGGTTGAGAAGCCCCAGCACGGCCGTGCCCTTCTCGAGGCTGCGATCGAGCTGGAAGGCCACCTCGGGGGTGCGGCGCATGCTGAGGCGCCGGCTCAGCTCGCCTTTCACGTAGGGGGCCGCCGCACGCAGGCCGGCCAGGGCCTGGGCGCGGTCCTCCTCGCTGCCGAAGATGCTCACGAAGACCTTGCAGTGCTGCAGGTCGCCCGCCACCTCCACCGCGGTGACGCTGACCATCCCCAGCCCCACGCGTTCGTCCTTGATGCCGGTGATCAGCAGCTCGCTGATCTCGCGGCGAATCGAGGCGGCCACCCGCTCCACCCTGCGGCTCATTGCCATGGCTATGCCAGCGGTGCTGCCGGATTCACCATGGCACGCAGCACCAGGACCAGGCTCACCAGGGCGCTGACCAGGGCGCCGACCAAGGCGACGGCGGTGACGGGATTACGGGCACGGGCCAGCAGGGGCTCGAGCACTGAATTGAGCACCCCCAGCCCCAGGGCCACCAGGTAACGCGGATAGCGCGTCACGTTGATGAAAAAGTCCTTCATGGCCGGGGCGAGCGCGGTGACGCGGAGCTGCTGGCTACTCTGCCGCCCAGAGGCCCACCCTGGCGATGCCGGAGCTCCATCAGTTCAAGCACTCCGCCTTCTGCGAGAAGGTGCGCCTGGTTCTTGCGGCCAAAGGCGTCAACTACACGGTTGTGGAGGTGACCCCGGGCCTTGGTCAGTTCGAGCTGTTCCGCCTCTCGGGCCAGAAGCAGGTGCCGGTGCTGGTGGACGGCGGTGAGGTGATCGCTGATTCGACGGCGATCTGCCTCCATCTGGAGCGCACCGTTCCTGAGCCCTCCCTGCTGCCTGCGGACGATTCCGAGCATTCCCGCGAACGGGCCCAGGTGTTGCTCCTCGAAGACTGGGCCGACACCGCCCTGGCGACCGGCGTTCGCCTCGCTCTGTTGCGGGCCGCCGTGGCTGATCCGGCCCTGCGCACCGCCCTGCTGCCTGATTCCACCCCAGGAGCCCTGCGCTCCCTGGTGGGGGCTTTTCCGGGTGATCTGCTGGCCGGTGTGGGTCAGATGGTGGGTCGCTCCCAGGATCAGCAGCTGGTGGCGAGCCTCGAGCAGTTGGCGGTGCTGGTGGCGGGCGAGGGCCATCTGGTCGGAGCGCGGCTCTCCCTGGCCGATCTGGCGGTGGCCGCCCAGCTCTCCCTGGTCAAGTTCCCCGCCACGGCCGGGGCCACCCTGGCTTGCCGCGGCGTTCCTGGCCTGGCCGATTCGCCTCTGCTGGCGCCGTTGTTTGACTGGCGAGATCGGCTCTACACCCAGTTGGGCCGGAGCTGAACCCTCCCCATGTCCGATCCACTGCTGCGGGAACTTGACCACTACGTGGTGCTGGAGCCGGGGAGCGAAGAACGGATCCTCACGGCCGCCGACACCCTCAGCTGGCTCGCTGCTCAGCTGGCCTCCCTGAGCGCCGTACCGACCGACCTGGCCGACCTGAGCACGGATTCATTGCGGGCTGGGCGTCTGATGGACACGGCCTGCGAGCTGGAACTGGAGCCCGGCCGCGCCGTGCAGTGGTTCGCGGTGCGCCTGGAGCCGCCTGGCACCTAGGGAGCTGGTGCCACGGGCCGCTCTTTGAGCACCGCCGGCAGGGCCTCCAGCACCTGCTGGGCCACCGCCTCAGGCGGGCCGCCCGCCTGGACGATGTGCAGATCCGCCTGGGCGTAGAGGGGCCGCCGCGCTTCCAGAAGCTCCGTCAGGCGCCGTTCGGGCTCGGGCCCCGCCAGAAGGGGCCGGGGGCTGGGATCGGCCCTCAGCCGCCCGAGCAGCAGCTCGGCTGGGGCATCCAGCCAGACCACCACGCCCTGGTGCAACTCCCCCCAGTTGCTCGGACGGGTCACCACGCCGCCGCCGGTGGCCACCACCAGGGAATGCCAGCCGGCGATGCGGTTGAGCACGGCGCTCTCCAGCTCCCGAAAGCCCGTCTCTCCATCGCGCTCGAACAGCTCCGGGATCGGGCAGCCGGCCACCTGCTCAAGGGTGGTGTCGGCATCGAGAAAGCGGTAGCCAAGGGCCTTCGCCAGAGGGCCGCCGACGGCGCTCTTGCCGGTGCCCATCATTCCCACCAGATAGAGGTTCAGACCCTGAAGCCGATGGCGCAGCGCGGCGGGGTCAGGGTGGCTGGATTCGGCCATGGCAAGGGTCATCCTGCCTAGGATGTTGCCTCACCTCCTGGCTTGTGATGACGGCAGTGGCCGCCCATGGCGAAGGTAGGGGCTGTGTGATCACCCGCCGCGCCACCTTCAGCGCCAGTCACCTGTACTGGTTGCCGGAGCTGAGCGCTGCGGAAAACCAGGCCCGCTTCGGCCGCTGTGCCCTGGCCCCGGGCCACGGCCACAACTACGAGTTGGTGGTGGCCATGGGGGGGGCGCTCGACGCCGACGGCATGGTGCTCAACCTCTCGGATGTCAAGCACGCCATCCGCCGGGAGGTGACCGATCCGCTCGATTTCCGCTTCCTCAATGAGGCCTGGCCGGAGTTCGACCTGGCTACCCCTGGAGGGCGCCTGCCCACCACCGAGGCCCTGGCCCAGGCGATCTGGAGCCGGCTTGCCCCCCATCTGCCGCTGATGGGCCTGCGGCTCTACGAACAACCCACCCTCTGGGCCGACGTGCTCGGCAACCCCATGGAAGCCTTCCTTTCGATCCGCACCCACTTCGCCGCCGCCCATCGCCTGGCCCGTCCTGAGCTTTCGGCGGCCGAGAACGACACCATCTACGGCAAGTGCGCCAGGCCCCACGGCCACGGTCACAACTACCTCCTTGATGTCACGGTGCGCGGGGCGATTGATCCCCGCACCGGCATGGTCTGTGATCTGGCCGAGCTTCAGGGGATCGTGCAGGAGCTGGTGGTCGAACCGTTCGATCACACCTTCCTCAACAAAGACGTGGAGCACTTCGCCACCTGTGTTCCCACGGCGGAGAACATCGCCCTGCATATCGTTGATCTGCTAGCTGCTCCGATCGCCGCCACCGGCGCCCGCTTGCACAAGGTGCGGCTTCAGGAGAGCCCCAACAACGCCGCCGAGGTGTTCGCCGAAACCCCTCAACTGGAGATGCGCCCCCACGCCCTCGAGGTCCTGGCGGCTGTTTGAGTGAGCTCAGGCCGTCTCAGTGAGCTCAGGCTTGTGCTGGCCGTCAGCATCGATGGCCGTCTCGCCCCCTCCGCAGGGGGCCCTGCCCAGTTGGGTGGTGCGGGCGATCGGATTGCTCTGGAGCAGGCCCTGACCTGGGCCGATGGGGCCCTGATCGGCGCCCAGACCGTGCGCGTGCACGGCAGTACCTGCCTGATCCGTCGCCCGGAGCTGCTGGAGGAGCGCCGCGGCGCAGGCCGGGGCGCTCAGCCCATTGCCTTGGTGGTGAGCCGCAGCGGCGCCATCGATCCCTCGTTGCCCTTCTTTGGTCAGCCCCTGGAGCGTTGGCTGCTCGCCCCTTCGGACGTTCACTCAACCGGGTTTGAGCGCAGGTTGGTGCTGGGCCCATGGCCCGCTCTTCTTGAGCAGCTGGGGGCCCTTGGCCTCAACCGACTGGTGCTGTTGGGGGGTGCCCAGCTGGTGGCCAGTCTGCTTGAAGCGGGTTTGGTGGATGAACTGCAGCTCACGCTCTGCCCGATGCTGCTGGGCGGTGAGCGCAGCTGGTTGCCGTTGGGAGCGGCGCTGCCGCCCGGCGCTTGGGATCTGCGGGAGCACCGGCCCCTGGGCGAGGGGGAACTGCTGCTGCGCTACAGGCGGCGGCAGGAGCAAGGCTCCGCTGCACCGAGCTCAGCAGCCGAGGCGTCTACGACGAAGGCGAGCTAGGAAGGAGGCGCCAGGCCCGCCTCCCCCCGCTGGGGCGTTTCCACTCCCCCCGGGAGAGGGCCCGGCAGGCCGAAGCGGCGCTGAAGATCCTTGAGAGGCACCTCCTGCAGGGTCTCGGGGGGGAGGTTCAACAGCTTGGCCACGCAGCGCTTGATCACCACGTCGCTGTCGTTGCCGATCCGGCCGGCGATCAGCTCACTGATCACCCCCAAGCTGCGGCCGCTGGCATCGGTTTCGTTGATCAGGCAGGCGCTGGCGGGGCCGGCCAGTTGCTGGCAAGGCCGCTGCAGGCTCTGCTCCAGGCTCGGCTGTCCGCCCGAGAGGGAACGCAGGCAGAGCAGGGTGAGTCGTTGCTCCAGCTGGGGCCTCAGCAGCATGAGCAGGGGTCGCAGCAAGCTGGCCTGGGCGGGCGGCGTCAGTGCCAGGCTCAACAGGACAAGCCCACTGGCTAGCGTTGTCCCCCACAGGCAGCGCCCGATCGCCATGCCCTTCGATGGCTGAGCTGCAGGCCCGTTGGCACCGGTCCATGGCGGAGTTTCACCAGGGGCCATGGCAGGCGCTCGTCGAAGCCTCAGGCCTTCCCTTCTACTCCTGGAACTGGCTCCAGGGCTTGGAGGCTTCCGGCAGCATCGTGGCCAGTGAGGGCTGGCAGCCGCTGCACCTGGGAATCTGGCGCGGCGAGGTGCTGATCGCCGTCGCACCGCTCTACCTCAAGGGCCATAGCTACGGCGAATTCGTCTTCGATCAGTCGTTCGCCCAGCTGGCGGGCCAGTTGGGGTTGCGCTACTACCCGAAGCTGCTGGGCATGAGCCCGGTGAGCCCCATCCAGGGCTACCGCTTTCACATCGTCCCTGGGGAAGATCAGCTGGCGATCACGACGTTGATGTTTCGACTGATCGAGGAGTTCTGCCGTCAGAACGGTGTGCTCAGCTGCAACCTGCTCTCGGTGGATCCCGATTGGCTACCGATTGCGGAGGCCTCTGGCTGGGCTCATTGGCTGAACCAGCGCAGTGAATGGACCAACACCGGCTTCAAGAGCTTCGACGACTACCTGAGTGGCTTCAACGCCAACCAGCGCCGCAACATCAAGCGCGAAAGGCGCTCCGTCAGCGAGGCCGGCATCAGCGTCACACCCTTGGTGGGGGAAGCGATCACGGAGGCTGCCCTGCTGCGCATGCACCGCTTCTACGCAGCTCACTGCAGCCGTTGGGGCGCCTGGGGCAGCAAATACCTCAGTGAGGCCTTCTTCACCTATGCCCATCGGCATCTGAGTAACAATCTGGTGCTGTTCAGCGCCCACCACGGCGACCCCAGCCAACCGCTGGCCATGTCGTTGTGCGTGTTCACCGATGACGACCTCTGGGGGCGGTACTGGGGCAGCGACCTGGAGCTGGAGAACCTGCATTTCGAGGTTTGCTACTACGCCCCGATCGCCTGGGCGATCGAGAGGGGTCTGCGCCGCTTCGATCCCGGAGCCGGTGGCAGCCACAAGCGCAGGCGGGGGTTCCTGGCCCAGAGTCAGGTGAGCCTGCACCACTGGAGTGATCCGCGCTTCGGATCGATCATCCGCCGCTGGCTGCCCGACGCCAATGCGGCCCAGCTCGAGGAGATCGAGGCGGTCAACGCCGAACTTCCCTTCAGTCGCAGGGAGGTGCCCCTGGAGGCTCCTGCTTAGCATCGGGCGATGGCCAGCTTCACCCCGTCCGACCGCCAGCGACTCGATGATGGGTTGTCGAAGCGGTTCATTGCCCTCGATCCCGCAGGGTATTTCGTGATTCGCGTGGACATGGAGTCGGGGGAGTTGGTGGCGGAGCACTTCGGCAACGCCATCAACGACCAGGGATTGGCCATCGACCTTGAAACCGGGGAAGTGATCGCCTGTCGCGGGTCAGGGCCGCGCGAGCCACTGGGGATTTACCGGGGCCGCTCCGCCAAGGAACTCGGCATCGCCCTCACCGAAACGGAGGGGCCACCGCCCCTGAGCCGGCTCGACCATGCCCTCTATCTCGGCCGCGAGCTGGCCCGCGCGGAGCGATGTCTGGACGAGGGAGTCCCCTACGTGCAGGACTGACAAACTGAACTAGGCCGGCTGGAGTTCCCTGCTGGGCTGGCGGGCGCTCTCCGGGGGCTCAGGGGGCAGGGAGGCCAGCTGTTGCTGGATCTCCCGGGTCACCACCCCGCGGTACTCCTGGAAGTGCTCGTTGTGAGCAAGGGTGACCAGGAACTGTTCCAGGTTGTCGGGATTCCTGCGGGCGATCGTGGCCAGGGCACGCCAGAAGCGGCCGCGGGTGTCGCGCTTGATCCCCTGTCGCCAGATCACGATGGAGAGGGCGCGAACGTCGGTCCAGGTGGGAAGGGTGGCCTTTCCGAAGGCGGCCTTCGGTACGAACTGCTGCCAGCGAGGTCTGCCCATTTTCATGTAATAGTGCGTGACCCGATCGATGTAGGCGTTGGGCTCGTAGAGCCTGCAGAAGGCATCGACGTATTCGTTGGCGATGTCACGGATCGGCCGGGTGGGCACGAAATTGAGCAGGTTGGTCTGATTCACGCCCTTGGCATCGGCCTTCTCCTCGATGAGGCGGCCTTCTTTTTCAAGGCGGTGCCAGAGACCGGTGTTCGGCAGGGCCTGAAGCATGCCCATCATCGCGGCGGGGATTCCGGTGCGGCTCACGAAGGTCACGATCCGATCCCCTGCTCCGCTCTTCTCGCCGTCGAAACCGATGATGAAGCCCGCCATCACACGGATGCCGTAGGACGTGATCCGGTCCACCGACTCCTCAAGGGAACTGCGGGTGTTCTGGTGTTTTCCGGTCAATGAGAGGCTGGCCTCATCGGGTGTCTCGATTCCGAGGAAGACGCTGTCGAAGCGGGCTTCCGCCATCATCTGCATCATTTCGTCGTCGGAGGCGAGATCCACCGAGGCTTCGGTGGCGAAGCTGAACGGGTAGTGGTGTTCGATCTGCCATTGCTTGATCGCTGGCAGAAGCAGTTTGGCGTTCCGCTTGTTGCCGATGAAATTGTCGTCGACGAGGAAGATCGAACGTCTCCAGCCGAGGTCATAGAGAGCCTGCAGTTCGGCGACCAACTGCTCTGGCGCCTTGGTGCGTGGTTTGCGGCCGTAGAGAACGATGATGTCGCAGAACTCGCATTGGAACGGGCAGCCCCGGGAGAACTGCACGGACATCGAGTCGTAGGCATCGAGTTCGAGCAGATCAAAGCGCGGCACCGGGGTTCCGGTGACATCAGGCTTCTCTCCGTTGGAGCTGAAGCGCCCACCGGTATCGCCGCGTTCAATGGCTTCGATGAACATCGGCAAGGTGATCTCGCCTTCGTCCAGCACCTTGAAGTCGGCTAGATCGATTTCAGGGGCATCGGGGGTGGAGCTGGCAAAGGGGCCTCCGACGGCCACCGGCAGACCGCGCTGCTTGGCCTTGGAGATCTGCCGTTGCATGTCTTCCTTCTGAACGATCATCCCGGAGATGATCACCAGTTCGGCCCAGTTCCACTCCTCCTCGGTCACCTCCCTGACGTTGCGATCGGCGAGCTTCATCTCCCAGCTCTGGGGCAGCAGGGCCGCCACCGTGACAAGCCCGAGCGGAGGCAAGAGAACCTTGCGGTTCACCAGCTCGAGGATCTTCTCGTAGCTCCAGAACGTCTTGGGGAATTCCGGGTAGATGAACAGGGCGCGCATTCCGTCCTGGCGGGGTGGTGAATTCAAATGACGACGGCTGGCCGTATCCGGGCGTGGCGTCAGCCAAGGTGTCGTTGAACCACCCTAGGTGGTCTCGCCCTGACCGCGGCTTGGTTCTGCTGTAATGGCAGGGTTGTGTTGCTCTGATCACCATGGGTGTGGCCCTTTACCTCGTGCTCGTCGTCGGTGGCCTGGCTACCGCTGCGGTGGTCTCCGGTGTGCTGCGCGGCATCCGCCTGATCTGAGTTTGTGCGTGGCGCCGTTGCGACGCCCGGTGCGCTCAGACGGCCGGCAGCAGACGCCTGCGGCCGTTTCGAGCCAGTTCCCACAGTCCCAGAACCACACCGAGGCTTCCCAGCAGGGCGAAGGTGGCTCGCAGGCCGATGCTGAGGCTGAGGCTTGCCGCCAGCAGACCGCTCAGACCCCCGCCTCCCAGAAAGGCAATCTGCCCAAGCCCCGCCATTCGGCCCCGCAGCATCACCGGGGCGGACACCTGGGTGATCAGGTTGCTTCCCGCCAGCAATCCCGCCGTACCCGCGCCGATCACCAGGGCCATGGCAAGGCTGAAGGTCTGATTGAGCGCCAGGGCCATACCCAGTTGAGCCAGGGCCGTCACCAGGGTGCAGACCCCCAGCAACAGGCCGGGCCGCCGGCTGAGCCGGGCACTGTTGCGCTGCAGCACCACACCACCACCAATGCTCCCCACGGCGATCACGCTGGTGAACATCCCCAGGTCCTGGGGGCTGGGGCCCACCAGCTGGGCGGCCATCAGTGGGGCCAGTCCGGGGTGGAAGAAGCCCACCAGGCAGGCCACCCCGGTGAACATCAGCACATGGCGAAGGCCCCCGCCGCAGTCTCTCCAGGCGCTGCCCAGGGATCCGCGGCTTCCGGCCTCGCTGCGCTGCTCGCGGTCGCGGTGGGGGTGGAGCAACCAGACCACCGTGGCGATCGGCAGCAGGTAGCTGGCGGCGTCGATGGCGAGGGCCGACGTGGGCCCGGTCAAGGCGAGCAACCAGCCTCCGAGGGGTGGCCCCACCAGCTTGCCGACGTTGAAGACCACCGAAAAACTGGTCAGGTACGCGGGCAGCTGGGCCGGTTCATCCACCAGCAGAGCGCAGTACTTGTTCCGTGCCGTCAGCTCAAAGGAGCTGGCCAGCCCGACGATGAAGGTGCTCAGCAGCAGCAGGCCCACCTGGGGGCCACCCTGGAGCAGCGGGATCGCCACGGCCCCCAGGGAGGCACCGCACACCAAGCCCCACTGGGAGCGGATCAGAATGGTTTCGCAGCCGAGGCGGTCGGTCCAGACTCCGGCCACGCCACTGACCAGCAGCGTGGGCAGGGCGAGGGCACTGAAGTGGAGAGCCAGCATCAGCGGGTTGTGGCTCCCGTTCATCAGGATCCAGCCCTTGGCCGTGATGCCGGCGAACGAGCCCGCGGTGGACAGTCCCGAAGCGATCAGAAAGGTGGTGCGTTGATGTCGGACGATCCAGCTGAACAGACGGCTCAAGCCCCACCCCGGTGGGCGGCAAGCGCCTCCTTCACCATCGCCGTTGCCCCGACCACCACCCCCTGCAGGTCGTAGGGGCCCGAGCCCGTGATCAGCACGGGAACCATCGTGCCCGGGGCGGCACAGAGCCCCCCCTCGCCCGGCAGCACGTGCACCTCTCCGTCCACATCGGGGGCAAAGCGGCCACAGCGGCCCAGCATGGCGCCGCTGGAGGGGTTCTCCTGCTCGATCAGCACGTCGACGATCCGGCCCACCCAGGCCGCGTTGCGTTCGGCGGAAATGGGTTGCTGCAGGGCCATCAGCCGGTCTTTGCGCTCCTGGGCCAGCTCAGGCGGCACCGGATCGGGGAGGTCGGCCGCGGCGGTGCCGTCCTCCGGCGAGAAGGTGAACACCCCGACATGGTCGAAGCGTTGCTCGGCCACGAAAGCGAGCAGGTGCTCGAACTGCTCCTCCGTTTCCCCCGGGAACCCGACGATGAAGGTGGTACGCAGCACGGCATCAGGCAGTTGCTCGCGGATGCGCTTCAACAGGCCTCCGGTCACCCCCTCCTGCCAGGGGCGGTTCATGGCCCGAAGCACGTCGGGGTGGCTGTGCTGAAGGGGCAGATCCAGATACGGGAGCACGTTGGGCACCTCCCGGTAGGCCGCCAGCACTTCGCTGGTGAGGCCCGTGGGGTAGGCGTAGTGGACACGGATCCAGGGGATCTCCACCACGGCGAGCGCCCGCAGCAGCTCCGCCAGCCGGGCCTTGCCGAAGAGGTCGAGGCCGTAATTGGTGGTGATCTGGCTGATCAGGATCAGTTCCTTCACGCCCTGGGCCGCCAGTTGCTGGGCTTCGGCCAGGATCGATTCGATCGGCCGCGAGCGCTGGTCGCCTCGCAGTTTGGGAATGATGCAGAAGGCACAGCGGTAGTCGCAGCCTTCGGCCACCTTCAGGTAGGCCACCGCTTCGCTGGTGGTGCGGTAGCGGGGCAGGTGTTCGTCGGCCACGAAGGTGGGCACCGCGCTCACCTGGTTCACGCGCTCACCAGCCTCCACCCGTTCCAGCACGCTCACGATGTGCTGGTAGTCGCCGGTGCCCACGATCGCCCGGGCCTCCGGAAGAGATTCCAGCAGCTCTTCCTGGAAGTGCTGGGCCAGGCAGCCGGCAATGATCAGTTGTTTGCCCTGTTCCGCCAGCTCCACCAGCGTGCGCACCGATTCCTCCCGGGCGTCCTGGATGAAGCTGCAGGTGTTGACCACCACCACGGCGGCGTCGGTTTCGTCGGCGCTGACGCCGTAACCGGCTTCGGCCAGCAGGCCGAGCATGTGTTCGGTGTCCACACGGTTCTTTTCACAGCCCAGGTGGGCGAAGGCCACCGTCGGTCGGCGGAGGGTGGCGGGCTTGCCGGGGGCTGCGGTCATGGCACGGCGGGCTGATCGTTCACCCTATGGGACGAAAGGTGACGAGTTGTGAGATGGATGCCCCCTGGCGTGTGCTGTTCCCCATGCCCTGCCCGCTGATCGGGGTCGTGCATCTGCAACCCTTGCCGGGGGCTCCACTCTGGGCGGGGGATCTGGAGGCGGTGCAGGCGGCCGCCCTGGCCGACGCCCGGGCCTATGTCGAAGGCGGGGCCGATGGCCTGATCGTGGAGAATTTTGGCGATGCGCCGTTTTGGGGGGAGCGGGTGCCACCGGAAACGGTGGCCTCGATGGCCCGGATCGCCACCGCCGTTGTGGCGGCGATCCCGCTGCCGGTGGGTCTCAACGTGCTCCGCAACGATGCCCTGGCAGCCCTTGCCATCGCCCAGGCCAGCGGCGCTCGCTTCATCCGGGTGAACGTGCTGACCGGTGCCACCGTCACCGACCAGGGACTGCTGCAGGGGCCCGCCGCTGAACTGCTGCGCCGCCGCCGCCTGCTCGGAGCCGAAGGGATTCGGATCCTGGCGGATGTGCTGGTCAAGCACGGCGCCCCCCTGGCGCCGCTGATGCTCGAGGAGGCCGTGCGCGACGTGCTGGCCCGCGGCGGGGCCGACGGGGTGATCGTCTCAGGCAGCGGCACGGGTCTTCCCACCTCCCTGGACGACCTGCGGCGGGCTAGATCGGCGGCGTCCGGGGCGCCCGTGCTGATCGGCAGCGGCGCCTGCCTGGAAACGATGGCGACGCTGGCGGCCGCCTGCGATGGGGTCATCGCCGGTACCGCCCTCAAGCTGGAGGGCCTGGTCCATCGGCCGGTGGAGGCGGCCCGGGTCGAGGCGCTTCGGCTGCTGCTGCAACAATCGCCATAGCGACGCCGCTTCCCCTTGACCACCAACCGCCTGAACACCCGTCTGGGCAGCCGCCGCCGCGGCGGTGATCTGGGCCGCCGTTGGGCTCGGGTGTTGATCGCCGTGCTGGCCACCATCGGCGCGATCGACACCGGTGCGATCACTCTCAAGAAATGGGGGCTCCTCGGGGGCCTGACCTGTGCCAAGGAGGGACTGTTCGGCTGCAATGGCTGCGAACAGGTGCTCTCCAGCGGCTGGGGCACGGTGTTGGGACAGCCCCTGTCGCTGTTTGGTTTTCTGGCTTACGCCAGTGTGCTGCTGCTGGCGGTGTTGCCCCTGGTGATCAAGGGGGAGGCCAAGGCCAGGCTGACCGACGCCAGTTGGTGGGGCCTGTTTCTGATCAGCACCGGCATGACCGTATTCAGTGCGGTGCTGATCGGGGTGATGGTCGTTGCGATCAAGAGTTGCTGCCCGTTCTGCATCCTCTCGGCCTTGCTGAGCCTCTCTCTCTTGTTGCTCAGCCTGGTGGGCGGCGAGTGGGAGGACCGTGGCCAGCTGCTGTTCCGCGGCATTCTCCTGGCGCTCGTGGTGGGCTTGATTTCTCTGGGATGGGCGGCTTCGGTGAACCGCCCGGCGGCCCTGGCCACCAAAGGGGTGCCGATTCCGGTCGTTAGAGCCAGCACGCCCCAGACCCTGGCTCTGGCGGAGCATCTGCGCTCCGGCGGCGCCGTGATGTACTCGGCCTGGTGGTGCCCCCACTGCCATGAGCAGAAGGAGCTGTTCGGCAAGGAGGCCACCGCGAAGCTCACGATCGTGGAGTGCGCCCCGGATGGTCAGAACAGCCAGCGGGAGCTCTGCGAGCAGAAGAAGATCGAGGGCTTCCCCAGCTGGGAGATCAAGGGCAGCCTCAGCTCCGGGGTCAAGAGCCTCAAGGAACTCGCCAAGCTCAGCGACTATTCGGGGCCTGTGAGCCCTTGAACGCGTCCCCCAGCGGGGCCGTGGCCATCGGTTCGCCCCGGCGCTGAAGGCTGTGGCGGGCCCAGAACGGCTGGCTCGCCGGGGCATCCAGGCGAAAGTGGCCGCCTCGGCTCTCCTGACGGAAGGCGGCTGCCTCCAACAGCAGTCTCGCCAGCACAAGCTGCTGGTTGAGTTCGTGCTGATTGAGCAGGCGCTGGGCGTCCTGGGGTTCCAGCTCCAGCTGTTCGCCAGGACTCAGGCCAGCCGTCCAGAGGCTGGGGCCTCCGGCCCAGGCCCGGTCACCCCGCTCCTGCAGCACCCGCAGGCCGCGCCGCAGCTGCCCCCCGTCCCGTTCCACCCCTGCCACGCGCCAGCAGAGGTTGCGCAGGGCCTCAAGGCCCAGTTCAGCGCCATCTGCTGGCCCCAGAGCCGAACTGGAGGTGAGGTGGTGACAGTGTTCATGGCCCTGGCCCATCCCAGGGGTCTGGGGTGCCAGCTCGATTCGCCGCAGCTGCCGGGCGAACACGAGGCATTCCATCAGGGAGTTGCTGGCCAGCCGGTTGGCCCCGTGCACACCTGTGCAGGCCACCTCTCCGACGGCATACAGCCCCTTGAGGCTGGTGCTCGCGTCCAGATCGGTGCTTACTCCACCCATCCAGTAGTGGGCGGCGGGGGCCACGGGAATCGGCTCCCGCAGGGGCTCCAGCCCCAGTTCCCTGCAGCGCCTCAGGATCGTGGGGAACTGGCGTGCCAAGCGGTCTTCCCCCACCGGGCGCAGGTCAAGCCAGACGTGATCCAGCCGCTGATCCTGCATGCAGCGCACCAGGGCGCGGCTGACCTGATCTCGGGGTGCCAGATCCCCTCCCATCAGGCGGCCCACGGGGCTGTGGCCCTGGGGGTCCAGCAGCCGGGCTCCCTCACCCCGCACCGCTTCCGAGATCAGAAAGTGGGGCGCCCCCGGCAGCATCAGGGCGGTGGGGTGAAACTGAACGAACTCCAGATCACGCAGCACCGCTCCGGCCTGCCAGGCCATCACAACCCCGTCACCGGTGGCCTGGGGTGGGTTGGTGGTGTTGGCGAACAGGTGCCCGCCCCCGCCGCTGGCCAGCACCACCGCCCCTGCCTGCAGCCAGCGCAGCCGCGGACCTTCGAGGACCTGCAGGCCCCGGCAAAGGCGGCCCTCCACCCAGAGCGCCAGCGCCGCGACCCCCTTGCGCTGCACCAGGCCCGGCCGTCTGAGCACCTCCCGCTCAAGCGCATCCACCAGGGCCCCTCCGGTGCGGTCCTGGGCGTGGAGCACCCGTCGGTGGCTGTGGGCGGCCTCCAGGGTGGTGCTCAGATGTTCGTCGTCACGGTCAAAATCCATCCCGAGCTGCAGCAGCCGATCGACACAGGCGGGGGCCTCGCGCACCAGAAGTTCCACGGCCTCGGGATCGCACAAGCCGCCACCGGCCCGCATGGTGTCCGCCTGGTGGCTGGCGAAACTGTCCTCGGGCCTGGTCACAGCGGCGATGCCCCCCTGGGCCCAGCGACTGGCCGATCGAGGGGCGGCATCCTTGCTCAGGAGCAGCACCCGCAAGTCTGGCGGCAACTCCAGGCAGGCCATCAGACCGGCGGCTCCGCCGCCGATCACCACCACATCCCAGTTGGTCGCCAGAGGCGACCAGCTAGAAGCCTGCTCAGCCATGGTCGCCACGAAAAAAGCCGCCGGGAGCAAGGCCCGACGGCTTGAGCTGGGGGCTGGAAGGAGGCTGGATCAGCGGTAGACACCGTCGTTGATCCGATCGAAGCCTTCGTTCAAGGCGATCGAGGGGGGTGTGACGGTGAAATTGGACTTGTATTTCTCGAACAACTCCTTCTGGCGGGAGGTGAGTTCGAGCTTGAGCACGTCGTCAACTTCGTCGTAGGGCCCGCCCAGAACGATCTTGCCGGCCAGGGTGGGGTACAGGCCAGGGAACTGTTGGAAGGCGCGCACCGAGGAGTTGTTGAGGTCGACCTTGTCGCCCCGTTCGGCCATCTTGTCGTCGGCGATGTTGCGAAGCTCCGCCGCCTGGGCGGTGGGGGGAAGCACAAGGCTCAGCAGCAGGCCGGCCATCACCACGCCACTCATGAGCCACGACAGCAGGCGTTTCATCGCAAAAACTCCGATCCGAACAGCGAGCACAGTGGCCGCGAAGCAGCCATCAAGCCAAAGCTACAGGGGCGCTGGATAGGCCTGGCCCCGTGGCGTAAGGCGTTTGCAGTTCTTCAATTCCGAAGACGGGATGGCTGGCCAAGACGGACAACAATTGACCTGGAGGGCGATAGGGGCGGATCAGATCAGGCCGCTCAGTTTCGGAGCCAGCAGGGAGGCCCCCAGAAACAGGCCATCCACGGCCACGGTGGTGGCCAGGGCGGCGGCAGCGATGCGCCAGGCCCCATCGTGGTGATCTCGCCACGCCCAGTGGCAGCCTGCGCCTAGGGCGGCTGCCACGCCAAGCACAAGCAGAAGGCTGGAGGGTTGTAGGGCGATCAGTGCGGCCTCCTGGAGCAGCCGTGCCGCCTGGTCGGGGGCCGCCAGAACCACCGCTGGCCAAAGACGCATCACGCCAATGAGGGCCATCACGGCATCGGTGCAGGCGGTACCCAGCAGCGATGCCAGGTAGAAACTGCAGGCGATGCGCCAACGGCCGCTCAGACCGGTGAGGGCCAGGGGCAGGGCAAAGGCCTCAATCGGCAGGTGCCAGAGAGGGTGTTCCCGGCACCAGCCCCAGAAGAGGCACCCCGCCAGCCAGCTGCCACAGAAGCCCACCAGCAAGGGCCCCGAAGCTTTCCAGCCCCCCCGCCCGTAGCGTTCCAGGCTCAGACCGAGAAGTAACAGCGGCAAGGTGAACAGGGCAGCGCTGAAGGGTTGAAGGCGCACCCAGGGTGCCTGCAAAAACACAGGCAGCAGCACCAGAAGCGCCGCCAGCATGGGCAGGAAGTGGCTCCCATTGGAAAGTCGGACCCTCAGGACGCGCGCGGTCGGAAGGACCTGTGTGCGAGTTGGCAAGGCGTCAGGCCGCGGTTGGCAGTGGGGAGGGCCCAGGGTCCCGATCACCAGAAACATGAAGAATGGTGTTCAACCTTAAGGGCGCCCGGACTGTCCTCTGAGCGCCCGTCGCCATAGGGTTGGATCACTCACGCGCCTCTGCGGTGCTGATTTCTGCCTCTGCGCCAGCTCCTGTGCTCGATCTGGCGACGGCCTGCTGGCATTTCCTGGTGCTCGGGGTGGTGCAGGGGCTCACCGAGTTCCTGCCCATCAGCAGCACCGCCCACCTCAAGGTGGTGCCTGTCCTGCTGGGTTGGGGCGATCCCGGGGTAGCCGTCACCGCTGTGATCCAGCTGGGCAGCATCGTTGCCGTGATCGCCTACTTCTGGCGTGATCTGGCGGAGGTGCTGGCGGGGATGGCCAAGGCCTTCCGAGAAGGCAGTTGGGGTTCCGCCGAAGCGCGTCTGGGTCTGGCGATCGTCATCGGCACACTGCCGATCCTGGTGGCGGCGGCGCTGATCAAGAAGCTGGTTCCCGATTTCGACCACTCGCCCCTGCGCAGCATCAGCTCGATCGCCATCGCCTCGATCGTGATGGCTCTGCTGCTGGCCCTGGCGGAGCGGTTCGGTCAGCGCCTCAAGCAGATCACCCAGGTACGTGGTCTCGATGGCCTTCTGGTGGGGCTGGCCCAGTCCCTGGCGTTGATTCCCGGTGTCTCCCGTTCCGGCAGCACGCTCACAGCCTCCCTGTTCGATGGCTGGCGTCGACAGGATGCCGCCCGTTTCTCCTTTCTGCTGGGCATTCCGGCCATCACCCTGGCAGGGATCGTGGAGCTCAAATCCGCCCTCAACGAGCCGCTCGCCGGTGGAGCGCTGCCCTTACTGATCGGTGTGGTCGCTGCTGCGCTGGTCTCCTGGTGGGCGATTGCCTGGCTGCTGCAATTCCTGCAGAAGCACAGCACCTGGATCTTCGTGGTCTACCGACTGGTCTTCGGGGTGCTGCTGCTGGCCTGGACATCCCAGGTTGCGGCGGTCCCAAACTGAATGCATTCGCCCCAGCTCCCACCCCGTGTGGAATGAACCCTCCGCCGGGGTCGCCCTCGCCGCCGGCCAAGACCAACGGCTCCCCGCCCCTGCGGTGGTGGCTTCAGTGGAGCCGGGTTCCATCGGCGAGGAGCTGGGCTTTGAGCCAGGTGACCGACTGCTCAGCATCAATGGGAGCCGGCCCCGCGACCTGATCGATTACCAGGTGCTGAGCGCCGCCGAGGAACTGACCCTGGAGGTGGAGGATCCCAGCGGTGAACGGCACCTGCTCGAGATCGAGAAGGACCTCGACGACGGCCTTGGACTGGGATTCACAGAGGCGCTTTTCGATGGCCTGCGCCAGTGCAACAACCACTGCGCCTTCTGCTTCATCGACCAGCAGCCCCCTGGCCAGCGCGCCAGCCTCTACCTCAAGGACGACGACTACCGCCTGAGTTTTCTGTATGGCTCCTACCTGACCCTCACCAACCTCACCAGCGCCGACTGGCGGCGGATTGAGGAGCAGCGCCTCTCCCCACTCTTCGTCTCGGTGCATGCCACGGATCCAGAGTTGCGACAGCGGCTGCTGCTAAACCCCCGGGCGGGCCTGTTGATGGAGCAGTTGGACTGGTTCGCCGAGCGCCGGCTGCAGATCCACGCCCAGGTGGTGGTTTGCCCGGCTCAGAACGATGGTGCGGCCCTGGAGCGCACCCTGCGGGATCTGGCGAGCTTCGCCTGTGGCGACTGGCCGGCGGTGCTCTCGGCGGCGGTGGTCCCTGTGGGGCTCACACGCTTCCGCCCCGACGGGGATGGGCTGATTCCCGTGGACCGGGCCTGCGCCCGGCGGGTGATCGAGTTGGTGGAGGCTCTGCAGCACGAGTTCGAACCGGAGCTCCACAGTCGTTTCGCCTGGCTCTCGGATGAGTGGTATCTGATCGCCGGTCGCCCGTTGCCACCGCGCAGCAGTTACGAAGATTTGCCGCAACAGGAGAACGGCGTGGGAAGCATCCGAGCCTTCCTGGAGGCCCTTGATCAGGCGACCCAGGACCTGCCCGCCAGCCTGGAGCGGCCACGGCGGCTGAGCTGGGTGGTGGGCCAACTGGTGGCCGAGGCTCTGCAGCCGGTGGTCGATCGTCTCAACCGGGTGGAGGGTCTGGAGCTCAGCCTGCATGGATTGCCGAGTCCCTACTGGGGCCAGGAACAAGTGGTGACGGGCCTTTTGACCGGCTCTGATCTGCTGGCGGGGCTGGCCGGCAAGGACCTGGGGGAGCGTCTGCTTCTGCCCTCGGTGATCTTGCGCCAGGGACAGCCGGTGTTCCTTGATGATCTAACCCTCTCTGAGGTTCAGGAACGTCTGGGGGTGCCCATCAGCCTTCTGAAAGGGGCGGATGATCTCGTGGCCGCCTGCCTGGTGTGATTGCGGCAAACTCACTAAAGTCTGATTGCTTATTTCGAAGGTATCTGGTGAGACGCTCGCTGTTGGCAGTTACTGCCTTGACTGGTACCTGTCTTGTCAGTGTGCAGCCACTCGTTGCTATCGCTCAGCCCTCCCAGGAGCCCCATCAGCTCACGGCTGGCCTTGATGGCGCTGTGATTCCGCCACTGCCCCAACTGATTGCCGAGGCCCCGTCTCCAGCGGTGATTCCGGTGGTGGGCCAAGCCGTCACTCCAACCGTTGCGCCGCTGGCCACCCTTGACGGTCCTCCTCCGCTGCTGGATCCCTTGCCCCAGGTGCTGCCCCTGGCACCCAAGGTCAAGGGCCCCAGGCCGAAGTCCAACCCGGATGTGCTCGCCCCTGCGGCCACCAAGTTGCTTCCGGGGCTGGAGCGCCTCGGTGCCCCCAATTCCCTGGCCCTCCCCACCAAGCCCGACCAGGTGGTGATCCGGGCGCTGCGGCCCCTGGCCCTGGTGGATGTAGAAAATCTGGTGGAGGTCAACAACCCTGACCTCAAGGCTGTCGCCTCCCAGGTGGATCAGGCCAAATCCAACTTGCGGGCTCAGATTTCCTCCTGGTACCCCAACATCCAACTCACGGCCCAGAGCTTCCCCCAGCTGTTCAACCAGGAGACCTACACCAGCCGGCCGAATGGTGGGTCCTTCTTCGCCGATGGCCTCACGCAAGCCAAGCAGATCGGGGGGGCCGGCACTGTCGGTATCAGCTGGGGTCTGATCAATCCTCAGCGCGTTCCCCAGATCGCCGGCGCCCGCGACCGCTACGAAAAAGCCAAAAACCAATACCTCATCGCCCTGCGGGAAAAGCGGCTGGAGGCTGCTCAGCGCTACTTCGACCTCCAGCTCTCCGATGATCAGGTGCGGATCGGCCAGCAGTCCGTGCGGGCTTCACTGGTGAGCTTGCGGGATGCCCGGGCCCGCTACCAGGCCGGCGTGGCCACCAAGCTGGAGGTCCTTGAAGCCGAAACCCAGCTGGCCCGCGACCAGCAGCTGCTCAACGGCGGCTTGGCCCAGCAGGCCATTGCCCGCCGTGCCCTGGCGGCCCTGCTCAACCTTCCCCAGAACGTCACCCCAACTGCCAAAGAGCCCCTGCGGGCCCTCGGCGTCTGGACACCATCTCTCCAGGAGAGCATCGTGGCGGCCTATGCCTTCCGCGAGGAGCTCGATAACGCTCTGCTTGATATCTCCGTGTCCAACAGTGATGCCAACGCTGAAAAGGGCCGTGTGCAACCGTTCCTCAACATCTTCAACAACTTCGGTTTGTCCCGCAACCGCGGCGTGGTCGACACCTCCACGCAGGGCACGATCAACACCACCAACATGAACGGCTACCAGTACCAGGTCAATAACGCCGTCGGCCTGAACCTGAGTTGGAACCTGTTTGATGGGGGTCGTGCGAACGCCGATGCCCGCCGCTTCAAGCAGCAGGCCGAGCAGAACACCTACCTGTTCGCGTCCCAACGCGATGCCATCCGGCTTCAGGTGGAAGACAGCTTCTACAGGCTGCTCCAGAACAACCGCAACATCCAGACCACCTCCCGCCAGGTGATCTCAGCCCGGGAATCCCTGCGTCTGGCCCGGTTGCGCTTCCAGGCCGGCGTGACCACCCAGCGCGAGGTGGTCGACAACCAAAGGGATCTCACCCAGGCCGAAGTGGCCTATTCCTCCGCTCTGGCCGATTACAATCGCCAGCTGGCGGAGATTCGTCGCCGCACGGGTCTCGATCAGATCGTGACCTGTCAGCCCCGCAACCTGCCGTCCACCATGCCTGACAGCGGCATCACAGTGCCGGTGCCACCCGAGCCCCTGCTGCCGGCCTGCTTGGCGTCCTTCAAGTCTGCCGCCGGCGGCCCCATGGCCCCCTAGGTGGTGGGCGTCCTGCTGTTGTTCCAGTAGCTGTGGCCCCCACTGCCATGGCTCCTCAGAGCCCTCAAGTCTCCGGCGGCCTGAAACTGCATCAGGTTCTTCGGCTCGGACTTTTTCAGGCCTGCCTCGGTGCCTTGGCGGTGATCTTCGCCGGCCTGCTCAACAGAATCATGATCACCGAACTCGGCATGCCCGCCTTCCTCGTGGGAGGGGCCTTGGCCTTTGAGCAGTTCATGGCCCCCACTCGGGTGCTGTTCGGCCACGTGTCCGATGCCCATCCCATGGGGGGGCGCCACCGAACGCCCTACATCTGGATCGGTACGCTCCTGTTCACCGGGTTGGCAGTGCTGGCCGTGCCGCTCATCTTTCAGGTGGCATCGGCTTTCGGTGGCGGAAGTCCAAGAGCCATGGCTGCTGGAGCCGCCGCACTCTGCGCTCTCTTCGCCGCTTACGGAATCGGAATTTCCCTTGCGACCACCCCCTATCTCGCCCTGGTGATTGATCGCACCAGTGAGATGGAGCGACCCAGGGCGGTGAGTGTGATCTGGTCAATGCTCACCGTTGGCATCGTGATCGGGGCCATCGCCATCAGCGTCAGCCTCAAGGGTCTTGATGGCGTGACCGACCCGGCCAGGCTGCAACCGGTTTTGCTGGCCTTCATGGCCAAGGCGGCCCTGATCGTGCTGGTGCTGACACTGGTGGCCACCTGGGGAATCGAATCTCCCCGTCGATCCTTGACCCTCAGCAGCGCCAACGAGCGCGACGATGCCGTCACTTTTGCCGAGGCCTGGCGGTTGATCACCTGCAGCCGCCAGGTGCTGATCTTCTTCTTGTTCCTGGTGTGTTTCACCCTGGGACTTTTTCTGCAGGACCCAATCCTCGAGAGCTACGGAGCCGAGGTCTTCGCCTTGCCCATCGCCGCCACCGCCGCGCTCAACGCCTTCTGGGGCGTGGGCACCCTGGTGGGTCTTGTGATGGCGGGCCTGATGATCGTGCCTTGGCTGGGTAAGTTCGCGACGGCGCGCCTGGGTTGTCGTCTGATCGTTGCGACGTTGCTGTTGCTGGTGTTCGCGGGCAGTCTTGCCAGTGTTCCGCTGCTGCGTGTGGCCATGGTGCTCTTCGGTCTCGCTGCGGGCATCGGTACCAATGGCGCCCTCTGCCTGATGCTCGATCTCACCCTCCCTGAGGTGGCCGCGACCTTTGTTGGCGTATGGGGCCTGGCTCAGGCCCTTTCACGGGCGCTCGGCAAGGTGGCGGGTGGGGCGTTGCTTGACCTTGGAAGAGGCCTGCTTCCTGGCCACGCACCCTTTGGTCCGTACGCCCTGGTGCTGCTGGTGGAGGTGCTCGTTGCACTGGGGGCCCTCGTTCTGCTGGAGCGCGTCGATCTCCAGCAGTTCCGCCAGGACACCGGGCGCCGCCTTGCCCACGTTCTCTCCCTGGAGCTCGGATGACCATCGCCCTTGCCGCCTATCCCCCTGAGCTGGCTCGGCTGGAAACCCTTGTTGATTCGGTCGCTGACCGCCAGCGCCAGGATTTTGGCCATATGGCCTCCGAGGCCAAGGCCGACGGAAGCTTGATCACCGCTTGCGACCGCTGGAGCGATGAAACCCTTGTGCGCGGTCTTGGTGAGCTGTTCCCTGGGGAGGGGGTGCTGAGCGAGGAGGGGGATCAGCACGTGCCCAACAGCGCGGCTTACTGGGTCGTCGATCCCCTTGATGGCACCACCAACTTCGCTGCCGGCATTCCCTACTGGGCGATCTCGATTGCCCGCTTTGAGGGGGGACTGCCCGTGTGGGCCGTGCTGGACGTGCCCCCACTGCGCCAGCGGATCATCGCCGTACGAGGTCAGGGGGCCTGGCGCAACGGCAGGTTGCTGCAGCCCCCATCGCTCCAGGCCGATGTGGCGGGGTGCGCCTCCCTGTGCAGTCGCTCTATCGGCGTTCTCCAGAAACTCCCCGACCGCCGCTTCCCGGGCAAGATCCGCTTGCTGGGCGTGGCCAGCTTGAACCTGGTGAGCGTGGCCATGGGACAGACCGTTGCAGCCCTTGAGGCCACCCCGAAGATTTGGGACCTGGCGGCGGCCTGGCTTGTGCTCACGGAGCTTGAGTGTCCGATCCGCTGGCTGCTGATCGATCCCCAGGATCAGGCCCCCGGAGCGAATCTGGCCCATACCGACTACCCGGTGCTGGCGGCCCGAAGCAGCTCCACGCTGGAGACCTTCCTCCCCTGGGCCAAGGCACTGGTCGCTGCCTGAAGCCTGTGATACAATTTTGGACTGCGCATCACTGAGAGGTGGAGCGCGGCACCTAGGACAGAAGGAGGCGAGAGCCGATCGATGTTGTAGGTTTGCAAGGCGGTTGAGAGACCGCCGAACCGGAGGCCCTGAGAGGGGCTGATG
>CALRNH020000019.1:0-48622 GCA_943369485.1 Synechococcus sp. UW140 | reverse complement strand
CCCGCGCCCGCGAGCAGGCCCAAGACCAGCAGCCCCTGGAGAATCCAACGCCGCAGGTGAAGCGGTGATCGGACGTTCAGACGCAGCACGCACCAGGGCAGCCAGGCCAGCCAGAAGGCATAGGCGAAGAACAGGTAACTCAGCGCTGCCGGGTGGAGCATCCAGCCGGAGCCACCCCGCTCAAGGCCGAGCCAGACGAGTCCCTGCTGATCGAGCTGGAAAGCCAGAAACGGGTGAACAAAGGCCAGGCCGCCAGGAAGAATCATCCAAGAGGCCAGCTAGCCTTCAATCGCCCTTACTGACCTTGAGGCAGACAGAATGCAACCTTCAGGATCGAAGACTATTTCACTTTTCTTCGTTAGCATCCTGCTTGGACTGTTGGTGCCGCCACCGCACGTCAAAGCTCAAGAGTTACCGTTTGTGGCCTCACCAGCTGGCTACGCCAGCTATCTCAATGGCGTCGAATGGAGCAGTGGTTCCAAGATCGTCTTCTCAGCTCTGAGGGAGTGTCAGGACACTGGAGCACGCTTCCGCTGTCTGAAAGGAAAGGCCCTCATCACAAGCCCTGGAGGCCAGACAAGAGCTTGTTCGTTAGCGCTTGTGGCTTACACGAGATCCAGCGGCAGCCCCACCTATGCCGTCCGAAGCTGTGAAGCTCGATAACGCCATCGTCATGGTTGCCGTCGTCGGCCCAGGCCGATTATCAACAGGGGGGCCAGCCACTGAAAAGGGGCCTTCCAGCCCCCACGGATCATTTGGGTGATAAGGCTGATCTACCCCATCTCCCTAAGGAGTCAGGCGGCCACAGGGGCGGTCTGACGGGAGAAAGCAACGATGTTGTTCGCTGTTACGTGTGTGCTCTTACCGAGCAGGCTTCAGTCACCCTCCTGATACCCCGTCGAAACCATTGCAGCCCCGGGAAGGTCCCGCCACGGAAGCGGGAGAAATGGAGCTGAGCGGAATCGAACCGCTGTCCGAAGCATTGGTGTGAGCCACCTAGTCCGCCCAAGGACGGACCTTGTCATTGTGGCAGCAGATCTTGGGCCTAGGGGGGCACCAGCGGGTGGGCATGACCGAACCGTTTGAGGCCGTGGCAGTGCTGCCCCAGGGGCTGGAGTCAGAAGGGGCCACTGAACTCAGCACCCTGGGGGCGTTGGGCGTGCGGCCCCTGCGGCGGGCCGCCAGCTTCCGCACCGATCCCGCCGGCTTCATGCGACTGCACCTGCGGGCTCGCCTGCCGTTTCGGCTGCTGCGTCAGCTGGCCTCCTTCCCCTGCGCCGGCCCCCAGGAGCTCTACGCGGGCGTGCAGGCCGCCGCCGACTGGGACCGCTGGCTGCCCCCCTCGGCCAGCTTCCGGGTGGAAGTGAGCGGTGCGGCGCCGGGCCTCAACCACAGCCACTACAGCGCCCTGCAGGTCAAGAACGCCCTGGTGGACCTGCAACGCCAGCGCTGGGGCGAGCGCTCCAGCATCGACCTGGACAGCCCAGACATCGCCTTGCATCTGCACCTGGGGGGCGGCCGGGCCGCCTTGAGCGTGGAGGGCTCCAGCTCGAGCCTGCACCGCCGTGGCTACCGCGCCGCCCTGGGCCTGGCACCACTCAAGGAGAACCTGGCCGCCGGTCTGATCGCGCTCACCGGCTGGGACGGCAAGGTGCCCCTGGCCGACCCCCTCTGCGGCTCGGGCACCTTGCTGATCGAGGCGGCCTGCCAGGTGCTGGGGCGCGCCCCCGGGCTGCTGGAGCAAACGGGCGGCACTCCACGACCGCGAAGCTTCGCCTTCGAGCGCTGGCCCGATTTCGATCCCGTCAGCTGGCGCGATGAGCTGGCCGCCGCGATCGCCCTGCGCCGCGACACCCTCGCGGATGGCTCCGCGCCAGCGCCGATCGTGGGCTGGGAACGGGACCCCGCCGTGCTGGAGCAGGCCCGCACCAATGCCCAGGCCGCTGGAGTGGCCCCCTGGCTGCAGCTGAGCCAGGGGGATGCCCGCGATTTCCGGCCTCCCGAGCGGCCCGGCGTGCTGGTCTGCAACCCGCCCTACGGGGAACGCCTCGGCAGCGATGAGGATCTCGAAGCCCTCTACGCCGACCTGGGCCGGGTGCTCAAGGAACGCTGCTCCGGCTGGAGCCTCTGGCTGCTGAGCGGCAACCCCGCCCTCACCGGCGCCCTGCGCATGAAGGCCCGCCGCAAGGTGCCCGTGAGCAACGGCGGCCTCGACTGCCGCTGGCTCCACTACGAAATACGCTGAGCCCAGCTACTCAGCCAAGCCAGCCTCTGGACCTGTGACCGGCGTCTGGCCGCCGTGGCCGAAGCGCTGGGGACCCGTTTCAAAGCCCCTTAATCCCGCCCCAGCACCGCCCGGGTGGTGCGGCTGAGACCAGCGGTGGTCTGGGGCAGGTAGGGCCCCTTGGTGAGCTGGCCACCGATGCGCAGGAACAGACCGGCGGCCACCAGGTTGATCGCCCCCACCACCAGAGCCGCCGTGGTCCAATCCAGGCCCTTGGCGCTGTGGAACCAGATCAGCAGAGCGGTTTCGGCCGCGATCAGGGCCAGCAACACGAGCACCAGACCGCCGCTGAGCAGCAGAGCGCCCGCGATCAGCCGCCGTTTCTCCCGGTCCACCTCCTGCAGGGCGATGCGCACGTGCAGATCCATCACCGAGGCGACGATCGCCGTGACCCGATTGGTGTTGCTCATCTGGAGCGGCGGCCCGAGGCCAGCAGCAGACCGGTGAGCAAGCCCACGCCAGCGGCGATGCCAAGGGCCAGCAGCGGCTTCTCACGCACGGGCTTCTCGATCTTGGGCCGCAGGCTGGTGTTGAGCTCATCGAGCAGGTTCTCCAGCTGCCGCTCCAGGGGCTCGAGGCTGTCGGCCAGCTGACGGGTCTGATCGCCGGCCACATGCAGCAGCTCCAGCAGCTGCTCCTGCACCCCGTGGGCGGTGCGGCCCGTCTTCTCGGTGATCACCGAGACCACCTCATCGAAGCTGCCCCGGGTGGCTTCGAGGGTGTCGCGGGCCACCTGGGGCCACTCCTTCTGAATCGTGGGCAGCAGGGTTTCGAAGCGCTCTCGGAAGCGATCGTGGCTGCCCGATGGGGAGTCCGAAGTCATGGGGTGGGGAGCGCCTTGACGCAGTGTGTCCTCAACGTAGGCAGCACCCTTGAGATTGTGAGCACAGCCGCTACATTTGCCTCGCTCGGCGCACGGGCCTGTTGGTTCACATCAATCAGGTCGGGCTTACCCACTTCAAGTCCTTCGGCGGATCTCTGACGATCCCGCTGGACCAGGGTTTCACTGTGGTGACAGGGCCAAACGGCTCGGGCAAGAGCAACATTCTTGATGGGGTCCTCTTCTGCCTGGGCCTGGCCAACAGCCGCGGCATGCGCGCCGAGAGGCTCCCCGACCTGATCAACAGCGCCATGCTGCGCGAGGGCAAGGCCGCCGAGACGGTGGTTAGCGTGCGCTTCGACCTCAGCGACTGGCAGCCCGACGAGGCCGAAGCAGGTCTGGAGCCCAGCGGCGAGGGCCCCTGGATCCAGCACGGGCAGACGGAATGGACGGTGACCCGGCGGCTGCGCGTGGCCCCGGGGGGCACCTACAGCAGCAGCTACGCCGCCGATGGCGTCCCCTGCAACCTCCAGCAACTGCAGACCCAGCTGCGGCGCCTGCGGGTCGACCCGGAGGGCAGCAACGTGGTGATGCAGGGGGACGTGACCCGCATCGTTTCAATGGGCGCCCGGGACCGCCGCGGCCTCATCGATGAGCTCGCCGGCGTGGCCCTGTTCGACAGCCGCATCGAGCAGACCCGCGCCAAGCTGGAGGAGGTGCAGGAGCGCGAAGAGCGCTGCCGCATCGTTGAACAGGAGCTGCTCGCCAACCGTCAGAAGCTGGAGCGCGACTGCGCCAAGGCGCGCCTGTATCAAGACCTGCGCCAGCGCCTGCACCTGGGCCGGCTGCAGGAACAGGTGCTGGTGGTGGAGGCGGCTCGGGTCGAGCTTCAGCGGCTGCAAAGCCGCCAGACAGCCCTGGGTCAGCAGCAGCTGAACGAGCGCGAGGCCCTGGCGGCGGCCGAACTTGAGCTGCAGCGCTCCAGCCAGGAGCTGGAGGCCCTGCAGGCGGAGGTGAAGGCCCTCGGCGAAGACGCCCTGCTGGCGGTCCAGGCGGAGCTGGCTGGCCTGGAGGCCAGCGGCCGCGAGCTGGCCCGCCAGGGAGAGAAGCACCAGCAGAGCGCCGAGTCCTTCCAGCGCCAGCGCCGCCAGCTGGCCGAGCAGCAGGTGGAGCTGCGCAACCAACAGCGCAGCCTCAGCGAGAGCGACGACCTGGCCGCCCTCGAACAGGCCGAGGAGGCCTGCCGCGCCGGCGAGGCGGCCGTCGAACTCTCCCGCCGCCGCCTCGGGGAGGTGGCGGGGCGCTCGGGCACCTGGCTGCAGGAGCAGCAGCAGCGCAGCCGCGAGCGCCAGGAGCTCCAGGCCCGCAGCGGCCCCCTTCAAGCCGAGCAGCAGCAGCTGGCCGAGCGGCTGCGCCAGGAGCAAGAGCGGCTGGGGGAACTGGAGAGTGAACTGCAGCAGGAGGCCGGCAGCAGCGACAGCGTGCAGCAGGGTCTGGCGGAGCTGGAAACGGAATGGCAGCAACTGCTGGAGGCGCTCAAAACCGACCAGACCCAGGCCCAGGAACTGGCTGAGGCCCTGGCCCTGCAGCAGCGCACCCGCGCCCGGTTGGAGCAGGAACAGACCCAGCTGGAGCGGGAGATCGCCCGGCTGGAGAGCCGCCGCGAGGCCCTGCAGGAGAGCCGCGGCACCGGCGCCCTGAGGCTGCTGCTGGAATCGGGGCTGGAGGGTCTGCACGGGCCCGTGGCCCAGCTGGCGGAGGTGGATGAGCGCCACCGGCTGGCGTTGGAGGTGGCGGCCGGAGCCCGGCTCGACCAGGTGGTGGTGGATGACGACCGCATCGCCGCCAAGGCGATCCAGCTGCTCAAAAACCGCAAGGCCGGGCGTCTCACCTTCCTGCCCCTGAACAAGATCCGCGGCACGGGCGCTGGCAGTGTCGGCGGGGCGGCCTTCGAGCGGGGCCGGGGCCCCGGCGGCGGATCGGGTGCTGGCTCGGCTGGCCTGGTGGGCCGGGCCATCGAGCTGGTGCGCTACGAGCCGGTCTACGGCGAGGTCTTCCGCTACGTCTTCGGCGACACCCTGGTGTTCAGCGACCTGGCCAGCGCCCGCGCCGAGCTGGGCCGTTGCCGTGCCGTGACCCTTGAAGGCGAACTGCTCGAGAAGAGCGGCGCCATGACCGGCGGCAGCCTGCAGCTGCGCGCCGACCGGCTGAGCTTCGGCAGCGCCAGCGACCACGACGAGGCCGAACCCCTGCGCCGGCGGCTGCTGGAACTCGGTGAAACGCTCGTGGCCAGCCGCCGCCAGGAGGCCCAGCTGGGCCAACGGCTGGAGTCCTTGCGCCCCCAGCTCGCCCAGCGCCAGCAGCGCCAGGCGGCCCTGGAGGCCGAGCGCCAGGCGGCCCGCAGGTCCCATGGACCGCTGCTGCTACGGCAGCAGAACCTCAGCGGCCGCCGCCAGCAGGCCCGTGCGGCCCAGGCGGAGCACACCCAGCGACTGGCTGCGCTGGAATCGGAACTGGCGCCGCTGCTGGAGCGCCTGACGACCCTGGAAGCGACCGAGGCGGCTGCCCAGGGATCCGGCGACAGCGGCCGCTGGCAGGGACTGGAGCAGGAGCTGGCGAGCGCCGATCGGGTCCTCTCCGCCGCCCGGGCGGACCGCGATGAACGGCTGGCGGCCCGCCGGGAGCGGGGTCTGGCCCTCGAGCGGCTGGGCAACCAGCTCGAGAACCTTGGCGCCGATGAACAGCGGCTGAGCCAGGAGGTGCAGGCCCTGGCCCAGGAGCACGGCCGCTGGCGGGAGCAGCTCAAGCAGGAACAGGAGCGCCGCACGGCCCTGGAGAGCCAGCAGCAGGAGCTGCAGCAGCGTTTCGGGGAGCGCCGCCGGGCTAGGGACGGGGCCGAGGCCCAGGTGGCCGCCCTGCGCCAGGCCCTGCAGCAGCGCCAGTGGGAGCTCCAGCGCCTGGGCGAAGAATTGCTGGCCCTGGCCGAGCAGGAGCGCAGCGAGGCCCTGCGGCTGGAGCAACTGGAACGGGACCTGCCCGATCCCCTGCCGGAGCTGAGCGAGGAGCTGCGCGCCGCCGGGCTGGAGGCCCTGCAACAGGAACTGCGCCAGCTGCAGGTGCGCATGGAAGCGCTGGAGCCGGTGAACATGCTGGCCCTGGAGGAACTTGAGCAGCTGGAGCAGCGGCTGGCGGAGCTGGAAGCGCGGCTGGAGGTGCTCTGCAAGGAGCGCGAAGAGCTGCTGCTGCGCATCGAAACCGTGGCCACCCTGCGCCAGGAGGCCTTCATGGAGGCGTTCACGGCGGTGGACCGCCATTTCCGCGAGATCTTCGCCGGCCTCTCCGAGGGTGAGGGCCACCTGCAGCTGGAGAACCCCGAGGCGCCCCTGGAGGGGGGCCTCACCCTGGTGGCCCATCCCAAGGGCAAGGCGGTGAGGCGGCTGGCCTCGATGTCGGGGGGGGAGAAATCGCTGACGGCCCTCAGCTTCCTGTTCGCGCTGCAGCGTTTCCGCCCCTCACCCTTCTATGCCCTCGATGAGGTGGACAGTTTTCTCGATGGGGTGAATGTGGAGCGCCTGGCGGCGCTGATCGCCAAACAAGCCGACCAGGCCCAGTTCATGGTGGTGAGCCACCGGCGCCCGATGATCGCCGCCGCCACTCGCACGATCGGTGTCACCCAGGCCCGCGGCGCCCACACCCAGGTGGTCGGGTTACCCCCGGCGGCGTGACCTGCACTGGTGGGCCACAATGAATCGGATGGCAAGCCTTCCCCCCTCCGCCGACAGCGCCGGCGCCGCCCCCAGCGATCGCCTCTGGCTGCGCTCCGAGCTGATGGGCACCCAGGTGATCACCCGTGACACCGGGCGGCGTCTGGGTGTGGTGGGCGAGGTGGTTGTGGACATCGACCGCCGCGAGGTGGTGGCCCTGGGCCTGCGTGACAACCCTTTCACCCGCTTCCTGCCCGGCCTGCCCCGCTGGATGCCGCTGGATCGCATCCGCCAGGTAGGCGATGTGATCCTGGTGGATTCCGCCGACTCGCTCACCGAGGGCTTCAACCCCGAGCGCTACAGCAAGGTGATCAACTGCCAGGTGATCACCGAATCCGGTGAGCAGCTGGGGCGCGTGCTTGGTTTCAGCTTCGACATCGAAACAGGCGATCTCTCCACTCTGGTGCTTGGAGCCCTCGGGTTACCGCTGCTCGGGGAAGGCGTGCTGAGCACCTGGGAGCTCCAGGTGGAGGAAATCGTCAGCAGTGGCCCCGATCGAATCATTGTCTACGAAGGTGCCGAGGAGAAGCTCAAGCAGCTGGGCACCGGCCTGCTGGAGAAGCTGGGCATCGGCGGCCCGGGCTGGGAGCAGGAGGAGCGCGACCGCTACCGGCTGAACATGGTGCCGGTGGAGAACCAGCTGGCCGCCGGCCAGCCCAGCGAACAGGCCCAGCGCCGCATCCAGCCAGCCACCACCCGTGCCTTCGAGCCCGAGGAGGAACTCGAATACGTGGAGCTGGAGGGGCGCCAGCAGGAACCCCTGCGCCAGCGCCGCTACCTCGACGATGAGGAGCGCTACGACGACAGTCGTTACGACGCCAACCGCTACCGCGACAGCGGTTATGCGGACAGCGGTTACGCGGACAGCAACGACAGGGGCAGCAACCGTGGCGAGCGTGGCCGTGATGGCCGCCCCCTCAGCAACGCCCGTGACCAGGATCACTACCGCGCTGAGAACTTCCGTCGTGAACGCCCCGGCAACGACGACGAAGCCGGCCGTGATGACCGCTATGAGCGCGAACGGCTGGCCCCTCGGGGGCGCTACGACGAACCTGTTCGCACGACGATCGACCGCTCCGATTTCAGCCCAACTGAAGGCAGGGGTGAGAATTCCAGCTGGTTGGATTTGAACCGTTCGGAGTCCAACCGCCCAACATCCGAGCGATCGGTGGCGAACGGGCCCGAGTCAGCCTGGTCGGAAACGACCCGGCCGGAGGCCAGCCGCAGCATCGAGGAGCGTCCCGATCCCCGGCGCGCCGAAGCCCCCCCCAGGGACCTGCCGCTCCAGCCCCGCATCCCCAGCCGTCGGGCTCCCCTTCAGGAGCCCCTGGATGTGGAGAGTGAACCGTTCGACGCTGGCGATGTCCTCGCTGCCCCTCCCCGCGGCGAGGGCCGGAGCGCCCCGATCGATGACCCCTGGTGAGCGACCGAGATCACAGACCAATCCGAACGACCAACAGGCCTGGCCCTCAGACCTAGCCCTCAGCCACCGGCCGCAGGCTGATCCTCGAACGTCAATGAGGCTGAATTGACGCAGTAGCGCTCACCCGTGGGCCGGGGCCCATCGGGGAAGACGTGCCCCAGGTGGGCCTCGCAGCGGGCGCAGCGGATCTCCGTGCGAGTCATGCCATGGCTGCGGTCCTCGATGCGGGTGATGGCGCCGGGGGCCGCCCCGTCCCAGAAGCTGGGCCAGCCGGTGCCCGACTCGAACTTGGTCGCTGAAGCGAACAGTTCAGCCCCGCAGCAGACGCAGCGGTAAATCCCTTCACCCTTGTGGTTCCAGTAACGACCGCTGAAGGCCCGTTCGGTGCCGCCCCGGCGGGCGACCTGGAACTGTTCCGGCGTCAACCGCTCGCGCCAGGCCTCCTCGGTGAGCTCATCGCGAGCCAGGCCGGAGGGCAGGGCACAACCGGAGGGGGCAGAACTGACCGGGTCAGTGCTGATCGGGTCAGGGCCGGAAACCGACATGGGGGCTGAGGAGCGCGGGATTCCAGGCTAGGGAGCGGTTCGGGGCGCCGGCAGCAGCTCCCGCACCAGCCGCGACAGGGCCGCCACGGCCCCGGGCTGGCCCCGCAGGCTGCGCAGGTCCGCTCGCACACCCTCGAGCCGCTGGGGGTGCTCCAGCCAGTCCAGCGCTTCCTCGGCGATCTCTGCCGGCGTGATCGCCCCCACCCGCTCGGGCACCACCAGCCTGCCGGCGGAGATGTTGGGCCAGGCCAGAAAGCCCCGGTTCCGCATCCGCCAGGCGGTGAGCGCCACCCCCAGCAACCAGCTCAACAGCGGCAGGCGGGCCAACAGCCCCAGCCAACCGTCCCAGGCCTGCATCACGTGCAGATGCTGTGTGGGCACCAGCACCAGCATCGGCACCGCCAGGGCTCCAAGCTCGGCGGTGTTCGCCCCCACGGTGGTCAGGGCCAGGACGCACTGGCTGAGGGCGCCGTGGGCGGGCTGCTCCTCCACCAGCCGAATCAACGTGCCGGCGGGGGTCTCCAGCCAGCGCTCCCCCGCCGCCTCCCACAGCTCCGGGGCCCCCTGGCTGTAGGACGACTGCAGCGGATTGGACGGCCCTCCGAAGTGCAGCAGCTCTTCGACGCTGGTGGTGGGAGCCACCGGCAGCAGGAAGCGGCAGCTGGGTCGTAGCGCCCGCAGGCGATCGGCGGTTTCCAGCAGAAAGGGCACCCCTACCTGAAGTTTGGCCCGCTTGGAGCCGGGAAGCAGTGCCACCCACTCCCCTGGGGGGAGGGGCTCCTCGCTGCGGGCCGACTCGGAGAGATCCGCCATCAGATCCCCCACCACCTCGCAGCGCGGCCGCCAGCGCCGGGCCAGCCGGCCGGCGGCCTGGGGGCCCATGGCGGCGATGCGATCGTTCCAGCGGGGCCAGCGGACCACCCACTCGGCGTAGGTGAGGTGGCGGTAGCCCAGGCGCCAGGAGAGCAGCACGGTCCAGAACTGGTCGCCTCCGAGGAACACCACCACCCCCTGATCCGGCCAGGGGCCATGGCGGCGGGGCCGCAGCAGCAGCCACCAGAGGCGCTCGGCGGGCAGCACCCGGCTGAACAGCCCCATGCGGCGGGCCACCTGAGCTTCGGAGCCAGTGGCATTGGGGCAGGGCACCAGCACCAGCTGCAGATCGATCGGAGCCGCCGGGGCCAGCGGGCGCAGCGGCACATCCCGGTGCAGCCGGCGGGCCAGGGGCCGCACCCAGGTGGCCAGCTCGCCGGGGCCGTTGCAGACGAGCACGATCGCAGCCTCAGCTGGGACGGCCCCAGCAGGATCGGTGGCAGGGGCCGTGACCTGGCGGGAACCCGAGCCCGGCTGTGCAGGAGTCACGGTGGGGGGCCAGGTTGTGGGGTAAAGAAAAATGCGGATGGCGAGACTTGAACTCGCAAGGCCGAAGCCACACGCCCCTCAAACGTGCGTGTCTACCAATTCCACCACATCCGCGTGGGCGTCAGGCTTCGAGAAGCCCTCCGGCTGAGCAATATACCCATCAGCTTCCTCAGGGAGCGCTGATACAGTCCGCAGCGGCCTGCCCACGTACTGCCGCTCCGGATGCCCATCGGCAAATTGCTGATCGCCAACCGCGGCGAGATCGCTCTCCGGATCCTGCGCAGCTGCCGGGAGCTCGGCATCCCAACCGTTGCCGTCTACAGCACGGTCGACCGCAACGCCCTGCACGTGCAACTGGCCGATGAGGCCGTTTGCGTGGGAGAGGCGCCCAGCTCCAAGAGCTATCTGAATATCCCCAACATCATTGCCGCCGCCACCTCCCGCGGCGCCGATGCCATCCACCCGGGCTACGGCTTCCTCGCGGAGAATGACCGCTTCGCCGAAATCTGCGCCGCCCACGGGCTCGTCTTCGTGGGGCCCTCCCCCGAGGCGATCCGCGCGATGGGCGACAAATCCACCGCCAAGGCCACCATGCAGGGCGTTGGCGTGCCCACCATTCCGGGCAGCGAAGGCCTGCTGAACAGCGCCCAGGAGGCTGCCAAGCTGGCCGGAGCCATGGGCTATCCGGTGATGATCAAGGCCACCGCCGGTGGGGGCGGCCGGGGCATGCGCCTGGTGAGTGAGGCCGAACAGCTCGAAAGCCTGTTCAAGGCGGCCCAGGGGGAGGCCGAGGCGGCCTTTGGTAACCCCGGCCTCTACATGGAGAAATTTATCGACCGGCCCCGCCATGTCGAGGTGCAGATCCTGGCGGACCGGCACGGCACGGTGGTGCACCTGGGGGAGCGCGACTGCTCGATCCAGCGCCGCCACCAGAAGCTCCTGGAGGAGGCCCCCAGCCCCGCCCTTGACCCTGATTTGCGCCGCCGCATGGGCGAGGCGGCCGTGGCCGCAGCCCGCAGCATCACCTACGAAGGCGCCGGCACCGTGGAATTCCTGGTGGACCGCGGCGGCAACTTCTACTTCATGGAGATGAACACCCGCATCCAGGTGGAGCACCCGGTCACCGAGATGGTCACTGGCATCGACCTGATCGCCGAACAACTCCGCATCGCCGCCGGTGAGCCCCTGAGCTTCCGCCAGGAGGATGTGAAGCTCTGCGGCCACGCGATCGAATGCCGCATCAACGCCGAGGATCCCAGCCAGAACTTCCGTCCCGCCCCCGGCAAGATCACCGGCTGGCTCCCCCCCGGTGGTCCTGGGGTGCGCGTGGATAGCCACGTCTACACGGGCTATGAGATTCCGCCCTTCTATGACTCCTTGATCGGCAAGCTGATCGTGTGGGGGAGCGACCGGGACCATGCCCTGCGGCGTCTGCGCAGGGCCCTCTCGGAATGCGCCGTCACCGGCATTCCGACCACGATCGAGTTCCACCTGGCCCTGCTGGATCGGCCGGAGTTCCAGCGCGGCGACGTGCACACCAAGTTCGTCGAACAGGAGATGCTGCCGCCCCCTCCTGGCCGCTGAACAGCCGCTAACCCATACCGGCCAGGTCCTGGCTGCGGATCAGCACCAGGGTGAGCAGCCCCTGCTGGCCCACCAGCAGTTCCCGCAGCAGACTGATCAGCCCCACCCAGATCACCGGGGTGACATCAACTCCGCCGATCGGCGGTACCAGCCGGCGGGTGAGCGCCAGCAGCGGTTCGGTGGGCCAGCCCACCAGGGCCATCAGCCCACGGCTGAGATCCACCTTGGGATACCAGGTGAGCACGATCCGGAACAGGAACAACAGCGTCCAGGCCGCCAGCAGCAGGCCGAGGGCCAGTTGCAGGACCGGGAGCACGGCCAGCAGCCGCTCGAGAGGCAGCGAAGTCGCACCCGTCACAAAGCCCTAAGCGAAGGGGCCCTTCATCGTAGGAAGTGACCCTTCCTGCCTAGGATCTCCGCCGCAGCCCGGTGCGCCATGACCCCTTCCCTCGCCAGTTTCCTCAACAGCCTCGCCTGGGGGGCCGTGATCGTGGTCGTCCCCATCGCTGTTGCCCTGCTTTTCATCAGCCAGAAGGATCAGGTCGACCGGAAGCTCTGAAGCCTCTGGCTTCGGCCGCCAAGGTCCCTAAAGTGTTTCAACGGGTTCTCCATTCGGAGAACGTGATCGAGCGTTCTGCCTGAGGAGCTTCAGCCGTGGTCAATGCCAGCCTGAATTGGGCCAGCATCGTCGGCATCGTGCTGGCGGTGGGAGGGGCGCTGCTGTACTTCATGCGCAGTTTCAAGCCTGCCCTCGCCCGCGACTACGACGTCTTCTTCGCCGCCATCGGACTGCTCTGCGGCGGCATCCTCTTCTTCCAGGGCTGGCGCCTGGATCCCATCCTCCAGTTCGGCCAGTTCCTGCTGGCGGGCACCACTGTCTTCTTCGCCTACGAGAGCGTGCGCCTGCGCGGGGTGACCACCGAACAGGCCCGCCGCTCATCCTTCCTCGACGACGAGGAGCCCGGTCCCGGGCCGCGCATGGGCGGCGGCCGCGATCAATGGGGCACCGACAGCGACCGCTTCGACGAGCCGGAGCCCCTGCGCCGCCGCATCCGCTCCCGCGGTGAGGAGCTGCCCGACGACGACCTCTACCGGCCCAGACGACCGGTCCGCACCGCCATCCCCGAGCGGGCCGCCAGCCGTGGCCCCCGCCCGGCCGAAGACTGGGACACCCCCAGCAACCGGCCCTCCGCTCGCCCCGATCCCTCCTATGAACCCCGCGCCAGCCGCTACAGCGCTGGAGCCTCCGCAGAGGGACCATCGGGCCCATCTGCCTTCGGTACCCGCCGCCGGGACCGCGACGAACCGCGCCGCGGCAACCGCCCCGTGGCCAGTACCGACAACCTGCCCCGTTCCAGCCGCCGCGGGGGCCCGGCCGGAGAATCCAGCCCCGATCGCGGCACCGGTCTGGGGCCCTCCGGCGTGCCCCAGGGTTCACCGATCAGCGATGCGGATTTCACCCCGGTGCGCCCCAGCTCCCGCCCGGGCGCCTCAAGGCCGGAGCCCCAGGGGCCCCGCAGCGGCGTGGCCGCCCCCCGCACCAATGAGCCGCCCGCTGCTGGCCTGCGCGACAACACCTCCCGCTTCGACGACTGACCGTGAAACCGCCGCGGCCGCCTAGGGCCGCCGTCGGTCTGCTCCTCCTGGCCCTCGGGCTCGCACTCACCAGTTGCGGGCTGATCACTGGAGTGAAGCACCAGGCAGCGTCGCCCCTCGGGATCGGGATCGAAGGCCGCGAAGACCCCGCCCTCAGCGGCGATGGTCGTTACCTGGCCAGCGTGGTCGAGCGGGGTGGGCGCCGCACGGTGCTGCTGCAGGAACGCCAGAGCGGCCGGATCCTGCCCCTGCGCCACCTGGGCGGCCAGCAGCCCCACAGTTCACCGTCATTGAGCTGGAACGGGCGCTACCTGGCGGTGGTGGTCCAGCAGGGCGCCAAGCGGCTGGCCCTGATCGAAGACCGGGCCACCGGGGCGCGCCATCCGCTTGTCCTGCCGGGTGACCTGGAACCCGAGCGTCTGAGCCTGGCTCCCGATGGTCGCCGCATCGCCCTGGAGCTTCTTGACCAGGGCCGCTCGCGGGTGGAGCTCTTTGATCTGGGAGCGCTGCTGGAACCCGATCTGGCCCCGGGGCAGGGCCTGAGCGGGCCGCCCCCAGGAGGCCAGACACCTTGAAACGGGCCCTGACGAGCGCGGCGCTGCTGCTGCTGCTCACAGGCTGCGGCGGCACGCCGCTCCAGCCCATGGGCGGCCTCAACGAGCAACTGCAGCGGGCCGGCCGCGGCCGCGCTCCCTCCCTGGGCCTTGACTGGCTGGCCTGGATCAGTGGCCGCGCGGGCCGCGAGCAGGTGCAGCTGGTGGAACTGAGCCGTGGCGCCCCGGTGCCGCTGCCGGGCCTCAACCGACCCGACGCCCAGCCCCTGAGCGTGAGCGTCGATGGGCGTGGAGAACGGCTGGCCTTGGTGCGCCAACTGGATGGACGCACCGAACTGGTGCTCTACCGCCGCAGCTTGCAGTCCCTGCAGTCCTTGCCGATGGAACCGCCGGGCGTGCCGCGCCAGGTGCAACTCAGCGCCAACGGGCGCCTGCTGGCGGTTCAGGTGAGCCGGGGCGGCCTGTGGCAGGTGGACCTGATCGAGTTGCCCTAGGGCACCAGACCTGCCCAGCTCAGAAAACTCTGGTGGCTGAGGGCTTCGATCAACAGCACGGAGGCGAAACCGACCATGGCGAAACGGCCGTTGACGCGCTCGGCGTAGGCGCTCCAGCCGAAGGCCGGCCGATCGCCGGTGGTGGCGCTGGTGGCCGGCGGCTCCGCTGCTGTGGGGGATGAATCTTCGCTGGGGGAGGGACTCATGGTGGGTTCAAACTTGGGTGAAGTCATGTTCGGCAGCGGGCACCAGCCGCCAGCCGCCGTTGCCATCGAGGGCCAGCACGCGGGTATGGAAATCAGCCAGGGTGGGGCGGTGGCCGACACTCACGAAGGCCATCTCCCGGTCCCGCAGCAGGGCGTAAAGGTGGCGCTCGGTGGCCACATCGAGGGCACTGGTGGCCTCATCGAGCACCACGAAGCGGGGTGAATTGAGCAACAGGCGGGCGAAGGCCAGCCGTTGCTGCTCCCCAAGCGAGAGCAACCGAGGCCAATCGAGTTTGATGTCGAGGTTGGGGTAGCGGTTCACCAGCTCGCCCAGGCGCACCTCCACGAGCACGTTGCGCAGGTGGTCGTCGCTGAAACGATCGGGCTGCAGCGGATAGCAGAGCTGTTCCCGCAGGCTGCCCAGGATCATGTAGGGCTTCTGGGGAATGAACAGCAGATCGGCCTGGGCCGGCCGCTGGATGCTGCCCGCCGCCGGCGCCCACAGGCCGCTCACCAGGCGCAGGAAGGAGGTCTTGCCGCAGCCGCTCGGCCCCACCACCAGCAGCCGCTCCTGGGGAGTCACCTCCACACTCAGGTCATGGATCAGCACCCGACCGCTGCCGGGGGGCACCAGATCGATGTGCTGCACGACGATCGCATCGACAGCGGGGCCGCTGCCGGCGGCTTCCATGGCGATGGCGGCGTCGCTGCTGGCCTGGCCGGCGATCTCCTCCACCTTGCCCTGGAAACTCTCCAGGCGGCTGATGCTGGCCGAAAAGGCCGCCAGCCGATCGATGTTGTTGACGATGTAGCTGACCGAGAACAGCACCTGGGAGAAGGCGATGCTGGCCTGGCCAAAGACGCCGAAATCCACCTCCTTGGCGAAATAGATCGGCGCGATCACCAGCCAGGGCAGGAAGCGGGAGAAGTAGTCGTAGGAGCGCTGGATCACCTGGATCAGCGCCTCCCAGATGATCAGACGGTCGTAGTTGCGGATCGCCCCCCCCAGCCGCCGCTCCGCCTCCTGGGCCTCCTGCTTCTCACCACGATAAAAGGCGATCGACTCGGCGTTGTCGCGGATGTGCACCAGGCCGTAGCGGAAATCGGCCTCCAATTTGAGTTGCTGGAAGTTGAGGTTCACCAGCTTGCGGCTGGCGAACACAATCAGCGCCGTGCCACCAACTGAATAGGCCAGCAGCAGCAGAGCGAGCTTGGAATTGATGCTCCAGAGCACGATGATGAAGCTGAAGAAGGTGAGCAGTGCCGCGAGGATCTCAACGGTGACGCTCAAGCTGGTGCCGGTGAAGCTGGCCGTGTCCTGGGAGATTCGCTGGTCGGGGTTATCGATCTCAGAGAACGATTCGTCGTTCGGGTTGAGAACGTAGTAGGCCCGATTCGAGAGGTAGCGGGTGAGCAAGCGCCCACTCAGCCATTCCCGCCAGAGCAGCCCCAGCTTGGGAATCAGGTAGCTCTGGATCGCCCGGATCGGCAGGGCGAGCACCAGGCAGAAGGCATAGATCGCTACGGTCTTCCAAAAGCCATCCCTGTCGTAGGCGACCAGGGTGTTGTCGACATTTCGGGCGATGAAGCTGATGCCGACGTTGATGCCGTTGATCACCAGGATCAGCAGCGCGATGACCCCCAGCAGTACCCAGGGCAACCAGCGTCCCTGACGCAGCTTCGAGCGCTGACTGCCGAACACCAGCAGACCGGCCACGAAGGCCGCCAGGACCCCTGGTCCAATGGGGCCACGCCACAGGGCGCTCACCTGCTCGGGAACACCGGGCAGAAAACGGCCACGGAGCTCCGGAATCAGGGCGCCGGTGGCGGCCACGGTGCCCGTGAGCAGCAGCAGGGTGAGCCCCACCACCACCGCGAGCAGGGCGACCACCAGCAACAGGAATTGCCAGGGACTGGTTTCCTCAACGGGGAGGAAATAGGGCTGGGCCAAGCGCTGCAGCTTGCCCAGCTGTTCGCGGAAGGCCTTCAGGGGACTCATGGACCGTTGCGTGTGGCGCCATTGTCGCCGTTGGAGCCCCCACCTGAGGCAGTGGAGAGAACCGGGTCGCTAGCCGGGGGGCCAGGCCAGGGGGCGCCCGCCGATCACATGCACATGCAGATGGAACACGGTCTGACCAGCCTCGGCGCCGCTGTTGATCACCGTGCGCCAGCCGCTCAGCCCCTCGGCGGCGGCCACCTGCGCCGCCACCAGCAACAGGTGCCCCAGCAGGGGTGCGTCGTCACCCGTGGCATCGGCCAGGTTCACCAGAGGCTGGCGCGGAATCACCAGCACGTGCACCGGCGCCTGGGGGTTCACATCGCGGAAGGCCAGGCAGAGCTCATCGCTGTGCACCGGATCGCAGGGGATCTCCCCCCGCAGAATGCGGCCGAAGATCGTGTCGGTGGGGGCGTTCGGAGCGGCGGGGCTGGGGTCGGCCATGGTGCCGGCGCGGCGGTCGGTGGGACAGAAGGTGGCACTGGAGAGGGCAGTGAGACCTTGATTCGATGCTGGCACGGTGCAGCGGGGCCACCCTGCAGGGCCTCGACGGGGTCGAGGTGACCGTGGAAGTGGACATCGCTCCAGGGCTGCCGGGGCTGTCGATCGTTGGGCTGGCAGATGCGGCCGTGCAGGAATCGCGTGAGCGGGTGCGGGCAGCCCTGCGCAACGGCGGCTTCCGCGTGCCCCTCACCCGGGTGGTGGTGAGCCTGGCACCGGCGGACCTGCGCAAGGAAGGACCCGCCTTCGACCTGCCGATCGCCCTGGGGCTGCTGGTGGCCAGCGCCCAACTACCGGCGGAGCGGCTGGCGGGCATCTGGTGCGCCGGTGAACTGGGCCTCGATGGCCGCCTGCGGCCCGTGCGCGGAGCCCTGGCCCTGGCCCTGGCCGCCCGGCGCTGCGGAGCGCGGGCCCTGGTGCTGCCGGCCGCCAACGGGGCCGAAGCCGCCCTGGTGGAAGGGCTCACGGTGTGGAGTGCCGAGAGCCTGGCCCAGGTGGTCGCGCTGCTGGCGGATCCCGCCCAGGCCAGTCCCTGCAGACCATTGACTCTCCTGGGGGGGCCACCGCCCCTGGATCTCATCGATGTGAAGGGCCAGCCCCATGGCCGCAGGGCCCTGGAGATCGCCGCCGCTGGAGGCCACCACCTGCTGCTGGTGGGCCCGCCCGGAAGCGGCAAGACGATGCTGGCCCGCCGCCTGCCGGGGCTGCTGCCGCCGTTGGAGCAGCCCGAAATGCTGGAGCTCACCCAGCTCTATTCGGTGGCGGGGCTGCTGGGCGGCCACGGCAGCCTGCTGCGCCAACGGCCCTTCCGCGCCCCCCACCACGGCTGTTCAGGGGCGGCCCTGATCGGCGGCGGTGTCATCCCCCGCCCCGGGGAGCTGTCGCTGGCCCACTGCGGGGTGCTGTTCCTCGATGAGCTGGCGGAATTCCGCCGCGACGTGCTCGACCAGCTGCGCCAGCCCCTGGAGGAGGGAGAGGTGTGGATCAGCCGAACGCGCCAGCGCAGCCGCTTCCCTGCCCAGGTGGCCTTGGTGGCTGCCACCAACCCCTGCCCCTGCGGCTGGTTCGGGGATCCGGAGCGCGTCTGCAGTTGCGGCGAACAACGGCGCCAACGCTATTGGTCGCGGTTGTCGGGGCCGCTGCTGGACCGGATCGATCTGCAGGTGATCGTGCGCCGACTTGAGGCGGAGCAACTGGTGGCGGACTTCGAGCCCCAGGGAATCCCCCGCCACCCGAACGAAAGCAGCCGCCAGGTCGCCCAGCGGGTGCGCCAGGCCCGCACACGCATGGCGCAACGCAACCCCGGGGGCTGCGCCAACAGCCTTCTGGGCGGAGCCGACCTGCGCCGCCACAGCCAGCTGATCCCCAAGGCGCTGACACTCTGGGAGGGCGCGATCCGTCAGCGGCGCCTGAGCGCCCGCGCCGCCGAGCGGCTTCTGCGGGTGGCGCGCACGATTGCGGACCTGAACGGCGAAGGGCCCATCCAGGCGGAAGCACTGGCGGAAGCCCTGACCTTCCGCTCCTTCGATCGCCCCTGAGCCGATTCAGCGCCGACGGGGATGGTCGCGGTAAGGCTGCACGCCCACCAACGGCGGTGGCGGTGCTTCGCCCGGGTGGGGATGCCCGAAGGTGTAGCCAAGCGCGCTGGCGAACCAGCGGGTGAACTCACGGATCAGATGGCCCATGGCCATACCCCGGGGGACATCTCCATGCTGATGACTCCAGCCTCAGCCGGGGATGGGTGAAAACACCGGTTCAGCGGCGGCGGCGACGCTGCTGGGCCTTGCGCTTGTACTTCTCGACCGGAGTTTCGTGGTGACGCAGGCGCTTGAGGTCAGCGAAGATGCCCGCCTTCGAGACCTGGCGCTTGAAGCGCCGGAGAGCGGATTCAATTCCTTCGTTTTCGCCGACGGTGACCTGGGTCATGAAGCAGGGATAAGGCCGAGATGAATGATGGTAGCAAGTGCCCTTTTCGGCGCATCAACTGGCTGGGCGAGTGGGCGCTGCGGGGGGCACCGGGGACTGCAGGGTGAGGGTCTCGCTGGGCCAGGAATCTCGATAGACGTAGACGTGGCCCAGGGCGCGGGAACCGAAGTGTCGGCGCATCACCTTCCAACCCGGCTCGGGCACCAGCTGCAGGAACCCGGAGCCGGGGCCGCCGGTGCGGGCCACGACCATCTCGGGCCCTGGATTGGATTTGGTCGGCGAGGCCATCAGCAAGGTGTCGTTGGCCTGGCGCACCACGCTCAGGCGATAAACGGTACCCAGATCGCTGCCGCCCACCCTCAGGGAATAACCGTTGCCATCGATGTAGCGGTTGCAGATGCCGGTGAAATCGAAGCTGCCCAGCAGCGGATCCACCTGGGCGGGGGCGGCACCGGCGGTGGCGAAGCAGGGGCGCCGGTTGCTGACCTGCTCGTAGATGTTGAGCTGGGCCCGCTCCCCCTTGCCGATCGGGGCCGCCACCAGCACGAAGCGCTCCTGGATCACGTCGCGGGCGTCGAACATGGCGCCCTGGGAAACGGCCACCGGCCTGGTGTTCGCCACAGCGGGGGAGGGAAGCCTGGCGGCGTCTGGCGCCTTGACTGCCGTGACCGTGCTTGCCGGGGCAGCCTGCAGATGAGCCCCTGTTAAGGGAAAGGCCTTCAAGGCAGCAGCCTTCGCCGGGACAGCGCCCGCAGGGGGTGTCGCCGCAGTCGCAGGGACCGATGCCTTGACGGCCTGGGCCTCGGCCCGCGGGGCGCCTGCGCCAGCGAATCCCGTGGCCAGAACGGCCATGGCCAGGGCGAGCAACGAAGCAGGATCGGTGCGTTTCACGACAACGGGGACGGCGATGGGGTGATCGTAGAAGTGCTCCCGCCCAGCGCCAGGGGGTTCAGGCCGGCTTGTTGAGACGAATTGCGACCAGCAGGCTGATGGCGGTGCCAGGCAGACAGAGCCCAAGAATCAGTCCGGTCAGGGTGACCCCCAGATCAGGGTCGCCGTAGGCCAGCTCGAACACCGATCCGGTGGCGGCGATGCCGAGCACGCAGGCCAGGGCCAGGAACAGGCCGGCCAGGGGTTTCATCGGCATGGATTCAGCGGATGGAGTGGACGTGGGTGCGGTCGAAGCCCTTCTGCTGCAGCTCCTCGTTCAGGCTGAGCTCATCGGTGACCCGGTCCACGAACAGCACACCGGTGAGGTGGTCCATCTCGTGGAGAACACAGCGGGCCAGCAGACCGTCGGCCTTGAGGCGGCGGGGGCGGCCCTGTTCATCGCGGAAGCTCAGCTCCACGGCACTCGGGCGCACCACGTTGAGGTACACCCCGGGGATGCTCAAACAGCCTTCTTCGTAGGTTTCGAGCGACCCACTGGTGGTGGTGATTTCCGGGTTGATCAGCACCAGAGGCGGAGTGGCGGCATTCTCCAGATCCAGATCGATCACCAGCAGCTGCCTGTTGACCCCCACCTGGGGGGCGGCCAGGCCGATACCGCGGGCGGCGTACATGCTCAGCAGCATGTTGCGGGCCAACTCCCGAACCGACTCATCGACCTTGCTGATGCGCTTGGCGGGCGCACGCAGCGCCTGCTCCCCCAGGGTGTGAATGCGCAGGGGCGGGGTGTCGAGGGGCTCCTTGGACACCTGTACGCCCCGGTTGGTCTGCTCCGCGGTGCGGGCCATCTGGGCGAAGAGGCTGGCCACGACACCACCTGAAACGATGGATCGATTGTAGGAGCCGTGCAGGAGGGCCACTTGAGCGATGGGTGCAATCCGCTGGTGGCCCCCCGCGCCGGGATCGGGCCGCTGCCCATCGAGCTGGCGGTGGGCCGCACACCGTCGCTGAAGGAGCCCCGCTGGCTCCAGGGCCGGCTGTTCTGGCTGGAGCAGCGACCCCAGGAGCAGGGGCGCACCACCCTGCTTGTGCGCCAGCGCCCCGATGCCGAGGCAATGGAGCTGACACCGGGCACCTGGAACCTGCGCAGCCGCGTGCACGACTACGGAGGCGGGGTCCACGCCCTGGGGGAGTTGAACGCAGCCAGCAACGATCCGGCCGCTCGATCAGGGCCCCTGGCGGTGTTCGTCCACGACGGCGACCGCTGCCTCTGGCGTCTTGACCTGGGCCCAACCCTCGATGGCGGCCCTGGCGAGGCCGATGGCCAGGCGCCACCTGAGCCCCGGCGACTCACCCAACCGGGTGCGCGCGCCTTCGCCGATGGCCTGATCGATGGCGCCCGCCAGCGCTGGATCGGCGTGATGGAAGAAGGCGGCCGCGACCAGCTGGTGGCGGTGGACCTGGCGGGGGGCGAACCGGTGGTGCTGCACACCCCTGCCGATTTCTGCGGCTACGCCACCCTCAGCCCCTCCGGCCGGGCGCTGGCGTGGGTGGAGTGGCAGCAGCCGTTCATGCCCTGGGAGCGCAGCCAACTCTGGCTGGGCCGCTTCGATCGATTCGGCGCCCTGGTGGACGCCCGGGTGATCGCTGGCTCAGGGGCGGGCGATGGCCCGCCCGTGTCGGTGTTCCAACCCCTGTGGCTGCCGAATGGGGATCTGGTGGTGGCCAACGACCGCAGCGGCTGGTGGAATCTGGAGCGCCTTGCGGTGGCTGATCGGCTGGATGGGGGGAGCACCAGCTGGCAGCCGCTGCTGCCGATGGAGGCTGAGTTCGCCCTGCCCCAGTGGGTCTACGGCATGGCCACCACCGCCTGGGACGGGGAACAGCTGGTGGCGGCCGCCTGCAGGCAGGGGCGCTGGGAGCTGGGTCGGATCGCCCTTCCTAAAGCCACCGGGTCCAGCGGCCGCTGGCAGCCCCTGGAGCTGCCCTTCGACGATCTGGCCGATGTGGTGGCCGAAGGGGGCCGGCTGGCGTGCATCGCCAGTGGTCCCACAGCGGGCCAGGGACTGCTGGAGCTGGAGCTGGCCACGGGCCACTGGAGCCACAGCCCTGTCGCGGCGATGGCCCTGCCGCCGGAGCTGATCAGCCGGCCCGAGCCCCTCTGGTTCGCGGGCCACGGCGGCCAGGCCACCCATGCCTGGTACCACCCGCCTCTGGGGGGAGCCCATGGGGGTACACCGCTGCTGGTGAAGGGCCACAGCGGCCCCACCGCCATGGCGCGCACGGGCCTCAACCCAATGATCCCGTTCTGGACCTCCAGGGGTTGGGGAGTGGTGGATGTGAACTACGGCGGCTCCACGGGATTCGGGCGCGCCTACCGCGAGCGGCTCAATGGCCAATGGGGCGTGGTGGATGTGGCCGACTGCGCCGCCGCCGCCATGGCCCTTGTGGCGGCAGGGAACGCTGACCCGGAGCGGATCGCGATCGAGGGGGGCAGCGCCGCGGGTTTCACGGTGCTGGCGGCGCTCTGCTTCACGGATGTGTTCCGGGCCGGGGCCTGCCGCTACGCCGTGGCCGATCTGGCGGCGATGGCCATCGGGACCCACCGTTTCGAGGCGCGCTACCTGGACGGCCTGGTGGGACCCTGGCCCGCGGCCCGGACGCTCTATGCGCAACGCTCGCCCCTGGAGCACGCCAGCCTCATCCGCTGCCCGGTGGTCTTCTTTCAAGGCCTTGAGGACAAGGTGGTGCCACCGGAGCAGACCGAACGCATGGCCACCGCCCTGCGAGCCAACGGCATCGAGGCGGAGATGCATCTGTTCCCGGAGGAAGGGCACGGGTTCCGCAGCGGCGCCGTTCAGAGCCAGGTGCTGGAGGCCACCGAAGCCTTCTTCCGCCGCCACCTGGCGCTGCCATGAGCACGTTCGCCCCCATGCTCCTGGCCGCCTGGCAGGCCTGGGGCGCCACGGTCCTTGAGGCGGTGGCGGGCCTGGCGCTGCTGCTGGCGCTGGGTCGGCTGATCGGCAACCGCCTCGGACTGCACCTGCTGGGGATTCCCGAAGCGCTGCTGGCCGGTGCCCTGGGGCTGGCGGTGGCGCCCACGGGTCTGGTGCCGCTGGTGCCTGAACCCGTGATCGCCCTGTGGTCGGAGCTGCCCACGGCGTTGCTCACGCTGGTGTTCGCCTGCCTGCTGCTGGGCAAGCCGCTGCCGAACCCGGCTGGATTATGGCGGCCGCTGTCGGCACAGGTGCTGATGGCGCTCACCCTGGCCTTCGGCCAATACCTGGTGGGGGGGCTGGCGGTGCTGCTGCTGCTTCAGCCCTGGCAGGGTGTGAACCCGCTGATGGCGGTGCTGATCGAGGTGGCCTACGAGGGCGGCCACGGCTCGGCGGCGGCGATGGGACCGATCTACGCCGACCTCGGCTTCCCGGGGGGCCAGGCCCTGGGGCTGGCGCTCTCCACGGTGGGGCTCCTGGCGGCCACGGTGGTGGGCGGGCTCGTGGTGGTGCTCGCGCGCGCCCGGGGCTGGCTGCTGGCGGACCGACAGGAGCCCGTGGCCACACCAGAGGCGAACGCGCCGATGGCAGCGGCTACGGAACCAGCGGTTGCGGCCGTGGCGGTGCGGCCCATCCCATCCACTCCAGCAACATCCGCCACTGGCAAGGCCGAGCGCTGGGCGGTGAACCTGGCCCTGAGCGGGGTGGCGGTGGTGGTGGGCTACCTGCTCTGGTCCGCCTTGGGCTGGCTGGCGGATCAACTGGGGGGCGGCTTCAAGCTGGTGATCGACGCCCTGCCGGTGTTTCCGCTGGCCCTGGCGGGATCACTGCTGGTGCGGCTGGTGCTGGAGAAGACCGGCAAGGGGCACTGGACCTCGGCACCGATTCAGAGCCTGGTGAGCACCCTGGCGGCTGATCTGCTGATCACGGCGGCCACCGCCTGCCTGGATCTCTCCCTGCTGCGACACGACTGGCTGCCGCTGACGGTGCTGGCGGTGGTGGGGCTGGCCTGGAACCTGGGGGTGCTGCTGCTGCTGGCGCCCCGGATCCTGCCGGCCCCCTGGTTCGAGCGCGGGATCGTGGAGTTCGGCCAGGGCACGGGGGTGGCGGCCAGTGGATTGCTGCTGCTGCGCATGGCCGACCCCGCCGATGGCTCCGACGCCCTGCCGGCGTTCTCGATCAAGCAGCTGATCCTGCAGACCCTGATCGCCGGCGGTGTGATCACGGTGGGCGCGCCACTGGCGGTGATGAGCCTCGGGCTACCGGCCTGGACGGCGCTCTGCCTGGTGCTGGTGCTGATCTGGATCGGCCTCGGCCTCTGGCTGGCCCGCCGGGCCTGAGGGCAGAAGGCGCACTCAACCAAGGCCAACAGCCACCGAAGCTCATTGCATTTCCGGCGGAGACAATATTTTCATAAGGCCTGGCCAGAAAAAGCTTCAGGAATCGTTCGCCAGGTTGAAAGAAACCTTTTCGTCCGTGATGGTCACGATGCCGGTCTTGACCATCTGATCAATCACTGCCTGAACCTCTGCCTCCCCTGCTTGCTTGTAAAGGATGGCATCGATGGATGACCTGAGAGCGGGCAATGTCCGAGGGCGCGATGAACCAGATTTCATTCGATCGACCACCAACCCCATGCGCTCCTTCGGCGACTTGGCACTTGCGGCTCGAATGACAGGGATCTCACCGATGGCTTCACTGCGAATCGAATAAACTTTCCTTTCCCTTAAGTGTTCCACAAGAGGATCAAACCCTTTGTCTTTAGAAATTATGTGGAAAAAGGCATCTGGATCATTTGAGCTGATCTGCCCGATGTAAAATGCAATGTGAAAGTCAAGGGCATTTGGCCCTGCTCCAGAAATCTTGATGTACTTGGCACGTTCGCCAAGATCCTGAATCGCAGAGACGGTTTCAAAGGAGAGCTTTGTCTGCGCCTTCCCCACAAAGACATAGGCGACAAATCCATCCCTATTCAGAAGCTCCAACTGACTGGGCTGAACACTCTCGTAGTCGATCAGAACATAATTTGTCTTTTTCATTCACGAAGCTTGAGTTTTCGCATTCTTGCTGATTATGGAAGCCTTGACAATGTTTCACCAGGCTTTCTTGCCAGAGATGAGCCCTTGGATCCATCACTGACCAATCCTGGGCCCACAGACTTGTCACGAATGCTTACATCAACTCCTTAAAGGACTTGCGCACCGTCGCGCTGGCAGGCGCGCTCAGCCAAACCCTGCCAAGAGGCGCGCCTATCGCACCATCGCCGCCACATTGCCGCCATCGACGGTGAGCAGGGCGCCGGTGGTGCGCTCCATTCGGGCCAGGGCGACGAAGGCGTCGGCGACATCGCTGGCGCGCACCTCCTGGCCCAGCAGATTGCCGCCCATGTAAGCCGCCTCAGTGAGCCCCCGGGCGGCGGAGCGCTCACGGATCATGGCGTCATCGAGCAGGCCGGAGCGGATGCGATCGGCGTTGATCCCATTGGCGCGGAGGCCCTTGGCGCCACCCTCGAGGGCGTACTGGCGCATCAGGGCCAGCAACGCCGCCTTGGCGATGCCGTAGGCGCCGAACTCGGGGCCGGGGTTGAGGGCCTGCTTGGAGACGTTGAACAGCATCTGGCCGCCGATGCCCTGGGCTTCGAACACGGCCACCGCCGCCTGGGCCACGTGCTGATGGGCGAAGAAGTTGAGCTCGAAACTGGCGCGTAGATCTGCTTCAGGCAGCTGGGCGATCGGTCCACTCCAGGCGGCTCCGGCGTTGGAGACAACGATGTCGAGGCCACCGAAATGGGCGCAGGCGGCGGCGATGGCGGCGCGCACCGCCACCGGATCGGTGACATCACAACCCAGGCCCAGGGCCCAGGGGCCACAGGCCGCCGCCGTGGCGCCCGCCCCTTCGCCATCGAGGTCGAGCACGACCAGATCGGCCCCCTGGGCCGCGAAGGCCCGGGCGGTGGCGGCGCCGATCCCCCCCGCTCCGCCGGTGACCAGCACCACCTGACGGGCCAGAGGTTTCTCCGTGCCCTTGCCGAGTTTGGCCTGCTCCAGGCTCCAGTACTCCATGTCGAAGGTGTCGTCTTCGCCCACGGGCCGAAAGGAGCCGAGGGCTTCGGCGGCCAGCAGGGTGGCGGCCCAGGCGCCGGAGATGTCGGCGGTGACGGCGGCGGCCGAGGCGCTTGCCCCGACGCCGATCAGACCCAACCCCGGCACGGCCAGCACCCGGGGCAGGGGATCGAGCGCCTTCTTGATCCCGCCGACCCGTTCGTTCTGGCGCGCGAAGTAGGCCTGATAGTCCGAGATGTAGGCGGCCAGGGCCAGGTCGGCGGCGGCGGCCCAGGCGCTGAGGGCCTTGGAATCGCCGGCGGGTGGCGCGGGCGGCAGCACCAGGGGGCGGGCCTTGGTGCGGATCACGTGGTCGGGGGTGGCCACACCCCGGGTGGCCCATTCGGCCAGGCGCTCGTCGTTGACCACGGCGAGGGCGTGTGGTTCGAAGCGCAGATCCAGCAGCCAGCGGGAGGCGAGACCTTCGGCCCCGGCGGCCCGGCCCAGGGCACCGCGCAACAGAGGAAGCAATGCCGCCGCAGGAGCGGCGGGGCTCGGCAGGGAAAGCGGGTGGTATGAACGCTCCACCTGGCTCAGGGCCCGTTCGGCCTCCCCCACCAGCTCGATCATCCGCTCGTAGCTCTGCTTCGCCGACGAGCCGAAGGAGAAGAGGCCGTGCTGAAGCAGCACCATCCCCTCGAGCTCGATCCCGCCCGCGGCGGCCCGGGCGGCGGCGGTCTCGTAGGCCTCCGCGGCCGCCTTGGCCAGGGCGAAACCGGGCATCACGTAGGGCACGATAGCCACCCGATCGCCATAGATCGATCGGCAGACGGCGCCGGCGTCGGGTTGATCCGCGAGCGCCAGCAGGGCGATCGAATGGGTGTGGTCAACGAAGGGATGGGGCAGGAAGGCGTGCAACAGCGCCTCCACCGAGGGGTTGGGGGCCGCCGGATCGATCAGGTTCTGGCGCTGGGCGGCGACCATGTCCTCATCGCTGAGGGCCTCCAGCGCGCGCAGGGCCAGCAACGGCTCCAGGCGCACCGCGGGGTGGCCGGGGGGCTCGATCGTGGCCAGGTCCCAGCCGGAACCCTTGACGCAGAGCACCTCAATCGACTCCCCGAGCAATCCCGTGACGGTTGTCTTGACCGAGGTGTTGCCGCCACCGTGCAGCACCAACTCCGGATCCGCCCCCAGCAGCCGCGCCGAATAGGTGCGCAGGGCCAGGGCCTCCGAAATGCCGGCGGCGCGATAGCGCTCAACAGCCGCAGCGGCGCCGGCGTCCGACCAACGGTTACGGGCGGGCATGGGCGCAGGGGTGGCGGCAGCGCCTGGAGGCTACGGGGGCGGGGGTCATGAGGAGTCGGGGGAGATCAGACGCGGCCGTGCCGTGGGAACACTGAAGCGATGACGGCTCCCCTGGCATGACGACGAACCGGCCGCCCCGGCTGATGGAGCGGTACAGGCAGGAACTTGTGGTGCGTCACTACGCCAGGCGCACCATGCAGAGCTATGCCCACTGGGTGAAACGGTTTCTGCACTTTCATGGCCTCCGGCACCCGCGGGAGATGGGTCAAGCCGAGATCAATGCCTTCCTCAGCCACCTGGCCACCGAAGGACAGGTGAGCGCTTCAACCCAGAACCAAGCCCTGTCAGCGCTGCTCTTCCTCTACCGGCATGTACTCGGTGTCGAAGACGGAGACCTGAAGGGCGTGGTGCGGGCCCGGAGGCGCCAGCGGTTGCCGGTGGTGCTGACGCAGGAGGAGGTGCGACAGGTGCTCAATCAATTGGAAGGGATGAATCAACTGATTGCCAAGTTGCTTTATGGCAGTGGCCTGCGCTTAATGGAAGCGCTACGGCTACGGGTCAAAGATCTGGACATCCAGCAGCATCAATTGACGGTGCGCGACGGCAAGGGCGGCAAAGACAGGCTGACGATGATTCCCCAGCGAATGAGCAAGCCCCTGCAGGAGCATCTCAAGACCGTGAAGGAGACGCACATGGCCGACCTGCGGGACGGCTGGGGGGCCGTTGAGATGCCCCATGCGCTGGAGAGGAAGTACATCAACGCCTCTCGGGATTGGAGCTGGCAATGGGTCTTCCCCCAAGCACAACGGTGGAAGGATCGGCCCAGCGGCCGACAGGGACGCCACCACGTCGACCCCTCGATCGTGCAGCGGGCGATGCACACGGCCGTGCGGGCATCAGGACTGAGCAAACGGGCCACATGTCACACGTTGCGGCATTCGTTTGCCACCCATCTGCTTGAACGGGGCCAGGACATCCGCACGATCCAGGAGCTACTGGGTCACAGCGACGTCAAGACGACCATGATCTACACGCACGTCCTCAATCGAGGGCCTGCGGGAGTGCAGAGCCCGGCGGATCTGCTGTGAGCCATCAGGTGGATAGGCTGACAGTGTTATGCAGGTATCCTCGGCTACACCTTTGAAGCCAAGGCCTGCAGCTGAAGGCAGCTGGGAGAATGGAGCACTTTGAACGGGAGTGATGGGCTGAATGGGCCATGTGACTCGGCAGGATGGGCGTACCGTCGAAATAGAGTTCGGCAGACCTCAAGACGTGGATGAACTCAATTCATGAACGGAACTGTTTCGCATGAACGATATTGGCACTGCCGTACAACTTCAATACAATGTGTTTTCCTCAAGAGCCCTGCTGGTGACGTATAAGGCGAAGTCGGGGATCTTGGGCGGGAAAGAGATCTCGGCTGCTTGCCGTCAAGCTGAAGAAGCATCTTCTGCACTCATCACATCAAGGAAGGCTTAGATGGCTTCTAAGTAGATAAGGAATGTTTCTAGCTCTCACAATAAGGCTCCTGTTCGGCCACTTTGTATGATTGTCCCATTGAACTCCTTTGAGGTCTGCCTCGTGAAAGGAAGTATTGCTTAAGTCGGCGCCTTTGAGGTTTGCGCCACTTAGGTTGGCGCGCAGGAGATAGTTGTTTACAAAGCGCGCGCCGCGTAAATCTGCTTTGCGCAGGTCTGCATAGGCAAGATATGCTCCATCAAAAGTTGCCTGAACTAGACTGGCCTCCCTAAAGCTTGCCCTCAACCAGTAACCGTTGAATACAAGTGCCCTGTGTAATTTAGCTCTATCTAATTTGATTTCAGGCAGATATGCATTGCTGAGATTGACATCTGACAAGTCAACCTTGTTCAGATTAGAGCCATCAATTAGCTGTGGCCCATTGTTGATGAAACTTAAGTCGGCACGATTGAGGCTAAAGAGATTTCCCTCGGGTTTATTAAGTTCTGAATCCAGAATAAACTGTATCACATGAGCCTTTCTATACCCAGATGCCATCTGATTAAGTGTCGCAAGTGTCAGTGCTCGAGCCACTGAACGGACGCTTGAATGGCGCGGAGATCCTCTAAGATTCCGATCAAGAATAAGTGGTTGCATATCAATTATGTAACTTCTTAATGCCGCCTCCTCCTTTTGATCTATAGCATTCGCTGCCTGCCTTTCAAGGTTGTTTCTGCTAATGCTTGTTGACAAAACAAGGATTATAATGGGAATTGAGATCTTCAGAGCAAGCTCTGACCATTCCCAGCCGCTTCGTTCTTTGTCTCCGCAAAAGTTAATTAACCACGATCGCCACTTTTGTTGTGCCGCTCGCTCGGCATCTAACCAATTCTTGTCATCAGAAAGCCAAGGCCTCTGGTGGCTGAGGCGTTCTGCAAGAGGCCTAATTTGTTCCTCTGTAACCAAAGGCCCTGATGAATTTATAGGTGGCCAAGGGCCCCATAGCTTCCAGCGCCAAGGGGGTATGTGCGACATAAAAAGAAGAAGGACTTAGGGGCTTGATTACGTGAGTGGATCAACTAGAGGCAGATGCTCAAGATCACCCCCCCCCCCCCGCTTTCAGACGCGGAGTTTAAACGTACTAGCATTGTATCTCAACCTCAAAGCAGCTAGTGAAGCTTTTGGAACAGCCGAACAAGCCCTTCGAGTGGACAGGAGACCACCAATTTCCTGCTAGCGATCCACAGTCCTTAGCTGCCACTCAAGGGCAGCGTTAGATCTACTCATGAAGGTGCCTGTGGCCCGGTGCTGTTCTTGTAAAGACGGCCGTCCTTCATGATCACCAGAAAGCGTCTCTGAGGATCGGCAACCAGACTGAGATCCTCAAGCGGATTCCCATCCACCAGGATTAGGTCGGCGAGGGCGCCGGGCTGCACCACGCCAAGTTTTCCGGGGTAGGGGTTTCGCGGGCCTGAGAGTGCCAGGAGCTGTGCGTTGTCATGAGTCACCAGCTTGAGAGCCTCCGCCGGTGTCATCCATTGTTTCAGCTTGATGATATCGGAGTTCTGCTTCACGTTCTGGGCCGGCATGAAAAGGAAGTCGGTGCCCCAGGCGAGTTTCACTCCGTACTGTTTCGCCCAACGGAAGGCGTTGTCGGTTCCCGCCACTACGGTGTGCTTCTTCTGCTGCACGTTCTCCGGCGCCGTCGGGGGAGCCTCATCGAGGGCCTGCAGACTCAGCCAGATTCCCTTCTGCGCCAGCAGCTGCATCGTGGCCTGATCGAGCAGCTGGCCGTGCTCGACGCACTTCACGCCTGCCTCCACGGCGCGCCGCACTGCTCTCGGGGTGTAGGCATGCACCGTCACGTAGGTTCCCCAGTCGTCAGCCGCTTCTACAGCAGCTTTCATCTCGTCGAGGGTGTACTGGGTGACATCGAGCGGGTCATAGGCCGAGGCCGCCCCGCCGCCGGCCATTACCTTGATCTGGCTGGCACCAGCCCGGAGATTTTCGCGAGTGGCGGTTAGTACCTCATCGCGCCCATCGGCAATGAAGTTCGCCCCCAGTTTCTCTCCCCTGGACACCTCCCCGAAGAAGCGCCGTGAGCGCTCGTGGGGGAGTCTCGAGTCCCCATGGCCGGAGGTCTGGGAGATCATCGCCCCACTGGGGTATATGCGTGGGCCCGGCAGGCTGCCCCGATCGATAGCCGGCCGATCGACCAGCATCGGGCCACCCAGGTCGCGCACGCTGGTGAAGCCCCGCAGCAGCATCCGGCCAGCCTCGGCGGTGGCCCGATCCTGCAGCACTTTCGACTCCACCTTGGGGTCCAGCAGATCCGCCTGGCTGCTGGCACTCATCAGCACATGCACGTGGTTATCGATCAGGCCCGGCATCAGCACACGTCCCGCACCGGCGATCCGGGTCACCGCTTCCCCCTGCGGCGGGGTGATGGGCGCCGAGGAGATCGTGCGGATCGTGTTGCCTACCACCAGCACGTTGGTGACCGGCGTGAGCTTTGCTGAGGTGCCATCGAAAACTCGAACATTCTCGAACAGGGTGGCACCTGGTTTGACAGGAGGTGCCGGCCGTTCCGAAGCTGGCTCAGTCGTGGCCGTCTTGGATGGTGTTGTGCTGATCGGCGCCTGAGCACATCCGCTGATCAGGAAAAGAGCCAGAAAGGAAGACGGGCGGATGTCCATCAGGGAGTCTGTGGTTAAAGGAACGCTACATCAGGCACCACTAGACTTGAGAGATCTAACATTGCCATTCACCTGAGCCGCCTCCGCAAATTCTCTATGGATAGTTGCACCATTCTGCGGCCAGGTGATGGCAAGCGTTGGATTGACCAAGGGAGGCTCAGAGCTTATACAGTCTGTAAATCATCATTGGCTTGGGATTTGGGATGCCCGCTGACAATCGCCGCAGAATGGACCTCATCAGCGAGGTTGTCTCTTTTGATAAGGCTACTGGGCACGTAGAGGTACGGCTTCAACCAGATCCGCGGAGATACAAGTGGATCGAAATGGAAGGCAAAAAGTATCTGCATGATCTTTTCGACAGAGAGCTGATCCCAGAGGATGTCTTTATCGAGGGCATGAAGACAATGGCGGGCTTGCCAATTTACCTTCACGATTCAAAGATCGATGACGGCGATATCTATGTTGCATCAAGGATGCATCAAATCCGTGACATGCTTGTTAAAGGACCACCTCAATCGACCTTTGAGGACAAGTCTGAGGAGTTCTTGCAGAGTCTTGTCAATGAAAGCCTGGGATTTGGGATACTCTCAATCGACATTGCAAATTCAACGGCCATTTCCGGGAGATACGATCCACAGGCCTATGCAAGGATAATCTGCACTTTCCTTTACGAGCTTAGTGAACTTGTCCCAGCGCATCATGGCCATGTACTCAAGTACACTGGAGACGGCTTAATTGCATACTTCCCAGAACCGAATTATGTAGGCAAGAACGACATGGCAATTCAGTGTGCCCAAATGATGAGAAGAATGGTCTACGAAGCCATCAATCCTGAGCTTGAGAATCTTGGCAAACCAGGTATCCAAATCAGAATTGGGCTTGAGTCGGGCGATGCTGTGATTGTTTCAATAGGAAGTCCAGCAGCAAAACATCAACGGGATATCATTGGCAGCGTCATTAGCTTGGCAGCAAAGATCGAGAAGGAAGCCAGTCCAGGGGAAATTCTTATGGGAGAATCATTAAATAGAAATATTCATACTTCTTGGAGGCTGAGATGCGTAGAGGTCCAGGCACCAAAGCCCTGGCTTAAGAAGAATACAAATGGAATCCCATACCGATTATTTCGACTAACCGATAGTCAATGAGTTTGTTTGGCTGCTCGTATGTATTTCTTCCCTTACCAAGCAATCCAACATCGCCATTCACCTGAGCTGCCCCAGCAGACAACTTGTTTCAGTTGAGGCTAGTTGCAGCCAGGTGATGGCGAGCGTTCGGTGGATAGAGTGGAAGCATGAAGGGCGCAGCTGACAACCAATCATTTCCGGGAGGATCCAAATCTCGGGTCAACCGTGCCGGTGACAACGTGCGCTTGGGCAAGGCGACGCCTGAGGACCGGAAGATAATTGATGAATGGCGAGCTGCCCACCGAGGCGTACTAAACACATTTCAAGCGATTCTCCGCCAGAGGACACGTGGAACAAGTATAACTGTTGGGCAGCGGCACAAACGCAAGAGAACAATATTCAACAAACTGCGTCGATTTCCTGATATGAATCTAGCAAGGATGGACGACGTCGCGGGATGCCGACTAATCTTCGAGAGCCTAGAAGAACTTGCCGCTTTTCGCGCTCATTTCCTTAAAGCAAGATTTAATCATAAGAAACGAAATAGCCTCGACAAGTACGACTACATTGCCACTCCCAAGGATACTGGCTACCGAGGCATACATGATGTTTATGAATACAATGTCCAGTCTGAAGTTGGCAGAAGCCTGAAGGGCTTATATCTGGAGATACAGTATCGGACTCTCGTGCAGCATGCATGGGCAACGGCTGTAGAAGTAATTGGTTTCATTACAGAGAGTCAGCCGAAATTTAAGCAGGGTGACAAGCGCTATGAAGCGGCCATGCGACTGGCGAGTGAGATACTTGCCCGTGCGCATGAAAACATGAATGGCTCACTTCCTCATCTTAGTAACGAGCAGCTTGTTTCAGAGTTCTTAGAGCTTGACAAGGAGCTTGGCCTACGTCGGACTCTGAGAGGACTCAATGCAGCCACCAAAGTAGTAACTGGGAAACGCAACGCAATTCTCATATTTCATGAGACAGGAAAGCTTGAGGTTAGAGGGTTTCGAGATGCCACAGATGCCCTTAAGGAACTATTTGCCCTTGAAGAGGAGATGCCTGATCTTGACATTGTATTGGTTCGTGCCGATACAAGTGATGAAGTCCGTATCGCATTCAGAAACTACTTCTCTGATGCCAAGGACTTCTTGCGATTTTTGGATAGTGGTTGCCTCAAGCTGGCGCCATCCCTACTGCCATCCAAGGCTTCTGCAACTAAGCTCAAGCGTGGTGTGACATAAATGCCTGTAATTACGAAGGTTAACCACCGAACAATCCACTGCAGCCGACGGGAATCACTAATTGCTTGAACCAGTAAAGACACCAAAGCCTTCACTCTTGCCCGCGGCTGAGTGGAAGCGTTAGATGGCCAGCGTCAACGGCTAATTGACTCTTGTTGCCTTGCGCTCAGTTGTGGCATCAAGTGGGACCCATTTCACTGTACCTATCAGAATTCAACACCGCCTACCGATCGGGCACATAGCTATAGACGAATTCAATCCCTGCTTCCTGCATCACACACTCGGCTAGAGACCTGTCCAATAGTGCATTCGCCACTAAAGGACTCATGTTATAATATTTGAAAATAACTATTGGTATCCTGCTAAGGTAGGAGTCATCGTCGCATCTAAATACGTCTCCGAAACGCATCGTATTTGTTTCTGAGTCTCCAGGTTGGTCAATTTCTATCGTTATGCTGCACATGCGAAGGTATGCGGTCAGCAGCCCAACGGGAGAAAGCAGATCGATCACTTCATCCCAGTCCTCGTCGAACCCGTATTGTCTCATATACTTTCTGAAGCTATCTTTACTATCTGGCTTCATGAGCTCCTCGGTTACATCCTTGCTGATATTGTCAAAGTCGGGAAAGAACATCATGCTCGTGAGCAGTGCCTCGGTAACACTCAGGCTTAGAGCGGCATCCAGTATGTTGGGTTCAGCCGCGCTCTTCTGGACTTCTATCTTTTGGGTTGCATCTTCCTTGTACTCTTTAACGATTTCTAGTAGTGCGGATCCAGGCGTCACAAGTGGAATCGCGTAGGGGAGCTTTCTGAAGTAGCTGTTTCGAAGTGATGTTGGAAGAAGATTGGGATCATTGAGGAAATATGCTTCAATGCAGCTTGCTGGAATGGCTTCACCATATTTTGATTCAAGCCAGCTCTTCAGCGGAAGGCGACGAGGTGGCATCTGTTGGGCGGGAGAAACTGAGGCTACGCTATCATGAATGAGCTTCACTCGCGAAATAGTCTTTTCTGGAAGCCTACAGAAATACTGCATGGGTTAAACCATCTAACAAGCCCCTCGAGTGGACAGGTCGCCCCAAGACCTTTGCTTCGCGCCACAGGCTTCTTGCCTGCCACTCAGGGGCGGCGTTAGACGAGCAGATAACCCCCAGTGAGCCCGCCTATGCTCCGGATGGGAGATAGGCAGCCCAGGCAAGGTTCTGGCTATTTCAGGCCAAAGATGATCGCCTGGCTGGCATTGTCCAAATCAATAGTGTGTTTATGTCGGTGGCCACATTGGAATAAGGATTGAGTTCGGTATTGTGTTCGCCTTGGGTTGCTTATCGTGCGCTAGTCTTAGGAGTTTCTTGGTCGCGTGGGTAGCTAGCGAGATAGTTAGAGGATTTGGAGTTTGGCTTGGATGTCGGCATCTGGAAGGCCTTGGGCTTGAAGGACGCGGATCAAGTTGGCTTTTGCTTCCTGAGTGTAGGGATGATCTAAGCCAAGACACTTATGACAATGTCTAACCACTTTACTGTACATAGACTCGGCTTCTTCCAGCCGGCTGGTGGCCTCAAGTAGCTGTGCCAAGTTGCTGAGATCGATCGCGACCTCAGGATGATCTGGCCCATAGCTAGCCTCATCAATTTCCAAGGCTCTTCGGTAAAGCGACTCGGCTTCTTCCAGTCGGCTGGTGTCCTGAAGTAGCTGTGCCAAGTTGCTGAGATCGATCGCGACCTCAGGATGATCTGGCCCATAGCTAGCCTCATCAATGTCCAAGGCTCTGCGGTAAAGCTGCTCGGCTTCTTCCAGCCAGCCCAAGTCGTGCAACAAGCTCGCCAGGCTGTTTCGGCGAGTGGCTACCTTTGGGTGTTCAGGCCCAAAGGTGGCCTCATCAATGGCCAGGGCTCTACGGGAAAGCGGCTCAGCTTCTGCCAGAAGGTTCTTGTCCCGAAGTAACTCTGCCAGGTAGCTAAGATTGAGCGCCACATTGGGATGATCGGCTCCATAGCCTGCCTCATTGATGGACAAGGCTCTTCGGTAGAGGGGATCTGCTTCTGCCAGCCGGTTCGTGTCCTGCAACAGTCGCGCTAGATTATGGAGGCAGATTGCCACCTCTCGATGATCTGGGCCATAGGTGGTTTCATTGATGCCAAGGGCTCTGAGATAGAGGGGCTCGGCTTCTGCCGGATGGTTTGTGAGATGCAGCAATAGCGCCAGGTTGTTGAGGTTGATAGCTACCATCGGATGATCGGGACCATAGCTGGCCTCATTGATGGCGAGGGCTCTGCGGTAGAGCGGCTCTGCTTCTGCCAGTCTATTTTTGTCTTGAAGTAGTGACGCTAGATCGATGAGAGCAGTCGCCACCTTGGGGTGATCCTTACCGTGGCTGGCCTCATATATGCTTAAGACTTTGCGGAATTGCGGCTCAGCTTCGTTGAAACGCGCGAGAACTTGTAAGATCGAAGCATGACCCGTGAGAAGATCCGCGATCGCCTGATCGTTTCCAACAAGATCCCTCTGGGCATCTTGTAGGCACCTCTCAACAACCGACAGGAGCGGCATCCAGATCTTTCCCTCTATCAATATCTCCAAGCGCTTGACAAACCAAGGTATCCAGTCTGCCGCAGACTGATACGCCTGTGCGTGACGCTGCGCCAGTCCCAAACGCTCTGCATCCACCGCCTGAATCGCCTTGGCTTCCAGCTCTTTGAGCGGCCTATCGAAGTATTCAAATCCCCAACGGTGGACTTCACAATACTGCGGATTATTTTGGCTGCGTTCATAGGCCTGCAAGTGATGAGCCATCTCGTTGTGAAGTTGCCAGCGGCCCTCACCGATGGGCTCGATCGACCAGAACTTCCCCAGCTCGGCCGCATCGGTTGCCGGGTAACCCGTGGCGAAGTGGGCCACCGCCTGTTGGAACAACTCCTGATCCCAGATGCCAAAAGCCGCCATCAGCTTCAATGTGGCCCGCTCAGAAGCATCAAGATGGGTTAGTAGACGATCGATCAGCTCCTGATGGCTGCCGCCGAACAGCTCTGGCCTGCGCTCCTCGGCAGGGGTCTTGTCGTAGAGCTGCGTTTCGAGCTCCAGATAGAAGGGAACCCCAGCGGCCTGGCGCAGGATCTTCTCCACGATCTCTGGCTCCTCGATGCCACGTTTGGCTAGGAAGCTCCTCGCATCTTCTTCGCTGAGCTGGCCTACCAGGTGTTGCTCGCAGGCCTCACTCCAGCCCCGGTCGTAGCCCTCCTCCCAGCTCAGGCGATCTCGCCCGCCGATCACCCAGAGCACCTCGGGCAGCTCGCTTACTAGATCCACCAACCACCGCTCCCGCGTCTCCCGCCGGCGGCCGCTTCTGCCCATGCCCGCATGCCAGAGGGTTTCGTAGGTGTCGAGAGCGATTAGGGGTGGCGGTCCGCTGTAGTTGATGGTGTCATCCCAGTCCTGGCTAGATGTGATGGCGTCATCCCAGTCCTGACCGAGATGGGAGGAGAGAGCCTGGCGGAAATCCCTCGCCCAGTGCAACGGCAACTGGGCCAGCAACTGTTCCTCCGAGTAGCTCTGGCTTCGCTGCAACAGGGGCTCGGCCCTTCCGAGCACCCAGTCTGAGAGTTGTCGCCGCGCCATGGCTGCAGCCTTCATGGCATTGACGGCCAGCGCTACCCCGGTCAGCTGCTCCAACGCCTTCAGCCCAGCGTCGAGCACTTCGGCATATGGCCCCGCCCCCTCGAGCAACTCGTTCCGATCGTTGCCATACACCTGTTCCGGGTGGAAGCGCCGCCCGTATTCCGCCAGCGCCAGGGAGAAGCAGGGGAAGGGGACGGTGGGGAACCTCCGCCGCAGCCGGTAGAGCAAAAGATCTGGCGGGGTGGTGTCAGTACCGGCCAAATCCAGTCGGGCAATCAGTGCCTGCGGGCAGCGATGGCGATGAAGCTGCTCCAGCTTCTGCAGCAGAGTGGTCTTGCCGATCCCGCCATCGCCATAGAACACCAACACCCGGTTCACCTCTGGCTTCTTATGCTCCAAGTTCCCTTCAAAGACGGCGATCAGCACTTCCCGGCCAGTGAACACATCAAGGGCCGAAGGCCGGTGCTCACGCTGGGAGGGCCGCTGGATCGGCATGGTGCAGGTGGCCTTGAGGCTGTTAGGCAGAGCTAGACTTTAGGCAGGAGAATAGAGTAAGTGCTGAAATGATTAAAAATGAAATAGCATTGCTTAAATCGAAGCCAGGAAATCAGGCGAAATGGAGTAGACTGTATTCTTCGTTTTTAAAGTCGTCTAACAACCAAATGCAGAAGACGGGGGCAAAGGTTGAAATCAACCTGGAAAACTCGCCCCGCTTCTGATTTGGAGAGTTATACGGGCTGGCAATGGCTATCAGAAAATCACGCTGACTGAGATTTCGACATCAAGTCATTTTCGGCATTCACCAGCTACAATTTCCTCTAACAGGGTTACTTCTGTGGGAATAGTCCTCGCAGATGAAAGCCTCCAGATTGCATCCCATGAGCGCCTTCACCCAGCCCGTAATCATCCAGAATGATGGCTCTGCACTGTCTCTGCAGCGCCTGCCATTGACGGCAGGCGTAGATGGGCAGGTTGACGAGGCATGGCTTCAGCAGGCTCTTTACCGCGCACCCGAATCGCTTCCCGTAAAGGAGATCGACCCACACATTGGGCCGTTGATCCCGATCTGCATGGAATTGTCGACCGAGGCTGGACCTGCAGACATCCTCTTTGTCACTCCAACAGGACAGATCGTGCTGGTCGAGACCAAGTTATGGCGAAATCCCGAGGCGCGGCGACAGGTCGTCGGCCAGATACTGGACTACGCGAAGCAATTGACAGGCTGGAGATATGAGGATCTGGATGCGCGGGCAGGCACAGCTGCCGGTACATCAGCTGGCCACATCGTGAGGGCTCTCAAGGAGAGTTACCCAGACACTGATGAGGCTCAGTTTGTTGACGGGGTTCGCCGCTCGCTTTCGACAGGCGACTTCCTGCTCCTGATTGTCGGGGACGGCATCCGCTTTGGGGCAGAGGCTTTGGTCACGTTCCTAGAGCAGTACGGCAACCTTCGTTTCGGACTCGCTCTCATTGAGGTTGGGATTTACCGACTTCCCGATGGTTCGACACTGGTGCAGCCACGCGTGCTCGCAAAGACTGAAATTCTTGAGCGAACAATTCTCATCGGCCCGAGTGGCCCGATGTCCTATCAGCAAGCAGCTGAGGTCGAGGACACGACAGAAGCCAGCGTGGGGCAGCGTGAGTGGTTCATGGCGTTTTGGCGCGAGTACTTGTCAAAGCTGCATCTACCCGATCTGTCGCTGCTGCCGAGAGAACCGGCGAAATCAACTAACCAATATTTTCCCATGCCACCTAGCGGCAGCCTTGCTTGGTTGAGCGCATACATCGCACAGAGCTCTAGGAAAGCAGGCGTCTATCTGACATTCGCGAAGGTGTATGACTACGGGCCTGAGATTTACGAGAGCTTGCTGGCTGACAGACAGGAAATCGAGGCAGAAATGGGCGTGACACTGTCTTGGAAGAGAGATGACAACAAGGTCTGGATCGGTGTGCCTCACCCTACGTACTCCGATTTGAATAACTCGGAGGATCGCGAGCGGGTAACTACCTATCTCGCCAATATGACTACAAAGATGATCGCGTGCTTGGAGCCTAGGCTGCAAGCGGCGATTAAGGCCCTTGATGCATCTGGCTGAAGCTGTCCCCTCTGGCTAGGATGTTCAGAAGTACTAGGCTTACTTCAGTAGCCGCCACCAACATTCGGACTGCATGTCAAGTGCTACTATAAAAATATTCCTGGTTCATGGTGATCCTAAGCGGCTAAGAACTGCTGAAATATCAAACTGGATTGGAAAGGCCGTCGCAGGGCCTAGAAGCGAGTTTGAAGGTGTGATCTCCCGGGAAGAGGCGGAGAGTTCAGGCATATATTTCTTGACGTGCCAGACCCTGAAACTGGTAAGCCGTCAATCTACATTGGCGAGGCTGAATGCATTCGAGACCGACTTAAATCTCACTTGCAAAAGGATTTCTGGAATCATGCTGCCTTCTTCGTGAGCAAAGACGAAGACTTTACCAAAGCTCACATCAGGCACTTAGAGGGAAAGCTGATTGAGCAAGCTCGAGAAGCCGGACGCGCTGTGGTTATCAATAGTCAGAGCAGTGGTGCACGGCTACCCGAATCAGATCGAGCAGATCTTGAGACATTCTTGGAGAAAGTCAATCAGCTCCTGCCTGTTCTCGGGATTGAACACTTGGTTCCCACAGTTGCCAAGCATGAAGCTGACCTGGAAGAAGAGATGCTGTCCTGTGAGATCAAGGGTGTTAAGGCTCGTGGTCACTTAGCCCCGAACGGATTTGTCATTCTTTCGGGATCCCAGGCTATTTTGAATGAGCGACCTTCAGCGCAGAAGTATCCATGGGCACTGAATATGAGGTCAAGGCTCAAGGATGAGGGCTCCCTGGCTATTGCATCGGACTCGTTAATCTTTACAAGAGATGTGGAATTTACTAGTCCTAGTGCAGCGGCGGCAGTTGTCCATGGTGGACATGCTAATGGGCTTACTGCATGGAAGGATTCAGAGGGTCGTACCCTAAAACAGATTGAAGCCGTATAACATCCAGATGCAGAAGACGGGAGCAGTGATTACATTGATCACCATCGACACTTCCCCGCTTCTGATCTGGAGCGTTAGGTGGATATGGCCGCGGGTATAGTAAGTCAACGATTCGACCTCCACAACCAAGCCAAATGCCATATGAGCTTAGTGAATATCGCCAAGGAGTATCAAATGATGATCTAGTTGAAGATGTAAAGAACATTTCAAAACTTGTTGGCAATAACTATTTATCTTATCAGCGATATAGAAAAGCCGGAGGCCGCTACGGTGAGCATACGTTTCGAAGAAGGTTTGGCTCTTGGGTCAATGTTCTGACGGAGTGTGGGCTTGAGCAGATCAAGGGACGTTCCGAAATGGAAAAGGTTCGCCCAGAAGAAATCATTAGTGACGCGAGGCGTATCGCAGCAGAGCTGAGCACCAGCACAGTGACATCAAAGCAGTATGAGGCCCTTGGTGCTTATGCCTTTCAAACGGTAATAGAAAAGTTTGGAAGTAGGAAGAACCTAGTTGAACAGGCCGGTCTTTCTGAAACTGGTTTCATTACGAAATACTCAGACATTGAACTATTCACTGAGATAGAAAGAATATGGACTCTACTTGGCAGGCAGCCTACGACTACTGATCTTAAGCGCGGCATCTCAAGAATATCTCTGGATACGCTTAGTCGACGGTTTGGTGGCTGGAGAAATGCGTTGGGTGCGTTCCTGGAGTATGTAAATGACAGTAGTTCTCCAAATCAGGATGATCTCGATGATACAGCAAGCGAAGAGTCCACTGCGCCAAATGTGGAAGAAGAAGTCGTGGGAGGCTACAGAAAAAAGAGAACAACCAGGAACATTAATCTTAGGATGAGATTTCAGATTTTACAGCATGATGCTTTTAGGTGCCGTGCTTGTGGAGCCTCTCCTGCAAAAACCCCTGAGACCGAGCTTCATGTAGATCATATCGTTCCATGGTCAAAAGGTGGCGAGACTGAACTTGATAACTTACAAACACTTTGCTCGAATTGTAATTTAGGGAAGAGCAATATGCACATGTGACTGATACCACCTAACACAGCCATCCACCTGAGCCGCCACCAATGACACCTGTGCTTTCCTTTCAAACTCTGCGGCCAGGTGATGGCAAGCGTTAGAGAGATGGTGACGGAGCGCATTGCGCTATACACAACTGTAAGGCGCATGCAATCTGAGTAGTCGAAGACGAGCACTGGAAACACTCAGCTAGGTGTGTAGTTCCAGCCATGTGGTTAGAATGACGCGCTATCCTGACGTTCCGTAGGGGCTTTCGTAGATAGTGTTAGCTCATGAGTGTGTCTTATTCGTGATCAGATGAAAATCCTGCTTGTAGAGGATGACGATCGTATCGCTCGGCCGATCATCGAGGAGCTCACCCATCAGAGCCATGTCATGGATCATGTGGCCGATGGAAGGCGGGCGCTGGCTTACACCGAGGCCACGGACTACGAACTGTTGTTGATTGATTGGATGCTGCCTGGCCTTGATGGCGTGAGCCTCTGCCGCAGGCTCCGGGCCCGGGGTCATCAGGGCCATATCCTGATCATCACGGCCCGTGATCAGACTCCGGACAAGGTTTTGGGCCTCGATGCAGGCGCCGATGACTATCTGGCCAAGCCATTTGATCTGGAGGAACTCTCTGCCCGTGTCCGGGCCTTGGCACGGCGTCCGCCGGCGCTCCAGGACGACATGATCAGCCATGGTCCGCTGCGCCTTGACAGGCTGCGGCAGCAGGTGAACGTGGATGGAAGACCCGTCCTCCTGACCACCAAGGAATTCATGATCCTGGAATGTTTTCTGCTGCAGCCGGAGCGTGTTTTCACTCGTTCTAAGCTCCTGGATCGGCTCTGGGACATCGACACCACCTCCAGCGACGCCACGATCCGCACCCACATAGCCAATATCAGGGCCAAGCTGCATGCGGCGGGATTGAAGCGCGATCCAATCGTTACTGTGTATGGTGCTGGCTATCGTTTATCGGCAACTGGATAGGGGGGATGTTCCAGGCCATCCGCTCCAGACTCCTGGCTCTGTATGTTCTCTCGTTTCTGGTCTGCATGGCCGGGTTCGCCCTTGCCTTCCGGGTGCTCTTCGTTCACAGCCTCAACCAACGGGAAGACGAACAGCTGCGTTTGCTCGCCCACGGGGCTTCTCGCAGCGTTGAGAATGATGGGAAGGGAATGCACATCTCCACGGATTTTCCGCTGAATTCCTACCTCACCAAGGAGCAGGGCCTGGAGTGGTTCGACAGATCAGGGAATCGCCTCTTCTCCAAAGGAAGATTCCTCTTGCACCTGCCTCTTCCTGCCAGCCCAACGATTCAGGATCAGGACGGTGATCCGCCGATCCGGGCAATCACCCTGCCGCTCCAGAATAGTGAAACCGGACAAACGATCGGCAGGGTAAGGGCCAGTCAGTCCATGGAGGAAAACCAGGAGGCGATCGCGCGGTTGGATGTGGCACTGGCATTTTCGATCGCCATCGGCACGGGCTTCGGCGCCCTGGCTGGATTCGTGATGACCAGAAAAGCGATGGAGCCAATTGAAGCCAGCTTCCAGCGAATGAAGCAGTTCGTGGGCGATGCCTCCCACGAACTTCGCTCTCCGATCATGGCCATTTCCAGCAATGCCCAGGTGGCCCTGCGTTATCCAGCTGGCATGCGAGCGGGCGACCAGGAAAAGTTCGAAACCATTGCGGCCACGGCGCAGCAGATGAAGGGGCTGACCGAGCACCTTTTCCAGCTCACCCGGGCCGAGGATCAGCCTCCTGAAGCCTTTGGCCCTGTGGATTTGGGCGCCCTGCTGCGGGATCAGGTGGATCGGTTTCGTCCCCGGGCCCTGCAGCATGCGATCGGCCTTCAACTCCACCTCCCGCCGCAGGCCATGCTGCAGGTGAACGTCTCCAGCAGCGACCTAGACCTGCTTTTCGCCAATCTGATTGAGAATGCACTCACTTACACCCCGAATGGGGGGCGAGTCCAGATCACCGCCGACGCTGATCACCAGAGCGTGCGGGTGTTGGTGGAGGACAACGGCATCGGCATCGCCCAGGATCAGATTCCCTTTCTGTTTGATCGCTTCTGGCGTGCCGATGCAGCCCGCCAGTACAACTCAGGCGGCTATGGCCTCGGTCTTTCAATTGTCCAAGCCATTTTATTGAAGTATCGCGGGACCATTCAGGTAAACAGTGCGCCGGGCCTGGGTAGTTGCTTTGAAGTGCGCTTGCCTGCACTGTCAGCGGGCTCTCCTGAAGGAGAGCCCAATCCGCGAGCCTAGGTTGTTTAGTCAGTCTATGCAGTAGGTAACGCATCCTTCCTGGTGATCGAGAGATAAATCACCAGAATGCTGATCGTGCTCAAAAAGATCACACTCGTGCCAGTTGGTCCCCAGCCCCAGCCCCCATTGGCCTTTGGTTGAGACAGCAGATCACCCAGGGAGGCACCCAAGGGACGGGTAAGGATAAACACCAGCCAGAATGCAAGAATCCCATCCAAGTGAAACTTGGAATAGAAGAAGCCAATGGTCCCGATCAGACCCGCAAAGAAGAGGGTGGAGAGGCCGTAGCCTAGGTTCAACTTCTCCGCCACTAGATCCCCGGTGGCCGTGCCCATGGCGAAGGTAAGCAACACCGCAGACCAATAGTAAATCTCTCTAGGAAGAGTGTTGATGGATTTCATGGCCAACGTGTGTTCCTTGGCGTACCAGATGCCGAAGACGACGAGCAGTGCAATGCCGAAGATCACATTGGCGCTGATCAGGGTGATGCCGAGCTGATCCACCAACAGATCCGTCACCAAGGTACCCACCACGCTCACCAGGATCACCACCAGCCAAAAGCTGATGGGGATGTAGCGCTTCAACCGCATTTGGTTGATCATCACACCCGTCAACAACAACGCCATGATGAGTGAGGTTGTTTTCAGGCCATATCCAAGGGTTGTCGAGAGAAAGTCGGCGCCGGTCTCTCCCACGGTTGTGGAGAGCACCTTGATGATCCAGAAGTAGAGCGTGATCTGTGGCACCTTGCTCAGACGCTGAGGCGCTTGTTGCTGGCTCAGGGATAGATTCATGGATTTGCGAATGAGGGAAACAGGTTGATCGTTCAGTCTTCACTCTTGGTTTCGCCACCGCCCTCCGCATTCTCGGTCACCTTCAGGCTTCCTTTCCAGTGGCTTTCGGTGTCTTTGCTTCCCTTCGACTGCCTGGCCAGTACCTTCCCATCACCGGCATCAATCAGCGTTTCCCCGCTTGATGATGACACGGAATAGATCAAGGCGTTGTTCTCTACCTCCATTTCGGCCTTATAAGGTTTCCCTTGCCCTTGGCTTTCGGCAATCCGGACCGCGTTATTCAAGTTGATCCGCGCCTTTGATTGAAGGTCTGGCAAAAAAATGTCGCTATCGTCATGACTCTCACCGGCAGCATTCTGGTCAAATTCGGCTCCTTTGAGCATCCGCGCTCCTTTGGAAGCCGCCTGGCTGAAGGCCGACGAGGTGAAGAGCGTCACGCCGCCCAGGATCAGCAGCGCGATGGTTCCGGTGCCAAACAGTGTTTTTCGGTTGATCATGAGAGGTTCCTTTTTGTGTGTGCTTTGAACGTGCCGGCTCCGTTGGAACTCTGGCAACAAGTGAAAGTTATCCATTGATTATCAAGGGAATACAAAGCCGTGCAGACCAATACCGGTTTGGCCACTGTCAAGGTCTCAACTCCTCCTGGAGCCGTGTCGGTATCGATGAAGGTGCTTCGGGGTTGCGCTGAAGGCATGCTCTGATGATCTCTCGTCTGCCACCTCACTCGGTCTTCCGGCGATCGATCAGTGCCTGATCTCGATGAGGAGCTTTCGGTAGCCAACCGCACCGGTATAGAAGCTCTACCCTGGTTTCTTGAAGGGTCCTCTTTGCAACATCTTGATCTTTGCTTGCTATGGTCGTGAAACTTTCTTCTATCTTCTTCCTCAATGAAGCAAAGAAACAGGGGCTTGCTTCACTCATTCTCCACGCTAGGCCTCGCTAGTTTTCTGGGGTTGTTCATCTGCTTGGTTATTCTGGCTGGATTGGGTTGGCTTTGCCAGGAGGTATGGAGAGGGAGGCCTTTTCGTTCGATAAAGCATTTTTGATGTGGGTTCATCAGTGGTCTACGCCTTTGCTCGACAAATCAATGATTGGAGTTACCCGCTTGGGCGATCCAGAAATTGTTGTGACTGTAGTCCTGGCTAATTTAGGTTGGTTTATTGCACGAGGAAGGCGAGTTACGGCGTTAATGCTAATCGTAGCCTGTGTTGGTGCATTGGCGCTAAATCTGGGGCTTAAGCTTGTGTTTGCCCGTCCTCGCCCGGTTCTATGGCCCCACTTGATCAATGAAACATCCTATGGATTTCCAAGCGGTCATGCGCTGGGTTCGCTTGTTTTTTACGGCTTTTTGGCTTATGTCTTTGCCTGCTGGTATCCCCGTCAGTCAGGATGGATCTACGGAATCGCAACCAGCACAGTCGCTCTAATTGGGTTTAGTCGCATTTACTTGGGCGTACACTTTCCAAGCGACATTCTAGCTGGATATAGCGTTGGCATTCTTTGGTTAGTCTTGTGCATTAACATCCCTAAGATTTCAGGAGTAAGGGTAGCGGGTGGGAATGGAAGGGCAAATAGGCAAAGATAGTATGTTGTGTTCCTTGATGGTTGAAGTAATTCTTTTGGTCAGTCAGAGGCTTTGCCCATACGATCATGGAGACTAGGCCGCCGGATTGTGCTGTTTCCAATAAGCAGCGCCAGAATGTTTTCTTTGCTTGAACCCGAGGGCGAATGCCACTCTCTAACATCAAGATCCAGCGGACGGGGCTAGAAATGCTTGCCGAGATAAGCTGGCTTCTGCCCGCCGCTGATCTTGAGCGTTCGAAGGATGTGTTGTTCTAGATGGGAGCCTGCAAGGATCACTCAGCGGCTACCCAGCGCATGCAGTTTTGCTGCCTCTACCCTTGGGCTCGCTTTTTCAGGAAGCCCTAGTTACACCATGCTCCGTCGGGCGAGTTTAGATACTTAACTTCCTGCAAAGATCCCAGAAAGGCAGCTTTCGTAAAATCACTACAAGCGCCGTCGCGATCACCTAAAGCATACCTTGCTTACCCACGTCTGGCATAAGCAGCGGCGAAATCAAGATCAATTCCAATCGCCTTGCTAAACTCTTCAATTGCACCTCTTCTGTCCTTCTGTTTGACTTTAGCTATACCTTTATCAAAGAAGGTCTGTGCCAGTTTAGGGTTCCGCGCGCTCTCTTGATTAAAGTCCTCGACAATACTCCAGTCTACTTCGTTGCTCAGCTTGAGGCCACGGCTCAAATACGCTTGATATAGCACTGGGTTAATTGATTTGACTTGACTGAAGTCTCTGCTTGCACCTTCCAGATTATTCATCCTCAGTCTGGCGATACCCCGCTTCATGAGAGCCAATGAATACTTTGGTTCAATCAGGAGGGCGACGGTGCAATCAGCAATCGCTCCCCTAAAGTCTCCTTGAAGCATCTTGACGTGACTTCTATTAACATAGGCACGAGGATCATTTATCGGCTCAAGCGCGATAGCTTTGCTATAATCGTCTAAAGCTCCGGCCTTATCGTTAAGAAACAGCTTGGACGTCCCCCTGTAGATGTATAGTCTATACGTATGTCGATTCACTTCGATGGCGCGATTCAAATCCTCAATAGCACCCTTGTAGTCCCCAGCTTCAAACTTCTTTATGCCGCTCTTAGAAAAGTGCCAAGGTGGCAAAGGAGTATCGTCAAGCTGATTCATCGCTCGCCAGTTCTGCCGGGAAGACTGGGAGGCGAGAGTTGGAAATGGAGCAAGAGCGATAGAAATGAATAAGCAGACTATTGCATTGGCTCGAATGGCCCAAGTGGCTATCCCCATAGTGCATACAGACAACCTTTAATTTTGCGCCATTCGCCGAACTCGCGAGCGCACCATAAACAATCCTTTATAATAGAATGAATTGAGGATACTCGTTCAAGCGGTTCGCTTGTCATCAACATGCAAAAGGCTTCACGCATGCTTCGCCCTGCGTTCAGAAAGTCCGTCCTACCTAGCAGTCATTAATCAGCAATCCAGCAAGGCAATCAGATGCATGCATAGACTTAAGCAAAATAGAAATGCGGAAGCCGGATGAGGCTAAAGCGTAATGAAGAACAAAGCTAGCAGCGTTGCACAGCCGTAGCCAGGAGGCTACAGTCGGAGGATGGTTGAAGTCCGCCAGACAGAGCGCTTCGTCCGATGGCTTGCGGGTCTCCGTGATCTGAGAGCCCGGGCGAAGGTTCAGGCAAGGATCGAGCGCCTCATCGGTGGCAATCCTGGTGACGTCAAGCCAGTTGGGGCAGGCGTGTCGGAGTTGCGGATCAACTATGGCCCCGGATACAGGGTCTACTACCTGCAGAGGGGAACCGAGTTGATCATCCTTTTGGCTGGCGGAGACAAGAACTCACAAGCCAAGGACATTGATGAGGCCCTTTTGTTGGCGGACAACCTGACGGAAGAGACCTGATGAAAACAACGACCACTCCCTACGACGTTGCCGAGCATCTCCGAACTCCGGAAGAGATGGCGGCTTACCTGGAAGCCTGCATCGAGGAGGCGGATGGAGATGCTGCCTTTATTGCCAAGGCCCTAGGCGACATTGCTCGGGCCCAGGGGATGACCCAGGTGGCCAGAGATTCCGGACTGTCCAGGGAGAGCCTCTACAAGGCTTTGTCTGGAGAGCGCAGCCCGAGCTTTGACACGATCCTTAAGGTGGTCACGGCCCTTGGACTGAAGTTGACCGCCAGTGTGAGAAGTGAAGCGGAGGTGATTTGAGCTCTGCTGGCGAGTTGTCGGTCCGTTAATGCTGCCTGTGGAGCGGCGACACCTTCGAACAAGCCCCTGGAGTGGACAGGCCGCCTTCTAGTCTGCTTCGATAGCAATTGCTTCTTGCCTGCCACTCAGGGGCAGCGTTGGAAGAACGGCAAGCATTTTATCCAAGCGCAAGTATTAAGCATGCAGGTGACGTGACCCCCTTTGCTGCTCCAGTTCTTATAAGAGCTGATGGGGTGATCAGGCCGCTTTCCATTGCTGGAGGACTTCCAGGGGCGTACGCCCCTGGAGAGCTGAATGCGGTCTGTAGACGTTGTACTCGATTCGGTGTTGTTCTGC
>CALRNH020000018.1:0-49327 GCA_943369485.1 Synechococcus sp. UW140 | reverse complement strand
GCAGGTTCAGCCCCCCAGGGCGGGGACTGGCGGCTGAAAGCAGCAGAGCAATCGCCGAAACAGCCCCCCGCGTGGCGTTCACCTCAGCCGGCGAAACTTCGCCAAGGCCATCCGGTCACGAATTGGCGGCTATTTCAGCGGCCTCCTAGCCGCCGCCTCTAGGGGGATGGCGGATGGGAGCCCTGCGCGCCCGCCTGCGCCGGCTCGAACAGTGGTCCCAGCGACTCCACTGGCAGGCGGCCCTGCTCGATCGTCTCCAGCCAAGGCCCGGGGCGTTCTGGCCCAAAGCGCTCCAACGGCACACCCGTACCGGGGAGCGCCCCTTGCTCATAACGGCGGCGCTGCTGGCCCATGTCACTCCTGCTGATCTGTGAAGCTTGGCGCAGGTTGTGGGCGGCCGAGGAGGGTCGACTGGCGCCCGCAGGAGGACTGATCCTGCTGCGAGGTGATGAAGGCACTGATCGGAGATCTCACTCGCTCAGACCATCAGATGAATCGAGAGGTAGTCCAATGAATTGGGACTAAATAGAAATGTTGGTCAGTCTGATCATCTTGGCCACTCACATAATCACCTCAAACAAGGCTGCAATCCCTCTGATTCATCATGATCGCATCAACCATGCCGAAGGATGAGTCGAGTCATCGTGACAGGTCGATGGCTTTGCGTGAACTTAGGGCGCTTGGATGGCCATAACGTGCTGGGCTTCGCTACGGACAACGCTTGGACGATCGACACCGCTGGGGTGCGATCAACTTGGAGCGTGAAGAGAAGCCGTTCCTGGGCCAGGCTGAGGCGGATTAGTCCCAGCACCTCTCGAGCAAGACCCCCGTGCCTCAACCAACCAGCGGCTTTCGCCGCAGTCGATCAACGCTGCCGCGCCAAGCGAGACTTGAAACCGATTGTTTCGTGGCCCTGGATTTCGAAACCGCTGACCAGGGCAGGGACAGCGCCTGCTCGATCGCCATCGTGAGGGTCGAGGCTCACGCCATCGTGCATCGCGAACACCGACTGATTCGACCACCGCGGCAGAGATTTTTGTTCACTTCGATCCACGGGATCAGTTGGCCGCAAGTGGCCGATGCGCCGTCATTCGCTGAACTCTGGCCTGAACTGGAGCCATGCCTGGATGGGGCCCGTTTCATCGCCGCCCACAATTCAAGTTTTGACTCCGGAGTGATGCAGGCCTGCTGCGAACAGGCGGGCGTGTCGCCTCCCATGCAGCCCTATTTCTGCACGGTGCAGCTCGCCCGAACAACCTGGAACATCCGGCCGACGACGTTGCCGGATGTGTGTCGGCATCTGAATCTCAGCCTGAATCACCACGATGCACTCTCCGACGCTGAGGCCTGCGCGAACATCGTTCTTGCTGCCATCCGTGATGGCGGGATGTAACTGACCAACCGATCTCAGGAAACAAGTCCGATCGAACTGACGACCATGCGCCAAGGCGCCTGGCGGCCCCAGCTGGGAAGCTGGATCCGGCCACGCCCAATCCCCCTTGATGTCCGTTCTGCTCACCGTCTTCACCGTCCTGGTGGGCTATGGCCTTGGGCGCGGTGTGCCCCGCCTGGCCCAGCGGTCCGGTGGCATCGTCCGGCGCTCTCGATCGGGTCAGCTGGCGATGGGCCTGGTTCTGCTCATCCCCTGGGCGGTTGGTGGCTTCGCCCTGGTGATGGTGCTGGGCCAACCCTACCTGTGGTTGCCGATGCTTGGGTATGCGGGAGGGATGTGGTGGGGGAGGCGCAAGCTCGGCCTCTGAGGGCCCTTGGCCTGGCCTGTGAATCGACCAAAGCTGCTCCCTCCCAAAAGACCCAGCCGCAACGGCATGGGTCTTTGGTCAGGGTCCCCTGGAATGACCGCCATGGTGTGTCGCGGGATGCAGTCCCCATTGGCCTGTTGGCGTTGAACTGAATCAAACCGCTCCTGGTCCCATGGCGACGTACACCATCTCCATCGAAGGAGGTGCTTCCTTCCCCTGCGCTGACGACACCTACATCCTCGATGCAGCAGAAGAACAGGGCATTGATCTGCCGTATTCCTGCCGGGCAGGCGCCTGCAGCACCTGTGCCGGCAAGGTGCTCACGGGCAGTGTCGACCAATCCGATCAGAGCTTCCTTGATGACGAGCAGATCGACCAAGGCTTCGCCCTGCTTTGCGTCAGCTATCCCAAGAGCGACTGCACGGTCCAAGCCAACGTGGAAGACGACCTCTGACGCTCGTCGGCTGACGTCACCAGTCCCGGGATCCGACGTCACAGATCCTGACTCCATGGGATGGCACGTTTGGGCTCCTGCCCGTCAAGGGGTCAGCTCTGGCTTCTGGAGCGCCCGAACCCCTGGCGGGAGAAAATTCTGAGCTGACCGAATACCGGTTTCGAACCAGTGACAATCCCCTTCCGAGGCCCACCCCGAGCAAGAGGGATGGGCTGGTTGATGGTGGGGAACAGGACAGCCCCTTGAACCCGATCCAGCTCTCACATTGCTTCCAATTTGGGCTAGAAGGAAGCTGGTCGGGGAGAAACGACGAATTCCTCGGTGAGATGGTGCACAACCTGCTCCGTTCTTAAGCCATTACAAAGCGATTCATTCATCCAATGGTGAGGCCTGGGCGATCCGCATCCGGCTTGGATTTGAAAGAATGAACTGGCAGCGCACTCTTGTGCAAGCAAAGACGACACATCTACCATCACCGATGGTTGCGTAGCAAGGACAAAGCAGCAATCTGCTCCTCTTTCAAACTTAGACAGGAACCAGTCGCCAAGCACCGAAGCAAAGGACTATCCGACACGCTTCAGGAGCCGAGAGGACCAGGGCAAGGCAGCCGAACCAACTCAAAATGCTTAACGTTGGTGGCGGCGTGGATATGGTGCACATCTAAGGCACTCAACCATTAGCGTCAGGCCCAAAGTGATGGCAGATGAGTTGTGGAGTGACTAACGAAAGGATCTGCTGTTGCAGCGATCCAGTCGTGTCCACATCCTCTGGCACTGATCTCACACCCTGGCGGACCAGATCATGAACAAGCTTCAGTTCAAAGGCGAATGGCATGAGCTGAAAGGGAAGCTCAGGCAAAAGTTTGCCGATCTCACCGATGACGATCTGGCCTACACCGAGGGCCAGGAAGAAGAATTGCTCGGCCATCTGCAGAAGAAGCTCGGCAAGACCCAGCAAGAAATTGCTCACATGGTCAACACTCCCTAGAGGTCCCGTCATGCTTAATTACGCCATAACTTTTTTCATCATTGCCATCATCGCCGCCGTTCTCGGATTTGGTGGCATCGCCGGATCAGCTGCGGGCATCGCTCAATTGCTGTTTCTTGTGTTTCTTGTGCTAGCGGTGATCTCCTTACTCACCGGACGGCGCAGCGTGATGTAACGAGCTGCATGAGCCACAATGCACTGATCGGGTCACCCTGAATCAAAGCCCAATCGTCACTCATCTCTCATGACTGATCAATATTAGGCTTGCATCTCCATCAGCTGCCGCAGTTTTTTATCGCCGACCCTCGTTCCACATTCGCTTTAATTACCATGAAACACCAACCACATTTTCTACGCCAGCTGGCCGCCACTTGTCTGGGCCTGGTCTTCAGCCTGATGCTGCTGATCGCCACGCCGGCCTTGGTCGCTCCCGCCCAGGCCTCTGGAGCCGTCACCCTCAGCGCCTTACCCCTGGCCGCCACCGCCGGCCGCATCAAGGCTGACGCCAAGGACTTCGAGGGCAAGACCCAGGAATCAATTGGCGATGTCACTGGCAACCAGGGAGATCGCCTCGCTGGCAAGGCGAAGCAGGCCGAGGCCAAAGTAAGGAATGCCGTCGAAGACGTTAAGGACAAAACCGGAATGGGCTGAGCCAGGGTCAGCGTCGCGGCGCGGCATCAAGCCTGACAGCGCTTTGCCGGGCCGCTGACATCTCGATTCCATTCTCACGGGGGCCCCTGCGATCAAGCGTGTTCGGCCCGGGGAATGTCGGGGCAGCGATGAACTGCTGCTCCTCGTCGATCGGGATCAGCTAGCCGATCGTTGAGTGACGGCGCTCGCGGTTGTCGTAGCCCTCGATCTAGACGGCGAAACTCCTTTGGAGTTGCTGGGGTGACATCAGCACCCCGCCGTCGTCTTCAAGCTCCAGCATCAGCCAACACTTCTCTTCGAGAAGGCTTTGCCTAAGCAGAAGCCTTCGGCGAGGGGGTGGAGAAACAGCTCTCCGCCACGGCGTTGTTCCAGCAGCAACCCTTGGCGGACATGCTGCAGCTGATCTTGCGCGCCTCCAGCGGCTGGTGGATCTCAATCGCTCGGTGTTGGCTGCCCTGATCCGTGTGGATCAGCAGCTGCTCTGGCACGACCTGACGATGGCCGAGGGCCCGGTCGAGGGCCTTGATCACCCGAGAAGCGTCCATTGTTCGCGCCAGCTTCCAGCCGACGACACGCCGGCTGAACAGATCGATCCACTTGGCGGTGGTGCGGAGGTAGGTGATGTCGCCGGCCCAGCCCCGGAGCGGTGACGACCAACCCTGTGGCCGGATGCCGCCAGTTCACTGTTCACGCCCGGGGAGCCGTAGAAGCTACGGTGCTGCTCGAACACCGCCTGGATCTCAGTGGTGATCAGAGCGTCTGGGCCGCCCGCTTTGCCGGCGCCTCCTGCCGCTGCCGCCACGCGTAGAAGCCACTGCAGGCCACGCCCAGCTGCCTGCACCGCTAGAGACGGAGTGACGACCTGTGCGCTGAGCGATCGGGCGAAACCTCCCGGCGGCAGCTGCTCTAACCGCGAGCGGAAGACCTGCGGGCTAGGTGTGTAGTCCCACCACGTTGTTCAGCTGACGATTGGGTGTGAGGTTCGCCAGCAGTGCACCCTCTGCCGCTGCGGCCGAGATCCGCCAACAAGCCGTTCTGCGACGTTGCCCACACGCCCACACACTCGCCCCCAAGTTGGGGAATTTGGTCGCTGGGCCACAAGCTCGCTGGCCTGCTCTTCGCCGGGCCCGGTTAGCGCAGAAATCAACGCATTTTGGCTCCAAAAAGCCCAGCAACGCCCCTACAGACTCTGAGCTCGATAGCCCAGAGCCCTTGTGCTGGAAAGGTTTTGCTAATGCCCGATGCCGGTTTCGAACCAGCGACATCCTGCTTGTAAGGCAGGCGCTCTACCGCTGAGCTAATCGGGCGATCGTTCCATTCTGAGGGATCAGCTCCCCCACGGCCCAGCTCCTCCGGGTGGCCTAAAGCAGGTAGATGATCCCAAACAGCACCACCCAGATGCCATCGACGAAGTGCCAGTAGAGCTCAGCCGCCTCTAAACCGAAATGCTGATGGCTGGTGATCGAGCCACCCTCGCGCGCCTGCCACCAGACAATCAGCATCAGCATCACCCCGAGGGTGACATGCAGGCCATGGAAGCCGGTCAGCACGTAGAAGGTGCTGGCGTAGAGGTTGCTGGTGAGACCGAAGGGGAGGGTGAAGTACTCGCGCATCTGGCTGACCAGGAACGCAACCCCCAGCGCCACAGTGATCAGCAACCAGAGCCGGCAACCGGCGGAATTCTCGGCACGCAGGAGCTTGGCGGATCGGTGGAACGTGAAGCTGCTGAGCACCAGCAGCACCGTGTTGATCGTGGGCAGGAGCAGTTCGAGCTCGTAGATCCCCCCGGAAGGCAGGGGATTGACGGCCCGGAAGGTGAGATAGGCCGCGAACAGACCGGCGAAGGTCATGCCATCAGCCACCAGGAACAACACCAGGCCAAACAGGCGGAAATCTCCGTGCTCTTTGTGTTCGATCACCTCGGAAGATTCCTGCAGCTCGGAGCTGACGGAAGAAGGAAGGGTGGTCATGGTTGGAGCTCCGCTCCGTAGCCGTAGGGATGACGCACGTGGGGTGCCGGTCCATGCCAGTTCTCGACCGGAGGCGGAGAACTGGTGAGCCATTCGCTCGTGAGCGCTCGCCAGGGATTGTCTCCGGCCACCTTCCCCTTGAAGTAGCTGACGATGACGTTGTAAAGGAAAGGCAGGGTGCTCAGGGCCATCAACAGGGCGCCAAAGCTGCTGATCTGGTTCAACAGCGTGAACTGGGGATCGTATTCGGCCACCCGCCTGGGCATGCCGTTGATGCCCAGCCAGTGCTGAGGACCGAAGCAGAGATTGAACCCGACAAACGTAAGGGCGAAATGCACGATGCCGAGAGGCTCATCCAACATCTTTCCAGTGAATTTCGGATACCAGTGGTAAATGGAGCTGAAGATCACAAAGACCGTTCCGCCATAAACGATGTAATGGAAATGGGCTACCACGAAGTAGGTGTCGTGCACGTGGATGTCGAACGGCACCTGGGCCAGGGCCACACCTGTGATGCCGCCGAGCACGAAGTTAACGATGAAGGCACAGGCGAACAGCATCGCGGAATTCAGGGCGATTCTTCCGCCCCATAGCGTGGCCAACCAGTTGAAGAACTTGATGCCGGTGGGCACGGCAATGAATGAGGTGGCGATCGTGAAGAACAGCCGCATCCAGGGGGGCGTGCCGCTGGTGAACATGTGATGCGCCCAGACGATCAAGCCAAGGAACACGATGGCCAGAATCGAATACACCATGGTGGTGTAGCCAAACAAGGGCTTGCGGGCATGCACCGGAAGGATCTCGCTCACAAGCCCAAAGGCCGGCAGCACCATGATGTAGACCGCCGGGTGGGAATAGAACCAGAACAAATGCTGATACACCACCACGTTGCCCCCCTGGCCAGGGTTGAAGAAGCCCGTGTGGGCCACGATGTCGAAAGCCAGAAGGATCAAGGTGCCCGCCAGAACCGGCGTGGACAACACCACCAGGATGCTGGTGCCCAGCATCGCCCAGCAATACATCGGCAACTCCATGAGTTGGAGTCCGGGGCGGCGCAGCTTCAGGATCGTGGCGATGAAGTTGATGCCCCCGAGAATTGAGCTGCCACCCAGAAGAATCACGCTGAAGATCCAGACCAGTTGCCCAGCTGCAGGTGTCGTGAGGCTCAAGGGGGGATAGGCCGTCCAGCCGGACTGGGAGGCCCCGCCGATGAAATAGCTGGTGATCAGCATCACCCCGGCGGGCGGAATCAACCAGAACGCCACCGCATTGAGGCGTGGGAAGGCCATGTCGCGGGCACCGACGTAGAAGGGGACCAGATAGTTGCCGAAAGCCCCATTCACCACCGGCACGATCCAGAGGAAGATCATGATCGTGCCATGGAGTGTCAGCACCTCGTTGTAGGCCTCACGGCTGAGGAAATCGGAGATCGGAGTGGTCAGCTCGGTGCGGATCATCCCGGCCAGCACACCGCCCACGAGATAGAAGAAGAAGCTCGTGACCAGATACTGAATGCCGATCACCTTGTGATCCAGGCTGAAGCCGAAGTAACGCCGCCAGTCCTCGGGCTCAGGCCCGTCGAAGAGCCCAGGTGATGGGGAGGTGGTGGTGGTGGTCATGAATGAAAGGCCTGCTCAGGCGGCAACGGGGTCGGGGCTGTTCTGCTTCAGCCATTGCTCGTAGGCATCCTGCCCATGCACCACCACGGACGTGCGCATGCCGCCGTGATAAGGACCGCACAGTTCGGCGCAGATGATCGGGTAGGTGCCTTCCTTGGTGGGGGTGAAGGCGAGCACGGTCGGCTGGCCAGGAATGATGTCCTGCTTGAGGCGGAACTGCGGTACCCAGAAGGCATGGATCACATCGTTGGCCTTCATGTGCAGTTCAACGGGTTGACCCACCGGTACGTGCAGCTCGCCACTGATGATGTTGCTGGAGGGGTAGCTGAAGATGAAGGCGAACTGCATCGCCGTGACATCAACCGTCGTGGCCGCAACCTGGCCGGCGGTGGTTCCGATGCCCCCCCAGACCTCGCCCTCGGGGCTCGCCTCCATGCTCGCCATCGAATGCATGCCGCCGTGATCCCCGAGGGAGGTCATGCCACCCATGCGGTCATAGATGTTGTAGCTGTAGAGGCCGACGAACAGCACCACCACGGCCGGAATGGCCGTCCAGACGATCTCCAGAGGCAGATTGCCCTCGATCGCCGCCCCATCGCTGAAATCACCGGCGCGGCGCCGAAAGCGGATCATGCTGTAGATCAGCACCCCGAAGACCCCCAGGAACAGGGTCGTTCCAATGCTGTAGAGCACGCGAAACAGCTGGTCGTAGAGCGGAGCGTTGAGGCTGGCCTGCACCGGCAGCAGCGAACCGTCGCTTCCCACCCAGAGGCCGATGAGGATGATCGCCACGACCAGGGCGACGACGAGCACCCTCGAACGTACGGAAACCAAGCTCAGGGGGACAATTCGGCCTTCACATTATGGAGACCGGATCGCTTGGTGCGATCGCCGGGAGGTTTGTGTTGAAGGACGGATCGAAACCGGGCCGGGGGCGCCCACCCTCAACCGCCGGCGGCAAACGCGGAGAGCACCAGCACGGACAGCAACATGCCCGGAAGGAGCAGCATCACCAGCTGGCCCAGATCGTGGATGGTCATGGCCGAAGCAGTGGCATGGGGCTGAGGCTAAGCAGGCTGGACACTGAAAACAGATGTTGACAGATTGATTCAAACCGCCTCGGCCTGCCTTAGCTGAAGAAGAGCCCCATCTGATCCCCATGGACCGTCTCCAGGCCTACCAGCTCCGCTGCACCCTGACCTTTGGGGACATCTACGGCCAGATCATGATCTGGATGGTGGTCATCTTCGTGAGCCTGGCGGCCGGCATGGCGCTGATGGGAGCGAGCAGCCCGATCTATGCCCTGGTGGTGGTGGGCGTGATTCTTGTGCTCTCGCTGCCCTTCCTGCTGTTCGCCTTCACCACGACCCTGCTGAACCACATCGCCCTCGATCCGGCAGCCGATCCAGTCCAAACGCCCTGAACCATGGCCAGCGGCCGCGAGCACGACCGCCTGACCCTGCGGCTCAGCCTGCCCTTCGCCCTGCTCTGGTGGCCGGCCTTGGGCCCATCGGGTGTGGCCACGGCCCTGGTCAGCTTTCTGGTGGGGGGTCTCTGGCTCTCCCCCGACCTGGACACCCCCTCCAATCCAACCCGCCGCTGGGGCCCCCTGGCGCTGCTCTGGCTCCCCTACCGCAAGCTGCTGCGCCACCGCTCCTCGCTCTCCCATACGCCGTTGGTCGGCACCGCCGGGCGTCTGCTGTATCTGAGCGCGCTGCTGCTGGCCCTGGGCCTGGTGCTGAAACCCCTGGGGCTGGCCCATCAACTGACCGGCCCCGCCGGGGCCCTGGCGGCGGCCGAGCAGCTCTGGAAGCAGCAACGGCCCTTGGTGCTGCTGGCCCTGGTGGGGCTGGAGGCCAGCGCCTGGCTGCACCTGCTCCAGGACGGCGATCCGATGCCCAGGCGGCCACGGCTGTTCAGACCGAGAAACCTGTTCAGACCAAGAAGCCGACCCAGACGGGCAGGCCCGCTGCGCCGCCGTCGCCGCCGATCGATGCCAAGGTGAGCGACTTCGCGCTCCCCCCAGACCACCGCCATGAGCTCCGCGCCTCCCCCTGGGCCCGCGTCCACCGACGCCCTCGCTGAACTGGTGGCCGTGGTGGACCAGCTGCGCGATCCCGAAGGCGGCTGCCCCTGGGACCTCAGCCAGACCCACAGCTCGCTGATCCCCTACGTGCTCGAGGAGGCCCACGAAGTGGCCGATGCCATCCGCCACGGGGACGACGCCCACCTGTGCGAAGAGCTGGGGGACCTGCTGCTGCAGGTGGTGCTGCACGCCCGCATCGCCGCTGAGGCGGGGCGCTTCGATCTGGCCCAGGTGGCCCGGGGGATCAGCGCCAAGCTGATCCGGCGTCATCCCCACGTGTTTGAGCCGGAGAACGGCTCCCCCGCCAGCTGGGAGGCGATCAAGGCGGCCGAGCGGGCCGAGCGCGGCGAAGGGTCGGCCAGCCTCAGCGCCAGGCTGCGTGCCCAGGTCCGCGGCCAGTCGGCCCTGAGCGGGGCCATGACCATCTCCAACAAGGCCGCCGCGGCCGGCTTCGAGTGGGAATCGATGGCGGGGGTGTGGGGGAAGGTGGAGGAGGAGCTGGCGGAGCTGCGGGAAGCGGTGGCCAGCGGCGATCGGGCCCACGCCCAGAGCGAACTCGGCGACCTGCTGTTCACCCTGGTGAACGTGGCCCGCTGGTGCGATCTGGATCCCGAAGAAGGCCTCGCCGGCACCAACCGCCGCTTCCTGGCTCGCTTCGCCCGGGTGGAGGAGGCCCTCGGGGGCGAGCTGGAAGGCCAGAGCATCGAGCGGCTCGAGGGCCTGTGGCAGCAGGCCAAGGCCGCGATCCGCGCCGAGGCCGGCAGCGCGGAGGCTCTCAGCTCCGGGGAAGCCCGCCCCTGACGTGCGCGGGGCGACACCGGTGAACCGCTTAGCTGGGACGAGTCGACCACGCAGCCTCCCTTGAGCTCCTCCAGCCCCTCACCCGGCAGCGATCACGCCCCCAGCCGCTCCACCGACGGCTGGGTGGATGAGATCTACGCCGGCTGCCGCTACGGCATGCGTGCCACCGTGCTGGTGGACACCCAGAGCCCCTTCCAGAGGGTGACGGTGATCGACAGCGAGCCCTACGGCAAGGCGCTGCTGCTGGATGGCTGCTGGATGACCGCCGAGCGCCAGGAGCGGCAGTACCACGAATCCCTGGTGCATCCGGCCCTGACCTCGGCCGCCTCGATCGAGCGCGTGCTGGTGATCGGCGGCGGCGATGGGGGCACCGCCCGCGAGGTGCTGCGCCACCCCGGCGTGCGCCAGCTGGACATGGTGGAAATCGATGGGCTGGTGGTGGAGCTCTGCCGCGAGCACCTGCCCAGCCTCGGGGCCACGGCCTGGAGCGACCCCCGCTTCCAACTCACGATCGGCGACGGCATCGCCTGGGTGGCCGCGGCCGCGGACGCCAGCTACGACGTGGTGATCGTCGATGGCTCCGACCCCGCCGGCCCCGCCGAGGGCCTGTTCAACGAAGCCTTCTTCCGCCACTGCCGCCGCCTGCTCAGGCCCGGGGGCGTGTTCGCCACCCAGAGCGAATCCCCCGAGGCCTTCCGCGCCGTGCACATCGACACCGTGCGCATGCTGCGGCAGGTGTTCGGCCACGCCGATCCGCTCTACGGCTGGGTGCCGATGTACCCCAGCGGCTGGTGGAGCTGGATCTTCGCCGCCGTCGATGGCCCCCGCTACCTCACGCCCCAACTGGAACGGGCCGAAGCGGTGGCGGCGGGCTGCGAGATCTGGAGCCCCCGCTGGCAAGGCGGCGCCTTCGAGGCGGTGCCGGCGGCGATCGAGCGGGAGCTGAACCGATGAGTCAGCTGTTCGATACGGGGCTGTTCGATCAAGACGGGGCCATCTACATGGGCAGCCGCCGGGACCCCGCCGACTGCCGCGTCGGCCTGTTCGGGGTGCCCTACGACGGCACCACCTCCTTCCGCCCCGGCGCGCGTTTCGGACCGGCGGCGATCCGTGAGGTGAGCAGCGGCCTGGAGACCTACGACCCCCAGCTCGAGCTCGACCTGGAGGAGGCCGCGATCGCCGATCTGGGCGCCCTCGACATCCCCTTCGGTGCCCCCGAACCCGTGGTGGAGGCCGTGGGGCGCGCCACCCGTGCGGTGCTGGGCCTTGGGCTCAAGCCCCTGATGCTGGGCGGTGAACATTCGATCAGCAGCGGCGCGGTGGCGGCGGTGGCCGAACGCCATCCGGAGCTGGTGCTGGTGCAGCTCGATGCCCATGCCGACCTGCGCGAGCAGTGGCTGGGGGCCCGCCACAGCCACGCCTGCGCCATGCGCCGTTGCCTGGAGGTGCTGCCCAGTGGCGACCTGCTGCAAATCGCGATTCGCAGCGGCACGCGCGAGGAATTCAGCGAACTGCGTCGCAGCGGCCGCCTGATCGGCCTCGATGGCCTGACCGCCGCCCTCGCCCCCCTGCGGGGACGGCCCTTGTATCTGACGGTGGATCTGGACTGGTTCGATCCGGCGGTGCTGCCGGGCACGGGCACCCCCGAACCCGGTGGCTTCCACTGGCACCACTTCGCCGCCCTGGTGGAGGAGCTGCGCCAGCACCGGCTCGTGGCGGCGGATGTGGTGGAGCTGGCACCCCAGCTCGATCCCACCGGTGTCAGCGCCGTGCTGGCCGCCAAGGTGGTGCGCAGCCTGCTGCTGCTGCTGGACCGGGTGCCTCAGTAGCAGCAGGTGCCGCTGGTGCGCTGCTCCCGCAACCGATCGTGCTGCTGGGCGATCAGATGAACCGCCAGGGTGGGGTGGTTGTGCAGCAGGTTCAGGAACCGCAGCCGGTCGAGCCTGATCAACTCCACGGGCGTTCGGGCCACCGCCGTGTTGCGATAGGGGCCTTCACTCCAGACGATGTCCTGATAACTGAACAGCTCACCGGGGCGATAACACAACGTGTCGCCCTGTTCACCCATCAATTCGACAATTCCACGGCGTACGGCATAGATGGAGTTGGCTGATTCACCGGGGGTGAACACAAGGGTGGCCGTGGGAAACGTGAGCACCTCACTGTCGATCTGAGCGCCGAGGAGTTCAGCAGGAGTCGAGCTTGCCAGCAGCGTGACCAATAACCCACCTCCGCAATGAAATTTGGATGATCAACCACCATGACACCCGCCGTGGCCGTTTCAAGTGCCGATCAGCACCTTCTGGCCCCGAAATGATGACGAGCCGTTTCAGCCCTCCACCAGCAGCGGTGTGAGCGCCAGTTGCTGGCTGGCGCCAGGGGGGGTGGCATCGGCGCCAGGGAGGCTGGTGCCAAGGCCTTCCTGGCCGGTATGGGGCAACCGCGGCGGCAGCGGCGTCCAGTGGTGGCACCAGAACTCCCCGCTGAGCTCGGGGTGGATCGCCAGGCGCCGCAGCTTGCACCAGCCCATCGCCGCCGCCGTGGGGGGCGTGCAATGGAGACAGCTGCGGCAGCTGGGGCGCTTGCCCATCGAGGCGGGGTTTTTTGGTCACTCAACTTAATGAGGAGTGTTCGCCAATACCAGAGTGAGAGCCGAACCTGCGGGAAGTCTTCGGATTTGCTTCCGCCCGCCGTTCCTGAAGGATCTGGTCTGAGCCAGCCCTGGGGCGATCCATCGCTGGCTGACCCCATCCAGCCAGGGGCCTCCATAGGATCCGCCCCATCCCTGCGCCCGACCCCGCCATGGCCAACGCCCTGCAGCGCACGCCCCTGTTCGAGGCCACCCGCGTCGCCGGCGGCCGCCTGGTGCCCTTCGCCGGCTGGGAGATGGCGGTGCAATTCGCCGGTCTGGTGGAGGAACACAAGGCGGTGCGTGAGCGCTGCGGCGTTTTCGACATCTCCCACATGGGGGTGCTGACCCTGCGCGGCGACGGCGTCAAGGACGCCCTCCAAGCCCTGGTGCCCAGCGATCTGCACCGCATCGGCCCCAGCGAGGCGTGTTACACCGTGCTGCTCAACGAGGCGGGCGGCATCCGCGACGATCTGATCGTCTATGACCGCGGCCGGGTGGCGGGCCCCGAAGGCGAAACCGATGAGCTGGTGCTGGTGATCAACGCCGCCTGCGCCGACGCCGACACCGCCTGGATCCGCAGCCAGCTGGAACCCCAGGGGTTCGACATCGTGGACCGCAAAGGCGACGGGGTGCTGCTGGCCCTGCAGGGGCCGGAGGCGGCCGCGCGCCTGGAGGCCCTCAGCGGGGCCGATCTCTCCGGCCTGCCGCGCTTCGGCCACCGGGAGCTGGCCCTGGCCGGCAGCGCCACGGGCGCCGCCCAGGGGGCCCTCGTGTTCGTGGGGCGCACCGGCTACACCGGCGAAGACGGCTTCGAGCTGCTGCTGGGGCGTGAGGCGGGTCTGGCCCTGTGGCAGCAGCTGCTGGCGGAGGGGGTGAGCCCCTGCGGCCTGGGCGCCCGCGACACCCTGCGCCTGGAGGCGGCGATGCATCTCTACGGCAACGACATGGACGCCACCACCACCCCGCTCGAGGCCTCCCTGGGCTGGCTGGTGCACCTGGAGATGCCGGCACGCTTCATCGGCCGCGAGGCCCTGGAGCGCCAGACGGCCCAGGGGGTGGGCCGCCGGCTGGTGGGCCTCAAGCTCTCGGGCCGCGCCATCGCCCGCCACGGCTACCCGGTGCTCCTGGGCGGCGAGGAGGTGGGGGAGATCACCAGCGGCACCTGGTCACCGACCCTGGGGGAAGCGATCGCCCTGGCCTACGTGCCGGCCGCGGCCGCCAAGCCCGGCACGGAGCTGGCGGTGGAGATCCGCGGCAAGGCCGAACCGGCGCTGGTGGTCAAGCGGCCCTTTTACCGGCGCGCCTGAGGCAGGCCGAGAGGGGCCCTGTGGGAAACTCACCTTTCTCCCCTCGGCCCACCAATGCTCGCCAGCGGAAGCAGAAGAAGTAGCTTAAAGAAATGCGGCAAACTTTCTTCGAAAGATGTCAAAAATAGTCCGATAAAGCTCTTCGGATGGGTGGACCGGCGCCGGGACCACGGCGGGGTGATCTTCATCGACCTGCGCGACCGGACCGGCATTGTGCAGGTGACCATTGACCCCGACTCGGGGCCATATGTCTTCGCCGTGGCCGAGCAGTTGCGCAGCGAGACCGTTGTGCGGATCGAGGGACTTGTTCGTTACCGCCCCTACGAATCGGAAAATGAGCGCCTGGCCACTGGAAAGATAGAGGTGCTGGCTGAGACCATCACGGTTCTGAACACCGTCAAGCGCACCCTGCCGTTCCCGGTGTCGGTGCACGACGACGAGAGCGTGCGCGAGGAACTGCGCCTGCGCCACCGATACCTGGACCTGCGCCGCAAGCGCATGAAGGAAAACTTGCGAATGCGCCATGAAACTCTTCGTGCGATTCGGCAATTCCTAAATAAAGAAGAGTTCATCGAGGTGGAAACCCCGATCCTCACCCGCTCTACCCCCGAGGGCGCCCGCGACTATCTAGTGCCCTCAAGGGTGAACGGCGGCGAGTGGTTCGCCCTGCCCCAGTCGCCCCAGCTGTTCAAGCAGCTGCTGATGGTGGGCGGCATCGAGCGCTACTACCAGGTAGCCCGCTGTTTCCGCGACGAAGACCTGCGGGCCGACCGCCAGCCCGAGTTCACCCAGTTGGACATCGAAACCAGCTTCCTGGACCAGGAGGAAATCCTGAAACTGAACGAACGCCTGATCGCCGCCATCTGGAAGCAGGTGAAGAGGATCGAGCTGCCCCGCCCCTTCCCCCGGCTCACCTGGGCCGAGGCCATGGAGCGCTACGGCACCGACCGCCCCGACACCCGCTATGGCCTGGAGCTGGTGAACGTGAGCGACATCGTCGCCACCAGCGGCTTCAAAGTGTTCTCCGGAGCGGTGGCCGCCGGCGGCGCCGTGAAGGTTATCGCCGTGCCGGGCGGCAACGACGCCATCAGCAACGTGCGCATCAAGCCGGGCGGCGACGTGTTCGGCGAGGCCACCGCCGCCGGCGCCGGCGGGCTGGCTTTCATCCGCGTACGCGAGAACGGCGAGATCGACACGATCGGCGCCATCAAGGACAACCTCTCGGCCGAGGGCAAGGCCGAGCTGCTGCGCCGCACCTGCGCCGAGCCCGGCACCCTGCTGCTGTTCGGTGCCGGCGACACCGCCACGGTCAACAAGGCGCTCGATCGGGTGCGCCAGTTCCTGGCCCGGGAGCTGGGCCTGGTTCCCAAAGATCCGAAGGACCCTGTCGAAGTACTGCGGAGGTCCAACACCTCTGATCTTGAGAAAGCAGAGCAGGAGCGTTGGAAATTCCTCTGGGTGGTGGACTTCCCGATGTTCGAGTTCAACGCCGACGAGAACCGCCTGGAGGCGCTGCACCACCCCTTCTGCGCCCCCAACGCCGACGACCTCGGCAGCGATCCGGAGCGCTGGGCCCAGACCCTGCCCACGGCCCGCGCCCAGGCCTACGACCTAGTGCTCAACGGCCTGGAACTGGGGGGCGGCTCCCTGCGCATCCACGATTCGGCCCTGCAGCGGCAGGTGCTACAGACCATCGGCCTGCCCCTGGAGGAGGCGGAGCAGCAGTTCGGCTTCCTTCTGGAAGCCCTGGACCTGGGGGCCCCGCCCCACGGCGGCCTGGCCTTTGGCGTGGATCGCATCGTGATGCTGCTGGCGGGCGAGGAATCGATCCGCGACACCATCGCCTTCCCCAAGACCCAGCAGGCCCGCTGCCTGCTCACCTCGGCCCCCGCCGGGGTCTCCCCCAAGCAGCTGGCGGAACTGCACGTGGCCAGCACCTGGGTGGATCCTCAATAGGCTTAGTCACTGCGCCCAGCGATCCCTGATGGCCCACGCCTCCAGCCTTAACGCCCCCCCGATCGACATCGGCATCCCCTCCGACCAGCGCCAGGCCATCGCCGAGGGGCTGGGCCGGCTGCTGGCGGACAGCTACGTGCTTTACGGCAAGACCCACGGCTTCCACTGGAACGTGACCGGTCCGATGTTCAACACGCTCCACCTGATGTTCATGGATCAGTACACGGAGCTCTGGACCTCCCTGGACGTGATCGCCGAGCGCATCCGCGCCCTGGGCTTTCCGGCCCCCTTCGGCGGTGCCCGCTTCGCGGCGCTGGCCTCGATCAGCGAAACAGAAGGCGTGCCCGCCGCCCTGGAGATGGTGCGCGAGCTGGTGAAGGGCCATGAGGCGGTGGCGCGTACCGCCCGCAGCGTCTTCGCCACAGCGGATGGGGCCAACGATCAGCCCACGGCTGATCTGCTCACGCAGCGGCTGCAGATCCACGAGAAAACCGCCTGGATGCTGCGCAGCCTGCTGGAGGGCTGAGCCCTCCAGATCTGGTCTGGGTCCCCTCCCGGGACCCTGGCGAGCCCCGTAGATTGGGTGGTCGCTCAGGTGCCCATGGCCAGCCCCGCCGCCCCCCGCAGCCACGCCGCCAAGTTCGTCTTTGTGACCGGCGGGGTGGTCTCGAGTATCGGCAAGGGAATCGTGGCCGCCAGCCTGGGCCGGCTGTTGAAATCCAGGGGCTACAGCGTCTCGATCCTCAAGCTCGATCCCTACCTGAACGTGGATCCGGGCACGATGAGCCCCTACCAGCATGGGGAAGTGTTCGTCACCGAGGACGGCGCTGAGACCGACCTCGACCTGGGCCACTACGAGCGCTTCACCGACACGGCGATGTCGCGCCTCAACAGCGTGACCACCGGCTCGATCTACCAGGCGGTGATCAACAAGGAGCGCCGCGGCGACTACAACGGCGGCACGGTGCAGGTGATCCCCCACATCACCGGCGAGATCCGCGAACGCATCCACCGGGTGGCGGCCAACAGCGGCGCCGATGTGGTGATCACCGAGATCGGCGGCACCGTCGGTGACATCGAGTCACTGCCCTTCCTGGAAGCGATCCGGGAGTTCCGCGGTGATGTGGGCCGCCACGACCTGGCCTATGTGCACGTCACCTTGCTGCCGTTCATCGGGACCTCTGGCGAACTCAAGACCAAGCCCACCCAGCACTCGGTCAAGGAGCTGCGCTCGATCGGCATCCAGCCCGATGTGCTGGTCTGCCGCAGCGACCGCGCGATCACCAGCGAGCTCAAGGCCAAGATCGGCGGCTTCTGCGGCGTGTCCACCGACGCCGTGATCCAGGCCCTCGACGCCGACAGCATCTACGCCGTCCCCCTGGCCATGGAGCGCGAGGGCCTCTGCCGCCAGGTGCTCGACGTGCTGGGGCTGGAAGACCACGAGAGCGACATGGCCCGCTGGGCGGAGCTGGTGCGCAAGCTGCGCAACCCCGGCCCGGAGGTGAAGGTGGCCCTGGTGGGCAAGTACGTGCAGCTCAACGACGCCTACCTCTCGGTGGTGGAGGCCCTGCGCCACGCCTGCCTCGAGCGTGACGCCTCGCTGAATCTGCACTGGATCTGCGCCGAGCAGATCGAAACCCAGGGCGCCGACACCCTGCTGAGGGGCATGGATGCGGTGGTGGTGCCGGGCGGTTTCGGCCACCGCGGCGTCGATGGCAAGGTGGCGGCGATCCGCTGGGCCCGGGAGCAGCGAGTTCCCTTCCTGGGGCTCTGCCTGGGGATGCAGTGCGCCGTGATCGAGTGGGCCCGTAACCAGGCGGGGCTGGAGGGAGCCACGAGCGCCGAGCTCGACCCCCAGAGCCCCCATCCCGTGATCCACCTGCTGCCCGAACAGCAGGATGTGGTGGACCGGGGGGGCACCATGCGCCTGGGGGTCTACCCCTGCCGGCTGGTGCCGGGCACCCTGGGCCAAGCCCTCTACGGCGAACAGGTGGTCTACGAACGCCACCGCCACCGCTATGAGTTCAACAACGCCTACCGCAGCCTGTTTCTGGAATCGGGCTACGAGATCAGCGGCACCTCCCCCGACGGCCGCCTCGTGGAACTGATCGAACTCAAGGACCACCCCTTCTTCACCGCCTGCCAGTACCACCCTGAATTCCTCTCCCGCCCCGGCCGGCCCCACCCCCTGTTCCGGGGGCTGATCGAAGCCGCCCAGCAGCGGCTGCCCTCCTCGCCCGAGGAGGCCTTCTCGCGCAGCAGCTCGGTGCGCAGCAGCTGAGGGCGAGGGCTGAGGTCTAGATCCGCTTGAGTGAGTCGGTCTTGTCTTTGAAGTCAGAGAGCAACAGCTGCAGGTAGGTCACCTTGCGCAGCTTGATGTTCGCGGTCAGCGACATGCCCACCTGCAACGGCAGCAGCTGGCCGGTCTTGAGCTTCAAGGTTTGTCTTGAGAGCTGGATCTGGGCCGGGAAGCGGTAGGTCTGCTTGAGCTGGTCGGGAGGCAGGGCATCGGAGCCGATCTCCTTGACCGTGCCCTCAATCACGCCGAAATCCGAGGAGGGGAAGGAGTCGATGCTGATCTCCGCCGGCTTGCCGACGCGCACGAAGCCGATCTTGTCGCTGGGGATCTCCACCTTGGCCAGCAGGTTGGCATAGGGCACGATCTTCATGATCGGTTCGCTGCCCTGGGCCACGAAGCCAGGACCCGTGGGCTTGAGGTCGAACACCACCCCGTCCACGGGTGAGCGGATGTCCTGGTAGCGGATGTTCACCCTCAGCTCGGTGAGCTTGCTGCGCAGATCCGCCAGCTCGCCCTTGAGCTGCTCGATCGCCTGCTCCACGATCGCGCTCTGGCGCAGGCGATCCACCCGGGTCTTGTCGAGTTCGCCCTGCACCTCCTTGACCTTGTTGCGCTGCTGCAGGAACTGAAGTTCGGCCGTGGCCCCCTGCTTCTGCAGGGATTCGAGGCGATCAAGGATCTCCTGCTCCAGATTGCGGTTGCGGCCCAGCACCCCCTGCTCGGTGTCATTGAGATTGAGGTAGCGGGCCAGCTCCACCGTCTTGAGCCGCAGTTGCTCCTCCTTGGCGGCGATGGTCTGGATCAGGCTGCGCTGGCGATCGAGGGTGGCCTCGTTGTCGAGACGCAACAGCACCTGGCCACTCTTCACGCGTTCGCCGTCCTTGACGAGCATCGTGTCGAGCACACCACCGACAGGCATCTGCACCACCTTCACGTTGCCGATCGGCTCCAACTTGCCGGGGGCCACCACCACCTCCTCGGTCTTCGCCAGGGCCAGCCAGGCCACGGCCAGGCCGGTGCAACCGATCAGGGTCCAGGTGAGGGTGCGGGCCAGAAAGCGCGACTGCTGCAGCGCCAGCTCCTCGTGGCTGCTCTGCGCCCGCCGTTCGATGGCGCTCTGGGCGGCGCGCACGAGCGCTCCGGGTTGGTTCTGGCGGGCCATCAGCTGTCCTCCTGCTGCTGAACCAGGGCGTAGTAGCGGCCGCGTTGGGCCATCAGTTCATCGTGGGTACCACTCTCGACCACGGCCCCCTCGTGGAGCATCACGATCCGGTCGACCCGGCGGATGGTGGAAAGCCGGTGGGTGATGAAGAACACCGTGGCGTGCTTCACATTCTCGATCAGGTTGTCGAACACCTGGCGCTCGGTGGCGTAATCCAGGGCGCTGGTGGCCTCATCGAGCACCAGCAGCTTGGGACGGCTGAGCAGCGTGCGAGCCAGGGCGATCCGCTGGCGTTGACCGCCCGAGAGGCTCGCCCCTCTCTCACCCACGTTGGTGCTGTAACCGGCCGGCAATTCCATGATGAAATCGTGGGCACAAGCCAGCCGGGCCGCCGCCACAATCGCGTCGCTGCTGGCATCGGGGTCGGTGAGGGCGATGTTCTCGGCCACGCTGCCGGAGAAGAGCAGCGGATCCTGGGGCACGATGCCGATCTGACGCCGCAGGGAATACAACTCCACCTTGTCGATGTCGTGGCCATCGATCAGGATCCGGCCGCTCTTGGGTGAATAAAGGCGCGAGAGCAGCTTGGTGAGCGTGCTCTTGCCGCTGCCGCTCTGACCCACCACGCCCACGAAGGTGCCGGCGGGGATCGACAGCTCGATATGGCTGAGCACCGACGGCGTCCCGCTCTGGAAGCTGAAGCTCACATCGTCGAAGCGGATCTCTCCATCGATCGGGGGCAGGGGGATCTTCTGCTTGTCGGCGTCGTCGGATTCCTCCGGGGTGTCGACCACATCCGCCAAACGCTCGAACGACACCTTCAGCTCCTGGATCGTCTGCCAGATCGAGGAGAGCCGCAGCAGCGGCTGGGTGACATATCCGCTGATGATGCGGAAGGCGATCAGCTGACCGAGGGTGAGCTCCCCCTTGAGCACCAAGGTGGTGCCCACCCACAGCACCAGCAGCTGCGAGAGCTTCTGGAGCACCTGGCTGGTCTCGTTGAGGGCCGTGCCGGTGATCGTCTTCTCGAAACTTCGGGAGATGTACTTGGCATAGAGGTCCTGCCATTTCCAGCGGCTGATCATCTCCACGTTCTGGGCCTTCACGGTCTGGATGCCGCTGAGCACCTCCACCAGGTGGCTCTGGGTGCGGGCGTTCTCCTGGGCGGCATCGCGGTACTGGCGCCGGAACAGGGGCGCCCCCAGCACGGTGAGCAACACCTGGATCGGCACGACGCAGAGGGCGATCAGCGTGAGCAGCCAGCTGTAGAACACCATCACCACGATGTAGATGACGGAGAACGCCGCATCCAGCAGGGTGGTGAGGGCCTGGCCGGTGAGGAAACTGCGGATCTTCTCCAGCTCCGCGATCCGGGTGCCCAGTTCCCCCACCGGGCGCCGGTCGAAATAGCCCAGGGGCAGCCGCAGCAGGTGATCGATCACCTCGGCCCCCAGCCGCATGTCGAGGCGGTTGGTGGTTTCGGTGAACAGGAAGGTGCGCAACGAGCCGATCACCCCTTCCATCAAGGTGACCACCACCAGGGCGAAGCCGAGCACCTGCAGGGTGTCGAGGCTGCGCTGGTTGATCACCTTGTCGATGATCACCTGGATCAGCAGGGGGTTGGCCAGGCTGAACAGCTGAACGACGAACGAGGCCAGCAGCACCTGGAAGAGGAGGCCGCGGTAACGGCTCAGGGCCGGCCAGAACCAGCTGAAGCCGAACTTCTGCTCCGGCGTGGCGCTGCTGCGCTCCACCAGCAGCAGATCGATGCCATCGGGGAAGGCGTCCGCAAGACGGCCTGGCGCCAGCTCCACCCAGCCCTCCCGGGGCGAGGCCAGCACGAGGCCACGGGCGTTGCTGGAGCGCACCAGGGCAAACCCGCCCTGCCAGGGGATCAGGGCCGGGGTCATCAACCGCGTGCCCTGGGAGGCCGGCACGCGCACACCGCTGACGTGCAGCCCCATCATTGCCGCCAGGTTGCCGCAGAGCTGCAGGTCGGGGGTCTGGCCGCGGCGCAGGGCATCGCGCAGGATCTTCTCGATCGCGTCGCGGCGGAACGGCAACCGCAGCTCCGCCGCCAGCATCTGGAAGCAGGCGAGGGTTTCCTCCAACGGGCCATTTCCTTGCAGTAACCGGAAAACAGGGCGGTCCCGCTGGCCCAGATCAAGGCCCGAGGCCAGGGGCGGACCGGCCAGGGCGGAGGAACCGGCACTCACCAAGGTCCCCTCCCCCTCGAGCAGCTCGGCCTCCAGAACGGGCGACGCCCCGATCTCCGCCTCCAGGGCCCGGGGCAGAGCGATCAGCCGGGGCGGCAGCGGCGGCAGGGCCTGGGGCACACCGGCGGCGGGATCCAGGCGGCTGCCGATCGGATGGCGCTCAATGTTGTTGCTGGAAACCAGCAGGAGCTGATCGGCGCTCAACAGCGCCAGCACCTCCTGGCTGGGGGCCACCAGCCTGGCTTCGGGTCGGATCCGCTCGAACTGCTCCAGCAGGGTGAGGCGGGTCTGGGGGTGCTGGCGGCGCAGCTCCTGGAGCAGGGCCGCCAGTTCAGCGCTGAACAGCTGAGCGGCGCACCAGGCCGCGAAGCTGGGCTCGCTCTGCAGCAACTGCAGCACCAGGGCATCGCTCAGGGCGGCCGCCACCACGTCCTCGGCGGCGCTGACCTCCTCGCAGGGGGTGGCCCGCAGCAGCGAGGCCAGGCCGACAAAACCACCGGGACACAGCTTCGTGAGCGTGAGCAGGCGACCGCCTTCGCGCACCAGAAGCCGCGCCTCCCCCTCCAGCAGCAGCAGGATCTCGCTGGGGATCAGCGCTGCACTGGAAAGGGACTGTCCGAGGGCATAGCGATGGAGCCGGGCCTGGCCCTCCAGAAGGGCGCGGCCGGCGGGGGAGAGCTGCGCGAAGGCGGGATGGCCCAGCAGGGCCGCCAGGGAAGGGGCCGCGGTCATCGGCCCACCGGGGCAGCCCCAGGCTGGGGCGCCGCCAACGCACGTTCAACCCCCTGCTCCTGGGCCAGCCCGGCCAGCCGCTGAGCCACCTGCTCCTCCGCCCACTCCTCGAGCAGTTCAGCGGCCATCTGCCTGCGGGTGGCCTCATCGAGGCTGGCGTCGGTCTGGCTCTCGAGGCGCACCACCAGCCACCAGGTCTCAACCTGGAACGGCTCCAGCAGCGCCCCCACCGATGCGGTTCGCAGTCGCTCCAGTAACTGGGGGTGGGCCTGGGTCAGGGGAACGGGGCCGACGATGCCGCGGGATTCCTTCTCGGGCCCCTCGGTGTAGCGGGCCGCCAGCTCACTGAACTCGGCCTCTCCCTCGGCAATGCGCAGGTAGAGCTCCCGGGCCAGCCCCGGATCCTGCACACGCAGCAGGCTGTAGACGATGCGATCAAGCTGGGGCTTGCGGCTCAAGAAGCGAGCCCCCGCCCGGGCCATGAAACGCGCCTCCAAGGCCCGCTGCAGTTGCAGGGGCTGCTCGGCCAGGGCCTGCAGATCCTCTTCACGCAGCAGGTTGGCGGCCAGGAACCGAGCCAGGGCCTCAGGCTGCTCCAGGCCCCGTTCCCGCCGCACGGCCTCGAGGCGTTCCTGCCGCTCCTGCTCCGGCAAAGGGAAGTCCATTGCCAGCTCGGCAAGCACCTGCTGCTTGAGCAGGGGCCTGAGCAGATTGTGGCGAGCCAGCTGAGCGACCACGGCGGGGGTCAGCCACGGGTCGGAGGGCAAACGACCAAGGCGCGAATGAGAAAAGGTTAAGGGCGAGCGCTGGTGCGGACTGTTGTTGACGGATGGGTTGTTTAGGGTTCAGCCAGGTTGAGCGCGCACGAGGCCAAGTGGAGCGGCCCATGGCTCTCGACCTTCCGGTCGTTGAAACCTTCCACTCCCTTCAGGGGGAGGGAGTCCACGCCGGCCGCAGCGCCTTCTTCATTCGGCTGGGGGGTTGCCGGGTGGGCTGCAGCTGGTGTGACACCAAGCACTCCTGGCCCGAGTCGGTTCATCCCCGCCTGAGCGTTGCTGAGCTGGCTGCCGAAGCTGCCAGCGCCGCGGGCGCGGCCTTCGTGGTGATCACCGGCGGTGAACCGCTGCACCACGACCTCAACGCCCTATGCGCCGCCCTTGGGAGCACCGATCGGCCCCTGCCCCTGCACCTGGAAACCAGCGGCGTCGATCCGCTCAGCGGCCGCTTCGACTGGATCAGCCTCTCCCCCAAGGCCCACCGCCCCCCCACCGCTGAACTGCTGGCCGCCTGCGACGAACTCAAGGTGGTGATCCACGGCCCGGAGGATCTGCTCTTTGCCGAAGCGATGGCCGCCGCCGCCCAGGACGCCCGTGCCTCTGAGGCGAAGGGCCATGGCGCTGGGGCCACCGGAGCGCAGCTGCTGCTGCAACCGGGCTGGGATTGCCCCGAAGGGGCGGCCCTGGCCATCGCCTTCGTGCGCCGTCATCCCACCTGGCGTCTCAGCCTGCAGAGCCATAAGTGGCTGGGGTTGCGCTGAGCTGCCCCCGCTGGGGCCTCAGATCTCTTTGGCGCGGCGGGTCTCCTGTTCCGCCTTCCAGATCCGCCAGCGCAGCTCGTAGCCCTTCGGGGTGTAGACCACGATCGGCAGGCTGGCGTTGTAGGGCACCACGAAGGGCTTGCTGCCGGCGCTCACGAACTGGGGCTTGAGGGGCTCCCCGGGGGGGCAGGCCTTGCGGGTGGAGAGCATCGGGCCCACATCCGTGAGCCGGAACAGGGTGTACCCCCAGCCGGGAATCGTCTCGGGCTTGAGCTTGCCGCCGAGGCGGTGCAGGTTGCAGTCCAGTGGCAGCGTCTTGCCGACGATCAACTGCACACGCCAGTCGGCTGGGTCCGGGGAGAGGGAGGGGTCCTTGGTGGGGGGGAGCAGGCCGGGCAACTGGATCACCCAGCGCAGCTCATCGGCCGCCGGCGCCGGGAAGGGTTTGAGATCGAGCCTGGGGATCGCCCGGGCCGGCAGCGGGGCCGCGGAGAGGGCCGCAGCGAGGACCGCGGCGGGGGCCACCACCAGCCCAGCCCTTGCGCGCACGTGTCCCATCGATCCTGGAATTCAACTGCCATGATCATGGCCGCCGCCAGCCCCAGCGCCGTTGGCCTCCGAGTTTTCAGCTTCCGGCGCCCCCGCCACGGCCGTGGCCCTGCTCTCGGGCGGCCTGGATTCGGCCACGGCCACGGCCCTGGCGCTCGAGGCGGGGCAACGGGTGATCGGGCTCTCTTTTGACTACGGCCAGCGCCACCGCCGGGAGCTGGAGGCGGCCAGCGAGCTGGCCGAGCGCCTGGGCCTGGCGGAGCACCACACCATCGCCGTGAATCTGGCGGCCTGGGGGGGCTCCTCACTCACCGATGGCACCCTGGCGGTGCCCAGCGATGGGGTCGTGGAGGGGGTGATCCCCTCCACCTATGTGCCCGGCCGCAACACCGTGTTCATCGCCCTGGGACTGAGCCTGGCGGAGGCGCGCGGGGCCACGCGGCTGGTACTGGGGGTCAACGCCGTCGACTACTCCGGTTACCCCGATTGCCGGCCCGACTACCTCGATGCCTTCCAGAGCCTGGCCGATCTGGCCACCAAGGCGGGCCGCGCAGGGCAAGGGGCCCGGCTCTGGGCCCCCCTGATTCACTGGAGCAAGACCGAGATCGTGCGCCAGGCCCTGCGTCTCGGGGTACCGATCGAGCTCACCTGGAGCTGCTACCTCGGCGGCGAGGCCCCCTGCGGCCGCTGCGACAGCTGCCGCATCCGCGACGCGGCCCTGATCGAAGCTGGGCGGCCCGATCTGGCCAGCCGCCGGCCTTGAGGCGGACGCTCCCCTGGCGGGACCCCTGGGCGGTGGCGGTGGCCCTGGCGGCGGCCTTCGGCCAGGAGGGGCTTGTGTGGCTCGATGGTGACGGGCACCCATCTGGGTCGGCGTCGGGGGAGCCCTCGGGCAGGGGCGGCGCAGGAGCGAGCAGGGGCGGACGCAGCTGCCTGGCGATCAGCCCGGTGGAGACCGTCTGCTGCCGAGGGCTGCCGGGGGACCCCGGTGCCCTCGATCCGTTCGCGGCCCTCGAGCGCATGGAGGCCCGGGGGGGCCATTGGCTGGGCTGGCTGAGCTACGAGGCGGGGGCCTGGATGGAGGCGGGTGACCACTGGCAGCGCCCGGCGATGGCCACCCTCTGGGCCGGCCGCTACGACAGCCTGCTGCACATCGACCTGGAGGCGCGGCAGCTCTGGCTGGAGGGCCGCGGAGCGGAGCATCTGGAGGCGATCGCCGCTGTGGTGGAGGCCCTGCCGGAGGGCAGCGAAGCGCCTGAACGCAACGATCCGGCAGCGATCCCGATCGCCGCCTGGCACTGGCACACCGACGCCGACACCTTCGCCACCCAGGTGGAGCACCTCCAGGCCTGGATCGCCGCCGGGGATCTGTTCCAGGCCAACCTCACCGCCTGCTGCGAAACCACCCTGGCGGCGGCAACCGATCTGCTGGCCCTCTACGGGCGCCTCCGGCGCGCCTGTCCGGCGCCGTTCTCGGGCCTGGCGATCGCCTCCGGTGAGGCCAAGGGGGAAGCGGTACTCTCGGCGTCCCCGGAGCTCTTCCTGCAGCTGAGCCCCGATGGCCGGGTGGAAACCCGTCCGATCAAAGGCACCCGCCCCCGCCGGCGCGACCCCGAGGCCGATGCCCGCGAGGCCGTCGAACTGATCACCAGCCCCAAGGACCGCGCCGAGAACGTGATGATCGTGGATCTGCTGCGCAACGACCTCGGGCGGGTCTGTGTGGCGGGCTCCATCGCCGTGCCCCAGCTGGTGGGGCTGGAGAGCTACCGCCAGGTGCATCACCTCACCTCGGTGGTGGAGGGGCAACTGCGGCCGGGGCTGGGGGTGGTGGAGCTGCTGCAGGCCTGCTGGCCGGGGGGCTCGATCAGTGGTGCCCCCAAGGTGCGGGCCTGCCGGCGACTGAACACGCTCGAGCCCGTACCCCGGGGGCCCTACTGCGGCAGCCTGTTTCACATGGCCCCCGGCGGCGCCTTTGCAGGCAACATCCTGATCCGCAGCCTGCTGATCAACGGCCGCCAGCTGCGGGTGCATGCCGGCTGCGGCATCGTGGCCGACTCGGATCCGCTCGGGGAGGCCGAGGAAATGGGCTGGAAGATTCAGCCGCTGCTGGAGGCCCTGGCGTGAGCGCGATCGCCTGGATCGGCGATCCCGCGGGAGGTCCCCGGTCGGGCCTGTGGGGGGCGCCCGGCGCCCTGAGCCTGCCGCTGGATGACCGGGGCCTGGGCCTGGCCGATGGCCTGTTCGAAACCGTGCGGGTGGAGAACGGCCACGCCCTGTTGCTGAGGGAGCATCTGGAGCGCTGGGATCGCGGCGCCGCCCTGCTGGCGATGGCACCGCCGCCGGCCAGCGCGACGGTCGAGGCGCTGCTGGCGGAAGCCTTGGCCCGCAGTGGCCAGGGCAACGGTGCCCTGCGGCTCAACTGGAGCCGGGGGGCGGCCGCCGAGCGGGGGATCGAACTCCCTCCCGAGCCGCGCGGCATCGGGCCTTCCACGCCCCCAGGGGCTGGCCATCGCTTCTGGCTGCAATTCAGCCCCGGCGAGGCCTGCTTCAGGCCGGTGTCGGTGCTGATCAGCCGCCTGGAGCGCCGCAACGCCTCAAGCCAGCTGAGCGGTTGCAAGACCTTTGCCTACGGTCCCGCGATCCAGGCCCGCCGGGAAGCGCGGGCCGCCGGTGCCGACGATGGCCTGTTGCTCAGCACGGCCGGTGGGCTCTGCTGCGGCACCACCGCCAACCTGCTGGTGCGCCGACTGGGTCGCTGGCGCACCCCGCCCCTGGCCGGCGGCTGCCTGCCCGGGGTGATGCGCGGCCGGGCCCTGAGCCTGGGGCTGGCGGCAGAGGGCGAGCTGAACGCCGAGGATCTCCTGGACGCCGAGGCCGCCCTGCTGATCAACAGCCTCGGCTGCCGGCCGATCATGGCCGTCGATGGGGCGGCATTGGAAGGCCTCAGCCCAACGGAGGCCGAAGCCTTCTGGCGTCAGTTGCTGTAACGCCACACCAGCTTGAGCTGGGCGCGCTCAGACCTTGAGGAACCGGTTGATCACCTCCTGACTGAGTTCCTCGGTGGGGCCACTGGCCACCATTCCTCCCCGCTGCATGGCATAGAACCAATCCGCCTGCTCAACGAAATTGACATGCTGCTCCACCAGCAGGACGCTGATTCCCGTGGTCTTGATGATTCGCTTGACAGCGCGCTCGATGTCGAGAATCACCGACGGCTGAATGCCCTCGGTGGGTTCATCGAGCAGCAGCAGCCGAGGTTTGCCCAGCAGGGCACGGGCAATGGCGAGTTGCTGCTGCTGCCCGCCGCTGAGATCCCCCCCGCGCCGCTGGAGGAACTTCTCGAGAACCGGGAACAGCTCGAAGACCACAGGATCGATGTGGCGGTTCTTCTGGAGCCCCCCCGGCAGCGCCTCCAGGCCGAGCAGAAGGTTCTCGCGCACCGTGAGCTGGGGAATGATCTCCCGACCCTGGGGCACGTAGCCGATGCCACTGCGGGCCCGTTGATGGGGGGGCAGGGCGGAGACGTCCCGATCCTCCAGTTCCACGACACCATTGCGCTGCCGCAGCAGCCCGATCACGGTCTTGAGCAGGGTGGTCTTACCGACGCCATTCCTGCCGATCAGACAGACCATCTGACCTGGTTTGACGGTGATGTCGACATCCCTGAGGATATGGCTGTCACCGTAGTAGACGTTGAGGCCGCGAACCTGCAGCACCGCATCTGAGCTGGTCATGCGTCGTCCTCCATCGAAATGCCCAGGTAGACCTCGATCACCTTTGGATTCTTCTCGACTTGATCCATGGGCCCCTCACACAGCACATGGCCCTCATGCAGCACCGTGACCTGGGAGTTGAGATCGCGGATGAACTCCATGTCGTGCTCAATGACCAGCACGGTGTGATCACCTGAGAGCTGCTTGAGCAGATCGGCGGTGCGGCGTGTTTCCTCATCGGTGAGTCCGGCCACGGGCTCGTCCACCAACAACAGATCAGGGTCCTGGGCCAGCAGCATGGCGATCTCCAGCCACTGCTTCTGGCCATGGGAGAGCCCCCCCGCCGGCACATTGGACTGGGCCTCCAGATCCACCACCGCCAGCAGCTGCTGCACCCGCTCCCGAGCCTTGGCATCCAGGGAGCCAAAGAGCAGATCGAAGGGGGCGTTGCGGTGGCTCACCGCCAGTTCGAGGTTGCGGCGTGGCGAGAGGTTCTGATACACCCGCGGCGTCTGGAACTTGCGGCCCACCCCCAGCCGCGCGATCTGGTGCTCGGGGGTACCCACCAAGGATTTGCCGCGGAAGACCACATCCCCCTTGGTGGGCCTCACCTTGCCGGTGATCACATCGAGGAAGGTGGTCTTGCCGGCACCGTTCGGACCGATCACCGCTCGCAGTTCGCCTGGTGCCAGCTGCAGATTGAGGTCATTGAGGGCCAGGAAACCATCGAAGCTGACACTCACCGAGCGCAGTTCCAGCAGCGGCCTCACGCCGGTGGCGGGGGTGCTCATGGCTCGACTCCTCGGGTGGATGGCGGGGTGAGTTCGGCGGCCTCGGCCTGCACGGAGGGATCGAGGTCCAAGGCGGGATAGGTGGGCGCCAGGGGCGGCCAGCCGACCATCGCCTGGAGCTGGCGCACTCCGCCCTGGCGCCACCAGCCCACCAGGCCATCGGGCAGGGCGGTGACCACCAGCAGGAACAGACCCCCCTGGATGAACAGCCAGGTTTCGGGCAGCTGTTCACTGATCAGGCTCTTGGCGTAGTTGATCAGCACGGCGCCGAGCACAGCGCCGATCAGGGTGCCGCGGCCCCCCACCGCCACCCAGATCACCATCTCGATCGAGAACGGCACCGCCATGAACTGGGGGCTGACGATGCCGGATTGAACGGTGTAGAGCGCTCCGCTCACCCCGGCCAGGGCTCCGGCCACTGCGAAGACGAGGGTCTTGTAGGCGGTGGGGTTGTAACCCGTGTAGCGAAGCCTGGGTTCATCATCCCGGATCGCCACCAGGGCATCACCGAAGCGGCCGCTGGTGAGCCAGCGGCAGAGGAACCAGGACGCCACGGTCAGCACAACGGTGAGCAGGAACAGCTGGCGCTGGGCGCTATCGGAGCCCACCAGCTCGCCGAAGAAGCGGGCGGTGTCGGTCTTGAGGCCGTTGGTGCCGTTGATCAGCTTCTGCTGGCCATTGAAGAAGTTGAAGAAGACCAGCAGGGCCGCCTGGGTGAGGATCGAGAAGTAGACCCCCTTGATGCGGTTGCGAAACACCAGGAAGCCGAGCAGGCCGGCCACCAGGGCAGGGATCACCCAGATGGCAAAAAACGTGAACACGGGCGAGGCGAAAGGCTGCCAGAAGGAGGGCAGTTCCTTGACGCCGTAGAGGCCGAAGAATTCCGGCAACTGGCCGGGCTCGAGGCTGTCGAGCTGCAGGTACATGCCGATGGCATACCCGCCGATGGCGAAGAAGATGCCCTGACCGAGGCTGAGCAGGCCGGTGAAACCCCAGATCAGATCGATGCCGAGGGCCACGATGCCCAGGGACAGAAACCTTCCCAGCAGGTTGAGGCGGAAGGGGGGAAGCACCGCCGGCAGGATCAGGGCGGCGGCCACGATCAGCACCCAGGGGAGCGCACGACGCCAAAGGGGGGCCGCAGAGGAGGAGCCCATGGCTCAGGCCTCCACCATGCGGCCCTTGGGCGGGAAGATCCCGGCGGGGCGGAACTGAAGGAACACCACGATGATCGCGAACACCAGCACCTTGGCCATCGAGGTGGTGGCAAAGAACGTGATCAACTCATTCAGGCCTGGGGGCATGGTGGTCCACACCAGCAGCAGGGAACCGGAGCCCACGACGTAACTGAGCACGCCGATGGCGAGGGCCGCCACCACCGTGCCCATGAGTTTGCCCACCCCACCGAGCACCACCACCATGAAGCAGTCGACGATGTAATTACCCCCGAGGTTGGGGCCCACCGATCCCAGCAGGGTGACGGCCACACCGGCCACGCCAGCGAGACCTGAGCCAACCAGAAAGGTGAGCGCATCCACCTTCTGGGTGGGGATGCCGAGGCAATCGCTCATCGGCCGGTTCTGGGTGACCGAGCGGATGCGGATGCCCCAGACGCTCTTCTGCAAAAACCAGGTGACCGCCACCAGGGCGGCAATGGTGAGGGCAATGATGAACAGGCGGGCGGTCGGCATGTTGACCGCCCCCACATCGATCGAACCGCGCAGCCAGGTGGGGGCTGTCACATCAAGGTTGCGGGCGCTGAACCAGGGTTCATCAAGGGACCGCTGCTGTCCAAGGGCGGCGGCCACGGCGATCCCCACCAGGCCGGCGACGAGCCAGTTGCCAACGGCGAGAATCGGGGTCCAGCGCTGCTGCCACCAGGCCCTGGGGGTGAGCCGAGGCAGCAGCAGACCGAGAGCCACCGCCAGCACCAGGCCAATGGCGAACGCACTCGAGACCGAGCGCACGAACTGCTGCAGGATCAGGCTCACCCCCCAGGTGGCCAGCAGGGTTTCCAGGGGCCGCCCATAGAGCCTCCGGATGACTGTCTTTTCCAAGAGCAGCCCCGCCAGGCCACTGACCAGGAAGGCGATCGGAATGGCAATCAAGATGTAAATCGGGAACAGCGCTTCCGGCACGGCGGCCTTGAAGATGTTCTGCACCACATAGGTGGTGTAGGCGCCGATCATCATCAACTCGCCGTGGGCCATGTTGATGACGCCCATCAGCCCGAAGACCACGGCCAGTCCGAGGGCGGCGAGCACCAGCACCGAGCCGATGGCCAGGCCGTTGAACAGTGTTTCGTAGAGAAGATCCATGGCGTCCCGGCGAAACCGGGCAAGGTGAACGGTCAGCGCATAAAGCCAGGCACGAAAAGAGGGGAGATTCCTCTCCCCTCTGAGGTCGATGGCCTGACGGCGATCACATCTTGAACTTGCCGGGATTGGGCACGTCCTTGCGGGTCCAGTCGCAGGCGTATCCCTTCGTCTCGGGCACGTACTGATTCCAGGCCAAGGCCTTCACGAAGCCCTTGTTCTCAAGGATCTTGAACATCCCATCCTTCTGGACCTCGCCGATCAGCACCAGCTTCTCGAGGTGGTGGTTGGGGAGCACGGTCACCTTGCCCTCGGGGGCATCGAAGCTGACGCCGATGAGGGCCTCACGCACCTTCTTGTTGTCGGTGGTGCCGGCCTTCTCAGCGCCCTTGGCCCAGAGGTAGACCATGGCGTAGGCGGCTTCAGCCGGGTCGTTGGTGACCCGCTTCTCGCCGTACTTGGCCTTGAAGTCGGCGGTGAACTTCTTGGAAGCCGGGGTGTCGAGGCTCTGGAAGTAGTTCCAGGCGGCGTAGGTGCCCTCGAGGTACTCAGGACCGATGGCGGCGATCTCCTCTTCGGCTATCGAGAAGCTCATGATCGAGTAGCCGTTCTTGGGGGTGATCCCAGCGGCCTTCATCTGCTTGAAGAAGGCGACGTTGCTGTCACCGTTCAGGGTGTTGACGATCACGCCACCCTTGGGCAGGGCCTGCTTGATCTTGGCGATGATCGGGGCCACCTCGGTGTTGCCGAGGGGGAGGTAGTCCTCACCGACCACCGTGCCGCCGTTGGCCTTGAGCTGCTCCTTCATGATCGTGTTCGCCGTACGTGGGTACACGTAGTCGGAGCCCACCAGGAAGAACTGTTTGCCTTTGTTCTTCAGCAGCCAATCCACGGCAGGCTCAGCCTGCTGCTTCGGATCGGCACCGCTGTAGAAGATGTTCTTGGAGCACTCCTGGCCTTCGTACTGGATCGGGTAGTAGAGGAAGTGATCCTTGGCCTCGAACACCGGCAGCATCGCCTTGCGGCTGGCGGAGGTCCAGCCACCGAAGACCACGTCGACCTTGTCCTGATCGATCAGCTTCTTGGCCTTCTCGGCGAAGGTGGGCCAATCGGAGGCTCCGTCTTCCTCAACAGGAACGATCTTCAGCTTCTTGCCGCCGACATTCACGCCACCGGCCTTGTTGATCTCCTCGATCGCCATCAACTCGGCTTCGGCCACCGTGTTCTCGGAGATGGCCATGGTGCCGGAGCGGGAGTGAAGGATCCCAACCTTCACTTCACCGTCGAAACCACCGCCGCCGTCACCGGAGGCCATCTTGTCGCCGCCACCGCCCCCACAGGCCACTAGTGAGAAGGAAGTGGCCAGCGCGGTGGCGCCGCCCAGCAGACGAAAGGCCGTCTTCTGCGTCGAGGTGGGCTTCATTGGGCAAAACTCCTTGTTGTGATCCGCCTACCAGCGGAAACGGCAACGTATCGACGGGGACCTCGGTGAACCTGTAGCGAATCGCACCGTTTGGCCAGCCCACGGGCGGCCTGTCACAGACCCAACAACGAACAAGCCTCAACCTGGTAGCTGTTGCAACAGAAACTTCTCCACCTGGTCGAGGCCCTCGCCTGAGCGCAGGTTGGTGAAGCACCACGGCAGACCCTGGCGCATGCGCTCGGTGTCCCGCTCCATCACCTCCAGGGAGGCACCGACCATCGGGGCCAGATCGATCTTGTTGATCACCAGCAGATCGGAGCGGGTGATGCCCGGTCCCCCCTTGCGGGGGATCTTGTCGCCGGCGGCCACATCGATCACGTAGATGCAGCAGTCCACCAGTTCGGGGCTGAAGCTGGCGGCGAGATTGTCGCCACCGCTCTCCACCAGCACCAGATCCAGATCGGGGAAGGCCTGCTCCAGCTCCTCCACCGCCGCCCGGTTGATCGAGCAATCCTCACGGATCGCCGTGTGGGGGCAGCCTCCCGTTTCCACCCCGCGGATGCGCTCGGGGGCCAGGGCGCCGGCGCGGGTAAGGAACTGGGCGTCTTCCTGGGTGTAGATGTCGTTGGTCACCACCGCCAGCTGGAGCCGGTCCCGCAGCGTGCGGCAGAGGGCTTCCACCAGGGCCGTCTTGCCGGAACCCACGGGCCCGGCCACCCCCACGCGTAAGCGGCTCATCTAACTGCGGAACAGACGGGAGTAGAGCTCAGCATGCTGCAGCTGGGCCAGGCCAGCCCCGACGCCGCCGTTCCACAGCTGCCTGGGATCGGCTCCAGCGAGCTCCAGCGCACGCTCCTGCAGCAGGGGGGCGAGGCTCAGCTGCAGCGCCTGGCCCTGGGTGGAGCCGAGGGGCACCAGGCGCACCGCGGCGCTGATCTGGTTGGAGGTCCAGCCGTAGAGGTAGGCCTCCACCAGCTCCTGCCAGGGCAGCTGCAGGCAGTGGCCCGCCCAGGCCCAGGCCCCTGGCCAGGCGAGATCTCCGGGCCAAGCCGAAGCCGACGACAGCGGCCAGCCCAATTCGGCCAGAAGCTGGATCAGGGAGCGGCCCATCTGGCGCTGCTGGGCCCGCAGCTCGGGCGCCTCCCGCTGGGCCAGCAACCAGCCATCCAGATCGTGTGCCTCCTCCAGGCGCCCTGAGGCCAGGGCCTCCCCCAGGGGCCTGAGGGCGGCGGCTTCGATCGCCACCAGACCCCGCCGCAGTTCCGCCTCCAGCCAGGCTTGCAGGGCGCACCGATCGGCGAGGCGGCCCCGCTGCACGAGCACCTCCAGGCCCTCCGAGTAGCTGAAGGCGCCCACCGGCAAGGCCGGACTGACCAGCTGAAACAGTCGCAACCTGGCCAGACTCATGGCCGCACCAGCGGCGGGGGCACCAGGGGCAGGTGATCGTGCCCGTGCCCGTGCCCGTGATCGTGAGCGTGGCTGTTGGCAGGGCTGTGGTTGTGCCCATGGCCATGGCTGCCGGTGGCGTAGGCCCCCGCCTCGGGCAGGAAGGGCCCCTCGACCCGCTCCACCGTCAGCCCCCGCTGCAGCAGCAGATCCTCGAGCACGGTGTCGAGCCCCAGGCGCAGCTCGCCGGCATGGAGCTCCAGGGGCACATGGCGGTTGCCGAGGTGATAGGCCGCCTGGAGCAGGGCGAGGGGATCGGCCGAGCGCACCAGCAGCAGCGGCTCAAGGGCCGCTTCCACCATCACCGAAGGACCGCCCGCCTCGGGCAGCAACCGATCACCCGGCTCCAGGGCCGCCCCCCGGGGCAATTGCAGCAGCAGATCACGGCCGCAACGGCTGCGCCGGTGTCCCCGCAGGCTGGTGCGCTGGTCGGCGCTCATGGGCAGGCGCAGCCAGGGTTCCGACCCCGCCGGTTCGTCGTGGCGGCGCAGCTCCACCAGCACCAGGGGCCCGGAGTGGGACTCAGGGGTGCCGGGGCCGGTGGGTTGGGGCATGGCGGCATCGGCTCGAAACGAAACCCAGCCTGACCAAGGGCTGGGCAGGATTCGTGTAGGCATCGCTACCGGATCTCCCCCTGTTGGGGGTCAGCCTCACTCCCATGCCTCCCCCTGCATCAACCCCCTGGCGGGCCGAAGCCCGTCTGCGCTTCGAGCGCTCCCTTGAGACGGACGGACCCACCCGACATCAAGGCGGCACCACGGCCCCTCTGAAAATTCAGCGGGCCTTTGCAAGCGCCGATGGCCGCTGTGAACTGCCCCTGCTCCACACCGCCGGCGGCCTGGTGGGGGGCGATCAACTGTGCATCGAGGCGGACCTGGGGCCGGGCAGCCGGGCGTTGCTCACCAGCGTGGCCGCCCAGAAGGTCTACGGCTCCGTCGGCCGCTCGCGGCTGGCCCCGGAGGGCAGCTGGGTGCGGCAGGGGCTGGCGTTCGAGCTGGCCGAGAACGCCGATCTGGAATGGCTGCCCCAGGAACTGGTGCTGTTCGAAGGGGCCCTGTTCGAGCAGATCTGCCGGGTGGAGCTGGCGACGGGAGCCAGCTGGCTGGGGGCGGAGGTGGTGCGGCTGGGCCGCAGCGCTGACGGCGAAAGCCTCGGCGCCGGCCGCTGGCGTTCCCAGCTGGAGATACGGCGGCAGGGGCGCTGGGAGCTGGTGGACCGGCTGGAGCTGGGGGGGGAGACGCTGAACAGTCCCCACGGCCTGGGGGGCCAGCCGGTGTTCGCCAGCCTGGTCTGGGCCGCGCCCGAGCCGGTGGGCGAGGCCTTGCTGGAGGCCTGCCGCGGGGAGCGACGGGGGTTGGAAGGGGAGATGGCCTGCGGGAGGCTGGAGCGGGGGCTGGTGGCCCGCTACCGGGGCAACTCCACCCAGGCGGCCCGCTTCTGGTTCACCCGGATCTGGACGTTGATCCGCGCCGAACGGGGCTTTGCGGCGCCGGTGTTGCCACGGGTCTGGCCGTTCCAGGAGCAGCCCCTTGCCCTCCAACTTCCGTCTGGTGCGACCGCCCTGGCCACAGGCCCCTGACCAGGCTCGAGGCCGATGATCCGATGCAACCGTTCCAAGGGGCGTGTCCCCTGTTCACCCGCACACTCTCCACTCCACCCCACCACCCATGGCCGGAGATCGCCCGCCTGTCGGCCTCACCAGGGTTCCCACCGCCTTCAGACCGCAAAGCAGCGCGCGAAGGCCAGAAGCAGGAGTGGATTACCCCGCAGGCGAATACGTCTGCGGAGCAGGGCCAGGAACAGGTTGCGTTCCTTGCGTAGGAAGCCGATCCAGGTGGCGCCATCGGCCTGCACCACCAGATCGGGGCGACCCACCAGACCCTCCTGCACCGTGCAGGACTGATCGGCGAGGACGACCGTGAAGCGGGCGCTCTCCTCACCGGTGAAGCTGAAGTGGTAGGTGGCGGTGACATTCCTGGCCTGCCCAGGCTGGAAGGCGAGTGCGAGCCCGAAGCGGAAGCCCTCGATCGAGACCGGCGTGAGGCTGTTGCGCACCCTCTTCACCGTCTTGTGGGGGAAGCGCTTCGCCACATGGGCCTCGGCATCCGAGCCCGGCACCACATACACCGTTTCGCGCTTCTCCTGCAGGGGCTGAACCACCTCCCGCACGAAGGCCTTGCGGTCGTTCAGGAAGGGTGCCATCACCTCCTCCCCGGCGGGACAGGCTGCCAGGCAGTAGGCCGCCTTGTAGTTCGCTCCGAAGGAGAGGCTCTGCCACAGGGTGGCCGAATCGGCCTCGCCTACTTTGCGCTCGTAGTCCTTTGCCGAGCGGCTGTCGGCGAGGGTCTTCGCCCAGTCGGTGAAGCCGCCGAGGAACTCCCGGTAGTTGTGGGTGTAGCAAGCGGAGAAGTTGAAGGAGCCATCGGCGGCGATCGCCCCAACCGGACAGGCCACCACGCAGAGCCGGCATTCCACACAGGGGTTGTAGTCAATGGGCCGGTCAACGGCGGTGATCTCTGCCTCCACCAGCACCGTGCCCAGCAGGATGAAGTTGCCGAAGCGGGGATGGATCACGTTGCGGTGGATGCCCATGTGCCCCAGACCGGCGGCCACGGCAATCGGCTTGTGGGACACCACCCACGAGGGGCGATCGAGGTAGTCCTGGGCCTCCATCGGAAAACCCATCGCCGGATTCATCGCCCGGATGCCGCGATCCTCCAGTGCCCGCACGATCCGGCGGGCGATCCCGTTGACCTCCTCTCCCGTGTGGTGAAACTCCACGTTGGCAACCGACCGGGCGGGGTTGCGCACGTTGTCGCGGTTCATGCGGCAGACGAAGCTGATCAGGCTGCGGGTGCGAGGAAAGGCCCGTAGCAGGCGTACCCGCTCGCCGTCCAGTTCCGGCTGATCGATGCTCACCAGGCCCACGTCGTCGGCGCCCAGCGCGAGGCAAAGGGAGCGCAACTCGTCGGCATCGAGGCAATGCGGCCCAGCGGGGGGCGGGGGCTGATCCGGAGAGGCCTGCCTTTCGCGCAGTCGTCGGACGGTGGGGTGATCCTCGAAGCTGCTCATGGGATGGGGCGTGGTCGGGAAACCGGATCGGATGGGGAGGTGCGGACGTTCAAGGAGCAACGGTCCTCAGGCGTGAGGGACGGATCAACAGCCCGGTGGATGCTCCCGGCGCCAGCGATCGCACCCCATCACATGCCTGGCCCCAGCCGGGGGTGGAGGGAAAGGAGCGCGGTCGAACCGGTCCAGGTCGTAGGTGGGGACGAAGGGAACGATCAGGAACCGCAGCAGGGCCCGCAGGCGGTTGACGGGGGTGGGACGGGCGAAGGGCATCACCAGATAGCGGCGCACCAGCGCCTCCATTCCCTCCGGCGCCCGACCCGTGAGTTGCTGCACCACGTCCGTCGGAGCCCCCTGCTCGAAGGCCCCCTGCCGGTGGTCGGTGATGTAGTGACGCAGGCTGCTGAGCTCGTAGGCGGAGACACCCTGAAGGCGGGCCGCCCGGAAGAACAGCCCCTGGGGAAGATTCACCGCCAGCACCGGATGGCCCAGCACGCGGCGCACGATGCGCGCGATGTCGACGGCGGAGAGCAGTTCGGGCCCGGTGGGCCGGTAGCTGCGGCCGGCGTGGGGTTCGGGGTCCATCAGCAGGGCAACGGCCACCCGGGCGATGTCCTCGTTGGAGGGTGGCGCGTTGCGGCTGCTGCCCGTCAGGATTGGAAAGATGCCCAGCAGGGAGGCGAAGTCCACCAGCCGGAGATAGTTGTCGGCGAAGTAGCCGGGGTTGAGATTCACATAGGTGATGCCCGGGATCGAGCCCAGCAGCCGCTCGGTCAGCCACTGCTGCCGTGTGGCCAGGGAAAGGTGGTGGCTGCTGGCCGTCCACTGACTGAGCCCCACGATCGCTTCAAGTCCAGCCTCACGGGCCGCGGCGGCGAACACGGCTGCCGCCTGGATCTGGAAGGGATGGAACGGCGGGCAGTAGTAGGCGCGCTGGGTGCCGCGCAGGGCGGCCAGCATCTGATCGAAGTCGAACAGATCGGCCACCGCGATGTCGGCGCCAAGGCGCTCGAGCGAACGGCCCCCCGCGCTGCCCGGGCGCACGAGCGCCCGCACGGGCCAGCCCTTCTCCACCAACTGGGCGACGACGGCGCTACCGGTCTTGCCGGTGGCGCCCGTGACGAGGATGCGGGGGGATCGCTCGGACGCGGGCATCACAGGCTCTCGCTCCCACAATCGTATGCATATGCATGTTTAAGGCCGCCCTACTTCTTCTTCTCTCAAGGTCCTGGTCCTCTCCAGCAGCGACAGCAGGCTGTCCCACGACCCTTCTCCGTAGTGCCGCTTCACCTCCTCCTGTGCCCGTTCCCACAGCGGCAGGGCCTCCTGCAGCACCGCCCGACCGGCGGGTGTGAGCGAGACCTGACGGATTCGCCTGTCCTGCCCCGGCTGGATCGCGATCCAGCCCTCGCGAAGTAGGGGCCTGAGGTTGCGGCTCAGGGTGGTCTGGTCGCAGTCGAGCCTGTGGGCCAGGCGCGAGATCGGCGCGGAATCGAGCAGATGGATCGCCACCAGCAGGCTGAACTGGTTCATTGCCACCCCTGCCGGTAGCAGGGCTGCGTCATAGATCTGCGTAAGGATGCGGGCGGCTCGACGCACGTGCAGCCCCAGGCAGGTGGCCGGCACGAGCCGGGCGCCCTCCAGGCCGGCTTCGCTCGTCTCGCCGCCCATGGCAGCCCCGCGCCCGATGATCCAACCTACCGGCCGCCGGAAAGGCCGCCCCTCGAGCCCATCGGATTACTGCTGGGGGTGATGGAAGAGATGGGGGCGGCGGCTTCTGAGCCGTTACCTGAGCCGGTCGGGGCGTTCCCTGAACACCTGGCCCATGTCCGTGCCGGAAGCATCGCTGGCTGTCTCCATCTCAAGCCCGGCGCGGCTGAGGTTCCAGCGATGGATGGCCAGCGCCAGCGAGGAGCGGGCCAGCTGCAGATCCCTCTGCGTACTCAGGACATCCAGAATCGGACCGATGCCGGCGCGGTAGCGGAGTTGGGCATCCCGCACCGCCTGATCTCCGGCGGCGGCGGCAGCTTCGGCGGCGGTGATCTGCTGGGAGGCGGCCTGGTGGGTGTACCACCAGGTCTGGACGCTCTGGGTGATCGTCTGCTGCGCCGTTTCGATGGCGATCTGCTGCTGTTCCACCTGTCGCTGCGCCAGGTCCGCCGAGGCCCTGGAGCTGCCGCCATCGAACAGGGGCTGACGCAGGGCGAGCAGGGCCCCCCAGTCGTAGAACGTGCCCGACTGGCTGGCGTTCAGGGTCTGCTTTGGCAGGTTGACGCTGGGGCCCCCGCTGATCCCCGACGTGGTGGTGGTGGTGGTGACGACCTGGTCGATGCGGTTGGCGTTGATGCCGCCCCCCAGCACGAGGCCGACCGAGGGCAGCAGGGCGGAGCGGGCCAGCCGCACCTGGGCCAGTTGAGCCTGGCGTTGCAGCTCGAGCGCGGTGAGGCTGGGGCGATCCATGAGGGATCGACGAATCGTGCTGGGCAGATCAAGCCCCCAGGCTGGTCCGGGCCGCAACGGATCGCTGGCGGCCACGAGCTGATCCGCTGGCAGATCCAGCAACCGCGCCAGGCCACTGCGGGTGATCTGATCCTGGGCTTCCGCCTCCACCAGGCCCTGGCGATCCTTCTGGACCAACGCCTCGGCCTGGAAGCTCTCCAGCCGGCTGGCCAAGCCGCGGGCACGGATGGCGGCCACATCCCGCCGCAGGGTGGTGGACACGGCCAGGGAGCGCTGCCACACGGGAATCAGCGCATCGGCGAGCTGCAGGTTGAGGTAGGCCGCCGTAATGGCGAAACGACTGAGCCGTTGCTGCTCCAACTCTCCAGCTTGAGATGCAGCGAAGCCTGCCTTCGCCGCCTCACGCAGCGGTCCGCGACGGAAATCGATCAGCTGATAGCTCAGCGCCAGGCCGAGGTTGCCGAAGCTGTTGCGCACCACCGCGTAGCCCTTGCTGCCCAGGTTGAGGTTGAGGTCGCCGAGGAAGGAGAGGTTGCTGACGAAGTTGATGTCGGTGCCCACCTGGGCGTAGGTGCCCAGACCCACCAGATCGAGCCTGGGCAGAAACGGGCTGCCGGCCAGCGACACCAGGGCCCTGCCCTGCTCGATCGCCACGGCCGCGCTGCGCAGGGCCAGGGAGCGCTCCAGCCCCAGGCGCAGGGCCTGCTCGAGGCTCAGGTTGAGCACGGCGGGGGGCTTGCCGGACTCCGCGGCTGAAGACTGCTTGGCCGGGACCGATCCGGCCCAGGCTGCTGAGGAGGCAGCGAGCGGCCAGGCGATCAGGAATGCAGCGCTCCACCTTCGACGCATCACGCCTGCCAAGGAGCCATCTGCGCACGCCCGCTTAGCCTATGCGGGCCTCCTCGGAGCTCCCGGGCTCGTGGTGCATGGTTGACGCCCCGATCCCTGCAGACTCCAGCGCCCGGGACGCGGCCGATCCGCTTCTGCCCCGATTGCTGCCGATCGGGGCGGTCAGCGCCTTAGCCCTGGCCTGGGCCCTCTCTCCCGGGGTGCCGGTGCAGGTGCATGGCGGCGCCGTGCTGCTGGAGCCGGAAAGTCGCAGCGGTGTCTACGCCCGCTCCGCTGGGCAGATCCAGCGCTTAGCCGTTGCAATCGGCGCTCCTTTGCAACAGGGACAACTGCTGGCCACGATCAACCGGGTCGACCAGGCGGCCCCCGGTGGCGGCTGGGTGGCGGCCAACCCCGATGCGATCCGCCGCCAGAACCTGGCCATCGATCAGCAACAGGCGGCGATGCGCAGCCAGATCGCGACCCTGCGCACCACGAATGGGCCCGTGGGGCAGCAGCTCTCCGCCCTCGAGTCCCTGCGCAAGGACGAAGTCATCCCTCGCTACAGCCCCCTCTGGGTGGGGGCCCAGGATCTGTATCTGCGCAACAAGAGCCAGATGCGCGCCCTGGAAGCCCAGATCGCCCAGCTGGAGGCGGGCCGCGCCGAACTGCAGGCCCAGAGCACCAGCCAGAAGGTGTTCTCTCCCCGCGATGGTGCCCTGCTGTCGCTACTGGTGGCCCCGGGCCAGGCGGTGCTCCCGGGCCAACGGATCGCCATCGTGGGCTCCCCGCCGCAGCCTGTGTCGCACCACCACACGGCCATCGCCCTGTTCACGGAGGCCGATGCCGGACGACTCCGTCCCGGGGCCGAGATTTTTGTTGAGCCCCAGCTCCAGACCCGGGCGCGCTACGGCGGCACCGATCAGCGCTACGGCTCCCTGACCGGCCACATCCGCTCGCTGTCGCCGATCTCCCTGAATGTGGAGGCCCTCACCCGCGTGGTGGGCGACGCCGATCTGGCCATCAACCTGGCGTCCCGCACCCGTCAGGAGGCCTTCGGCGAAGGCGGTGATCCCCTCGCCACCCTGGGGGAGAAGGTCACCTCACCGATGGTGCTGGTACTCGTTGACCTGGAGAGGGCCCAAACCCCCAGCGGCCTGCGCTGGAGCGGGGGGACCGGCCCCGATCTGGAGCTGGAGAACGGCACCCCGGCCCTGGCCCGGGTGGATCTGGAGCGGCGACCGCTGCTGAGCTTCGTGATGCCCTTCCTCCGCTGGATCGGGGGGACAGAGCATTGAACCAAGCACGCCAACGCCATCCGATCCGCGGGGCGCTGGGCCCCTGGCTGGCGCCCTGGGCGGCCCCGGCCCCATGGCTGGCCCTGCTGCTGTTGGCCCTGGCCGCCGCCAGCAGCCCCCCGCGGTTGTGGTTCTGGGTGGCGTTGCTGGTGGTGGTGCTGCTGGTGGGCTGGGTGCAAGCCCTCGGTGGCCGCCGCCGATGACCGCCCTAGCGCCCCCGGCCCGGTCCCGGGGGTTGCGTGCGGCGCTGGTGATCGGCCTGGCCACGGCCTTCACCGCCGCCATCACCGCGGGCCTGGGCCTGGCCAGCGGCGAAGCCGCCTATGGGGTGATCGTCGCCGCCCTGGTGGTGCGGCCGGATTTCAGCCGCTGGCCCCTGCCGATCTATCCCGTGCTGGTGGTGATGATTGGTCTGACCATGGCCATCGGCCAGCTGACTGGGGAGGCCTTCGCAGGGGCGCCAACGGTGTTCGTGTTCGGGCTTGTCGCGGCCATGATGCAGTTTCTGATGCTGCTGCTGCCCGGCAAACTGCGTCCCCTGGCCAACGTGCTCGCCATCACAGGCGTGCTGCCGTTGCTCAGTGCCACCAGCAGCTGGACGAGTGTGGGCCACCAACTGGCTGCGATTCTCCTGGGACTGGCCGTCGGCAGCCTCACCCAGATCGCCTTCACCCCAGCGAACCTGCCGCCGGAAGCGGAACCAACAACACAGTCGACGGCCGTGGATCCGCCCCTGACCCAGCGCCTGCGCTCTGGCCTCGGTTCTGCCTTTTTCTGGCGCAAGCTGGTGTTCGCGGCCCTGGCGCTGCCCATCGGCGAAGGTCTCGGAGCCGTTGAACCCAAGTACCTCTACTTCGGGGTCGTGCTGCTGCTCAACGACAGCCTCGGGGCCACCCTGGGCCGGGTGCGGGATCGAATGGTGGGCGTCACGGCCGGCATCCTGATGCCCCTGCTGGTCTTCAACACGATCGGCCTCAATGAGGTCAGCACCGGCCTGGTGATGGGCGGGACGGCGTCACTGATGGTGGCCATCAACAGGCAGGAGGTCCTGCGCACGGCGCTGATTTCCAGTGGCGTGGCCTTCGTCGGCTATGGCCCCCTGGTGGCCTGGTACATCCCCCACCGCTGGATCGATTACCTGATGGGCTGCGGCCTGGCCTTGGCGGCGGGCCTGCTGTTCCGCCCCACCTCGGCCCTGAGCCAGTACCGGGCCCTACTGCGCACGGGCGGGGCCTCAGCGGAGGCCCTGGAGCGCCTCTACCCCGCGGCGCTGGAGGAGGCCCACTGGTTGGGGCAATCCGTCGGGCCAGGGGGTTGAAGCGGCTTGGGAAGGTCGAGCGGCTGACGTCGAGCCTCCACGCAACGATGGCTCCTGCGCTGGGTGGCCTGGGCTCCGGCTCCTACGGGAGCGGCCCCCTCAGCCGCTCCTAGGTTCCCCCCAGCGCAGCAGCCACGATGTCCCGTTTCCAGCACTCCCTGCAGGCCCTGGCTCAGGCGCGACATCTGATCGCCGTAGGGCGCAGCCAGGGGGATCTGGCCAAGATCGCCGATCTGGTGGACAGCTTCCTGGACACCCCTCAGATGGAGACCTGCATCGCCCGCTTCCGGGCGCTGCCGGGCGGAGCGGAGATGATGGACGAACGCTACCCGCCGTTGCAGCCGGATCTGGAGCCGCTCTCGGCCCTGCATCAGGGGAGTCTCGGCCACACCTACGCCGCCCTGATCCGCGGGCTCAACTACGACCCCGAGTTCTTCCGCCCCCGGCCCATCGACACCGAGGGCCGCTGGCTCACCCAGCGGATCGCCACCACCCACGACCTCCACCATGTGGTCAGCGGCTTCGGCACCTCCACCGCCGGGGAGAACGGCGTCCTGGCGATCACCGCCACCCAGATCGGCTTTCCCGCCTACGTGAGCCTCACCCACGCGGCCCAGATCGCCGCCTTCCGGCTGCGGCTGGAAAGCTACGAAACCCTCAGCCATGCCATCAGCCACGGCACCACGATCGGCTTCACCGCCCGTCCGTTCGCCACCGCCCGCTGGGAGGAGGGCTGGGAGGTGCCGGTGGCGGTGTGGCGGGAGCGGCTGGGGGTGACCCTGGCGGCAGACGATGCCCCCTACGGACTGCACCCCTAGGCTCCAACCATCTGCCCCTGGAGCGATGGCCCTGCTACTGCTGGCCCTGGTGGCCGCCCTGGTCCTGGGGCTGATCGTTCTCTACAACCGCCTGGCCCAGCTGAATGTGCAGGCCGACAACGCCTGGGCCGACATCGACGTGCAGCTCAAGCGGCGCCACGACCTGATCCCCAACCTGGTGGAGACGGTGCGGGGCTATGCCAGCCACGAGAAGGAAAGCTTCCGCGCCGTGATCGAAGCCCGCAACGCCGCCGTGGCCGCCCGGGGACCCCGGGAGCAGCAGCAGGCGGAGCAGACCCTGGGGGCCTCCCTCGGCCAGCTGTTCGCCCTGGCGGAGGCCTACCCGGCCCTGCGGGCGGTGGAGAGCTTCCAGACCCTGCAGGCCAATCTCGCTCAGATCGAGGAGAGCCTCCAGGGAGCCCGCCGCTACTACAACGCCGTGGTGCGGGATCTCAACACGGCCATCGTCCAGTTCCCCTCCAACCTGGTGGCGAGCCAGTTCGGCGTCCGCTCGCGGCCCTTCTTCGAGCTGGAGGATCGCGCCGAGGCCACTGTTCCCGCGGTCCGCTTCTATGGCTGAGGGCGTGCCGGAGGCCCGGAGGCGGCAGCGCTGGACCTGGCGGCTGGCCAGCTTCCTGGGCCTGGCGCTCAGCCTGCTCCTGCTGGCTCCCTGGGGCGGCAGCTCTGGGGCCCGCGCCAGCGAACGGCAACTGCGGCTCACCGACTTCCAGATGCAGGCGGTGGTGGAGCGCAGTGGTGCCGTGCAGGTGCGCGAAACGCTCACGGCCCGCTTCGATGGCTCCTGGAATGGGCTGGTGCGCCAGATCCCGCTGCTGGCCAAGCGCCCCGCGGGGCTCGAACCTCTTGGGCTGCAAGTGATCTCGATCACCGACCCCGACGGCACGCCCTACCGCACCGAGCGCAGCTACCCAGGCCGAGACCTGAAGCTGAAGATCTTCATCCCTGGCGCCGAGAACGCGAGCCGTACGGCCGTGATCACCTACCGGCTCAAGCGCGGTCTGCGCTTCTACCCCGACCATGACGAGTTCAATTGGAACGTGACCGGCAACGACTGGGAGGTGCCGATCGAGCGGGCCTCAGCCCAGGTGCTGCTGCCGCCGGCCGTCGCCCAGCTGCACGCCTCGATCTACACCGGACCCCGCGGCGCAAAGGAACACAACGCCAGCCTGACGATCGGCGACAACGAGGTCTCGAGCGCCACCACCCGGCGACTGGAACCCGGTGAGGGGCTGACCCTGGCGGTGGGCTTTGCCAAGGGGCTGGTGCCGGCGCCCTCGGCCCTGGCCCAGTTGATCGGGTGGTGGCAGGGGCGACTGGCGCTGCTGCTGCCGCTGCTGAGCGCCCTGGTGCTCGGCCGGATCTGGTGGACCATCGGACGGGATCCGGCCCTGGGCTCGGTGCCGGTGGCCTACGAACCCCCGGAGGGCCTGCCGGCGGCGGTGCTGGGCAGCCTGGTGGAGCAGCAGGTGAGCGCATCGGCCCTGGGGGCGACGCTGGTGGATCTGGCGGTGAAGGGGCACCTGCGGATCGAGCAGCAGCAGCACAAGCTGGCGTTCTTGCCGCTCACGAAGCATTACCTGTTCACGCTTCTCACGTCCACCAAGCAATGGAAGCTCTTGGCCCCCCACGAGGCCTACCTGATCGAGCACCTTTTCCCGTCGCGAGAGATCGGCACCAGCGTCGACACCGACGACCTGCGCGACTCTTTTTACGTGCACGTTCCGGGCTTTGAAAAACTGGTGCAGCAGGCGGTGTTGGCCAAGGGGTTCTACCGCCGTTGGCCAGAAACGGTGCGTGGTCTCACCTTCGCCGGCGGGCTTATCGGGGCGGGGGTGTTGGCGGTGCTGTCGCTGCTGCTGCTACCCCACGACATCGCCCAACTGCAGGGGGCGGCCGATCCACTGCTCGCCGCCCTGAGCCTCGGGGCCACGTTGCTGGTGATCATCGTCTTCGCCTGGATCATGCCGAGCCGGACCCTGAGGGGGGTTGAGGTGCTTCGCCAGACCCTGGGATTCCAGGAGTTCCTGCGCCGGGTGGAGGCGCCCCGCTTCAAGAAGGTGATCCTGACACCGGAACTGTTCGAGCGCTTCCTGCCCTACGCGATGGTGGCGGGGCTGACCAGCCAATGGGCCGCCGCCTTCGCGGGCATCGTGCAGGCACCGCCAAGTTGGTACGTGGGCAGCGGCGACGGCTTCGACATCAACGGCTTCGGCTCCAGCCTCGATGACTGCTGCAGCACCACCAGTGCCGCGATGTCCTCATCGCCGAGCAGCTCCAGCAGCTCCAGTGGCAGCTCGGGCGGGGGCAGCTCCGGTGGCGGCGATGGTGGCGGCGGTGGCGGTGGTTTCTGAATGAATCCCATGGCCAGGGAATGGGTGGGCACAGTGGCCGCGCTCTGGCGCTACCCGGTCAAGTCGATGGGCGGCCATGAGGTGGAGGTTTCAGCGGTGAACGAACGGGGCCTGAATGGCGATCGGGCCTATGCCCTGCTGGATGCCCGCAGCGGCAAGGTGGCCAGTGCCAAGAACCCTCGGCCCTGGGCACCGTTGCTGGAGTTCCAGGCCACGTATCTCAGCCCCCCTGAAACCCATGGACCCCCAGCCCCCGTGGCGATCCGCACACCTGAAGGACTCACCCTCCACAGCGACAACCCCGAAACCAATCAACGCCTCTCCGCCGCCCTGGGACGCGAGGTGACGCTGATCTCCGCCCCCCCGGAGGCGGCCAGCATCGAGCACTACTGGCCCACGGTGGAAGGCACCGCCCACCAGGAGGAGGTCACCGGCATCACCCTGCCCGCCGGCACCTTCTTCGATGCCTGCAGCCTGCATGCGATCACGACGGCCACCCTGGCCAGGCTCCAGGAATTGCACCCGGAAGGCGTCTACGACGTGCGCCGCTTTCGCCCCAACCTCGTGATCGCGCCCAGCACCACAGGTGCGTTCTTCCTTGAGGAGGCCTGGGTGGGGGCCACCCTGGCGATCGGTGCAGCGGTACGTCTCCAGGTGGAGTCCTCCTGCAGCCGCTGCGTGATGACGACCCTGGCCCAGCCCGGCCTGCCCCAGGATCTGGGCATCCTGCGCACCACGGCCCGTCACAACAACGTGATCGCCGGCGTGCGCCTGGCGGTGGCCCGTGGGGGCACCCTGCAACGGGGGGATCCCGTCTGGCTGGAGGCCGATGGCGCCTGAGAGGCACCAGTGGGCGAGTTCCCGCCCATCAGCAGTGGCCAACTGGCCGGCGTAGGTGCCACCGGTGAGGGCGACGGCGTGGAACCCTTGCGGGTGCCGCCCACATCGATGCCGACGGTGGTGAACATCGCGATGATGTGGTGGGTGATCAGCTCGGACCAGGTCAGGGCGCAAACATCGCCTGCAACACAGCCAGCGCCTGATCCAGTGCCTCCTGCTCGAGGCTCCCCAGCCGCTTCACCAGGCGCTCTCGGTCGACGGTGCGCAGCTGATCGGGAACGATGAAGCCTGCCTTCCCCTGGAAGGAGCAGGCGACACGGAACGGATAGGGATGTCCTCCGGTGGTGAGTGGCGCCACGATGAAGGTGGAGAGATGGGCATTGAGCTCATCGGGTGACACGATCACGCAGGGTCGGGTCTTGCGAATCTCCTGTCCACGGGTTGGGTTCAACGCCACGAGGAACACATCCCCACGGCAGACGCTGAACTCCGTCACCACGTCCACTCCTCCTCATCGAACCAGGTGGCGCTGGGTTCATCCAGCAGGCCACTGGGCACGACGGCCGCGGCGGCCTCTGCCCACCCTGCCCTCGTAGACACCACGGGCCTGATGGTGAGAACACCGGGCCCCACGGTGATGTCCACCTCGTCGCTCAAGCCGGCCTGCTCAAGCAGGGGCCTGGCCAGGCGGATGCCACGGGAGTTGCCAATTTTGATCAGCCTTGTCCTCACGGCTCCCCGTGGGCCAACGTAATCACATTGTAGGCACGTGGCAGGGCAGCTTGCCGTCGGCTTCCCGGAACCTCAGGCCCCCACCGGCACCACCGAAACACCATCCGCCCGCCGATAGCCGGAGACCATGCGGCGGCTGCCCATGCAGCAGATGCCGGGATTCCAATGCTGAACAAACGGAGCTTCTGATGCAGGAAAAACTGGCTAGCCGATTCAGGAAAAACCGAGCACCGCCCGCGACCCCTTCAGGCTGCTCAGGGCCGATCTCCACGCCGGTAGAACACCACCCCCACGCGCTCGATGTGATCGATCAGTTCGGGGGATTGGAGCGAGGCCTGCAGCGAGAGGTCGAAACGCCAGGGCAGCAGCAGATCGTCGAGGGCGGCATCGAGGCGGGCCAGGCTGCGCGAATCGAGGTCGACGCCGGAGAGGGTGAGGTCGATGTCGGAGCCAGGGCGATGGCTCCCGAGAGCCCGGGAGCCGTAGAGGGTGGCCTGCTCGATGGCGGGGAAGGCAGCGAGGGTGTGCTGGATCTTCGCCACGGCGGCGACGGGCAATCCGTAGCGGGTGGTGGGGGCCTGGGCCGTCATGGCAGGGCCTCCTGTGCGTTGAGCCTTTCTTGCAGCTCCTCGAAGGCTGCGAGATACGTGGTCACCACCGCCGCCACAATCTCCATCACCGTCGCCTCGTCGTAGGTGTGGGCGCTGAGGTTGCGATGGCGGATCATCGCCATCCAGGTTTCGCCATCACTCATCAATCCCTGGGCAAAGGCTTCACGCGTGGTGTCGCGGGAGCCGAACAGGTCGGAGACACCACGGGAGACCAGGAAATCCTTGAGGGTTTTCCAGCTGAGTTCATGGGTGAACTCGACCGCCTTGATCAACCCCTGACGCTCCAGGTCACTGAGGCTGCCCTGCTGGGAGAGCTCCACCGCTTGCTTCAACCGCGCAAGAGCCAGCCGGATGTTGCCGAAGCGTTGCTGTCAGCGGATGTCGGCGCCCGTCATCGGGTCAGGCTAAGGAATGGGGCCAAACCATGCCCTAGGAGGCTGCTGAAAAACCAACCAAGCCGCGTGAGAATGGCCCAACGGCACTGAGCGGATGCGCGGCCAGCAGGAGCGGACCGGTCCTCTGTTCTCCTACGTCTCCACTGAGGATCGAATCCCCAAGGGCCATCCCCTGCGGCA
>CALRNH020000017.1:0-62206 GCA_943369485.1 Synechococcus sp. UW140 | reverse complement strand
GGCGAAGATAGTTGGAGGGTAGCTTCCTGCAAAAATAGCTCGATGCCAGGTAAAACTTTCATTTCTTACCATCAGCTCAAGCTTCCAATCATCTTTAAGGTGAGAGTCAGCATGGGTGAGATGGAGAGAAGCCACCCGAAAGGGTGGCTTTCTTGTGTTTGAAGGTTCTGCCCTTTGTTCAGAGTCGGCCTAACATCATCTCAAGTTGGCTTGACGTGACGTTGGAGCAGCAAGGGCCTTTGCAGAGAAGGGAGATTCCGCGGCGCTTGATGAGGGTGTTTTGGCGAGCTTATCGCTTATGGGACCGCAACGATTGCGTTGATCTAAGTGCAGCCTTCGCCTATCACAGTCTGCAATCATTGTTCCCAATACTGCTCATTGTGGTGTCGATTGCCAGTCGTATCTTGGGCCGAGATGATGGATTGGCTGAACGAATTCTTGAATCTGCTTCATCGATACTTCCGGATTCTGCCGAGCCCTTCGTGCGTGTTTCCTTGGATCAGTTGTATCGCCAGGGCACGGGTGCCGGAATCGTAGGTCTGGCCTTTCTTCTGCTGACAGCAAGCAACGCTTACCTGACCCTTCAACGGGGTGCTGATCGGCTTTGGGGACTGCGCACCAGTGTTCCCAAGATGGTGACCTGGCAGGTCTCGGTGACTCATTTTTTGCGTGTACGCATCGAAGCCTTTGCTCTGGTGTTCTTCGTGGCTGTGTTCATGGTGCTTGACCAGCTCACCACCAGCTTTCGCATGCTCAATCCGTCCTCCTGGCGCGCCTCTGTTAGTGAGTGGGTGCCTGGATCGTTGTTGCTGTTCTTCCCTGTTTCAGAGGCGCTTGATCTCTTGATCTCAGCCGTGATCTCGTGCCTGCTGGCCTACGCCCTGTTGAGGCTGTTGCCGTCGCGGCCAGTGCCGAGGCGTCCGCTGATCCCAGGCGCCCTGCTGATCGGCCTCAGCCTGACTCTCTTGAACGTGGCCCTGGGCCGAAGCCTGGTGTCCCTTGGTTCCCGCTTTCAGACCTACGGCGTGATCGGCGGTGTGCTCGTGTTGACCCTGTGGGTCTGGCTGGTGGGGGTGATTCTCTATTACGGTCTGGCCCTCAGTGTTGTGATCAGTGGTCGAGCGCCGGGGGGCCATCCGCACCACGGGGGCAAGGCCACTGGCTGAACGAGGGAGCAGGATGAACACACTTGTGGCGAATCCGTGGGCAAACCAGGCCTTACCTTGCGTCCCCTCCCTGCCAGCCTCATGCTTCTGTGCGCCGGTGTCGGAGCCATCGTGGTCATGGCCATCGTGACCTTCACCCTGGTCCCGATGCTGGTGGCCGTCTCTCTGGTTGCAGCGCTGTTGGTTGGAGCACTGCTGTGCGGCTGGGCTGGCATTGAGGCCTTGGCCGCTCTTGAGCGCTGGATGGAGACGGACCAGCGCTTCCATCGCTGATGCAACGTCCGTTCCCCTGGCTGTGGGTCTTGCTGCTGGGTCTGCTGCTGCTGGCTCCAGGTCCCGCCGGGCGCCTCCTGCTTGATCTCCTAGGGGGTATCACTCTCACCCTGCTGCTGTTGCCATTGCTGGTGGCGGGCGTCGGTGTGATCGCCTGGAAGATCCTCCAGAGCCGCCTTCGCACCTGTCCGGCCTGTGGTCTCTCCAGCCTTGGAACGGAGATTTGTCCTGCCTGTGGTGCGTCTCTGGTGGGAGCCACTGCGAGCGGATCTCCGGCGGCAGCTGAGGCGATCGACCCCACTGATGTCACGATTGACGTGGAGGCTCAAACCGTGGTGGATCACCACTCAGACGGCTGAGCTCAAGAAGACGCCTCTCCCGCAGGAAGAGGAACAGGGGCGCACCGCAGGCGAAGGCGATGGTCACGGTGCAGAGCAGCACCAACCAGAGGCCGCGCATGCCAAGGCGCCTGGATTCCACCACGATCCAGAGCAGCACGGCCGTCGAGCCGATCAGCAGATCCCTGGAAAGGGATTGGGCGGCAGGGTTGGCATTGGCCAACCGCACGAACAACCCCAGGTCGAAGACTGCGCCGTACTGATGGATGAATTCCAGGTTGGCCATCCAGGGCAGGATTCCACCAGCCACTGCCAGAGCCAGGTAGATCCAGGCCACCCAGGGTCTTGGTGCGATGGACGGCCTCGGCTCGGTGATGGTCATGATGAAGTCTGGAATGAGCTGTCTTGGGAGAGCCTTTCTGGGGTGAGGCCGGCTGGGTCGAGCTGGATCACCTCCTGCTCCACCGCCGCCAACACCTGCTCGCAGCGTTCGGCACAGGCCAGGGCCCGGCGATACAGGTCAGCCATCTGCTCGACCTCCAGGTCGTCGGCCTGCAGCTGGGCGATGGCCAGATCCATGGCTGTACGGGCCTGGTGGTAGCTGAGTCCAGCGATGGTCTTGGCCCACTCGTTGGCTGCCTCTGCGGGTTTCCCTTGCGCAACCGTGTTCCGGCTGGCCTTGGAGCGGGGCTTTTTCGCAGGGTCTGTTTCGCTGGGACTCATGGGGTTGATGCGGAACTGGGCGCTGGAGAGGGCTGTTGGGCCGCTGCATGCACTGCCGTGACCGTGGCCTCGGCGCGGCCATCAGCCAGCTGGGCTTCAATCCCATGGCCGGGGGCCAGCTGATCGACGGAACGCACCAGCTTGCCGCTTGAAGTGCGCAGCAGGCAGAACCCCTTGCTCAGCAATCGATCCGGCGAGAGGGCCTCCAGCAGAAGGCGGCGCTGAGCCAGTTCGGTGCGGCGGGCCTCCAGGGCCCGGGAGGGCTGCCAGCGCTGGAGCTGATGGTATCGGTCGTGGAGGAGACGCACGATCCCCTCCAGTCTCAGGCGCAGCAGGCTGTGCAGCTGCCTCCGCTCTTGCTGGAGCCGCTGCAGGGCCGCCAGGCGATCGGGAAGCAGGGCGACGATCGCGGCGGTGGGGGTGGCGGCCCGGTAGTCCGCCACCAGATCGGCAATGGTGGTGTCATCTTCGTGGCCCAGGCCGGTCACCACCGGCAGCGGGCACTCGGCCAGCCGGCGGGCCAGGGATTCGCCATCGAACACCGCCAGGTCTTCGCGGCTACCGCCTCCCCGGGCCAGCACGATCGCCTCCAAGCCAAGGTGCTCAGCCTGCGCCAGCAGGCCATCGAGGGCGGCGCAGATCGTGGCCTCGACGGCACCCTGAACGGGGATGGGCACCACCACCAGGCGGGTGGCGGGCCAGCGCTCGGCTGCCGTGCGCAGCATGTCAGCGAGGGCGGAACTGGGAACGCTGGTGAGCAGCGCGATCGCCCTGGGGGCCTCCGGCAGCGGACGCTTGCGATCGGGCTCGAACAGACCCTCTGGGGCCAGCCGCTCCAAGGTGCGCTCGAACTGACGCAGAACGCTGCTGAGGCTGGGCCGCACATCCAGGACATGCACGGCCAGGGAGGCCCGGGCGGTCCAGAAGTTGAGCTTGCCCACCACCACAACCCCGTCGCCCTCTTCGGGCCGGAAGGTCAGGCGTGAGAGCTGGGAGGCCCAGACCACGGCGCTCACCGAAGCTTCCCCGTCCACCAGGGTCATCCACAGATGGCCCTTCTTGAGCTGGGGCCGGGACACGGTGGCGTCGATCAGGAAACGGGGTGCGAAGCCACGCTCCAGGAGGTTGCCGATCGCTTGGTTGAAGCTCCCCACGCTGTAGCGAGGCAGCCCTTCACTCCGGCCGGTTCCCGTGCTGATCAGCGCAGAGGCGCTGGCGAGGCCATGGGAGTCCCCATTGGTCCAGCTGGACACCATGGCTGTCGCGGAGTCAGTGCTCAAGGTGTCGGTAGCAGGACCACCAATAGAGGCTGATGGCGCAGGCGACCACGAAGACCGTACGGCCGATGGGGTGAGCGATGTTGACGGCCCCGATCACGCCGATCACCATGGCGCTGCTCAATTGCCGAGAGGCGTCGCGGCGGTTCTTGGCGTGGAAGCGTGCCAAGGCTTGATCGGATCGTCTAAGGATCATCCACTCTGCTGGATGGTCGGATCGGCCCCAGGTCAGACGACCCGACCTTGCCGCCCAGGTATGGAGGGGGTGGGCTGGTTGCCTGGCCAAGCGACATCAGCCGAGGCCGGTTTCGGCGCCGCGTGAACGGCCAAGACGTTCGGTGCTGGATTCTCAGCCCTTGGGTTTTCCGTTTCAGCCGTTGCTCAGATTCCCGCTCCTGAGGGCTTTCTGCCTGGGCAGGAAGGGCGGATCCGATGGGCAACGATGGTCAGCTTTTGCGGCAGGGTGCCTGAAAAGCTTCCGCATCACACCATCCACATCCCATGACCCGCTTGCAACCGTTCGTATGAGACGAAACCCCTCCCCATCATGTCAACCTGCCAGTCAGCCCGTTCAGCCAGCCCGTTCAGGTCGCCAGCGAGCAACGGGGCCAACTTGGCCCCTTGGAGAAGGGATCCAATCGCACATCCTCCTAGCCTGAGGGATCGTCTGCCGTTGCTGGTCCTGGTCCTCGCTGCCCGCCGTCGGCTGCTCCAGCAGCAACTGGCCGTCACCCTGCCTGCCGCTCCGGAGCTGGTGTTGGTCACCGATCTCGATGGCACCCTGCTGGCGGGCTCGACGGCCTGGCGTCGAGGGTTCTACGGCTGGCTCGGCCGCGAACGCCAGCGGGTGTTGCATCTGTTCTGCACCGGCCGGGACCTGGCCTCGGTGGCCCGGGTGCTCGAACTGGAAAGGCCCCTGGGCCTGATCGCCCCTCACCTGGTGATCGGCGATGTGGGTTGCACCGTGGCCTGTGGGACGAGCCTGCGCCCGGTGCCCCTGGCCGTGGAGCCGATCGACCGCCGCTGGCGGGGCCTGCCCGAGCGCCTGGGCCCCTTGCTGCACGGTCAGCCCGGACTGGTCGCCCAGCCCCAGAGTCACAACCGACGTCTGGCCTACTTCTACGATCCAGCGCGCCTGGACCACCGCCTGATCCCCCGCCTCGAGGCTGAAGGGGTCGATTGCCTGCTCTCGGACGGGCGCTATCTGGATGTGCTCCCTGCGGGCGTGAACAAGGGCACCACGTTGAAAACGCTGCTGGATTGGTTGGAGGTGGACAGGGATCGCGTGGTCACAGCCGGTGACACGCTCAACGATCTGGCCATGTTTGAGACGGGCCTCAAGGGAGTGATGGTGGCCAACGCCGAAGCGGCCCTGCGCGCGCAGCTGTCGCGGTTGCCGGCCACCTACCTGGCCCGGGGCGAGGGCTGTGCCGGCATCGCCGAGGGGCTCACCCACTTCGGCTTCGGCCACCTGCTCAGGGGGGTGAGTTGGCCGCTTTCCGCTTCGTGAAGGCGGTCGGTGTGGCGTTGAGCGGATCCTCGGGCCAGGGATGCTTCGGGTAGCGGCCCCGGAGTTCCTGCCGCACCTGGGCGTAGCTCCCTTTCCAGAAGCCGGCCAGATCCTGGGTGATCTGCACGGGCCGACCGGCGGGGGAGAGCAGTTGCACGGTCACGGGCCGTCCGCCCCCCAGCACCCTGGGGCCCTCCTTGAGGCCGAAGAGTTCCTGGAGCTTCACGGCCAGAACGGGTTCGCCGGAGCTGTAATCAAGGCGGGCGAGGCGACCGGTGGGGATCGCCACCTGCTCCGGCAGCAGCCGGTCGAGTTCGGAGCGCAGGGCCCAGGGCAAACCGCTCCAGAGGGCCTCTATCAGGTCGACCGCCGCCAACTCCGCCAACGATCGCAGCCCCACCATCTGCTCCCCCAGCCAGCCGTCTAGGTCTTGGGCAAGGGCGCCATCGCTGCGGTCGGGCCAGGGGGCCCCCAGCTGCCGATGGGCCAAGACCAGCCGGTGCTGCAATTGCCGCCGTGCGGGCGTCCAGGGGAGGAGCTGCAGACCGCCATTCCTCAACGCCTCCAGCAGGCAGGCGCTAACCGCAGACTCCGGCGGATCACTCCAGGGCCGGCTGCTCAGCCGCAGGGCTCCGAGCCGTTGCTCGATCAGGCCACGCACCCGTCCCTCTGTTGGCTCCCAGCTCACGCTCCTCAGCTCTTCGCCCGCTTCCTGGCTAAGCCGCTCCAGGACGGCCGCCGGCAGGGGCAGGGCGGCGAGAATCCGTGCCTCCGAGCCGGCCCCGGTGGTAAAGGGCGCCATTCCGCTGCTGGCGCCGCCCGCTTCCAGTCCCGCGACCGCCAGGGCGTCGCAGCCCAGCAGGGGATCGCTGGGATGGAGCAGGGCCCCCTGTCCGCTGCGCATCAGGTAGCGGTTGGATCCCGCCCCGCGGGCGATCGCCACCCGTTCCGGGTAGGCCCAGGCCACGAGTTCGGCGCTGATCTCGGCCTCCGGGCCGAGCTGGGCTTCGGGGCCGGCGGGCTTTGTCGCCAGGGCAGGGAGGGTCTGATCCAGTTGGTGCCGGAGTTGCCGTTGCAGCTCCAGCAGTTGCCGCCGCTGGGGATCGCGGCCCCCCTGGCGCAGCCAGTCCAGGCGCCGCATCAGGTTGCAGCCCGCCTGGCGCGGATCGAGGGGATCCCGTTCGCTCAGCAGCACGGCCAGCTCACAGCCCAGGTCCGGGCAGCCCAGTCCCGCGGCACGCAGCAGCAGGTGTCCCAGGCGCGGGTGCAGGCCCAGCCGGGCGAGAGCCCGGCCATGGGTGTTCAGGGCCGCTCCCCCATCGAGGGCCCCCAGTTGGCGCAGCAGGGTCTGGCCCTTCTGGAGACTGGCGAGCGGGGGCGGCTCCAGCCAGGGCAGCTCGCTTCCCAGCCCAGCACCCCACTGGGCCAGCTGCAGCACTAGGGGGGCAGGGTCGCACTCGAGTAGCTCGGGGGGATCGAAGGCCGGCCGGCGCTGCTGCTCCGCCGGAGACCAGAGGCGGATGCAGCGGCCGGGGCCGAGCCGTCCGGCCCGGCCGGCGCGCTGCTCGGCGCTGGCGGCGCTGGCGGGCACTGTCACCAGGCCATCCATGCCGGTGCGGGGGCTGAAGCGGCTGCGGCGGCTCAGGCCGCTGTCAATCACCAGGGTCACCCCCTCGATCGTCAGGGAGCTCTCGGCGATGGCCGTGGCCAGCACCACCTTGCCGTTGGCGCTGGATGCCGGGGCGATCGCCCGTTGCTGGGCGGCCAGGGGGAGGTGGCCATGCAGGGGTGCGATCGCCAACTCGGTGGCCCAGGGGCAGGCCTCGAGGGCGTCCTGGCACTGACGGATCTCCCGTTGTCCGGGGAGAAACACCAGCACGGTGTCGCCCGCGCGGCGATCGCTGAGCCAGTGCTGCTCAAGGGCCCTGATCACCTGCCGGGCCAGGGACTCCCGCTCCCGTGGCGCCTGGTGGGCCATGGCCACCGGGAAGCAGCGGCCCTCACTGGTGATCACCGCCGCCTCAGGCAGCTGGGCGGCCAGGGGCTGCAGATTCAAGGTGGCGGACATCACCCCCAGGCGCAGGTGCGGGGCCAGCACGGAGCGGGCCTCCCGCAGCAGAGCCAGGGCCAGGTCGGCCTCGGCCCGACGCTCATGGAACTCATCGAAGAGCACACAGGCCACCCCTTCGAGGGCGGGGTCGCCCTGCAACCGCCGCAGGAACAGGCCATCGGTGAGCACCTCGATCCGGGTGGCGGCGGAGACCCGTTGCTCCAGCCGCACCCGGTAGCCCACCCGCTCGCCGATCGTTTCTCCGAGGTTGGTGGCCAGGCGCTCGGCGGCAGCCTTGGCGGCCAGTCGCCTGGGTTCGAGCATCAGGATCGTGCCCGCCCCGTCGCCTAGGTTCGAGCCGTGTTCGAGGTGCTCAAGCAGGGCGAGCGGCACCCGGGTGGTCTTGCCAGCGCCTGGGGGAGCCTGGAGCAACAGCGTTCCGCCGGAAGGCAGGGCGGCGACGATGCGGCCGAGCAGAGGATCGATCGGAAGGGCCTCGGCCCAGCTGGGCAGGCTCATCGCCAGGATCCCCGGAGGGATTGGCGGTTCAGCCGAGGGCGCCGATCGTGAAAGCCACCAGCAGGGTGCTGAGCAGCCCCAAAGCGGCCAGCAGTTGCACCAGGGGCCCGAAAGAGAGTTTCAGGGAAGACATGAAGAAATCCTGAAGATGATCGTCTCCTCTTTGTAGCTCCCCTGGCAAGGCACAGCGGTGGCCATGGGCACCAATCGGCCTCAGCGCACGTGGCGGGCACCATCGACCGGGTGGTAGGCCTCGCCAGTTGTTTCCTCGTAAACAATCGCCGGCAGACCTGTCTCGAACATCGTCTGCAGGGCTTCCTTGAGGTAGGGGTTCCAGCCTCCGGTGGTCACCTTGCCGTGGCGCACGGTCCAGTCCCAGGTGCCCTGGAGGTCGCGGGGAATCCGACCTTCGCGGTCGCGTCGGGCCACCAGATCCTGCGATTCCACCAGTCCAACCAGGATCGGATCCTTGCCATAGGCCGGGGTGATGCTCAGTTCAAGGCGCACCGGATCTTCCTTGATCAGGTGCAGGCGGAAGCGGGGTGGAAGCTTCAAGCTCCCCAGGACGGCCGCCACGATGCGTGTTCTCTGGTCCAACGATGAAGCCTCTACCGGTTATCTCGGGCACGCAACGGTTGTACCAGTTGGCGGTCCCGTATCAGGGTATTCAGGCAGGGTCCCGGGGAACGGCGGGCTGTTCGTTGTCGCCGCTGAAACGCACGGTCAGCAGATCGTCCTGGGTGATCTGACCGTCGGCGTCGAGCAGCTCGGGGTGAATGGTGAGACGGCCGGTGCGATCGGAGCCGCTTGATCGGGTCGGGGTGACGACCGTGGAACCAGCGCCTGGATCACCCGGCCGGGGGATCGCCTTGTAGCCCTGGGCCATCACCTTGAACGCCTGATAGAGCAGCACCAGGACACAGGCGGCGTAGGCCAGGGGAAGCAATTGGGAGAGAATGGAACTCATGGCGAAGCAAAGGTGAGGGGACCAAGACGCCGTGTTTCTCCCATCATTGCCGAGATGGGGAATTTTGGGCGAAGGTCCAGGCCCAGAGGGTGCTGCAGGCGGCTCCGAAGGCGAGAAAAGCGAGCAGGAGATGATCGATGTTCATAGGTTGATACAGAACTTCATTAAGCTTAGGGCTGCCTTGGACCTTCGGCTGTCTGGTCGCCCCTTGGGCCAGGGGTGGATCCGCGCATTCGGTCACATCTCGGCCCTCTCGACGCTGTTCAAGGACCGCGAACACTTCTTAGCGTCTGAACATCACGCTCCTGCGGTTGCATGCCGAGACTGTCCTGCCGGCCCCGTCGGGCCGCTCCCTTGCTTTCCGCTCTGCTGCTGAGCTCCGCCACCCCGTTGCTGGTTCCCTCGGGCGCCCAGGCCGCAGCTGGCGCTCTCTCTGGGATCGCCAAGCAGTCGTTCGTGGCCGAGGCGGTGCGCCGCACCGGGCCGGCGGTGGTCACGATCGACACCGAGCGCACGGTGCTCAGCCGCGGTGGTTCCGGCCTGCCCCAGGGACTCTTGATGGACCCGATGTTCCGTCAGTTCTTTGGGATGCCCCAGGCCCAGCCCCCTTCCCAGCGCACCGAGCGCGGCCAGGGCAGCGGTGTGATCTTTCAGGCCGAGGGCTTGATCCTCACCAACGCCCACGTGGTCGAACAAGGCAGCCGGGTGACCGTGGGGCTCAAGGATGGCCGCCGGGTGGAGGGCAAGGTGGTCGGCCTTGACCGTGTCACCGACATGGCGGTGGTGCGCTTGGTGGGTGCAGGGCCCTGGCCTGTGGCGCCCCTGGGCAATTCCGATGCCCTGCAGGTGGGGGACTGGGCCATTGCCGTGGGCAACCCCTACGGCCTCGATAACACGGTGACTCTGGGGATCATCAGCAACCTCAACCGCAACGTCAGCAAGCTGGGGATCACCGATAAGCGGCTGGATCTGATCCAGACCGACGCCGCCATCAACCCCGGAAATTCCGGTGGCCCTCTGCTCAACGCCGATGGTGAGGTGGTGGGCATCAACACCCTGGTGCGCTCTGGCCCTGGGGCTGGCCTGGGGTTCGCGATCCCGATCAACCGGGCCCGTACGATCGTGCGCCAGCTTTTGGCCACCGGCCGGGTGAGTCACGCCATGATCGGCGTGGGCCTGGATGCGGTAAGACCCGTTGAGGGTCAGGGAAGCAGCCGTGGGGCCGTGGTGATGTCGGTCAGCCCGGGCAGCCCAGCCGAGCAGGCGGGACTGCGCCGAGGTGATGTGATTGTTGCCGTGGAAGGAAAGCCCGTGGTAGGTCCTCCCCAGCTGATCGCAGCAGTGGAGCAGAACGGCGTGGGTCGTCCGATGGAATTGGAATTGATCCGAGCTGGGACCCCGCTGAAGCTGCGGGTGACTCCGACGGAGCTTTCAGCGCAGCGCTGAGCCCCTATAGCACATCCATGGCGCCGGAGCGGGGAGCGGCCGGATTGGATGGGTCGGATCCCATCAACTCAAGCCCCTTCAAGGCATCGATCGAGAAGCTCGAAGGGGTGGCCAGCTGCTGACGCATGATCCACTGGGTGGCGGCCTTCTGGCTTTGCCAGGCCTGGAGCAACTGTTTGGCCAGTCCTTGCAGGGTCTGGGCATCACCGGTGGAATCGATCACCCGATTCATGCGCTCCAGTTCAAATTTCTGGCCAAGGCTGAGGTCGAGTTGATCGGACATGGCGAGGTCGCGACGGAGCGTTGGACGGTCCAATGCTACGAAGTGTTTCGGGTCGTCGCGTATCGAATGCCACAGAGCTACCGACTTGGTGTCAGCGCCTCCGCACCGATGGGACGCGGTGGCGGAGGCCCACAACCTGGGCCATGGTGGTTCAGCTCAGTTGCCGCAGTTCCTCCACGCAAAGGGTGACGCATTCGCCGTCATCCAGGGAACAGGTGGTGATGCACTCAAAGTAGGTCTCGGCGGCTTCCCTGGTGCGGTGGTGATGCTGATGGTCGCCGGCAGCTTCGATGTCTTGTGGCTTGGACGATGTGAAATCACCGATGGGAAGAGTCATCGATCCCGAAGCGGGGGGTACTGTCAGGTTATGCACACCTTTGGGGGTGGGCCCACGGAATGTGTTTTCCTTCACAGACGCGTTGACCTAGAAGGAAGTATTAGGCCGCTGAGCGTCGCGCCGCCGAGCGAGCCTTCTGCTTCTGCTGATTGGTGGCTTTCTTGGCTTCCCGTGCCCGGGTTGCCTCGTTCGCCTCTCGTTCGGCCTTTTCCTCCAGCTTTTTTTCCTGGTAGTAGGCGTAGTCGCCGCGGTAGAGCAGCAGTTCGCCGTCGCGCAGCTCGACGATCTTGTTGGCCACCCGCGCGATGAAGTAGCGGTCGTGGGAGACCAGCAGGGCAGCCCCCTCGTAGGCCATCAGGGCGTCTTCGAGCATCTGCTTGGCGGGGATGTCCAGGTGGTTGGTGGGTTCATCCAGCACCAGCAGGTTGCAGGGGGCAAGCAGCATGAGGGCCAGGGCCAGGCGGGCCTTTTCGCCCCCCGAGAGCTTGCCCGCCTCTTTGAACACCGAGTCGTTGCTGAAGCCGAAGCTGCCCAGCAGTGAGCGCACCTGGGTCTGGGTCCAGTCGGGCACGGCCTCGAACAGGGTGTCGATCACCGTCTTGTCAAGGTCCAGGGCTTCGGCCTGGTTCTGCTCGAAGTAGCTGGCGATCACGTTGTGCTCCCCCAGGCGGGCGCTGCCGTCATCAGGGGATTCGCCTCCCATCACCAGCCGCAGCAGGGTGGATTTGCCGGCGCCGTTGGGGCCGACAAAGGCGATCCGATCGCCGCGCTCCACCTCCAGATCCGCCTCCAAGAAAAGGATCTTGTCGTCGTAGCTGTGGGTGAGTTTTTCGAACACCGCCACCTGTCGGCCACAGCGGGGCGCCGGTGGGAACTGGAAGCGGGGCCCACCGACGGCCTCGATCGGCGCCTCGATGCGCTCCACCTTCTCCAGCAACTTCTCGCGGCTCTTGGCCTGGGTGCTGCGGGTGGCGCTGGCCCGGAAGCGGTCGATGTAGGCCTGCTGGGCGCTGAGTTCCTTCTGCTGGCGCTCGAAGGCCGCCTGGCCGGCTTCGCGTTCCAGGGCCTTCTGCTCCAGGTGCTGGCTGTAGTTGCCCAGGTAGGTGCGGGAGACCCCGCGTTCGGTTTCGACGATCTGGTTGCAGACCCGATCGAGGAAGGCCCGGTCATGGCTGATCACCACCAGGGGGATCGTCTGGCCGATCAGGTAGCCCTCCAGCCACTGGATCGTTTCCACGTCCAGGTGGTTGGTGGGCTCGTCCAGCAGCAGCAGATCGGGCTGCTGCAGCAGGATCTTGCCCAGGGCGATGCGCATCTGCCAGCCGCCGGAATAGTCGCCCACGGGCCGTTCGGCCCCCTCGGGGCTGAAGCCGATCGTGGGCAGAAGCTTGTCGATGCGGGCGTCGAGCTCGTAGCCGTGCAGCGCCTCGAAGCGGCTGTGCAGGCGCCCCAACTCGTGGATCAGTTCATTGAGGTGGTCGGGATCGCTGGCGGCCTGCTCGCTGGCCATTTCCTTTTCCACCTGATGCTGGCGAATCAGCACAGTGGCGGCCTCGCCGAAGGCCTGGAACAGTTCCTCGCGCACCGTGCGCTCGGGGTCCACGTCGAACTCCTGCTGGAGGTAGGCGATGCGCGGGTCGCCTTGTTTGACCACCTGGCCGGTGGTGGGTTCCTCCAGGCCGGCAATGAGGCGCATCTGGGTGGACTTGCCGGCGCCGTTGACGCCCACCAGTCCGATGCGATCGCCTGCTTTGACCTCCCAGGTGACATCGCGCAGCACCTCCCCCGTGGGGTAAATCTTTGAAACGCGTTCAAGACGGAGCACGGAGACGGAAGGTGGCTGGTGTAGGGATCATCATCGCCGTTCGCCGGAATGGGCGCTGTCGCGAGGGCGTCGCCGGCCTGTCGACCCATCGTTCCATCGCCCATTTCGGTCCATGGCCCCGGCGGTCAGGCCGCCGCGATTCGGCAAACTCGATGCGCCAGCCCCTTCAACCGCCCGCCCATGGTCAAGCGTCTGGAGCAGGTGGCGGCGCTGGTGATCGCGGCGGGCCTGGCGATCGTGAGCTACTGGCTGTTCTTCAGCTGGGCCAAGCGCGATGACAGCCAGCCCAGGGGCGCGCCGGTGCCGCCACCATCGCTGAATCAGCCAAGCCCCCAGCGGCCAATGGTCCCGGAGGGCGGCGCTCCACCTGCTTCCGCTCACCAGCCCTGAACGGCTTCAGAGTCCACCGCGGGCCTTCACCAGCCACTGCTTGCTGGCATCGTCATCGAGGGAGGCCACGAATGCGCGGATCGCGTCGTCGCTGAGCTCGAGGCCCCGCTCCTGACCCAGTTGGCGGATCCGCTTCACGGTGCCGCTGGGGTCCTGGAGGGCCTGACGGAAAAGGGAGCGGGTGAGTTCGCCGTCCTGGCGAATCAGGTCGTAGAGCTCGGCGGCGGTGGAATCGGCCATGGCAGCGGCTGGGACTGATGCGACCCTATGCAGGCATGGTCCACCGTGCCGAGGGCCGTTGGCCGATCGTGATGGGCGATCGAAGCCTTCCATTCGCGGCGGGGTCCGTTCCGGTCCGCCGACCACGAGCCAGCTCTGGCTTCCACAGGGAAACTGATCAGCCAGGGGCGCTGGTTTCGATCTCCAGGTGGCTCAAGCGGCGTAGGCCCAAGGACTTGGGGGCTGGGACAAGGCAGGACGCCATCCGTCTCTGGCGATGTCGTCCCTGGCCGCGTCGAGGGCGCCTCAGGCTGCCTCCAGCGACTCCTGCTCGTCCTCCCCAGTGGCGGAGGCGTCCTCCATGGTGCGGGCATCGAGGCAGAGCACCTTGCGCAGCTGGGCGTAGTTGGCCGCCAGGGAGGCGCGGCCCTCCTGCTGGGCGGCGAATTCGGAACGCTGCAGCACGTGGTGGAGATGGGTGAGCAAATAAGTGCTGATCACCGCTGAAACGAGCACGTCGCTGCGTTCGGCCTGGCGTTGCGGGGCGCTGGCGGTGCTGGCCTTGGCAGCGCGGGCGGATTTGGCTGGGCGGGAGGTGGGAGCGGTACGGGGTGCCACGGCTGGTTCAGAGAAGAGGGCTGATGTCGGGAGGGCGATGGATGACAGAGGCGCTGGCGTTCGCTGGGCTGATCGGTTGGTGGAGTGGGATCGCGGCAGTCCGGCTGCTCGCTGCTGTGGGTCAGGGGGCTGTTGCCCTCTGACCCACAGCCCTCTGCCTCGCCGCCCTTTGCCTCAAAGCAGTGGGGCGTTGCCAACGCGGTCGGGGGTTGGCAGGCGAGTGAGCCATGGAACGCGCCAGGGGCTCCCTGATGGGTGAGGGGGTTGGCACCAGTTCAGGGTTGGCACCAGCGAGCGGATGGCAACAGCATAATCACGGATACTACCCTTGTGCATCTCTGTACACTTCTTGGTATCGAGCGGGATCCCTGTGGATCTGTTCCATTCGGATCGCTCCCACTGGGATCCCGACCCATCCACCGATCCCTCTGAACCGGCTCCGGATCTTTCGGGCCCGATTCCTTGGGGCCCGATTCCTTGGGGTTGTGGGGCCCGAACGATCAGATCGGTCGTGCATCAAGGCCTCGTCGATCAGGGGTTTTCGGTTCGAATCGGTCCAGATCAGGCCAGATCCGCTTGGTCCTCGCTCCCCCCTCAGGGATTGCCCCCGGGCCGTCAGGCTCAGGCCCCGTTCGATCCATGAACCCCCCGTTTGAAACCGCCCTGGGTGCGGCCTCAAACCAAAGCGGCCGAGCCCGATCTCCCCTCCCAGATCACCGTTCCCTGTTACCCGCTCGCCTTGGCCACCCGTCAGACCTCCACCAGCGGTAAGCCCAAGTCACCGCGGATTCAGGTGGTCCTGCCGGAGGAGCTCTGCGCCCGGCTCAATGAAGTGGCCGAAGCGGAGTCACGCACGGTCAGCAACATGGCCAAGGTGCTGATCCAACAGGGCCTTGAGCGGATCGAGCGGGCCGCCCGCGAGGGCCAGAGCTGTCCTGAGCCAAGCCGAAGCTCGGGCCGCCAGGCCACCGACGCCTTTCGAGAAGCCCTGGAAGAACGCAGCTTGGAGCGGCCCCGTCGCCTGCGCGGGGTGCCTCGGCGTCTGCGGCTGCAGCGGCCGGGTCCTTCCCCGGAGCGCTGATCGCTCTCACCGGCCGGCCTTCCCCTGGGGATTGGCCCGCACCCCCAGCACCGCCGCACTGGGCGCGCCGGTGACCGAAGGCAGCGACCCCGGCCATCCCTTCTGATGCCACCAGGCGAACAGGGCGAAGCCCAGGGCCTCCCGCTCGCTGTCACCGATTCCCAGCGCCGCCAACGGCCGCACCTGGGTGCCCGGGCAACGCCGGCGCAGCTCCCCGATCAGCGTGCGATTGCGGGCACCGCCGCCGGCCACCAGCAGCTCCAGCGGGGTGATGCACGGTTTCAGGTCGGAGGCCACCACCGCGGCGCTGAAGGCGGTGAGGCTGGCCAGGGCATCGGCTGGTTCGCTGGTGCCAGCGGCCGACAGCTCAGCCAGACGCCGGTCCAGGTCGAGGGCGCCGAACAGTTCACGGCCCGTGGATTTCGGTGGGGCCTGGAGGAAATAGGGCTCCTGCAGCCATTCAGCAATCAGAACCTCATTCACCCGACCGCTGGCGGCCCAGCGGCCGTCCTCGTCGTAGGCCAAGGTGCCGCCGCTGAATCGCTCCACCGCCAGATCGAGCAGAGTGTTGGCGGGTCCGCAGTCCCAGCCCCGTACCTGTTGCTGACGATCTGGGCCCGTGGCTGGGGGCAGCAGGGTGAGATTGGCGATGCCCCCCAGGTTGAGCACGGCCCGCCAGCCGCCGATCGCCTGCAACAGAGCAGCGTCGGCGGCCGGCACAAGCGGCGCCCCCTCACCGCCCAGGGCCAGATCCTGGGCGCGGAAGTCGAACACCACCGGCCGCCCCAGCAACTCCGCCAGCAGAGGACCCTGGAGCAGTTGCCAGCTGGCACCCCGCCGCCCCCCGGCCGGTGGCCGGTGCCAGAGGGTCTGGCCGTGGCAGCCCACCAACTCGGCGAGGCCCTGGGGATCACAGCCCCGGGCGCAGGCGGCCTGGGCTTCGGTGACGGCTTCGGCAAGCTCCAGCAGCTCCCCGGCCGCCAGGGGAACCTCCTGGCCGGCCGCCACAAGTGAACGGCGCAAGTCGGCGGGATAGGCCTGAAAGACATGACCCAGCAGGCGCCAGCGGGGCCGGGCCGGGGGGCCACCGAAGTGGGCCAGCACCGCGTCGACACCGTCGGCGCTGGTGCCGCTCATCAGGCCAAGCACACGCATGGGCTCAGGACGAGGGAAGGGTTTCCAGGGCCTCGGTGGGACCCATCACCACCAGCAGCTCACCGTCGTTGAGCACCAGGGAGGCGGGCGGGTTGACCAGCAGCTGGTTCGCCTGGCCGGCCGCCAGCACGCTGACCCCATAGGTCTTGCGCAGGTTGAGGTCCCGCAGGGAGCGGCCGATGAACACCCTGGGCACCTTGATCTCCTCGATGCTGTTGCGGTCATCGAGCCGCAGCCGCTCGAGCAGGTTGGGTCGCATCAGCTCCTTGCCCAGACGCTCCCCCTGCATCCGGGAGGGGAAGACCACCTTGTCGGCGCCCACCCTCAGCAGCATCTTCTCGTGCAGATCGCTGGTGGCCCTGGCGATCACGGTCTCGACCCGGGACTCCTTGGCGTCCTTGGCAATCAAGGTGGCGGTGATGCTGGCTTCGATCGGCTCGCTGATGGCCACCACCACGGTGGGCAGATCCAGCACGCCCGCAGCCCGGAGTGCCTCTTCGTCGGTGCAGTCCACGACCCGGGCCTCGATGCCGGGATCGATCAGCCGCAGTTCATCAATCGCCCGCTGGTTGAGGTCCACGGCCAGCACATCGGCACCGGCCATCACCAGTTCCTTGCAGACCGCACTGCCAAAGCGGCCGACGCCGATGATGGCGAAGCTGCGGCGACCGGCCCCATCGCCGGGTGCCCATTGCCACCAGGAGTTCATGGCTGCCACTCCCTAGACATAAAGATCCTCGCGGGGATAACCGACGCGATTCTGGGGGCGATGGGAGAACAGGGCCGAAAGCAGCAGCAGAATTCCGAGTCGGCCCACATACATTCCCACGATCAGCACCAGCTGGCCCCAGCGGTTGAGCTGGGCCGTCACCCCCACATCCAGCCCCACGGTGGCGAAGGCGGAGATGCAGGTGAACAGCTTCTCAAGGAAGGTGAAGCTCTGGACGCTGGTTTCCTCGCCGCCGGCCGTGCGACCCAGCCCCAGGAGCAGGGCCATCACCAGGACGAACAGCAGGGAGGCCAGGGTGACGCCAACGGCCCTGAGCACGGTCTTGTCGGAGATCTCGCGGTTGTGGATGACCACGGCGTTGCGACCCTGGAGGGTGGAGCGGGTGGCGGCCACCAGGGCGGCGAAGGTGGTGGTCTTGATGCCGCCGCCGGTGCCGCCGGGGCTGGCGCCGATGAACATCAGGGTGATCATCAGCAGAAGCCCGGCCTCGGAGATGTTCTCAATCGAGAGCGGGACGGTGTTGAATCCGGCGGTACGGGTGGTGACCGACTGAAACAGCACCACCTGGAGTTTCTGCCACCACAGCAGCGGGGTGACGATGCCATCACTGGCGAAGTGTTCGGTGAACAGCAGCCCCAGGGCCCCCACCAGCACCAGGCTGGCGGTGGCCTGCCGCACCAGGGTGGTGTGAAGGCTCAGGCGCCGCAGCCGATGGAGGCGGAAGCGCTGGGTCCAAAGCTCCTGGGTGACCCGCCAGCCGATGCCTCCGATCACGATCATGGCGGCGATCACCCCATTCACCACCGGCTGGTCGCGGTAGCGCACCAGGTTGTCGCTCCAGAGGCCGAATCCGGCGTTGTTGTAGGCGCTGATGCAATGGAACAGAGAGGCCCAGAGCCGCTCGCCGGGCCTCTGGATATCGGTGAAGCCGAAGCAGTAGAGCACCAGGGTGCCCACGGCCATCACCACCGCGGCCGTGGCCAGGATCTGATGGAAGGTGTCGCCGATGCCCCCGACGCCGAATTCGTCCATGGCCCGACCGCGGTCGAGGCGCCGCTGCAGCCCCGCCTGCCGTTGCACGAACCCCTGCAGGAAGGTGGTGATCGCCATCAGGCCGAGCCCGCCGGTGAGGATCAGGGCCGCCAGCACCACCTGGCCAAGGAAGGTGAGTTCCACTCCCACGTCAATGATCGAAAGCCCGGTGACCGTGATCGCCGAGGTGACCGTGAACAGGGCTTCCCACAGCCCGACGCTGTCGCTCGAGCAGAGCGGTGTAGCGAGCACCACGGTGCCGAACGCGATCACCAGGGCACCGGTGACGGCGGTGAACTGGGGAACCGTGAGCTGGCGTTGCCAGGTGTGGAAGCGGGAACGGAGGGACAAGCGGTGTGGCGCTCCCATGAAAAGCCCCGGATCCAGGCAGGACCCGGGGGTCGAAGTCTGGCCCCTGGCCGGACTTACTTGTTGGGCTGCGGGGTGAAGCGCAGGTAGGGCTTGACCTCGGTGACGCCTTTGGTGAATTTCACCTTGGCGTCCTCGGTGGAGATCGAGGGCACCACCACACAGTCGTCGCCGTCCTTCCAGTTCACCGGCGTGGCCACGGAGTGGTGATCGGTGAGCTGCAGGGAATCGATCACCCGCAGGATCTCATCGAAGTTGCGGCCCGTGCTGGCGGGGTAGGTGATCTGCAGGCGCAGCTTCTTGTTGGGGTCGACGATGAACACCGAGCGCACCGTCAGGTTGTTGAGGGCGTTGGGATGGATCAGCCCGTAGAGGTCGCTGACCTTCTTGTCCCCATCGGCCAAGATCGGGTAATCGACCGTGGTGTGCTGGGTCTCATTGATGTCGGGGATCCAGCCCTGGTGGCTTTCGGCCGAGTCGACACTCAGCGCGAGGGTCTTGACGTTGCGCTTCTCCCACTCGGGGCGCAGCTTGGCCACTTCACCGAGTTCGGTGGTGCAGACCGGGGTGAAGTCGGCGGGATGGGAGAACAGCACCACCCAGCTGCCTTCGGCGAAGTCGTAGAAGTTGATCGGACCCAGTTGGGAATCCTGGGTGAAATCGGGAACGGTATCCCCGAGGAGCAGTGTCATGGAGGCGTTCGCGCTCAACCGGACGATGCTGACATAGCCCCCCCGCGACCCGCTCAGCTGGATTCCCGCCGAGGTGCCCCTGGTTACAGCGCAGGGTCAGGATCAAACAGCCCCATCGGGCTCAAACAGCCAATTCCGCAGCCTCTCGAGCCCCAGGCCGGCGGTGGCGGAGACGAACAGGGCCTGGGGGTCGTGCTGGCGGGCCTGCTCCAGGGCCTCAGCCGGGCAGCGATCGATCTGGTTGCCCACCAGCCGCCGTGGGGCGCTGCTGCCGAGGCCATCGAGAATCGCTTCCACCGTGGTCAACTGATTCACCCAGGCTGGATCAGAAAGATCCACCACGATCAGCAGCTGATCAGCCTCCAGGGTTTCTTCCAGGGTTGAGCGGAAGGCCTCCACCAGCGGCGGTGGCAGGTCGCGGATGAAGCCCACCGTGTCGGTGAGCAACAAGCTGCTGGGCGGACCTCCAGCCGGGTTGGCCCGATCCAGCCGGCGGGTGGTGGGATCGAGGGTGGCAAACAGTTTGTTTTCCGCCAGGGCCTCCTGCCCCGCCACCGGCTTGGTCAGGGCATTGAGCAGGGAGGATTTGCCGGCGTTGGTGTAGCCCACCAGCGCGAGGCGCCGCTGGCCGCGGCGTCCCTGACGCAGCCGCGAGCGGTGCTCTCCGAGTTGCTTCACCTCCTTCTGCAGCCGGTCGACGCGGCTGGCGATGGTGCGGCGGTCTTTTTCCAGCTGGGTTTCGCCAGGGCCCCGGGTGCCGATGCCCCCCCCCTGGCGCGAGAGGCTCAGGCCCCGCCCGCTCAGCCGCGGCAGGCGGTAGCGCAGCTGGGCCAGTTCCACCTGCAGGCGCCCGGCACTGCTGGAGGCCCGCTGGGCAAAGATGTCCAGGATCAGCTCGCTGCGGTCGCTTACCGGCAGATCCAGCAGCCGTTCCAGGTTGCGGGCCTGGGATGGGCTCAGTTCCCGGTCGGTGACCAACAGGGTGGCCCCCAGCCGCCTTGCCTCCAGGGCCGCCTCGTGCACCTTCCCTTCCCCCCAGACCGTCTGGGGCGATACCTGCTGGCGACGCTGCTGCACCACCCCCACCGGTTCTCCGCCGGCGCTGCGCACCAGCCCCTCCAATTCCCCCACCAGCCGCTGGGCTTCCCCGGGATCCCCTGGCGTGAGGGCCAGCAGGAGCACCCGCTCGGGCCCTGGCCGAGCGGAAGGCCGCTGGGCCGACGGGACGGGCTCCTCCTCCAGGGCGGTGGCCTCGGCGCCGCAGAGGTCCTGAAGGTCGCCCTCCATCAGGGTGCGCCAGGCCTCGGCACCTCCCTGGGCGGGGGCCGAGGTGTTGGCAACGAAGGCCGCGGCGGGCCAGCGGCCGCCGGCCCCGGCCCGGTCGCCGAATCGCAACCAGAGCGACGGCTCCAGATCCAGCCCAACGGTGGCTTCGCCGGCCTGGGGCGCCAGCTGACGGCTGCGGCCCACGCAGGTGAACAGGCGCAGGCCGCCGCCCTGGCGCCGGCGGGAGCCCGGCAACCGCTCCAGCAGTCGTCCGGATTGCTCCAGGGGCCCCACCCAAAGCAGTCGGCCGAGCCCCCGCCCATCGACCACCAGGCTCAGGGGCAGCTCCAGCTCGTGGCTTTCGGCCGCCAGTCGTTGCAGCGTGAGCAGGTCTCCGCCCCCCTCCTCCGGGTGGCGCCGCTGGGAGAGGGTTTCCAGCCGCCGCAGCACCGAGGGACGCAGGCCGGCGGTGCGCCCCAGCAGGACGGACTGTTTCAAGGGTGATGGATGCGCAGGCCCCGGAGCCCGGCGGCCGCGGCTCCCTGGAGATCTTCGGGGCTGTCTCCCACATGCCAGACCTGGTCAGGCCCAAGGCCGAGGGCGTCCAGGGCCAGGCGGAAGGGCAGGGGATCGGGCTTGGCGGCGCCGGCGGCACTGGAGACCACCACGGCTTCAAACCAGGGGGCCAGTCCCAGATCCCGCAGCAGCCCATGCAGCCGTTGATCGAAATTGCTGACCACCGCCAGGGCCAGGCCGTGCTCTCTCCAGCGCTGGAGGTGTTCGGCCACTCCGGGGTAGACCCGCCACAGGGAAGGGTCGGCATAGCGTTCGAACAACTCGTGGCGCAGGGCCTCCGGGGCAGGGCCGCCCCCCGCCGCCTGCATGGTTTCGTCGATGCGATCCCCCCACCAGCGCCGCTCCGCCTCCAGCAGCGCAGGGCCCTCCAGGCCCGAAAAAGCCAGGGGCGGAGCCTGGCGCAGCACGGCGCCGAAGACCTGGTCAATGGCGGCGGCCTCCAGTTCCAGCCCATGGCCTGCGGCCGCGGCGGCGTAGGTGCTGCCCACCGAGGCCCGCAGGCCGATCAGGGTGCCCATGGCATCGAACAGCAGTCCGCGAAGTCGAGCCATCAGCGGCGCAGATCCGAGAGCCACCCAGCCGCCACCGTGAGCTGGTGGGGCAGGCCCGGCAGGCGGGCCAGGTAGGCGATCTGGCGAAGGCGAAAGGCCGCCGGGCCCGCGAGGGTGAGCCCCAGGCCCGTGAGGCTGGCGTTGCCAACACCGAGGCTGATCATTTCCCCCAGGTCGTTCCAGTGGAAGGGTTCAAGGGGCTCTGCGGCGAGCGAGTGGAGCAGGTTGCGGGCCAGCAGTTCCGCCTGTTGGAAGGCCACCTGGGCGGTGGCTGGCAGGGGCCGTTCTTCCTCGTCGCGCACCAGGGCCCCGTCCCCGAGGGCGAACACGTCCGTCAGCCCGACCACGCTCAGATCACGGCCGCAGGGCAATCGGCCGCCCAGGCCGAGGGGCGGAGTGGGGTGCAGCTCGGGCAGGGCGGCTGAACTGCCGGCGGCCCAGATCACCCCATCGACCCGCAGGGTTTCCAGAACGGCCCCCTCGCGGTCGCCGGCCTGGTGGCTGAGCTGCACGGCGCCTGCCTCAAGCCTGATCACGCGGGTGCGGGTGCGCAGGCGCACATCTTTGCGCTGCAGGGCGGCCAGGGCCTGGTCGCGGTTGAAGGAGCGGCCGGAGGCCAGCAGCTCGCTTCCCTGCTCGATCAGTTCGATCACGGCCGCATCCCCGAGCAGATCGGCCAGCTTGCAGGCCAGCTCCACGCCCGTGGGGCCGCCGCCGACCACCGCCAGCCGCTGCAGGGGCCGCCGCTCCAGGCGTAATCGCTCCACCAGGGCCTGGAGCCGCTCCACGTCCGCCAGGCTGCGGAAGCCCAGGGCGTGCTCGCTGACGCCGGGCACCCCGAAGCTCTCCGGGCGGCCGCCGGTGGCCAGCACCAGCCGGCCGTAGGCCAGCTCGCGCCCCTGGGCCGTTTGAAGGCAGTGGCGTCCGGCATCGACACGCACCACCCGATCGCGCAGCCAGGCCACCCCGCGGCCCGCCAGCAGGGTGTCGTAGCGGGGGGCGATCTCCCAGCTGCGCAGTTCGCCGCTCAGCAGTTCGTAGAGCAGGGGCAGGAAGAGGAACCGTTCATTCGGCTCGATCAGCAGGATCGGCGGGTGCGGCCTGCGATCGGCCATGGCCAGGGCGGTGTACAGCCCCCCGAAGCCTCCACCGGCGATCACCACGAGGGCATCGTTGGCCGCCACCGGATCTCCCCATCAGAGTCGAACCCTAACCAGCATGATCAGCCGTGGGTGGGACTACATGGCGAGGCCTGTTCAGGGGAGACAATGGTGCGATGACCACGCTCGCCGGGCTCAAGCTGCCGACCGATCGCCGGGATCAGCCGATTGATCTGATCAGCACCCGCGCGAGGTTGGAGGAGGCCGACGCGCCAGCCCGGTTGCGCTGGGGCTACGAGACCTTCGGTGACGGCTTCGCCCTCACCACCAGCTTCGGCATCCAGTCGGCGGTGCTGCTGCACATGCTGAGTCGCCTGAACGAGAGCATCCCGGTGCTCTGGGTCGACACCGGTTACCTGCCGGACGCCACCTACCGCTACGCCGACACCCTTTGCCGCCTGCTTCCTTTGAACCTGAAGGTGCTGCAGTCGCCCTTGAGTCCGGCCCGCATGGAGGCCTTGCACGGCCGCCTGTGGGAGACCGGCAGCGTCGATGACCTCACCCTCTACCACCAGATCCGCAAGGTGGAACCGCTGGATCGGGCCCTGCGGGAGCTGGGCGTGCGCTGCTGGGCCAGTGGTGTGCGTGGCGGCCAGACCGACCACCGCAAGGGCATGGCGACCCTCGATCCCGTGCGCGAGCTCTGGTCACTCAGGCCCCTGCTGGAGTGGACCAGCCGGGATGTCTTCTATTACATGCAGGAGCACGACCTGCCCCAGCACCCTTTATTCGAGGCCGGCTACAGCACCGTGGGTGACTGGCACTCCAGCGCCCCTGACGACGGCTGTAGCGACGGCAGCGGCGAAGGGAGTGTCGCTGGCCGTGCCACCCGTTTCGGCGGCCTCAAGCAGGAGTGCGGCATCCACCTGCCTGGGGTGATGGGCGACGGCATCTGAGGTGGCCGCCGAGCGCCGCCGCTGGTTGCTGATCGGCAACAGCCGCTGGCACTGGGCTGAGACCCTTGAGGGTGAGGCCATCGGGGCGGCGCCATCGGTGGGTCTGGTTCTGCGTCACTGGCATCAGCCCCCTCCTGTGGTCGGCGATCGCAGCCCCCTCGCCACCGGCCCGCAGGTCACGGGGTTAGTGGCCTGGGCTGCTGCAGGTGCTGTGGATCCGGCCTGGAACCTGCCCGAACCACTTCGGTTCGGTTTGGAGCAGATTCCCCTGGCTGAACTGCCCCCTTGGCTGGGGATCGACCGGGCACTGGCGGGCTGGGGGGCCTGGTGGCGGGAGCAGGCGCTCGATCCTGGCGCTTCGGTGCTGGTGGCCGATGCGGGCACCGCCCTCAGTCTCACCCGGGTGGATGGCGATGGTCACTTCAGGGGTGGACGGCTGATGGCCGGTTTCGGCCTGCAGCTTCGAGCCCTCGCCGCGGGCACGGCGGCCCTGCCGGCTGTTTCGCTCGAAGCTCTGGGGCCGGAACCCTGGGAGCTGGGTTCAGAGCCCTGGCCGGCGGCCACCACCGCCGCGATGGTCAGCGGTGTGGGCCGTGGACTGGCGGCGGCACTCCTGGCGGCCTGCCAGGAGCTCTCGGGCTCCGGAGAACCCACCGCTCTGTGGCTCACCGGCGGCGATGGACCCGCTTTGCTGCCTTGGCTGGCTTCGTCCCCCCTGCCCGTGCGCCACGATCCCACTCTGGTGCTGGAGGCCCTTGTGGAGCTCAGCTCAGGGCCAGGTCCGCGAGGATCTCATCGGCCTGGGTTTCCGCCTTGACCTTGCGGTAGATCTTTTCGAGGCTGCCGTCGGGTGCGACCACGAAGGTGTGGCGAAACACCCCGAGAAATTCCTTGCCCATGAATTTCTTCAGCCCGTAGCTTTCGTAGGCCGTCGCCACGGGGAAGGGCTCCGATTCACTGAGCAAGCTGAAGGGGAGCTCGTATTTGGTGATGAACTTGGTGTGGCTGGCGGCGGAGTCCTTGCTGATGCCGAGCACGGCGATGCCGTGCTTTTTCAGAACCGACCACTGGTCCCGGAAGTTGCAGGCCTCCTTGGTGCAGCCCGGGGTGTCGTCCTTGGGATAGAAGTAGATCACCACACGCTGGCCCCTGAACGACGCCAGGCTCACCGGCTGACCGTTCTGGTCGGGCAGGGTGAAGTCGGGGGCGGAATCGCCGATCTGGAGGACCATCGCTGGCGCGCGCAACATGCTGGGGAGCCTAGGGGGGCCTTGAATCTGCGAGCGAGGCTCTGGCTGCGGGGCTTCCGCGTTGGTCTTGATCAAGGCGCTCAGCTCTCCCCCCAGGGGCTGGATTGGTGCGCGCGGCTGCCCGCCGGCGTGAGCTGGCGGTCCGGCTCCACAGTCCGCCGGGGGAGGCTCCCCTCCTGGTGCCCGGTCGGGGTTGGATCAGCCTCGCCCACAGTGGTGATCGGCCGTTGATCGGCTGGTCCCCCCGGCCCATGGGAGTGGATCTGGAGGGTGGGGAGCGCCGCTTGCAGGCCGCTGCCCTGGCCGCTCGGTTCTTCACGCTCCAGGAAAGGCACCACCTGGAGGAGCTCGATCCGGCCCAGCTGCGCCACTGGTGCTGGAACCACCGCCGCCGTGGGGGAGTGGGTGGAGTCGGTCGACTGGGGTTAGGGTCCGCCCGGCAGTCCAGCCGCCCGGCCCGCGATGGCGATCGCCCTTCGTTTCACTGTGATCGCCGCCCTGGGGTTGCTGGGGCTGGCCGGTTGGCTGGGGCTCTCGCTTCAACCGCCGCTCATCAGCCGCACCGGCACAGGCACCGCCAGGGCCCTGGCCGATCTGGCAAGCCAGGAGGTTCTCCAGGACTCCCGTGAGCGCGCCGCCGCCAGCCTTGCTCGATTCGTGGGCGGTGAGATCACCCGCTTCGTGTGGGGCGGCTTTTCCCCCGATCTCGACGTAATCGGGCTGGAACCCCCTGACGACATGGTGGCCCGGGTGATCGCCGGGCCCGAACGCATCGAGCTGTGGCTGTCACCCGATGGGGGCGCTGAGCGCTACGTCGGACGTGTGGAGGTCGTGAACAACGTGCCCAAATCCGTGAGTTGCCGTGGCCAAGGGACGCCGGGACCTTTCCCCCTGCGTGAGGGACGGTTGCAGTGCCCCGCCGGCTGGATCGAATTGGCGGTGCCGGAGCGGCGCAAAAGGCCAGCCTGAACGCGACGCGGCCCTCTGGAAACCCTCTGGAAACCCTCTGGAAACGATGCAGTGCAGTTTTTGAGACATCGTGTCAACCCACAGACATTGTTTGTGAGTGGTCCGACTGGTTGTTATGAAGCCAGCAAAAGGGCTTGCGGAGTTGTTGGCAAGTGTTACTCAGGCGACTAGGTTGGATTTGGATGTATTCGCTGCAACCTCCCGTGCTCAAGCGCCTTGCCACCGGTCTGATGATCGGAGCCACGTTCACCGCCCTCGCCCTGCCGGCCTCGGCGGCCGTCGATAACGATCTCCCCGTGCGTTGGAACTCCGGCGGCGCGGTGTGGTCCACCAACCTCGACGCCTTCAAGACCTTCATCAGCACCGGTGACGTCACCGACCGTGGTCTCGCCTCCGGCATCTCCCGCTCCGGCTGGACCGCCAGTGAATTGCGCACTGGTCTGGCCAAGCCCTACAGCGTTGATCTGGTGGGTGTCTCCACCTTCCTCTACTCACCCGCCGGTGTGAAGTTCCTCAAGAACGCCTCCCGCAGCTATTTCCCTTACTGGTCCCAGTCCACCTATGCGGTGGAATCCCTGCGCAGCGCGATCATCGCCGACGCCGTGGATGGTTCGATCTCCTCGGCCGGCATCATGACCGCCCTGCCGGTGGACTACCGCCTGGCTGACACCTGCAACACCTACGACGGCAAGCAGAACGTCTGCGCCGAGGGCAAGTGCGTGGGTGAGGCCCAGTGCACATCTCTGCTGAGCTGGTATGTCTTCCTGCCTGCTTGCATCCAGGCCAACCAGGTGGTCGCGGCCGTTGTCACCCGTCCCGAGCCGATGATGCCGGCTCCCGCTCCCGCCCCCGAGGCGATTCGCGGCCTCTGGTGAGCCCTGGGCCTTTGGCTCCCTGCCCCGGCTTGGCCGGGGCCTTTTTCATGGCTGCCCCTTGTGGCGGGCGATCAGCAGCTGGTGTTCAAGCCGCTGGGGCAGCGGCCGCCCCAGCTGGTTCAGAAAGGCCTGGTGCAGGGTTTCACAGGCGGCGGCGCCCTGTGCCAGCTCCAGACGCTGTCGGTAGGGGGCCTGGGGCCCGAACCAGCGGGCGATCACCCCTTCGTTGAGCTCCAGGCTGAGCTGTTCATTCCAGATCCGCGGCTCCAGCGACCAACCCCGCCGCACCAGCTCGGCCCCCAGGGCGCCTGGATCGGGACTGCCCTGCAGCCAGGGAACTTCAAGGGCCACCGCCTGCTCCAGCACGTTCCGCAGGGGGGAGGGGTTCCCTGAGCCCGCCAGCTCCAGCAAGGATCCGGCGGGCCCCAGCCGCGGCTGGGAGAACAGCAGCCGCAGTTCCGCCCCGGGGCTGGAAAGGCGCTCAAGCGCCCCCAGCCAGGCCTCGATCTGCTCGGGGCCGGCCCCGCGCCAGGGGTGGCGGGCGGCGATCGTTTCGAAGCTCAGTCCTGATTCCAACTGCCGTTCCAACGCCTCCGGGGCCTCACTAGGGGCCAGCAGCAGTTGGGGGCGGCGCAGGCCGTCGAGCACGTCCAGCTGGGCCCCCAGGCGCTCCAGGTCGCTGGCTTCGCAGACCTGCAGCACCACGCCCCCCTCCGGTGTGGCCTCAAGGGGGTCGAGGGCCCACAGCAGGGAGTGGGCCTCCAGGATCAGAGTGCGGCCGTGGCGTTTCCAGCGGGCGTCCTGCCAGAACCGCTGCCGGAGCTGGTCGAGTCGCTCACCTTCTGCCCCGAGCTGCCGCCTCAGCCAGCGCTCAAGGGCAGGATCCTCCGGAGCGCTGCTGAGGGGGGTGAAGGCGTCCGCCTCAGCGGCCGTCTCAGCCGCAGCCGCCAACTGGGCCGCGCGCCGGTGCTGCAGCCGCTGCCGCTTTTCGCCTTCCCAGCCGGTCTGCCCGGGCTGCCAGAACACCTCCCCCTGCAGGGCGCTGGGCAGGTACTGCTGCACCACCCAGTGCTCGGCGTAGGCGTGGGGGTAGCGGTAGCCCACCCCGTCACCGAAGGCCTGGCCGTCGCGGCTGGCATCGCGCAGGTGGGACGGCACCTCCTGCTGGTTGGCGGCGCGCACGGTCTTGAGGGCGTCGAAGAAGCCGAGCAGGCTGTTGCTTTTCTCCGTGCCGGCCAGATAAAGGGCCGCCTGGGCCAGGGGGTAAAGCCCCTCCGGCAGCCCCACGCGCTCGAAGGCGGCGGCACAGGCTTCCACCACCACCACCGCCTGGGGGTCGGCCAGGCCGATGTCTTCGCCGGCGGAGATCAGCATGCGCCGGAAGATGAAGCGCGGGTTCTCGCCCGCCTCCACCATCCGCGCCAGCCAGAACAGGGCCGCATCCGGATCGGAGCCCCGCAACGACTTGATGAAGGCGCTGATCGTGTCGAAGTGGGCGTCCCCCTGCTTGTCGTAGAGCACCGCCCGCTGCTGGATCGATTGTTCGGCGATCGTCAGGTCGATGTGAATCACGCCATCGGCAGCGGGCTCGCTGGTCTCCACCGCCAGCTCCAGGGCATTGAGCAGACTGCGGGCATCGCCCCCGGCCACATCCAGCAGATGATCGGCCGCCTCGGGCGTGAGTTCCACCCGTCGCTCGCCATAGCCGCGCTCGCGGTCGGCAAGGGCGCGCTCGAGCAGCTGGCGCAGATGGCGGGGTTCCAGTGGCTGCAGCCGGAACAGGCGTGAGCGGCTCACCAGCGCCTTGTTCACCTCGAAGAAGGGGTTTTCGGTGGTGGCACCGATCAGCGTCACCGTGCCGTTCTCCACCCAGGGCAGCAGGGCGTCCTGCTGGGCGCTGTTGAAGCGGTGCACCTCATCGATAAACAGCAGGGTGCGCAGGCCGTGCTGACCCAGGCGGGCGCGGGCGGCGTCCACCTCGGCGCGCAGATCCTTGACCCCCGCCAGCACGGCGTTGAGGCTGCTGAAGTGGGCCCGGGTGCTGCCGGCGATGATCCGGGCCAGGGTGGTCTTGCCCACCCCGGGCGGGCCGTGCAGGATCAGATTGCCCACCCGGTCGGCGGCGATCGCCCGGCGCAGCAGGCGTCCGGGCCCGAGGATCTCCTCCTGGCCGGCGAAGTCCTCAAGCGTGCGCGGACGCAGCCGGTCGGCCAGGGGCGCCACCTTGGCCCGGTTGCGGTCCTCCTGGTGGGCGAACAGATCGTGACCGGAGCTGGCGCTCATCGAAGTGCTGCGGCGCCCGGTGTGAGTCGGGTTGCAAACGCTAGGTGGCGGGGCAGACTCTGACGAGGTTTGGGGCTGGTCGTGTCGCGCCGTTTCGTGGTGGGCCTGGGCGCCGCAGGCCTGGTGATCACTTTGGCGGGCTGCCAGAAACCGGAGGCGACCCGGCCAAGAATTCTGCCGGTTTCCACCGTGGCGGCGGCCCCGGCGAGCTTCAGCGATGGCGTCGACACGATCAGCACGCTCGAATCCGACAGCCTGGTCCAGCTGGCTGCCCAGGCCGGCGGCCGCATCCTGCGCCTGAACGTGCGCCAGGGTGACCGCGTCAAGGCGGGCCAGCAGCTGCTGGTGCTGGATCAGGTGCAGGTGGAGGCCTCAGTGGCCAGCCTGCGGGCCCAGTTGGAGAAAGACAAGCTCAACTACCAGCGCTTCGAGTTCCTTGCTCGCCAGGGGGCCGCCAGCGCCCTCCAGCGCGATGAGCTGCGGGCCGCCTACCTCTCCTCGCGCCAGGCCGTGATTTCCCGGGAAGCTGATCTGGCCTTTCGCGATCTGCGCTCTCCGATCGCCGGGGTGATCAGCGATCTCAAGGTGAAGGCCGGCGATGTGATCCAGCAGGGCCAGGAGCTCACCAAGGTGGTGCGCAACGACCGGTTGAATGCCCGCATTGATGTGCCAGCGATCTACTCCAGCCGTGTAAGGTCCGGTCAGGTGGTGGTGCTGCAGGATCCAGCCACCGCCCGCACCCTGGCCACCGGCCGGGTGGATTCCATCGATCCCAACGTCAACGCAGGCACCCAGTCGCTGCTGGTGAAGGCAGCCTTCTCCAATCCCCAGGGGCTGCTGCGCAACGGCCTGCGGGTGCGCACGCGGCTGGTGCTGGACCGGAGCGATCAGCTCTCGGTGCCGTTCGCGGCGGTGATCCAGTCGTCGGGCCAGAGCTTCGTGTTCACCATCGGCGCCCTGGCCGATCTGGAGCGGACCCGTCCCAACCCGGCGGTGCTGGCGGCGGCCAAGGCGGCGCCAGCCGGCACCCGCTTCGCCCTGCAGGTGCCCGTTGAACTGGGCCCCCTGCAGGACAACCGCTATCCCCTTGCGCGCGGCCTTCCCTCCGGTGCGCCCGTGATCACCACCAACCTGCTCACCCTCCGTCACGGCACGCCCGTGACGGTGAACTAGGGAGCCGCCCGATGTCCGCTTCCAACAACTTCATCGTCCGGCCGGTGCTCACCGTGGTGTGCAGCCTGCTGATCGTGTTCGCCGGGCTGATTGCCATCCCCCTGCTGCCGATCGAGAACCTGCCGGACATCGCCCCGCCCACCGTGCAGGTCACCTCCCGCTACAACGGCGCCGATGCCCTCAGCGTTGAGCAGGGGGTGACCGCCGTGCTGGAGCAGCAGATCAACGGCGTGCAGAACATGGAGTTCATCAGCTCCAACAGCTCCGCCGACGGCACCAGCGCGATCACGGTGTCCTTCGCCAGCGGCACCGACGGCGACATCAACCAGGTGAACGTGCAGAACCGGGTGGCCCTGGCCCAGCCCCAGCTGCCCGAGGAGGTGCGTCAGTCAGGGGTGGTGGTCAACCAGGCCTCCAATTCAATTCTGCTGGTGGCCAACTTCGTCAGCGAAGACCCGGCCAACCCCTTCAGCATCGAGACGATCAGCGGACTGCTGGATCAGAACCTCACCGATGCCCTGCGGCGGGTGCGGGGTGTGGGCAGCATCGCCTACTTCGGCAACCGCCAGCTGGCGATCCGCCTCTGGCTCGACCCCGACCGGCTGGCCGCCAACCGGCTCACCTCCTCCGATGTGGTGGCGGCGCTCAGTTCCCAGAACCGCCTGGTGCCGGCCGGCCGGGTGGGCGGTGCGCCGGCGCCCGATGGCCAGAAGTACACCTTCACGGTGCAGCTGCAGGGGCGGCTGCGCACCACCGAGGAGTTCGAGCGCATGATCCTGCGCACCACCTCGGATGGGGGCCTGATCCGTCTGAGCGATGTGGGCCGGGTGGAGTTGGGTGGTGAAAGCTTCGATGTGGGGGCCACCGACCTGCGTGGGGTGCCATCCGTGGGCCTGGCGGTCTACCAGCTCACCGGCAGCAACGCCCTGGAGGTGTCCAATGGCGTCAAAGAGGTGATCGACACCTTCGTGGCCACCCTGCCGCCTGGGATTCGAAAGGAGATCATCTATGACAACACCGACTTCATCAACGCCTCGATCGAGGGGGTGACCGGCGCCCTGCGGGATGCGGTGCTGCTGGTGGTGCTGATCCTGTTCCTTTTCCTGCAGGACTGGAAGGCCACGATGGTGCCGGGCATCGCCATTCCGGTGGCCCTGGTGGGCACCTTCGCCTTCGTCAAGGCCTTCGGGTTTTCGCTCAACCAGCTCACCCTGTTCGGGTTGGTGCTGGCTGCTGGTCTTGTGGTGGATGACGCCATCACCGTGATCGAGGACACCTCCACCAAGAAGAAGGAGGGGCTCTCGGCCCTGGCGGCGGCCATGGCCACCATGGACGAGTTGTTCGCAGCGGTGATTGCGACCTCCCTGGTGCTGTTTGCGGTGTTTCTGCCGGTTCTGTTCTTCCCCGGCGCCACGGGCACGATCTACAAGCAGTTCGCCGCCACGATCCTCTTCGCGGTGGCGATCTCCACCTTCAACGCCCTCACCTTTTCACCCATGCTCTCGGCCTTGCTGCTGGCCCGGGAGAGCCCGCCCCCAGGCCGACGCACCTATGCCATTGCCGGTGTGGTGATCGGAGCCATTTACGGGCTGCTGGTCAGCGGTGGTTTTGCCAATCCCCTCCCCATCGCGCTGTTCGGCCTGCTGGGCCTGGCCCTGGGCTGGTTCACCCCGCCGATCTTCAGGGGGTTCAACCGTGCCTATGCGGGGTTTGAGCAGCGCTACGACGGTGCCCTGGGCTGGGCGCTGAGCCACCGCAAGTTGGTGATGTCGGTGCTGGTGGGGGGTGTGGTGCTCACCGGCGTCGCCTTCAACGCCATCCCGTCCGGCTTCGTGCCGGTGGAGGATCAGGGCTACGCCATCGGCTTCGTGCAGGCTCCCGATGGCACCTCGGTGCAGAAAACCAGCCGCGTCAATGCCCAGGTGGCTGAAATCCTGCGCACTGAACAGGACATCACCTCAGCAGCGATCTTCAGCGGTGCCAGCCTCGATGGCAATTCCCCCAACCGGGGGCTTTTCTTTTTCGGCACCAAGAACTGGGACGACCGCACCGATCAGAACCAGTCGGTGAACGCCATCGTGGAGCGGCTGAACCGCAAGCTCTCGATCATCGACGGCGCCCGGGTGTTCGTGGTGGAGCCTCCGGCCATTCCTGGCTACGGCGCCTCCGGCGGCTTTGAGCTCCAGCTGCTGGACCAAAGTGGTGGCGCCCTTGACCTGCCCCAGTTCGCCGGGGTGGCGGGCCAGCTGATCGGCAGCGCCAACCAGGCGCGGCCTGGCGGACGGCCGCTGTTCAGCCGCGTGTTCACCCAGTTCAGCGCCGAGTCACCCCAGCTGGCCGTCACGGTGGACCGGGACAGGCTCGCCAGCCTGGGCCTCGACTACGGCCAGGCGATGCGCACCTTCAGCTTCTACTTCGGTGGCGTCTACGTCAACGACACCTTCCAGGAGGGGCGGGTTCGGCGGGTGTTTGTGCAGTCGGATGCCCCCTTCCGTGCCACGCCGGATCGGCTGCGCTCCCTCTATGTCACCAACACCAGGGGTGAGCCGGTGTCGTTGGGGGAGGTGTTCACGGTGGAGCCGATCACCGGCCCCTCGATCATTCCCCGCTTCAACCTCTTCCGGGCCATCCGGGTGGAGGGCACCGCGGCGCCGGGGCGCAGTTCGGGTCAGGCGATCAACGGCATCCTCGGGTTGTTCAAGAAGCTGGATGTGCCCGGCATCGGCTACGACTGGACCGGCATCGCCAGGGAGGAGGTGAGTGCCGGGGCCCTGGCGGTGGTGATCTTCGCCCTCGGCATCCTGGTGGTCTATCTGGTGTTGGCGGCCCAGTACGAGAGCTACAGCGACCCACTGATCATCCTGATGACGGTGCCCACCGCCATGCTCGGGGCCCTTGCCTTCCTGGGGGCCCGAGGCTACGAGCTCAACATCTACGCCCAGGTGGGCCTGGTGATGCTGATCGGCCTGGCGGCCAAGAACGGCATCCTGATCGTTGACCTGGCCAACCAGCGCCTGGCCGCCGGCGCGAGCATTCTGGAGGCGGCCCGGGAAGCGTCCCGCTCCCGCCTGCGGCCAATCATCATGACCGCCATCTCCTCCCTGTTCGGCTTCCTGCCCCTGGTGTTTGCGAGTGGGGCCGGTGCCCGTGGCCAGTCTTCTCTCGGAACGGTGGTCTTCGGTGGCCTGCTGGTGGCCACCGTGCTGTCGCTGCTGGTGGTGCCGGTGTTCTACGTGGTGGTCAAGCAGTTGGTGCCGCCCCCCTCCGCTCCGCCGGAAGAGGGAGCTGAGGCTGGGCCGATCGAAGGGGCCACCCCCTGATGGCGCCCCAGGTCCCGCTGCGAGGGAGCCGGATCCTTCTCGCCGGGGTCATCGGCAGTGTCGTTGGGGCAGCAGTGGCCCTGATGCTGTACTCCGTGGTGACCAACACACCGGCGGAGGTGAGTCCACGCACCTTCGCCCTCTACTTCGTGATCTTCTGTGCCTTCGGGGCCGTGGCCGGCCTCACTCTGGAAACGGTGCGGCAATTGCAGGCGCGCAATCCAGACCCGGCCTACCACCGCTACCCGCGCACCCCCCCCCGCCCTTCACCTCCGCCGTCACCGCGCCAAAACCCCGAGCGGCCCATCCCGGCAGGGGATGTTTCTGATGTTGATTAATCTCCGGCATCGCAGGTTGTCGGTTCAAAGCCTGCTGACGGTGTACATCCAAGTGCTCTAGTTGCGCACCTTGAGTCTGGGGATGGATGGGGTCAGTAAGCTGAAGGGCAACAGGAGCGGCAGCGTCTCGGTGATCTGAGGGCCAAGGGGCCTTCAAGAACCTGTTCTCTGATGCTGTGAACTTGCCACTGGGGCCGGTTGCCAAAAATCCACTTAACCTCTCAATCCGAGACGATTGTCTCGATGTCTGCCTTGGCTGCGAGCTGTTGACCGAGATCAGCAAGAACTGACAGTGAGCCGAACACCAACAACTTATCTCCCGCTTTGACCACACACTTCCCATCCGGAAATCGAAGATACATTCCTTGGCGGCGTATGGCTTGAATTGTGGATCCGAATCGCCTCTGAAAATCAAGTTGAGCCAAGGATTTTCCGACGACTTCACTGCCTTCGGAAACGAGGAGCCAGAGGGAGGAATCGGTATCTTCTGGTAACTGCTTTATTCTACCTTCGGCCAGCTTCTTGAAAGCGGCTAGTTCATCAACTTCTCCTACAAGCAAATAGTTATCCCCTTCTTGGGTCAGGGTGTCCGACTCGGGGTAATCGATTTTCTCGCCACTGGTGCGTGTAATCGCCATCAAGATGACCCCGGAAAGAAGGCGTAGGTGGGATTTCTCAACGGATTTTCCTGCTAAGACAGAGTTAGGAGGCAGGGAATACATTTTGCTTTTCATCATGCGCGTGGCTTCCTTGATCTCTCTGAAGATCTGATCCTTGGATTGTTCGGGACGCAGGGTTGAGTAGTGAGAATCTCGAATCTGCTGGATGTTTTGTTGGATGGCTGCCAAGGGAAATCCCAAGCCTGAGAAAAGATGGGCAGATAGCTCTAGGCTTGCCTCAAACTCTGGTTGCACAACTTCTTTTGCACCCATCTGATACAGGGGTTCAATGTCTTTCTCTGCGCTGGCACGCACCACCAGGTCCAGTTCTGGGTTGAGCGCAAGGGATCTCTTCAGGCACAAACGAATGCTCATGGGATCAGGCAGGGCGATCGCCATGCCTCTGGCCTGATTGACGCCGGCCTTTTCCAGAACGAGGGCACTGGCTGCATTGCCAAAGATGTATGGAATTTCTGCATCCTCAGCTTTTGAACATATTGCTCTGATTGCTCAATCACCAATACAGGGTAGTCGCGTTCACGCAATAGCTTCACGATGTTGCTGCCAACTCTTCCATAGCCACAGACCACAATATGATCCTGGAGGGACTGTGAATCTTCTGAGATTTCCATGGGAGCGTCGGCCTGGGCAAACCAGGGCAAAGACTCGGCTTTGGCTAGGAGCGCAGGCAGCCATTGCAACACGAATGGCGTTACGATCAACGTGACGGCGGTTGTTCCAAGGATCAGTGAGTAGACATTGTCCGAAATCAATCCAAATTTGCTGCCTTGGCCTGCCAGTACAAAGGAGAATTCACCAATCTGTGCCAACCCTAAGCCGGCGATGATTGCCGTATTAAGGGGATAGCGAAACAGGACAACTAAGGGCGTAATAATCAACGATTTGCCGACCAATACAAGGGTGACCAACCCTAGGATCAATGGCAGGTTGTTCCAGAGGAAAACCGGATCGATCAGCACTCCAATCGCAGCAAAAAATGCAGCGGCACAGATGTCCCGGATTGGTTCAACATAATCGAGCGTCTGATCGGAATACTCGACCTCGGAAATCATCAGGCCCGCCACAAAGGCGCCCATTTCAGTGGACAGCCCAATCTTTCCTGTGAGCAGCGCAATGCCCAGGCAAAGCGTTACGACCCCTAGAAGAAAAAGCTCGTGGCTTTCTGTCTTGGCCAGAAGCTGCAGGTAAGGAGGGATGAGCCATTTCCCCACCACGAACGCCCCTAGGGCAAACAGCGCGAGCTTCAGTACGGCGATTCCGATGGCAAATCCCAGCTCCTCGATCGGACTGTTCAGCGCCGGCAAGATCGCCAGCATCAGGCCAAGGGCAAGATCCTGGACAATCAAGATGCCCAGCATCACCTGCCCGTGGGCCGAGGCCGTTTCATCCTGCTCTGCCAGGGCCTTGATCACCACAGCAGTGGAAGAGAGTGACACCAACTCGCCGAGGAAGATACCCTGTGGAACGGTGGTGACCCAGCCCGCCACCACGGCCACCAACGCCGTTAGGGAGATCGTGAGGACCAGTTGCAGTCCGCCACCACCCAATGCAATCTTTTTGACCTTATTGAGCTCAGCTAGGGAGAACTCAACTCCGATGGTGAAGAGTAGAAAAGTAACGCCCAATTCGGCGATTGTTTCTACTTCCTCGTAGTTACTGATCAGCCCGAGCTCAAAGGGTCCAGCAATGACACCCGCAAGCAAGTAACCGAGTATGACTGGCTGTTTTAACAAGGAAGCCAACAAGCCTCCGAGCGCCGCCGCGGCAAAAATGATGATGAGCTCGGTCATGACTGGTTGAGATCGGCTTGAGGTGGCTGGCGTTCGCTCGGTAAAGATGGACTCAGAGATGGTTAACTCTGAGCGGGGAGATGGGTTCGTTGTTTTCTCAGTATAGGCCGCATAAGAATTTCTGCCTAGACGTCAGCCACGGGGTCTTGCCTGGCAGTCTCTCCAGAGGAAGCTGACAAGCCTGAATTGCGCATCCCAGCGATCGTTCAGGGCCCTTGCCTGCACCATGCCTTAGCATCGCCGAGAAGCCTTCGGTTAGACACTTGACTGCTTGCCCAACCCGCTGGGCCGGAATGTTGTCAAAGCCGCAGACGCATGCGAGTCCTTGGCATCGCATGTGTCTTGACCAGCTGAGCGTACATGTCTCTTCTCGTTGCACATTAACGAAGCCACTCGATGTGCTTGCCAGTGTGCACCGTTCGGTGCTATCGATTGCGACGTGCACCTTCCGGTGGCCAGGGCCTCATGAGCCGCCTTGATCGCGCTCAACGGTGATCCCATGGCCAACACCCTCAACCGTGTCAGTTGGACGTACAGTGCCCCAAGACTCCATGTGGCGTCGCCCAATCCTCGCGGCCTGGATGGGCCGACGATGCCCTGGATGCAGTTCTGGCCTTCATGTTGTACACGTTGGCAACCCACGCGCTGGCGGAGGCACCGCCGTGCACGATTGCCATCTACTTCACAATCGTCGCGGCCTTCAATGCTGGCGCCGGGTTCGCCTTGGAATTTGTGTGCCCTTGGCAGGTGCGCGAACCCGAGTCCGCCGATTTCTGCCACCCGTCGGCCCTTTTCTACCAGAAGCCCGATCGGACCAGCCCTTCAGGGGAACCCGCCGATCTCGACTAACCTCTGGCCCTGCAGGCTGTTCGTCCCCCGTGCGCAAACCAGCGGCCGCGCTACTCCCCCTGATCCTTCTCGCCGGTTGCGGCGGTGCTAAGCCCCCCGCCCAATCCCTGCTGAACGTGCAGACCCAGGTGCTGGCCGAGCGCACCTTCACCCCGGGGATCGACGTGGTCAGCAAGCTGGAGTCGATTGCCAATGTGCTGCTCAAGCCGGAAACCGATGGCCGGGTGGTGAAGATCCTGGCCACCCAGGGCCAGCGGGTGAAGGCCGGCCAGCACATCCTGGTGCTCGACAACGTGCAGCCCAGCGCCCAGCTCGACGCCAGCACGGCCGAGGCGCGCAAAGACCGGATCAATGCCGAGCGCTACATCTTCCTGAACAACCAGGGGGCGGTTTCCAACAAGGATCGCGATGCCTACATCACCCAGGCGATCGAGTCGCGGGATCGGGCCAAGGCCAATGCCGCCACCCTGGGCTACTCCTTTGTGAAGGCCCCGATCGGAGGGATCATCGGCGACCTGAGCTCCGTGAAGCCGGGCGATTTCCTCGACAAGGGCCAGTCCATCACAGGCATCGTCGACAACAGTGCCCTCTGGACGCGCATGGACGTGCCCGCCACCCAGGTCGGTCGCGTCAGGGTGGGTCAGCGGGTGCTGCTCACCTCCCAAGGCACGCCGAAGGTGACATCCGAGGGGCGGGTGGTGTTCATCTCCCCCTACTTCAGCCAGAGCAACAGCAACACCACCTCCCCCAACTCTCTCCTGGTGAAGGCGGAGTTCCCCAACCTCACCGGCAAGCTCAAGAACGGTCTGGTGGTGACCAACCGGATCATCACCGAACAGACCGCGAAGCTGGCGGTGCCGGTGCAGGCGGTCACCATGCAGGCCTCCCAGCCCTTCGTCTACAAAGTGGTCCCGATCCAGTCGATCCTGCCGCGGCTGAAGGACTCCACCCAGGTGCCCCCGGAACAGAAGCAGAAGCTGGAGGCCCTGGCCGCCAAGAATCCCAATCAGCCGGTGGTGGTCCAGGTGGCCGTGCAGCTGGGCACCCTCGAGGACAACTACTTCCCCCTGGTCAGTGGCCTCACCGCCGGTGATCGGCTGGTGGTGAGCAACTCCGCCCTGCTGCGCAGCGGCATGCCCGTGCTCGAAGCCCCCGCGGGCAGCCGCGCCGGGAACTGAGGCGAACCGATGTCGCTCTCCGACAATTTCATCAAGCGGCCGGTCCTCACCACCGTCTGCAGCATCCTGATCGTGCTGGTGGGCCTGATTGCCATCCCCACCCTCTCGGTGGAGAACCTGCCCAACATCGCGCCGCCCCTGGTGCAGGTCACCGCCACCTACGGCGGCGCTAACTCGATCGTGACTGAGCAGTCGGTCACCAATCCGATCGAGCAGCAGATCAACGGGGTGCCCGGGGCCTCCTACATCGCTTCCACCAGCACGATGCAGGGCGCCAGCACGATCAGCGTCTACTTCAACGAAGGCACGGATATCAACATCGACCAGGTGAACGTGCAGAACCGGGTCTCCCTGGCGATGCCGCAGTTGCCCCAGCAGGTGCAGGCCACCGGCATCTCGGTGGAGCAGTCCACCCCCTCGATCCTGCTCGCCTACCAGGTGGGCTCCACCGAGGGCCAGTTCGATGCCCCCTATCTCAACGGACTGATCTACGAAGACCTCTACTACCAGCTGGGCCGGGTGCCCGGGGTGGCCAACGTCAGCCTGCTGGGGGGGTCCAACCCAGCCTTCTGGCTGTTCGTGGATGCCAACAAGGTGACGGCCAACGGCCTCACCGCCAACGACATCATCACGGCGGTCAAGAACCAGAACACGGTGGCGATCGGAGGTCTGGTGGGGGGACCCCCCGCCGGGGGTAAGCAGGCCTACGCCTACCCGTTGCTGGTGCGCAACAACGGCAACCTGGTGTCCGTCGATGACCTCAACAATCTGATCGTGGGGCGCACCTCGGCGGGCAACCTGCTCCGGCTCAAGGATGTGGGTGAGGCCACCTACGGCTTCAACACCTTTGGCCAGGTGGCGGTGGACAAGCACGGTCATCCCTCGATCACCGTGGCGGTCTTCCAGACCCCGGAAAGCAACGCCCTTGATGTGTCCGAAGGGGTGGTGGCGGTGATGGATCAGTTCGCCCAAGGTGTGCCCGCGGGGGTCACCGTCGATCAGATCTACAACATCGGCCAGTTCATCGAATCGGCCGTGGAGGGGGTGGTGGACGCCCTCGGCCTGGCGATCATCCTGGTGCTGCTGATCCTGTTTCTGTTCCTGCAGGACTGGCGGGCCACGGTGGTGCCCAGCCTGGCTATTCCGATCTCCCTGGTGGGCACCTTCGCCTTCGTGAAGGTGTTCGGCTTCTCGATCAACCAGCTCACCCTGCTGGGTCTGGTGCTGGCCACGGGGCTGGTGGTGGACGACGCCATCGTCGTGATTGAGGCGGTGTCCAAGAACATCGAAAAGGGCATGCGGGCCCGCGAGGCCGCCATCGAATGCATGGGGGAGCTGATCGGTGCCCTGATCGCCACGGCCCTGGTGCTGATGGCGGTGTTCGTGCCGGTGGCCTTCTACCCCGGCGGCATCGGCATCATCTACAAGCAGTTCGCTCTCACGATCGCCTTCTCGATTGCGATCTCGGCCTTCAACGCCCTCACCTTCTCCCCCATGCTCTCGGGGCTGATCCTGGGAGGAGCCAAACCGCCGCAGCCCAGGGGGCCCCTCTGGATCGCGCTGGGGGTGATCGTGGGCCTGGCCTTCGGCCGGTTCAGCGGGGTGTCGGGCCTGTGGATCTACGTCTTGGGCGCGTTGCTGGGTGCTGTTGGGGGCGCCAACCTGGCCTGGATCTTTGATCGCTTCAATGTCTTCTTTGCCAAGGTGGAGCGGGGCTATGCCTCCCTGGTGACCACCTTGATCAAGCGGCGGCGATTGATCCTGGCGGGTCTCGCCGGCGGCATCGTGCTCACGGTCATCGCCTTCACCAGCCTGCCCTCGGCCTTCATCCCCGACGAGGACCAGGGCTATGGGGTGGGTTTCTTCCAACTCCAGAACGGCGCCTCCCTCAGCCAGACCCAGATCACCGCCCAGGAGGTGGCCAAGGTGCTGGGGGGCGAGGAGGAGATTGAGGCCGGCACGGTGGTGAGTGGCTACGGCTTCAACGGCTCCAGCCCCGATCAGGGGGTGTTCTTCTTTGGCCTCAAGCCCCTGGAGGAGCGCTCTGCCGCTGATGCCTCGGCCAACGCGGTGGTGAAGCGGCTCAACACCAAGCTCACCAAGATCAACAGTGGTTTCGCCCGGGCCGGCCTGCCGCCCGCCATCCCCGGGTTCTCCTCCCAGGGGGGCTTCTACTTCCAGTTCAACGACCTCAGCAACGGCGGCTACAGCTTCAGCGAACTGGCCCAACAGGCCGCTCGGCTCACCAGCGCTGCCACGGCCACGGGCACCTTCAGCTCGGTGTACACCCAGTTCATCCCCAGCGCCCCGGCGTTCGAGCTCACCATCGACCGCGACACCCTTGGTGCCCTCAACGTTGATTTCGCCCAGGCGATGAGCACGATCGGCATCCTCGCCGGCGGCAACTTCGCCAACCTCACCTACGAAAGCGGCCAGGTGCGCAATATCTATGTTCAGTCCCAGGCGGCCAACCGCAGCAAGATCCAGGATGTGGAGGGTTACTACGTCCGCTCCAACGACAACAAAATGGTGCCCGTTTCCGAGTTCGCCAAGGTGACCCTCACCAGTGCGCCCCCGGTGATCAGCCACTACAACCTCTATCGCACGATTCTGGTGCAGGGGGCTGAAGCGGCGGGCAAGAGCTCCGGTCAGGCCCTCGACAAGATCCAGGCGGTGTTCAAAAGCCTGAATTTCAACAACATCAGCTATGCCTTCACCGGTCTGGCGGCCCTGCAACTCTCGGCTGGCTCCGCCAGCGTGCTGGTGTTCGGCCTGGGGATTCTGGTGGTGTATCTGGTGCTTTCAGCCCAGTACGAGAGCTACGTGACGCCCGTGATCATCCTGATGACCGTGCCCCTGGCCATGCTTGGGGCGCTGGCGTTTCTGGCGATCCGCTCGATCGATCTGAACATCTACGCCCAGGTGGGGTTGGTGACCCTGATCGGTCTGGCGGCCAAGAACGGCATCTTGATCGTGGAGGTGGCCGAGCAGCACATGAAGGCCGGCATGACAGCGGCCGAGGCGGCGATCGCCTCAGCGGAATCCCGGCTGCGGCCGATCCTGATGACGGCGATCGCGGCCCTGGCGGGTTTCATGCCCCTGGTGGTGGCCCATTCCGCTGGCGCCCAGAGCCAGCAGTCGCTGGGCACGGTGATCTTCGGTGGGCTGCTGGTGGCCACGGTGCTGTCGCTGGGGGTTGTGCCGCCCTTCTACGTGGTGATCAAGGGGCTGGAGGCTCGCTGGTTTGAGGAAGACCAGCAGTCCTGATGCGTTGTGGTGATCAGGTGATCACCGTGGGCCGCTCCATCCCGGTTCGCGTCTTGATTTCTGCTAGCTGATCGATTGCTGTGATCAGGTCGGCCAGGGCCTCCTGGGGATCTTGAGCGAGATCGCCTCCGGAGGGTTCGTAGCGCTCGAGGTACACCCGCAGCGTGGCCCCTGAGGTGCCTGTGCCCGACAGGCGAAGCACCACCCGGCTGCCGTCATCGAGCAGCAGCCGCAGCCCCTGGCCGCTGGTGACGGAGCCATCCACCGGATCGGTGTAACTGAAGTCATCGGCTGTGGCGATCGTGCGACCGGCGAAGGGTTGACCCACCAGGGATGGCAGCAAGCCCTTGAGCCGGTCGTAGAGGCCATGGGCGCGCTCGCTCTCGATCGCTTCGTAGTCGTGGCGGGAGTAGTAGTGGCGCCCGAAACGGCTCCAATGTTCCGCCATCAGCTCGACCACCGTGCAGCGGCGCACCGCCAGGATCTGCAGCCAGAACAGCACCGCCCAGAGGCCATCCTTCTCGCGGATGTGGTCGCTGCCGGTGCCGAAGCTCTCCTCGCCGCAGAGGGTGATCCGGCCGGCATCGAGCAGGTTGCCGAAGAACTTCCAGCCGGTGGGGGTCTCGAAGCAGGGCAGGCCCAGCTCGGTGGCCACCACATCCACGGCGGCGCTGGTGGGCATCGAGCGCGCCACCCCAGCCAGGCCGCCCGCGTAGCCCGGGGCGAGAGCGGCGTTGGCGGTGAGCACCGCCAGGCTGTCGCTGGGGTTCACGAAGCAGCGCTGGCCCACGATCATGTTGCGGTCGCCGTCGCCGTCGCAGGCGGCACCGAAGCGGTAGTCATCACCGTCGAGCAGCAGCTCCGCCAGCTCATGGGCGTAGGTGAGGTTGGGATCGGGGTGACCGCCGCCGAAGTCCTCCAGGGGCGTGCCGTTGCGCACGGTGCCGGCAGGGGCCCCCAGCTCCTTTTCAAGCAGGCGGTGGGCGTAGGGCCCGGTGACCGCATGCATCGCATCGAAGGCGATCGGGTAGTCGTGGCGCAGCAGATCGCCGATCTGCTCGAAGTTGAACAGGCGTTGCATCAGCGCCACGTAGTCGTCGACCCCATCGATCACCTCCACCTGCAGGTCCTCGATCGACACCTTTCCCGGCACGTCGAGGTTCAGGGGTGGGGCCTCGCAGATCCGGTAGCTCTCCAGGCCGGTGGTGACCGCGTAGATCGCGTCGGTGATCGATTCAGGCGCGGGCCCACCGTTGGCGCCGTTCACCTTGACGCCGAAATCGCCTTCGGGGCCGCCGGGGTTATGGCTGGCCGAGAGGATGATGCCGCCGATCGCCCCGTGGAGGCGGATCAGGTGCGAGGCGGCGGGGGTGGAGAGGATGCCGCCGGTGGTGGTGATCAGGCGGGCGACGCCGTGGGCGGCGGCCATGCGGGCGATCACGTCGATGGCGGCGCGGTTGCCGTAGCGGCCATCGCCCCCCAGCACCAGGGTGCCGCCCACCACGCCTGGGAGCACCCGCAGCGAGGCTTCGATGAAGCTCTCCAGGTAGTGGGGCTGTTGGAAGTGGCGGCTGCTCTTGCGCAAGCCGGAGGTGCCCGGTTTCTGGTCGCTGAAGGGCTGGGCCAGGCTGACGCTGTGCGCCATCGGGGGATGTCCGGGGGCACCAAATTAGACCGCTCCCCCGCTTCGGCCTTGGCTAGGTTGAGCACAAGAGATTGGAGCGGAACCCTTGGCGAAGCGTTGGTCGGGCCTGCGCCCTGGTCCTGTGCCTGTTGATGGTCCTTGCCCAAGCCCGTCTCCAACCTCAGCGGCTCGCCTGGGCCTGGCCCTGCTGGCGCTGGCATTGCTGGCTCTGGGCCCCCTTCGCCCGGCCGCGGCGGTGGTGGGCGGGCCCAAGGCCTATCCCTATGAGCAGGCGGTGGGCACCAGCCTCAAGGCGGCCGAGGCTGTGCTCGGCCAGACCGGCACGGAGACCTGCCTGCGCGGCAAGCTCACCAACGCCATGCTCGGTCTATCCGCGAGCTGTGAGGCGAGTGGTCAGCGGGGCCCCCTCTGCCAGCTTGCCGATCAAGCGGCGGTGATCACGGGTCTCTGGAGCCTCGACGCGATGGAAGACACCGCCCGCCAGGTGATCAAGCTCGCAGCCCCGGTATCGGGCCGCTGAGCGGGCCCATCGGCTGGGCTCACTTGGTGCCGAAGCCGAAGCCGCCCTTCGGTTTGTCCGGGCCGGCTGGCTTGGGGGTGACCAGGGGCTTGAGGGTCGGCTTGCAGATTGTCAGCAGATTTTCGGCCACCTTGTTGAGCGCCTCGCGGCGGGTGTAGGTGTTGCTGGGAGCGATCACCGATTTCTGGCGGATGTCCCAGAGGTCGTCCTTGCAGGTCGCCGAGAGCCAGGGGTTATCCAGCAGGCCATCGGCGAGTTTGCGCGAGGGCTCGCAGGTGGCGGCATTGTTTTCGCGGGCGCAGTTGATGGCGGCAAGCTGCACCTGGCGCAGGGTTTCCGTGCTGGGGAACTCAGGCTCAGGCACCTTCGGGGCGGCCTGGGCCACCGGCGGGGAGCCGAGCGGCAGCAGTACTGCGGCGATCAGGCCGAGGGCGGGGAGGCAGGCGGTGGGCCGAGCCATGGAGGCAGAACAGGTGGGGCCCATCATCGCCCCGGCACCATCCGCTGCTGGCCACGGCCGCAGGCCCTGAGCCTCTGGGCCCGCTTGCGTTCCAACCGCGGGGAGATCCCCAGCTCGGCCCCCCGCCACAGACGCTCAAACTCGTGCTCGAAATGGGCTGCCAGCGGTGGTGAGTGGATCAGCAACAGGGTTTCATCGTTTCCATGGGCTGCAGCCGGACTCCAGTTGAAGCTGCCGCTGATCACCGTGCGCCGGTCGATCACGGCGAATTTGTGGTGCAGTTTGTCGCCCCCCGCCAACCGCGGCACCCCCACCGTCTCCACCGCCGAGGCCCAGGCCCGATTGCCGGCCTCGATGGCGCAGCGGCGATCCGGCAGGCTGACTCCGAGCAGATCGAGAACCTCGGAGAAGGAGCGGTGGGCGAAGCCCGGATCGGCCAGCAGCCTCAGTCGCACGCCACGGGAGCGCAGCTTGGCGAGGGTGTCGGCGAGGTTCTGGGCTGAAAAGACGAACAGAGCCAGATCGATCCGCGTGTTGGCCTGATCGAGGACCTGCTCGAGAACCTGCAGGCCGTTGTGGGGATCCTCGCGCCGGTGGGGGGCGAAGAGCACATCCACAGCGGTGCCCTTCACGTTGACCCGCTGGATCGCTCCCTCCTGTTTCCCGAGGCCGAAACGGCTGTCGGGTTGTCCCAGGGGGCCATCGCCCCACATCCGCCGGAACTCGCCCGCGAACACACTGGCCAGGGAAGCGCTCTCGATGCGCAGCAGATGGTTCACATTGCCTCGGGTGCTGGGGGCATCGGGGTCGCCGTGGATGCAGGAGGGGGTGAAGTTGGCCGAGCCGGTGACGAGCACGCGCCCATCGGCGATCAGGAACTTGTGGTGCATCAGGCCGCTGCCGGCGCTGCCGTCGGCGGTGTCATCGATCAGGGGCACGCCGCCCCGGCGCAGGATCAGCACCGCATCGCCCTCCTCCCGTTCCATCGCGCTGAGCACCCCGTCGTGGTTGCTGTCGGCCAGGGCGCTGAGCTGCTGCTGGCGCAGCCGTTGATGGGGGTTGAGATCGAGGGCGTGCTCCTCGCTCCAGGGGGTGCTGTAGGTGTTTTCGAGCACAACTTTCACGTTCACCCCCTCCCGCCGCTTGGCCACCAGGGCCCGGGCCACCTCCGGCAGCGAGAGCTCCTGAACGGCAACCAGCACGTCACGGTGGGCGCTGCGGATGGTCTCCAGCAGCATCGCTTCCATGTCGTCGCCGGGCCGTTGCTGGCCGCTGATGGGGCTGCGGTAACTGGTTTCCGCCCGCTGGTTGAAGGCCAGCTCGAACCCCTTGGGCAGCGGCGGTACCGCCGCAGGCGATCCGATCAGCTTTGCGGTGGAATTGCAGCCCCCAAGCAGCAGGGTCCCAGCCAGGGCCAACAGCGCTGGCCAGTGTCCGCTCGGATGGGACCGGCCTGAAGGGATGACGTTGGCGTCCACGGCCGCTGGCCCCGATGGTCTTGCTCAGAGTTCCCAGGCTCTGCCATCGATGTTTCCAGTTGCGGCGATCAGGCCGACATCAGGTTTGCCGCACTCAGAACCATTCAGCCACGGCCTGGCTGCTGGGATGGCTGTTGTCTTCGGGGGTGTCGCGCTCGAAACGCAGGGTGATGTTGCGCTTCTGCTCACCATCGACGGCGATCGCCTGGATCGGATAGAGCTGCATGCCATCGCGGAAGGGCACCTGCACCCGGAAGGTGCCGTCGCTCGAGAGGGGCACCTCCTCATCACCGATCATCAGCCGAGCCGAGGGATCGGTGGCTCCGTAGACGATCAGTTCGGCGTCAGCCACCAGCCAGAACGCCCGCTGGCGTGGGGTCACCCCGCCCAGGCCGGATTCGTTCCGGCCACTGGCCCAGAGGCCGATTCCGGAGGGGTTCAGACCCACACCCGAGAGGCGGGAGCTTTCGTTGTCATCGATTTCGTGGAAGGCCTCCGAACCGCGGCCGAAGCGCTTCCAGCGCACCGTTGCGCTCTGGTAAAGCCGCTCGTGCAGGTCGTTCTCGGCGGCCTCCACCGGGCTGGGCAGGGTGGCCATCGTGGTGCCCGGAGCCGTCTCGAGGGTGAACGGGACGAATTGATCGAGGATCTGCTCGCTGGGGTGCAGGGCCGGCACCCGAGCCACGGAGGAGGTGGCCAGGGAGATCCAGCCGCCGGCTGGCTGCCGGTATCCAAGCTCGACGCGGTAATCCCGGTCGCTCAGGGGCACCGGCAGGTACCACTCGGTGGAGTGGGCATCCACGGGCACCTCTTGCAGGGTGTGGGGATGGGTGGCCCCATTGGCCAGGCCGGTCACATCCGCCAGGCGCAGGGCCAGTTGGGTGGCGCCGCTGGCCAGGGCCCCCTGACGATCGGACTCGGAGATCTCCCAGAACACATAGGCCCACTGGGGGTCCCGGGGAAGGAAGACGACCTTGGTGCCGGCGGCGGGACGGGGGGCCGGAGGCAGATCAGCCTCGATGGTGAACAGGCTTGCCGCCGATGGGTCCGAGTCCTGCTCAGGCTTACGGGTGTCGATGGCCTCCAACAGTTCCTCCTTGGATTTGCGGCTGTAGAGATTCACTCCCAGGTCACTGGCCACTTGCCGCAGTTGGCGGAGGGTCATACGCGCCAAAGAAGAAAGTGACTGACTCACGGCGTCTCCAGATTTGATTTGGGATCACTTTGCCTGGCAATTTCCACTTCGAAGCCCAATGGCGACCTCCCGTCAGTGGACGCTGACCGCCCCCTGGAGCGCGGCTGTCCATAAAAAAACGGCGGGGGTATCCCGCCGTTTCGGAAGCCAGGGGGGTTGAAGCCGAGCCGTGGGCTCAGCGACCAACGCTGCGATAGGGGACTTTGGCCAGGTAATCGATGCTGGCGCTGCTGGCGGCGTTGCCGGCATTGCGCAGGGCGGGAAGGGTGCGCACCCAGGGCAGGTAATCCTCGGGATAACCGCCGCGACGCTGGGTGACGCGGGCGGGGAAGGCTTTGCCCGCTCCGGTGTAGACGATCTGGGGGAAACCGAAGATGCCGCGGTAATAGGCGTCGTAGCGGGGGGTGGTGATGTTGAAGGGGGTCTCACCCAGTTCACGGGAGCCCACCACCCGATTGCGGTGGTAGGGAACGGTGTCGTAGCCGAAATTTTCGAGGTATTCGTCGCTGTCGAGGATCGCGTCCACGGCGCCTTTGAGGCCCTTGGTCATGATCACGGCCGACCAGGCGATCTCTTCGGCCTGGCTGTAGACCGGGCGGCCCAGCAGCTTCTCCACCAAGTGGCGAGACAGGCGGTAGTTGTTGTTGAGGTTGTAGAAGCTGCGAACGAAGGTGTCCGAGAGGGCCAGGGAGCGAATGAAGTCGCGCACGGTGATCTGACCGTCACGCAGCTGGCACTCCAGGGTGTGGTCGCGGTCGACCTTGAAGGCGTGGAAAAAGAGCTGCCGGTAGGCCGACTCGATCACGAAGTTCTGATCGTCGCGACTGAGGACCTTGTCGATGGCCACGGCCTTGGGGTCTTCGTCGGAACCCACCCGAAACGCCTTGACCCGGGAGTTCTGGGTCGTGGGTGCGTAGTTCAGGAGGGGGAGGGCCACGCGTTCATCGGCATCCAACGACCATGAGCGTAGGAGTGCGTCTCGGGGCCTTTTCTCTCGGCAAGGGCAGGGCTCACGATCCGTAACGTTTGCCACCGCCGCGGGTTGACCCGCCTCCGCCCTGGGGGGCTCACCAGCCCAGCACCGAGAGGGGGCCTCCATCGGTGGCAACGTTCGCGGCCCCTGCGGCCACCGCCGCGCCATCGGGCTCCTGCCAGCGGGTCTCGATGCAGAAGGAGGCGGTGTTCGAGAGACCCTCCACGGTGCTTGTGCGCAGCCGCACATCGGGCCCAGCGAAGCTGAAGCGCTCCAGGGAGCTCATCGTTTCGTAGTTCGTGCTCAACAGCAGCTCGTCCCTTTCATCCATGGCGAAATGGCCGGCCACCGGCGCCGTTTCGGCGTAGCCCCGGTCGCGCAGCAGCAGGCCGGCACGGCCCCGTTCATCACTGGGGATCAGTGCGAAGACGGATTCGCCTTCGTGGGCCTCCCCCGCCTTGTCCCAGGCCATCGAGCCGCTCCAGCGCACCTGGCAGCCGCCCACCAGGTGGGCGGGGTCCTGCTGGTACAGCGCGGCGATCGCCAGCAGCCGCGGATCGCTCGCCGCCACTTCCACCACTTCGATCAGCGAGCCGCCCGCTTCGGCGCTCCGATACAGCAGGTGGTGACTGCTGCGTTGGGAGCGCCAGCGGCCGCAGCTGAGCTGGAAGAAGCTGAGGGCATCGGCGATCGACGGGCTCACGGCTGGGCATCGGCTAGAGCGATGATCGCAACAAACGGCCTTAACGGCGCCCCCGTTGCCCCTCGGAGCCCTGGCCGCCCTGGCCGCCGCCCTCTGCTGGACCCTCTCCACCAGCCTCTGGCGCCGGCTTCCCACTTCCCTGGGCGCCGCCCAGTTGAACCTGGTCAAGAATCTGCTGGCCCTGGCGCTGCTGGGACCGGCGCTGCTGCTGCTCCCCGGGGTCGTTCCGGCTCCGCTGCTGCTGCCCCTGGCCCTGAGCGGGGTGGTGGGGATCGGCCTGGGGGACAGCCTGTTCTTTGCGGCCCTGCGGCGCCTCGGCACCCGCCGCACCCTCACCCTCGAAGCCGGCGGTCCAGCGTTCACCGCCCTGGTGGGTGCCCTGGTGCTGGCGGAGGTGCCGCGCCCTCTCCAGTGGCTGGGGATCGGTTTGATCAGCCTGGCGGTCTTGCTTGTGGCCCGGGGAATCGGCATACCGGACGGGCCCCGTCGGCGGCCCGATCTCTGGGGAGTCCCCCTGGCCCTCGGTGCCCTGGCCTGTGGCAGTGCCGGGGCACTGCTGGCCCGTTCCGCTCTGGTGGCAGGCACGGTGGGACCGGTTCAATCCGCCGCGGTGCGCCTGGCGGCGGCCGCCCTGGTGCTGCTCCCCCTGCTGCGGACCTGGCCCCATCTGGGCCAGCGCCCCTGGCCTGCCGGGGCCCGCTGGCCCCTGGTGCTGCTGGCGACGCTGCTGGGTACGAGCGCCGGCATCGTGCTCCAGCAGGCGGCCCTGCAGCGGCTGCCGGGGGGGCTGGCCGTGGCCATGATGGCCACGGCGCCGGTGATGGCCTTGCCCCTGGCGTCCCTGGAAGGGGACCGGCCAGGGCGGCGGGGGCTGGCGGCCGCGCTGCTGGCGCTGCTGGGCGTCAGCTTGGTGATGGGTCTATGGGGCTAGGGGGGTTGAGGAGCTGGCAGGTTTCCCAGCCGTGCCTGGGCTTGTTCCTGTGCCCAGCCCACCAACTGGGGCAGCTCCAGGGCCAGAGGATCACAGCCGAGCTCGGTGGCCAGCCGCTCCAGCTGGGCGGCGCCGCCCAGCAGCTGCTGAAGGAACACCGGGGCGAAGTCGGGATCGCTCTGGAACCGTGGCTCACTGGCCATCCAGGCTTCGATCGCCGCACTGGTTGGCACGGGGCCCCGCTGGGCCGCACCGATCTGCTGCAGAGCGCGCAGGCAGTGGGCCAGCAGGCGCAGGTGGTGGCGCTCCAGTGCCGGCAGCAGGCTGGCCTCGAGCAGCGTCAGGTCGTCTGAGCTGAGCGGCCCCTCGGCGCTCAAGGCTGGGGCCGGTCGCCGCTTTCCGGTTGGAGATGGAAGCCACAGGAGTGGCCGCCCTCCAGGCGCCAGTGCACCCGTTCCACCCTGCAATCGGGAAAGGTATGGCGGATGAGCGCCAGTTCCTGGTCGCAGATCACGGGGAACTGCTCAGCGATGCGGGAGACGGAGCAGTGGAATTCGCTCATCAGCCAGCCGGAACCTTCGGGGTCGGGGCGGCATTCAGCCACGTAGCCCTCCCGGCGACGCAACTCCACCAGGCGTTCCACCCGTGTGGTCAGGCTGCCGCTGCCGATCTGGTGGAGGTAATGCAGGGCCTTCTCCTGGGCCTGTCGCTCCAGGAGTTCCTGGACGGTGCCAGGGGGGAGGCTGGCGGCGATCGAACCGAGCAGACCGAGGGCGAAATGCTCGCTGCCGTCGGTGAAGTGGTCGTGGCCCTGGGGGGTCAGGCGCCAATGGTTGCTGGGGCGACCGGGGCCTTCGGAGGCGGGACTGGCTTCCACCAGTCCGTCTTCTTCAAGGCTGCGCAGGTGCCGGCGCATCACCTGAACGGACACCTCCAGGCTCTCGGCCAGTTGGGCTGCCGTCGCTTCGCCCGCCCGCAGGAGCAGGCTGAGGGCCGCCTCGCGGGTGGGGGCCTGGGTTGAGGGACTCATCGATTTGCGCACGGTCCCGCCGGCGAACGGTCCGTGACTCAACCTTGCCACGCGTGGAAAGGATTTGTGGATCCCGTTTGGGGGAGCGTCAGGCAAGGGCCACAATGGCGCCTAGCCGCGCGACGGCCGATCCGGTGCCCTAGGCTCCAAGAAACGAAACTCTGATGTTTCGTAATTGGATTTCGGCCCTGCTTGGTCCGGATCTCCCAAGCTGCGATCCCCCCACCCGTGGTGCCGCTCACCGACCCGTCGAATCATGTCTGACGCCCCCTCCAGCAGCACGGCTCCCACCACGGAGAGCCTCGAGGTGATCCGCAAATTTGCCGAGACCTACGCCAAGCGCACGGGTACCTACTTCTGCAGCGATCTGGGGGTGACCGCCGTGGTGCTTGAGGGCCTGGCCCGCCACAAGGACCAGCTGGGGGGCGCGCTCTGCCCCTGCCGCCACTATGAAGACAAGCAGGCCGAGGTCTCCCAGGCCTTCTGGAATTGCCCCTGCGTGCCGATGCGTGAGCGCAAGGAGTGCCATTGCATGCTGTTCCTCACTGAGGACAACCCCTTCCGCGGTGAGACTCAGACCATCAGCACAGAAGAAATTCTTTCCCATACCTCCGACTGAGGAGGAACAACGCCATGGCCACCGCTCCATCCGTCGGCGATCTGATGAGCCAGCCGTACAAGTACGGCTTCATCACTGACATCGAGACCGACAAGATTGCCAAGGGCCTCAGCGAGGATGTGGTGCGCTGGATCTCAGCCAAGAAGGAGGAGCCGACGTTCCTGCTTGAGTTCCGCCTGCGCGCCTTCCGGCAGTGGCTGCGCATGGAGGAGCCCGACTGGGCCACCCTGGGCCATCCCCCCATCAACTACCAGGACATCATTTACTACGCCGCCCCCCGGCAGCAGGACAAGAAAGCCAGCCTCGACGAGGTGGACCCCAAGCTTCTCGAAACGTTCGACAAGCTGGGCATCCCGTTGAGCGAGCAGAAGCGCCTCTCCAATGTGGCTGTCGATGCTGTCTTCGACAGCGTTTCGATCGCCACCACCTACAAGGCGAAACTGGCGGAGCACGGCGTGATCTTCGGCTCGATCAGTGAGGCGGTGAAGGAGCATCCAGAACTGATCGAGCGCTACTTGGGCACGGTGGTGCCCGGCAATGACAACTACTTCGCCGCCCTCAACTCAGCGGTGTTCAGTGATGGATCCTTCGTGTTCATCCCCAAGGGTGTGGAATGCCCGATGGAACTCTCCACCTACTTCCGCATCAACTCAGGCGACACGGGCCAGTTCGAGCGCACCTTGATCGTGGCTGAAGAAGGCGCCTCGGTGAGCTATCTCGAGGGCTGCACCGCACCGATGTTCGACACCAATCAGCTGCATGCGGCGGTGGTGGAGCTTGTGGCCCTCGATGATGCCTCGATCAAATACTCCACCGTGCAGAACTGGTATGCCGGCGATGAGAACGGTGTGGGTGGCATCTACAACTTCGTCACCAAGCGCGGCCAATGCCGCGGCGATCGCAGCCACATCAGCTGGACCCAGGTGGAGACGGGCTCGGCGATCACCTGGAAGTACCCCAGCTGCGTGTTGCAGGGTGCCGATTCGGTGGGCGAGTTCTACTCGGTGGCGCTCACCAACCACCGCCAGCAGGCGGACACCGGTACCAAGATGATCCACGTCGGACCGCGCACACGCTCCACGATCGTGAGCAAGGGCATCAGCGCCGGCCATTCCTCCAACAGCTACCGGGGTCTGGTGCAGATGGGCCCCAAGGCAGTGGGGGGACGCAACTTCAGTCAGTGCGATTCGATGTTGATCGGCGACCAAGCCGCCGCCAACACCTACCCCTACATCCGCTCCCAGCAGCCCGACGCCGCGATCGAGCACGAGGCCAGCACCTGCCGGATCTCCGAAGACCAGCTCTTCTATCTGCAGAGCCGGGGCATTGGCTTCGAGGAAGCGGTGTCGATGATGGTCAGCGGCTTTTGCCGCGATGTGTTCAACCAGCTGCCGATGGAGTTCGCCGCTGAAGCCGACAAGCTCCTCGCCCTCAAGCTCGAGGGTTCGGTGGGCTGACCCGATCAGATCAACCTGCGTTCCGCTACCGCCCCACCGCAGCTCCCCACTAGGGTCCTGCCTTCCTTCCGCCCTGCCCCAACCCCTGGCCCTGTGATCCGTCCCGACGCCGAACTTCTGCTCCAGATCAAGGATCTACACGCCCGTGTGGAGGATCAGCCGATCCTCAAGGGCGTGAACCTGGAGATCCGCGCCGGCGAAATCCACGCGGTGATGGGGCGCAACGGCAGCGGCAAGAGCACGCTCTCCAAGGTGCTGGCAGGCCATCCCTCCTATCGGGTGACCGGCGGTTCGGTGCTCTACCGCGGTGAGGATCTGCTGGCGCTCGCGCCCGAACAACGGGCGCGCATCGGCGTCTTCCTTGGGTTCCAGTACCCGGTGGAGATCCCCGGGGTGAGCAACCTGGAGTTCCTGCGGGTGTCCACCAATGCCCGTCGCATGGAGCGGGGCGAGGAGGAACTGGACACCTTCGCCTTCGAAGATCTGGTGCAGGAGCGCCTCAAGGTGGTGCAGATGGATCCTGCTTTCCTGGAGCGTTCGGTGAATGAAGGCTTCTCCGGCGGCGAGAAGAAGCGCAACGAGATCCTGCAGATGGCTCTGCTGGAGCCGCTGGTGGCGATTCTCGACGAAACCGATTCCGGCCTCGACATCGATGCCCTGCGCATCGTGGCGGGCGGCGTCAACCAGCTGGCCAGCGCCGACAACGCCACCCTGCTGATCACCCACTACCAACGCCTGCTGGAAGTGATCACCCCCGACTACGTGCATGTGATGGCGGCGGGCCGCATCCTGCGCACGGGCGGCAAGGAGCTGGCTCTGGAGCTCGAGGAGCGTGGTTACGACTGGGTCGATGAAGAGCTGGCCGCCCTGGAGTCTTCCGAGAGCGCCCGCACACCGTTGGAGGTGGCCTGACCATGGCACTGGCCCCCGACGTCTCCCCCCCCTCCCCGGCCAGCGCCGTCGGGGAGAGCGCCGCCTGGAGTGCCCGGCTGTTAAGGGAGCTGCCGCCCCCCAGTGGTGCCTTGGCGGACGTGCAGCGCCGGGGCCGCGCCGCCCTGGAGGCCCTGCCCCTGCCCCGCCGGCACCAGGAGGATTGGCGTTTCACCGATCTGGGGGCGCTGACGGCCCTCACCCCCCGTTGGGATGCCGTCGCCACGCCGGTTTCGATCGATCTGCCCCCGGCTGCCCCCGGCGTCACGCGCCTCTGGCTCGATGGCCGCGGCGATCCCCTGGATGGCGTCGCCCTGCCTCCCGGCCTGCGGCCCCTTGCCGCCGCTGAGCTGAGCCAGGCCCTGGGCCACACCCTGGCGGCGGTGGGCGCCGAGCACCACTGGCCCGTGGCCTTCAACCACGCCAGTGCCGGCGAATGCCTGGCCCTGCGCGTCAGCGGCCGGGAGCCCATTGAGCTGGAACTTGTGAGTGCCGCTCACACCGACCAGGCGGTGCTGCCCCTGCGTGTGCTGCTGCTGGTGGAGGAGAAGGCCCAGCTGGAGCTCACCCAGGTGTTGCTGGGCTCCGCCGCCAGCCTCACCAGCTTGATTCTTGAGGTGCATCTGGGCCGCAAGGCTGTGCTCAACCACGCTCTGCTGGCCTTCGGGGAGGCCCCCGCCAGCCTGCTGGGCCATCTGGCCGTGGAGCAGGAACCCGAGAGTCGCTATCAGTTCAGCAGTGCCTCCCGCGGCTGGGCGCTGTCGCGCCTGGAGCCCCGCATCAGCCAGGTGAGCGGCGGCGCCCACACCCAGCTGGCGGGCCTGCAGCTGGCGGAGCAGCACCAGGTGGCGGACACCCATGCCTGGGTGCGCTTCGAGGGGCCCGATGGCTGCCTCGAGCAGTTGCACAAGGCGATCGCCGACGACCACGGCCGCAGCGTTTTTAACGGTGCCGTGCGTGTGCCCCGGGCGGCCCAGCGCACCAATGCGACCCAGCTCAGCCGCAACCTGCTGCTCTCCAACCTGGCCCGGATCGACACCAAGCCCGAGCTGGAGATCGTCGCCGACGACGTGCGCTGCGCCCATGGCGCCACCGTGACCCGGCTGCAGCTCGACGAGCTGTTCTACCTGCAGAGCCGTGGCATCGACGCCGAGCTGGCCGCCAGCCTGCTCAAGCGCGGTTTCTGCGCCGAGGCGCTCAAGGATCTGCCGGCGGCCGCCGCCGTCTGGGAGCCCCTGGCGCGGCTGCTGCAACCGGGCTCTGCTCTGGGCGCTCCAGAGCTGCGGCCATGACCAGCCTGGCCATCCCAGCGGTGATCCCCGCAGTTGAGCCGGCCGAGAACCTGGCCCTGCTCACGCGTCCGGATTTCCCGCTCCTCGATCAGGTGGCCTGCCTGGGGCAGCCGTTGATCTATCTGGATTACGCCGCCACCAGCCAGAAGCCCCGCCAGGTCCTTCAGGCCCTGCAGCACTACTACGGCCATGACAACGCCAACGTGCACCGCGGCGCCCACCAGCTGAGCGGCCGTGCCACCGAAGCCTTCGAGGCGGCACGCACCAAGGCGGCGGCCTTCATCGGCGCCGCCAGCCCCCACGAGATCGTCTTCACCCGCAACGCCACTGAGGCCATCAACCTGGTGGCCCGCAGCTGGGGCGACGCCAACATCCGCCCTGGCGATGAGATCCTGCTGTCGGTGATGGAGCACCACAGCAACCTGGTGCCCTGGCAGCTGCTGGCGGCCCGCAGTGGCGCCGTGCTGCGTCACGTGGGGCTTACACCGAGTGGAGAACTGGATCTGGAGGATTTCAAGGCCCAGCTGGGGGAGCGCACGCGGCTGGTGAGCCTGGTGCAGGTGAGCAACACCCTGGGCTGCCTCAACCCGATGGAAGAGATCGCCCGCCTTGCCCATGCCGCCGGTGCCCTGGTGCTGGTCGATGCCTGCCAGAGCCTGCCCCACCTGCCGGTGAATGTGGCCCAGCTTGGGGCCGACTTCCTGGTGGGTTCCTCCCACAAGCTCTGCGGCCCCACCGGCATGGGCTTTTTGTGGGGACGCGAGGCGCTCCTGGAGGCGATGCCGCCTTTCCTGGGCGGCGGCGAGATGATCGAGGAGGTGCAGCTGGGCGCCAGCACCTGGGCGACGCTGCCCCACAAGTTCGAGGCGGGTACGCCGGCCATCGGAGAGGCGATCGGCATGGGTGCCGCCCTCGACTACCTGCGCGGTCTGGGGCTCGAGCGCATTCACGCCTGGGAGCAACAGCTCACCCGTCAGTTGTTTGATCGGCTCCGCGCGATCGAGGGGGTGCGGATCCTCGGCCCCACGCCCGAGCAACAACCGGATCGCGGCGCCCTGGCGGCGTTCACCGTGGACGGCCTGCACGCCAACGACATCGCCGCCCTGCTCGATTCCGCCGGCATCTGCATCCGCAGCGGCCACCACTGCACCCAGCCTTTGCACCGCCACTACGGCCTGGCCGGATCGGCCCGGGCCAGCCTGGGATTCACCACCACGCCCGAGGAAATCGACCGCTTCGCTGAAGAACTGGTGGGCACGATCGGCTTTTTGCGGGAGCACAGCTGAGGGGCGGTCCCGCCGTGCCCCTGCTCAGCGCAGGGAGTGGAGCCCGATCGGATTGCCCTCCGTGTCGAGCACCACCGAGATGAAGCCGAACTCGCCGATCGCCATCTTCGTTCGGCAGACCTGGCCGCCGGCCGGCACCACGCGCCCTTCCTCCACGGCGCAGTCGACGCAGCTGAAGTACACCATCGTGCCCCCCTTGCCGGGTTCACAGCCGGCCATGCGCATCAAGGCGCCACCGGCGCCCATCTGCTTGTCGTCCATCGGAAAGCACCAGTAGTCCATCTCAGGGCTTGACATGTCCTGGAAGTCCACCTGGAACACAGCGCCGTAGAAGGCCTTGGCACGTTCGATGTCGTGAACGTTCAGCTCAAACCAGGTGACGGGATTGATCGGCATCGCTCGTCTGGCCAGGGGCGAGTTCACCTTAAGCGGGGTTTTAGACCCTTTGGACCCATGGGCACTCCACGCTCCCGCAGGGCCGGGCTCACCAGGGCGCCGACGGTCCGTTTGCCAGCATGGGTCGGCTACTGGTGGCACGCGGCATCCGATGAACATCGACGGCAAGGCCTGGCGCACGATCTGGCTGGAGGAGGGCGGCCGCTCGGTGGGGGTGATCGATCAGACCCAGTTACCCCACCGCTTCAGCACGCGCTCGCTGGCCACGCTTGATCAGGCCGCCGAGTCCATTGTCTCCATGGTGGTGCGCGGCGCACCACTGATCGGCGTCACCGGCGCCTATGGGCTGATGCTGGCCCTGCAGGCGGATCCAGGCGATGCCTCGCTCTCTGCTGCCTTTGAGCAGCTCAACGCCACGCGCCCCACCGCCATTAACCTGCGCTGGGCGCTGGAGCGGGTGCGCTCTCGGGTGGCGCCGTTGCCGCCGGCCGAGCGGGCCGCCACCGCTGCGCAGGAGGCGGGGGTGATCGCCGATGAAGACGTCGCCATGTGCGAGGCGATCGGCGACCACGGGTTGGCAATTGTCCAGCAGCTGGCGGCGGCGCGGCCTCCCGAGCGGCAACAGGAGCCCTTGAACATGCTCACCCATTGCAATGCCGGCTGGCTGGCCACCGTCGACTGGGGCACGGCCCTGGCCCCGATCTACAAGGCCCACCGGGCGGGGATTCCCATCCACGTGTGGGTTGATGAGACCCGTCCGCGCAACCAGGGGGCCAGCCTCACCGCCTTTGAGCTGGGGCGTGAAGGGGTGCCCCACACCGTGATTGTCGACAACGCCGGCGGCCACCTGATGCAGCACGGTCTCGTGGATGCGGTGATCGTCGGCACCGACCGCACCACCCGGTCGGGTGATGTGTGCAACAAGATCGGCACCTACCTCAAGGCCCTGGCTGCCTTCGACAACGGTGTGCCCTTCTACGTCGCCCTGCCCGCCTCCACCATCGACTGGACGATTGACGACGGGGTGGCCGAGATCCCGATCGAGGCGCGCTCCGCCCACGAGGTGACGCACATCCAGGGGCGCCTTGAGGGGGGCGGATCTGGCGTCGCTCCCATCACGGTGCAGCTCACGCCCGATGGCAGTGCCGGCTTCAATCCCGCCTTTGATGTCACGCCGGCGCGGCTGGTGACGGGGCTGATCACCGAGCGGGGGGTGGCGCCAGCCAGCGAAGAGGGGTTGCGATCGTTGTACACAAGGGCCTAAGTTCCGCGCGCCTGATGGTTGCAAAGACTAAGGGCAGGTTAACCATCGAAGGATCAGGAATCTGTGCTTGACTGTGCCGCCCTGTTCATCTCCGATCTGCATCTGGGATCGAATCAGAGCGAAGCCAAGGAGCTGAGTCGTTTTCTGGCCTTGATACGCCCCCAGGTGCTCTATCTGGTGGGGGATGTGATCGACCTGCAGGCGATTCGCATCAATGCCAACGTCAGTGAGGGTTTCCTTGCGGCCAGCGTCGATCGGGCACTTCAAGCCACCTCGGCCGATCCGCTTGAAAAGGGCTTCTTCGGCAGCCGCAAACTGCTGCGCCACACCCACCTGCAGGTGCTGAGAGACCTGCGCGAGCTGAGTCGCTCCGGGGTGAAGGTGGTCTATGTGCCCGGCAACCATGACGCCTACCTGCGCAAGTACGCCGGTCTGGAACATGAGTTCTTCGCCATCCGGCGCGAAGACATCTACACCACCCCTGATGGCCGGCGGCTCCTGGTGCGCCATGGCGATGAATATGACGGGGTGATTCATTTTCACCAGAACCTGGCAGCTCAGCTCACACGCCTCACGGAGCACTACAGCCAGCTGATCGCTCTGTTCCGCTCCGCGGGGGAGGCCCTGCGCCCCAGTGCACCGCTGGGCAGCTGGAACCCGGAGGCGATCCTGCAGAGCGCCGTGGAACTGCTGGCCGAACCCTGGGACTGGCCGGTGCCGGAGGCGAGGGGGCTGGAGTCGTCTGAGTTTTCGCTGGCCTTCGCCCTGGAGCGGGCGATCAAGACACGCACCGGCCATGACCGGGTGCTGAAGCGGTTGATGACCCAGCAACTGTTTCGAGAGAACCGGGCGGGGAAGCGCCTCGCCGGCGTGATCAACGGCCACACCCATATTCCTGGCGCCACCGCCTTCGAGTCGCCCACCGACTCCCTCGGTGATCCCGCCGTGCCATGCCACATCACCACCTACAACGACGGCAGCTGGGCCCGCAGCCAGCGGCAGCTGGGCCGCACCGCCCTGGTGGTGGCCCACGACGGCACGATCGGCATGATTCGCTTCGATCGTCAGCGCGGCATCGTGCCCTTTCTGCCGCCGCGTTTTCCCTTCAACAGCTACCCGATGCGCCCCTGCTCGGTGTGCGGCACACCGGTGGCCCATCTCAGCCAAACCGATCAGGGCGGTGATGGCTTTCAGCTTTCCGTGAAGGAGCCCCCAACGGTTGTTGAAAGCGTTCGTGTTTGAACCAAGCATGATCGATTCGCCTGCCCTTGGCGGCCAGCAGGGCGGGCTTCACGGGCTGATTGAGCGTTTGCTTGCACGTCTGCTTTCAGGTCCTTTTGAAGGCCTGCTTGTGGCTTCTGGCCGGTGAGGTGTTTTCACGTTCATCAATCACGTGCCGAAGCCGGCTTGGGCCGTTTCCCCGTGCTGTCGCAGCCCAGCAAGAACTGTGATTGTTGCCATGACGTTGAGCGTGAACCGACCTGCTGGAGGCGCCCTCAATACCATCACCGCCATGGCTTCGCCGGCTTCGGCGGCGACTTCAGCTTCTACGACGGCTCCGCCCAGCAGCACCAGGACCAGCCCCCTGAACCGGCGCGGATCAGAGCACATCCCCGATCAACTTGATGGGTGAGCCTGGGCCGTCGGGCTGCACTTCCAAGGTGGAGTAGGTCCACTCCCCCCGGGCCTTTCGTGCCTGCACCACCAGCGTGCCTGAGCCTTTCGGTCCGCTGATCGGGATCGCCAGATTGGCGCGACCCTCGCCGCCATTCGTGCTCACCTGGCCGGAGAGGAAAAGGCCGCCTTGGAGGGGAGATCCCAGGCGGCTGCGCACCAGCGGATCGGCCCGGGCCCGCCCGAGGGCTTCCTTGTAGGGAGTGGATGACTTGATCAGGCCGAATACTCCGAAGACCAGCAAGGCGATGAAGCCGAGCACCGACCCCAGGCTGCCGACGCAGCCCAGGGGCACCACCCAGGGCCAGTTGCGCTGCCACCAGTTCCGCTTCGGGGTGTCACCCGTCATGGCCGCTCAAGCTGGGTTCGGCCCAGGCTAGGAACCCCGTCCAGGCCACTTCGCCAGGCCTTTTCGCCAAGCCGTCTCGCCGGCCGTCAGCCCCCAGGAGTCAGCAGGGGCACGGCGGTGCCGCTGACCACGATGCCGCCTCGCTCAGGGATGCTCACCTCCAGGCGGCTGGGGCGCCCCATGGCTTCCCCCTGCAGCACCGTGAACCGGCCGCCGGGCGGGACCTGACCCAGGGCGCGCAGGTAGCCTCCGAGGGCGGCGGCGGCCGATCCGGTGGCGGGGTCTTCGTAGAGACCGCAGCTGGGGGCCGGGTTGCGGGCATGGAACAGCGCCGGTTGGGCGCGCCAGATCAGCTGCAGGGTGAGGAGCCCTTCGGCCACCATCAGGTCCCGCAGGGTGTCGTAGGGGTAGTCGAGCCGTGCCAGTCGCTCGGCTTGACGGGCCGCCAGCACCAGGTGCCAGGAGCCGGCGAACGCCTTCAGGGGTGGTAGTTCGGGGTCCAGCTCGTCGGCGCGCCAGCCCAGGCCATCCAGCACCGCTGCCACCAGCTCGGGGCGGGGGGACTCCTGGTGGGGCTCCACCGAGGTGAGGGCGGCCACAGGGCGGCCGTATTCCAGGCTCACGCTCACGGGCACCAGCCCCACGGGGGTCTGCAGCCGGTAGGTGCCCACGCCTGTCGACGTTCCCAGCACGACGCCACTGGCGATGGTGGCATGGCCGCAGAAGGGCACCTCGCAGCTGGGGCTGAAGTAGCGGATCGTGCGCTCGGGTCCCATGGGCGGGGCCAGGAAGGCGGTTTCCGAGTACCCCAACTCAGCGGCGAGCGACTGCATCGCCTCCGCTGGCGGCAGGGACGGCCCAATCCAGACCCCGGCGGGATTGCCACCGGCTGGATCATCACTGAAGGCACTCAACCGGTGCAGCGTGCCGGCGGCGATGGCTGGATGGGCAGAAGTGGTCACCGTTCAGGTCTCCTGGCCGTGGGCTGCCTCGCCCCAGCGCCGCTGGGCCCACCGCAACGGCAGGCTGAGGGCGACCAGTGCCAGGGCGAGCAGACAGTTGGTGGTGTCGCTCAGGGCGGCGGCCACCAGGAAGGCCAGGGAGCCCAGGGCCACGATGGCAGCGGCCCAGGAGCCGCCCGGGGCCTTGAAGGGACGCGGCAGCTCAGGCTCCTTCCAGCGCAGCACCAGCATCGAGACCATGCCGGCCAGGTAAAGGAGCACGTAGAGCAGCGCCGCCACCCCCAGCAGGCGCTCGAAATCACCGAACAGCACCAGCAGGCTCGTGAGCAGGGCGGTGGCGATCAGGGCGTTGACGGGGGTGCCGCCGGCGCGCACCCGGGCGAAGGCGCCAAGGAACAGTCCGTCGCGGCTGAGGCCGAACAGGATGCGCGGCGCGCACATGATCGAGGTGTTCACCAGGCCCAGGGAGGAGATCAGCGCCAGCACCAGGATCACCCGGCCGCTGAGGGGACCGAACAGGGCTCGGGCGGCATCGGCCAGGGGCAGATCGGATACGGCCAGCTCCGCGATCGGTAATACCTTCAGCAGGGCCAGGTTCACCAGCAGGACAAGGCCGATCACCACCAGCAGCCCTCCGATCACTGAGCGGGGCAGGTCTTTGGAGGGTTCGTTGAACTCCTCAGCGAAGTAGATCGGACTCTGCCAGCCGTCGTAGGTGGTGATCACGGCCTGCAGGGCGAACACCGCCGCCACCACAAGCGCCGTTGCGCCCTCCGGTGGCGCCGGCCCGCCGGCCCCCACGGCCAGCTCGGGGCCATGGCCCGGGCTGAGCAGCAGGCAGGCGCTGATCAGGGCCAGGAAGGCCAGGGCCTTGACAAGGCTGAGCAGCTCCTGGCTGAGGCGGCCGGCCTCCAGGCCGATCAGCTGGATCAGGGCAAAGAGCAGCAGCACCAGCAGGGCGATGCCGGTGCCATTGAGGGGGATGGAGGGGATCAGGGCGGTGGCGTAGGCGCCGATGGTGACCACCACCCAGGCAAGGCCAGCGCAATGGCCGATCCAGTCGATCCAGCCAACGGCGAAGCCGGCCTGATCCCCCAGGGCGCGACGGGCATAGATCGTCCAGCCGCCGGCCCGGGGCATCGCCGCCCCCAGCTCCGCCACGGCCAGGGCCCCGAGCAAGACGTACAGCCCACCGAGCGCCCAGGCGGCGAGGATCAATGGCCCGTTGCCCAGTTGGGCGGCCACGAGACCGGGGGTGCGCAGGATGCCGGCGCCGATCGAGCCACCCACCGCTCCGGCGATGCCGAATCCAACCCCGAGGATCGAGAGCAATTGCCCAGACGGCGCAGCGTTCGCCGCTTGGCCCACGCCTGGGCATTGGCCGCTGGTCGCAGGGCTCGGTTTCATGGCGGGCCTCCCATGGCGGGAGCCTAGGGCTCAGGTTTGCCTCAGGTTGGCCGGCGCCCTGAGCCTGATCGACCAGAGCCCGATCGGCCGCACCCCCCGCTCCAATCCGGCCACCTACACCGGCGCCTTCGATCCGATCCGCCAGGTGTTCGCCGCCACGGTGGAGGCCAAGGCCCGCGGTTACCAGGTGGGCCAGTTCAGCTTCAACGTCAAG
>CALRNH020000016.1:0-68408 GCA_943369485.1 Synechococcus sp. UW140 | reverse complement strand
AGGTTCAGCCCCCCAGGGCGGGGACTGGCGGCTGAAAGCAGCAGAGCAATCGCCGAAACAGCCCCCCGCGTGGCGTTCACCTCAGCCGGCGAAACTTCGCCAAGGCCATCCGGTCACGAATTGGCGGCTATTTCAGCGGCCTCCTAGGGGTCGAGGTTCCGCAGCCGGTTCAGCCCCAGGCGCCACATTGCCTTGGCCAGGTTCGTGATCGGCACCAGCAGCAGTCGGACGATCCTCCGGAGGGTGCAGCGCTGCTGCCTGAGGTCCACAGCCTGCTGCAGTTGCTGCGGATCAAGTGTCCGCCGCTGGGTGCGGCGATCACTTCGTCGATCCGCCAGTGCCGTCACACCGCCTCAACGGAATCGAGCCAGCCACTGACGGGCTATGCGCTCACGGATTCCGTGCTCAATGGCCAGTTGAGCAAGGCTTCTGCCCTCATCGAGGTGCTGCCGGATCAGGCGTTCCCGACCGATCGGTGTCAGACGGGCATTGGGATGTGCAGGCATGGGTTGTGAGGTCTGGGGCTGTTGGGTCGCACCACAACCCCGTCGACCTCAAACCCCTTTGTCAGCCGGCACAATCTGGTGGGACAACGCACCTAGGTAATGAAACAACCTGTGGCGATCGCGGCTGATTCCCGAGGCTTTGCTTAGATTTTTTTGAGGTGCTTCAGGACTTCCCTTGACACCGCGCTGGAGTGAATCGATGCCAACCATGTTCAAGTCATCGCACCAACCACTCAGACTGAGCCTGGCCGCCGGGGTCCTGGCCCTGATCTGCGTGGCTCCGGTCGTTGCCGGCACGAACCCCGCGGCCGGCCCCGGTGCGGGCACCCAGGCAGCGGGCAGCGAAAAGCAGTCCCCCTATGCCGCCCCAACGGATGCAGCGGGCACCAATGCACCCGTTCCGCTGGCGGGTCAGATCGATGGAACCAAAGCCCCAGGGAGTAAGAAGGCGTCCCCCTACGCCGCCGCCAAAGACACCCCGGTGCTGTTCTCCCCTGGCTTCGGGCGCCTCTGGGGTCTGCTGGTGCCGCTGGTGCTGGCGGCCGGCAGCTACGGCTACCTGCGCTCCAAGGAAGGGGGCGAGTTGGCCTGAGCCGCTCACCGGCCGTCCGAGGAGCGGGGGAGACAACCCACGGTTGTTCAGTCTGCGCGGCTCTCCAACAGGTTCCGCTGCACCCAACCGGCCAGCAGGGCACCCACGATCGGGGCCAGCCAGAACAGCCACAACTGACCCACCGCATCGCCACCCACCCACAGGGCCACACCGGTGCTGCGGGCGGGGTTCACTGAAGTGTTGGTGACAGGGATGCTGATCAGGTGAATCAGCACCAGCGACAGGCCGATCGGCACACCCGCCAGGTCCTTGATCGCGTCCTTGTGGGTGGTGCCGAGGATCACCAGCAGGAAAATGAACGTGAGCACCACTTCGATGATCAGAGCAGCCACCAGCCCGTAGCCCCCCGGTGAATGGGCTCCGAAGCCATTGGTGGCCAGCGGGTTGCTGCCCGTGAGCTGGAAGCCGGCGCGGCCGTTGGCGATGCCGAACAACAGCCCGCCGGCGATCAGACCGCCAAGCACCTGGGCGACGATGTAGGTGAGCAGGTGGGAGCCCGGAAAACGACCGCTGGCCCAGAGGCCGAAGCTGACGGCCGGGTTGATGTGGCAGCCCGAGACATGGCCGATCGTGTAGGCCATGGTCAGCAGAGTGAGTCCGAAGGCGAGCGACACGCCCAGGAAGCCCAGGCCCAGGGGGTTGTTGTCAGCCTGGGCGTAGGGGAACACCGCCGCCAGCACGGCACTGCCGCAGCCGCCAAACACCAGCCAGAAGGTGCCGATCAGTTCCGCCAGGAACTTTCTCGACAGGGGGACAGCAGCAGCCATGGACTCCGAAAAGGTGATCGATTCAGCGCTGCAAAGCTACCCGCCGGCACGCCGGCATCCCCTAGGCACCGGCCAGGGTGCGGATCGGAAGACAGTTTTCAGGTGGGGGCTCGGGCAGCCCGGCTCTGCAGGGCCTTCACGGCCTGCTCGCGGTCGTCGAAATGGATGCGGGTGGTGCCGAGAATCTGGTAGTCCTCATGGCCCTTTCCGGCGATCAGCACCAGATCGTCGGCCTGGGCCTGGGCCACGGCGGTGGCGATCGCCGTGGCCCGGTCCCCCTCCACCACCCAGTCACTGCCGGCCGGGATGCCCGCCACCACATCGTCGAGGATCCGCTGGGGGTCTTCGGTGCGCGGGTTGTCGGAGGTGACGACCACCCGATCCGCCAGGGCGGCGGCGATCGCGCCCATCTGGGGTCGCTTGCCGCGGTCGCGATCGCCGCCGCAGCCGAACACGCAGATCAACCGCCCGTTGGCAAACGGTCTCGACGCCTTCAGCGCATTCTCCAGGCCGTCGGGGGTGTGGGCGTAGTCCACGAGCACGGTGGGCGCCGCCGCTGTGGTGCCGGGCCCAGAGGTGCCGGGCCAGGCACTCACCCGCTCCATGCGCCCCGGCACACCTCCGAACTGGGCGATTCCCTCCAGCAGTGCCTCCAGGGGCAGACTCTGCTGCAACAGCGCTCCCACCGCCTGGAGCAGGTTCATCAGATTGAAACGCCCGAGCAGCGGTGAGTCGAAGCGCCCCTCTCCCTTCGGCGTGATCAGACGACCGCTCACCCCGTTTGCGCTGAAGGCCAGCTCGTCGAGGCGCAAGTCCACCCCCTCGGACCCGCTGGCCAGCAGGGAGCTGCGCCAGCAGCTCCCGCCGAGCCGCTCCGCCAGTTGCCGTCCCCAGGGGTCGTCGACGTTGACCACCGCCCGGGCTCCTTCCCCGCCAGCGAGCAGGGGGGAGGCAAACAGCAGGGCCTTGGCCTCGAAGTAGGCCTCCATCGAGAGGTGATAGTCGAGGTGGTCCTGGGTGAGGTTGCTGAACACGGCGCCAGCGAAGTCACAACCGGCCACCCGGCCCTGGTCCAGGGCGTGGGAGCTCACCTCCATCGCCCCGACCCGGGCGCCAGCCGCCACCGCCGCCGCCAGCTGGCCCTGGAGCTGATCGGCGAAGGCCGTGGTGTGGTGGGCCGTCTCGCTGTGGCCCGGCCAGCGGTTCACCAGCGTGCCGAACAGGGCGCTGGGGCGGCCGCAGGCCGCCGCCAGATGCTCAATCAGATGGGTGATCGTGGTCTTGCCATTGGTGCCGGTGACCCCGATCAGGGCCAGCTGGCGGCTGGGGTGATCCCAGAACGCCGCCGCCAGCCGCCCCGCCAGGGGCGCCAGGGGCGCCGGGGCCACCACCACCGCATCCCCTTGGGAGGGCGGAGCCTGCCTCGCCGCCGCCGGGCTGATCACCGCCGCCACGGCCCCTGCCGCCAGGGCCGCCGGCCAGAAGCTCCCCCCGTCGACGGTCTGGCCCGGAAGGCCGACGAACAGGGTGCCGGGGCCGACTCGACGGGAGTCGCAGCTCACCGCCTTCACCTCCCCCTGGACCAGCCCTTCGGGCACGTCCAGGCCGACCGACTGCAGCAGCGGATGAAGCAATGGGCTCATGGGTGGTGGGGGCACGGCGTCCGGAACGATCTCCGGACGGAGGGGTGGGGCCTTTTTAAGCGGGCGGGAGCGGAGCACTGTTCTTCCGCAACCATTCCCGCAGTCGATCCCCCGCCAGCCGCGGCGGCACCCGTGGCAGGTCGCTCCAGCGGCCCTCGCGGCGAACCGCCAGCACCGGTACCTCCAGCCCGTAGCGCGCCTGGAGTTCCGGGTCGGCGTCCACGTCGATCAGCGCCAGCTCCGGTGCCGGATCAAGGGCCGACAGTCGCTCCGCCAGGCCCTGGCAGAGGCAGCAGCCGGAGCGGGTGTAGAGCCGGTAAGGGGCTTCTAGCATTGGCAGGGTGGCTCAATCGGGAACGGGATCGCAGCCGCAGGGGGTGAAGGGGTGGCAGCGCAGCAGCCGCCGCAGGGTGAGCCAGCCCCCCCGCCAGGGACCATGGCGGCCGATCGCCTCGAGGCCGTAGGCGCTGCAGCTGGGGATGAAGCGGCAGCGGGGTCCGATCAGGGGGGACATCCAGCGGCGATAGGCGCCGATCAGGGTTAGCAGCACGACGGCCAGCGCCCTTGAAACCGCCGCCAGGCCAGCGGATAGGATCGTTGGCTGGCGTTCCAAGCTGGGTTCTGCCGAGGGTCGCCCCTCCAGCATGCTCCCAACCTGGGCAACGCCCAATCGTTCAACCTTTGATTTCCTTCCTCAATGTCTCGATACCGCGGCCCTCGCCTGAGGATCACGCGGCGCTTGGGAGACCTTCCCGGTCTCACCCGTAAGTCCGCCAAGCGGGCTTATCCCCCCGGTCAGCACGGCCAAGCCCGTCGCAAGCGCTCCGAATACGCCATCCGCCTTGAAGAGAAGCAGAAGCTTCGTTTCAACTACGGGATTTCTGAACGTCAGCTCGTTCGCTACGTCAAGAAAGCCCGTGCCCAGGAGGGTTCCACTGGAACCAACCTGCTCAAGCTTTTGGAAAACAGGCTCGACAACGTCTGTTTCCGTCTTGGTTTCGGTCCCACGGTCCCCGGCTCCCGCCAGTTGGTGAACCACGGCCACGTGAGCGTCAATGGCCGCGTCGTCGACATCCCCAGCTATCAGTGCAAGGCCGGTGATGTGATCGTCATCCGGGAACGCAAGGCCAGCAAGAGGCTCGCCGAAGGGAACCTGGAGTTCCCCGGCCTGGCCAACATCCCCCCCAACCTTGAACTCGACAAGGCCAAGCTGACTGCCAAGGTCAACGGCAAGATCGAGCGCGAGTGGGTGGCCCTGGAGATCAACGAACTGCTGGTGGTCGAGTTCTACTCCCGCAAGGTCTGAGTTCGTTTCCCACCTCTCCCCCGGCCAGGTCCGGAAGCCAAACCCCGGCCTTGGCTGGGGTTTTTTCATGGGCGGCGGCCTGACGATCGCCCGATCCAATCGCAACAAGCGGCCATGGGCCCGAGGCGTGACCCAGCACAACTCAGCCGCCGATCAAGTCCTCCAGGGCGGCCGTCACATCCGGCTGCCGCATCAACGCTTCCCCCACCAGCACCGCATCAGCCCCCGCGCTCACCACCCGATCCAGATCGCCCCGGTTGAACAGGCCCGATTCGCTCACCAGCAGGGCCCCGCTGCTGCGCACCCGCTCGCCGTAGGTCGCCATCAGCGTTTCGGTGACGGCCAGATCGGTGTGGAACGTCGCCAGATCGCGGTTGTTGATGCCGATCAGGTTCACCCCCTCGAGCCCCAGCACCCGCTCCAGTTCCGCGCCGTCGTGCACCTCCACCAGCACCGCGAGGCCGAGGGTGCGGGCCACCTTGAGCAGGTAGGCCAGATCCTGATCGCTCAGGATCGCCGCGATCAGCAGGGCGGCGTCGGCCCCGGCCACCCTGGCCTGAAAGAGTTGATAGGGCGAGAGGATGAAGTCCTTGCAGAGCAGGGGCAGGTCCACCTGCTGGCGCACCGCCACCAGCACCTCGAAGCCCCCCTGGAAGAAGGCCTTGTCGGTGAGCACCGACAGGCAGCTGGCCCCACCGGCGGCGTAGCCGCGGGCGATCGCCTCAGGGTCGAAGGCCTCGCGGATGACCCCTTTGCTGGGGCTCGCCTTCTTGATTTCAGCGATCACCGCCGGTTTGCGGCAGCTGGCGCGCAGGGCGGCCAGGAAATCCCGGGTGGGGGGCAGGAGCGCCACCTGCTTCTTGAGGTCCCCAAGGGGCACCCGTTCACGGGAAACGTCCACCTCCTTGTCCTTGGCCCAGACGATTTCCTCGAGGATGTGGCGGGGTTCCGCCTCCGGGTGCCGGATGCCGAACTGGAGGTGGGCCACCTTCACCGGCGGGTTCGGGGGGCGGCGACGGATCTCCATGGCTCAGACCCCCACGGGCTGACGTGCAGCGGAGACGACCGCGGCCGCCTGCTTGTAGGCCACCTCCACCAGCTCGCTGAGGGTGGGGTGGGTGTGCACCTCCGTGGCCAGCTGCAGCACGCTCTGGCGGCGGGCCACGGCGTTGGCGATCTCCTGGATCAGGTCGGCGGCATGGAGGCCGTAGATGTGGGCGCCGAGCACCTCACCGCTGGCCTTGTTGAACAGCAGCTTCATCAGCCCATCGCTCTCCAGCTCGGCCAGGGCCTTGGTGTTGGCCTTGAAGTAGCTGCGCACCACCCCCAGCTCGAAGCCGCCTGATGCGGCCAGGGCCTTGGCCTCGACTTCGCTCAGCCCCACCGAGCTGATCTCCGGATGGGTGAAGGTGGCCGCCGGGATCGAGCGGTAATCGATTGTGCGGGGGTGGCCCAGGATGTTGTCGACCGCCACGGTGCCCTGGGCGGCGGCGGTGTGGGCGAGCATCAGCTTGCCGGTCACATCGCCCACGGCCCAGAGATGGGGCACGGGCACCCCGTTCAGCAGCACCCGCAGGCTGTCATCGACGGGGATGAAGCCGCGGTTGGTTTTCACGCCGACACTGGCCAGATTGAGCTCCTGGCTGGTGGGCACACGGCCGGTGGCCACCAGAACCGCGTCCACCTCGAGCACCTCCACCAACTCCTTGCTGGCCATGTCGGCCAGCTCGATGCGCACGGGGCTGCCCGGGGTGACCTTGCGGGCCAGCAGGCCGGTGCGGGTCTCGATGTCGCGGCCCTCGATCAGCTTGCGGGCCGCCAGCTTGGCGATGTCGGGATCGAAGGTGGGCATCACCCGATCGAGCGCCTCGATCAAAGTGACCTCACAGCCCAACGCCGTGTAGACATCGGCGAACTCCAGACCGATGTAGCCGCTGCCGATGATCGCGATCCAACGCGGCAGTGAGGCCAGTTCGATCGCCTCGTCGCTGGTGAACACGGTGCGGCCGTCGGTTTCGATGCCGGGGGGCACGAAGGGATCGGAGCCCGTGGCGATGATCACCTCCTTGGCCGAGTAGATCCGATCGACGCCATTGCTCTGGCGCACCCCCACTTTCTGGGGCCCCTCCAGCCGGCCCTTGCCCCGCAGGATCGTGGTCCCGGAGCGCTCCAGCGTCTTGGTGAGGTTGGTGCGGATCGCAGACACCAGCTGGGAGGCGTGATCGGCGATCGCCTGGCGCTCGAAACGCACCGGGGTGGCGTGGATGCCGAAGGCCCGCAGGTGCTCAACATCAGCCAGTTCCCGCACCCGGCCGCTGGCCGCCAGCAGGGCCTTCGAGGGCACGCAGCCGCGGTTCACGCAGGTGCCGCCCATGTCACGGGATTCGATGATCGCCGTGCGCAGGCCGTGGTCGGCGGCGTGTTTGGCCGCATCGAAGCCGCCGTAGCCGGCGCCGATCACGATCACATCGAAGTCGAAAGGCGCGCTTGCGTCGGACACCGGCCGGTGGCAACTGAGGCTGGCATTCTCCCCCGCCACTGCCCCCTCAGTCCGTCCCCGAGCCCTCGCTCTCTGAACCGAAGCGCTGGCGGCTGCGCTCCAGCAGCAGCGGAGCTGCCGCCACGGCCACATTCAGCGATTCCACTTCGGGGCTGTGGGGAATGCTGATCCTGTGGCTGCAGTGCTCCAGCAGCTCCGGGGCCAGCCCCGCCCCTTCGTTGCCGAGCAACAGCACCGTGGGCTGGCACCAATCCAGCTGCCAGTAGGGCAGGCCGCCGCGCACCACCGTCGCCACCACCTGAAGCCCCTGGTCCCTGGCGGCCACCAGCCGCTCCGAGAGGACCGCCGTCCCCTCCAGGCGCCGCAGGGGCAGGGCCAGGGCCGCTCCGGCGGAAGCCCGCAGCACCTTGGGCTGCCAGGGATCCGCCCCCGCCGCCAGCCAGAGCTCATCGACGCCGGCCGCCAGGGCCGTGCGCATCAAGGTGCCCAGATTGCCCGGGTCCTGGAGCCGATCCAGTGCCAGCACCAGATTGAGCCGAGGGGCCGGCCCCGGTTCGATCAGGGGCAGGCTGAGCACGACCCCATCGGGGTGCTCGGTGGTGGCGACCGCCGACAGCACCGCCTCCCCCACCGGCTGCAGCGCAACTCCGAAAGGAAGGGCCCGCACCAGGGAATCGTGGCGTTCCAGCCAGGCTTCCGTGGCCAGCACCAGTTCCGGGCGAAGCTGCCGCGCCACCACCTCTTCGAGCAGATGGGTGCCCTCCAGCAGCACCAGACCCTGCTCCCGTCGTCCACGGGCCCCATGGAGGGCACGAAAGCGGGCCACCAGCGGATGACGCCGGCTGGTGATCAGCCCAGGGAGGCTCGGAGCAGCGCTCATCGGGCGTGCCGCGGCCCCAGCTCAGAACAGATGGTGACGGCGCACATGCAGTTTGTCGCCAAGTACCAGCTTGGTGCCATCAAGTTCGAGGCCCTTCACGGAAGCGGCCTCACCCTTGAGACCCTCCTGGGAGAGGTTCTCGATCAGTTTTTTAAGCAGGATATCTTCGACCGTGGACTCATCGAGGCTGTCGGGAGTAAGGCTCTCGAGAAACTTTCCAAGCTTCGATGCCACCACCTCGGAAGCATTGTTGATCTTCAGCACGATCATGAAGGTGGCTCAGCTGAGGGGATGAAGCGAGAAGAGCCGAGAAGAGAGAAATGCGGATGGGGAGACTTGAACTCCCACGACATTGCTGCCACTAGTACCTGAAACTAGCGCGTCTACCAATTCCGCCACATCCGCGGGCGTTTGTCGCCGTTGCGACCTGGCCACCATAAAACATCGGGTGGCCCCACCCCCTCCTTGCACCGGGCGCTGGCCACCAGTCCAGAAGGGTTGGGCGAACAAGACAGTTCGAACGGCGGACCTCTAGACGGTGCAGCGAATCATTGTCAAGATGTCGGCACAAAAAGCGGAAGCGCTCAAGTCATGACCCTGACGGCCGCTCCGTCCCAGAGCTTGGTGACACCTCAACTGGAAATCTCCGGCGGCCGCCGCCTCAGTGGGGATCTTCGTGTCAGTGGCGCCAAGAATTCAGCTCTGGTGCTGATGGCGGCCTGCCTGCTGAGCGAAGACGGCCTGCGGCTGCGCAACGTGCCTCCGCTCACGGACATCGCCGCCATGGGCGACATCCTCGCCTCCCTCGGGGTGGGTGTACGCCGCGGGGGCGACTGGATTGAAATGGACGGCCGCACGCTCAACAAATCGGCGCCGCCCTATGAGCTGGTGAACAGCCTGCGGGCGAGCTTCTTCTGCATCGGCCCACTGCTGGCCCGCCTCGGCGTCGCCCGGGTCCCCCTGCCCGGTGGCTGCCAGATCGGCACACGCCCGGTGGTGGAGCACGTCAAGGGCCTCAAGGCCCTCGGTGCCCAGGTCACCATCGAGCACGGGGTGGTTTCGGCGGTGGTTCCCGGGCGCGGTCACCGGCTCAGTGGCGGCCGCATTCACATGGATTGCCCCAGCGTCGGCGCCACCGAGACCCTGATGATGGCCGCCGTGCTGGCCGATGGCGAGACGGTGATCGAGAACGCCGCCCTCGAGCCTGAGGTCGTCGATCTGGCCGGGCTGCTGATCGCCATGGGCGCCCGCATCCGTGGCGCCGGCACCCCGAGCATCACCATCGTGGGGGTCGATCGCCTGCACGGTGCCGACTATTCCGTGATCCCCGACCGCATTGAAGCCGGCACCTTCCTGCTGGCCGCCGCCATCACCCGCTCCACCCTGCGGGTCTCACCGGTGATCCCCGAGCACCTGGGCGCTGTGCTCACCAAGCTCGAAGAGGCGGGCGCCCTGCTCGAAGCCGACGGCACCGCCCTGACCATCTCTGCGGAGAGCATCAACGCCGTCGACCTGCGCACCCAGCCCTTCCCCGGTTTCCCCACCGATCTGCAGGCCCCGTTCATGAGCCTGCTGGCCACCGCCAAGGGCACCAGCGTGATCACGGAGAACATCTTCGAGAACCGCCTGCAGCACGTTGCTGAACTCCAGCGCATGGGGGCCGCCATCCGCATGCAGGGCAACACCGCCTTCATCGAGGGGGTCCATCGCCTCAGCGGTGCGCCCGTGCAGGGCAGCGACCTGCGGGCCTCCGCCGCGATGGTGCTGGCGGGGCTGGCGGCAGAAGGCATCACCCGGGTTCAGGGGCTGGAGTATCTCGATCGGGGTTACGCCGATCTCGAGGGCAAGCTGAACGCTGTCGGAGCCTCGATTCGCCGCCACGGCGCCTGAACGCGGCGCGAAGCGCAGGAAGGCCCTCCCCTACAGTGATCAGGCGGGAGCGTGCCGGAATTGGTAGACGGACTCGACTCAAAATCGAGCGCCTTCGGGCATGTGGGTTCGAGTCCCACCGCTCCCATCTCGGCCGTGATGGACACCTACAGCCGCTTCCCTCTGGAGCTGGTCAAAGGCAAGGGGGTCTGGGTGAAGGACAGCCACGGCCGCACCTACCTCGACTGCGTGGCGGGCATCGCCACCTGCTCCCTGGGACACAGCGACCGGGCCCTGCGCAAGGCCCTGACCAGGCAGCTGGGGCGGCTGCAGCATGTGTCGAACCTCTACAGGATTCCCGAGCAGGAGAAGCTGGCCCGCTGGATCACCGACCACAGCATCGGTGAGCGCGTCTTCTTCTGCAATTCCGGCGCCGAAGCCAACGAGGCCGCCATCAAGCTGGCCCGCAAGCATGGCCACCAGCAGCGTGGCATCGAGCGCCCAGTGATCCTCACGGCCGAGGCCAGCTTCCACGGCCGCACCCTGGCGGCGGTGAGCGCCACGGGTCAACCGAGATACCACCAGGGCTTTGAGCCGCTGGTGGAGGGCTTCCGTTTCTTCCCCTACAACGACACCGCCGCCTTCGAAGCGCTGCTGGAAGCAACTGAGGCTGATGGCCCCAGGGTGGCGGCGATCCTGATTGAGCCCCTGCAGGGAGAGGGCGGGGTCAACCCCGGCGATCCGGCCTTCTTTGCCCGGGTGCGCGAGCTCTGCGACCAGCGCAACATCCTGCTGATCTTCGATGAGGTGCAGGTGGGGGTAGGCCGCAGCGGCAAACTCTGGGGCTACGAGCGCCTGGGGGTGGTCCCCGACGCCTTCACCCTGGCCAAGGGTCTGGGGGGCGGCTTCGTGATCGGCGCCCTGGTGACCAGCGCCAAGGCCGATCTTTTCAAGCCCGGTGACCATGCCAGCACCTTCGGCGGCAACCCCTTCGCCTGCCGCGCCGCCCTGACCGTGGTGCACGAACTGGAGCGGCGCGATCTGGTGGCCCATGTGGAGGCCGTCGGCGCCAGGCTGCGGCAACTGCTCGAAGACCTGGTGCGGCGCCATCCAGACCAACTGGAGACGGTACGGGGCTGGGGGCTGATCCAGGGCCTGGTGCTCAGACCCGGAGCCCCCAGTGCTCCTGAGCTGGTGAAGGCGGCGATCGATCACGGCCTGCTGCTGGTGCCGGCGGGCCCGAATGTGGTGCGCTTCGTGCCGCCATTGGTGATCCGCCCTCGGGAACTCAAGCAGGCTGTGGAGCGTCTTGAGACCACCCTGATCCAGCTCACCGCCGCCGGCTGAGCGGGTGAGCGACACCCGCGTTGATCCGTTGGCGGATCTGATCGAGCCCTTCCAGCGCCGGGGGGTGGACCTGGGTCTGGAGCGCCTGCAGGGAGCCCTCGCCGAACTGGGCCACCCCGAGGGCCGGTTCACGGCCGTGCAGGTGGCCGGCACCAACGGCAAGGGCTCCATCTGCACCCTGGTGCATGGAGCCCTGGTGGCGGCGGGCCTTCCCTGCGGGCTGTACACCTCTCCCCACCTGCTGAGCTGGTGCGAACGAATCCGGCTAGGGCCCGAGCCCATCGCCGAAACTGAGCTGCGGCGCCTGCTCAAGGAGCTGCAACCACTGGCCTGCCGCCACGATCTGACCCCGTTCGAGCTGATCACGGCGGCGGCGTTTGTGGCCTTCGCCGAGGCGGGGGTGACGATCGCCGTGCTGGAGGTGGGCCTGGGGGGACGGCTGGATGCCACCACCGTCCATCCCCGCCGCGAGGTGATCGGCCTGGCCTCGATCGGCCTCGATCACAGGGAATTCCTCGGCCCTGACCTGGCCAGCATCGCCTCGGAAAAAGCCGGGGTCCTGCACCCGGGGGCCCGGGTGGTGAGCGGCCCCCAGGCCGCGGCGGTGCGAGCGGTGCTGGAGGCCCAGGCGGAGCGGCACGGCTGCCGCCTGCAGTGGCGCGAGCCCCTGCAGCACCAGGGCCAGGAGCTGGTGGCGGGGGAACTGCGCTGGTGCAACGGCCTGCCGGGATCCGTGCAGCGCACCAACGCGGCCGTGGCCCTGGGGATGATCGAGGCCTTGCGCGAACTGGGCTGGGCGATCCCGGATCAGGCGATCAGCCGTGGCTTCAGCGAGGCCCGCTGGCCGGGCCGCCTGCAGCGGGCCCGCTGGCGTGGCCATCCCCTGATCCTTGATGGGGCGCACAATCCGCCCGCGGCCGCTGCCCTGCGGGCCGAGCGGAATCAGCTCGGCGACGGGCCGATCCACTGGGTGATCGGGATCCTCGCGAACAAGCAGGCGCCCGAGATGCTCGAAGAGCTGCTGGCCCCAAGCGACAGGGCCTGGATCGTGCCGGTGAGCGGCCACGGCAGCTGGGGGGCCCAGGCGCTGGCGGCCGCCTGTCCGGCGCTGGCCGACAAGCTAATGGCTGCCGGAGATCTCGAGGCAGCGCTCACGGACGCCACCGGCTCGAGCCAGAACTCCAGACGCCCGGTGATCGTGGCCGGCTCCCTCTACCTGCTGGGCGACCTGCTGGCCAGGGCGGACCTAGACCAGAGTGAGTTGCCTCCCCCGCCATGCGATCCGTTTCCATGCCCTGGCGGCGGATCGTTGGGCGCTGCTGGCGGTTGATGGCGCTGCTGACGCTGCTGCTGGCTCTGGTGGTGGGAGCCCCGGGTCCCTGGCGAGCCGCCCCCGCTTTCGCCGTTGATTTCACGCTCACCAGCCAGAACGGCGTCGATTTCCACGGCCAGGAGCTCGCGGGCACCTCCTTTGCCGGGGCGGTGGCCCGGGGCGCCAACTTCGCCGGCGTCCAGCTCCAGGGCGCGATCCTCACCCAGGCCAACTTCGCCGAGTCCGATTTCAGCGGCGCTGACCTCTCCGATGCCCTGATGGACCGCACCGATTTCAGTGGCACCAACCTCACCGGCGCGGTGCTGAAGGGTGTGATCGCCAGCGGCAGCAGCTTCAGCCAGGCCCGCATCGACGGGGCCGATTTCACGGGCGCCCTGCTGGACCGAAACGACCAGCGCAGCCTCTGCCGGCGCGCCCAGGGCACCAACCCGACCACCGGTGCCGACACCCGCCTCAGCCTGGATTGCGGCTGAGATGGGCAGCCCTTTCGCCGCTCAAGCCGGTTCAGCGCTCCAGCCAGCCCCGCAGCTTGCCGGGGTTGAGCAGACCCCTGGGGTCATGGGCCGCCTTGGCGGCCACCTGGTCGCCGTCGATCACCCCCAGGCCGCCGTCCTCGACGGTGAGCACGTGGGGGTTGAACAGCACGCCCCCCAGCTCCTGCACCTGGGCCATCAGCTCCGCCAGGGGGCCTTCCCCGCTCCAGCGCACCAACGGCAGGGCCGCAAGACGCGCCACCCCCTGCTGACGCACCGCCTCCAGGTGCCAGAGCAGGTCATCGCCCCAACGCCGGCGCAGGGCCTCGATCGCCGGGCCCTCAGGCTGGGGCAGCAGAAGTTGCAGGTAGGTCCAACCCGGATCCTGGGCGCGCAGGTGCAGGGTGGTGTGGTTCCAGCTCAGCTCCCGTAGCGGCAGCCCCTTGGCGCCCGCCTGGGGGGCCTGCCAAACGATCCGTCCCCCCAGCTGGGGCACCCAGGACCCCAGCACCGGCAAGGCATCGGGGGCCGCCAGCAGCAGCAGCCGGTGGCCGGTGGCCGGCGGGCAGCCCACTGGGCTGGGAAGTCTCCTGGCCAGGGGCGCCTCCAGCAGGCAGAGGGCATTGAGCAGCAGGGCCGCGGCCGGCAGGGCTCGAGCGGCCTCCAGGGCGGCATCCCAGTGCTCGAACTCCAGCACCAGCTGCTGCCAGTCCACCAACTCGGTTGTCGCCAGGGTGAGGGCGGTGATCAGACCGTTGGTGCCGTAGGCGTGGTTGAGCGCCCGACTGGTGGAGGCCTCCAGCTGCAGCCGCCGCGGTGCCTGCTCCAGCGTGACCACCTCCAGGCCCAGCAGGTGGCCTGGATCGCGCAGGAAGCCCCAGCGGATCGAGCCGATGCCGCCGGAGCCGCCGGCGATGAAGCCACCGACGGTGGCGCTGCGGTAGGTGCTGGGCACCAGCCGCAGGGCCCGGCCATGGGGCTCCAGCTGGCGGTCGAGGCTCGCCAGCAGGCAGCCCGCTTCGGCGGTGATGATGCCGCTGGGCGGATCGAAACCCCGCAGGCGGTTCAGCCCGCTGAGATCCAGCACGACGCCGCCGGCCAGGGGCACGCACTGGCCGTAGTTGCCGGTGCCCGCCCCCCGCGGCGTGAGCGCCACCTCGTGGCGGGCGCAGGCCGCCGCCACCCGAAGCACGTCATCAACGCTTTGAGAGCGCACCACCAACTGGGCCAGCCGTCCCTGGAGCTGGCGATGCAACACCGGCGAGTAATCGGAGTAGTCGCTGGAGAGGCGTTCCAGCTCGTGGCCCTCGCGCACCAGATCGAGGCCGGTGAGATCGGCAACCAGCGCCTCGAGTACCTCGGCGCTGGCGGGATCGGGCGACCACTGGGCAGGGCGGGTCATGGGCTAGGGGGTAGGGGGCGGTGGTGGTGTCAACCCCGCCAGAAGCGGGGAATCGATCGGTTCGGGCGCCAGCCACTGGCCGCCACGCAGCACGCGCCGCTGGGGCGGCCGGGCCAGCAGCTCACTCCAGGAACCGGCCGAGAGCACCACCAGATCGGCCGGGGCCCCCACCCTCAGCACCCCATCCCAGGCCAGGCCGAGGAGCCGGGCGGCCGCCGTCGTGAACGGCGCCAGCCCCAGCCGTTGCCAGGGGGCCAGCTGCGCCGCCGCCAACGACTGGCGCAGCAGTTCGATCGAATCAAAGGCGCCGCCGGGGTACCAGGGGTCCTGGACGTTGTCGCCACCGACCGCCACGGTCACCCCGGCCCGCTGCAACTGGCGGATCGGGGCCAGGGGCCGGCGGCTGGGGGTGGCCTCGCCCTGGCGACCCAGCAGCCAGAGGTTGGTGAGCGGCAGGGCCACCACCCCCAGGCCCGCCACCGCGATCGCCTCCGCCAGCCGCTCCAGGGCCGGCGCCCTCAGCAGGCCCAGGCTGCTGCTGTGGCTGCAGACCAGGGGCACCCCGAACCCGTGCCGGCGCACCAGGCGGCTCACCAGGGCGACACCCACCCCCGGCTGGACGTCGGCCTCATCGACATGCAGATCCACGCCACAACCCAGCCCTTCCGCCAACCGCAACAGGGCAAGCAGCCCAGCCTCGGCCGCCTGCGGCGCCACAAACCCATGCCCCATCACCCCTCCCAGCAGCCCAGCGGCGTCCGCCACCCGCCGCGCCAGGGCCGCCCCCTCGGGCGTCGCCCAGTGGTCGATCGGCACCAGGGCCACCAACTGCAACTCAATCCGCCCCTGCCAGCGCTGACGGAGCTCCAGCAAGGCCTCCCAACTGACCGCCGCCGCAGGGCCAAGGCTGTCGATGTGGCTGCGCACGGCCCGCAGCCCCGAGGCCCAGGCCAGCCCCAGGGCCCGCTCCCCGCGCTCCAGCACCCGCTCGCGCGTGCGGCTGAGGTGCTCCTGGCCATTGGCCGTCAGTGCCCCCGCGACGGTGCCCGCTGGATTGGAATGCTCCGGCCAGCTGAAGGCCTTGTCCAGGTGGGCGTGGGGCTCCACCGGCGGGGTCAGTGCCAGGGGGAGCGTCTCGCCGCCACGGGGCTCATGGGGCTCCAGGGCGCTGATGCGCCCCTCGGCCAGGCGCAGCTGCACCGCCACCAGACCCTCGCCATCGGCAATGGGGCAGGCCTGCCAGAGGGGATCGAGCAACGCCCGCGGCAGGCGCAGCGGCGGCAGGAAGGGGCCGACCTGGCTCACTTCTGCTCCACCTGGCGGCTGGTGGCCTCCAGCTGCAGGAACTGGCCGGCCGCTGCCAGGGTGGTGACGTGGTACCGGGGCAGATGCAGCGAGGGCAACAGCTCCTGCCCCCCCACATCGGTGTCGTAGAGACTGAACAGGCCAAGATTGAGACGGCGGGTGTTCGCCGCCGCCAGGGAGCCCAGCAGCTTGCGCTGCCTCTGCACCAGCTCCGGGCAGTCCTGCACCACCAGGCGCAGCAGCATCGGCAGACCCTCGTCGCCGCAGATCTCACGGGTGACCAGATCCACCAGGCGCTCACCTGCGTAGAGCTCGAACTCGGCGGGGGTGGGATTGCTGAACACCAGCGCCGCGCCGGCGACCAACGCCGCCCCGCCACCCAGCAACAGGGTCCGCGTTCGCTGGATCGAGGTGGGGGGCGGGGGGCTCAACGGCAAAGGCCAGGAGGAGACAGGTTGATAGGATCGCGCAGCGCTCGGCGGGCGTAGCCAAGTGGTTAAGGCAGCGGATTGTGATTCCGCCATTCGGGGGTTCAATTCCCCTCGCTCGCCCTTTTTCTCTTGCTCCTGTTCGGTTTCGCCAGTTGCCCTCAGTCCGCAAGCAGGGCTTGAAGGAGGGTTCCACCCCCGTGTCTGACTGGATCGTCAGTGGGCAGGCCGAGACCATTTTGACAAACCTCGATCGCCATGGACGCCCCAGCCGGATCGAGGCCACTGGTGTTGAGGGCAATCGCGCGCACCCGCGGGGGGGGCGCCACGCAGCCGTCAGGCCGGGCCAGGGCGGCCAGGGCCTCTAACAGCTCCACCAGCTGCTCGAGGGGGGGAATCGCCACCGGCGCCGCACCCGGCCGCTCGCGAATGCAAGCCTGCCCGGCCCTGTGCACCAGCACCAGATCGGTGGGCTGGCTGCCCCGGATCAGGGGCAAGGTGGCGCTGGAGCCCGGGTGGCAGAGGGAGCCCTGGCCCTCCACCAGCAGCAGTCCGTCGTCGGGCAACCCCTGACCGGCCTCCAGCACGGCCCGCTCCACCGCTCCGGCGGCGTAATCGATCCGCACGGCATCGAGCGGCACCCCTGTGCCGGCGATCAGGATTCCCGCCTGGCCCGTGCCCACGAAACGGGCGTCGAGTCCACGATCTTGAGCCGCGGCCCGCAGCTCCAGGCAGACGCTCATCTTGCCCACAGCCATGTCGCTGCCCACCGCCAGCAGGCGCCGGCCCGGCAACGCCGCCGCCCGGGCGGCCCCCACCAAGAGACCCGCAGGCTCCTGGCGCAGGTCCCAGATCCACTGGCCCTCCCCAACAAGGGCCGCCAGGGCGGGGTCGTCCCCCAGGCGCGTGTGCAGCCCGCTGGCGACGTTCAGGCCCGCCGCCAGCGCCACCAGCAGATCCCGCCGCAGCGGCTCCGGCAGCAGCCCGCCGGAGGGGGCCAGCCCCACCACCGCCACCTCAGGCCCAAGGGGCAGGGCCTCCTGCATCGACGCCAGGATCGGCACCGCCCGCTGAATTCCGGTGAGCGCCCTCAGATCAGCGCCGGCATGGGCCGGATCCACCACGGCCACGATCGGCCCGGCGCGGTAGCGAAGCATCGCCAGACCGGTCTTGCCGGAGAGGTTGTCGAGGCCGCCGTGCTGCAGCAGCACCAACGGCGCCTGGGGATCCAGCGGCGAACGGGGGCCCAGCGCCAGGGGCGCGCTCATGGGCGGCCCATCCACTGCACCCCCAACCCTGGACGCTCCGACGGCCGCACCCGGTCGCCCTCCAGCGGCGGGCCCTCGAAGGGGTCATCCACCAGGTTCAGGTGGCTGTCCAGGTCGGGCCAGCGCACCAGGGGCAGCAGCTGGGCGGCGGCCCCGTTGAGCAGGGCGCTGTCGGAGTAGCAGCCGAGCATCAGATCGAGCCCCAGCCGTTGGGCGACACCGGCCATCAGCAGGGCCTCACTGAGCCCCCCGGTCTTGAGCAGCTTGAGGTTCACCCCATCCACGTGGGGAGCCAAGCGCAGCAGATCCTCCAGATTCCAACAGCTCTCATCGGCCACCAGCGGGATCGGGCAGTGCAGATCGAGGGCGGCGAACCCCGCCGTATCGGCGTCGGGATCGGCCAGGGGCGCCAGGGGTTGCTCCACCAGCACCACCCCCTGCTCCGCCAGCCAGGGGATCAGCCGGCATGCCGCCTGCAGGTCCCAGCCGCCGTTGGCATCCACCTGCAGCTCCAGAGCTTCACCCCGTGCTTGGCCCCGGCGCTCCAGGGCTTCCGCCACCGCCCGCACCAGGGCGCGGTCATGCTCCACCCCATCGGGGCTGCCCAGCTTGAGCTTGAGACGGCGCGCCGGCAGCTGCTGCCACCAGCGCTCCAGCCGCGAGAGCACCTGCTCCACGCTGCCTAGCCCCAGGGTGAGGCTGGTGGACGTCACGGCCGTTGGATCCAGGCCCCAGAGCCGCCAGAGGGGCTGCCCCAGCTGCTGGCCCCACCAGTCGTGCAGGGCCAGATCGAGTCCGCAGCGGGCCGGGGGCGAGAGCCCCGCCAGAAGGGGCTCAAGGGCCTGGCGATCGGCGGGGTCGCGTCCCGCCAGGGCCGGCGCCAGGGCCCGCAGTTCGGCTTCCACCGGCTCCAGGTGAAAAGCCCGGTGACCGGTCTCGAAGCCACCGGTCTCCCCCTGGCCTTCGATCCCCCCATGCAGCAGCCGCACCCGCAGGCGGGTCACGCTGGCGGTGGTGCCGCGGCTGATCGCCAGGGGCACGGCCTTGGTGAGCACGAAGCGATCGAGGCGCAGCTCCATGGGGGCCGGGGCCCTGTTCTCAGAAGGCCTGCACCGTAGCCAGCCCGACCGTCGCCAGCAGCTCAGCCGGCGATCAACGAAACTGGCCCGATGGGCGCGAACGGAGCCGTGAGGGGCAGCTACTGGATCACCACCTTCGGGTGCCAGATGAACAAGGCGGATTCCGAGCGCATGGCCGGGATCCTCGAAACCATGGGGTATTCACCCGGCCGCGACGAACACAGCGCCGATCTGGTGCTCTACAACACCTGCACGATCCGCGACAACGCCGAGCAGAAGGTCTACAGCTACCTGGGACGCCAGGCCCAGCGCAAACGCCTCAATCCCCAGCTCACCCTGGTGGTGGCGGGCTGTGTGGCCCAGCAGGAAGGCGAAGCCCTGCTGCGGCGGGTGCCCGAACTGGATCTGGTGATGGGGCCCCAGCACGCCAACCGCCTGGGCACGCTCCTGGAGCAGGTGGAAAGCGGCCAGCAGGTAGTGGCCACCGGCGAGCACCACATCCTCGAAGACCTCACCACCCCGCGGCGCGACAGCGGCACCTGCGCCTGGGTGAACGTGATCTACGGCTGCAATGAGCGCTGCACCTACTGCGTGGTGCCGGCCGTGCGCGGAAAGGAGCAGTCCCGGCTGCCGGAAGCGATCCGGCTGGAGATCGAGGGGCTGGCGGCACGCGGCTTCAAGGAGATCACCCTGCTGGGGCAGAACATCGACGCCTACGGCCGCGATCTGCCCGGCATCACCCCCGAAGGTCGCCGTCAGCACACCCTCACCGATCTGCTGCATCACATCCATGGCGTGGCGGGGATCGAGAGGATCCGCTTCGCCACCAGCCATCCGCGCTACTTCAGCGAACGCCTGATCAAGGCCTGCGACGATCTGAGCAAGGTCTGTGAGCACTTCCACATTCCCTTCCAGAGCGGCGACGACGACCTGCTCAAGGCCATGGCCCGCGGCTACACGGTGGACCGCTACCGCCGCATCATCGAGCGCATCCGCGCGCGCATGCCGGATGCCTCGATCAGCGCTGATGTGATCGTCGGCTTCCCGGGCGAAACCGACGCCCAGTTCCACCGCACCCTCGATCTGATCGAGGAGATCGGCTTCGATCTGGTCAACACCGCCGCCTACTCCCCCCGCCCCAATACCCCAGCGGCCGACTGGTCCGGTCAACTGAGCGAGGCGGTGAAGGTGGAGCGGCTGCAGGAGCTCAATGCCCTGGTGGAGCGCACCGCCCGTTCCCGCAGTGAGCGTTATCTGGGCCGCGTCGAGGAGGTGCTGGTAGAGGGGATCAACCCCAAAGATCCATCCCAGCTGATGGGCCGCACCCGCACCAACCGACTCACCTTCTTCCCCGTCGGCGAGCATCGCATCGGTGATCTCGTGCCGGTGCGGATCGAGGCGGTGCGGCCTTTTTCACTCAGTGGGACTACACAACTAGAGAAGCACCTGCATCAAAGCATGAACCAGCAGGCTGCCCTTCCATAGGTATCAAGGAGCACCACGCAGGCGCTTGATTCGATCAGATTCCTTGAAGTTCTCTATTCAAATCAGAGAATCCGCTGCAAGGTATCCTTGAAGTCAAGCTCGCTCCCCTTTTCCTGTCAGCCTTTGAAAGCAAAAAATTTCACAGACCAGTCCCTACTGCATAATTCATATCAACTAACACTCAGTCTGTTGAACCATTAGAAGCAACTAATGGCATAGCGACTGGATCACCCTCAGGACCAATTCAATCCACCGCAAGTCCAAAAACAACCTCTCAGCATCGAGGCTGCATTAAGCCACTTCATTGCCCTGATCAAACGAGGCGCAACCCGCGATGGATTACTCCCCCAGCTTTGACCCAGCCGAAGCCATCATCACCGAGATCATCGTGATCTCGCCGAGCGCCACTGTCGCTGAAGCGCTACGGCAACTGAGCGGCGAATCGACCTGCCATTCAGAATCACCAGCGCGGGGAGATCAAAAACAACATGTCAGCAAGCTCTATGCCGGTTGCGTGTTGGCCTCCTCAGACGGCAAGGCGATTGATGGCATCCTGACGGAACGGGACTTTGTCAGACTTGCCATTCAACCGGTCGATCTGGAGAACATCACCGTGGCAGAGGTGATGACCAAGTCTGTGATCAGCTTGCGGCTCGATGAATTCACCGATGTTTTTATTGCCAATAACATCTTTCAGCGGCGCAGTATCCGTCATCTTCCCATCCTCAACAATGAGGGCGCAATCCATGGAGTCGTAACAAACTCTAGCTTGCAACATGCACTCAAGCAGGGCCATTTTCTTAAACTCCGAACCACCTCAGAGGTGATGACAACAGAAGTTGTCACCGTCCTGAACTCGGCAACGGTGGACGAATGTGCCGCAAAAATGATCAACCAGCGGATCAGCTGCGTTGTGGTAACAAGCGAAGGTTCATCCAATGGTGCCTTGGTTCCTGTTGGTATCCTGACCGAACGCGATCTGCTGCAACTCAAGAACCTCCAGGTTGATTTCCGCTCCACTGCTGTGGCGCAAGTGATGAGCGCACCACTCACATTCGTGCACCCCAATGAAAGCCTGGCCCATGTGCAGGCGCTCATGCACAAACTCCGGGTGCATCGGCTTGTGGTCACTGATAGCCATGGCACCCTCGCAGGGATTGTGACCTCCACCAGCCTCAGCCGGGCCATCGATCCCCAGCATCTCTACTCAATCATGGAGATCTTGCAGATGAAGCTGGATAAGATTTCCACTGCTCATTACAAGCTTCTCAAGCAACGTGATTTCGACCTGGAAACTGCCTTTTCCAAAGACGAATTCAGGATGGTCTATCAACCCATCATCCACCTTGACAGCGGTCTGACGTACTCCGCTGAAGCCCTGATGCGCTGGACCTCCCCTATCCACGGGATCGTGGGCCCTGATCAGTTCATCCCTCTCGCGGAAGGAAATGGCTTCATTTCCGATCTCGGCTACTGGAGTCTTGAGCAGTCATGCAAGAACTTCAGCCGCACGAGCTCCAACAAGACCCCCATGGGGCTATCCGTCAACATCTCTGGGCTTCAGTTGAGAGAACATGACTTTGTCCGTAACGTCCTCAATACTCTTGATCGCACCAGTTCAATCCCACTCAACTTCAGGTGGAGCTCACCGAAGCCACTCTGGTCGATGAACAGGTCAGCATCAATGACATCTTCGCCGAACTGCGCTCGCATGGCATCAAAATTGCCATCGACGACTTTGGCACGGGATTTTCATCGTTCTCCTATCTCCAGCGCTTCTCGTTTGATGTGCTGAAGCTCGACCGGTCACTGATCAGCAAGTTGGGGAGCAGTGCCCGCGCCCAGGTTGTTGTTGGAACCATGCAACATCTTGCCGAGCGGCTTGAGTTCAAGATTATAGCCGAGGGCGTTGAAACCGTAAAGGAGATGAGAATCCTTCGGGACATTGGCTGCCACGGAGCCCAAGGCTACCTCTTCAGTCGCCCCCTTGAGCTGGTTGACTGGGAATTCCTTGATCATACTGAGCCACATCTGTTACCAGAATTAGACAGTAGTTACCACATCTAATCTCAGTCACCACGGCTGTCCTGCCAACGACGAGTCAGCCAACGAAGAATCAGAACCAACAACTTGTGTGGACGCACCTGAACAAGGCTTGACCATGATGATGAGAAACAGTTGTAGCGAAGCTCTTGATTGGCCCCAGTCATGGTTCTGCTTCTTGCCCGACCTTCCAGTCTGCGGAAGAGGGCGCTGATGGCGCACAGCTGCCTGAGGCCACCAGGGGCGTCGGCCGGTTGTTCGAGGCAGGGGCGCTGACCATCCGGCTTCGTTCCCCGGTCGCTCGGCAAGCAACAGTGCCGTCGCCACGATTGGATGAGCCCCGCTTTGGGTCTGGGCCTCCATCGGGTTGCTCGCGGACCCCAGAGGTGTGCTCCTTCTCCAAGGGGAACCGGGGTCATCGTGCTGGCGTCGATCGACGCACCACCGTTTCACTGACCATGGAGAGGAGGACTGAAGGCCGTGGCCAGCAAGCCTTTCCCCTCCTCCTCAACCATCGCTGATACCCTTTGGCACCCCCGAAGGACGCCATGGACGCCACCAACACCTCCATCGGTCTGGTGTTCGGCGGAGCCTCGGGAGAGCATGCGGTTTCCATCCGCTCAGCGGTGACGGTGGCGGCGGCCCTGGCCCAGGGGGCCAACGCCGATCGCTACCGGCTGCTGTGCTTCTACATCGATCCCCAGGGGCACTGGTGGCCCCCCGCCGTCGCCGATGCCGTGCTGGCTTCCGGCTGCCCCCCCACCGCCGAGGAGCTGCCGGCCACGCCGGTGCGCCCGGGCTTCCAGGGGCTGCCGCCGGGTGCCCTTGATGTGGATGTGTGGTTTCCGGTGCTGCATGGACCCAACGGCGAGGACGGCACGATCCAGGGGCTGTTCACCCTGATGCAGGTGCCGTTCGTGGGCTCCGGGGTGCTGGGCTCGGCCGTGGGCATGGACAAGCAGGCGATGAAGGCCGCCTTCGCCGCCGCCGGCCTGCCCCAGGTGCCCTACGTCTGCGTGCAGGCCGCCGAACTCGACGACCCCCAGCGCCGGGGGGGCCTGCTGGAGCGTCTGGAGGGCAGCCTCGGCTATCCCTGCTTCATCAAGCCCGCCAACCTGGGTTCCTCCGTGGGCATCAGCAAGGCCACCGACCGCGCCACGCTGGCGGAGGGCCTGCGGGAGGCCGCCCGCCACGACCGGCGCCTGGTGGTGGAAAAGGGGATCGTGGCTCGCGAGCTCGAATGCGCCGTGGTCGGCCGCGAGACGATGCGGGCCTCGGTGCTGGGGGAAATCCGCTTCGACGCCGAGTGGTACGACTACACCACCAAATACACCGAGGGCCTCAGCCACACGGTGATCCCCGCCGATGTGCCTTCGGCGGTGAGCGAGCGGGCCCGGGCGCTGGCGATCCAGGCCTGCCAGGCGGTGGCGGCCGAGGGGCTGGCCAGGGTCGACTTCTTCTATGAAGAAAATGGCCGCGATACGAGCGGCGACTCAGGGGCTGTCGAAGCTGGTGGGGGCACCCTCTGGCTCAACGAGATCAACACCCTCCCCGGTTTCACCAACCAGAGCATGTACCCGATGCTCTGGGCCGCCACGGGTCTGCCGCTGGAAGAGCTCGTGCACCAACTCGTGCAGTTGGCGGGAGAATGGCCCAACGGAACGCGCCCAGACATGGAGGCCAACGCGGCATGAGTCATGGACTGCTGTGGTTGCCGTTACTGGTGGTGTTTGTGCTGCTCACCGCCCTGGGCTGGCTGGAGCGACGGCGCCAGCGGCTGTTCCAGGAGTGGGCGGAAGGGGCTGAGCTGGCCAAGCTCGACGGCTGCGGCGCGGCCCGGCTGATCGATGGTGAATTGAGCTGGAGCCGTTTCCACGCCGGCAACCTGGAGCTGGAGGGCAGCTTCACGATCAAGTCGCTGGAGCTCGTTGAGCTGCTCGCCCTGGGATCCGGCGAAGCGCCGCTCACCGAGGAAAGCCAGGGCCGCTGCCGCCTGCGGCTGGTGGGCTCCGGTCTTCAGAAGGATCTCCCCTTCGCCGACGCCGAGCGGGCCCGCCGCTGGATGCACGATCTGATGTCGCGCTCCCGCTGCGAACTGTGAGTTCCAAGCCGGAGTCCCAGCTCGCCGGACCCCGCCAGGTGCTCCCCGCCGGCGCCGAGCGGCGGCGCCAGCTGCGCCAGCAACGGCGCAACCAGCTGCTGCGCCACAGCTGGCAAGTGGTGGTGCTCAGCGCCGCCGCGGCCGGCCTGGGCTGGGTGCTGTTGCGCCAGGGCTGGACCCTGCAGAGCCCGGAGCAGGTGGAGGTTTCCGGAAGCCAGCAGGTGAGCCGCGAGCAGGTGATCCAGGCCGCCCAGCTGCGATTCCCCGTGCCGCTGCTGGAGCTGCGTCCCCAGGCGATCACGGCGGCACTGGCGGAGGCCCTGCCGGTGGAAAACGTCCAGGTGAGCCGGCTGATGCTGCCGCCCCGGCTGCGCATCGCCCTGGTGGACCGCCAGGCGGTGGCCCGGGCCGAACGGAGAACCCCCCGGGGGCTTGAGCTGGGCTACGTGGATCGTTTCGGCAATTGGATGAGCCGGCGCCAGCAGCAGGGGGCCGGTGGCGCCGGCCCGGCCTCCAGAACCACGGTGGTCGGCTGGCAGGAGCGCTACCGCCCGGTCCTCGGACGGGTGTTGGCCCGTCGCGATGACCTGGGCAGCCCCCTGCTGGAGGTGCGCTTCGAGCCCAGCGGCTCCCTTTGGCTGCGCACCGCCTCCCTGGGGTTGATCCGCCTGGGTCCCCCCGACGCCCAGCTGGAACGCCGCTTGGAGGTGCTCAGCCATCTGTCCCAGGAACTGCCCGCCAAGGTGCGCCACCTCAAACTGCAGTCCATCGACCTGAGCAACCCCGACCAACCGGAGCTGGGACTGCCCGCCCCCTTCAACGGCAGCGGCGGCAAGGGACCCAGCCCGGCCTGGGTGAACTGAGCGCCGCTGGCCCCCTGGGCGGCGGGGGGCCGTGACCGGTTAAAAGGAATCCGGCAAAGGTGTATCAGGAGACGAAGACCCATCGGGACTTCCACCGACATAATGCTGCCCGTGGTCTTCGGAGCGGTGCGCCCCATGGAACAGCCCCCCAAGTCACTACCGACCGTCCCCAGCCCTCTTTTTGCGGTACCCGCCGAGATGTCCCTGAGCCCCGCCAGCAGCAACGGCATCGTTCCGAGCCAATCCGCGCGGATCGAGGTCATCGGCGTCGGCGGTGGAGGCAGCAATGCGGTCAACCGCATGATCGCCTCCGACCTCCAGGGGCTGAGTTATCGGGTGCTCAACACCGACGCCCAGGCCCTGATCCAGTCAGCCGCCCAGCAACGGGTTCAGCTGGGTCAGAAACTCACCAGAGGGCTCGGCGCCGGTGGCAACCCGGTGATCGGCCAGAAGGCGGCCGAGGAATCCCGCGCCGAACTGGCCCAGACCCTTCAGGGCGCCGATCTGGTGTTCATTGCCGCCGGCATGGGCGGCGGCACCGGCACGGGCGCCGCCCCGATCCTGGCGGAGGTGGCCAAGGAATGCGGCGCCCTCACGGTGGCGATCGTCACCAAGCCGTTCAGCTTCGAGGGCCGCAAGCGCATGCGCCAGGCCGAAGAGGGCATCGCCCGCCTGGCCGAACATGTGGACACCCTGATCGTGATCCCCAACGACCGGCTGCGGGAGGCGATAGCCGGTGCGCCGTTGCAGGAGGCCTTCCGTGCCGCCGACGACGTGCTGCGCAGCGGCGTCAAGGGCATCAGCGACATCATCACCAGGCCTGGCCTGGTGAACGTCGACTTCGCCGATGTGCGCTCGGTGATGGCCGAGGCGGGCACCGCCCTGCTGGGCCTCGGTGTGGGCTCCGGCCGCTCCCGCGCCACCGAGGCCGCCCAGGCGGCGATCAGCAGCCCCCTGCTGGAGGCGGCCCGCATCGACGGCGCCAAGGGGGTGGTGATCAACGTCTGCGGCGGCAAGGACATGACCCTCGAGGACATGACCAGCGCCGCCGAGGTGATCTACGACGTGGTTGATCCCGAGGCCAACATCATCGTTGGCGCGGTGGTCGACGAAAGCCTTGAGGGCGAGATTCACGTCACCGTGATCGCTACGGGTTTCGATGCCGGCAACACCTACCGCCCGGAGTCGGCCATCAGCAGCTTCGTTTCATCGCTGGGCAGCTCCGGTTCCACCAGCCACGAATCGGATCTGCGCGGCGCCACCATCCCGGCCTTCCTGCTCAACCGGCAAAAGGATCTGGGCGAGCGCTGAAACCAGCCTGGCGCCCCGCCTTGGGCGGGTGGGCTGAGATCACACCGCCAGCGCGCCAGTCACAGCAAATGGGTGACCCGGAGTCCACGCCTGCCCCGAGCATCCCGTTTGGCTGCTCCCTTCCGGGTCTGACCAGGTTTGGGCGTCTGAGCCGCGTGGGTCCGAGTCATGGGGATGCTAGCAATGGCCCCTGCGCACCCCTGGCCCGTGCCCCTGCGTCCCGCTGAACTGATCAAGCGCAAGCAGGCCGGCCAGCGCTTCGCGGTGCTGACCGCCTGGGACGCCCTCTCGGCCGCCCTGGTGCTCGAGGCCGGCGCCGATGTGGTGCTGGTGGGCGACTCCCTGGCGATGACGGTGCTGGGGCACGCCACCACCCTGCCGGTGACCCTCGCGGAGATGATCCACCACACCCGCGCGGTCGCCCGGGGCCTGGGCGCCCCGTCGGCCACGCAGCCGCTGCTGGTCTGCGATCTGCCCTTTCTGAGCTATCAGTGCGGCCTGGATCAGGCCGTGGAGGCCGCCGGGCGGGTGCTCAAGGAGACCGCCGCCGCCGCCGTGAAGCTGGAGGGGGGGGAGAGCGAAACCGTTGCCGTGGTGGACCGGCTCGTGCGCAGCGGCATTCCGGTGATGGGCCACCTGGGGCTGACTCCCCAGTCGGTGCATCGCCTGGGCTATCGCCGCCAGGCCAACGACCCGATCAGCCAGGAGCGCCTGCGCCGAGCGGCCCTCGACCTGGAGGCCGCCGGCTGCTTCGCCCTGGTGCTGGAGCACGTGCCGGGCACCCTGGCGGGCGCCCTGCGGCAGGAGCTCTCCATCCCCGTGATCGGCATCGGCGCCGGCGATGACTGCGACGCTCAGGTGCGCGTCACCGCCGACCTGCTTGGCCTCACCGCCAGCCAGCCCCCCTTCTGCCCGCCCCTGCTGCCGGGCCGCGCTCTGGCGGTGGAGGCCCTCAGGGGCTGGCTGGAGCAGCAGCGGCAACCCGCTGCTCCCACCAGGCCAGCAGCTCCCGCAACACCCCATTGCTGAGGGCCAGGCCGGCCGGGTCGCTCAGCCGCCAGCGGGGGCCCTCGATCCGCAACAAGTTTTGCTCGATGAACGGCGCGCAGAGCACGCGCAGCTGATCGAACTCCTCGGGCCCCAGCCCCTGCTCGGCAGCGAGCTCGGCCATGTCGACCCCCTCCCGGCGGCGCAGGCCCACCAGCAGGCGCTCATCGAAGGGCAGGGGGACGGCCGCCGCGGGATTCAGGTCGATCGGGGGCTCCGCCATGGCCTGGAGCTCCCTGAGCCAGGTGGCGTAGGTCGCCCGGGTGCGGGGGCGAGCCAGGCGCCGGCCGTAGGGGGCGGAGGTGGCCCCCAGTCCGAAGCCCCACCAGCCGGCACCGCTCCAGTAGACGCGGTTGTGGCGCGCGCTGTGGCCTGGAAGGGCGTAGTTGGAAATCTCGTAGTGGCCGTAGCCGGCCCGCCTGAGCCGCTCGGCGCTCAGATCCATCAGATCGGCGCTCTGGTCAGGATCGGGCAGGGGCAATTGTCCTTTGGCCTGCAGGCGCTCGAACACGGTGCCGGGCTCGACGGTCAGGTCATAGATCGAGAGGTGGGGGGGGGCCAGGGCCAGGGCCTGCTCCAGCTGCTGGCCCCAAAGGCCGAGGGTCTGCTCCGGCAGCCCCTGGATCAGATCAAGGCTCCAGCTGCGCAGCGCCCCCGCTGATCGGGCCTGGTGCAACCAGCCGGCGGCCTCCAGCAGATCCCTACGCCGATGGCGCCGGCCCAGGCGTGCCAGCACGGTGTCATCGAAGCTCTGGCCGCCGAGGCTGACGCGATTGACGCCAGCGGCCAGATAACCCGCCAGGCGGCCCTGGTCGAAGCTGGCGGGATCCAGCTCCAGGCTGATCTCGGCACCCGGGGCGATCCGGAACCGCCGCGCCAGGGCCGCCAGCAGCCGCCCCACCTGGGCCGGGGTGAGCAGCGAGGGGGTGCCGCCCCCCAGGTACACCGTGGACAGGGGCGCTCCGGCGCTGGAGCCTTCGATCTCCGCTTCGATCAGTTCGAGATAGGCGGCGATCGAGCCGGAGGAGGCGCCGTCAGCGTGGTCCCCCAGGGGCACCACAGCAAAATCACAGTAGAAGCAGCGCCTGTGACAAAAAGGGATGTGGAGATAGGCGCTGCGAGGCTGGAGCAAGGGCTGGCCCCAAGGTGCGGTTACCTGGCCGAGTCAAAGCGGCCATCCTCCGGCATGCTGCCTGCCTGAGCGCTGGACTGCCGCAAGCCGGCCATGGTGGACACCTTGATCCTGGTGCTGTTCCTGATCTCCGGCGCGGCCACGGGGTGGCTGGGGGTCGATCTGCTTCCCGAAAACCTGTTGATTCAGGTCAGCGATCTCGCCAAGCTGCGCTGGGAGCTGGCGGGGTTCGGAGCCTTCGTCGCTCTGCTGGCGGGTCTGTTCTTCCAGCAGCTGCGGCGGCGGCTGATGGCCCAGGTGCGCAGCATGCCCACCGACCTGCTGGTGAGCCGAGCCGTTGGTCTGATCCTGGGGCTGCTGGTGGCCAACCTGCTGCTGGCGCCGATCCTGCTGCTGCCGCTCCCCTGGGAGGTGGTGTTCGTCAAACCGCTGGCGGCGGTGCTCAGCAACGTGTTCTTCGGGGTGCTGGGCTACAACCTCGCCGAGGTGCACGGCCGCACCCTGCTGCGCCTGTTCAACCCGTCCAGCACCGAGGCGCTGTTGATCGCTGAGGGGGTGCTGCAGCCCGCCAGCGCCAAGATCCTCGACACCAGCGTGATCATCGACGGTCGCATCCGCGGGCTGCTGGAGTCGGGGCTGCTGGAGGGCCAGGTGATCGTGGCCCAGGCGGTGATCGATGAGCTGCAGGCCCTGGCCGATTCGAGCAACAACGAAAAGCGGGGCAAGGGGCGGCGGGGCCTGATCCTGCTGGCCGACCTGCGCAAGGGCTACGGCCGCCGGCTGGTGGTCAACTCCACCCGCTACGAGGGCATTGGCGCCGACGAGAAGCTGCTCAAGCTGACCGCCGACACCGGCGGCACCCTGCTGACCGCCGACTACAACCTGGCCAAGGTGGCCCAGGTGCAGGACCTCAAGGTGATGAACCTGAGCGAGCTGGTGATCGCCCTGCGGCCCGAGGTGCGGCCGGGGGATGCCCTGCAGCTCAAGATCGTGCGCGAGGGCAAGGAGGCTGAGCAGGGCGTGGGCTACCTGGACGACGGCACGATGGTGGTGGTGGAAGCGGCCCGGGGGCGGATCGGCGAGCGCCTGCCGGTGACCGTCACCGGTGCCCTGCAGACCCCTTCGGGTCGGATGGTCTTCGCCCGCTGGGATCAGGAGCCCGCGCCCCCCCGCTAGGCTCCAGCGCAGAGGCTTTGGAGTGAGCCCTTTTATGTCGGTGTCGGCCCCCTACTACGGCGATTCGGCCGTCATGCGCACACCGCCGCCGGATCTGCCCTCGCTGCTGCTCAAGGAACGAATCGTCTACCTCGGGTTGCCGCTCTTCTCCGACGACGATGCCAAGCGGCAGATGGGCGTCGATGTGACCGAGCTGATCATCGCCCAGCTGCTTTTTCTGGAGTTCGACAACCCGGACAAGCCGATCTTCTTCTACATCAACTCCACCGGCACCAGCTGGTACTCCGGCGATGCGATCGGCTTCGAAACCGAGGCCTTCGCCATCTGCGACACGATCCGCTACGTGAAGCCCCCGGTGCACACCATCTGCATCGGCCAGGCCATGGGCACCGCCGCGATGATCCTCTCGGCGGGCGCCAAGGGCCATCGGGCCGCCCTGCCCCATGCCTCGATCGTGCTGCACCAGCCCCGCTCCGGCGCCCGCGGCCAGGCCACCGACATCCAGATCCGGGCCACCGAGGTGCTGCACAACAAGCGCACGATGCTGGAGATGCTGTCTGAGAACACCGGCCGCAGCGCCGAGCAGCTCGCCAAGGATTCCGACCGCATGACCTACCTCACCGCCGCCGAGGCCGTGGAGTATGGCCTCATTGACCGCGTGCTCACAAGCCTGAAGGGCCTGCCGGCCCCGCTTCCTGGGCTCTGAGCCCTTCCTCACCACCGGCCCCGCTTCCCTCAACTTTTCCTGCTTCCGCCATGCCCATCGGCACCCCCAGCGTTCCCTACCGCCTCCCCGGAAGCCAATACGAGCGCTGGGTCGACATCTACACCCGCCTGGGGGTGGAGCGGATCCTGTTTCTGGGCTCCGAGGTGAACGACTCGATCGCCAACAGTCTCGTGGCCCAGATGCTCTATCTGGATTCCGACGACAACAGCAAGCCCATCTACCTGTACATCAATTCACCGGGGGGATCGGTCACCGCCGGCCTGGCGATCTTCGACACGATCCAGTACGTCAAATCCGACGTGGTGACGATCTGCGTCGGTCTGGCGGCCTCCATGGGGGCCTTCCTGCTGGCGGCGGGCACCAAGGGCAAACGCCTGGCCCTGCCCCACAGCCGGATCATGATCCACCAGCCCCTGGGGGGCACCAGTCAGCGCCAGGCCAGCGACATCGAGATCGAGGCGCGCGAGATCCTGCGCATGAAGGACATGCTCAACCAATCGTTGGCTGACATGTGCGGCCAGAGCCTGGAGAAAGTCACCAAGGACACTGACCGTGACTACTTCCTCAGCGCTGCCGAAGCCAAGGACTACGGCCTGATCGACCGGGTGATCGCCCACCCCACCGACGCCTGAAGCCCGCCAGGTGGGGATCCGCGGCCCGGTCCCCTGATCCGAGGCGGGCTCGCGGAAACAGGAACAGGCGCTTTCGTAAGCTCTCCGCTTGCCCTGCCCCCCCTGCCGCCGCCCGGAATGGCCCAGCTCTTCTACGACTCCGACGCCGATCTCAGCCTGCTGAACGGCAAGACGGTGGCGATCATCGGCTACGGCTCCCAGGGCCACGCCCACGCCCTCAACCTCAAGGACAGTGGCGTGGCCGTGGTGGTGGGCCTCTACGAAGGCAGCCGTTCGGCCGAGAAGGCCAAGGCCGATGGCCTTGAGGTGCTGAGCGTGGCCGACGCCTGCGCCAAGGCCGACTGGATCATGGTGCTGCTGCCCGATGAATTCCAGAAGAAGGTCTACGACGCCGAGATCGCGCCCCACCTCAGCGCCGGCAAGGTGCTGAGCTTCGCCCATGGCTTCAACATCCGCTTCGGGCTGATTCAGCCCCCCGCCGATGTGGATGTGGTGATGATCGCCCCCAAGGGCCCGGGCCACACCGTGCGCTGGGAGTACCAGAACGGCCAGGGGGTGCCGGCCCTGTTTGCGATCGAGCAGGACGCCTCCGGCCACGCCCGCGCCCTGGCGATGGCCTACGCCAAGGCGATCGGCGGCACCCGTGCCGGGATCCTGGAAACCAACTTCAAGGAAGAAACCGAAACCGACCTCTTCGGCGAGCAGGCCGTGCTCTGCGGTGGCCTGAGCGAATTGGTGAAGGCCGGCTTCGAAACCCTGGTGGAGGCGGGCTACCAGCCTGAGCTGGCCTACTTCGAGTGCCTGCACGAGGTGAAACTCATTGTTGATCTGATGGTCAAGGGCGGTCTCACCGCCATGCGCGATTCGATCTCCAACACCGCCGAATACGGCGACTACGTGAGTGGTCCTCGCCTGATCACCGCCGACACCAAGGCGGAAATGAAGCGGATCCTCACCGACATCCAGGACGGCACCTTCGCCCGTAACTTCGTGGCGGAATGCGACGCCGGCAAACCCGAGATGACCCGCATCCGCGAGCGGGACAGCCAGCACCCGATCGAGAAGGTGGGCACCGGCCTGCGGGCGATGTTCAGCTGGCTCAAGGCCGCCTGATCAGGGCGCAACGGGCCGCATCGATCGACGCCCGGGGGCAAACTGGTTGCGATTGCGTGGTGCCATGGGCGGCCTGATTCCCTCCCTGGCCTGGGGCAGTGCCCAGGCCGGTGGGGCCCTCACGGTGGCCTCCACCGGCTGGTTGGTGAGCGGGCTCAGCCCCTCCCCGTTGATCAACAGCCTGCTGCCTGCGCTCGGAGCCTTGCCGGCCCTGCTGCCCCTGCCCCTGAAGGCCAAGGAGGGGTATGGCCTGCAGCTGGTCAGTGCACTGCTGCTGCTCGCGGTCAGCCTGAAAGTCACCGGCCCCTCGGTGCTCTGGCCGCTGCTCGCGGTGCTGCTGTTCGGCCTCGGCGCTCAGATGAGTCGACTGCCCCTGCAGCAGACCCTGCTCAGCCGCTCGCAGGTGCCGATGGAGCAGTTGCGCCTCGGGGGATCCCTCGGTCATCTGCTCGGCACCTTGCTCACCGGTGTGCTGTTCCCGATCGGCAAGGCCGTCGCCCAGTACGCCAATGCCCTGCTGCTGCTGCTGCCCCTGTTGCCCCTGGCCTGGGCCTCCGGTCGCACCGGCGTTGGGGCCGCGACCCCAGCGCCGGTGCCGCTGTCCAAGGGTGGATTCGAGCTCCGCAGCCTCCTGCAGGGGGTGCTGTTCGGCAGCCTGTTCGCCCTGCTGGCGCTGTGGGTGCGCAAGGTGGGCGCCGGCAACTGCTTCGATTTCGGCATGGTGCTGACCGCCTACGGACTCGGTCGCACCCTGGGGGCCACCCCCTGGCGACCGCGGCTGCTTCCAGGGTTGCCCTATCTGCTGATCGCCCTGCTGCTGGCGGCCACCCAGGCGCTGCCTGGGTGGGGGGCGGTGCTGATGTTCCTGCCGATGGGCCTGCTGGCGGCCGCCAGCGACGGCCACCTGATCGACGGGCTGGCCCCGTTGGGGGCGGTGGCCGTGCGCTGGCAGGTGCTGGAGCGCTCCGGGGCCCTGGGGGGGCTGCTGGGCACCCTGGCGATAGGTGCTCTCAGTCAGGCTGCGGGTCTGGAGCGAGCTCTGCCGATCGTTCTGGCGGCCTTCGTGCTCGCCGCCCTTCTGCTCCATCGCCGCTGGAGCCCGCAGCTGGCGTGATGGCCACCAGCCCCGACCCCGCCGTCACGGCGGCAGCGGTGAGCTGGCTGCTGAGCTGGTGGCTGGTCACCCTGGCCTGTGGCCTCGATCGCCTGCTGGGGGACCCGCGCCACTGGCTGCATCCGGTGCAGGTGATGGGCTGGGTGATCACGGGCCTGCGGCGCCGGGCCGAGGCCTGGGCCGGCGACCGGCCCGGTGCCCTGCGGCTGGCGGGGCTGCTGATCACCCTGCTGCTGGTGGGGGGAAGTGCCGCTGCGGGCCTGGCGGTGGAAGGCCTGGCGCTGGCGCTGCCGCTTCTTGGGCTGCCGCTGTTGCTGATCGCCCTGGCCAGTGCCCTGGCGGGCCGCAGCCTTGAGCAGGCGGTGGAGGGTGTGCTGACCGCCCTGGACAGAGGCGAGATGGAGCAGGCCCGCGAACGCCTGGGCTGGATCGTGGGCCGCGATGTGGAGGGCCTCTCTGAGCCGGACATCCTGCGGGCGGCGGCGGAGACCGCCGCTGAAAACGCTGTTGATGGACTGTTCGGCCCCCTGTTCTGGATGCTGCTGGGGGCGCTGCTCTGGCCCCTGGGGGGGCCAGGACCGTTGGCACTGGCCTGGGCCTTCAAGGCCGCCAGCACCCTCGATTCGATGCTGGGCTACCGCCGCGGCCGCCTGCGCTGGCTGGGCACGGCCGGGGCGAGGCTCGACGATGGACTCACCTGGCTGCCTTGCCGGCTGGTGGCCCTGGGGCTGGGGTTGCTGCAGGGGCACCCCCTGGGGCTGCTGCGTCAGGCACGGGCGGACGGGGCGCCCGACCCCTCCCCGAATGCGGGGGTCTCCCAGGCGGCCTACGCCCATGCAACCGGACAGCAACTAGGGGGAGCCAACAGCTATGGCGGCCAGTGGGTGAGCAAACCCGTGCTGGGGGCTGGCCTGGGGCCGGTATCGGCCACGGGGGTCCGGCGCATCCTGGCGCTCAGCCGAACGCAGGAGGGACTTTGGCTGGCGGTGGGCCTGGCGGTGGCGGTTGCGCTGGCTATGGCGTTGCCCGCTGGACTCCAGGCCGCTGGAGCTGGGCAGCTGGGCAGCTTGACGCTGGCTCAGTAGGCGCCGCGATCGCGGGGAAACAGGATCACGCCGATGGTGCACAGAATGATGCCCAGATCCATCGCCAGCGTGCGCCGGCGTGCATAACGAAGATCGAGGCTCACCCGGGTTTTGTAGCTGAGGTTGTTGCGGCCCGACACCTGCCAGAGGCCGGTGAGGCCGGGGCGTACCGCCAGCACCTCATCCATCTGCAGGCCGTAGCGCTTGAGTTCAGCGCGGACGATGGGGCGAGGGCCGACCACGCTCATCTCACCACGCAACACATTCAGGAACTGAGGTAGTTCATCGAGGCTGGAACGGCGCAGAAATTTGCCGATTCGGGTGATGCGAGGATCATCCTTGAGCTTGAAATCGTTCCTGAATTCGGCCTCCAATTCCGGCGAGCGCTTCAGAAGTTCAGGCAGGATTCGATCGGCGTCCTTGCGCATCGTGCGGAACTTGATGCAGCCGAAACTGCGATAGCCGCGGCCCACCCTCTGCTGCACGTAGAACACCGGCCCGCGGGAACTCAGCTTCACGATCACCGCCAGGGCCAGGAGCACGGGGGATCCGAGCGTCAGCACCAGGGCAGCGAAGACCAGATCACCGCTGCGCTTGAGCACCCGAGAGCCCTTGGCCTGGGCGTCGATCAGATCCTGAGCCGTGGGCCCTGTGGTGCGGCGCTGATGATCAAGATCCACCAGAAAGAGTTCACCAGCGCGATCGCCCAGGCGGCGGGAGGTGGGGCTCAGCGTGCTGTCAGCCATGACTGATATTCAATGATCTCCTGGTGCGCCGATCCAATCGCCAGGGTCACTCAAGCCAGAGGCACAGCGCCCGGTCGGCTGTCATGGGACAGCCGGCGCTGGTGCTGCCCCCAGCTGCGCTCGAGCACGGTGAGCATCCTTTCCTGGAATCGCTCGGGGGCGAAACGCTCGGCCCACTGGCGCAGGGCCTCGCTGGAGAAGCGCCGCCAGAGCTGCTGGTCGTGGAACTGGGCGACGGCCGCCTCAAGTGAGGCCACGGTCTGCTCGGGGAACAGCAGACCGGTGGGGCCTGGCACGCCGCTGCGCAGGCAGCGCACGCTGTCCAGCAGGCCCCCCTGGCCAAGCCCGATCACCGGGGCGCCGGCCGCCATGGCCTCCACCGGGGCAATGCCGAAATCCTCGAGTCCGGCGTAGACGTAGGCGCGGCAGCGCCCCATGAGCTCATTCACCTCCGCCTCACTGCGGCGCCCCAGCAGCCGCACCGTGGGGCCCGCGATCGCCTCAAGCCGCCGCCGCTCGGGGCCATCGCCGACCACCAGCAGCGGCAGGGCGAGGCGGTTGAAGGACTCGATCACCAGATCCACCCGCTTGTAGGGCACCAGGCGGCAGAGCGAGAGATAGAAATCGTCGCGGGGCCCCCCGTGGCTGAAACGGGAGAGGTTCACCGGCGGCGGCACCACCACGCTCTCGCGCCGCCAGTAACGGCGGATGCGACGGGCCGTGAAGCGGGAGTTGGCCACGAAGACATCAACCCGGCCGCTGCTGAGCGTGTCCCAGAGGCGCAACCGGTGCAACTGCCAGCGGATCAGCGGCCCCAGGGGGCTGCGGGCCAGGGCGGAGCTGGCCAGGTAGGGGTGCATCTGGTCCCAGGCGTAGCGCACGGGGGTATGCACATAACTCACGTGCAGTTGGTCGGGGCCGGTGAGCACCCCTTTGGCCACCAGATGGTTGCTGCTTACCACCAGGGGGTAGCCGGCCAGATCGAGCTGCTCGATCGCCAGGGGGAGCAAGGGCAGGTACTGCTGCACATGGCTGATGCCCCAGGGCAGCTGCTGGATGAAGCTGGTACGGATGCGGCGGCCCGCCAGCCAGCTGTCGTGGCGCCGGCTCTCCCCATCCACCAGGGCGAACAGGTCCGGTTGAAGCACCGGATCGAGGGCCCGCACCACCTGCTCTGATCCCCCCACTGAGCGGGGGGTGAACCACTCATGCACGAGGGCGATCGGAGCAGGAAGGCGGTGCATGGGCGCACCGTAGGCGGCACCACTGCATGGGCGGACGTCACGAAAGCTCTCAGCTGATTGCCGGCCAGCCCAGAGATTCCGATGCTGTCGGCAATTCCGTCAGGCCATGCCGATCCGCGAGCTGCTAGAAGACGCCCTGAAGGAGCCGTCGATCGGCACGACGGCCTGTTTCAGCTGGCATGCCACTCCGGTGGGCATCGCTGCGCTCTGGCGCGCGGGCAAGGCGCCCGCCTCACCGCCCTTCGACGATGCCCTCAAGGAGGGGCTGCAGGTGGGCCTCGACCTCAGCCGCGAGGAACGGGAGTTCCATCAGCTCACCAAAGGCCTGGTGCTGTTGTTCCACTCCTGAGTGTCGGGCGGGCCAGAACCTGCCCCTCAAGACAGAGCCCAACTCAGCGACCTCAAGCGGCTCAACAGGCTGAGCGGGGAAGTGGCTCGCGCCCAGGCGGCGCTGATGATCGTGGACCAGGGGGCTCTCGACCCACGCCAGGCCCACGGCCCCTCAGGGCATCGAAGAGGGGGAAGAGGTGGCCGAGGCGCGCTTCTGCTCCCAGTACTGCTGGGCGGTGGGCAGCAGACCGATCTGAACCTGACCCAGCAGCAACATCAGGCGGTTCTGGGTCTCGGGATCCTGGGGCATGAAATCCGAAAAGATCGCCGCATGACAGACATCCACGAACAGGGCGGCCTCTTCGGAAGACAGGCCGATGAGGTGCTCGTCGTTGTAGTGGGTAACTTTCAACGTCCCAAAGCCCGCTGGCTTCACCCTAAGCCCGCTACCTCAGTCCTGCTTAAACGCAAGTGTGACAACGGATCACCCGGCGCGGCAGCACCGCCAAGCCTGTGGGCGGGCGGGCATCGATCCAGTCGGCGCCCAGCGACCACCCGAGCGCGTTCCACCCAGTTCCATCGGCCCAGACCCAAGGTCAATCGACCGTCGCAAGCCTTGGCAGGGATAGGAGAACCGAAGCCCCATGATTGAGATTGATGAACGGGCGGCATGGGTTCGATGTTGATCGTCATCGAGCGGAACCAACCAGGGCCGCCCGCTGTTCCCTGCTCGCCCCTGGTCCGGGCTTTGATCGGTCCAAGCTCAGGCCGCTGAACGGCCATCAACTGAACGGGCCTGAACTGAGAAGGCCTCAACAGAAGCCGGGTTCAGCAGAACATGTCGCCTCGCCGCCCTCGCTGGGCTGCGTCCAGCCATGGGTCGCCGCACAGCTGGGCACCGGGACCATGCCACCTCTGAGGGCGCCCGGCCGCCTGCTTGGGCCGATCGGAGTGGGCGCGCTCGACCTGGCGCCCCAAGGGTGATCGTCACCCCGATCGACGCCCAACAAGCAGGCCAGTGGATCTCTCTGCGCTCAATCACCCTGCAAGCGACGAATCTGCCCGTCAAGCATCTCCAGGGCGACTTCATTGATCGAGCGGCCCGTGCGCTGCGCCAGCTCGACCAGGAGTTCCATGGCCTCTGCGGAGATCTCCAGCTCCAGGCGGCGGGGGAACCGCGCCGGATCCAGGCCTTCATCCAAGTTCAAGCAAGCACCGCCCAAGGATGCAGCATAGATGCCTCACATACGCATCTTCTTGAGGTCGCTCAATCGGCATCGGCGAGCCGTTCGCGATCAGCGGTGCCTGAGACGGTCCCAGCCAGCTCTCCATCCAGCTGGCCACCCCTCCTTGCGCAGATGGATCAAAGCGGATGGATCAAAACGGAGAGGGTGGGATTCGAACCCACGGAAGGTTTCCCTTCAAACGATTTCGAGTCGTTCGCTTTCGACCACTCAGCCACCTCTCCAGACCACCGCGATGCAAGAACCGCAACGCCGCGCCGGCCCGCAGGCCGAGGGCACTGTAGACATCGGCCCTGGGTGCGCTGATCCAGCAACAAGCTCAGCCCGCCTGACCCTGCAGGGAACCGCTCTCCCCGCTCGCGAACCAGCCCCTGGGCAGCGACCCCGCCCCCGGCGGGGCCCGTCCGCTCAGCCACAACCGCGGAGGGGCCAGCGACGCCAGCCAGATCCGCTCGGCCCGGCGGGGCCGAAAGCCCAGCCACAGGCCCGCCAGCCGTGGCTGGCCGCCGACAGCCGCCTGCTGCCATGACCACAGCGACTGGCGATCCGGCAGCAGCACCCAGAGGTGCTCCCCCACCTGCAGCCGCAGGGCCAGGCCGCCGGCCGCCAGCGCCTCCAGGCTGAGCCCGGGACTTTCCAGCCGTTGGCCCGGCGCCAGTGGCAAGCGCTGCCCACCGGAGCTGAGCACCAGGGGTGAAAGCGCGCGCCAGCAGCCCGGATCGGCCGGCGCCACCGGATCACTCACGAGCACCCAGTCGTAGCGCTGCAGACCGAGGCCCAGGGCCAGCTGACGGGCGCGGCTGCAGCTGAGGCCATCGCTGCGAGTGCTCACCAGGGCACCGCGCCCGCGGTGGGTGGCCAGCAGCAGATCCCCCGCCCCCTGGTGCACCAACAGGATCTGGTTTCCGCTGATCTGGGCCAGGTGCACCACGCTCGTCAGGGCGATCAACGCCGCCCCCCAGGCTCGCCCCCGGTGCCAGCGACCCAAAGAAACCACCAGCAGCGGCAGCAGGCCCAGGCTGAACAGCAGCACCAGCACTGCGCTGGGCCTCCCCAGCTGCCATTGGGCCATCGGCAGGGCGGCAAACCAGCGGGTGATCGCCAGCAGCACGCCGGTGAGAGTCACGAAGGGCCAGGCCAGCAGAGCGAGCAGCGGCGGCGCCAGCACCGCCAGGAGCGCCATCGCCATCGCCCCGAGGGTGAGGGGCGTCAGCAACGGTGAGACCACCAGATTCGAGGGCACGGCCCAGAGCGGCACGCTGCCGAAGTGCAGCAACTGCAGCGGCAGGGTCCAGAGGGAGGCCGCCAGGGGCACCGCCAGCCCCGCCGCCAGACCACCCGCCAGCCGGCGCGCCCAGGGGGAAGCAGCGCAGAAGGCCAATCGCCGCCCGAGCGCGGTTTCCAGGTCGCGGGAGGTGAGCATCAGCCCGGCGGTGGCGGCCACCGAGAGCTGGAAGCCCACATCCAGCAGCCAAAGGGGCTGCACCAGCAGCATCAGCAGCACGGTCAGCAGGAGCACCCCCAGGGGCCGGCCGCGCTGGCCGCTCTCCAGCACCGCAAAGGCCACGGCCCCCATCAGCACGGCCCGCACCACCGAGGGCTGGGGTCCCGCCAGCAGCAGAAACAGCAGCATCGCCCCGCCGGCCAGGGTCCAGCGGATCAGCCGGGGGGAGCGCCGCCCCAGCACCATCACCGCCCCGAGCAAGACGGTGAGATGGAAGCCACTGGCGGCGAGGGCGTGGGAGAGGCCGGCGACCCGAAAGGCCTCGCGCACGGCGAGCGGCACGGGCACCACGGCGCTGCCCAGCACCAGGGCCGCCAGCACCCCGCCCTTGTCGGGCCCGCCTCGCTCCAGCAGGGCCTCAGCCATGCGCCGGCGCAGGTCGGCCACCGGCGTCGCCGGCCGCTCCAGCACCTCCACCGACGCCACACGCATCTGGCTCCAGATGCCCTGGCGGGCAAGTCGCTCGGCAGCACTGCTGAGCAGGGGATGGGGCCCCGAGGCGGGCCGTCTGAGGGCGCCGCTGACCCGCAGGCGCCAACCCTGGCGCAGACCAGTGCAGGTGGAAAAGCGCAGTTCCGTGGCGCCACCGGCCTGCTCGAGCACAGCCCGGCAGCCCTCGCCAGTGCTGAGGGGTTGGGGATCGGCCGCCAGGCGCCCTTCCAGCACGGCGATCGGGGCCGCCCCCACCAGCCGGCTGGGATCGGCCGGGCCGGGGTGGCTCTGGTGGATCAGCCCCCAGAGCAGCAGCAGCGGCAGAAGCGACAGCAGCAGGGCCCGCTGGCGCAGGCCCCAGGCACGGCGCTGGCTCAACCAACCCGCCCAGGCGATCAGGGGCACAAGAGCCAGCCAGCGGACGGGATCCGCCAGCGGCACCACCCCCAGGCTGAGGGCCACCAGGGCCAAGGCCACCACAACGGCAGGCATGGGTAAAGCAGGCGATACCGTCCCAGGATTCCCAGGGGCTTCCCCTAGGGTTCGGCCACCGTCCCGTGTGTTTCCCCAAGCCCGTGCGCGCCTCCGCCGTGGTTTTTGGCCTGCTGCTGGCGGCCTGCGTGAGCACAGGGCTCAGCCAGGCACCGCTCCAGGCTCAGTCCCTGGCCCAGAACGTCCCGACAACCCGCTCGATCACGGTGCGCGACGGCGACACCCTCGACGCCATCGCCCAGCGCCATGGCGTCAGCGTCGACGGGCTGATCGAGATCAACCAGCTCAAGGACGCCAACCAACTGATCGTGGGTCAGCGGCTGAAGCTGCCACCAGCGGGGCCGGGGGTACTGATCCGCTCCGGCGACACCCTTGAGGCGCTCGCCAACCGCAGCAGCACCACGGTGGAAGCCCTGCAGCGGCTCAACCCGGGCCTGCGGGCCGAGGCCCTGCCGGTGGGCGGCTGGCTGAAGCTGCCGCTGGGCCCGGGCCGCCGACCTGAATCGCCCGCACCGCCGCGCCCCCAGGGGCCCGCCGTTCCGGCGCCGCCTGCCGGCACAGGGGAGCAGACCGCCGCCGCCGCCTTGCTGTTGAGCCCGGCCGAGCGCCGGGACCGGGCCGAGCTCAGCCTGCGGGAGCAGTCGGGCCGGGCCCGCTGGCGCCGCTTCGGGAGCACGGAGGTGGATTGGGCCGGCTGGCGGCTGCACCCGGGCGGGGTGCGCATCACCCTGGTGAAGCCGGCCGTGGCCGATCTGGGGGTGCGTCGGGCCGGGGCGACGGCGGTGGCGGTGCAGTGCGAGAGCCTGCGCCAGACCTGGCGCATCGATGGAGACTGGGAGGCCTGGGCGCCGCCGGATCCGAAATCGGTGGGCCAGCGGATCGTGATTGATCTGTGCAGCAACACCCTCGATGCCCCGGCCCTGCCGGTGGCCCCCTGAGCCCTCAGGGGCTGGGCAACTTGAGCATCAGATCACAGAGCTGGGGGCTGGGCATCTTCTGGCCGATCAACGGGGCCAGCAGGGCGGCCACGGGCCGGATGCGGCAGGGGCCCACGGCTCGCTCGGTGAGGCGTCCCCCCTGGAAACTGCCGGCGGCCACCACCAGCAGCAGCAGAATCCGCTTGATCACGCCGGCACCGCAGGGGTCTTGAGCAAGGGGAAGCCCAGGGCCTCGCGCTCCAGCAACCAGGCTTCAGCCACCTGCCGGGCCAGGTGCCGGATGCGGGCGATGGTGGCGGTGCGCTCGGTGACCGAGATCACCCCTCTGGCTTCCAGCAGGTTGAAGGTGTGGCTGCACTTGAGCACGTAATCGAGGGCGGGCGCTGGCAGGCGGCGCTCCACCAGCTCAGCGGCCTCGGCCTCATAGAGCGCAAACAGCTGCAGAAGACGCTCGGCGCTGGAGGCTTCGAAGTTGTAGGTGCACTGACCCTTCTCAAAGGGCAACCAGATGTCGCCGTAGGTGCGCTCGCCGTTCCAGCTCAACTCCCAGATGCTCTCCACGTCCTGGAGGTACATGGCGAGGCGTTCGAGGCCGTAGGTGATCTCGATCGACACCGGCCGGCAATCGAGGCCACCGCATTGCTGGAAATAGGTGAACTGGGTCACCTCCATGCCATCGAGCCAAACCTCCCAACCCACACCCCAGGCGCCGAGGGTGGGGGATTCCCAGTTGTCCTCCACGAAGCGGATGTCATGGTCAGCGGCGCGGATGCCCAGGGCTTCGAGGGACGCCAGGTAGGTCTCCTGGATGCCGTCGGGGGAGGGCTTGATCAGCACCTGGTACTGGAAGTAGTGCTGGGCGCGGTTGGGGTTGTCGCCGTAGCGGCCATCGGTGGGGCGCCGGCAGGGCTCTGGGTAGGCCACCGCCCAGGGCTCCGGCCCGATCGCCCGCAGCACCGTGTGGGGGCTCATGGTGCCGGCCCCCTTCTCGGTGTCGTAGGGCTGCAGCAACAGGCAGCCCTGATCGGCCCAGAAGCGATTCAGGGTGGAAATGATGTCCTGGAAATGCATCGCCCGCGCCGTTCTGGGATCGCCCTGGTCGATCCCGATGATCCCAGACCGCCGCTCAGGAGGCGTTGAGGATGCGCCCGAGGGACTGGGTCACCGACTCCATCGGCACCGTGAGGGTTTCGAATTGCTCGGCGGGGATGGCCTTGCTCCAGAGCCAGCCCTGGGCCTGGTCCACACCGATCCGGCGCAGGAAGGCGGCCTCGGATTCGGTTTCGACCCCTTCGGCGCAGACGTCCACGCCGATGGCATGGCAGCCTGCCAGCAACCACTGCAGGAACCGTTGGCGGTAGCTGTCGGAGTCGATGCCGGAGATGATCGAGCGATCCACCTTCACCTTGCTGAATTTAAGAGACAGCATGTGGGAGAGGGGAGCATCACCCGTGCCGAAATCATCCACGGCGATGGTGTGCAGCCCGGTGAGTTCATTGATGAAGGCCGATTCCTCGTGGCCCGCAATGCCCCGCTCTGTGACCTCCACCACCAGACGCTTGCCCACCTTGCGGCGCAGGTTGTCGAGGTCGGGGAGGGCGCGGGAAATGGGCCGGAAGAACATCCGGCCCGAGCCGATGAAGCGACAGGAGAGGTTGACCGACAGCCAGATGCCGGAGGACTGAATCCGATCCAGCTGGTTGAGGGCAAAGATGAACGAATCCTGGGTGACCGAAAGGTTGAGGGAGGGATCTTCCTCCAGGGCCGTCAGCTCTTCAGGGCCGGGGGGATGATCATCGGGTCGCCACAGCACTTCGCCGCCGCAGACACGGCCAGACGCCAGGTCGATGATCGGTTGGATGTGGAAGTTCTCCACGCCTCGGGCCTCAATCGACATCTTTTAAGCAGAATCCATTCCATTTGCCACAGCCTAGGTATCAGATACTGCATACCAGGTTTTTAACCGTCACCCTGTCCCGGCCTCAGGCCACCAGCTCCAGCAGCCCCATCAGCCCCCCCGCGAGGGGGCGGTGACGGGCCTGGGCGAATCCGGCCGCTCTGGCCAGCCGCTCCTGCTCAGGCCCGCTGGGGAAGCGCTCCAGGCTGGGTTCCAGGTAGGCGAAGTGCTCCCGCAGCCCGAAGCGCTCGGCCGTGGGCACCACCAGCCGCCGCAGGGCCTGGCGCTGCAGGGCCGCGACCGCCGGAGTGCTGGGCCGGTTGAAGTCCAGCACCGCTGCGCGCGCGCCCGGTTTGAGCACGCGCCGCAGCTCCGCCAGGCCCGCGGCGGGATCGCTGAGGTTGCGCAGCCCGAAGGCCATCACCGCCCCATCAGCGCTGGCGCGATTCAGGCCGGTGGCCAGGGCATCGGCCTGGTGCCACTCCAGGGGCAACCAGGGCTGGGCGGCGGCGCGGCGACGGGCCAGCTCCAGGGGAGCGGCGGCCGCATCGAGCCCCAGCACCCGGCCAGCGGGACGCACCCTGGCCGCCAGCAGCAGGGCCAGATCACCGGTGCCGCAGCAGAGATCGAGCAGCCGCTGGCCGGGCCGTGGCTGCAGCCAGGCGATCGCCTGGCGCTTCCAGAGCCGGTGCAGCCCGAGGCTGAACAGGTCGTTGAGCCGGTCGTAGCGGGGGGCGAGCGCTTCGAACAGCTCGCGCACCGCGGCGGGATCGCCAGGTTTCACGGGCGTTTCAGCTGAGCGGATCAGCCGGGCGGCGGGAGCGCTCCCAGCCGGAACGCTCCTCCCCAGGTGTTTGATCAACGACCCATTGATCCCAGGGCAAGGCGATCGCATCGAGACTGATCCCAGCGTCCCCCTCGCTGGGAAGACCCTGGGGGCGGGCGGCGAGCAGACCATGGGGGCCCGAAAGGGTGATCACCATCACGGTGGCCAGGCCCACGGCGGCGGAGCAGACCATGCAGCCGGCGAGCATCAGGGCGAACTCCTTGCGGTCATTGGCGGCCTGCATCAGTTGAAGGGCCCAGGCCACCAGCGCCAGCACCGTGGCCACCATCAGCAGAGCCAAGGCGGTGGCCAGGGGCGGGGCCAGGGGCGGCAAGGGATTTCTCAGACTGTTACGCATAATGTAACTAGGCATTACAGCTCCGAAGGGCCGACGGGGCCATCAGGGCTCAGGGCCGCTGCAGCGGGCGGATCTCCAGCCCCCGTCCGATCAGGTCGGCCTTGATCTCCCCCACGGTCAGCACGCCGTCGTGGAGCAGGGAGGCCAGCAGGGCCGCCGAGGCCTGGCCAGGCCCCAGGGCTTCGGCGATGTGATCGATGCAGCCGGCACCTCCGGAGGCGATCACGGGCACCTCCACGGCCGACGCCACCGCGGCGGTGAGCGCCAGGTCGTAGCCCGCCTGGGTGCCATCGCCATCCATCGAGGTGAGCAGGATCTCGCCCGCCCCGAGCTCCACCACCCGCCGCGCCCAGTCCAGGGCATCGAGGCCGGTGTTCTCCCGCCCCCCCTTGACGAACACATCCCAGCCGCCCGGGCGGCGGCGGGCGTCGATCGCCACCACGATGCACTGGCAGCCGAAGCGCTCGGCCCCTCGGCTCACCAGCTCGGGATCGGCCACGGCGGAGGAGTTGAGGCTCACCTTGTCGGCGCCGGCGCGCAGCAGCTCGGTGATGCCCTCCACCGAGCGGATGCCGCCTCCCACGGTGAAGGGAATCGTGACCGCCTCGGCGGTGCGCCGCACCAGCTCCACCAGGGTGCCGCGCCCCTGGTGGCTGGCGGCGATGTCGAGGAACACCAGCTCATCGGCGCCGGAGCCGTCGTAACGGCAGGCCAGCTCCACCGGATCGCCCGCATCCCTGAGCTCGACGAAATTGACTCCCTTGACCACCCGTCCAGCGGCGACGTCGAGGCAGGGAATGATGCGCTTGGCAACCATCGGGCTTGGCCGGAGGTGACTGTTAGTGTTGCGCTTCCTTCCCGTCGCGCTGGCCATGTCCCAGGCTGCCACCTCCGGCACGGTCCAGATCGGCTCCCGGGTGAAGGTCACACGGGTGCGTGACCGCATTCCCGCCGGGATGGTGGAACTGCTGCGCACCGACGCCACGGGCACCGTGAGCGGCTACAAGATGACCGACGGCAGCGGTGTCGGCGTCGTGATCGAGCTGAGCGACGGCAGCAGCGGCTGGTTCTTCGACGACGAGATCACCCCCGCCTGAGGTGAGCGACTCCCAAGAGCCCACCTCCAGTGGCGGCGGCGCCCGCCAGCTCCTCGGCATGAAGGGGGCGAGCGGCACCAGCAGCGCCTGGAAGCTGCATCTGCAGCTGATGAAGCCGGTCACCTGGATCCCCTTGATCTGGGGTGTGATCTGCGGGGCGGCGGCCTCCGGGCGTTTCGACTGGTCCCTGGGCCAGGTAGGCGCCGCCATCGCCTGCATGCTCATGAGCGGTCCGCTGCTGGCCGGCTACACCCAGACGATCAACGACTACTACGACCGAGAGATCGACGCGATCAACGAGCCCTACCGGCCCATCCCCTCCGGCGCCGTGAGCCTGGGGGCGGTGAAGCTGCAGATCTGGGTGCTGCTGCTCGCCGGCCTGGCGGTGGCCTGGGGGCTTGACCTATGGGCCGGCCACAGCACGCCGGTGTTGCTGCTGCTGGCCCTGGGGGGCTCACTGGTGAGCTACATCTATTCGGCTCCGCCGCTGAAGCTCAAGCAGAACGGCTGGCTGGGCAACTACGCCCTCGGCGCCAGCTACATCGCCCTGCCCTGGTGGGCGGGCCAGGCCCTGTTCGGCCAGCTCACCTGGACCACCGCCCTGCTCACCCTCGCCTACAGCCTGGCGGGGCTCGGCATCGCGGTGGTGAACGATTTCAAGAGCGTGGAGGGGGATCGGGCCCTGGGGTTGCAATCACTGCCGGTGGTCTTCGGGATCCAAAGAGCCAGCTGGATCAGCGCCGGGATGATCAACGTTTTTCAGCTGGCGATGGTGGGCGTGCTGATCGCGATCGGCCAGCATTTCGCCGCCGTGCTGCTGGTGCTGCTGATCGTTCCTCAGATCACCTTCCAGGACATCTGGCTGTTGCGCGATCCGGTGGCGTTTGATGTGAAGTACCAGGCCAGCGCCCAACCGTTTCTGGTGCTGGGGATGCTGGTCACCGCCCTGGCGATCGGCCACAGCAGTCTGGTCGCCACGATGTGAGCAAGCGCAGCCGCCAACTGCTGCTGCTGGGTGCGCTGGCGGCCGGCACAGGCGCTCTGGCGGCGGTGGGCCAGGGCCACCTGGTGCGTTCCATCGACGGGATGTTGCCCGATGTGGAGCGGATCAGCAGCTTCAACCGCCCCGGCACGATCACGGTGCTCTCGGCCGATGGCCAGGTGCTCCAGAAACTCGGCCCCGCCACCCGCGAGAAGGTGGCCACGGGCCAGATGCCCCTACTGGTCAAACGCGCCTTCATCGCCGCCGAAGACCGGCGCTTCTACCAGCACGACGGCATCGATCCGGTGGGGATCGGCCGGGCGATGGTGCGCAACATCACCCGCGGCTCGGTGGAGGAGGGGGCGAGCACGATCACCCAGCAGCTGGCGCGCACGGTCTACCTGAGCCAGGACCGCACCCTCTGGCGCAAGTTGGAGGAGGCGGCCCTGGCCGGCAAGCTCGAGCGCCAGCTGAGCAAGGAGCAGATCCTCGAGCAATACCTCAACTATGTGTATCTGGGCTCGAGCGCCTACGGGCTGGCCGATGCGGCCTGGATCTTCTTCTCCAAGACCCCGGACCAGCTGAATTTGCCGGAGGCGGCCTTGATCGCCGGTCTGCCGCCGGCGCCCTCGGTGTATTCGCCGCTGGTGAACCCCGATCTGGCCCTGGAGCGCCGCTCGGTGGTGCTGAGGCGGATGCGCGAGGCGGGCTTCATCGACGACGCGCAGCAGCAGCAGGCCGAGGCCAGCCCCCTGAAGCTCAAGCCGGCCCTGCCCAAGTACTGGAACAGCCGGGCGCCCTACTTCACCAGCTGGGTGGCCCAGGAGCTGCCCAAGGTGCTCACCCCCGAGCAGCTGGAGGTGGGTGGGCTGACGATCCGCACCAGCCTCAATCTGGCCTGGCAGAACCAGGGGCAGAAGGTGATCGACACCTACGCCTACGGATCGATGGAGGGGGCGCTGGTGTCGATGGAGCCCGGCACCGGCCTGGTGCGGGTGATGGTGGGGGGCAAGGATTACGCCAAGAGCCAGTTCAACCGCGCCAGCCAGGCCCTGCGCTCCCCGGGTTCCACGTTCAAGCTGTTTGTGTATCTCACAGCCCTCAAGGAGGGGATGAAGCCCGAAGACATCGTGGTGGATTCACCGCGCTGCTTCGCGGGCTACTGCCCCAAGAATTTCGGCAACCGCTACATGGGCGCCGTACCGCTCTACGTAGCCCTCCAGAACTCCCTCAATGTGGTGGCGGTCTCGCTGCTGCAGAAACTGGGCTTCGACAAGGTGATCGCCACCGCCAAGAGCCTGGGCCTGCACCGGGAGCTTGGACGCTTTTACCCGATGGCGATCGGCGCCTACGAGCAGACCGTGCTCGACATGACCGCGGCCTACGCCGCCATCAACAACCGCGGCGTCTACGTCACCCCCACGCCCTTCGAGGAAATCGACGGGCCCAACGGCGAGCTGCTCTGGAGCCGTCGGGTGGATGGCGACCGCGGCAAGCGTGTGGTGGAGAGCGACATCGCTGACGCCATGCTCTGGATGCTGCAGCAGGTGGTGAACGGCGGCACCGGGGGCGGGGCGGCCCTGCCCGGGCGTCCGGTGGCCGGCAAGACCGGCACCTCCGAGGGGGGCCGCGATCTCTGGTTCATCGGCTCGATTCCCCAGCTGACCACCGGGGTCTGGCTGGGCTACGACAACAACCGCGAAACAGGCTCCACCAGCGTGGTGGCCACCTACGCCTGGCACGACTTCATGGCGCCGATCGTCAAGGATCTGCCCGTGCGTCCGTTCCCGCCCAAGCCTGTGCTGACAGGGGTGTTCCGGCCTGAGAAGCCCAAGTCCTCCAGCCGCAGTGACGCCTGGAGCGAACCGCGCCCTGGGCGCAGCTGGGAGCCTGAGCCCTACCGGCTGCCGCCGGAGAACACCCCCTACGAAGCCCCGGCCGGCTCCGGACAGCCTGCCAGCAACGGCCCCTCAGACTCTTCGCGGCCCAGCCCCCCGGCTCCGCCTGCGCCCCCCGCCGGCCCCAGCTCCCCGCCGCCGGTGCCCAGCGCCCCGGTGGCTCCGCCGCCACCTTTGGCCCCCACGGCGCCGCCGCCGCTGCCCTGAAGCAGCGCCGCAAAGAAGCCATCGCCCCCGGCAGGTCCGGGCCAGGTCTGGAGCTCGGCGAGCCGCTGCCAATCGGGATGGCGGGTAAGAAACGCTTCCAGCTGCCGCTGATTTTCGGCCGGATGCACCGTGCAGGTGGCGTACACCAGCCGGCCTTCGGGCTTGAGCAGGGGCAACAGAGCCTCCAGCAGATCGCGTTGCAGCGCCACCAGCTCAGGAATCGCCTCGGGCGTCAGCCGCCAGCGGGCATCGGCGTGGCGTGCCAGGGTGCCCAGGCCCGAGCAGGGGGCATCGATCAGCAGCCTGTCGAAGGAGGCGAGCAGCTCCGGGCGCTCCTGGGCCAGGGTGAGGGCATCGGCCTCCAGCACCTGGATCGAAGCCAGGCCGAGGCGTTCGGCATTGGCGAACACCCGCCGCAGGCGCGGGCCGGAGCGATCGAGGGCCCAGACCTCGCCCTGATCGCCCATCAGCTCGGCCAGGTGGGTGCTCTTGCCGCCGGGGGCGGCGCAGGCATCGAGAACGCGCTCCCCAGGCTGGGGATCGAGCAGCGGCGCGATCAACTGGGCGGAGCGGTCCTGAACGCACCAGTGGCCCTCTGAAAACCCCGGCAGGGCGCGCAGGTCGCCGCTGCGGGCGGTCAGCGTCAGGCCCTGGGGCAGCCCCGGCAGGGGAGCGGCGGCGACGCCGGCGGCGGCGAAATCAGCCAGCAGACGCTCAACGCTGGTGCGCAGAGGGTTCACGCGCAGATCCAACGGTGGTGGCTGGTTGCAGGCGGCCGCGAAGTCCTCGGCCCGCTCGGGAGGCAGCCAGCTGAGCAGATCGAAGGCCAGCCAGTCGGGCAGGGAGTGGCGCAGGGCGAGCGCGTCTGCGGGGCTGCGGGGCTGCGGCAGTGGTTCACCGGCCTCCTGATGACGCAGGAATGAGCGCAGCAGCCCATTGACCACCGGCGCCAGGCGGCCAAGGCCGCCGCGTTTGGCCAGCTCCACCGTGGTGCTCACCGCCGCCGAGGCGGGCACCCGATCGACATGTAGCAGCTGGTAGAGCCCCAGGTGCAAGAGCCAGCGCAGCTTCGGGGGCTGGCGGGCGGCCGGCACTTTGCCGAGGGCATCGAGCCAGCCATCAAGCTCGCGGCGCCGACGGATCGAGCCGTAGGCCAGCTCGGTGGCCAAGGCCCGATCGGCCGCCGAAAGCGCGTGGCGCTGAAGTTCCCGCTCGAGGGCGGCGTCGGCGTAGGCCCCGGAGCCCACGGCCAGCAGCACCTGCCAGGCCAACTGGCGAGAAGCAAGACCGATCGAAAGAGAAACCGGAGTCTCGCCAGGGTCAGGAGGGTTCAAAAAGTCTCAGGTTCCCGGGGATATGGCACCTAGGTGGTGATGAACGTGCAGGTCATGGTGCCAGTCGGGCTGATATTGATCACCGGCCGAACGCTGTTTGCGGTTGTATTGGAAAGCAGACATCTTACGCCTAAGGCGTTGGCAGGGAAACGGCGTCCTGATATCTGATTGGTCGCCGTGCCATTGCAGGTGATCAAGGCCGAATCGGAAGGCTGGGAGAGAAAGAAGGCGATCTTGGAGGCGTTGGCAGTAGCACATACCTTGGCCACTCCAATCAGTTCTCCAACACTTGCCCCCGCTTCCGCAACGGCCCGGGCGCTCAAGAAGCGGGGAAGGGCCACGGCAGAGAGCACACCCATGATGGCCACAACGATCATCATCTCCAACAAAGTGAAGCCCGCTGTTGGGGCCACTGGATAGAATCTTCGATGATTTGACTGAAATCTCATCTCACTTCAATGGATCTGTTCGTACTCGTACTTGTCGAAAGTAGCGAGCGCTTGCCAGTGTTGCAATTATAGTACGGAATCTTCATCTTCCGATCGCCAGCGATAGAGGCGGAGGGGCAATCTTCCCTGGCTATCGACGGAAATGCCTTCGGCGATCAGGAGATCCCGCTGGATCCAGTCGCTGCCTTCCCGGCTGAGGCTCAGGCTGATCTGTCCCTTCGCGTTCACCACCCGGTGCCAGGGCAGGTCGGAGGGCAGAGGCAGGCGCCGCAGGGACCAGCCCACCTGGCGGGCGCAGCCGAAGGCGCCGATGCGGTCAGCGATCTGGCCATAGGTGGCGAGCTGGCCGTAGGGAATGCGGGCCACCTCCGCCCAGACCCGCTGGTCAAAGTTGGTGGCAGGCGCGGCGTTCAGCGGGGAACTCAAAAGGGCAGCAGCAGGTCGTCGCTCTCGGCCGCGCGGAAGGAGGTCATGTCGGCGTGGGCCTTGGGCAGCCACAGGGCCAGGGCCACCCCCGCCAGATCCAGCAGCAGGTGATGGCCGGCGAACAGACACACCATCAACGCAGCAGTGCCGAGCAGCAGCTCAAGCAGACCGATCACGTCGTCGCGGTTGCTGGAGCCCTTGGACCAGAGCACCACACTGAAGGCGAGCAGCAGCAGCGTCAGCCAGAGGGGCATCAGTCGGAACAGATGGTCAGATTGCCCCTAGCTTGGCCCCAGATGGGGGCGTGAATGGCAGCGGTCGCCACAGAACCGAGAGGTGGGCGCCCGCTCGGTCCATAGCCTGGCCATCAACCCCGTGCAGCTCGTCATCGCCCGTGCCCCTGCTGCCCCGACGGTTCCAGCGGATCCAAGCCGTGCTCAACCAGCGCATGGAGAACCTGACGGTGCTGCTGGAGCAGGTGGACAAGCCCCATAACCTCTCGGCGATCCTGCGCAGCTGCGATGCGGTGGGGGTGCTCGAGGCCCATGTGGTGAGCCTGCCTGGCCGGGCGCGCCTCTTCAACGACACGGCCAAGGGCAGCCAGAAGTGGGTGAGCCTGCATCCCCAGAGCGACACCCCCACCGCCCTGGCACTGCTGCGGGAGCGGGGGTTCCGGATCTACGGCACCCATCTGGGCGTGAATGCCGTGGATTACCGCAGCTGCGACTTCACCGGACCCACCGCCTTCGTGCTCGGCGCCGAGAAATGGGGCCTGTCCGAGGCCACCGCCAACGGCGTCGACCAGGCGCTGTTCATTCCGATGGTCGGCATGGTGCAGTCGCTGAATGTGAGTGTGGCAGCGGCGATCCTGCTGTTCGAGGCGCTCAGGCAGCGCCAGGCGGCAGGGCTGGTGCCCTGCCACGGCGAAGGGGTGGCTCCGGAGCGCTACGGGCGGTTGCTGTTCGAGTGGTCCTACCCCCAGGTGGCCGCCTGGTGCCGCAAGGAGGGGCGCCCCTACCCGGCACTCACGGCCGAGGGGGAGATCGCTGAGGAGCTGCCGCGCACGCTGCGGTTGCGCTGTTGAGGGTGCGGGGCTGAGCCAGATGGTTGATCAAGCCTGTTGAGACCTGATGCTCCGCATCTGATGCCCACCACCTTGAGCCTGGATGACGACATCCTGGCGGCCGCCAAGGTGATGGCCCGTCAGCGCCGCCAGCCGATCGGAGCGGTGATCAGCGGTCTCGCGCGTCAGGCCCTGTCCCAACCCAGGGGATTGGCCCCCAGGGGCGCTCGGCCAGCCAGCCGCCATGGCTTCCCCTGTTGCCCCTTCGCCGGAAGGGTGCCCCTGTGGATCTGGAGCTGGTGGACGCCCTGCGGGACCCAAGGCATGTCCACCATGGGGCCTGCCTCCAGTGGTTTGCCGCCCGTGACGAACAACCATGGGCCAGTTGCGCCCTGACCCAGAACGACGTGTTTCGGATCCCTGGCCATCCCCGTTACCCCAATGCCCCAGGCACTCCAGCGATGGTCTCATCCCTGCTGCTGCAACTCGTGGGCCATCCACGGCATCAGTTCTGGCCGGAATCGCCGAGCCTGCTGGAGCTCCCCCAGGGGTCTCTGCCTGCCTTGCTCGATTCCAACCAGATCACGGACACTGACCTGTTGGCCCTTGCCCTGGCCGTGGAACAGGGCGAGGTGCTGGCCAGTCCCAATCGCCCGCTGATCTCCGGAGCCGTGGATGGTGCTGAGGCTGCGCTGGAGTTGATCCCCGTGTGAAGAGGAGGGGGGAATCGCTGCGGAGCCTTGGCCATCCCTAGGGTCAATCTGTCATCCATGCCGTTTGTCCTGGCTACGGAATTCCTGCCAGATCACGGCCACCGAGCGGCCCATGATGATCGCTGGCCAGGACCAAAACCAGCAACGTCCAGCCTCTCCACCCAACCTCCGTAGGCCACCGGCCGCCGAATGAGCGGCTCTGGTTCCCTTTGTCGCCCAGGGTTGTCCTGGAGCACGGGCAAGGCCTCGACGCGCCACCCAGCTGGCCTCTGGAGGCAGGGCTTTCCGTGCGCCAACAGACCCACGGGAGCCTCCGCAGTCGGGATAGGCCCGATAGGCGCCTGGGGAACCTTAAAGAAAGCTGAGAGAGCGATGAAAGAAATCAAGCTCTTGGCCGTGAAGGTACCCGTAAGAGGCCAACTTCCCCCCAAGCAGCTGATCAGAGCTGGCCTTGCCCAAGGCACAAGACCGGTTGCGCGGCAGCCGATCCACTCCCATAATGGAGTTGCTCATCCAGCCAGATGCTTCAACATGAACGCTCTCGGCAGGAAGCCCAAGACCACCTAGTCTTTTTTCAGTCGCACTTCAACCATGAACGCCAAGACCCAACTCGCCCTGCTGCGCACCCTCAGCAAGCAGCGCAAAGGCCTCGCCAAGGGCTTCACCTTGGTGGAACTGATGATTGTGGTGGCCGTGATCGGCATTCTCGCTGCCGTGGCCTTGCCCCAGTACCTGCAAGCGCGTAATGCTGCCGCTGCAGGTGCCGCTGTTGGGGAAGCTCTTGGCCTCGCCAAGGAATGTGCTGTGTTTGTGGCTTCGGGTGGCGTGGGCGTCGCTCCGCTCACTGGAGGCAACACAAAAGTCACCTGCAACACGAGTGGAGGAACCATTGCTGCGACGTTTGGCGCTGGGGCCACTGGTGTGCGTTGCCTTACCGCAACACTCGGTTCAACTTCTACTACGGCTACCGTTACTGTTGGTGGCGGCGGCACCCTTGGCTGTGCTTTCAGCTGATTAAACGGCAAGCTGAACTTTGCGAAACCACGAGATCAAAGTTCAGCTTGCCTTGGTCAGTTCGGTTCAGTTGGTAAGCAGAGAAGCAGCCTCCAATGGAGGCTTTTCTTTGTTTGATTTAAAGATCTTGATTGCATTGATTTGCATTCTTGTTGCTTTAACTTAGCTTTGCTGTTTTTTGGCTCGAATTGCTTTCGTGATGGTTCAGCCGCGGTAAAAGTTCTTGGCCTTGCCAAGTGGTGTTCTGACTTACGGGCTTTGGGTGGTTTGGGAGTTGCTCCAACCCTTGGTGTCAACAGTAAGGTCTCTTGGAACACTAGCGGAGGAATGATTTCATCTACGCTTGCCGCTGGCGATCCGGGTTCATTGCCTTTCGGCAATACTTGGATTGACAACCAGTACGGCCACTGTTACAGTTGGGAAAGGACGTAAAGTTCGCTCGGCTTTTGGCTGGCTGATTTTCAAGCTTATGATTCCTTCTATTATCAAAGCAAACCTCCAGCTAGCCCTCCTATCCTCCCTGCGTAAGAATAATACGCGATTCCACAAAGGCTTTACTCTTGTGGAATTGATGATTGTCGTGGCAGTGATTGGTATTCTTGCTGCGGTGGCCTTGCCTAGGTATTTACAGGCACGTAATGCGGCAGCTGCTGGTGCAGCCATCGGAGAAGCTTTGGGCCTTGGTAAAGAATGTGCGGTTTTTGTATCTTCCCGAGGTGTTGGCGTTGCTCCGCTGACTGCGGGTAATTCAAAGGTGACCTGCAACACCAGCGGTGGAACGATATCAGCTACATTCGCTGCTGGAGCGAGCGGAGTACGTTGTCTTACCGCTACACTTGGATCTACAGTTGGTACTGTAACAGTTACTGTCGGACCCGCAGGCACTCTTAATTGTGCATTTACTTGAATTCTCGTAAACACAGATTTTACCAAGGCGGGCCAATGCCCGCCTTTTTTGTCGTCTATGCTGATTTCATTGATGGGCAGAACTTTTAGAGTTTACTGAGATTTCATCGAGAAGCGTTTCAACATAGAAATAAACGCACTCTCCAGCGCTTCGGTAAGATCACGTTGGTTCATCAATGGGCTTGAAAGCATTTGTTGCTGGCGTTCATATTTTCCTCCTCTTAAGCTCAATAGATCACTGCATAACCTTGCCACGATCGCTCCGAATTCCTCCGGAGTTTCACTCACCCACTCTGGATGTCCCAGCCCCTTCACCAGCGATGCGCTCATTCGAGCGGAGGTGCACTGTCCCCGAATCGCCACCAGCGGCACCCCCATGGCCATTGCATCCACGGCCGTGGTGGCGCTGCTCCATGGAGTGGTGTCAAGAGCCACATCAAGGATGTTGTAATGCTGAAGATGCTGTTCCCAGCTGACTGTTTGCTCTAAAAAATGTACACGGGCAGGATCGATACCTTTTTGCTCCAGAGAATTTTTGATTCGATCACATATGAAAGAATCAGCACTCAATCGATCCTTCAACACCAAAATGCTATCTGGCGTCTGATGGAGAGCTTCAGCCCAGCAGCATAGGGTTTCATCCCGCACCTTTGAAAACTGGTTGAATGAGCCCAACGCAGGTATAGACTTCGTGGCGAGAGATTCTGCCTTTGGAAAAGGCACGAATGGATCAAAAGCCAACCAAGGGCGAGGCAACCTCCAAAGCTTTTCACGAAACTGCTCAGCAAACTCCTCTGGCACGGTTTCATCATCACCGATGAAGTAATCGATTGTGTCGAGGCCGGTGCTCGCGTGATAGCCGATGTAATGGCATTGCACGGGAGCGCACCGTTCAGCTAAGTATTCAATTCCCGTCGCTCTCGTGAAGCCTGATGTTTCTACGATGATGTGATAGTCCCTGCTCTGGATGGCTTCTCGTCCTGCCTGAAGACTCATGCCTTGCAGGCTATAGGCGTGGTCGACAAGATCCACCAGCTTCATGGCTCGCTCGCTGTAATGACGACAGACAGAAATGAGTTCCACCTCAAAACGCTGGCGATCGTAATGACGCAGAAAAGCTATCAAAAAAGCACTCACCACATGTTCCCCAACCTCGGCGCAAAGAAAGCCGATTTTTATTCGAGAACCAAGGACTTGCTGCGGCTGTAGCCACTTCTCATCTCGTGACTCAGAGTGTTTTCGACGAACAAGATTCCAGTATTCGTCGGCCACCTCCAGCATCGGTTTCGCCAGATCCGCACCACCGATGGAGTAGGTGAAGAGTAGGCCATGATAGAGATCGAGCCTGGTGGGCTCAGCAGCAATTGCCTTCTTGAAGCAGTTGATGGCCTCGCCCAGTTGCCCCTGGTAGCGATGAGCCATGGCCAGGTTGGCGAGCACGCCCGGATGCTGGGGAAGAATTGAACGGGCAAGCTCAAATCGGGCGATGGCCTCACTTGTAAGCCCGAGGTTTTGCAGCAGCACACCTTGAAAATTAATGGCGAGAACATTGTCCGACTGGATCTCTAGGGCTTGGTCCAGCACAGCAAGCGCGTCATGAACCATGCCAAGATCATTCAGCGCCATGGCATACTCAGCTAGAACATCAGCACTATTCGAATCAAGAGATAGGAGGTGAAAGTATTGCTCAACAGCCTCATCAGAACGACCAAGAATGCGCAGGCATTCTGCATATTTTCTTAGTAGATTGGCATCATCTGAATCGTCTTGCACCAAGGCTTGGTAATGGCCAAGGGCTTTCTCCAATTGACCACTGCAGTGGAGCGCCTCAGCCATCACCCTGAGTAAAGAAGGAGCATCGGGCTGTAAGCGTACGGCCTGGGCATAATCTGCTTCAGCTATGGTTGTAGCATCGCGCATGCAGTGCAGCCGACATCGATTTAACCATGCGTCGGCATAGTCAGATTTCAAGGCAATGGCCCTGTCGAAAGCATCTCTGGCCTCATCAAAGCTGCCAGTGTTGCTGAGTGCGACGCCAAGATTGTTGTGGGCTTCTGCCATTTCTGGTGACAGCCTGATCACCTCTTTGTATGATGTGATCGACTGATGGGATCTGTCCGCACGGAGATAGTAGTTGCCAAGATTGAGGTGAGCTTCGGGAAATTCTGGATTTAAAGTAATTGCCTTTTCAAGCAGTTCCCGCTGTTCCTGGTGGGCTCCCGCAATACCCCTGAGCAGGCCAAGATTGCAGTACACACGCGGATCAACACAATCCTGTTTGATCAAGTTTCGATAAATTTCTTCTGCTCGAACAAAATCGCCTTGATTGATGAATTCTTTGGCTTCTTGAATCGATTCTTGACTACTCGAGGGGATGTCTGCATTCATCGAGATCATGGCCACTTAGGCTTATCCGCATTTAGCTTAGCCGTTCATGTGGCAGCGTGAAAAGGGCCTCAAGGTCTTGCCTTTGGGGTCTGCCTTGAATTTCTCGTTCCACCCGTCGATCCATCATATCGGTGATGGAGAATCTGGTGGCGATCTTCTTGTCTACCTGAAACTCAGAGGTAGCAACAATCTTGGCCAGGATTCACAAACTGTTTGTGGGGATGGGCCTTGGCTGGTGGTGGTTTGCCGTCTTGTCGATCGTGTGCTCACTCAAAGATGCCTTATTCTTGGGCCTTGCTTTCGGTGTTTGCTTTGGGTTCAGCGCAAATCGACTCGGGCCGCCGCTTGCACATTGGTGGCACCTGTCGCCGGGATGGGTGGGAAGTGCTCAATGCCCTACCTGGACCTGCGGTGGACCACGTGGGCAACGCTAAGGACCTCTCCACCTTTGCTACTGACAGCTTAGAAGAGATCTATGCATCCCATGTTCTGGAGCATTTCGATTACGCGGGCGAAATTGAAGACGTGCTGCGCGAGTGGTACCGGGTACTGAAGCCAGGCGGAAAGTTGTTCGTCAGTGTCCCTGATCTCGAAACGCTTGCCCAGCTGTTCCTTGACAAGCAAAATCTCAACGAGGAGGAGCGCTTTCTGGTGGTACGCATGATATTTGGTGGACATATGGACCCCTATGATTATCACAATGCCGGCCTGAGCGAGGGCATTCTTCGTCGCTTTTTGGAGGTTGCTGGTTTTGATACGGTGACGAGAGTTGAGAAGTTCCAGATCTTTGATGACACCAGCAATCTTGAGCTTAAAGGTGTGCCGATCAGTCTAAATGTCACTGCTCGCAAGCCTTCATCGCTAAGCAGCGACGTCGTAAGTGAACATTCATCAGCAGCTCAGACACCAGAGGATCGTTCCTCACAGGTACGGATAGTCGACAACGAGCCCCGCACGACTCCGGGTTCCGGTTGGGACCATGGTTATTTCTCTGGAGCTGCTTACACGAATTGCTATCACCGCGAGCTTGCACCGAACTGGCTTGATTTCGCTGCTCTGATCAAGGGTCAACGACCACCCCGATCTAGCCAGGGTAGTGCCTTTCGCTATCTTGACCTTGGAAGTGGCACTGGCTTCGGGTTGTGCATCTTGGCAGCGGCCTACCCTGAGGGAAGCTTTGTCGGGGTTGATTTCCATCCTAGTCACGTTGCTGAAAGTCAGTGGCTTGCTAACGCATTGGGCCTCAGCAATGTCCGTTTCCTCGAGGCTGATTTCCTCACACTGTCGCACGATACAACCCCTCTCCAAGGCCCCTCTGATTCTGCACTTTGTTTTGATTATGTCGTAGCCCATGGCATTGCTACATGGGTATCTGAGGAAGTACAACACGCGATGTTCTCGGTGGCTTCCGCCGTGTTGCGACCTGCTGGTTTGTTCTATTGCTCCTACAACACCTATCCAGGATGGCTGGGACGGAGCGTTTTCAACATGCTTGCTGGACTGGAGCGGAACCTTCACCAGCCCAGCACCCCAATGAAAGCGTTGCGGACGGCCGGCGACAAGTTGCGCGCGCTGGCAAGAGTGAGCCAACCCCTCCGTCGCCAACTTCCCCATCTGGCGGCAGAACTCCATGAGATAGAAGCCGAGCGCAACAACGCCTACCTCTTGGGCGAGTATGGATCGGATCACTGGAAGCCGCTTTACGTTGCGGACATGCATTCCCGCGCGCAAAGGTACAAATTCAGTTATGTGGGTTCCGCCACCCTCCCAGAGCAATTCACTTCCCTGCTGGGGGAACCCCGCAACTCTCTGCTCACTTCCGAGCCGCATCCCACCATGCGTGAAGCCCTCTTTGATCTTGCGATCAACCAGTCATTCCGGCGAGACATATTCGTCAAGGGGCCGACGCATTTGAGTGAAAGCCAGCGCAACCACGCTGTTTCTGAACTTGTATTCATCCTTACTGCTAGGGAGAGGGAGTGTGATTACCAAGTCACGACCAGTTTTGACGTGCTGAAGCTTGACCCTGATGCATGTATGTTCATTGAAGCTGCGATGACCGAGGAACCCCGGAGCTTTGGTGATCTCAGCATGGCTATGGGGTACAGCATTGATATGCTGCTGCCAATCGTGTCACTACTGATCCATCATGGGCGCATTGGACTTCAGCATAACGTCATCACTTCTGAGGCCTCCAGTATGGCCTTGGAGGTGAATCGAAGACTGCGCAATCTCATGCAAGCTGGGCACAATTATGGTTTTTTGGTCGCGCCTGCAACCGCTGGAGCCCTGGCTTTTTCTCCTCTCCAAGCTCTCGTTCTGGAAACGGTCGAACAGGAGCTCGATGAGGACACCGCCACCGGCCTTGTATTGATGGGTCTTGGAGCGATTGATGGCCATCTGACCGATGCAGCAGGGCAGGCGATCAGCGACCCTCAACGGCAAATTGAAGGACTGAAGTCTTATCTCAATGAGTTTCGCTCACTCGATTTTCCTATGCTAACCAGGCTTGGTGCAATTCCTGCACAAGCCTAACGGACTTTGCACTGTCTCTAAACGCCATTTATGTTTTGGTAGATCTGTTCAACCAATCCTCCAACCCCTCCCCCAGAAACGAGAGACCCAGCACAAGGATGAACATCGCCAGCCCCGGGAACAGGGCCGTCCACCAGATGCCCGTGGGCAGCGCCGTGAGCGCCTGCTGCAGATCACTGCCCCACTCGGGGATGGATTCGGGCAGGCCCAGCCCCAGGAAGCCCAACCCCCCCAGGATCAGCACCGCATCGGCGGCATTGAGGGTGAGCAGCACCGGCACCGACGTGATCACATTGCGCAGCAGGTAGCGCCGGATGATCCACAGCGGCCCCGCCCCGAGCGACTGGGCCGCCTCGATGTAGAGCTCCGCCTTCACCTGGGCCGATTGATTGCGCACCACCCGGAAGTACTGGGGCACGTAGACCACACACAGCGCAGCGGCCGCATTGGGCAGGCCCCGGCCGAGCAGAAAGGCCAGAACCACCGAGAGCAGAAGCACCGGCAGGGTGTAAAGGGTGTCCATCACGAGCACCAGCACGCGGTCCACCGGCCCCCCCAGGTAGCCACTGAGCATCCCCAGCGGCACTCCGATCACCAGTGCCAGCACGAGGGCCAGGGCCACCACCTGCAGCGCCACCCCGCTGCCCGCGAGGGTGCGCACACCTACATCGCGTCCCAGTCGGTCGGTCCCGCACCAATGGGCCCAGCTGGGGGCGGCATTGACCGGGTTCTCCAGGCCGGCATTGGGATCAGCAAGGGCACCGAGGTGCACCAGCAGCGGCGTCAGCAGGGCCACCAGGGCGTAGAGCAGCACGATCGCCACTCCCCAGCGGGCCAGACGGCTGGAGAGCGATCGGCCTCCCTTGGGACCAAGAACAGCTGACCACGGCAGTGGGATCAGGCCAGGAGCGGCTGGTGGGCCGGCGCAACTGCGGCTAGCGTATCGAGTGCTCAACTGTGCGTGCCGTCCGCTCGCCACCCCGCCCTCCACCGAGTGTCCGACGCGACGGAAACCCAGGCCCAGCTGCTGATCGTCGATGACGACCCACGGCTGCGCGCTCTCCTGGCCGGAGAATTGGGAGTGGAGGGCTATGGGGTGAACGAGGCCTTCGATGGCCAGTCGGCGCTGATTCACCTGCGCTCGGTGCCCACCGATCTGATCCTGCTCGATTGGACCTTGCCGGACTTCAGCGGCGTCGAGATCTGCCGGCGCATGCGCGCCAGCGGGGTGTTCACCCCGATCCTGATGCTCACCGGCCGTGATGAGGTGCGCGATCGGGTCGAGGCGCTCGATTCGGGCGCCGACGACTTTCTGCTCAAGCCCTTCTCGATCGAGGAGCTGCTGGCGCGGGTGCGGGCCCAGCTGCGCCGGGCTGGCTATGCCCAGGCCGCGGCCAACCGCGACCGTCTGGAGCTGGCGGATCTCTCGGTGACCCTCTCCACCCGCGATGTGAGCCGCGGTGGTCGCCCGATCCAGCTCTCGGTGCGCGAATACGACCTGCTGGTCTGCCTGCTGCGACGCTGCAACAGCGTGGTGGATCGCGAAACGATTCTGCGCGAGGTGTGGGGCGAGAACCACTTCGGGGACGACAACCTGCTGGATGTGTACATCCGTTATCTGCGCAAGAAAATCGAAGTCCCGGACCTGCCCACCTTGATCCAGACCGTGCGCGGCGTGGGCTTCATGCTGCGGGAAGGGGAGATCCGCCGCTGAGCCTCAGCCAACTCTCAGGAAACCGACGGGCTACCCTCAGGCTCGGGGTCGCTGATGGATTCAGATTGACCCGATGAACGACACCACGCCAGCCGTCATGGTTGACGGCCCCCACGTGGCGATCGTCGACGACGACCCGCGGATCAGGAAGCTCCTGGCCCTTGAGCTGGCCGACCTGGGCTGCGCCACCACGGTCTTCGCCTCGGCGGAGGATCTTCTCCTTGATCCCCAAGGCCCAGACTTCGATCTGATCCTGCTGGATCTGGTGCTGCCGGGCCTCGATGGCTTCAGAGCGCTCCAACGCCTGCGGGCCAAGGGCCTGCAGGCTCCGATCGTGATCATCAGCGCCAATTGGAGCCTGGGCCGCGCCCAGCAAGTGATCGCCGCTGGCGCCACTGATTACATCGTCAAGACCAGCCTGATCGAGCAACTTCCCGAGTTGGTGGCGGGCCTCAGGCCCTGCCCAGGGCAGGAGCGGCTGCTGCAGCGCGCTTGAGCTGGAGGCGAAAATCGGCGCCGCCCCCCGGGGAATCCACCACCGACACCGCACCGCCCATGCCGCGCATGAGCGCATCGACCACCGCCAGGCCGATGCCGCTGCCGGCCGTGTCGCCGGCGCTGCTGCCTCGCTTGAAGCGCTCAAAGATCATCTGCTTGTCAGCCGCCTGTACGCCGGGACCCTGGTCGATCACATGCAATAGCAACGCCTCCGGGGTCGCGCTCAGGCGCAGGGTGATCGTTGTGGGCGCTGGGGCGTACTTGAGGGCGTTCTCGATCAGGTTGGCCAGGCACTGCTCCAAGCGCTTGGCATCACCCATCGCCAGGCAGCCCTCGTGCTCAGGCGCGGGAACCAGCTGCAGGCGGCTGCCGGCATGGCGCTGCAGCCGATCGCAGACGTTGCCGAGGCAGGCGATCGGATCGATGGGCAGGGCCTCCAGCTGCAGCTTGCCGGCATCACTGCGGGCGAGATCAAGCAGGTCGGTGACCAGGTGGGCCATGCGCCTGGATTCGGCCTCGATCAGGGCGATCTGCTCCTGCTGCTCCCCATCGAGAGCCACCGAGCCGCGGCGCAGTCGGCTGGCGTAGCCCCCGATCAAGGTGATCGGTGTGCGCAGCTCATGGGACACGCCATTGACAAAGGAGCGCTGCCGATCCCAGGAGAGGCTGAGACGTTCGAGCAGACCATTGAAGGCCGTGGCGATCGGGACCAGCTCGGCCGGCTGACGCTCCACCGGGATGCGCTGCTGGGCCAGGCTCTCGGAGCTGACCCCCTCCAGTCGATCAGAGAGGCTCTCCAGGGGCCTCAGGCCACTGCGGATCACGGGGCGCAGCAACAGGCTGGTGAACAGGGTGGCCAGGCCGGCCGCAGCGATCAGCAGCAATTGGGCCGTGCGCTCCTGCTGGGCACTGGCGCTGAAATCCTCGACGAAACGCAGCTGGGCCGGGCGCCCCTCCAGCTGGATCGGCTGGCTGCTGGTGACATAGGTGTTGCCGTCGAGCCTGAACTCCTGGGGCGTTGACTTGAATTCGGCCGCCGCGTCAGCCCGGGCGACCAGCTTGACAATGGAGCTGGGCAGGGAAAAGGCTTTGTTGGGGGTGGGAAGTTCGTAGGTATTGCCCTCCTCCAGGCCCACCCACACCAGCAGACGAGGAGTGAGGATCTGAGCCAGCAATTGCTGCAGGCCAGCCGCCCCCTTGAGGGACGAACGACGGGTGAGCAGCTCCGATCGCACCAGCTCCACGGATTGTTGATGGGCTTGCACGCGCGCCTCGAAGGAGATCACACGCTGCACCAACAGCAACACGCCGTAGCCAGCCAGAACGGCCAGCAAGGTGGTGGTCAACAGGCGGCGGCGGAGGGAGGCGGGCCTGGAATCAGGGTTAGGGGGACGGCTGGAACCCAGAGGATTCAACGGAGGCAAGCGTGGCAAGTTTAATGCCTACCGCAGAAACCATGGCAACAGCTATGCAAAAGCATACTAACCAGCTTGAATTGTAATTTCACGCTACTTCAGGCAGGCAGGGTGGTCATCAGCCTTTGCAGAACCCAGGGAATTCTCAGACAAGCCAATCCCTCCCCTGCTGTTCGTCCCCCTGCCAGGGCACTACGATCAAGACATCAACCCTTACTGGCGCTCTGGTTCCAAGGCCAAGCTTGACCATTGCCCTCCAACTTGGACCCAGCGAAAAGCCCGAGCATCGGAGTCCCGTCCATGAAGCAACGCCCTCTGCAATCCAAGCTCCTCCTGACCCTGCTGACCAGGCGTCACTCGCCTGGGCGGCGACGGAATGGTGGTTTCTCCCTTGCCGTCGCTCTGTTGGTGTTGCTTGCGGCGGTGGTTGGATCCTTGGCCATGGCCAACCTGGCCACAACCGGCAATCTGGGCGCCCTGTTCCAGGGCGAGAGCTCTGAAGCCAGAGAAGCGGCGGAAGCTGGCTTGGCCTCAGTGATCAGTGAGCTGAACAAAGACGAAAACCGCCGTCTGCTGGTGACAGCCAACACCGGCTGGGCCAGCAGCCAGGCCTACCAGAACCCCTGTCTGAGCCAGAACACCGCCACAGCCACCGTCTTCCCCAGCGCCACAGCCGTGGGGTTTGCCAATCCTTCCACGGTCAACGACCTGGGCGGTGGTCGCAGCTTTCGCGTGACCAGTAAGCAGGTGATTTCAGTCGACCCCACCACTGGAGCCCGGACCACGCCCCGGGGCATCCCCGCTGGCACCACCAATGACCTTGACGACGGCCAGTTCCCCGGCTTCATCCAGATCACCGTGCAGGGAAGTTTCCGTAACGCCACCGCCAGCGTGACTCGCGAGTTTCAGGTGGTCCCGAAGTGCTGTAGTCAGTCATTCGGCTCAATGCCCACGGGCCTTACCACGGGCACGGGCACACAGACGTTCGGCAGCGACAACCGCGCCTGCGACTCGAGCTTCCCGCGCATCCTGATCGGCGTCACTGGGGGTGGTCTGCTCTCCACCGGCCTCGGCCGCGGCCGCCTCGGCACCCTGAATGCCGACGGCACGGTGGATTTCACCAACAAGCCCAACGTGGTCTGCCTCAAGAACACCAGCAGCAACATCTGCGGTCCCACGGGCTCGAACCAGTCGGTGGACAGTACAGCCGTCAACACCATCAGCCTCCAGCTACCCGCCCTGCCCGCCTATCCCTGCCCAAGCGGCCAGACCTGCACCAATGGGCTAACGATCGACGCCACTTCAGCCGCCGATTCCTTGAGTTCCGTTAACCCTGGTACGGCTTGCAGCACCCGGAACTGCAACACCACCCAAACCGAAACCACCACCGTTGGAACGGGTACCAACCGCGATTACCTGCGCACCGCCGTCAACGGCAGCGGCAACCTGGAGGTGCAGCTCTGCAACACCACCAACAACAACACCTCCAACGTCACGGCCAATCCCACCGCTCCAGCGGCCTTTGCCGACAGCTGCAGCCCCATCTACGGTGCGACCACCACCATCACGCGCACCCGCACCACCAGCTGCACCAACGTCGTCAGTTTCGTCTGCACCCAGGGTGCCTGGTCGGCCCCCACCACCACCACCTCAGGGGGCGAGAACATCAACGACTACTGCGTCAAAACCAACGACGGTGCCTTCAGCTGCCGCCTGACGAGTCTCAAGGTCTATGACGACACGGCTGCCAGTTCCGGCAACACAGGTAGCGCCGTCAACACCAGTAACACGAATCGGCGCCAGAACAACACCTTTTATATCGACACCTCCAATGCCCCCATTAACCTCTTTTTCAACAAGGAGTGGAATGCCACCTCGTTGAATCTGAACGCTTCTGTCGACAACGTCGGCGGCGGCAACGCCGACGGCCAGTTGCAGCAGGTCTATTGCACCTCGCCCAGCGCCAGCACCCCCTGCGGAACGAAAGCTGGAGCCAACTTCACCAACCGCGCCACGGTGATCAGCAACGACAACGTCTCCCCGATCACGATCGGCATCGGTGATGACGGCTACATGCGTGATTTCTTCGTGTACGCCCCCTTCGCCACCTTCTTGCTGAACAATCCCCAGGATTCCACCGCAGCAGTGGGAAGCGTTGAATACAATTTCGACCAGGCAATCTTTCCCTACTACCAGGGCACCCTCTGGGTGAACAACCTCCAGTTTCAGTCCAATACATCAAACACCGGCCGCACCTGGCTGGCGGTCCCCGGCGGCTCTCTCAACGCCTACACCCTGGGCACCTCGAACTCCCTGTTCTCGTTGCCTGTCTACGACTGGGCAGCCCGCAGCTCCAACACCACCTCCCTCTACTGACTCTGCAGGCTGCCATGGTCCGATCCTTTGCCACCTCAGCGCCAAGCCGCCGTGGATCCACCACCCATTCTCCAGGTTCCCGCCGCGTATCCCACAAGGCGGCCAGCGAAAGCGGGGTCACGATCCTGGAGGTGCTGGTTTCCATGGTGATCCTCACGGTTGGGCTGGCAGGAGTGGCCACGATGACGTCGGTGGCCAATCGCTCCTCCCAGACCAGCAACACCAACATCGCCCAGCGCAACCTGATTGATGCCGACCTGGCTGAGATCCGCAAGCTGGCCGAAACCCTCACTTGGTGCAGTGGCGCCTCAGCCTTCACCTGCACGGGCCAAACCCCACGCACGCAGACTTACTACTCTCCGGCCACCTCCACCTCTTGCACAGGCAACACCTGCACGGTTGCCGGTCAAACACAGATCACGGCCTTCACCACCGCCTGCAACGACACCGCCAATGGAAGCCTGGTCACCCCTCTGGTGACAGCCATCAATAACCGCGCCGCAGTCCCCGGCGTGACGCGCGTGGTGAGCCGCTCGAACGCAGACCTGGCCGCCAACCGGCTCTCCATCACCTACACCGGCACGAACGTCAATCGTTTCGCTGTGATTTACCCCACGGTGGCGGCATGGTGTCCATGAATCCCCTGCTGAAGCCGCCACGGCCCCGTGCTGCCTCAGGGTTCACCCTGGCAGAACTGATGGTCACCATTGCCGTGATCGGAATTGTGTTCGGGATCACCACCACCACCATCGGCTCGGAATGGAGTCGCGGACGAGTCAATCTGGTGTCCCAGGATCTCGCCAGCTGGCTGGAAGGTGTGCGCAGCGCGTCGACACGCCAGAGCGGCAGCACCCCCTGCATTGTCACCTTCAACACCACCTCGCCGCTCGCTGCCGGAGCAGAGATGGCCAGGGTCAGTCCGGCGGCCTGTGCCCCCACGTCGCCCGTCTCCGCCACCGTCAACACGGCCCGGGCCATCGTGGTGCCGAACATCATCGGGAACAACACCTTCGCCATTGCCCTCAATCCGTCCTCTCCCACCACCGTTACCTTCACCCCACGGGGATCAGTGTCCGCCACGGCCGACACTGACTACCGAATCAACTTCAACAACCAGCAACGCTGCGTACAGCTCACCGCCACCCTGGGCCTGTTGCGCATCGGCAGCGGATCCGTTGCGCCAGGCAACGCCTGCACCACGTTCAATGCTTTCTAGTTCGATGAACCACCCCCTGATCCGCCAGGTTCTGCAATTGAGCCGCCGCCACCGACCAGCGACCCAGGGATTCACCCTCATTGAGATGCTGCTGGCCATCGCGATCAGCGGCATCCTGATGGCCGGAGTCATGCGGGTGGTTGTCAGCGACACCCGCGCCGGCGTCACGTTCGCCGCAAGCCAGGGCTTGCGCAACGACTTGGGCCGCATCACCGGATTCCTTGAAACCGAGATCGGTGAAGGCGACACGGTGGCTTACTCCCAAGCGCTCACCGGATGTTCTACCGCCACTGGGGGTAGCGCAACAGGCACATCACTCTTCACGATCAATGTGCCCTACTTGAGTGGAAACACTCGCACTCTGAGCCAAATTCATTATTACGCCGATGGCACCAACCTGATGCGCTGCGGTCCACCAATCTGCAGCGGAACCGCCACCGGCAGCTGCACCACCACCAATGCTGGAGCGCTCAACACCTCAGGCTCAACGACCTCAGCGATCGTGCATCGCAACGCCACGCTCACCCTGGCCAATGCCACCGACACCGAAGCGGTGACCTACAGCCTCACACTCACTGACCCTGGCGGCACCCGCAACGTGAGCCGCACCGGCATCGAGAGCGTCACCAAGGTGACCCTGATTCCCACTTCCTGAATAAACCTCTCAACAGCACGTTCACCCCCCCAGCGCCGACCGCCGCTGGATCTGCTCCCCCAAGTCCGCCTGCTCCTCCATCCCATCGAGCACCACGCGGTTCTGCCAGGCCCCAGCGAGGTTCTGGGCTCCGTCAATCCCGAAGGCGGGTCCGCAGCGCATCAGCACCTGGCCGCCCCAGATCGCGCTCGGCGCCGCCCCCTGGGAGTAGGTGATCGGCGCTCGGTTCGGCCCCAGGCTCAGGTGCAGCACCGGCGTGCGGCCCCCCAGGTTGCAGGCCGCCGGCGCGCTGGCCGGATCGGTGCTCACCGCTTCGGCCCGGCGCAGGTCGCTCTCCACCAGCCGCAGAGCCCGCTGGGCAAACTCCTGCTGGCGCAGTTGCCGTGCCAGCCTCTGGCTGTAGGCGGTGCTGGCGAGCAGGGCCTGCACGATCGCCCCACCCACCACCAGGGCGAGCGCCAGGGCGATCAACAGCTCCACCAGGGTGAACCCCGCGTTGGCTTGAGATTTGGCTTGGTTCATAGCGCCCCGTCGCGCACGCAGTTGCCGCTGAGCTGCGCCTCGGGATCGCCCATGTAGCGGCCCACCCGCGTCACCCCCAGGGGTAACGCCATCACCACGCAGCGCTGCAGGCCGGTGCCGCGTCCCCAGACCACGGCGGTGCCGCCATCGATCACCAGGCCATTGGCGCTGAAGCGCAGGCTCAGCGGGAAATTGCTCGCCCATTCCACCCCCTCACCGCGCTGGTGGTCGCCCAGATCGCTGAGCGCCCCGCGGCAGGCCGGCAGCACCCCATCGCCTGGGGCCTGCCAGCCTGACGTGGACCCCAAAAACTGAACCAGCCCTTATGAGAGCTTCCCTACCGGCCAGACTTGGCCAGGAGAAGCCCCATGAAACGCAAGCGCCACAACCCCGAGCAGATCATCCGCAAGCTGCGCACTGCCGAGCAGCTACTCAATCAGG
>CALRNH020000015.1:0-75191 GCA_943369485.1 Synechococcus sp. UW140 | reverse complement strand
CCTGCCGCAGGGGATGGCCCTTGGGGATTCGATCCTCAGTGGAGACGTAGGAGAACAGAGGACCGGTCCGCTCCTGCTGGCCGCGCATCCGCTCAGTGCCGTTGGGCCATTCTCACGCGGCTTGGTTGGTTTTTCAGCAGCCTCCTAGGTGATGGCGGGCCTCGGCTTGGCCACGCCAGGAGCGCAAGGGGCTCAGTAGCGCGAAACCGTGGGATCCACCTCCTGGCTCCAGGCGTCGATGCCACCGCTCACGTTCACCCCGGTGATGCCATGGCGCCCCAGGGCGATCAGGGCCTTGGCGGAGCGGCCACCCATCTTGCAGTGCACATAAAGCCGCTTGCCCTTGGCCAGCTCGCGCACCTGCTCGATCGCCTGGCCCCCCTCAATCTGATCGAGGGGAATCAGCATGGCACCATCGATCGCGGCGATCGCCACCTCAGGGGGGTTGCGAACATCCAGAAGCAGCACCTCGCTGCGGTCGCCATCCAGCAGACGCTTGAGCTCAATCACGCTGATCGCCTCAAGGGAGCCCGCCTCCTCCTGGCCCGGCGCTGTGCCGCCCACCCCGCAGAACTCCTGATAATCAATCAGTTTCTCGATCACCGGACGCTCAGGGCTCGGCCGCAGCTTGAGTTCGCGGAACTTCATCTGCAGGGCATCGAACAACAGCAACCGGCCGCTGAGGGTGGTTCCGATGCCGGTGAGGATCTTGATCGTTTCGGTGGCCTGGATCAGTCCGATGATCCCCGGCAGCACACCCACCACACCACCTTCGGCGCAGGAGGGCACCAGACCCGGCGGCGGCGGCTCGGGGAACAGGTCGCGGTAGTTGGGACTGTTCGCATCGAGGTTGAACACCGTGGCCTGGCCTTCGAAGCGGAAGATCGAGCCGTAGACGTTCGGCTTGCCCAGCAGCACGCAGGCGTCGTTGACCAGGTAGCGGGTGGGGAAGTTGTCGGTGCCGTCACAGACGATGTCGTAGGGGCGGATGATCTCCAGGGCGTTCTCGCTGGTGAGCGCCGTTTCGTAGAGATCAACCTGGCAGTGGGGGTTGATCTCGTGGATGCGGTGCTTGGCCGATTCGATCTTGGGCTTGCCCACCCAGCTGGTGCCGTGGATCACCTGACGCTGCAGGTTGCTGGTGTCCACCACGTCGAAATCGACGATGCCGATGCGGCCCACGCCAGCGGCGGCCAGGTAGAGCAGCAACGGTGACCCCAGGCCACCGGTGCCCACGCACAGCACCGAGGCGGCCTTGAGCCGCTTCTGGCCCTCCAGTCCCACCTCGGGAAGAATCAGATGGCGAGAAAAGCGGGCCACCTCGTCGGGGCTCAGCTGGATGCCAGTGGTGTCAGGGGGAAGCATGGGCATGGGGCCACCGGTGAGGGGCCGTGATCGATCCGCGCTCTCTACTCTCCCAAATCCCCGGCCCGGCCAGGCTCCACACGAGCCTCCGCATCGCCATCCAAGTTGAGCCGTCGGGGCTCGCCAGGGGGCTCGGGCAACCACCAGGCCCCCAGACCGCCTTTGGGGCCGGGCCAAGCTGATCGAATCACCATCAGCGTCGGCGGGAGCACCCCATCACGATCGATGGCCGAGGGGATGGCTCCGCCATCGGGGTGACTGTGGGCGCTGCCGATCACCTGGATCCCCCGGAGGCGCGCCCATTTCTGCGCCAGCAACTGCTCCCGGGGGTCGATGGCAAAGCGGTTGCGGAGGCTTGGCGCAGCGGCCAAACCTGCCTTCTCCGCTGGCCCAAATCCGGAGAGGGGGACCGGTTGATCGTCCGTGGCCCCGGGCCAACCCTCGACCCAGACGTTGAGGCAGGGCCAGACGGCCTCGATCGCCAGGACGTCGCCCTGATGTCGCCCCAGCAGCAGGGCGCAGCCTTCTTCGGGTGCCGCAGCAAGGAGCACGGCCTCAAGCACGGCAGACCAATGTCTGCCAAGCAACAAACGCTCTGGCACGACAACGCTCACCCCGATACTTTAGGGCGCACGACCCAGCTCCCTTTCGGATTCATGAGCGACGAGACAACCGACGTGAAGGAGCCTTCCGTGTTTTCCGCCAGCTCTTCCAGCACCGAGGAAGCCGGCACAGGTTTCTCTGAGCGCTACAGCGAGATCCTCGGCAAGGTCAATGCCGCCCTCGACCAGGTGGATTGGAGCCAGATGGGTCGCGTCGGCAAGGCCGCCGGCATCCTGCTGGCGGTGATCGTGGCCCAGGTTCTGATCAAAGGGGTGCTGGACACCATCAACCTGCTTCCAGTGGTGCCCGGCCTGCTCGAGCTGTTGGGCCTGGTGGTGGTGGGCCAATGGAGCTGGCAGAACCTCACCACCAGTGAGAAGCGCAGCGCCGTGGTGAGCCGCCTGCAGGGCCTGCGCAGCGAATATCTGGGCTGAGCACAGGGCTCAGCCCAGCGGCGAATCCCGAAGCAGCTCGTGGATCCGCCGCTGGGCCTGGCTTCGGTAGCCACCGCCAAACAGGTTGGCGTGGTTGAGCAGGTGGTACAGGTTGTACAGGCGTGCGCGGGCCCCATGACCGTCGGGCAAGGGCCACTCGGCCTCGTAACCCGCGAAGAAGCCGCTCGGAAAGCCCCCGAACAGCTGGGCCATGGCCAGATCCACCTCCCGGTCGGCGCGGTGAACGGCGGGATCGAACAGGGCTCCCCGGCCGGCCGTCAGCACACCGGCGTTGCCGCTCCAGAGATCACCGTGCACCAGGCAGGGCTCAACCGGGTGCCGTGCCAGCCAACCTGGCACCTGCTCCAGCAGCTCCTTGGCCCCCTCGAAGCGCTGGCCCTGGCGCTCCGCCCAGGCCAACTGCGCCCCCAGACGACGATCGGCGAAAAAGGGGCCCCAGTCGGCCATCCAGCCATTGCGCTGGGGCCCTGAACCGATGAAGTTGTCGTTGGCCCAGCCAAAACCCTCTGCCCCACTCTCCAGGCTGCGGCGGTGCAACCGGGCCAGCCCCGCGCCCAGGGAGCTCCAGGCAGCGGCCTCCCCAACCCTGCCCAGGGGCAGCCAGGTCATCACCAGCAAGGCCTGGTCCTCCCATTCAGCGCAGATCAGGGGCTCAGGAATCACCAACCCTTCATCGGCCACCGCCGCCAAGGCCGCAAGGCCCTGACTCTCGGCCCAGAGCACCGGCAACTGATCGGGGCGGTTGGTCTTGGCGAACAGTCGGCGGCCATCGCCCATCTGCAGGCTCCAGGCGCTGTGGATGCAACCGCCTCCCACCGGCTGCCACGACGCCACTTCAGCCCCCAGCAACGCGGCGATCGCGGCCACGGGCGGCCTGTCGGCTGGCGGCATCGCCTGTGGCTTCGCGGTAACCACCCCAGGCTGCCAGCATCCCCAAACCCTGTACTGATGCGCTTGCCGCCTGCCGCCGGTCTCACCGCTGACACATGCGATGCACTGGTGGTGGGGGGCGGCATCGCCGGCCTGACGGCGGCCGCCCTGCTGGCCAAGGCGGGCTTGACCGTGGAGCTGCTGGAGGCCCACCACCAGAGCGGTGGCTGCGCCGGCACCTTCCGCCGCGGTCCCTACACCTTCGATGTGGGCGCCACCCAGGTGGCCGGCCTGGAGCCGGGGGGGATCCATGAGCGCCTGTTTCGGCACCTGGAGGTGGAGCCCCCAGCGGCCAGCCCCCTGGACCCGGGCTGCAGCGTGCTGCTGGCGGGAGAAACCACACCAATTCAGATCTGGCGAGAGCCCCAGCGCTGGGCGGGAGAACGGCAACGGCAGTTTCCCGGTAGCGAACGCTTCTGGCGGCTCTGCGGCGCCATGCACCAGGCGAACTGGGCCTTCAACCAGCGCGATCCGATCCTGCCGCCCCGGAGCCCCTGGGATCTGGGCACCGTGCTGGGCGCCCTGGGGCCGGCCCAGCTGGCCAGTGGGCTGCTGAGCGGCGCCACCGTGCTCGACCTGCTGCGGCTCACGGGCTGTGCCGGCGACCAGCGCCTGCGGCGCTTCCTGGATCTGCAGTTGCGGCTCTACTCCCAGGAACCAGCGGAGCGCACCGCCGCCCTCTACGGCGCCACGGTGCTGGCCATGGCGCAGGAGCCCCTCGGCCTCTGGCACCTGGAGGGTTCCATGCAGACCCTCAGCACGGCCCTTGAGCGGGGCCTGGCCCAGGCGGGCGGCGGCTTGAAGCTCGGCCACAGGGTGAGGCGGTTAAAGCCCCCAAGCACTGGCCTGGCCCCGGGAGTGTGGGTGGCGGAAGGCCAAGCTCGCGGGGGCGCCCCGTTCCAGATCGCCGCCCGCGAAGTGATTTGCACGGCGCCGGTCCATGCCCTGCCGGAGCTGCTGGGGGAAGCCCTCCCCCAGGGCTACCGGCGACGCTTGGCCGGTTTCGATGATCCCTCCGGCGCCCTGGTCTTCTACGGGGCAATCGATCGCGGCCTGTTGCCCGCTGAACACCCGCTGCACTTGCAGCTCGATTGGGGGGATCCCGGCCCTCTGTTCGTGTCGATCAGCGCCGTGGGGGATGGCCGCGCCCCCGCGGGCCAGGCCACCGTGATCGCCAGCGTGTTCAGCCCTGCCCGCCCCTGGTTTGAGCTGGCCGAGCCCGCCTATCAAGAGCGCAAACGGGCGGCAAAGCAGGGCATTGAGGCAGGCCTGATCCAGCTGCTGCATCTGCCCCCCGAGCCCTTCAGGCACGGTGAACTGGCCACGCCCCGGGGCTTCCTGCATTGGACCGGCCGGCCCTTCGGTTTCGTGGGCGGGCTCGGCCAGGCCCCCAACCGTTTCGGCCCCTTCGGCCTCGCCAGCCGCGGCCCCCTGGCGGGTCTTTGGCTCTGCGGTGATTCGATTTTTCCTGGAGAGGGCACCGCCGGGGTGAGCCAATCGGCCCTGATGGCCTGCCGCCAACTCCTGGCCGGCCGCGGCCGATCGCTCACGCTGGCCCCCTAAGGCATTCGGGAGTCAGAGGAAGGGGGGGCGTAGCTCCCGGGCCCGGGTGAGGGCGGCCTCAAGCTGGTCGAAGTGCCCCAGCTCCACCAGCGCTTGCAGGGCCGCCAACTGCTGGGCATAGGCCTCAAGCGCGTCGCCCAGGGCCTGCCGGTTATTGGTGGCCATCAGGGTGCCCAGCTCGGGGTTGCCGCCCCCCACGCGGGTGGTGTCGGCAAAACCACTGGAGGCCAGGTCCCGCACCAGTTGAGCCAGCTCCGGATCCGGGGCGGCGTGGTCTGCCGCCAACAGCAGGGCGGCACTGACCAGCACCGGCAGGTGGGAGATCAACCCCACCGCCCGGTCATGGGCGATGGCGGAGCATGTGAGCCAGCGGGCTCCCACCGCCTCTGCCAGGGCCCTCACCTGTTCGAGGGCTTCGGGGTCCGTAGCCTCGGTTGGGGTCGCCACCCAGGGGCGACCCTCGAATAACGCCTGCTGACCCGCCTCCACGCCGGCTTCGGCCGTTCCCGCCATCGGATGGCTCCCAACAAAGCGGGGCCAGCGGGGTTGCCACTGGGCCAGGACCGGAGCCTTGACCGAGCCCACATCCGTCAGCACCGCCGGCGGCGGCAGGGCGTCCAGAAGCGCCTGGGGGGGGTCCAACAGCCGATCGAGGGGCATGGCCAGCACCACCAAGCCGCATTCCTGAAGCACATCAGGATCGGTGGCGATGCGGTCGGCCAGACCCCGCTGCAAGGCCCGCTCGGCGGTGGCCTGGCGGTGCACCAAGGCATGGACGGTGGCACCGCGCGCGCGCAGGTCCAGCGCCAGGGAGCCACCGATCAACCCCAGGCCCACGATCCCCACGGGCCGATCGCGCCACAACACTGTCATCGCCGGTACGGCCCGCTCGGGCCAGCTTCCTACGATTCCGCCATGTTGGAAGCCCGCGCCCACCACCAACTCAAAGCGCTGCTGCGGCAGGAAGGTGCCGCGCGTTGGCCCCATCACCTGACCCTCAGCCGTTTGGTGGCCCGCAGCCTGCGGCGCGTGGACCAGACCCAGGTGCTTCTGAGCACGCACAGCGACCCCAGCTGGCTGGTGGGTTTGCTGGTGCCCCTGGCCCTGAGCGAGGCCCCCGTGGCCCTCGTGCTCAGCGATGAGCTTCGCCAGCGGTTGCTGCAACAGGAGCTGCCCCGCCTGAAGGGGGTGGGCTTGAACCTGCCCTGCTGGGAAGGGGAAAGCGCTCCAGAGACTGCCCGGCTCTGGCTGCTGAGTCCAGCCGAACTGGTGATCGCCTGGCGGCAGAACCTTCTCGGGGACCGTCAACTGGTGATTGCGGAGGCGGACGAACTGGAGCGGGCCCTGCGGGAGTCGCTGGGGATCGTGGTGGAGACCCGCCACTGGGAGCTGCTGCGGCGCGGTCTGCCGGCGGCCGAGGCCAGCCTGCTGGCCCTGCACGAGCGCCTGAGCCGGCGGATCTTCAGCCACCCCTCCAACCCTTCCCTGCAGGTCGCCCTCAGCCCGGAGGAGGAAGCGCCCCTGGGGCAGCTGCTGCAGTTGCTCAGCCCCCTGCCAACCCCGTGGCCCTGTTGGCTGGCAAGCCAAGGGCCGGGTTGGACCAGCTGGGCGACGGTGGATCCCCAGCTCCTGCAGTGGACACTGCACCGCCAGCCCCTTGAACCATTTGAGGTGATGGCCGGGCTGCTCCTGAAGCGCGGGGCCCTGCTGATCGGTTCGGAGCAGGGAGGCCCCGGTGGCAGTCCCTGGTCAGCGCCGGCCCAGGCGGCTCTTGGGTTTGAGCCACAGGTGACGGTGCACCTGGGAGATCCCCCGCTGCAGGACCCCCTTCCCATCCATGCCCCCCAACGGCAGGCCCTGCCCAACAGCCCCGACTACGGCGAGCACCTGCTTGAGCACTGCCGCCGGCTGGTGCTGGGCCAGGAAGGTCTCACCGTGGTTTTGCTCGATGACGGGCCCCTGCGGCTGAACCTGAGCAGTGCCCTTGCCGCCGAATTCGGCAGCCGCGTCGTGCACCAGACCACGGCCCCGGAGAGCAACGGTGTGCTCTGCTGTGGCTGGGATTGGTGGCTGGAGCACCAGCAACGCCTGCCTGTGCCGGGCCAGGTCGTGGTGGCGCTGTTGCCGATCGCCAGCCTGGAAGATCCGCTCACCGCAGCCCGGGTGAGGGCCCTTCGCCTGCGGGGCCGCGACTGGTTCCGTGAGCTGCTGCTGCCCGAAGCCGTCGGTCGACTGCAGCGGGGCTTGGCTGGGCTGCGCCGAGGTGGCGGTCGACTGGCGCTGCTGGATGGCCGGGTACGGCGACGCACCTGGGGCCGCCAGGTGCTGGAGGCACTGGAGCCCTGGGTGGACCTGCCACGGCTGTTGCCTCGCTGATTGGCTGGTGCCTCGCTGATTGGCTGGTGCCTCGCTGACGGCTGTTGCCTCTGATTGGTCTTGCCACGCTGATGAGCGGTGCTGCGTGATCGGCTCGGCCTTCAGCATGAAAAGCCGCGATGGACTCAGGGCAACAATCGCCCTGGAACACCCCTGCAGCGGCCTGGCAGCCCATGGCGGCCCTTAGCCTGGCCGCGATCCAACAAGGGGATGCATGGGAGAGGCCAAACGGCGGGCAGAGCAGGGTCTACCAGCCCGGGAGCGCAAGCAGACCGCCGCCGCCAAGGACAACTCACCCCGGCTGGTGAGCTGGTTGCCGTTCAGCCAACGGCAAGCGAGCCGCTTCGTGGAGGTGTCCACCAAGGGGGCCTGGTACGGAATCGCTGGCCTGGCCGTTTTCTGGGTGACCGTGCGCTTCATCGGCCCAGCCGCCGGCTGGTGGAGCCTGGCCGATGGCTGATGGGATTCATCCCGCGACGGCCCACGGCAGAACAGGGTCCAAGGACAATGAGTATTTCTACGCGCGCCAATCGGAAGAAATCATTAACGTCTGTGCACTGTTCCGGTGTTCCCCATGTTTCCTCGACTCGCAGAGCACTACCGCTCCGTCGTTCAGGATCTGGTGATCAGCCTCCAGGCCTTGGCTGCCAGTCTCCAGGGCCAGGGTTTTTCAGCCACCTGCTACGTCTGCGGAGACGGCCTTCCAGGCCAGGGAGCCTCCTTCGTGGCCGCCCTGGGAGAAGGTCACATGGTGCGCTTCCTGGTATCGGACTTCGGCATCAGCTGGGTGGAATCACGCAACGGCCATGAATTGGTGAAGCTGGAGGGCGCCGACGCCATTGAGGAATTGCAGCGCTTGGCCACCTTCCTCCAACCCGAGCTCACCAGCAGCAGCGCAGCCACCCTTCGGGCCCCAGGCGCCAACGCACCAACGCTGGGCTGAGCCCAAGGGGGAAGGCCCTCTGGGCCTTGAGCCGAATCCGGTGCAACGACAACGGCCAAGCACGACCATTGGCCTGCCAGGCCTCTGACTGGGCTGAGCCGCTTGTCAACACCTTCCCAAGCCAGACGCGGGCAGAGGCGTAGCGGCAGCTTCAGCATCTTTCACCTCGGCTGACGAACCGCCTCCACATCGCACTGCTCGCGGACGTTGCCCTCTGGCTTGCCTGATGCCTGGGCCCTTGGGCTCCAGCCTCTGCTCGCTGCCTGTTCCGATCAGTGGGATTGAGAACCGATCTTCAGCGAATCACTGATCCCGTTGACAAGGCATTTCCAGGGAAGAACCGAGCTGTGCAGGTTGCTGAGCCCGAAAGGATCCACCCCTGTCTCCACCCAATGGATCAGCCCCAGCTGATCGGCACCTGCGGGGCGCCATCCGGGCCCTCACCACACCAGTTGAGCCCCCATGGCTGCGGCACACCAAAACCAGAACTCAACAGCTGCGCCCTCGCCCCCTGCCCATGCTGAACGCCTAGGGCCAGCGAAGGCCCTCAGGCTCGGGCACTGAGGCGCTTAACCGGCCTGGGCCAGCACCTCATCCTCCTCTTCCGTCACAGGCATGGCGGCCAGCTTGGCGGCGGCGGCCGCCAGGGGTTTCATCGAGTTGGCGGTGACGTCCGCCCCTTCCGTGAGCTTGCGGCGCACCAGGGCCTCGATCACCTCCTTCTGCTCGGGGTTCTGCTCCAGCCAGCCGATGGTGTTGTCGCGGCCCTGGCCGATGTTGTCGCCCTCATAGCTGTACCAGGCTCCCTTGCGCACCACCACGCCGGTTTCCTCGGCCAGATCCAGCAGGCAGCCCAGGATGCTGATGCCGCGGCCGAACAGGATGTCGAATTCGGCGATCCGGAACGGAGGAGCCACCTTGTTCTTGGCCACCTTCACCTTGGCCCGGATGCCGTATTCCTCGGTGCCACGCTTGAGGGTCTGAATGCGGCGGATGTCGAGGCGCACCGAGGCGTAGAACTTGAGGGCGTTGCCGCCGGTGGTGGTTTCCGGGTTGCCGTAGGTGACGCCGATCTTCTGGCGCAGCTGGTTGAGGAAGATCACCGTGCAGCCGGACTTGCCGATGTTGCCGGTGATCTTGCGCATCGCCTGGCTCATCAGCCGGGCCTGGCTGCCCACCGACAGATCGCCCATCTCCCCCTCGATTTCGGCCCGGGGTGTCAAGGCCGCCACGGAGTCAACCACGACGATGTCGACGGCGGCGGAGCGCACCAGCTGGTCGACGATCTCCAGGGCCATCTCACCGGTGTCCGGCTGTGACACCAGCAGGTTCTCGATGTCGACGCCCAGGGCGGCGGCATAGACCGGATCCAGGGCGTGCTCCGCATCCACAAAGGCGGCCACACCACCGCGCTTCTGCACTTCGGCGATGGCGTGGAGGGTGAGGGTGGTCTTGCCGGAGCTCTCCGGGCCGTAGACCTCCACCACCCGGCCCTTGGGATAGCCGCCACCCAGGGCCAGATCAAGGGTGAGGGCGCCGGTGGAGAAGGTTTCCACCCGCATGCGGGAGGCATCCCCCAGGCGCATGATCGAGCCCTTGCCGAAATTGCGCTCGATCTGGTTGAGCACCAGGCCCAAAGCCTTGTCGCGCTCACCGGCTCGGGCCTCGGCAGCCTTGGCCTCAGGCCCTCTGGCCTCGCCGGCCCGGGCGGAGGTGGTCTTGGGGAATTCAGCAGGCATGGTCAGGGTGGTCAGCGATGGAACGGGCCGCGGAGAAGGGCCCCGGCAAGAGCTGCATGGCAGCCCCAAGAGGGGCGAGCTGGCAGGCCCCATGAGGGGCTGTGGCGGCTTCACGGAAGCCAGTGCCACCGTTCCCACCTACCGTATCGGCTAGTACAGGCGTACCCTAGCGGATCAGGGCCAGGCCGCCAAGGGGGTCGCCAGCCGCTCCGGCTCCAGCAGCGCGATCCCCTCCGGCAGGTCCTGCCGATCACCCGGCCCCAGATACCCCCAGGACACCAGGAAGCAGCGCACCCGCTCCAGCCCGGGTGTGGCCCGCACCACCTCAAGAGTGGGCCTGCGGTCTTCGATGAACCAGAGGGAACGCCCGGCGGCGGACAGGCGCAGCAGCACCTCCGGCTTGCTGCCGTGCTCATGGCCGAACACCTGCAGCGGTTCCATCCCGAAGCCCTCCAGCAGCTCCCGGGCGAAGGCCGCCCCCTTGGTGGTGAGCACGAGCCAGTCGGCTCCTTCCGCCGCCAGGGCGCTCAGCCGCTCGGCCAGGCCAGGGAACGGCCGGTGCAGGGCCAGCCAGGCGCCGCGATCAGCGGCGATGGCCGAGCGGCGCACCCGCTCCAGGGCCGCCTGCAGCCGCTCGGGCTCCCAGCCCCGGCGCCCCATCGCCACCCTCAGCCAGTGGTCGTAGGAGCCAAGGGCCAGCTCCAGATCGAAACCGGGGCAGGCCAACTCAGCAGCCACGAGCACCATCTCCCAGCCCTTGTGGATCAGCGGCCGCAGGCGAACGAAGGCCGGCGGCGCCTGTTCGCTCAAGGCCAGATCGGGATCCAACTCAATGGCCGCCCGGCAGGCGCTCCACCAGTACTCGCTCATTCCGTCAACCAACACCCCGTCGAAATCGAAGACCAGCAGTGGGCCGCTCCGGGGGTGAGCTGGGGTCACGGGAGGACCACGCAAAGGGGGTTGAAAACTGGGCCGCTAGGATTCGAACCTAGGAATGGCGGGACCAAAACCCGCTGCCTTACCACTTGGCGACGGCCCATCGCACCAGCCCAAAGCTGGTCACCTTGCTAGTTACCCACAGCGGGTCGCCCTCCGTCAATCTCCACTCAGTCCACCCGATGGTGGCTGGCTCAGGCCCATCAGGGTGCCCCCGTGCTCAGGCCGGAAACACCCGTAATCGCCGCGAGGAGCCGCTGCCGAATTCCGCCCAGGGCAGGCTGTAGCGGCCCACGAGTTCGGCCTGCTCGCTGCGCACCCGGTCGTTGCGAGGCAGCAGTTCCACCGGCCGGCCCAGGGGCAACACCACCTGCTCCACCGCCAGCCGGCATTCCTCCATGGCTCCGTGGCTGTCATCAAACTGGCCCGCCGGGACGGGCTGAGGCGACTGGCTGGGGTGGTGGCGCAGGAGGCGCTCGAAAGCCCGCTGGATCTGATGCAGGCTGTCGGACTTGATCACCAGGATCGGAACGCCGTGGAGCTGGGCCAGCCGTCGCACCTCAGGATCCCGCCCCAACTGCTGACGGATGCTCAGCACCGCATCGGCCTGCTCCACCGTCTCCGCCCGGACCACCGACATGAGCTGGGCGCGCATCGCCTGGTCCACCAGGTGCTCGCTCAGGCCGCAGCAGAACAACCGCAGGGGCCCTGCTCTGCCGCGCTCGGGGATCGGCGCGGCTGGATCGGACGGCACGGAAGCAGACGCCAACGGTGCGGACTCAAACGGAGCAGGCAAGGGCACCGGCACCAGGGCAGGGCGTGGTCGGGGCCCGGGCGGGCCGATCGGGCGCGATCGTGCCGAGCGAGGGGGTGGATCGAGCCCGGGAGTCCCGCCGAGATCCACCAGCCGCAGCCGCCCATCGGGGGCAAGTTCGCGCACCTGGGGCCGAGGGGGCTGTCCCCGCAACAGGAGATCCACGGTGCGGGCCACCTCCCTGTGCACCAGCCAGTGGCTGCGGGCATGCATCTCCACCGCCAGGGGAAAGGTGGGCTCAGCGCAGCGCTCGAGCACGGATTTCTGCGAACCCCGCCGGCGGGCTTCCTCATCTCCGAGGGTGACCGATTGAATGCCGCCCACCAGGTCGCTCAAGGTGGGGTTCTTGATCAGGTTGGCCAGCTCGTTGCCGTGGGCCGTGGCCACCAGCATCACGCCCCGTTCAGCAATCGTGCGGGCGGCCTGGGCCTCAAGCTCGGTGCCGATCTCATCGATCACGATCACCTCGGGCATGTGGTTCTCCACCGCCTCGATCATCACTTGGTGCTGCAGCTCCGGCCGCGCCACCTGCATGCGCCTTGCACGCCCGATCGCGGGATGCGGGATGTCGCCATCTCCAGCGATCTCATTGCTGGTGTCGATGACCACCACCCGCCGCTCCAGCTCGTCGGCCAGCACCCGGGCGATCTCCCTCAGGGCCGTGGTCTTGCCCACTCCGGGGCGCCCCATCAGCAGCAGTGATTGCCCTGTGTCCAGCAGATCCCTGACCATCGCCACGGTGCCGTAGACAGCCCGGCCCACCCGGCAGGTGAGACCCACCACCTCACCACCCCGGTTGCGGATGGCGCTGATGCGGTGCAGGGTCCGCTCGATGCCGGCCCGGTTGTCGCCGCCGAAGCTGCCGAGCCGCTCCAATACTGCCGCCAGATCCCCGCGCTCGATCGGGCGCTCCCCCAGGGTCAGCGCCCGGCCAGGATAACGGGCTTCGGGCACGCGGCCCAGATCGAGCACCACCTCCAGCAGCTGCTCCCGGCGGGCCGGCTCCGCCAGGGCCACCTGCAGCGCCACGGGCAGCACCTCCAGCAGACGATCCAGGTCGTCCGTGATCCGCTGGGGCGCGATCAGGGGACAAGGATCCGGAATCGGGGCGGTCAAGGGCCCAGCCTCGGGGTCAGGGATTCGGTCCATCCTGGATCCGCCAGGGATCCAGCAGCGAGCGAGCCACGCCCAGGGCTTCCGCCACCAGCTCCCGATCAGCCAGCAGCCCCGTCCCCCGTTCCTGGGCGCGCAGCAGCAGCGGTTGGAGCAGGCGACGGGCCACCCCCCCAAAGGCCACGCCGGCCACCGCCCCGCGTAACCCCTGGCGGTGCACCTGAGCCAGGCTGCTGGTGTTGGTGCCCCCGGCCAGTTGAAGCGGACCGGGGGGGGCGATCGCCCGCAGTTCCCGCAGCAGCCTCACGGCGGCATGGGCGCTGCCGGCCCCAAGATCGCCGCTCATCGGCCGCCCATCCAGCTGCCAGAGGGGCCGGAAGCCAAGGGCACGCAGCTGAATGAACCGGCTCCAGAGTTCATCAGCAAGGGCCCCGGGCGCCCCCGGGCCCACCAGATCCTCCAGGCCACAGCTCACCGCCAGCCGCTTGAGGACGAGGCCAGAGGCCTTCACCTGGGCCAGGCGATCAGCGAAGGCCTGCCCCCGTCCGGGGCGGGTATGGATCTCCACAGCCTCCGGCCGCAGCTCCGCCAGCAACGGCGCCACCGCCTCAGGAACCAACTGGTGGTCTCGTTCCTCGATCAACCCAAGGGGACAAACCGGCAGGCAACGGCCACAGCCGTAGCAACGCTGCTCCAGTACGGCGCCGCTTGCGCCGATGGCCAGGGCGGGGCAGACCCTTTGGCAGGGTCGCGGGCACTCCGGTGGGCAGCGCTCCGGATCGAACCAGGCCTTGCGGAAATGGAGATCAGCCCCATCGCTGAGGCTCACCATCAGCCAGGGGTGCATGGCGCCCCGTTCAGCCGCCCAGGCCATCCCCCGGCGCGCGGCCGCCACCACGGCCCGATCGGCGGCCACGTCGATGCAATCAACTCCCGCCAGTGCATAGATACCGCAGAGGTTCTCGATCGCTGGCAGGTCCTGGTTGCTGGCGCCGCAGATCAATTTGACCCAGCCACTGGCCGCGAGCGCCTGTTCAGGCGGCAACGAGCTGCTCAAGGGGCTGCCAGCGAAGGCTGCGGGCACCCCCCATTTCCACAACCATGTGCAGGCGAGGCACCGTGCGCGTGAGCTGGATCAAGGAAACGAGTTCAGCGTTGGAGAGCACCTGCCCTTCCAACAGCCAGAGCACGATCGGGGCCTCACCTTCCAGCAGGGCACCCAACTGGGGCATCACCTGCTGCACCTCACCCACAGCGGCGCCCTTGCCGACGCTGTGGTGACCCAGGTGGGGCGGACGGATGCCGTGCAGTTCCAGGAGGTAGGCCTGGGGATCGCCGAGTCCTCGGGCCGAGGTGATCTGGGCCCGGTAGCCGGCCGCCCGCAGCCGCCGCAGCAGACGCGTTTCGGCACCGCCCTCAAGCGGTGCATGGACTGCCAGGGCTCCGAAACGCTCCAACTCCTGGCGAAATCCGCGGCCTGAAAGCAACAAGGGCATCGGGGCAGACCTCAAGATGGCGTCAGTTTGACAGTTGCGAGCCAGGACCTGGCGAATGGCCCATCAGGGATTGCTCGGGTCCATAGGGTATGTTGTTTGCTTGTGCAACCGTTCTGTGCCCGTCCGCTAGCCGGGCCTCCAGTGCGCTGCACCAGGTCGTCATTGGTGACGACCTTCCCTGGCCAGTGCGGTCTCTCCCCTTGGATTCATCCGAGAAGAAGCCGTCGGGAAACTGTTGAATGCGCCCAAAGGCACGGCCGATCTCCGATCGGTGATGGTCCAAGGGTCCGGTTCCACAAGTCCCAGCCTGCTGTTTCGCCTCCCGCTAGCCCAACCGGAATGCCTCCTTCACGGGATGGCCCCGGTTCCGTCTGCGTTTGATCGAATCAGCCCACACCCTTCGCCATCCCATCGGACCTGGCGACTGGTGGTTCCGCTGGCGTTTTTCACCCTCCTATGTCCATCGGCATCCTCGGGAAGAAATTGGGCATGTCCCAATTCTTCGACGATGCAGGCAGATCCATCCCGGTCACCGTGATCGAGGCGGGGCCCTGCCGCATCACCCAACTCAAGAGCACCGGCACCGACGGCTACGTCGCTGTGCAGGTCGGCTTCGGCGACATCCGCGAAAAGCTGGTGAACCAGCCTGCCAAGGGCCACCTGGCCAAATCCGGCAGCGAGCCCCTGCGCCACCTGCGCGAATACCGCGTCGACAGCGTTGATGGCCTGGAGCTGGGCTCCTCCATCACCGTCGCCGCCTTCGAGGCCGGCCAGAAGATCGATGTCAGCGGCGACACGATCGGCCGCGGCTTCACCGGTCTGCAGAAGCGCCACGGTTTCAGCCGTGGCCCCATGAGCCACGGTTCGAAGAACCACCGCGAGCCTGGTTCGATCGGCGCGGGCACAACCCCCGGCCGGGTCTACCCCGGCAAGCGCATGGCTGGCCGCGACGGCGGCAAGCAGATCACCACCCGTGGCCTGACGATCCTGAAGGTGGACACCGAGCGCAACCTGCTGGTGGTCAAAGGGTCGGTGCCCGGAAAGCCCGGCGCCCTGCTGAACATCTCCCCCGCCAAGCGGGTGGGTGCCAAGACCGCCAAAGGAGGGGCCAAGTCATGACTGACGTCATCGTGCGCGACTGGCAGGGCAAGGAGGCCGGCAAGGCCAGCCTTGAGCTCCGGGTCGCCAAGGAATCAAGCGCCAACGGTCTGGTCCATCGCGCCATCGTTCGCCAGCTGGCCCATGCCCGCCAGGGCACGGCCAGCACCCTCACCCGCGCTGAGGTGCGTGGTGGTGGTCGGAAGCCCTACAAGCAGAAGGGCACAGGCCGGGCCCGCCAGGGTTCGATCCGCACCCCCCTGCGCCCCGGCGGTGGGGTGACCTTCGGGCCCAAGCCCCGCACCTACAACAAGGCGATGAACCGCAAGGAGCGTCGCCTCGCCCTGCGCACCGCCCTGGTGAGTCGCCTCGACAACCTCTTGGTGGTCAAGGGCTTCGCTGCGGACCTCGAAACCCCCAAAACCAAAGAGATCTGCGCTGCATTGCAGCGTCTCGGCATCGCCGAGGGCTCCAAGGTGCTGCTGGTGCTCGACAGCGCCAGCGAGGTGGTGCGCCGTTCGGTGCGCAACCTCGAAACCGTCAAGTTGATCGCCGCCGATCAGCTCAACGTGTTCGATCTGCTCCACGCCAACACGTTGGTGGTGAGCGAAGAAGCCCTCGCGAAGATTCAGGAGGTCTACGGCGATGACTGAGCGTTTCGCTGGCCGGCTCGCGGATGTGATCCGCCGGCCGCTGATCACCGAGAAGGCCACCCGCGCCCTCGAGCAGAACCAGTACACCTTCGAGGTGGACCACCGGGCCGCCAAGCCCGATATCAAGGCCGCCGTCGAACAACTGTTCGACGTGCGTGTCATCGGCATCAGCACCATGAATCCCCCCCGGCGCTCCCGCCGGGTGGGCCGTTTCGCCGGCAAGCGTGCCCAGGTGAAAAAGGCGGTGGTGCGCTTGGCCGAAGGCAATGCCATCCAGCTTTTCCCTGAGTCCTGAGGGGTCTGAACCGTTATGGCAATCCGTAAGTACCGCCCCTACACCCCCGGCACCCGCACCCGGGTGGCGAGCGACTTCAGTGAAGTCACCGAGCGCAAGCCCGAGCGCAGCCTGGTGGTGGCCAAGCACCGCCGCAAGGGCCGCAACAACCGCGGCGTGATCACCTGCCGCCACCGCGGCGGCGGCCACAAGCGCCTTTACCGCCTGGTCGACTTCCGCCGTGACAAGCACGGCGTGGCCGCCAAAGTGGCGGCGATCCACTACGACCCGCACCGCAACGCCCGCCTGGCGCTGCTCTTCTACGTCGACGGCGAGAAGCGCTACATCCTGGCTCCCGCCGGGGTTGAACTGGGCCAGCAGGTGATTTCCGGGCCCGATGCCCCGATCGAAACCGGCAACGCCCTGCCCCTCTCAGCGATTCCCCTGGGTTCCAGCGTTCACAACGTTGAGCTCTACGCCGGTCGCGGTGGACAGATGGTGCGCACCGCCGGAGCCAGCGCCCAGGTGATGGCCAAAGAAGGCGACTATGTCGCCCTCAAGCTGCCCTCCACCGAGGTGCGCTTGGTGCGTCGCGAGTGCTACGCCACCCTCGGCGAAGTCGGCAACGCTGAAGTGCGCAACACCAGCCTCGGCAAGGCCGGCCGCAAGCGCTGGCTGGGCCGTCGCCCCGAGGTGCGCGGCAGTGTGATGAACCCCTGCGATCACCCCCACGGTGGTGGCGAGGGTCGGGCACCGATCGGTCGTTCCGGACCGGTCACCCCCTGGGGCAAACCTGCCCTGGGCCTCAAGACCCGCAAACGCAACAAACCCAGCAACCGGTTCGTGCTCCGGAAGCGTCGCCGCACCTCCAAGCGGAGCCGTGGCGGACGGGATTCCTGATGCTCACCACCGTTTTGTTGTCTGCTTAAACCGCCATGGGACGTTCACTCAAAAAAGGTCCGTTTGTGGCCGACAGCCTGCTCCGCAAGGTCGAGGCCCAGAACACCGCCGGTGACAAGGGTGTGATCAAGACCTGGTCACGCGCTTCCACCATCCTGCCGATGATGATCGGCCACACCATTGCCGTGCACAACGGCAAAGCCCATGTTCCCGTCTACGTGACGGAACAGATGGTCGGTCACAAGCTTGGGGAGTTCGCCCCCACGCGCACCTTCCGGGGCCACATCAAGGACAAGAAAGGTGCCCGTTAAGGAACGACTCGTTATGGCTAATTCCACCCCCACCACCCAAGCCCTTGCCCACGGCCGCTTCATCCGCGGATCCGTGTCCAAGGTGCGTCGTGTGCTCGATCAGATCCGCGGCCGGTCCTACCGGGAAGCGCTGATTCTGCTCGAGTTCATGCCCTATCGCTCCACGGGCCCCATCACCAAGGTGTTGCGGTCCGCGGTGGCGAATGCGGAGCACAACATGGGGCTCGACCCCGCCAGCCTGGTGATCAGCCAGGCCACGGCGGACATGGGTCCCTCCCTGAAGCGGTTCCGGCCGCGCGCCCAAGGCCGTGCCTACGCGATCAAGAAACAAACCTGCCACATCAGCATTGCTGTGGCAGCCACCACCGCCTGACCCCCGAGGACACCGACCGATGGGACACAAGATCCATCCAACCGGACTGCGCCTGGGGATCACCCAGGACCACCGCTCCCGTTGGTACGCGACCAGCAAGACCTACCCGATCCTCCTTCAGGAGGACGACCGGATCCGCAGCTTCATCCACAAGAAGTACGCCAGCGCCGGCATCAGCGATGTGCTGATCGCCCGTAAGGCCGACCAACTCGAGGTCGAACTCAAGACGGCGCGCCCCGGCGTGCTGGTGGGCCGCCAGGGCAGCGGCATCGAAGACCTGCGAACCGGCATTCAGAAAACCATCGGCGATGCCCACCGTCAGGTGCGCATCAACGTGGTGGAAGTGGAGCGGGTCGACGCCGACGCCTACCTGCTGGCCGAATACATCGCCCAGCAGCTGGAAAAGCGCGTGGCCTTCCGCCGTGTGCTTCGCATGACCGTCCAGCGCGCCCAGCGGGCTGGGGTCCTGGGGCTGAAGATTCAGGTGAGCGGCCGCCTCAACGGTGCCGAGATCGCCCGCACCGAATGGACGCGCGAAGGCCGTGTGCCCCTGCACACCCTCCGCGCAGACATCGACTACGCCACCAAGGTGGCCACCACCACCTACGGGGTGCTGGGCATCAAGGTTTGGGTCTTCAAAGGTGAAATCCTCCCCGGGCAGCAGGAACAACTGCCCGTGGGTGCCGGTCCCAAGCGCAGGGCCAACCGGCGGCCACAACAGTTCGAAGACCGCTCCAACGAGGAGTGATCAGGAGACCTGAACCATGCTGAGTCCAAAACGCGTCAAATTCCGCAAACAGCAACGGGGCCGCATGTGCGGCGTCGCCACCCGAGGCAACACCGTTGCTTTCGGTCAGTTTGCCCTTCAAGCCCAGGAGTGCGGGTGGATCACCTCCCGCCAGATCGAGGCCAGCCGGCGTGCCATGAGCCGCAGCGTCAAACGGGGCGGAAAGATCTGGATCCGGATCTTCCCCGACAAACCCGTGACCATGCGCGCAGCCGAAACCCGCATGGGTTCCGGTAAGGGCAACCCGGAGTTCTGGGTGGCCGTGATCAAGCCGGGGCGGATTCTCTTCGAGATGGGCGGTCCCGAGATCAACGAAACGATCGCCCGGGAGGCCATGCGCCTGGCGCAGTACAAACTGCCGATCAAGACCAAGTTTCTGACCCTGGCCGACCAGGAGGCGGAAACCAGCTCGGACACCGTTCAACCCGTGGAGGCCTGACCCATGGCACGCCCCGACATCGCCGACCTGCGCAAACTCAGCGACGGCGAACTCAATGAACAGATCGACGGCACCCGCCGCGAACTGTTCGACCTGCGCTTCCAGCAGGCCACCCGCCGACTGGAGCAACCCCACCGTTTCAAGCTGGCCCGCATCAAGCTGGCCCAGCTTCAAACGGTGCAGGCGGAGCGAAAGCGCTCCACCGTCTCCTCCTGATCCCTCCCATTCACCCCATGGCACTCAAGGAAAGGGTCGGCACCGTCGTCAGCGACAAGATGGACAAAACGGTGGTGGTGGCGGTGGAAAACCGCTTCCCCCACCCCATCTACCAAAAGACCGTCAGCCGCACCACCCGCTACAAAGCCCACGATGAAGCCAACGCCTGCCGCGTCGGCGATCGGGTTCGGATCACCGAAACCCGACCGCTCAGCCGCAGCAAGCGTTGGACCGTGGCCGAAGTTCTCACCCCATCGGCCGCCAGCTGAGGAGTTCTCTAAATGATTCAGCAGGAAACCTATCTGAACGTCGCTGACAACAGCGGCGCCAAGCGCATCCAGTGCATCCGTGTGCTCGGCACCAACCGTCGCTACGCCCACGTGGGCGATGTGATCGTGGCTGCCGTCAAGGACGCCATGCCCAACATGGGCGTCAAGAAATCGGATGTGGTGAAAGCGGTGGTGGTCCGCACCAGGGCGACCCTCCGTCGCGAAACGGGCAATTCGATCCGCTTCGACGACAACGCCGCGGTGATCCTCGGCAACGACAACAACCCCAAGGGCACCCGCGTCTTCGGTCCCGTCGCCCGCGAACTGCGGGAGCGGAACTTCACCAAGATCGTGTCCCTCGCTCCGGAGGTGATCTGAGATGGCTACCGCCACCGTCAAAGCCAAACCCAGCGTGCGTATCAAGCTGCGCATCCGCAAAGGCGACACCGTTCAGGTGATCGCCGGCAAGGACAAGGGCAAGACCGGTGAGGTGCTGCGCACCCTGCCGAATGAGAACCGCGTGATTGTGCAGGGCATCAACCTGCGCACCCGTCACGTCAAGCCCACCCAGGAGGGCGAAACCGGCCGCATCGTCACCGAGGAGGCCTCCGTGCACGCCTCGAATGTGATGCTGTACTCCACCGACAAAAAGGTGGCCAGCCGGGTGGAGATCGTCGTCGACAAGGACGGCTCCAAGAAACGCCGCCTCAAAAAGACCGGCGAACTTCTCGACTGACCGGCAGCCACCCCTCTCCCCCCTTCCCCTCCCGCGTCCCTGACCGCCTTCTGACCACGCCCAGAAGCGCACCCCTTCCCCCTGTCATGTCACTCAAACAGCGCTACCGGGAGACGATCCAGCCCAAGTTGCTCAAGGATCTCCATCTCTCCAATGTTCACGAAGTCCCCAAGGTGCTGAAAGTCACCGTCAACCGGGGCCTCGGTGAAGCCGCCCAGAACGCCAAGGCCCTCGAAGCCTCCATTGCCGAACTGGCCACCATCACGGGCCAGAAGGTTGTGGTGACCCGGGCGAAGAAGGCGATCGCCGCCTTCAAAATTCGCCAGGGCATGCCGATCGGCGTCGCCGTCACCCTCCGGGGTGAGCGGATGTACGCCTTCCTGGAGCGCCTGATCCACCTGGCGTTGCCGCGCATCCGCGACTTCCGTGGCGTCAGCCCCAAGAGTTTCGACGGCCGGGGGAACTACACCCTGGGGGTTCGGGAACAGATCATCTTTCCCGAAATCTCCTACGACAAGATCGACGCCATCCGGGGCATGGACATCACCATCGTGACCAGTGCCCGTAACGACGAAGAGGGCCGGGCCCTCCTCCGCGAGATGGGTATGCCGTTCCGCAGCAACTGAGCCCTCCTCGGACCCGACCATGGCCAACCACGACCCAATTTCAGACCTCCTGACCCGCATCCGCAATGCGAGTGAGAAGAAGCACGAGAACACCAAGGTTCCCGCTTCACGCATGGCGCTCAGCATCGCCAAGGTGCTGCAGCAGGAAGGCTTCATCGCCGAGATCAGCAAAGAGGGCGAAGGGGTGCAAAGCCACCTCGTCCTCCAGCTGAAGTACAGCGGTAAGCATCGGCAGCCCACCATCCGCCGCGTGCAGCGGGTGAGCAAGCCAGGCTTGCGCATTTACAAGAACACCCGCCAGCTCCCCAAGGTGCTGGGCGGACTCGGAGTGGCCATCATCTCCACCTCAAAAGGTGTGATGAGCGACCGTGACGCCCGCAAGCAGGGTGTCGGCGGCGAAGTGCTCTGCTACGTCTATTGATCTGGGAGATTGATCCATGTCACGAATTGGTAAAGCACCGATCCCCGTCCCCGCCAAGGTGACCGTCAGCCTCAATGGTTTGGCGGTCACCGTGAAGGGGCCCAAAGGTGAGTTGTCCCGCACCCTCCCCGATGGGGTGTTGATCAGCCAGGAGGATTCCTCCGTGGTGGTCGCTCCCGCCAACACCAGTCGCCGCTCCCGCGAGCGCCACGGCCTCAGCCGCACCCTCGTCGCCAACATGGTGGAAGGGGTCAGCCAGGGGTTCACGCGCAAACTGGAAATCATCGGTGTGGGCTACCGGGCCCAGATCAAGGGCCGCAACCTCGTGGTCCTGGCGGGCTACAGCCACCCGGTGGAGATGGTTCCCCCCGATGGGATCACCTTTGCCGTGGAGAACAACACCCAGGTGTTTGTCTCCGGAGCCGACAAGGAGCTGGTGGGCAACGAAGCCGCCAAAGTGCGCGCCATTCGTCCTCCCGAGCCCTACAAGGGCAAGGGCATCAAGTACGAGGGCGAGCGGATCCTCCGCAAAGCCGGCAAGACCGGTAAGAAATGAGGTCGATCTGACCGCCCCCACCCCGTACCGCCATGTCCCCCATTTCCCGCAAACAGCAGACCCAGAAACGGCACCGCCGCCTGCGTCGCCATCTCACAGGCACAGCCCAGCGTCCGCGCCTGGCCGTGTTCCGCTCGAACAACCACATCTACGCCCAGGTCATCGACGACGACGCCCAGAACACCCTGGTCGCCGCCTCGACCCTCGACAAGGATCTGCGCACCGCCCTCACCACCAGCAACACCACCGATGCCTCCGTGGCCGTTGGTGAGTTGGTGGCCAAGCGCGCCCTCGCCCAGGGCATCCAGCAGGTTGTCTTCGATCGCGGTGGCAACCTGTACCACGGCCGGGTGAAGGCCCTGGCTGACGCCGCCCGGGAAGCGGGCCTTCAGTTCTGATCCCTGCTCTCACCATGACCGAAACCAACAACCAGCTTCAGTCCAACGACATCCCGGCGGCGGCCGACGTTCCAGCGGCGGCCGAAGGCCAGCAGGAACAACGGCGCGGTGGCGGCGGTGGCCGCAGCGAGGGCAGGGGCGGTGACCGCAAGGGCGGTGGCCGGGGCCGCGACAACCGACGCGGTCAGGAACGCGACTCCGAATGGCAGGAGCGTGTGGTTCAGATCCGCCGGGTCTCCAAAACCGTCAAGGGCGGGAAAAAGATGAGTTTCCGGGCCATCGTCGTCGTCGGCAACGAGCGCGGTCAGGTGGGTGTGGGCGTCGGCAAGGCCGGTGATGTCATCGGCGCCGTGCGCAAAGGCGTTGCCGACGGCAAAAAGCACCTGGTGAAAGTGCCCCTCACCCGTTACAGCTCGATCCCCACCCTCAGCCGCGGTGGTGACGGTGCCGCGAGTGTGCTGATTCGTCCAGCTGCCCCCGGTACCGGGGTGATCGCGGGCGGCTCGATCCGCACGGTGCTGGAGTTGGCAGGGATCAAGAACATCCTGGCCAAGCGCCTGGGCAGCAAGACCCCCCTCAACAACGCCCGCGCCGCCATGGACGCCCTCCAGGCGCTTCGCACCCACAAGGAGACCGCCAAGGAGCGTGGCATCTCCCTCGAGCAGATCTATTCCTGAGTCCGCCATGACCTCCCTTCGTCTCGATACCCTCAAGCCCCAGGTCGGGGCCCGTCGCCGCAAACTGCGCAAAGGTCGCGGCATCGCCGCCGGCCAAGGCGCCAGCTGCGGCTTCGGTATGCGCGGCCAGAAATCCCGCTCCGGCAGCCCCACCCGCCCGGGCTTCGAGGGGGGCCAGATGCCCCTCTACCGCCGACTGCCCAAGCTCAAGCACTTCCCCCTGGTCAACCAGAAGCAGTTCACGGTGGTGAACATCTCCAAGCTGTCAGAGCTCAAGGCGGGCACCACGGTGAACCTCGATCTGCTCGTCAAGGAAGGGCTGGTCACCAGTCCCAAGCATGCCCTCAAGATCCTCGGCAACGGCGACCTCAAGGTGAAGCTCACCGTCCAGGCGGCGGCCTTCACCGCCAGCGCCCGTGAAAAGATCGAAGCGGCGGGCGGCAGCTGGGAGATCGTCGACTGACCCACCCTTCAGGCACCCCGGTGATCCCTTCCGCACCAAGCCCCTAGGGTTCAGGCCGCCCCCCGCATCATCCACTTGAGCGGATGTTGCGGGGGGCGGCCTTTCCTTTTCCTGCCCCAAGCCCTTCACAGCCGTCAAGCCATGCTCATCAGCCGGGGGAGAAACCCCAGTGCCGGGGAAATCCTCACCCAGATGGTTCAGGCCAAGGGTCTCCGCGACCGGGTGCTGATCACGCTCGGCTTGTTGTTGATGGTTCGTCTGGGCATCTACGTGCCCATGCCCGGCATCGACCGGGTCGCCTTCCAGGAGTTCATCTCCAGGGGCGGCCAGCTGATCGGCTTCCTCGACATCTTCACCGGCGGCGGTCTCTCCACCCTTGGGGTGTTCGCCCTGGGGATCCTGCCATTCATCAACGCCTCGATCATCATCCAGCTGCTGACGGCCGCGATTCCCCAGCTGGAGGAGCTGCAGAAGAACGAAGGCGAGGCCGGACGCCGCAAGCTCGCCCAGATCACCCGCTACGTGGCCCTGGGCTGGGGCATCCTGCAGAGCACGGTGTTCGCGCTCATCCTTAAGCAGTACGCCCTTCCTGGGCTGAGCGAACCGGTGTTCGTGATTCAGACCGCCCTGGCCCTGGTGACCGGCTCGATGGTGGTGATGTGGGTGAGTGAGGTGATCACCGAACGGGGCATCGGCCAGGGAGCCTCCCTGGTGATCTTCGTCAACATCGTGGCCACCCTGCCCAAGGCCCTCGGTTCCACGATCGAGCTGGCCCAGAGCGGCGATCGCAGCACCGTGGGAGGCATCGTGATGCTGGTGCTGGTGTTCCTGATCACGATCGTCGGAATCATCTTTGTGCAGGAGGGCTACCGACGCATCCCGATCATCAGCGCCAAGCGCCAGGTGGGACAGACCAGCAGCGTGGCGGCCCGCCAGAGTTACCTGCCCCTGAAGCTCAACGCCGGTGGCGTGATGCCGATCATCTTCGCCTCGGCGGTGATCTTCCTGCCTCTGACGATTGCCAACGTCACCCGCTCCCCCTGGCTGATCCAGGCGGCGAGTTACCTCAACCCCAACAGCAGCACCCCCTGGCTCTACGCCCTGGTGTTCTTCGCCCTGATCTGCGGTTTCTCCTTTTTCTACGCCTCGCTGACCGTCAACCCCCTGGACATCGCCACCAATCTCAAGCGCAGTGGCGTGGCCGTGCCAGGGGTGCGGCCGGGTTCGGCGACAGCCCTCTATCTCTCGGGGGTCCAGAATCGGCTCACGCTCCTGGGGGCCCTCTTCCTGGGCTCGGTGGCGATCATCCCCTCGGCCGTGGAGGGGGCAACCCAGGTCCGCACCTTCCAGGGTCTCGGCGCCACCTCGCTGCTGATCCTGGTGGGTGTGGCGATCGACACGGCCAAACAGGTCCAGACCTACGTGATCTCCCAGCGCTACGAAGGCATGGTGCGCCAATGACCCAACGCATTCTTTTTCTCGGCCCCCCCGGGGCCGGCAAGGGCACCCAGGCCCAACTCCTCTGCTCCTCCCGGGGGCTTCTGCATCTCTCCACCGGCGACCTGCTGCGGGCCGAAGTCAAGGCCGGCACAGCCCTGGGCCAGGAGGCCGAGGCCGTCATGGCCCGGGGCGAACTGGTCAGCGACCAGTTGGTGCTGGCGATCGTGCGTGGCCGCCTGAGCGGCCACCAAGGCGGCTGGCTGTTGGATGGCTTCCCACGCAACCTCGCCCAGGCCGAAGCGCTGGAAACCTTGCTTGCCGAACTGGCTCAGCCGATTGAGCGGGTGGTGCTGCTGGAGCTCGACGACGACCTGCTGCTGCAACGGCTGCTGGGGCGAGGTCGCGACGACGACAACGAAGCCGTGATCCGTCACCGGCTGTCGGTCTACTACGAGCAGACGGCGCCCCTGATCGAGCACTACTTCGAGCAAGGTTTGCTGGTTGCCGTCGAAGCCAGCGGCACAGTGGAGGCCATTGCCGAGCGCATCAGCATGGCCCTGGATTGACCCGTATGGTAGGGTCGCTGTTTGGAAATTCGGAGAGTCCACCACCATGAAGGTGCGTGCCTCAGTCAAAAAAATGTGCGACAAGTGCCGGGTGATTCGTCGCCACGGCCGGGTGATGGTCATCTGCACCAACCCCAAGCACAAACAGCGTCAGGGCTGACCTGACCGCAACCCGCCATCCTCCTTGGGCGGCGGGTTCACCCCCCAGCGGGTGCGTCCCACGGCCTGATCCCAGGCCACCCCTTGCTCAACTGATCGTTTTTTTCGTGGCTCGGATTGCCGGCGTCGACATCCCTCGTGACAAGAGGGTCGAGATTGCTCTCACCTACATCTATGGCGTCGGGCTGACCCGGGCCCAGAAGATCCTGGCCAAGACCGGGGTCAGCCCAGACATCCGCGTCAAAGACCTTGACGACGCCGATGTCCAGAAGCTTCGCGCCGCCGCCGAGGGTTTCACCCTCGAGGGTGACCTGCGCCGTCAGGAGGGCATGGCTCTCAAGCGGCTGCAGGACATCGGCTGCCTCCGCGGTCGTCGCCACCGCATGGGCCTGCCGGTCCGTGGTCAGCGCACCCGCACTAACGCCCGCACCCGCCGCGGCGCCCGCAAGACGGTGGCCGGCAAGAAGAAGTAAGCCTCCCTCCAAACCCCTACCCCCACCCCCATCGGGGCATCCCTCTCCCCCCTTTCCTTTCCCAGGCCCCCCTCCATGGCGAAGCCAGCCAAAAAATCCGGCGCGAAGAAGACAAAGCGCAACGTGCCCAACGGTGTGGCTCACATCCAGAGCACCTTCAACAACACGATCGTGTCGATCACCGACACGTCTGGTGAAGTGATCTCTTGGTCCTCCGCAGGTGCCAGTGGTTTCAAGGGCGCCCGCAAAGGCACTCCCTTCGCCGCGCAGACGGCCGCAGAAGCGGCAGCCCGGCGGGCCCTGGAGCAGGGCATGCGCCAGATCGAAGTGCTCGTACGCGGTCCGGGCTCCGGCCGTGAAACAGCCATCCGCGCCCTGCAGGTGGCCGGCCTGGAGATCACCCTGATCCGCGACGTCACACCTCTGCCCCACAACGGTTGCAGGCGAGCCAAGCGCCGCCGCGTCTGATCGTCCACATCCGGCCCGCCGAGGCCCGCTTCCCCCACCTTCTCGAGCTTCGCACCGTGCTGCAGTACCAGATCGATCGGACCGAACACCAGATCGCCGACGACCGTTCCCAGACCGGCGTGTTCGTGATCGGCCCCCTCGACCGGGGCCATGCGATCACCCTCGGTAATGCCCTGCGCCGAGCCCTGATGGGGGGCCTTGAGGGCAGCGCCATCACCGCCGTTCGCATTGCCGGCGTCAACCATGAGTACGCCACCGTGCCCGGTGTCCGGGAGGACGTTCTCGACATCCTGCTCAATTGCAAGGAAATCGCCGTCAACAGCCGCAGCCGTGAGCTTGAGATCGGTCGTCTGGTGGCCACTGGTCCGGCCACCGTCACGGCCAACGACCTGCAGTTCTCCCCCCAGGTCCAGGTGATCGATGGTCAACGCGTGATCGCCACTGTGGCCGAGGGCCACAGCCTCGAGCTGGAGGTTCATGTCGAGCGCGGTGTCGGCTACCGCCCGGTCGACCGTCACCACGAAGATGTGAGTGCCATCGATCTTCTCCAGATCGATGCGGTGTTCATGCCCGTGCGTCGCGTCAACTACACCGTCGATGAAACGGCCGTGGGCGAAGGCGGTTCCGCCCGGGAGCGCCTCCGCCTGGAGATCCACACCGATGGCTCGGTCACCCCTGACGACGCCATGGCCCAGGCGGCCAACGAATTGATCGGCCTGTTTCAACCCCTGGCCAGCCTCACCCTGGTGGATGAGCCTGGCGGCCTGGAGCCCGAGCCTTCGGCCGAAGCCCAGATTCCCCTGGAGGAGCTGAACCTTTCCGTTCGCGCCTACAACTGCCTCAAGCGGGCCCAAGTGAACTCTGTCTCCGATCTGATGGGCTTCAGCTACGAGGATCTGCTGGAGATCAAGAACTTCGGCTCCAAGTCGGCCGATGAAGTGATCGAAGCGCTCGAGCGCATCGGCATCTCCCTGCCCCAGAGCCGCACCAGCGCCTGAACGGCGGCCCAATCCTTTCCTTTTCCAGCCTCAGAACCATGCGACACCAGTGCCGAGTCCCCCTGTTGGGACGCCCCGCCGACCAACGCAAAGCCTTGCTCCGTGGCCTGACCACCCAACTGATCCGCGAAGGCCGGGTGACCACCACCAAGGCAAGGGCCAAGGCCTTGCGCAACGAGACCGAGCGCATGATCACCCTGGCCAAGGAAGGCAGCCTCTCGGCCCGCCGTCGCGCCATCGGCTACATCTTTGACAAGCAACTGGTGCACGCCCTGTTCGACAAGGCCCAGGAGCGCTACGGCGAGCGCAACGGCGGCTACACCCGCATCATCCGCACCGTGCCCCGGCGCGGCGACAACGCTGAAATGGCGATCATCGAGCTGGTCTGAGCACCCAAGACGACAGCCCACAGCCACCGGAGCAGGCTCCCTCGCTGCGCAGGATCGCGCTCTGCCTTCAGTACGACGGAGCCCCCTACAAGGGCTGGCAGCGCCAACCCAACGGCACCAGTGTTCAGCAGCTGCTCGAAGAGGCGATCGCTCGGTTGGATCCTCATGGTCCAGCGCGGGTCTTTGCCGCCGGTCGAACCGATGCTGGCGTGCACGCCGCAGCCCAGGTGGTCCATTTCGACTGCGCTGGTCCCATCCCCGCCCAGCGCTGGCCTGCCGCCCTCAACGGCCGACTGCCGCCCAGCATCCGAGTCCAGGCTGCCGCTGCCGTGCGCTCCGACTGGCACGCCTGCTTCAGCGCTGAGCACCGGCGCTACCGCTACACGATCCACAACTCCCGCCGCTCCAACCTGTTTCTGGCGCCTTTCAGCTGGCACCGCTACCAGGTGAGGCTGGAGGAGCGGGCCATGCTCGCCTGCCTGCGGGGCCTGCTCGGCCACCACGACTTCGCCGCCTTCCAGCGAGCCGGCAGCAGCCGCCCCCATGCCCGCACCACCGTTCAGGAGGTGAGCCTGGAGCGCCAGGGTGATCTGATCGTGACCGAAATCCAGGCCAGCGGCTTCCTCTATGGGATGGTGCGCCTGCTGATGGGTCAGCTTGTGGCTGTGGGTGAAGGCCGCCTCGAGCCGGAGGCCTTCGAACGCCGCTGGCGCCAGCGGGCACGGGACGAGGTCAAGGAGGCGGCGCCGCCACAGGGCCTCTGCCTGCTGCGTGTGGGCTACCCCCAGCCGGTCTTCCCAAAGGCTGCGTGGTACGATTGCCAACCGCGGTATCTGCTCGAAATCCCTGATCCACCGGAGCTTCTGCCCCGTCAGCCGGACCCTGAGCGCCGGCAGAACCATGGATCAGAGCTGGTGAGCGATCTTCTCTCCTGAGTACCTCCGAATCCCCCATCTCTCCATCCTTGGGCGTGCCTTGTTTCAAGGCCGCCGCCGGCGGAGGGGTAGGGTCATCAAAGACGCGTTTGTGCTCCCTGGCCTCCAGGTGCCCTGCCGTCACTCCCTGTCCAGCCCCATCCACCGAGATGGCGCGCTACCGATCCGGCCCACCGGTGCGATGAACAAGACCCTCGTTCCACAGATTGATTCCCTCGAACGCCAGTGGTTTCTGGTGGACGCAGCGGATCAGACCCTCGGCCGCCTGGCCAGCGAAGTGGCCCAAGTGCTGCGGGGTAAGAACAACCCCAATTTCACTCCCCACCTCGATACCGGTGACTTCGTCGTCATCATCAACGCCGACAAGATCCGGGTCAGTGGCAACAAAGCCAGCCAGAAGATCTACCGCCGCCATTCCGGGCGCCCTGGCGGTATGAAGACCGAGAGCTTCGAAGCCCTCCATGCCCGTCTGCCCGAGCGGGTGGTCGAGAAGGCCATCAAAGGCATGCTTCCCCACAACGCACTCGGTCGTCAGCTGTTCCGCAAGCTGAAGGTCTACAAGGGCACCGAGCACCCCCACGCCGCCCAGCAACCCAAGCTCCTCCCGCTCGATCCTGCAACTTCAGCCTCATGAGCACTCCCTCCAACCGCGTCGTCTACTGGGGCACGGGTCGTCGCAAGACCGCCGTTGCCCGTGTTCGGGTGGTCCCCGGCACCGGAGCGATCACCATCAACGGACGCCCAGGCGACAACTACCTCAATTACAACCCGAGCTACCTGTCGGCGGTCAAAGCCCCCCTCCAGACCCTGGGGTTGTCCAACGACTACGACCTGCTGGTCAACGTGCGCGGCGGCGGCCTCACCGGCCAGGCCGATGCCATCAAGCAGGGCGCGGCCCGCGCCCTCTGCGATCTGTCCCCCGACAACCGCAAACCCCTCAAGACCGAAGGTCACCTCAGCCGTGATCCCCGCGCCAAGGAGCGGCGCAAATACGGTCTCAAGAAAGCCCGCAAGGCTCCTCAGTTCTCCAAGCGCTGATCCGCACCATGGCCAAGCCCAACATCCATCCCACCTGGTACCCCGATGCCAAGGTGATCTGCAATGGAGAGGTGATCATGACCACCGGCTCCACATCCCCGGAACTTCATGTCGACGTGTGGAGCGGCAACCACCCCTTCTACACCGGTACCCAGAAAATCCTCGACACCGAGGGGCGGGTGGATCGCTTCATGCGCAAGTACGGCATGGGTGGCGTGGCTTCCGCCGAAGCGACTGAAGCCACGGAACAAGTCAGCGAATCAGCCACCGAAGACGCACCCGTGGCCTCCTGAGCCAGCGGTTGCCTCGATGGCCAGGGCAGGATTCTGAAAGGCGTCCGGCTCCTTGCCGTTCGGATCGGCTGCACTGATCGCCATGGATGCCAGCTTTCTCAGCGAGCGCCTGGAGACCGCCTGCCGCACCTTCGCCAGCCTGGAGAGGCAACTGGCGGATCCCGATGTGGCCGCCAACCCAGGGCAGCTCGAGCGCATCGCCCGGGAACGGGCAAGGCTTGAGCCCCTGGTCACCGACTACGAACGGCTCAATGGGCTGCTCGGCGAACAGGGCGAAGCGCGCCAGTTGCTCCGCAACCACCGCGGTGACCCTGAGATGGAGCAACTCGCTCAGGAAGAACTGACCGTCCTGGCGGCCACCATCGCCGATCTGGAGCAGCGGCTCACCCTGGCGCTGCTGCCCAGGGACCCCCGCGATGAACGCAGCGTGATGCTGGAGATCCGGGCCGGGACCGGCGGGGATGAGGCCGGGATCTGGGCCGGCGATCTGGCCCGCATGTACGAGCGCTATGCCCAGTCGCTGGGATGGCAGGTGGAGCCGATCAGCGCCTCGGAATCCGACGTGGGCGGCTTCAAGGAACTGATTCTCTCGATCCGTGGGGAGGGGGTGTTCAGCCAGCTGAAATTCGAGGCTGGCGTGCATCGAGTGCAGCGGGTGCCGGCCACCGAATCCCAGGGACGGGTGCACACCTCAACGGCCACGGTGGCGGTGATGCCTGAGGCAGATCCCGTGGAGGTGCAGATCGACCCCACCGAGATCCAAATCAGCACGGCCCGTTCGGGCGGGGCCGGCGGTCAGAACGTGAACAAGGTGGAAACAGCGGTGGACCTGCTGCACAAGCCCACCGGCATCCGGGTGTTCTGCACCCAGGAGCGCTCCCAACTCCAGAACCGCGAGCGAGCCATGGCGATCCTGCGGGCCAAGCTGCTGGAGCGCCAGCTGGCGGCGGCGGCGGAGAAGGAAAGTTCCGCCCGCCGGGCCCAGGTGGGCAGTGGCGATCGCAGCGAGAAGATCCGCACGTACAACTACAAGGACAACCGCACCACCGATCACCGCCTGGGGCGCAACTTCGCGCTCGAACCGGTGCTCCAGGGGCAACTGGGGGAGCTGATCGGCAGCTGCATCGCCGCGGACCAGCGCCGGCAACTGGAAGAACTGGCCGAGAACGCCGCCGGATGAGGCCAAAGGTCCTGGGGCGATCAGGCCCCGATCACGTACTTGGCCCACTCCTGGTGGGTTCCAGCGCGAATCTGGCGGGTGGCTTCAAAGTAAAGGCTGCTGATCGGACGCCTGGGTTCCCTCGCCAAGGGCATCCCCGCCTCCCTGGGGGTGCGGTTGCCCTTGTGGACGTTGCAGCGCAGGCAGGCGGTGGTGACGTTCTCCCAGGTGTCGCCGCCTCCACGGCTGCGGGGGAACACATGATCGATGGAAAGCTGATCCCCCTGATAGCCGCAGTACTGGCAGGAGTGGCCGTCCCGATGGAAGACGTTGCGCCGGGTGAGCGGCAATTGCTTGAAGGGCACGCGAACAAATTGGCGCAGGCGGATCACGGTGGGGAGGTGATGGTCGGCGCGAATCAGCCGCCCGGGATCGTGCTCCAGACCTTCAGCCTTGCCCTTGAGCAGCATCACCATGGCGCGACGCCAGGTGGTGATGTTCAGGGGCTCGTAGGAGGCGTTCAGAACGAGAACGTGGCGCATGCCAGTTCCACTGTTAGGCGGCATGCTAATGGGACATCGCTCAAGAACTGGTGTCGAGCGACGCCATCGGCGCCGTCGCCTTTGACCGCCCCCTGAGCCGCCCTGTCCCCATGGCGTTGCCCGACCCCCCTGCGCTGGCGACCCTGCTGGGGGGTGAGCTTCGCGGCGCCTGGAACACCGAACAGGCCAGCGGACGCCTGCGGGCGGCAGCGATTGATTCGAGGCGAGTACGGCCGGGCGATGTGTTCTTCGCCCTGACGGGGCTCCAGAACGATGGCCATGCCTTCGTGGAGGCCGCCCTGGCGGCGGGAGCCGGCCTGGCGGTGGTCCGACGCGGCTGGCGACCGGCCTCCTGTCCGCTGCCACGACTGGAGGTGGCGGCCCCCCTGGCGGCCCTTCAGGCGCTGGCGGCCTGGCACAGGCGCCGGGCCGTGGGGCGGGTGGTGGCGGTCACAGGCAGCAATGGCAAGACGGTGGTGAAGGAGGCGCTCACCGCCCTGCTGGCCACGCGTTACTCGGTGGCCGCCAGTCCGGGCAGCTGGAACAGTCAGGTGGGGGTGCCGCTAGCGGTGCTGAACGCACCGCTGGGCACGGAGATCGGCGTGTTCGAGGCGGGAGTCTCCGCCCCCGGTGAGATGGCGGCCCTGGCGGCGATCCTGCAGCCCGATCTCGGTGTACTCGTGAACGTGGGCCTCGCCCACATCGCCGCCTTCGGCACGAGGGAGACCACAGCCCGTGAAAAGCTGCGGCTGTTCGCCTCAGTGCCGGCCCAGGGTTGGGTGATCACCCCGGAGGACCCGCTGGTGGAAGCCCAACCGTTGCCCTGCGAGCGGCTGCGGGTGGGGGAGCAGGCGCCTCGGCTGGTGGAGCAGCGCCCCATCCCCAGAGGCACCCTGCTGACGGTGGCCTTTGAAGCGAGCACCTTGAGCTTCCCCGTGCTCACCCGCTCCGCCCCCCTGATCGGCGACCTGATGATCGCGATCACCGCCGCTGTTCGGCTTGGGGTGCTACCCGAAGCGGTGGCCGCCACCCTCCACGACTACTGCTTCGGTCCCACGCGCATGGAGACCTGGCGCACGCCCGATGGGGTCACGATCATCAACGATGCCGCCAGCGCTGATCCACTCTCGGTCCAGGCGGCGCTCGACACGGTGGGCTCCTCACCCGGGGGCCCGGGCAAGCGCGTCTTCGTGTTCGGCGGCATGGGCGAACTGGGGGAACTCGATCAACGGGAGCACCGGATCATCGGGCGGGTGGCGGCGGAACGCGGTTTCACCCATCTGGTGCTGCTGCCCCACCCCTGTCAGGTCCACACGGCGGCGGCCTGGCGCGAAGTCAAGCCCGAGGCCCCTGTGCTGGAGGTGAATCTCACCGAATTGCGGGACACCGTTCGCCAGCTGGCGGAACCTGGCGACACCCTGTTGGTCAAAGGCCCCCGCAATGAAGGGTTGGCGGTGGCGGCACGTGAGCTCTGGGAGTCGATGGCGCCCAGACGCTTCCTGGTGGACCTGGGGGCGATCGCCGAAAACATTGCCCGCGTCCGATCCCTCTGTGGGCCCAGGGTGGCGATCCTGGCGGTGCTCAAGGCCTGGGCCTACGGCACTGAACTCGCGCGGGTGGCCACCTCCCTGCAGGAAAGCGGCGTTGATTGGATCGGTGTCTCGGCGGCTGATGAGGGGGCCGTGGTGCGACGAGCCGGGGTGCACCTGCCGATCCTGGTGATGCTGATGAACGGTGAGGAGGTGGACAAGGTGGTGCGTTACCGGCTGACGCCGGTGGTCTATTCGCTCGCCTTTGCCCGCACCCTGATCGAGGGCCTGCGGGCGCTGGGGGCCAGCTGCGATGTGCACCTGGAGATCGACACCGGCATGGGCCGCCTGGGGGTGCCCCCCGCCGAGGCCCTGGCGGCCGCCCGGTTGCTGCGGGGCTCGGGAGTGACCCGCCTCAGCGGTCTGATGACCCATTTCTCCTGCGCCGATGACCCCGCCGAGGATGGGCACAGCCAAGGTCAGCTGGACTGTTTCGAGGAGACTGTTGCGGCGATCCGCTCCGAGGGCGATCCAGCCGAGACACTGATCACCCATGCGGCCGCCACGGCGGCGGCCGTGCGCTTCCCCAGGGCCCGCTTCGACATGGTGCGGCTGGGCCTGGGGCTCTATGGCATCCACCCTTCGCCCGCCGTCGCCGCCGCTCTCGACCTGCAGCTGGCGGTCGCCTTCATCAGCCGCCTGGCCCAGGTGTCACTTTGGAAGCGGGGGCAGCGGGTGGGGTACGGCGGCACCTACGTGGTGGAAGCCGCGGAGTTGCGGGTGGGCATTGTCGAGGCCGGCTACAACGACGGAGTGCCCTGGCGCCTGGCCGGAGCCGGCGTGGTGATGGTGCAGGGACACCGGGCGCCGATCATCGGGCGCATCTCGATGGATTCGATGGCCGTCGATCTCTCGGCGGTGCCGGAGGCGGCCGTGGGCGATGAGGTGCTGATCCTCGGTGCCAGCGAGGGGCAGGAACTGCGGCCCGAAGAGGTGGCCGAGAGTGCCGGCACGATCCCCTACGAGTTGCTGGTCAACGTCGACAGCCGTCGGGTGCAGCGGGTGTTCCGGGGCGACTGAGACGGCTCGCGGCAGCACTGATAAGCTTTCCGGGCCCCTGGAGAGGTGGCTGAGTGGTTGAAAGCGGCTCCCTGCTAAGGAGTTACAGGAGGCAACTTCTGTCGAGGGTTCGAATCCCTCCCTCTCCGTTTCCAAGCCCCGAGCGCCGCGGCTGATGGCGCCCAGGGCTCAGCCTTGTTCAACCTGCCGAGACCTCACCCAGGGCTCGGGCGATCGAGGGCAGCAGCGCCCCGTCGGCCGCTCGATCCGCCCCCTCGGAGAACACCACCAGCAGAAAGGGCGCCTGGCCCTGGGCCTCCACGTAAGCGGCGTCATGGCGGGCCTGGCTCATCCAGCCGGCCTTGCTCCACAACCGGGAACCCTCCGTCAGTCCCCCCCCCAGGAAGCCATCCACCTGGTTCTCAGGATCGGCGCGGAGCGTGGCTGGCTCGAGCGAGCGGGAAAGCAGATCGCGCATGCGCACGCAGGCGGGCGGAGACACCAAGGCGCCGGCGATCACCCCATGCAGCAGGCGGGCCGTGGCATCGGTGCTCAGGCGGTTGCGGTTCTCCAGGGCCTGCCCGTAAAACTGGCGCTCGCGGCCGAAGGGCCCATCGCCCCAGGTCTTCTGGCAGGCATTGCAGCCCTCGAACTCCGGCCAGCCCAGGTCGGCGAGCCAACCGTTCACCAGTTGGCGCTGGGCCTGCCAGGCCGCCAACCGCGGGGCGAGCAGATCGGGGCCACTGGTGGTGCCACTGAGCAGATCCACCAGCAAACCTGTGGCGTCGTTGCTGGAGTCACGGATCATGTCGGCCATCGCCCGGCGCAGCTCCGGCCCTTCCTCCAGCCATTGCTGCTGCAACCAGGCCTCCACCGCCACCATGTAGACCAGCTTCACCACGCTGGCGGGATAGCGCTGGCGCAATCCGCCCCAGCTGGCCCCCGCCACCGGCAGTCCCCAGAAGGCCGCCGGTTCCAGGGCCGCGCCGCGATCGATCAAGCTGCCCTGGTAACGCAGCCAGGTGATCGACAGCTGATCTCGAAGCCCCGGTCGTCCGTCCAGTTCGAGGCGTTCGATCAACGCCTCCAGGATCGAGACCATCCCTGCGTCGGGGCGGTAGAACGCCATCGAAGCGGCCACAAGCAATGGTGAGATTAAGCACCCTGGACCGGGGGGATCTGCCTCCCGGCACCCCGGCCGCCCTTGAGCTGCTGAGTCCAGGCAGCCACTGGCAGCTGCAAGGGGATCTGAACGGCTACAGCCGGCCCACCGGCCCAGCGCTGGCGACCCAGGCCGAAGCGGGGCGAGGCCTGCGGGTGCTCGCCGGCCCTGGACCGATCGGAGGGCCCCTTGGAGGACGGCTGCGGGTGCGGCTGCTGGAGGACGGCTACCCCTGCTGGGTGGAGCCCACCGATCTGCTTGGTCGCGCCACGGCCCGGGGACCGTGGCAACCACGGCTGCTGGACCCGGAGGCGATCGAGGCGGCCATCACAGCCGTGCTGCGCTGCGCCGATCAGGCCACCCGGAACCCGAACCGCTACCTCTGGGGAGGCAGCCTCGGCCCCAACTACGACTGCTCCGGTTTCATCCAATCGACCTTCGCCAGAGCGGGGGTGTGGCTTCCCCGCGATGCCTACCAGCAGGAGCGGTTCTGCCAACCGGTGGCCGTCCGCATCAGCGAATTCCGCCTGCTCAGGCCTGGGGATCTGATCTTCTTCGGCACACCCAGACGCTGTACCCACGTGGGTCTGCACTTGGGCGACGGCCGCTATCTGCACAGTTCCGGCCGCGACCACGGACGTGATGGGCTGGGCGTCGACGGCCTCAGCCCCGCCGACACCCATCCGGTGGCGAGCCACTACCGCTCGGAGTTGCGGGGTGCCGGCCGAGTGGTGCGCTGCCATGACGGAACAACGCTTGCCTAAGTTGCACAGGTCCTCAGCCCTGAACCAGGACCCATGAGCGTGCCCCAGGGCCCCGAGGTCTCCATCGTGGTGCCCCTCTTCAATGAAGCGGAGAGTCTGTCGCTCCTGGTTGAGAAATTGCTGGCCAGCCTGCGGCCCCAGGGCCGGTCCTTCGAGCTGGTGTTGGTCGACGATGGCTCAGTGGATGCCACCGCCAGCGTGCTCGCGCAACTGGCCGACGTGACACCCGAACTGGTGGCCGTGCTGCTGCGGCGAAATTATGGGCAGACGGCCGCGATGGCCGCTGGCTTCGACGCCAGCTGCGGGGAGCTGATCGTGACCCTCGACGGGGACCTGCAGAACGATCCAGCCGATATCCCCCTGCTGCTGGAACGCCTGGGGGAGGGGTTCGATCTGGTCAGCGGCTGGCGCCACCAACGCCAGGACGGAGCCCTGAGCCGCCTGCTCCCCTCCAAGATCGCCAACCGACTGATCGCCCGGGTCACCGGCGTGAAGCTCCATGACTACGGCTGCTCCCTCAAGGCCTACCGGCGCGAAGTGATCGCCGACATGAACCTCTACGGGGAGCTGCACCGTTTCCTGCCGGCCCTGGCTTTCATCGAGGGAGCACGCATCACAGAGGTCAAGGTGCAGCACCACGCCCGCCGCTTCGGGCGGAGCAAGTACGGGCTGGATCGCACCTTCCGGGTGCTGATGGACCTGCTCACGGTGACCTTCATGAAGCGCTTCCTGACCCGGCCGATGCACGTCTTCGGTCTAGGTGGACTGGTGGGGATCGGTGCCGGCCTGCTGATCGCCCTGCACCTGAGCTACGCCAAGGTCGTCCTGAACCAGGACATCGGCAACCGGCCGCTGCTCATGGTCGCCGTACTGGCGATCCTCACGGGGGTGCAGCTCTTCTGCTTCGGACTGCTGGCCGAACTGCAGATGCGCACGTACCACGAAAGCCAGGGCCGGCCGATCTACCGGGTACGGGCCACATTGCGGGGCAGCCTGAGCGGCTGAGGGTCCGCCACCGCCGAACGCAGAGGGCCTCGAAAAGGGCCGATCGCCTCAGAAGCCAGGGCCACCACCGCGGCATCCCCATCCCTCAGGCCCCTGCGCAGCCAGGGCAGCACGGAGGGATGGCCCCACTGGCGGCAGGCGGCTAACGCTCGGAGTCGATCGGCGGGTTCTCCCCGCCAGAGTTCCTTCAGCCAGCGCTCGAACCGCAGCCGCTCCTGGACTGAGGCCCCCAGGGCCGGGACGGCCACCCAAGGGCTATCGGGCCTGGCCGCAGCTTCGACGGGGACCACCGCCGGTGCCTGCACCAGTTCCAGCTGGGCCCGGTTCAGGGCGGCCACGGAAGTGGTATCTGCGGAAGCCAGCAACCGCGGACGCGGACGACCCAGGAGCCAGAGACCCGAGAGGATCGTTGCCACGACGAGCGCGGCCATCGCCTGATTCATTGGGATCGAATGGGCTCGACGGCGCCGGGCCTGGGCGGGTTGAACTTTTATGTCGCGCCACGATCCTGGCTGGGAGCCTCTGGGAAGTGCTCCGTACAGTACCGACGTGAGATGTATTGGCCCACGCTGATGACTGGAGATTTCGTTGTTGCCTGGTTGCCGTCAGTGTTGGTTCCCTTCGTGGGAATTCTGGGCGCGGCGGTGGCGATGGCCCTGCTGTTCAACGTGATCGAAGCGAGCGACTGACGTTCCCGATCGCCCCCTCCGTTCGCGTTCAACCTTCCCCCTCCACCATGACCGTGACCCCCGTGGCCGACCCCTGCGTCGGCAATCTGGCCACCCCCGTCAACAGCAACTACTTCACCAAGGCCTTCCTCAACGCCCTGCCGGCCTACCGTCCATCCCTCTCACCCAACCGACGGGGGCTTGAAGTGGGCATGGCCCACGGGTACTTCCTTTACGGACCTTTCGCCCTGACCGGCCCCCTGCGCGCCACTGAATACGCCAGCACCGCCGGTCTTCTGGCCTCCATCGGCCTGGTGACCATCCTCACGGTCTGCCTGTCGATCTACGGCACCGCCGGCAATGGGCCCAACGTCCAACCCCCCGATGCCACCATCGACAATCCTCCCGCCGACCTGTTCACCAAGGCCGGGTGGGCCGAGTTCGCCAGCGGCTTCTGGTTGGGTGGTTGCGGTGGAGCCGCCTTCGCCTGGTTACTGTCCAGCACCTCGATCCTCGCCCCACTGGTGAAGATCGCTGGAGGCTGAAGCGTAGGCCGATCAGTCAGTGGCGATCAAGCAGTAGTTCAGACCTTTTCATTCCATGGCCCTGCTTCGGCGGGGCTTTTTTTCATGAGCCCACGATCTGGCCTGCTCGCCTTGACATCCGCAAAGCCTGATTGGCCAAGCCTGATGGATGGCAGACCATCCTCCTTGCAGCGACGGGAGGCATCAGACAGGAGCAGGCTGGGAGGAGTCGACGGAGGCAACCTGGCACAAGACTTCAGATATTGCGCTCAAAAAGAGCCCAAAAGATTGACTCGGTTTGGATCAAACCCGAGGTGAATGGATGGGAAATCAAATTAAGGAACAGGGCGTACACCCTCTGCGTTTCGATCAGCTGCCGCACATTTCGAGCAGTCTTCGCTGGATCGTATTGATCATCAAGCACCTGCACGGCGATCTTGCGACCATGATTGCCTCCCTGGGAATTGACCAGATCGAAGTAAGCCTGGGAGCAGGTGATGAACGCCTGACCCAGCTGACCGGACGGGCCTGTGAGGAGGGCGGATTGACCTAAAAGAATCGTGCGGTGCGTTCAGTGATGCCTGCCTCGGAGCCTCGCATCATCACCGCCGGCACGATCGCAAGACCGCAGGCAACAGAAGTCATCAAAACAAGCCATCTGTGCCGGCGCACGAAAGGCTTGCGTGAGGTCTTCCTCATTGCCTCCAGTCTGGAACGTAAATGAAACAAGCCTGAATTCCCCTATTGCGATCAAAAGTAGAGGAACAACAGACCGCCATGTCAAGGAGCCCAAGCCAGGAAACCGTTCTGGTCGCAAGTCCTTAGGCATGAATCCAGCCATGAAAAAACCCCGACTTACGCCGGGGTGGATGTGAGGTGAGATGCGTCCCTCGAGTGAATGGTCAGCCGAATTTGCCTGAGGTGGAGGCGATCAGGAAGGCCGCATAGGTGAGGACATAACCCACGGAGAAGTGGGCCAGACCAACCACACGGGCCTGAACGATCGAGAGGGCCACGGGCTTGTCACGCCAGCCAACCAGGTTGGCCAGCGGAGTGCGCTGATGAGCCCAGACGATGGTCTCAATCAGCTCCTGCCAGTAACCACGCCAGGAGATCAGGAACATGAAGCCCGTCGCCCAGACCAAGTGACCGAACAGGAACATCCAGGACCAAACAGCCAGGTTGTTGGAACCAAACGGGTTGTACCCGTTGATCAGCTGGGAACTGTTCAGCCAGAGGTAGTCACGGAACCAGCCCATCAGATAGGTGCTGGATTCGTTGAACTGAGCCACGTTGCCTTGCCAGATGGCGAGGTGCTTCCAGTGCCAGTAGAAGGTGACCCAACCCACGGTGTTCAGAGCCCAGAAAACCGACAGGTAGAAGGAATCCCAGGCCGAGATATCGCAGGTGCCGCCACGGCCAGGGCCGTCGCAGGGGAAGGAGTAGCCGAAGTCCTTTTTATCGGGCATCAGCTTGGAACCCCGGGCATCCAGGGCACCCTTCACCAGGATCAAGGTGGTGGTGTGCAGTCCCAGCGCGATCGCGTGGTGGACCAGGAAGTCCCCAGGACCAATGGGCAGAAACACGTCGGTGTTCCCGTTGATGGCATCCAACCAGAAGTGATCGCCAGGAATGTTGGCCGCAGCCAGGCTGGCGGCACTGTTGGGGTTGGCAAGCAGTACATCAAAGCCATAGAGCGCTTTTCCGCTCGCGGCCTGGATGAACTGGGCAAACACCGGCTCCACCAGGATCTGCTTCTCGGGGGCACCGAAGGCCACGACCACATCGTTGTGAACGTAAAGACCAAGGGTATGGAAACCGAGGAACAGGGAAACCCAGCTCAGGTGACTGATGATCGCTTCCTTGTGCTCGAGCATCCGGGCCAGAACGTTGTTCTTGTTGGCTTCGGGGTCGTAATCACGGATGAAGAAGATCGCACCGTGGGCGAAGGCACCGACCATCAGGAAGATGGCGATGTACTGGTGGTGGGTGTAAAGCGCAGCCTGCGTTGTGTAGTCCTTCGCGATGAAGGCGTAGGACGGCATCGCATACATGTGCTGAGCCACCAAGCTCGTCACCACACCCAGTGAGGCCAGGGCCAGACCGAGTTGGAAGTGGAGCGAGTTGTTGATCGTGTCGTAGAGACCCTTGTGACCGGCACCGAGAGCTCCACCAAAAGGAGTTCCCTTTGGCGGGTTGTGGGCTTCGAGGATCTCACGGATCGAATGGCCAATACCGAAGTTGGTTCGGTACATGTGGCCAGCGATCACGAAGATGCAACCGATCGCCAGGTGGTGATGGGCGATGTCGGTGAGCCAGAGGGCTTCACTCTGGGGATGGAAACCACCGAGGAAGGTGAGGATCGCGGTTCCGGATCCTGTTGAGGAGCCGAAGACCTGATTGAGACCATCGGGGTTCTGGGCATAGACCCCCCAGTTGCCGGTGAAGAACGGAGCCAGGCCGGCGGGATGGGGCAACACCGTGAGGAAGTTGTCCCAACCGACGTGCTGACCGCGGGCTTCAGGGATCGCTACGTGGACCAGGTGACCGGTCCAGGCGATGGAGCTGAAACCGAACAGAACCGCCAGGTGGTGGTTGAGCCGGGATTCAGCGTTCTTGAACCAGGCCAGGGAAGGCCGGAACTTGGGCTGAAGGTGGAGCCAACCGGCGAACAGGGCCCAGGCCGAGAGGATCATCATGAAGATGGATCCTTGGTAGAGCTCAGTGTTGGTGCGCATCCCGATCGTGTACCACCAGTGGTACAGACCAGAGAAGGCGATGTTCACCGGGGAGGAGGCACCGGCCTGGGTGAAGGCCGTGATGGCCCCTTGGCCGAAATGGGGATCCCAGATCGCGTGAGCGATGGGACGTACATGCAGCGGATCGGCGACCCACTGCTCGAAGTTGCCCTGCCAGGCGATATGGAACAGGTTCCCAGAAACCCAGAGACCGATGATCGCGAGATGGCCAAAGTGGGTGGAGAAAAGCTTTTGGTAAAGCTTTTCTTCCGTGATCCCATCATGGCTCTCGAAATCGTGAGCCGTGGCAATCCCGTACCAGATGCGGCGGGTTGTGGGGTCCTGTGCCAGACCCTGGCTGAACGAAGGAAATTTCGTTGCCATTGGGAAAAGTCAGGTGGAGGTCAGCCGACCGCGACGATGCGGGCCAGGAAGAAAGCCCAGGTGGTTGCGATACCGCCGAGGAGATAGTGGGCAACGCCAACGGCGCGTCCCTGGGTGATGCTCAGCGCCCGCGGTTGGATCGCAGGTGCAACCTTCAGCTTGTTGTGAGCCCAGACGATGGACTCGATCAGCTCTTGCCAGTAGCCGCGGCCACTGAACAGGAACATGAGGCTGAAGGCCCAGACAAAGTGGGCTCCGAGGAACATCAGACCGTAGGCACTTGAAGAGGAGCCGTAGCTGTTGATCACCTGTGCGGCCTGGGCCCACAGGAAATCACGCAACCAACCATTGATGGTGATGGCGCTCTGGGCAAAGTTGCCGTTGGTGATGTGCGAGACAGAGCCGTCTGCGTTCACGGTTCCCCACACATCGCTCTGCATCTTCCAACTGAAGTGGAAGATCACGATCGACAGGGAGTTGTACATCCAGAAAAGGCCGAGGAACACATGGTCCCAAGCCGAAACCTGGCAGGTACCGCCACGGCCGGGGCCGTCGCAGGGGAAGCGGAAGCCCAGGCTGGCCTTGTCGGGAACAAGCCTGGAACTGCGGCTGTAGAGGACACCCTTCAGCAGGATCAGCACCGTGACGTGGATCGTGAAGGCATGGATGTGGTGAACCATGAAGTCGGCCGTTCCCAGGGGGATCGGACCCATGGCCACCTTGCCTCCGACGGCCACAACGGCACCGTTGAACACCTCGCTCACACCGGCCAGCGCATTGGGAGCGGTGTTGCCGGCAGCGGCGGCGTGCAGACCCTGGATCCACTGAGCGAAGATGGGTTTGAGCTCAATGGCGGAGTCGCTGAACATGTCCTGGGGACGACCCAGGGCACGCATGGTGTCGTTGTGGATGTAGAGGCCGAAGCTGTGGAAGCCCAGCCAGATGCACACCCAGTTGAGGTGACTGATCAGGGCATCCCGTGCCTTGAGCACCCGATCAAGCACGTTGTCGATGTGCTTGGCGGGGTCATAGTCACGGATCAGGGCGATGGCGCCATGGGCGCCGGCTCCCACAACCAGGAATCCACCGATCCACATGTGGTGGGTGAAGATCGACAGCTGAGTGGGGTAGTCGACAGCGATGTACGGATACGGAGGCATCGCATACATGTGCTGAGCGACGATGATGCTCAGCGAGCCCAATAGAGCCAGGTTGATGGCCAGTTGGGCATGCCAGGAAGTGATCAGAAACTCATAGAGACCATCGTGGCCCTTGGGGGCTGGGAACAGCAGGGGATCACCCTTCTGACCCTCGAGAATCTCCTTGATGCTGTGACCGATGCCCCAGTTCGTGCGGTACTGGTGGCCGGCAACGATGAAGAGCACCGCGATCGCCAGGTGGTGATGGGCGATGTCGGTCATCCAGAGGCTGCCGGTGACAGGATTCAATCCTCCCTTGAAGGTAAGGATGTCGCTGTAGGCGGCCCAGTTTCCGGTGAAGAACGCCTGGATGCCGGCCCCGAAACCGGGAAACAGCTGGGCGATCAGATCCTGGTTGAGGAATTCGTGAGGGAGGGGGATGTCCGCAACCGAAGCGATGGTCTTGCCATCAAGCACCAGGGGCTTCCCGGCGTCGATTGCATCCATCAGAGCGGTCGTGGGCAGCGACACATGAATCAGGTGCCCTGTCCAGGAGAGGGATCCCAAGCCCAGAAGGCCAGCCAGATGGTGGTTGAGCATGGACTCAACGTTCTGGAACCACTCCAGCTTTGGAGCGGCCTTGTGGTAGTGGAACACCCCGGCGTTCAGCATCAAGCCCGCCATCACCAGCGCACCGATGGCCGTGCACAGCAATTGGAACTCGTTGGTGAAGCCCCAGGCCCTCCAGACGTGGAAGAGACCGGAGGTGATCTGAATGCCGTGGAAGCCGGCACCCACATCGCCATTAAGGATTTCCTGGCCAAAGATCGGCCAGACCACCTGCGCACTGGGTTTCACGTGCGTGGGGTCGGCCAGCCAACCGGAATAGTTGGAGAAGCGGGCACCGTGATAAAAGGCGCCGCTCAGCCAGATGAAAATGACGGCCAGATGGCCGAAGTGAGCGCTGAAGATCTTGCGTGAGACCTCTTCGAGATCGCTCGTGTGGCTATCGAAATCGTGAGCGTTGGCGTGGAGGTTCCAAACCCAGGTGGTGGTTTTGGGACCTTTGGCGAGGGTGCGATCGAAATGTCCGGGTTTGCCGAACAGTTCGAAGGTGGCAGGAACGGTGTCCCTGTCAACCATGTCCTTCGCCGTTTTCCCACGTTCTGGTGGGCTGATGGTCATCGAGAGGTTCCTCGAGGGACGGAGTCGAGGTGGAGGTCCACCCCTCCGACCGGGCCGGGAAGGCCTGGCCGGTGGGCCTCACGGAGACCGGGACGAGCCCGGAGTCCATGGGGAACCAGCGCGTGGGACACGTCGGCAGAAAAGCCGAAAGTGCTTGCCACGACTGGGGCTGGGGCCCCAATGAGGGGACCGCTGGCGAAAGTATAAGGGGGTAAACCAAGGCGAATCGGCGGTCAGTTACAAAGGTTCAATGCCGCCCTTCCCCAGTCTGCGACAGGGCTCTTGACGGGAAATTATGTAAGTGAGTCAAGGAATGATTGGGGCCTATTGCTATCACCAACCGCAAGGAGTTCCAGCCCTCAATCAATGGCCCAAGAACTGGGCCATCTCAGGTAGCAGAATGCGCCGAACAGCCACCCCGACACGAGGAGACATCCGCATGCTGGCAGCGGCGCTTCGGGGGCTGACCGTCCTGATGCTTGTGGTGTTCGCGCTCCTGCCCGCAGGCTGCCAGGGCCAGGCCCGCTCCACGTTCCCCGGGCCGGCCTTGGCCCCCAGCCAGCCCAGCGGCAACCTGCAGGAAGTCGCGCCTCCTGGAGCGGTGCGGCAGCTCCAGCAGCGTCTCGCAGGCCGCCAGCCCAGGGTGAACATTCTTTCACCAGCCAACGGCGGCCTGCTGCCCAACGGACCCTGGGCGCTGACAGTCGCCGTGGAGGACTGGCCCCTGGTGGACGCGGGTCCCCTGGGGATCGGCCCCCATCTGGTGGTGCAGCTCGACGGGGAGCCACCGATCCGCGTGGAGAGCGGCTCAAGTCCCCTGAACGTGCCCATGGCGCCTCTGGCGCCTGGCAGCCACAGGTTGACGGTCTACGCCGCTTTCCCCTGGGGTGAAGCGGTGAAAGCACCGGGGGCCAGCCAACAGATCAGGCTGCAGCGGGTGGCCCCCAATCCCCTGGCCCTGCCGGCGGAAGGCACCCCCCAACTCGTTCCTGTTCAGGCGGTGCGCGCCAGCGCCGATCAGCCGGCCCTGGTCGATTGGCTGCTGGTGGATGCCCCCCTTCAACATCTGCGTGATGGGGACGACAGCTGGCGGCTGCGGGTCACGGTCAATGGCGACAGCTTCCTGCTTGATCGCCAGGCCCCCCTCTGGCTCCGTGGGTTGCACAACGGCAGCAACGCCGTGGTGCTTGAGCTGTTGGATCAGGCCGGCCAACCGCTGAACCCTCCGTTCAACAGCGCGGTGCAGGAATTGGTGCTCGCGAGCGCTCCCCCCATGGGTTGGCAGCTGGGCTCGTTGAGTGAAGACGACCTGCAACGGCTGCTCGGCGTGGCCGCCACACCATCGTCGCTGGAGTCGCCTCAGCCTGCGCCGCCTCTCCCCGCCAGCACGGCGAACGCCGACGATTCCGATCCTGCAGAGCCAGCAGAGGCGAAGGCCAAACAGTCCAGCCCTTCGCCCGTTTCCGAATCAGAGGGAGAGGTACCGGCGGCGACGGCCGGCCAGTCTCCGCTCGAAATCACCCCCTCGAAACCGCCTGCACCGGCGGAAGCCGCCACGCTCCCAAGCCCCCCTGACGAGGCCCTTCCCGCAGCCCTGATCCCGCAGCCTGGCTCGCCCTCCACCACGCCGCTGGCCCCCACGGAAGGATCAAGCCCGATGGACCCCTCTGCCCAGCCATCGGACCCAGCCACTCCCCCGACGTCAACGGCCAGCGGGCCAGAGACCATCGATGGACAGGAGCAACGCTCAGCCCCGGCGTCCCTGCATCCCGACCCGGGAGCGACGGCGCCAGCGGCCCGGGACCAGGTGAACGCCGATGGATCCCTGATCAGGCCCAAGGGGGAGGGAATGGTCGGCCGCCTGCGTGCGAAGTTCGGGCGATGAACGACCAACCGATCCGGGGCCTGGGCCTGAGCCCCGCCGCTGAGCCTTTACTGGGGCGGCTCCGGCAAGCGGGACTGGTGGAGGATGTCGGCCAGGCTGGTGAAGCCGGCGCGAGCCTGCGGCGCCATTGGCTTGACAGCAGCGCCTTCATCGTCGTGGGGGCGTGTGGCGCCGTGGTGCGCCTGATCGCGCCCTTGCTGAGCGATAAAGCCCTCGATCCGGCGGTGGTGGTGGTGGATCCCCATGGGCGCTATGCCGTGCCCGTGCTGGGGGGGCACGCCGCCGGCGCCGAAGCACTCAGTCAGCGGGTTGCGGCCCTGTTGGGGGGGGAGGCGGTGCTGACCGGCGCCAGCGCCGCCAGCGGCCGGCTCCCCCTCGACAGTTTCGGAGCCGACTGGGGCTGGAAGCGCGGCCAGGGGGACTGGAGCGGATTGATGAAGACCACAGGCCAGGGCCAACCTCTGCGCTTGCGCCAGGAGAGCGGCTCCCGGCTCTGGCGACAGTCGCCGGCAGCCCTGCGGCTCGATCCGATCGAAGCTGACAGCTCCGAAGCAGCCCCCGAGCTGGTGATCAGCCACCGCCTGGGGGGGGGCCAGCGCTGGCATCCCCCGAGCCTCTGGCTGGGGCTGGGCTGCGAACGGAACACGAGCCTCAGCCTGCTGGAGCGTGCCGTGGACCGTTGCCTCCAGGCCCATGGGCTGGCGGCGGAGGCGGTGGCGGGACTCGCCAGTGCCGAACGCAAGGCGGATGAGCCGGCGTTGCTGGCCCTGGCCCAGGGGCGGGGCTGGCCGCTGCGCTGCTTCAACGCCAACGATCTGGCCCAGGTGGACGTGCCCAACCCCTCCGCCGTGGTCGAGCAGGAACTGGGGACGGCCAGTGTGGCGGAGGCGGCGGCGCTGGTGGCTGCAGGAATCGAGGCTCACCTGCTGGTGGAGAAACGGATCGAGCGAGCCGAAGCTGGCGAGCGGGGCGCTGCAACGGTGGCCGTGGCCCTCTGCGCCAGCCAGCAGGCACCGCACAAGGGCGCGCTGAATCTGGTGGGCAGCGGACCGGGCTCCCTCGACCTGCTCACCCCCGACGCCCGCCGGGCCCTGGCCGAGGCTTCGGTCTGGGTGGGCTATGGCCTCTACCTGGATCTGCTCGAACCCCTGAGGCGCGCTGATCAGGTGCGACTGGATGGGGTGCTCACCCAGGAAAAGGAGCGCTGCCGCCAGGCCCTGGAACTGGCTGCCCAGGGCCTGAACGTGGCCCTGGTGTCATCAGGGGACAGCGGGATCTACGGCATGGCGGGGCTGGCCCTGGAGCTCTGGATGGATCTGCCCGTCGATGGACAACCAAGTTTCCAGGTGCATCCAGGTATCTCGGCGGTGCAACTGGCGGCCGCCCGGGCCGGAGCGCCGCTGATGCACGATTTCTGCACGATCAGCCTCAGCGACCGGCTCACCCCTTGGCCCACGATCGAAGCGCGCCTGAAAGGAGCCGCCCGCGGTGATTTCGTCGTCGCCCTTTACAACCCCCGCTCCCAGGGGAGGCCGTGGCAACTGGAACGGGCCCGGGACCTGCTGCTCGACGGTCGCCCCGCCAGCACACCAGTGGCCCTGGCACGCCAACTGGGGCGTGCCGAGGAAGACGTGCGGCTCAGCAGCCTCGGTGAGCTGCCCTTTGAGGAAGTCGACATGCTCACCCTGGTGCTGGTGGGGAACAGCAGCACCAGGGTGAAGCAGGGCCGCATGGTGACTCCCCGGGGCTATCCGGGGGCCGCGCTGGCCTGAGTCAGGAACAAGAAATCGGGATGACAGGATTCGAACCTGCGGCCCCTTCGTCCCGAACGAAGTGCGCTACCAAGCTGCGCCACATCCCGATGGCCGGAGTGTAGGCGATGGGGGCTTCCACCAATGGGACGACGATTCCTAGAGTCAGACTTCCCCCATGCCATCCGCCGGGGAGCCCCTGAGCACGTGCTGAAACCCGACTGGCTGCGCGTCAAGGCGCCCCAACGTGAACGCATCGGGGCCGTGGCCGACCTGTTGCTCGACCTGAAGCTGAACACCGTCTGCCAGGAGGCCAGCTGCCCCAACATCGGCGAGTGCTTCGCCGGCGGCACGGCCACCTTCCTGATCATGGGGCCGGGCTGCACCCGCGCCTGCCCCTACTGCGACATCGACTTCGACAAGAGCGTGCGGGATCTCGACCCCAGCGAGCCGATTCGGCTCGGTGAGGCGGTGGCGCGGCTGGGCCTGCGCCATGTGGTGATCACCTCGGTGAACCGCGACGACCTCCCCGACGGCGGAGCCCGTCAGTTCGTGGCCTGCATCGAGGAGGTGCGACGACGCTCACCGACCACCACGATCGAGTTGCTGATTCCCGATTTCTGCGGCAACTGGGAGGCCCTGGCCGCTGTGATGGCGGGGGCGCCCGACGTGCTCAACCACAACATCGAAACCGTCCCGCGGCTCTACCGCTCGGTGCGACCCCAGGGGATGTATCAACGATCGCTCGAACTGCTGGATCGGGTGCGCAAGGGCTGGCCGCGCACCTACAGCAAATCAGGGTTGATGGTGGGCCTGGGTGAGCGCGATGGAGAAGTGCTTGATGTGATGGCCGACCTCCGGCGCCATCAGGTGGACATCGTCACCATCGGCCAGTACCTCTCCCCCGGACCCAAACATCTGGCGGTGGAGCGCTTCCCCACACCGGAACAATTCGACGCCTTTCGGCGGCACGGTGAGGGCGTACTGGGGTTTCTCCAGGTGGTCAGCTCACCGCTGACCCGCAGCAGCTACCACGCCGGGGAGGTACAGCGCCTGATGCGCGAACACCCTCGCTGAAGCGAGCACCACTCAGGCAGCAGCCTCAGGCCACCACCTGTTCCCGCTGGCCCAGGCCCACCGTCAGGATTTCGCTCGGGGGCACCAACACCTTGAAGCGGCCACGCCACTGGGGCCAGTTGGCCAGGATTTCCGCCGCCCTCTGGCTGCCGGTTTGCTCCAGGTGTGCCTCAAGCAGGGGCTTGAGCATGCGCTCCTGCTCGGGGGTCTCGAGGCTGTGGAGGCTGACGGTTTCACCGTTGAGCCGCGACGAAAGCGTCCCTTGCTCATCGAGCAGGAACGCCACACCACCGGTCATGCCAGCGGCCACGTTGCGGCCCGTGCTGCCGAGCACCACCACCACACCACCGGTCATGTATTCACAGCAATGGTCTCCGGTGCCCTCCACCACGGTGCGCGCACCGCTGTTGCGGACGGCGAAACGCTCACCAGCGCGGCCGAGGGCGTACAGCTCGCCGCCGGTGGCGCCATAGAGGCAGGTGTTGCCAAGAATCACCTGACGGCCTCCGTCGTTGATGCCGGGTGGTGGCACCACCACGATGCGGCCCCCATTGATCCCCTTGCCGACGTAGTCGTTGGCCTCACCCTCAAGGCGCAGCTCAAGGCCCTGGAGCAGGAAAGCTCCGAAGCTCTGACCGGAAGCGCCTGTGAAGCGAAGGGTCACGGCCCCATGGAAGCCGGTGTTGCCATGGCGGGCGGCAATCTCGCCGGCAAGACGGGCACCGACGCTTCGATCGGTGTTGACGATCGCCAACGAACGGCTCACCCGGCCATGGGACTCGATCGCCTCCGCCACATCGATGTCTGCCAACAGAGCGTCCTCAAGGATCGGTCCGTTGCCATGGGCCACGGGCTCATGGCGCAGCCAGCTGCGATCGTCGGCTCCGGCGATCGGATCGAGCAGGCAGGAGAGATCCAGGGAGCTGGTCTTGGCCAGGGTGATGGAGCGCGGCTCGAGCAGTTCGGTGCGCCCGATCAGATCCTCCAGCCGCGCCACACCGAGCACGCTCAGCAACTGCCGCACTTCTTCGGCGACGAACAGGAAAAAACTCACCACGTGCTCGGGCAAGCCCGTGAAGCGCCTGCGCAGCGCCTCCTTCTGGGTGGCCACGCCCACAGGGCAATTGTTGGTGTGGCAGACGCGGGCCATGATGCAGCCCTCGGCAATCATCGCCACCGAGCCGAAACCGAACTCCTCGGCGCCCAGCAGGGCGGCCAGGATCACGTCCCAGCCGGTCTTGAGACCGCCATCGGCCCGCAGCAGCACGCGATCGCGCAGACCGTTCTGGAGCAGGGATCGGTGCACCTCGGTGAGACCCAGCTCCCAGGGGCTGCCGGCGTGCTTGATCGAGCTCAGGGGCGAAGCGCCGGTGCCGCCGTCATGGCCGGAAATCTGGATCACATCGGCGTTGGCCTTGGCCACGCCGGCGGCGATCGTGCCGATACCAATCTCCGACACCAGCTTCACCGACACCTTGGCGGCTGGATGGACCTGGTGCAGGTCATGGATCAGCTGGGCCAGGTCTTCGATCGAATAGATGTCGTGGTGGGGGGGCGGTGAGATCAGGGCCACCCCGGGCTTGCTGTTGCGCAACCAGCCGATGTAGGCGTCCACCTTCGGTCCGGGCAGCTGACCGCCCTCACCGGGCTTGGCCCCCTGGGCCACCTTGATCTCCAGCTGGCGGCCGCTGCGCAGGTATTCGGGGGTGACGCCGAAGCGACCGGAGGCGATCTGCTTGATCGCCGAGCAGGCGGAGTCTCCGTTGCGTAGCCCCTTGAGGGTCGGGAGGGTGGGGGAGTGGCCGCTGGCGTCCACGTCGTCGAGGGGGTGGTAGCGGGCCGGATCCTCGCCTCCTTCACCGCTGTTGCTCTTGCCGCCGATGCGGTTCATGGCAACGGCCAACACCTCATGGGCCTCCCGCGAGAGAGCCCCGAGGCTCATGCCGCCCGTGCAGAAGCGCGCGCAGATGCTCTCGACGCTCTCCACCTGATCGAGGGGCAGTGGCGCGGGCGCGGGCCGCAGTTGCAGCAGATCGCGGAGCGCCGTCACCGGCCGATGCTCCAGGAGGGTCTTGTAGGTGGAGAAGTGGTCATAGCCGGGGCCAGCGGCCACGGCCGCATGCAGGGCCTTGGCCATCTCCGGGCTGTTGAGGTGGTACTCACCACCACTGCGATACTGCACGAAACCCATGAATTCGAGCTTGGTGCGGTTCAGTTCAGGGAAGGCCTTGGCATGGAAGGCGAGGGTTTCGCTGGCGAGATCCGGCAGGCTCAAGCCAGCCACCCTGCTGGTGGTGCCCGTGAACGCCAGCTTGATCAGATCGGCCCCCAGGCCAATGGCCTCGAAGATCTGGGCTCCGTGGTAGCTGGCCAGCAGCGAGATGCCGATCTTGGAGAGGATTTTGCGCAAGCCATCTTCCAGGGCCTTGCGCACGTTGGCCTGGGCTGTGGCCGCATCGAGGTGAGGCAGTTTGCCCCGCTCCATCAGCGATTGAGTCTTGGGGTGGACCAACCAGTGACGGGTGGTTTCCAGGGTGAGCCAGGGGCAAACGGCGCTGGCGCCGTAACCGATCAGACAGGCCAGGTGGTGGGTGCTCCAGCACTGGGCTGTGTCCACCACCAGGGAGCACTGCAGCCGCAGTCCTAGGTCGAGCAGATGGTGATGCACGGCCCCCACCGCCAGCAGGGAGGGGATGTAGGTGGTGCCGGCCGTGATGCCTCCCCCGGCACGGTCCGAGAGAATCAGAATCTGTGAACCGCTGCGCACCGCCTCCACCGCGGCATGGCAGAGATCGCCCACGGCCTGCTCCAGTCCCTTGGGACCTGTGAGCACGGGCATCAGGGTCGAAAGGGTGGATGTGGCCAGACCCTGGTGGGAGAGGGCTGACAACTCGGCCTCGTTGAGCACAGGCGTGCTCAGGTGCAGCACCTGGGCGCCATCAGCCTGAGGCCGCAGGGCAGAACCACGACGCCCGAGGTTCATCTCCAGAGTCATCACCAGCTTTTCCCGCAGGGGGTCAATCGGTGGGTTGGTGACCTGGGCGAACCGTTGCTTGAGGTAGTCGTAGAGAAGGTGGGGCTTGGAAGAGAGCACCGCCAGGGGGATGTCATCACCCATGCAGTAGGTGGGCTCCTTGCCGGCTCCAGCCATGTCCTCGATGATCAGATCGAGGTCTTCGGCGCTGAATCCAACGGCGGTCTGCAGCTGCAGCAGCTCCAGATCACGCAGGTGGCGCTCCTCGTCCCAGTGCTGGGGTGCCAGGCTGCGGCGGCGTTCCGCCAGCCAGATGCTGTAGGGATGGCGCTCGGCCGCCTCGGCCTTGACGTCCCAGTTGTAGAGAAGACGGCCCTTCTCTAGGTCGACGGCCAGCATCTGGCCGGGACCGAGGCGACCCTTTTCGATGATGGAGCTCTCCTCGATCTCCACCACGCCGGTTTCCGAGCCCATCACCACCAGTCCGTCGTTGGTGACGCAGAAACGGGCCGGGCGAAGGCCGTTGCGATCAAGGGTGGCCCCAACGCTGAGGCCATCGCTGAACACCAGCAGGGCCGGACCGTCCCAAGGCTCCTGAACACAGGCGGAGTACTCGTAGAACGCCTGGATGGCCGGACGGTTCTCAAGCTCCGGCTGGAGGCGGAAAGCCTCCGGCACCAGGGTCATCAGGCTGTCCGTGATCGGCCGGCCGCCCCGAACCATCAACTCCAGGGTGGCGTCCAGGTTGGCCGAATCGCTGAAGGCGTCGTTGACCACGGGCTTGAGGTCTGGAGCCGCCTCACCCCATACCTCATCGAGATGGGATTCGGCCGCCTTCGCCCAGTTCAGGTTGCCCAGCAGGGTGTTGATCTCGCCGTTATGGCCGAGCAACCGCATCGGTTGGGCCAGGGGCCAACGGGGCAAGGTGTTGGTGCTGAAGCGCCGGTGGTAGACAGCGAAACTGACTTCGAAGCGGGGGTCACGGAGATCGCCGTAGAAGGCGGCCAGCACCTCCGAGCGCACCATCCCCTTGTAAACGACGGTGCGTCCGCTGATCGAGGCGAAATAGAGGTCGAGTGGACCAGGCCCCCAGGCCTCCCGAGCCCGGTCGCCGATGCGCCTGCGACAGCGAAACAAAAGGGCTTCGAGCGCATCGCCGCCCTCGCTCCCCTCCACTAGCCACTGCTCGATCACCGGTGCCGTCGTCCGGGCCAACGGCCCCAACACTGAGGGGTCAACGGGAACAGGGCGCCAGCCCACCGGGCGAAGTCCCAGCCGTTGGGCCTCGTCGTCGCAGAAACGGCGGGCCTGCTGCCGCAGCTCCGGGTCGGCGGGCAAAAACACCATGCCCAGGCCCCTGCGGCCTTTGGGAACGGCGGCCACCTCAGGCCAAACCTCCTCCAGGAAAGACCAGGGAATTCCACACAGGATCCCAGCTCCGTCGCCGGAATCACCGTCAGCTCCGCAACCGCCCCGATGCTCCATGCATCCAAGGCCGCGCAGGGCCTGGCTGAGGATCCAGTGGCTGGCCTCTCCGTTCAAGCGGGCCAGGAACCCCACGCCGCAGGCATCCTTTTCACCAGCCACAGCCGCGGGAGCAGGGCTGTCGCAATGGGGCCAAACGGGACGGGTGGGAAGTGGCATAGCCAGGGATCACCAGCTGAAACCGCGGACCATCCCGCCAGGGGACAGGCCACATCTAGAAGATTCAGATCCTAGGGACTGGCTCACTCGCCGCCGTCGGTCGTGAACAGGACCATCCCTGGATCGGAGCTAGGTTGCTGAAGACGCACCGTGGGCCGAATGGCAGCCTTTTTCCCGCTGCCGCTGCTGGGTCTGGCCATGCCGCCGGCCCCGCCGCCGCCGCCGCCCCTTGAGCGCAGCGGCGAGAGGCTCCCCTCCTCAGGCAAAGGCTTCCTAGGCGCTCAGGAAGGACTGGGAATCGAGCTGAACGGCCAACGTCTGCAGGCCCGCTGGCGCTGGCTTGACAGCGAGGGGTCCGAGCCCGCCGAGCTCTGGATCCCTCTGGAGGTGCTTGAGGGCCAGCTGGGTTTCTCCAGCCGCAGCCTCCCCGGTGGCGATCTGGATCTGGACTGGTTCGGCCAGAACCTGCGGGTGCCAGCTGCCGCCCAGCGCAGCCTTCAAGACGAGGTGGCCATTGAGGTGTCGCGACCGCTGCTGGCGGCCGGAGTGCGGCCCGAGCGGGTCGGCCCCCTGCTGCGCCTGCGTCTACCGCCACCGCAACTGCTGCGGGTGCGCTCCCGGGATGGCAACGGTGGCCGAAGGGTTGTGCTCGATCTGAGCGGACCCACCTGGTTGCGCCTTGGGGAAGGCCAGCTGGCCCTCGATCTGGCCAGCACGGCGGAGCTTCAACAGCAACTTCAGCGCCTCGGCCTGGGGATCCGTCAGGGACCAGCCCGCCTCAGCCTGGCCCTCGGCCGTTCCTCAGAGGGCACCCGAATCTCCACTCTGGGGGGGCCGAACCGTGTGGTGATCGACCTGCCAGACGTCCCCGTGGGCAGCCAGTGGGGCGCCAGTGGCGACAGCGGCACATCGACGACAGCTGAACCGAACCCTCGGGATCCGCGCCTGCTGGCCCTGCAGGGTTCAGGGGTCCAGCTGAGCCGCGAACTACGCGGTGTGGGCCAGCGGCGCCTTCTGATCAGCAGCGTGCGCCTGGATCCGCGCCGGACCCCGTTGGATCTGCGGCCGCTCACCCGTCCCGACGGCATGCAGGGCCTTTCGAGCCTGCCCGTGCTGGCCCAGCAGGACCAGGCGTTGGTCGCGATCAATGGCGGCTTCTTCAACCGGGTCAACCGGCTACCCCTGGGCGCCGTCCGCGATGGGGGCCGCTGGCTGTCCGGTCCGATCCTCAACCGGGGGGTGATGGCCTGGCAGGACGCCGACCTCCCCCGCTTCGGCCGGCTGAGCCTCGATGAAAGCCTCACCGACAGCTATGGGCAGCGCTGGCCGATCAGCAGCGTCAACAGCGGCTACGTCCAACGGGGCATCAGCCGCTACACCGCTGACTGGGGGCGGTTCTACCGGTCCCTGAGCGGAACCGAAACGGGTCTGATCCTTAACAACGGCGTTGTTCAGCAGCGCTTCGAGGCCGGGCAGCTCAGCGAGGGCATCCCGCTGGGTGGCGAGGACATCCTTTTGATCGGCAGGGCGGGCACGCTGCTGCCCTGGGGCGTGGGCGAGCGCCTGCGGCTCAGCAGCCGACCGACGGATCCCACCGGCCTGCAGCCCTTCGTGATCGGCGGAGGGCCGCTCCTGCTGCTTGGGGGCCGCTTCGTGCTCAATGGCACAGCCGAGGGTTTCAGCCCCACCTTCCTCCAGCAGGGCGCCCCGCGCACCGTGGTGGGCAGCGATGGGCGCCAGCTCTGGCTGATCACCCTTCAGGGAGTGGGCCACGAAGGGCCGACGCTGATCGAAACCGCCATCGCCCTGCAGCAGATGGGCCTGCAGGACGCCTTGAACCTGGACGGTGGCAGTTCCACCGGCTTGGTGATCGCCGGGACCCACACCGTCAAGGGGCGGGGGGTGGCTTCTTCGATCCACAACGGGCTGGGCCTGATCCCCCGACGCACCGCCCAGCTCAATGGTCTCCCAGGGCGCCTGGCGCGCCAGGCGCCCTAGGAACCGAGACGGCACCGCCCGTCAGAATGGGGCGATTGCGCCAATGCCACCATGCCCAAGGGTCAGAGTCTGCGCCTGAGCGCGGCGGCCGCCGCCGAGCTTGGGCGTCAGGCGGCTGTGGCCGGCACTCCTGGCGTGATGCACCTTGATCTGGTGGAAGGCAGCTGTGAGCGCTGGGTGGTGCGCGTTCGCCCCGGCCATCTGGCCGGGGTACCCGTGGCCCGTGCCGATGGGATCACGCTCCACGCCCCTGCCGATCAACTGGCGCGGCTGAGCGGCCTGAATCTCGACTACCGAGGCGATCTCAGCGGCGGCGGCTTTCTGATCCGTCCAGGGGACGGGGTGCGTTGCTGCGTCTGCGGTGCCTCCTTCAGCCGATCAGGGGAGGGAGGGACGGCGACAAAGTAAGGTGGCGGATTGTCGAAACGGTCGGACGTCCGACCCCCACTCCGGCCCTCGATGCCCACGATTCAGCAGCTGATCCGCACCGAACGGCAGCGCCTTACCCGCAAGACCAAGTCCCCCGCCCTGCGCTCCTGCCCGGAACGCCGTGGTGTGTGCACCCGGGTGTACACCTCCACTCCGAAAAAGCCCAACTCGGCGCTCCGCAAGGTGGCCCGGGTTCGCCTCACCTCAGGATTCGAGGTGACCGCCTACATCCCCGGCATCGGCCACAACCTCCAGGAACACTCCGTCGTGCTCATCCGCGGCGGCCGTGTGAAGGATCTTCCCGGTGTCCGCTACCACATCATCCGCGGGACCCTCGACACCGCAGGCGTGAAGGACCGCCGTCAGTCCCGCTCCAAGTACGGAGCCAAGACTCCGAAGGGCTGAGTCCGGTCTGAACCGTTCCCAGCATTTACCTCTCACCCGTTTCTGACTCCCTGCTTCCAGGTTTATGTCCCGCCGCAATGCCGCCGAAAAGCGCCCGGTTCTCCCGGATCCGCAGTTCAACAGCCGCCTGGCCTCGATGATCGTGGCCCGGCTGATGAAGCACGGCAAGAAGTCCACGGCCCAGCGGATCCTTTCCGACGCCTTCGGCATGATCAACGACCGCACCGGTTCGGACCCGCTCGAGCTGTTCGAAACCGCCGTGCGCAACGCCACCCCGCTGGTGGAAGTGCGCGCCCGCCGGGTGGGTGGTGCCACCTATCAGGTACCGATGGAGGTCCGCCAGGAGCGGGGCACGGCCATGGCCCTGCGCTGGCTGGTGAACTTCTCCCGCGCCCGCAACGGTCGCTCGATGGCCCAGAAACTGGCCGGAGAGCTGATGGATGCGGCCAACGAGGCCGGCAACGCCGTCCGCAAGCGCGAAGAAACCCACAAGATGGCAGAAGCCAACAAGGCTTTCGCCCACTACCGCTACTGAGCGCAACCGGCCGGATCAAGCGAGGATCCGGCCTCTGCAGGGCTGCCCTGTAGAGTCGATTCCGCATTTTTAGTTGACAACCTTCGGAGAAGCTCCCCGTGGCCCGCGCCTTTCCCCTGGAACGCGTCAGAAATATCGGTATTGCCGCCCATATTGACGCGGGTAAAACCACCACGACCGAGCGGATTCTGTTCTATTCGGGTGTGGTCCACAAGATGGGGGAGGTGCACGATGGCGCCGCCGTCACCGACTGGATGGAACAGGAGCGCGAACGCGGCATCACGATCACCGCTGCGGCCATTTCCACCAGCTGGAAGGACCACCGCATCAACATCATCGACACCCCCGGTCACGTCGACTTCACCATCGAGGTGGAGCGCTCGATGCGGGTGCTTGATGGGGTTGTCGCTGTCTTCTGCGCCGTCGGTGGTGTTCAACCGCAGTCGGAAACGGTTTGGCGCCAGGCGGATCGTTACAACGTGCCTCGCATCGTGTTCGTCAACAAGATGGACCGCACCGGTGCCAATTTCCTCAAGGTTGTCGAACAGATCAAGGACCGCCTCAAAGCCAAAGGCGCCCCAATCCAGCTGCCGATCGGCGCCGAAGGCGATCTCAAGGGCATCATCGATCTGGTGAGCCAGAAGGCGATCATCTACACCAATGATCTCGGCACCGACATCATCGAATCGGAGATCCCCGACGACATGAAGGAGGAAGCCGCCAAATGGCGTAACCACCTGATGGAGGTCGTGGCCGAAACCGATGAGGAGCTGATTGACGCGTTCTTGGAGAACGGCGAACTCACCGATGAGCAGCTGATCAAAGGCATTCGCATCGGTGTCGTCAAGCATGGCTTGGTACCGATCCTCTGCGGCTCAGCCTTCAAGAACAAAGGTGTTCAGCTGATGCTCGATGCCGTGGTCGACTACCTTCCGGCCCCAGTCGACGTGCCGCCGATCACAGGCCTGCTCCCCGACGGCACCGAATCCAACCGTCCCTGCGACGACAGCGCGCCGTTCAGCGGCCTTGCCTTCAAGGTGATGGCCGACCCCTACGGCAAGCTCACCTTCGTGCGCATCTACAGCGGTGTGCTGCAGAAGGGCAGCTATGTCTTGAACTCCACCAAGGACAAAAAAGAGCGCATCTCTCGTCTGATCCTGCTCAAGGCCGATGATCGCGAGGAAGTCGACGAACTGCGCGCCGGCGACCTCGGTGCTGTCCTCGGTCTCAAGGACACCACCACAGGAGACACCCTCTGTGTGGAAACCGATCCGATCATCCTTGAATCGCTGTTCATCCCCGAACCAGTGATTTCTGTTGCGGTGGAGCCCAAGACCAAGGGCGACATGGAAAAGCTCTCCAAAGCGCTCCAGTCTTTGGCCGAAGAGGATCCCACCTTCCGGGTCTCCACCAACCCGGAGACCAGTCAGACGGTGATCGCCGGCATGGGAGAACTGCACCTGGAGATTCTCGTGGACCGCATGCTGCGGGAGTTCAAGGTGGAGGCCAACATCGGCGCCCCCCAGGTGTCCTATCGGGAGACCATCCGCGGCAGCGCCAAAGGTGAGGGGAAGTTCGCCCGCCAGACCGGAGGCAAAGGCCAGTACGGCCATGTGGTGATCGAGATGGGGCCAGGGGAACCCGGTTCAGGGTTTGTCTTCGTCAACAAGATCGTTGGCGGCATCGTGCCCAAGGAGTACATCGGACCTGCCGAAAACGGCATGAAGGAAACCTGCGAATCCGGCGTGATCGCGGGTTTCCCGATGATCGATATCAAGGTCACCATGGTGGACGGTTCCTACCACGATGTGGACTCTTCGGAGATGGCGTTCAAGATCGCCGGATCCCTGGCCTTCAAAGACGGCGTCAAGAAGTGCAATCCCGTACTTCTTGAGCCGATGATGAAGGTGGAAGTCGAGATCCCCGAGGACTACCTCGGTTCTGTGATCGGCGACCTTTCATCCCGTCGCGGCCAAGTCGAAGGACAGTCCATCGACAATGGACAGTCCAAGGTCCAGTCCAAGGTGCCCCTGGCCGAGATGTTCGGCTACGCCACCCAGCTCCGATCCATGACCCAGGGTCGGGGTATCTTCTCGATGGAGTTCAGCCACTACGAGGAGGTTCCTCGGAACGTCGCTGAAGCCATCATCTCCAAGAATCAGGGCAATTCCTGATCTTTCCCAACCACACCCACCCCCCGATTCTTTTTCATCATGGCTCGCGAGAAGTTCGAAAGGAACAAACCACACGTCAACATCGGCACGATCGGCCACGTTGACCATGGCAAGACAACACTGACGGCCGCCATCACTAATGTGCTGTCAACGCTCGGCCAGGCGAAGGCTCAGGCCTACGACCAAATCGATGGTGCTCCTGAAGAAAAGGAACGGGGCATCACGATCAACACGGCCCACGTTGAGTACGAAACCGAGAACCGTCACTACGCCCACGTCGACTGCCCGGGGCACGCCGACTACGTCAAGAACATGATCACCGGGGCCGCCCAGATGGACGGCGCCATCCTGGTGGTGGCCGCCACCGACGGCCCCATGGCCCAGACCAAGGAGCACATCCTTCTGGCCAAGCAGGTGGGCGTGCCCGCCCTGGTGGTGTTCCTGAACAAGAAGGACATGGTCGACGACGAGGAGATCCTTGAGCTCGTCGAACTGGAAATGCGCGAGCTGCTCAGCAGCTACGACTTCCCCGGTGATGACATCCCCGTGATTGCCGGCTCTGCCCTCAAGGCCCTCGAGCACATCCAGGGTGGTGGCAAGGGCATCCGCGGCGAGAACGAGTGGGTCGACAAGATCCTCGATCTCATGGATGCCGTCGACGAGTCGATCCCCGAGCCCGAGCGTGAGATCGACAAGCCCTTCTTGATGGCCATCGAGGACGTGTTCTCGATCACCGGTCGTGGCACCGTGGCCACCGGACGCATCGAGCGCGGCAAGGTCAAAGTGGGCGAAACCGTCCAGATCGTGGGCATCAAGGACACCCGCGAAACCACCGTCACTGGCGTGGAGATGTTCCGCAAGCTGCTTGATGAGGGCCTGGCGGGTGACAACGTCGGCCTTCTGCTGCGCGGCATCCAAAAGGAAGACATCGAACGCGGCATGGTGCTGGTGAAGCCCAACTCCATCAAGCCCCACACCAAGTTCGAAGGTGAGGTCTACGTGCTCAAGAAGGAGGAAGGCGGCCGCCATACCCCCTTCTTCGCCGGCTACCGCCCGCAGTTCTACATCCGCACCACGGATGTGACCGGCCAGATCACCGCCTTCACCGCCGATGATGGCTCCAACGTGGAGATGGTCATGCCCGGTGACCGCATCAAGATGACCGGCGAGCTGATTTGCCCAGTGGCCATCGAGCAGGGCATGCGCTTTGCCATCCGTGAGGGTGGCCGCACCATCGGTGCAGGCGTGGTCTCCAAGATCCTCGAGTGAGGCTGATCTAGCCTTGCGGGGTGGGGTCAAACCCCACCCCGATTCGATCGATCCCTCCCCAGCACCTCGACAACCCAAGCCGACCGGCAGCTGCCCTTCCCTTCAGCAGCCACCGCCGCCGTGCCGCCCCCGCGCTTCTCTCCAACCCCATGTCCACCTCCATCTCCCAGCAGAAAATCCGCATCCGCTTGAAGGCGTTCGATCGCCGCATGCTGGATCTCTCCTGCGAAAAGATCATCGAAACCGCGGACCACACCGCCGCCACGGCGATTGGCCCCATCCCCCTGCCCACCAAGCGCAAGATCTATTGCGTGCTGCGCTCGCCCCACGTTGACAAGGATTCCCGCGAGCACTTCGAAACCCGCACCCACCGGCGGATCATCGACATCTACAACCCTTCCTCAAAAACCATTGACGCCTTGATGAAGCTGGATCTACCCAGCGGCGTTGATATCGAAGTGAAGCTCTAGGACGTGCTCCAGCGCTGCAAGGCCTGAATTGTTCCTAGCATCACAGCCTGGTCAGGATGCCCATCCGGCTGACTCATGGCCTAACTCCTTTGTCCTGCAGCCACGCAGCGTGACCACGTGACCGATCTGTCCGTCAGGGAATTGCCCCTTTTTCCCCTGCCGGATGTGGTGCTCTTCCCCCAGGAAGTGCTCCCCCTCCACATCTTCGAACCGCGCTATCGCATGATGCTGAGCACGGTTCTTGAGAACGATCGTCGTTTCGGTGTGGTGCGATGGGATCCCCAGACCCAGCGCATGGCCGAGGTGGGCTGCTGCGCTGAGATCCTCCAGTGTCAGACCCAGGACGATGACCGCAGCAACATCGTCACCCTGGGCCAGCAGCGCTTTCGGGTGCTCGACGTGGTGCGAGAAGCGCCGTTCCGGGTGGCCCTGGTCAGCTGGATCGAAGACGAAACCGCTGAAAGCCACGACGATCTCCACCAACTCGCCACCGAGGTGACCCAGGCCCTGCAGGATGTGGTTGATCTCACCGGCAAGCTCTTCGGCAAGATCACTCCCTTGCCCAACGACCTGCCCGATCTGCCACGGGAACTCTCCTTCTGGATCGGCTCCCACCTGGGCGGTCCCGTGGCCGACCATCAGCAGACATTGCTGGAAATCACCGACACCGGTGAGCGGCTGCGGTTGGAGTTTGAGCTGCTCGATCGCACCCGTCGCCAGCTCGCCGCCCGCACCGTGTTGAAGGACACCTTCAAGGATCTGGGCGACTCCGCCCCCGACTGAGGCAGTCCATTGGCGATCCCTGGGCAGGTTCTGCTGGCAATGCTGCTGCTCGTGCTGGCCCTGGCCCTGGCCCTGGGGCTGGTGCTGGTGCTGTGGCAACGCCACGGCCGTCAGTTCCAGAGCTCCGCCACGGTGGCGGAGGCTTACGACCGCTGGACCGACGACCAACTGCTCGAGCGCCTCTGGGGCGAGCACGTGCATCTGGGCCACTACGGCAACCCGCCCCGCCGGGTGGATTTTCGCCGCGCCAAGGAGGACTTCGTCCATGCCCTGGTGCGCTGGAGTGGCCTCGATCGACTGCCCGCTGGCAGCACGCTGCTGGATGTGGGCTGCGGCATCGGTGGCAGCGCCAGAATCCTGGCCCGCGACTACGGCTTCCAGGTGGTGGGCATCAGCATCAGCCCAGGCCAGATCGAGAGGGCCCGGTCCCTCACCCCCAGCGGGCTTTCCTGCCGATTTGAGCTGATGGATGCCCTGGAGCTCGAGTTCCCCATCGACAGCTTCGATGCGGTCTGGAGCGTGGAGGCGGGGCCCCACATGGCCGACAAGCAGCGCTACGCCGATGAGCTGCTGAGGGTGCTCAGGCCAGGCGGTGTCCTGGCTGTGGCCGATTGGAACCGACGCGACCCCGCGCTTCAACCGACCACGGCCACCGAGCGCTGGGTGCTGCGCCAGCTGCTCGATCAATGGGCCCACCCGGAATTTGCCAGCATCGCTGGCTTCCGTCGTCACCTGGAGCGAAGTGCCCACCTGGGATCACCGGCGGCCGTGAGCACCGACGACTGGAGCGTCGCCACCCTGCCCTCCTGGATCGATTCGATCCTCGAAGGGGTGCGCCGCCCCGGCGCCGTGCTGGGCCTGGGTCCCGGTGCGGTTCTCAAAGGGCTCAGGGAAATCCCCACTCTGCTGCTGATGCACTGGGCCTTCGCCACTGGATTGATGCAGTTCGGGGTGTTCCGGCTGCGCAAGGCCGGCTGAGCACCCGGTTCCGAACACCTCTCAGGTTGTTTCCTCCTCTGGGCCGGCGAGGTTCGTGAGCGGGTATGCGCCGAACAGCGCCAGGTGCTGACAGAGCGGGCGCAGCGATTCGATCGCCTGCTCCAGGGGTAGACGACCCTCAATCGGCTCAAGATCAACGAAGAAGATGTACTCTCCCATCTCACGCTTGGAGGGCCGCGATTCGATCCGGCTCATGTTCAGCGAGCGGTGGGCGAAACAGCCCAAGGCCTCCAGCAGCGCTCCCGGACGGTTGGCATGGAGAGAGAAGGCCAGGCTGGCCATCGGGCCATCGAGGCCCCGCTCACCGCGGCGCAACATCAGAAAGCGCGTGCAGTTGCCCGCCACGTCGTTGATCGGGTACGCAAGAACCTCCAGACCGTGCTGCTTGGCCGCCTCCAGGGAGGCCACGGCACCGCGGAAACGGCTGCCGGACACCATCCGCGCCGCCTCGGCTGTGGAACTGGTGGGGAGCTGAAGGGCCCCGCCCAGGTGATCACCCAGCCATTGGCTGCATTGAGCCAGTGCCTGCGGGTGGGAAAGCACCTCGCTGATCCCACTGATCGGTCCGCTGCCGAGCAGGGCATGGCGGATGGGCAGCACCAGGGCGTGAACCACCGCCAGTTCCGGATGTTCCCAGAGGGCGTCGAGACAGGCGGTGACACCCCCCTCCACGGAATTTTCGACGGGCACCACGGCGGCGTCGCAGGTGCCCCTGGCCAGGGCCTGGATCACGGCCCGGATGCCTGTCTGGGGCAAAAGCTCAGGGTTGGCGTCGCCACTGAGCTCCGCCAGGCGCATGGCGGCCTGTTCGCCATAGGTGCCAACGGGGCCGAGAAAGGCGAGGCGCATCGGGAGGGCCAGGACTGAGTCGATAGGATCATGCCGCGCCGACCCTCAGGAGATGAACCTGACCTTCAGCGCCTCCCAGCACTTGGTGATCCCGGTGAGGGATCAGGCTGAGCGGCTGAACGATTACCTCGCCGATGAGCGGCGGATCATCGAAGCCCTCTTCGACCCCCTCCAACTCACCACGCTCGGTCCCGGCTACTACCGCTACGAGGTCACCCACCTGCAGGTGTTCCAGCTCCAGATCCAGCCGGTGGTGGAGCTTCAGTCGAAAACGACTCCTGGGAAGCTCGCCATTGAGGCCGTCGATGCTCAACTGGTGGGCCTCGGGATGATTGAAGAGTTCCAGCTCAGCTTGAGATCCTGGTTGATGACCTCGGGCCGTGCCCTGGAAGGTGAAGCCTCATTGACGGTCACCGTCAGTCGGCCGCCCCTGTTGAAATTGATTCCGGCCTCGGTGCTGAGTGCCACCGGCGGCTCCCTGCTGGGGGGCTTGCTCAAGGGCATGAAGACCCGGGTGAGCAAGCAGCTGCTCATGGATTTTCAGCAGTGGTGCTTGATCCACTGAGCAACCGGCCCAGGAAACTGTGGCGGTGCAAGTCGGTGGCTCCACGCTCCAGCAGGGCCTGACGGTGCTGGGCTGTGCCGTAACCGGCATGGCGCTCCAGACCGTAACCGGGGTAGCGCTGGGCCAATCGCTTGATCAGTGCGTCACGAGCCTCCTTGGCCAGCACACTGGCGGCGGCGATGGCGGCGCAACGGCTGTCGCCATGAACGATCGTGCGCTGCTCACCGGACCAACCCCGAAGGGGCAGAACTCCATCCACGAGCACCAGGGCTGGCGTCAGCGCCAGCCGCTGCAGAGCCCGGAGCATGGCCGCCTCTGTGGCCGCGCGGATACCCTCCTGATCAATCTGCCGGGCCGAAGCTTGACCAATCGCCCAGGCGGTGGCGGCGGCGGTGATGCGCGGCACCAACAGCTGACGGCGACGGGCCGTGAGCGCCTTGCTGTCGGTCAGGCCAGCGGTCTCCAGGGGCTCGATCGCCTCCTGGGGCAGCACAACAGCCGCCGCCAACACCGGACCGAACAGGGCCCCTCGACCCACTTCGTCGACCCCGGCACAGAGACCGGAATCCCATGGCCATGGATGCCCAGGTTGGTTCAGCGGGCCGCCGAAGACCTGCGGCGACGGCGGCGGGGTTCCCCGTCGGCAGCTTCTTCGCCGCTGGCGAGTTCCTCCGGGGCCCCCACCTTGGCAGTGGTGCGACGGGTGGGGACAGGCGCGCCGTTGGAGACCACCACCGAAGGCTGGGTGGGCGCGGGTTCGATCACCACGGTGGCGAGCCCGACCGCAGCCAGGCTGGAGTCAGCCTCGCCGTAGGCGCTGGGAGACTCGAAGCTGGTCACCGGCAGCGGGGTGATCTCCACAAGGGTCGCCGGAGTGGAGCCACGTTCGGCCTCCGAGGCACGTTCAGCACCACGGAACGGTTCGGCGGCGCCGTCACGACCCTGGTTGCCAACCCCATCTCCACCACCGCGTTGGCGGCGGCGGCGGCGTGGGCCACTGGCGGACAGTTGCTGCCGGGCCTCCTCCAGAACCGCCTCGGCATCCTCACCGGGACGCACCACACGCACCACCAGGTTGTCGGTGCTTGGGACAGAATCCAGGAGCAAGGCAGGGTTGAGACCGAGCCAGCCATAGACAAGTTCCTGCTCGGGATCCATGGGCACGACCACGAAGTCAGGCTCCGGCCGACGACTGCCCCCCCCCTCCAATCCTCCGGCATTGGAATGGACGCCATGGCCATAGCCGCCATTGGCGTTGCCCCCATTGGATGACGACTCAAGCGACGTGAGGATCGGGACGACGGCGAACTCGTCAGTGGCGCTGAACGCCGAGGTGGTCAACGGGGTGGCACCGGCGTCGTAGCTGTCGCTGGAACCGCGGCCCCCACGCCCGCCGCGGCGGCGGCGGGTCGAGGATTCCGTTGCGGCGGAGGGGCTGAGCACCTCGGCCCGGGCCGAAGCGGCGGAGCGTACCAGCCCGGTGAGGGTGGCCAGTGGCTGCAGGGTGTCCTTGCCGGGCAAAACGGCCACATGACCAAGACCTCCACAACTGGGGCAGGCCCTCCCGAACAGTTCGTAGATGTTCTGACCCTGGCGCTTGCGGGTGAGCTCCACCAGTCCCAGTTCGGTGAGCTGGGCGATCTGGGGACGGGCGGTGTCGTCGCGGGCGGCCTGGGTGAAGTGCTCCAGCAACTGGAGCTGATCGCGACGGGACTCCATATCGATGAAGTCGATGATCACCACGCCGCCGATGTTGCGCAGCTTGAGTTGGCGGGCGATCTCCACGGCCGCCTCGCAGTTCGTCCACAGGACTGTTTCACGGGCGTTGGCCGAACGGGTGAACGAGCCCGAGTTGACGTCGATGACGGTGAGCGCCTCAGTGGGCTCGATGATCACGTAGCCACCCGACGGCAGATCGACCCGGGGCTTGAGGGCATCGCGGATGGCCGCATTGACCTTGTGGTGCTCAAGGATCTCGTTGGATTCGCGGTGATGCTCCACCAGCAGGTTGGCCTGGTCGGCCCCCAGGAAAGCGTTGACACGTCCGACGGCCTCGGCGCTGTCGACCACGACACGCACCACCTCAGGGCTGTAGAGGTCGCGTAGAACGCGATGGATGAAATCTTCGTCGCGGTTGAGCAACACCGGCGGTGAAGCGCTTTCAGCCGCCAGCTGGATACCCTCCCACTGACGCAGCAGGTTCTCGAGGTCGTCGATCAGCAACTCTTCGCTGACACCATCGGCTTCGGTGCGCACCAGGAGGCCTGCGCCGGGTGGCTTGATCAGCACTCCGAGGGCCCGCAGCCGATTGCGCTCGTTTTCACTGTCGATGCGGCGTGAGATGTTCACCCCCTGGCCGTGGGGCTGCAGCACCAGGAAGCGGCCGGGCAGGGTGAGGTTGCCGGTGAGCCGGGGGCCCTTGGTGCCCGTAGGCTCCTTCATCACCTGCACGAGCACCTTCTGACGGGGCTCAAGCAGCTCGGTGATGCCGACGGCGCCCTTTTTCAGCCGCAGGGGGCCCAGGTCGGTGACATGGATGAAGCCATTCTTCTCGCCTTCGCCGATGTTGACGAAGGCGGCATCGATGCCGGGGAGCACATTTTCAACGGTGCCCAGGTAGACGTCGCCGATCTGGTAACGCCCCTGGGCAACGACCAATTCGTCAACACGCTCGTCGTTGAGGACCGCGGCGATGCGCAGTTGCTCGGCGATGACGATCTGCTGGGGCATGGAGGAAAAGGAGGGAGGCTCAGCGGAGTCCTGCCGTAAGGGAGGGAACATCCCCTGAAGGGAACGCGAAGGGCCTTGATCCACTCCCAGCGCTGCTTCCGAGGGCGCTGGAAAAGGGCTGAAGAACCGTTGCGGGAAAGAAGCTCAGAGTGGACGCCAGACGGTATGACGACTGCGGAAACCCCGCCGGATCGGCAGGGCCAGACGGCCGGCGGGACCAGAAGAAACACAGCCCGCGTGCGAAACGGATCAACCGGTATGGCCTGAGCCCTCGATCGATCAACAAAGCGCGAGAAGCAGGAGCTGCGCGTCCAAAATCCAAACGGTGCCGAGTGAAACGGCTTTCTGGAAATGGGGTTTCAAGAAAGCTGTTCCAGAGGGCAGTGAGCAGATTGTGATCTGCAATCGTTCTGCCGTCTTGGCGTCAAATTAGCACGGGGTCCTGATCAGGCGTGCTCTCGCCCCGCAACCCCAGTCCCTCCCGGCACTGCCGGCCCAGGGCCAAAGGCCGTGCGAACCGTTCGGCGAACCAGCCCTGCAAATGTTCCGGCCGCAAGCTGCGCCCCTGGGGATCGATCAGCGCGCCGTAGCGCAAGCGTGCACTGCCAGGGGGATCGATGGGCTCCCGCACAGGACATTCCAACTCCTCCAAGTAAGGGCGCAGGTCCCGCACCCGGGGACGCCCCTTCTTGTCGGTGTCATGCCAGATCCACTGGGACGCGGCCCGCAAAGCCTCAACGGCGTGGTGCCATTCGGCCGGCTCCAGCGGGACCGGATGGGGATCCAGCAGCTCCAGACTCCAGATGGAGGATCTCAACTCCTGGGAAAGGCTGACGCCGCCCACGGGGACTTCGCGCACCGACAAGAGCTGAAACCCCTCAGGTAGCTGGGCCTGGAGCCGCTGCCGCACCTGCTCGGGGGCGGTGGGCGTCGCCATCTCCAGATCCAGCCACTCGCCCCTGGCCTCCACCCCCAGGGGCAGGGCCAGGGCGAACTCCAACCGAGGCAGGGGATGGAAGCCGCCGGTGAAGCTCACAGGCAGGCCGCTGCGGCGCAAGGCACGCTCCAGCATCCTCACGCCATCAAGGTGGCTGAGCAGGGCCAGGTCCCCCGTCTTGGCGAAGCGAAAACGCAGCCTCTGCAGACGTTCACTGGCGGGAGCCCGGGGCGGCAGTCGCGCGGGGATCGGCGGTGGAGGCACCACCACGTTGTGACCGAACTCAGGTCCGCAGACCCCACAGCTGCTGCAACCCTCGAACGAGCAATCCGGCACGACGGCGGCCGCCAGGGCCCGCTGCAGATCGTCTGCGAGCCAGCCCTTGTCGATGCCGGTATCGATGTGATCCCAGGGGAGTGGCTGGGCGCAGAACGACTGCAGATCCGCCTCGCTGAGAGCCTCGACCGAGCCCCAGGCCCCCAGCTCCAGGGCCCGGTAGCGACCGCCGAGGCCGGCCGCCTCGATCGCCGCGGTCCAGGCGTTGTGGGTACGCTCAATCGTCTCGAACCAGGCATCAAGGCCAGCGCCGGCCCGCCAGGCGGCCTCGATCACCGGCGCCAGCCGCCGATCGCCGCGGCCGACGAAATCCTCCATGGCCGAGAGGCGCACGTCGGTGACATTCGTCTTCAGCCCGCGCAGGGAGCGCAGCTCACGGCGCAGAAGCTCCTGGCGGCGCCGGAACTCTCCGGTGGACACGCTGTGCCACTGGAAGGGGGTGTGGGGCTTGGGGGTGAAGTTGCTGATCGTCAGGTTCAGCTCCAGCCGGCCCAGGTCACGGCACTGCTCCTGCAGGGCGCGGCAGGTGGCGGCGATTCCGAGCACGTCAGCGTCGGTTTCCCCCGGCAGGCCGATCATGAAATAGAGCTTCACCTTGCGGTAGCCGTTCTCCATCGCGGTGCGGATCCCGCGCAGCAGCTCGGCGTCGGTGAGCCCCTTGTTGACGATGTCCCGTAGCCGCTGGGTGCCCGCCTCGGGGGCGAAGGTGAGTCCCGCCTGGCGGGTGCCCCCGAGGATGTGGGCGATGTTGGCGTCGAAGCGATCAACCCGCTGGCTCGGCAGGGTGAGGCTGACGTTGTGCTCCGCCAGACGGTTGCGCAGCTCCACCCCCACCGCCGGTAGGGCGAGGTAGTCGCTGCAGCTCAGGGAGAGCAGGGAGAAATCGCTGTAGCCGGTGCGCTCCATGCCGGTTTCGACGGCCTCGATCACCGCTTCGGGCTCCACGTCGCGGGCCGGACGCGTGAGCATGCCCGGCTGGCAGAAGCGACAGCCCCGGGTGCAGCCCCGGCGGATCTCGATCGTGAGCCGGTCGTGGACCGTTTCGATGTGGGGCACCAGGCCCATGGCGTAGTGGGGCATCGGCGTGGCCACCCGCCGCAGCACCCGCTCCGGCACCCCTGGCTCCAGGGGCACGATCGAGGTGCCATCGGATCCCGGTCCATAGAGCGAGGGCACATAGACCCCCGGCACCTGGGCCAGGTCATGGAGCAGCTGGGAGCGGCTCAGACCTGAGGCCTTGGCCTCCGCCACCACCAGACCGATCTCCGGCAGCAACTCCTCGCCATCACCGAGGGCGAGGAAATCGAAGAACGCCGCATAGGGCTCCGGATTGCTGGTGGCCGTGGGACCGCCGGCGAAGATCAACGGCGGAGCGGCGACATCGGCCAAGGGGAGATCGCCCCGCTCACAGGCACGGATCGGGATCCCCGCCAGATCCAGCATCTCCAGGATGTTGGTGGCGCCCAGCTCGTAGCTGAGGCTGAAGCCGAGGATGTCGAAGAGGGCCAGAGCCCGCCGGCTCTCGACGGCAAACAGGGGCTGTCCCAGCTCCCTCAGGCGCCCGGCCAGGTCGGGCGCGGGCAGGTAGGAGCGGTCGCAGAGCTGACCTGGGACGGCGTTGAGGATCGAATAGAGAATGATGTGGCCGAGGTTGCTGGCCCCAACCTCGTAGAGCTCGGGGTAGGTGAGGCACCAGCGCACCCGGGCTGCCGGCCAGACCTGGCCCCAATCGCGCGGCTCCACCCCACGCTCGTTGCCGAGGTAGCGGCCGGGCTTGCTGATGCTGCGATCAACGAGCTGCTCAAACGCCACGGGCCCTTGACCGGTGTGGATCTGAGCGGGGGCGGCGGTCATCGATCAGAGCCGCGGGGCGGATGCCGATGGTAGGCAGGCCCCCAGGGGAGCAGGTGGGCCGACGCCATAGGAGGATGCCGCCCATTCGATCCGGCGGCGCACTCCCTTGGTCCAGGTCAACGGCAACTATCTCAAGCTCAAAGCGGGCTACCTGTTTCCTGAAATCGCCCGGCGGGTGAAGGCCTTCAGCGAAGCCAACCCCGATGCGCCGATCATCCGCCTGGGCATCGGTGATGTCACCGAGCCCCTGCCCGAGGCCTGCCGCACCGCCATGAAGGCCGCCATCGACGAGATGGGCACCCGCGAAGGCTTCCATGGCTACGGCCCCGAGCAGGGCTACCTCTGGCTGCGCGAGGCGATCGCCCAGCACGACTTCCAGGCCCGCAGCTGCCAGATCTCCGCCGAAGAGATCTTCGTCTCCGATGGCAGCAAGTGCGACAGCGCCAACATCCTCGACATCCTGGGTGAAGGCAACCACATCGCCGTGACCGACCCGGTTTATCCGGTGTATGTGGACAGCAACGTGATGGCGGGCCGCACCGGCGATGCCGATGACGCCGGCCAGTACGGCGGCCTCACCTACCTGCCGATCAACGCCGAGAACGGCTTCACCGCCCAGATCCCGAGCAAGAAGGTGGACCTGATCTACCTCTGCTTCCCCAACAACCCCACCGGCGCCGTGGCCACCAGGGCCCAGCTCAAGCAGTGGGTCGATTACGCCCTCGCCAACGGCGCCCTGATCCTGTTCGATGCCGCCTACGAGGCGTTCATCCAGGATCCGGAACTGCCCCATTCGATCTATGAGATTGAAGGCGCCCGCCATTGCGCGATCGAGTTCCGCTCCTTCTCCAAGAACGCCGGCTTCACCGGCACCCGCTGTGCGCTCACCGTTGTACCCCGGGGCCTGATGGGTACGGCCGCAGATGGCGAGCCGGTGGAGCTCTGGGGGCTCTGGAACCGCCGCCAGAGCACCAAGTTCAACGGCGTCAGCTACATCGTGCAGCGTGGAGCGGAAGCGGTGTATTCCCCTGAGGGTCAGGCCCAGGTGAAGGCCCTGGTGGGCTTCTACATGGACAACGCGGCGATCATCCGGCGCGATCTGAGCGCCCTGGGACTGGAGGTGTTCGGCGGTGAGCAGGCCCCCTATGTGTGGCTGAAAACTCCTGCGGGCCTGGATTCCTGGAGCTTCTTCGACAAGCTTCTCCAGGAGGCCCACGTCGTGGGCACCCCAGGCAGCGGCTTCGGCGCCGCCGGCGAGGGCTACTTCCGGCTCTCAGCCTTCAACAGCCGCGCCAAGGTGGAGGAAGCCATGGCCCGCATCGCCGCTGTCAGACTTTGAACGTCATTTCCTTCAACACCATGGCGGTAGAGACGCCAATCCGCAGCCCCGGTGGCGCGACGGTGCTCGACAAGGACCTCCAGCAGGTGCGCAAGCCGTCACCCCGCTACAAGGTGCTGCTGCACAACGACCCGGTCAACTCCATGGAATACGTGGTGACGACCCTGCGGGAGGTGGTGCCCCTGCTCAGCGAGCAGGATGCCATCGCCGTGATGCTTGAAGCCCACAACACCGGCATCGGCCTGGTGATCGTCTGCGACATCGAGCCGGCGGAGTTCTACAGCGAGCGCCTCAAGGCCAAGGGACTGAGCAGCTCGATCGAGCCCGAGGGCTGAATGGGCCCCACCGCGTCGCCTGAACCTCCCCCCCGCGGCGGCAGGTGGGGGCCGGGACGCTGGCTCCCCACGGTGCTCTATCTGCCGCTGTTGCTGCTCACCGGCTGGCTGCTGGCCAGGCCCCTGGAAGGGCTGGCCCCGGGCCTGCGAGCTGACCAGGTGAACCTGGCGGGCACGCTGGTGAGCTTCGCGTTGCTGCTGCTCACGCTGCCCGCCTGGCTGAGGCGGCGCTGGAATGAGCCAAGGGCCTGGCGCAGGCTCGGGGTGGCCGTCTCCCTGCCCACCGCCCTCAAGGCCCTGCTGCGGGGGCTGATCAAGGCGTTTTTGCTGCTGGCCCTGGTGAGCGCTGGGCTGCTGCTGGCCGGCTCGGCCCGCACGGGAGCAGGGGTCACGTTTGCCCAGCTGGTCAACGCCCTGGTGCTGGTGCTGGGGGTGGGCTTCGCCGAGGAGCTGCTGTTTCGCGGCTGGCTCTGGGGCGAACTGGCCCTGGGCCTGGGCGGCCAGCGGGCCCTGCTGCTCCAGGCGCTGATCTTCAGCCTGGTGCATCCCTACCCCCTGGCCCAGGGCTGGCTGGCGCTGCTGACCCTCAAGGGCGGCCTGCTGCTGCTCGGGATCGCCCTGGCCCTCCAACGGCGCTCCGATGCCGGGGTGCTCTGGGGCGCTGTGGGGCTGCACGGCGGCCTGGTGGGGGGCTGGTTCCTGCTCCAGGGCGGTCTGATCAGCCTTTCGCCCGCTGCTCCGCTCTGGCTGGTGGGCCCTGGAGGCGCCAGCCCCAACCCGATCGGAGGCCTGCTTGGCTGGCTAGGGCTGGCCGCTCTCCTGGCTGTGCGATGGCGTTGGTGGCGCGAGAATCCCAATCCCCTCGAGGCTTCCCCTTGACCATGCGCCGGCGATGGCTGCTTGGGCAGAGCGCCCTGGCCATGGCAGCCGTGTTCGGCCTGGGGGAGGCGGCACAGGCCGAAGATCCATCCGATGCCCTGACGATCTGCCGTCCGGCCGATCCCCTCCAGGCCCTGGTCAATGGCAACGCCCGCTTCGCCGCCGCCTGGAACGAGGCCGACCAGGCCTCCACCCCATCAGCCCGGAGCCGGGCCCTCAGCCGCCTCTGGCGCCACAACTGCATCACTCCCGCCTCCACTTTGGTGGGAGGCCAGGCCCCCTGGGCCGTGGTCCTGGCCTGCGCCGATTCGCGCGTGGCCCCGGAGTGGATCTTCGATACGGCCCCCTCGGATCTGTTCGTGATCCGCAGCGCCGGCAACACCGCCTTCGATGACGCCGTCGCCTCCCTGGAGTACGCCGTCGACCACCTGGCGGTCCCCCTGGTGCTGGTGGTGGGCCACAGCGGCTGCGGAGCCGTGACGGCCGCCTTGGCCTCCGGTGCACTCACGCCCCTGCTCAGCAAGCTGGTGGCGCCGATCCGCGCCAGCCTGGAGCCCGGCGATGACCTCAAGCAGGCGATCGTCCACAACGCACGGCGCTCCGCCGAACAACTGTCTGCCAAGAGCGAGCTGGTGCGCCAGGCGGTGGGCGAGGGCCGCTTGACGATCCGATCGAGCGTCTATGACATCGCCACCGGTCGGGTCACCCTGCTTGAGATCTAGACGTGCCTCAGCGCACGGCCGTGGCCAGGGCACGCCGACCCTCCACCGGCGCCTGCAGAGCTTCGCCAAGGGGCGCGACCCCGTAGTCGCGCTCCAGGAGATCCATCACCGTGCGGCCGAAATCCCGACCCCCTTGATCGAAGGCCTCCAGACAGATCCGACCGAACACACGCCCCATGGGCTCAGGGTTCCAGAGCAACTTGCGGGCCGTCCAGGGCATCATGCTCATCGGGTTGTAGCCCGGCTGCAGAAGCCCCTGCTCGAAGCCGTACTGCTCCAGGTGGGTGTGGGGCTGGAGGCCGATGAAGAAGATCGCCGGCTCCACCTTGCCTGCGCCGAAGATCCGCTCCAATTCCCGGTGATAGGCGATGGTCTGGCGGATGGTCTCGGGGCGTTCGTCGATCACGTTGAAGGAGTAGTTGACCGAGACCTGGGCGCTGAAGCCCGCCGCCACCAGCAGGCGGCAGTTCTCCAGCACGGTGCGCAGGTTGTAGCCCATGCGCATCTTGCGCACGAGTTCCTGGGAGCCTGAGGTGATGCCGATCTCGAAATAGTCCATGCCGGTGGCCACCATCAGCTGCGCCAGTTCGGCGTCGAGGTTGTCGGCCCGGATGTAGGCGGCCCAGTGAATGTCGCCCATCCCGGCGGCGGCGATGGCGCGCAGCAGTTCCTTGGCGTCCTCGATGTAGCGGCGCGCCGGGATGAACTGGGCGTCGGTGAACCAGAAGCCGCGCACGCCTCGGTCATAGAGCTGACGCATCTCCGCCACCACCTCCTCCACGGGGTTGACACGCACCTGCTTCCCCTCCACCACCGTGTACACGCAGTAGCAGCAGTTGTGGGGGCAGCCACGCTTGGTCTGCACGCCCACGTAGAAGTCGCCGCCGTCGAGGTACCAGTCGAGCTGGGGCCAGATCGAGGCGATGTAGGGGTAATCGCAGGCGGTCTTGACGAGGCCGGCGGGCTGCTCATGGATCAACCCCGGCCGAGGCGGCTCCCCAACAACGAAACAGCGCTCGCTCTGAAGGCTCTCCCCCCGGATCAGCTTTTCGAGCAGGGGCTCCCCCTCTCCCACCGACACCACCGTGCCCCGGGGCAGCTTCTTGCCGAGCTGCTCATAGAAGACGCTCACCGCCCCGCCGCCGATCACCACCTTCGCCCCGGAGTTGAAACGGCGGGCCCGCCGCAGGCCCTTGCGCACCAGGCGCAGGTTGCGCCAGAGCTCTCCGTAGAAGGCCGCCATCAGCCGCAGGCCCCCCAGGGCCCCACGCATCCGGCGCAGGGGATTAGCGGCGTAAAAGACCTCGAAGGAGTGCTGCAGGGGGTTGCCGCTGCGGCCATCCACCGGGGCATAGATCTGGATATCCCGCCAGGAGAACACCAACAGGCTGGGGCGAAAGGCTTCGATCGTGGCCAGCAGCACCCGTTCCACATCGAGCACGGACACGGCCGCCAGATCCAGGATCCGTTGGGGCAGGGCCGGAAAACGCTTGTGCAGGTGGTCGGCCAGGTAGACCGGGCCGACCGGGAAGATCGGGTTGCACGGCAGGCGGATGATCAGCACCCGCTGGGCCGGGTCGATCGACGACATCCGAGTGCTCAGGCGAGTTCGGACGCTAACAACTCCGTCAACGCTTGCGGCCGCAGGGGCCTGGGGGGACAACCGCCCGGGCGACCCCTTCGCCCGATCTCTACCCTCAACCTTTCCACACAGGGCGCAACGTTCCGTTACACTTCGCCAGGCGGCACCCGATCGGGAGCCGTTCTACCTAACCGTCCCCTCTGGGGGGCAACCCTCTCGCTCTTATGACCACCACCATCCAGCAGCGCTCCGGCGCTTCTCCTTGGAACCAGTTCTGTGAGTGGGTCACCTCCACCGACAACCGCCTCTACGTGGGCTGGTTCGGTGTGCTGATGATCCCCACCCTGCTGGCGGCCACCACCTGCTTCATCGTTGCCTTCATCGCCGCTCCCCCCGTCGACATCGACGGCATCCGTGAGCCCGTTGCCGGCAGCCTGCTCTACGGCAACAACATCATTTCCGGCGCCGTTGTTCCCTCCAGCAACGCCATCGGCCTGCACTTCTACCCGATCTGGGAAGCCGC
>CALRNH020000014.1:0-94762 GCA_943369485.1 Synechococcus sp. UW140 | reverse complement strand
GGTTCAGCCCCCCAGGGCGGGGACTGGCGGCTGAAAGCAGCAGAGCAATCGCCGAAACAGCCCCCCGCGTGGCGTTCACCTCAGCCGGCGAAACTTCGCCAAGGCCATCCGGTCACGAATTGGCGGCTATTTCAGCGGCCTCCTAGGCCAGGTAGGGGTAGGCCGAGGCTTCCCCCCAGTGAGCACAACGTTCGCTTTAGTCATCCCCCAACTTCCTTGCCAATCAAGCCAGAGGAAGCTGCGCAGAGCGTAACTATAGTTTTATCTCCACTTGCGGAGGGTGTTTCTTCTGGCCTAGCGTTGGTGAAATCCCGATTCCTGATGTTAACCTGCCGAGCAAAAAGATGAACACAAAACAATCGCTCACATCATCGGAAGCCAGCGACCCGCAGTCCGCCCGAGACCTCGCCAAGGATGCCTACATCTTCACCTATCCCCTGGTGATGAACTACCGGACGATGTTCATGCAGGCCATCGACGGTAACAAGGCCATGGGCAAGTGGCTTCATCTCGGGCTTTCCTCGCCAGCGGACACCGATATTGTGACGCCAAACAACGACACGCCCTATTCCTACGCGTGGGTGGATCTTCGCGCCGAACCGTGGGTGCTGACGATGCCCAGGATCGAGAAGGAGCGGTTCTACACGAGCCAGTGGGATGACTACTGGGGCTATGTCCTCGACAATCCAGGATCGGTCAACGATGGCAACGATGGACTTTCCGTGCTGCTGGCCTCCCCGTTGTGGAAGGGCAGTCTTCCGAATGGAGTGGCACGGGTGATTCAAGGGGAGACGGATTTCCTGGGCACCTTGACCCGCACCCAGATCATCGGTGGCCAGGAGGATCTCAGGAAGGTCAAAGCCATTCAGGAAAGCTACAAACTGGAGCCCTTGAGTTCCTTTGCCGGAACAGCCGCTCCCAGGCCCGCCCCCGCCATCCACTGGCCGAAGTGGGCCGAAGGCGATGAAACCAAAGAGGTCTATTGGACCTACGTTTCCTTTCTGCTGCCCTTCGTCACCCCGAATTCGGATGATCAACCGATGTATGAAGCGTTGGCCAGCCTCGGGATCGAATCGGGCACGACATGGGACCCCGCGGCGTTGGAGCCTGCAGTTCGTGAGGCCATGCAGAAGGGTCTTGAGGATGGGTGCGCGGAGATGAAAAAGCTCAGCGAGGGTGGCGTTGACGCGGCAAAGTTCTTCGGCACGCGAGCGCGGGTCGGCACGAACTACATGGACCGGGCCCTCGGGGTCTACATGGGAATCTTCGGCAATGTGAAGGAGGTCTCCGTTTACCTCTCGATGCCTACGGATGCCGACGGCAAGCCGCTTGATGGCAGCAACTCCACCTACACCCTGACCTTCACAAGGGAGCAGATGCCACCGGTCGATTACTTCTGGTCGATCACCATGTACAAGCTGCCGCAGCGCTGGCTGGTGGACAACCCAATCGATCGATATTCGATCGGTAGTGCCACCACCGGCCTCAAAACCAACGAGGACGGGTCCCTCGTCATCTACATCGGCAAGGAATCCCCCGGAAGTGCCGAGGAGAGCAACTGGCTGCCCGCCCCCGACGGGCCGTTCTGGACGGTGATGCGCTGTTACGGTCCCAGCCAATCGATCATCGATGGCACCTACAAGCGGCCAGATTATGTAGCGGAATCATTGAAGTAGCAGCCTGCGATCAAGACCCGAAAAGCAAGCACCATGAAACCAACTCCAGCAGAAACTCTCGACACCCCGATCGGCAGGCTGTCCTTCACTCCTGATTTCATCAATGGCTATCCTTCCGGGGAGTCGGTCGAACGGCTCTTCGATCAGATCGATTTCCAGCGGGCTTGCCAGGCCTACCTCTGGAGCATCCCGATCGTCTCCTTTGCCGAGTGGCAGAAGGCCCACGAGATGACCTTCAAGGCGAGGTCCGGCGATGTGGTGGTGTATGACAACTACCTGGCCAAGCTCGGGATTCTCACCGCAAACGCCACGACTCCCTACATCATCAGCTTCTTCAATCTCGAGGAAACCGGCCCGATGGTCGTCAGGATGCCTGCCGGCGCGGTGGCGGGATTCGCCGACGACATGTGGCAGCGCCCCTTGATCGACATGGGCCAGACCGGACCGGACAGGGGCGAGGGTGGCGTCTATGTGATCGCGGGCCCAGGGCAGAAGGCCGAGGTTCCCAAGGGGGTCTACCTGGCCGAATCCCCTACGAGCAACGTCTTCTGGGGGTTCCGCGCCTTGGACAAGGATCCCGCCAAGGCGAAGGCATTGCTGGAGATGCTCGAGATCTACCCGCTCTCGAAGAGCGACAACCCGCCCAAGAAGACGATCGTCGACATCTCTGGAATCCGCTGGAGTCAGACGTCCCCGAGAGGGATCGACTATTGGAGGAGCCTGCACGCGATCATCCAGCGCGAACCGGTGCATGAGCGCGATCGCTTCTTCATGGCCATGCTCAAGCCGCTCGGCATCGAAAAGGGCAAACCGTTCGAGCCGGACGAGCGCCAAACCAGGCTGCTCACCGACGGGGTCCTGGTGGGCGAGGCGATGGCAAAGGCGAATGATTTTGAGAAGCGGCTCGAGGAGGCTCACTATGCAGAAGGAACCCACTGGCATTTCGCCCTCGTGATCGATCCTTCCCAACGAGCGGAGTTCTACGACCAACTTGACGGACGTGCGGCCTGGTTTTACGAGGCCGTGACAACGTCATCCGGGATGGTGACCAGGACGCCGGGTGTCGGGCAGGTCTATCTGGGAACCTACAAGGACAAGGACGGCGACTGGCTCGATGGGACAAAAAGCTATCGGCTCCGGGTACCTGCAGATGCCCCGGTGGAGCAGTTCTGGTCCATGACCGTCTACGACGTCGGAGCGCGCTGCCTGATCGACAACCCGTCCCAGCAAGCGGACCGCTCATCACGCATGGACCTGAAGGTCAACGACGACGGCAGTGTCGATCTGTACGTGGGCCCGAGCGCGCCGGCCGGGAACGAAGGGAACTGGGTCGAGACGGTCCCCGGCCGCGGCTGGTTCAGCTATTTCCGCCTTTACGGACCGAAGCAGGAGCACTTCGATCACTCGTGGGTGCTCCCCGATTTCGAGAAGACTGAATGGTAACCAAAATCTTCCCCGGCTAACGATCCCGAGGATGTGAAGCGAACAAGTCCTTCGAGTGGACAGGCCACCACCCAATCACTTCTGGCGGCCTACGCTCCTTGCCTGCCACTCAGGGGCAGCGATCCTTGTTAGGAGGCGATCGCCAAGTGGGCGATCCAGCAGTTCATAGGGGTGATGGGTAGCAACAACCCGATCCACCCCAACGACCAGGTCAACCTCAGCCAGTCGAGCAACGCCACCTTTCCCACTGCCCTGCACGTGGCGATCGGCGGCCACCCATGGGGCCCCCATGGTGCTGGCCTCAAGCCAGGGGAACTTCGAGCTCAACGTCTTCAAGCTGCTGGTCGCCGCCAACGTGCTGCAGAGTTGTGAACGGTTCAGCGGCGCAGCCACCGGCTTCCGAGGCTTCTGCGTTGAAGGCTTGGAGGCGAATGTCGCAAGAATCGAGACCCTGCTGGATCAGAGCCTGATGCCGGTCACCGATTTCGCCCCCACTCATCAATGGAGTCTCAAGGAGGCGGCGCTGGTGCTGGCGGAGATCGCCCCCTAGGAGAATGATTCCTTGCCTGGACCATCGGCCTCAAACGTCCCCTGTTGAGCCCACCATGCCCCTTTTTCAAAGAGCCACCTGGTACGAGAACCAGTGCCGCCGCCGGAAATCCCCATTTTTCCGACTGCTGGACCGCTCCTTCGGTTTTCGGGTGTCGATGGCGGCTGTGGCCTCCTTCTGCTTGCTGGCCGTGGTGAATCGATTCGAGAACTGCCATGGCGTGCATGCCAAGGAAAACTGTCTGACCAGCAGTTTCTACGAGATCGTGAGCATTGGAAATGTCGAATCCTTCAGCATTGTTGCTGCAGGATTGGTGTACATCATGGAAGCCGGGCGCCGCAAGGAGAAAGAGCACCAGGAGAAATATGAACTGATCCTTGCTGCGAAGGAGTCAGGAATCCAGGTTCATCTTGGAAGGATCAGAGCCCTGGAGGATCTTTCCGCCGATGGCCTCTGGCAGGACGATTTCGACCTGCACGGAATCTGCCTGGACGGATTGAGACTGCCCTGCAGTCGCTGGAGAGGTGCGAACTTCGCAGGTTCGCTGCTCAAGGGTGCCAACTTCAGGCAGGCGGACCTGCAGAGAGCCAGCTTCATGAACGCAGATCTGAGCGGAGCGGATCTGCGTGATGCAGATCTCCGGGAGGCGAATTTCACCAACTCCATCTTGAGAGAAGTCGATCTCAGGGGAGCGAAGTTGGATGGGGCCACATTCCTGGGGGCTGACCTGGCAGGAGTTCGATCAGATGAGGGATTGGATGCCGCAGCACAATCCCAGCCACTCAAGAGCTGAACACGGCTCCACGATCGATTCACTCGGCACAGGCATCGCCTGCCGATCAGCCAGTTCCTCTAACACCAAGACTTACATTCAGACGTATCGATTCACGAATCACCTGGGTCGGCTGACCGCTTCATGTGGGGAAGGTCGATCTAGGGTCAAGACATCCCTGGATGTTCGATTCGATGCTGAACCGCAAGCGTGCGCTGGGCCGAGGTTTTCTTTGGGGTGGCCTTGCCCTCGGCCTCCTGGCCGGGGCATCTCCCGGGCGCGCCGAAGCGCTCTACAAGCTCGACACCACCTGCACGATCAAGGGAGGCGCCCCTGTGCCCTGCAGCGTGGAAGCCAGCGACGAAGGAGCCTCCACCCTCTACCGCCACCGGATCGGAGCGGCCACGGAAACCATCCGCGTCACCGATTCCCCCGTGCGCATGAGCCGCTGGATTGCCGCCAGCAAGGAGTGGCAGTCCCTGCAGCAGGCGGGCGCGCGCTTCTCCACCAACACGGTCTGCTTCAACGGGCTTGATCTGTGTGTGGTGAACCCCAACTACCTCAACAGTGTCCGCCAGGGCAACGCCACGGCGATGGCGAAGAGGGATCTGGTGCGGGTTCATTTCGGCGATGACGGACGGATCAACATCACCTGCTACGACGAAGGCTGCGCGCTGATCCAGAAGACTGCGGCGGTGCAGAAATGAAGGGCTTCGCAGGTCTCGGCAGCCTTGTGCTGACAGGTGTTCTGGCCCTGCCGGCTGGCGCAGGATTCGCCCTTGAGCGTGTTTCTGTCACTTCCGCAAGCCCGGCGACCGAACTGATCGCCCGAGGCGGTGGCGGTGGTGGCCGAGGTGGCGGTGGCGGTGGCAGCCGTGGTGGCGGCGGTGGCGGCCGAGTTGGTGGTGGCGGTGGTGGTGGAGGATTGAACCGCGGAGGTGGCGGCGGTGCTGCCCGGGCCAACACTGGCTTCAGCGGCGGCGGCGGTCTCAACCGCGGAGATTCCAGGCCGAGCGGTGGCTGGAGCAGCAATGTGGGAAGCGGGGCTGGCCGTCCTTCGATGGATCGTCCCACTGCCGGCAACCGTGACTTCAGCCGTGTCAACACAGGCAACCGAGACTTCAGCAACCGCCCCAATGCCGGCACCCGGGATCTCAGTCGTGATGTCAACCGGAACTTCGATCGCAACGTCAACGTCAACCGCGATCTGAACCGAAACGTCAACCGGAACATCAATCGCAATGTCAACGTCAATCGCAACTGGGATCGTCGCGTCAATATCAACAACGTGAACGTGCGCCCGGGTTGGGCCCGGCCCGGCTGGGGGGTGGCACGCCCCTGGAACCACGGTTGGTATGGCGGCTGGTCCACCCCCACCTGGGGCTGGTGGGGTGCCCGCGCCGCCGCCTGGGGCGTCGGCACCCTGGCCACGGCGGCGATCATCAACAGCGCCGTCAACAACGCCGTCGACAACAACACCACCTACATCGTGGTTCCCAACTCCAACTACCAGTTGCTGTTCGGCTCGGTCCAGCCCTCCGGCACCTCAACGATCAGCTTCGCTGTCACAGACAGTGGCAGCACCTATCAGCTGACGGCCGACTGTCAGTCCGGGCTGCTCAACGGCCAGGAGCCCCAGAGTGCTGCGGAAGCGGAACTTCTGAATGCTGCCTGCCAGGTGGCCTTCGGGAACGCCTGAGTGCCGATTCAATTGACGCGAACAATGCAGCGGAACCCCAGGTGGCAGGTGGAGGTGTCGATGCCCTGGGCCATGCGGGCGGCCGGCCGGTAACGGCGGCAGTAGCTGGGGGCGCACAGAAATGAGCCCCCCTTCATCACCTTGCGGGGAATGGCGCCGTGCTGGGAGGCGCGATCGATGCTGGCCTCACGGGCCTGCTCCGCGGAGGCACAACAGCCTTCCGCCACGGCTGCCCTGTGCCCCTGGTCCCGGTACCAGCTATCGGTCCACTCCCAGACGTTGCCGATGCAATCGAAAAGACCAAAACCGTTGGCGGGGAAGGCTCCCACCGGCGAGGTGCCCCCATAGCCATCGAGCAGGCTGTTGTGGTGCGGGAACTCACCCTGGAAGGTGTTGGCCACCGCTCGACCTCCCGGATGCAGCTCCTCCCCCCAGGCGTATTCAGCGCCTTCGCGCCCGCCCCAGGCGGCCCGCTCCCATTCGGCCTCGGTCGGTAGCTGTTTGCCGCTCCAGGCGGCATAGGCCGCCGCATCCTCATGGGCCACATGCACCACCGGATGCTGGTCGCGCAGCTTGATTGAGCTGCCGGGGCCCTCCGGATGACGCCAGTCGGCACCGGGGATGTACTGCCACCAGCGGTAGGGATCGCCCTGGCCCACCGGCCCCGGCGGCGGCACGAACACGATCGAGGCTGGCGCCAGCAACTCCGGCAGTGCATCGGGATAGAGGGCCGGATCGGCCGGCCGCTCGGCCAGGGTGCGGTGGCCGGTGGCCTTCACGAACTTGAGGAACTGGGCGTTGGTGACCGGTGTGCGGTCCATCCAGAACCCCTCCACGTGCACCCGATGGGCCGGGGCCTCCTCGGGGTAGTGGGCATCCGAGCCCATCAGAAACGTGCCCCCCGGAATCCAGACCATCTCCCGGGCCGGGGGGCGGCCCGGCCGGGAGTGGCTGCTGGCAGGGGCCAAGCTCATCGGCAGCTCAGCTCGCGCCCCCGGCCGAGATCATCTTCTCCAGCACGTCGCTGATCGTGAAGCTGGCCGCCTTCTGGCGGGGCGGGTACTTCTGGAACGAGGCCAGGAACTCCGCCACGAAGGACTGGGCCGGCACCAGCATGAAGGCATGGTCGAGCAACCAGTCCCAGTAGGTGTTGGAGGTGATGTCGGCCCGCTCGTAGGGATCGGTGAGCAGGTTGAAGATCTTGGGCACCCGCAGCGCGGTGAACGGTTCGGCCCACACCTGCAGTGTGCCGGCTGCGCGCTGCTCCATGAACACGAACTTCCAGTTGTCGTAGCGCAGGCCCGTGAGATCGCCGTCGTCGGAGAAGTAGAAGAACTCCACCCGTGGGCTCTTGCCTGTCTTGCCCGTCCAGTAATCGAGCATGTTGTAGCCATCCAGGTGGATGTGGAAGTTCTTGCTTCCCACCTGATGGCCGTCCAGCAGCTTCTGCTTGATCTCGGGCTCCCCGGCGGCGGCCAGCAGCGTGGGCAGCCAGTCGAGATGGCTGACGACCCCCGTGAACAGCGTGCCGGGCTCAATCTGGCCCGGCCAGCGCACCAGGGCGGGCACCCGGTAGGCACCCTCCCAGTTGGAGTTCTTCTCGTTGCGGAAGGGGGTCATGCCGGCATCGGGCCAGCTGTTCATGTGGGGGCCGTTGTCGGTGCTGTACATCACGATCGTGTCATCGGCGATGCCCAGCTCATCCACCAGATCGAGCATCTGGCCGATGCAGTTGTCGTGGTAGATCATCACGTCGTGATACTCCGACTGCCAGCGTCCTGACTGGCCCACATCCTGGGGCCGTGCGTGGGTGCGGAAGTGCATGTGGGTCGTGTTGAACCACACGAAGAAGGGCTCACCGGAGGCCACGGCATCGCGGATGAAGCGCTTGGCTTCGGCCATGAACTCCTCGTCGCAGTTCTCCATCCGGTGCTTGGTGAGCGGTCCGGTGTTCTCGATCCGCTGGGTGCCGTCACCGTTGGCCCAGCAGTGCAGCACGCCGCGGGGGGCGAAGCGCTTGCGGAAGTTCGGGAACTCCGGATCATCCGCCTTGGGATAATCCCGTAACTCGGGTTCCTCCTCGGCGTTGAGGTGGTACAGGTTGCCGAAGAACTCATCGAAGCCGTGCATCGTCGGCAGATGCTCGTCGCGGTCGCCGAAGTGGTTCTTGCCGAACTGGCCGGTGCGGTAGCCCAGGGGCTGGAGCAGCTCGGCGATGGTGGGGTCCTCGGCCCGGAAGCCAAGTTCGGCGCCGGGCAGGCCCACCTTGCTGAGGCCGGTGCGGAACACGCTCTGACCGGAGATGAAGGCGGCCCTGCCGGCGGTGCAGCTCTGCTCGGCGTAGTAATGGATGAAGCGGCCACCTTCCTTGGCGACCCGGTCGATGTTGGGGGTCTGATAGCCCATCAGGCCATCGCTGTAGCAGCTGAGGTTGCTCTGGCCGATGTCATCGCCCCAGAGGATCAGGATGTTGGGTTGGCCGTTGGGCATGGTGGGAAGAGCCGGGAGGTGGCAGGGGTTGGCGGAGGGAGCCCGCAGCTGGTCAGGTGGAGATCTCCGGCGGGAGGGCACCGGCACCCCTGGATCATGATCACGGTGGCAGGGTTGAACAACTCCAAAAGTGCATTTACTTAGTGATGCGCAGCACCATCAGCCCCACCGCCGTCAGCACGGTCAGCTCGGGTTCCCTCGACGGCGTCGAGCAGCTGCAGGAGCAGATCCGGGCCGCCGGCATGCCGCTGGAGCTGATCCAGCTGGAGGCCGGCCGGCTGGCGGCGGAGCTGCTGCCCCTGCGGGTGGGACCGTTGCAGCTGCTGCGGTTGCGCCTGGACCGGGGGCTCCATGGCCACGGCGCCAAACCGTTTGGACGCCAGGTCATCGCCCTCGATCTGGAGCCATGGCTTCACCCGGGGTCGCTGGTGGCCCATGGCCAACGGCTGCCGGCCGACTCCCTGTTCGGCCTGGCTTCTCATGAGGGCGTCCATCTCAGCACCGGCGGCCCCTGCGCCCTGGCGATCCTGACCATCGAGCGCCACAGGTTGCTCCGTTGGGCCGCCGAGCTGGGCGGCCCGGAGCTGAGTGAGGAGGCGCTCGAAAGCAACTGGCTGGCCGTCGCTCCAGACCGCCAGGAGGGACTGAGGGCCTACCTGCGCCAGCTGTTCGCGGTGGCCGAGCAGAATTCGGCCCGGCTGGCGGCGCCCGGTTGGGCCCGGTTGGTGGCCGAGGATCTGGTGCCCCTGGTGCTGGAGGCCCTGGCGCCGCTGGGCGGTCAGGCCTGCCGCTCGCCGCGCCCGATCGCCCGGATCGAGCTGGTCAAGGCCGCCCAGCGCTGGATGGAGGAGCATCCCACCGAGCCGATCACCCTCGATGCCCTCTGTCGCCAGGTGCACGCTGGCCGCCGCAGCTTGATCCTGGGCTTTCGCGAGCACCTGGGGATGGGGCCGATGGCTTACCTCAAACGTCAACGGCTCCATGGGGCCCGCCGGGTGCTGCTGGCGGCCGACCCGGGGTTCACCAGCGTCTCCTCAGTGGCCGGGTCTTTCGGCTTCCTCAACGCGGGCCACTTCGCCGTTGCCTACCGGCAGCTGTTCGGCGAGCGGCCCAGCGTCACCCTCAACGGGGGCAGCCCTCTGGCGTAAGGGGATAGACGCGGGTCCAGTCGTTGCGCATGCTCACCACCGTCCAGCCCCGCTTCGGCGCCTCCTGCAGGGCCCGGTCGAGGCGGCCGAACAGGGTGTGGCGGTCGTAGGCGAACTCCCGCTCCCCGTCGTCGTGGTGGAGGAGCATCCCCAGTCGGGCGCCCGTCCCCGCCGTGGTCCACTCCAGCATCGCCCGATCGCCATCGGAGTTGCCGAAGGCGGCGATCGGCCGCCGACCGATGGCGTCGTGGATGCCCACCGGTTTGCCGGCGCCGTCGTCGATGAAGGCCACTTCGGGGCGGCGCAGGATCGTCGGCACGCCGTTTTGCACCACGTACTCGCTGCGCACGGTGGAGCCCACCACCCGTTCGGGGGGAATGCCGTAGAGCCCCTCGGACACCAGCCGCACGAAGTCCTTACCGCCCCCGGAAACGATCCAGGTCTGGAAGCCCCGCGCCCTCAGCAGGTCGAGCAGCTCCCGCATCGGCGCATAGGTGAGGCTTGAATAAGGCCGCTTCAGGGTGGGGTGGCAGGCGGTGCGGAACCAGCCCTGCACCAGCTCCCTGAACGCGTCGGTGCTCATGCCGCCGTGGGTCAGGGCCACGAGCTCAAGCACCCCCTGGCTGCCGTGGGCCATCACCGCGTTCAGATCGCCTGCAGCCGCTGCGGCGATCACGGGGCTGGTCGCCAGCTCGGGCTGCTGGGCCACCAGGGTGCGGGCGCGCTCAAGGGCGAAGGCCAGCTGCACGTACATCGGCTGCTCGCCCCAGAGGGTGCCGTCGTTGTCGAACACGGCGATCCGCTCGGCCGGCGGCACGTAGTCCGGGTTCCCCTCTCGGCTGACGGCCTCAACGAACGAGAGCAGGCGGGCCTTGGCGGGTCCCTCCCGCCAGGAGGGGAGCGGTTGGGTGACGTCGGCCGATGGGGCGGCGACAACCGGTGGAACCATGGCGACGGTGATCAGGGCGGTGGCGTTCAGGGCAGCGGTGAGCAAGAACGCCGCGATGGTGGGGACCCCTCCCATCAGGGTCGGGGCAGGGATCTTTGCCCTGGGAACCGGAAGCATTCCGGGAAGATAGGGTCCCAGGACCGTCGTAACGGAACATCGTGGGCCACTCCGAGCCTTGGGGCCTGCGCGCCCGTTGCCGGCGTTTTCTACTGCCCCTGTTGGCCGCTTTGCTGGCGACGCAGCTGCTGATGGCGGCCCCCCTGGCCCAGGCGGTTGACGCCCCGACTCCGGCCTCCGCTTCCGCCCAGAAGACCATTCCCCCGCCGGCCTTCATCGAACTGGATGGCCGCCGGGTGCTGGAAATCCGGGCCGGCGTCGGTGCCCAGAGCCCGGCGCAGATGGCGCGGCGGGGCAGCCAGCGGCTGGCCGAGCTGGCCGCCAACTACTCGATCGAGCCCGCCCAGATCGTCGTGCAGGAGGACCCGCCCTACACCACCATCGGCGTGATGCGGGGCGACGTGTTCGAGCCCAGGATCTCGGTGGACGACCGCAACGCGGCCCGCTTTCAGATCAGCCGCCAGCAGCTGGCCCAGCGCTACCTGGAGCAGATCCGCGGGGCCATCGTTCGCTATCGGCAAACCCACCGGCGCTCCGACTGGCTGCGGGGCACCGCCCTGGCTCTGCTGGCCCTGGGCTTCTACATCCTCTGGCTGCGGGGACAGATGGCCCTGAACCGGCGCCTGGAGCGCTGGATCAACGACCCCGCCAACCATCGGATCCGGGGACTGCAGGTGGGGGGTAACGAGTGGCTGACCGCCGATCAGGTGCGCAGTGTTCTTGATCCCCTGCGCCGGATCGTGCACGGGGCCGTGCTGCTGCTGGTCAGTTACCTCTCCATCCCCCTGTTCCTGGGGCTGTTCCCCCCCACCCAGGGCCTCTCCGAAACCCTTCAGGGCCAGATCACCGGCCTGGTGCTAGGAGGCGCCCAGGCCTTTTCGAGGGCCATCCCCGACCTCATCTCCGTCGTGGTGATCCTGGCCCTCAGCGTGCTGCTGATGCGGGCCAGCAACGCCTGGTTCCGGGCGGTGGAGCTGGGCAACCTGCGCCTGCGCTGGTTCTATCCGGAATGGGCCCGGCCCACGGCCCGGCTGGTGGGGATCGGCATCCTGCTGCTCGGCGTCGTGCTGGCCTACCCGTACATCCCGGGGGCCAACAGCAAGGCCTTCCAGGGGGCCGGTCTGTTCGTGGGGGTGCTGGCGGCCCTGGGCTCCAGTGCCGTGGCCGCCAACCTGATCGGCGGACTGATGCTCACCTACACCAGGGCCTACCAGGAAGGCGACCGGGTCAGCATCAACGGCACCGTCGGCATCGTTCACGACTCCGCCCTGCTGGTGACCCGCCTGCGCACCCCCCGCAATGAGGTGGTGAGCATCCCCAACGCCACCGTGCTGGGGGCCTCGATCGTCAATTACAGCCTGGCGCGCCGGGAGATCGCCGAGCCGGTGGTGATCGCCACCACCGTCACCATCGGCTACGACGTGCCCTGGCGCCAGGTTCACCGGCTGATGCTGGATGCGGCCGGCGCCACCGCAGGCATCAGCCAGGAGAGGCCCCCGTTCGTGCTCCAGACCTCACTGAACGACTTCCACATCAGCTACGAGCTCAACGCCTTCGTAAGCGATGTGGAGACCTACCGCCGCACCCTCTCCGACCTGCTGGGGGCCATCCAGGATCAGTTCGCTGGCGCCGGTGTCGAGATCCTGTCGCCGGGTTACCACGCCATGCGCAACGGCAACGGCCGCACGGTGCCCCCCTGGCCGCCTGAGTCTTTCGGCAACCCGTCCCCCACTCCGCCCGGCGCCGGTTGAAGGCTCAAGCCGTTCGCAGCTGGGCGCTGCGCCAGCGCAGGAAGGGAATCGAAAGCAGCACGGTGACCAGCAGGTAGGCAAGGACGGCCAGCTTCAGGCCGGGCATCCCGGTGCCGTAGGTGGTGGCGAACAGCAGCGCCAGGCCCGGGTTGCGCATCGATGTGACCAGGGCCACCGTGGTGCGCTCGCGAGGCTCAGGGCCAGCCATGAAGTAGCCGATGGCCAGGGCCGCGGCCACCATCACCGCCATGAAGCCAAGGGCCAGGCCGTTGGAGGCCACGAACGGCACCAGCAAAGGGCCCGTCTTGATCAGCACCAACACGATCAGCAGCAGGAACAGGCCGTTGGCGAGCTTGTCGAGGGCCCCCTCCAGCCGCGCCACCCATTCGGGCTTCCAGCGCCTCAGCAGCAGGCCGGCCAGCAGCGGCAGCACCTGGGCCTGGCCCACCTGCAGGGCCACCTCCCGGGGGCGGATGTCCCAGCCGTCGATGCCGAACGAAGACCGGAACAGATCAGCGAGCAGGGGAATCGAAACGATCGCGGCCACAGCCGCGCAGGCCTGGAGCACGGCCGCCAGCTGGCGATCGCCCCCCGTCTTGCCGGCCTTGCGCAGGGTGAGCGGGGCACTCGGGCAGGCCGCCATCAGGGCGATGCCAAAGCGGGCCGATTTCGAGAGGGCGAAGCTCAGGGGCAGCTTCATCAGCACCAGCGCCACCAGTGGCACCAGCACACAGGAGCCGATCAGCACCCGGATCACCAGGGCGGGTCGATGGCGCAGTTGGGCGATCGCATCCAGTTGCAACCCCAGGCCGAGGGCGAACATGATCGTGAACAGGGTGAGACCGACGAGTGCGGCTGTGGCCTGGGCCATGGAGATCTTGGGGAATAAAGGGAGAAGGTGCGAAGCCTCAGAGCGCCAGCCCCCCGTAGGCCAGCATCGCCAGGGCGACGGCGCCGATCAGGGTGAGGCTCACGGCCGTGGCGGTGGCGATCGAGCGCTGCTCGCGATACACAAACGCGTCGCTGTTGAGGCGACGCAGATCACGCCGGTGCTGGAGCGTGGCCGAGGCCATCGCGACCATGCCGGTGAGCACGAAGGCCATCGACACCAGCCGCACCCCCAGGCCTGCGTGGCCGACGACAGCGTCGCCCTGGCTCTTGATGGCGGCGACGATCTTGTCGAGGCCGAACCCGAAACTGATCAGTGAGAGACAGGTGCGGATCCAGGCCATCAAGGTGCGCTCCGCCGCGTCGCGGTTGCGCTGCTTGGCCAGCTCGTTGGTGAGGTTCATGGGGGTGATTCTCCCTGACCTGGCCCAGTGGCCGACTCCCGCTCGAGCCGGGTCTCGGCCTCAAGCTCCCGCGCAAGGAAGACGTTGAGGAAGGTGCGGATCACGGCCACCACCGCCAGTTGAGCCAGGTTGGGGCCCGACGGGGTGGTGGTGGTGGCGACGATGTCGGCGCCGAGCTGGAACTCCAGGGCCATCGACAGCCAGCTGCCGAAGGTGAGTCGCGCTGCGGCGAGGGAGCGGCGCTGGCGACGGCGAACCAGCGAATGGCCCAGCAACTGGGAGGCGGTGGCCAGCAGGCCCAGCAGCACCGTGGCGACGGAGAGGGCTTCCAGCACGAAGCGCAGGCCGCCGGCCAGCACCAGCAACAGACTCTCGGCGGATTCAGCCATGACCCTTGCGGTGGCGGGGATGCGTGAGCAGGTGGATGAGCCAGCCCGGCACGCTCAGGGAGGCCACCAGGATGGTGAGCGAGGTGCTCAAGCGGCTGGAGAAGGTGCGGGCGGTATCGAGCCCCCCATGGATGAAGGTGAGGGTGACGAGCACCGCGAACAGGCCGGTGGTGAGGGCACTGGCTGAGCGCAAAAGGTCTTTCGGCTGGCGATCCGACAGGGAAGGGGTGGTGCTGAAGCCATGGCCGGCCAGGGCACCAGCGACGGCGAGAAGGAACACGGAAATCGCCCGTGCGGAAAGGTTGGCCTGGGGCTCGCTCTCCTGCAGGGCCCCGGCCAGCACCCCGGCGGTGCCGAGCACACACCCGGCCGCCGCCCCCAGCAGGGCCCACCAGCGCAGGGGGCGGGCCACCCGCCCGGCCATCGAGGCGCCACCGGCCAGGGTGATCGAGCTCACCAGGGTGGAGGGAACCGTCTCCAACCGGCCGACGACCAGAAAGGCCAGCGTGAATCCCAGCGCAGCACCTGCCACCCGCTCGATCTGATCGCGGCGGCTTGGGGGTGAGCGAAGCGGATCGGCCTCCGGCATGGCAGCAGAGCTGGGGGAGGAAAGGCTTGGTTCCGAAGCTTGATTCAAGGCGATCCTCGGCCAAGGTCCTCGTTGGGCTCAGAGCAGGTTGGCCGCAAGTTCGGCCAGCTCTCAGCGCTCATCTCGCTGCAGGGTGACATGGCCGGCCAGGGCCTGGCTCAGCCGCGATCACCCCAGCAGTGGCTGCAGCAACGGCAGGAGCGCCTGCAGGGCCCGGCCGCGGTGGCCCAGGCGCCGCTTGAGCTCCGGGTCCATCTCGGCGAAGGTCAGGGCCGCCTCGGGTACCCAGAAGATCGGGTCGTAGCCGAAGCCCCGATCGCCCCGGGGCGCCTCGAGGATCTCCCCCGGGCAGCTCCCCTCCACCTCCAGCACCGTTTGGCCCCTGGGATCCGCCAGCGCCAGGGCCGCCGTGAACTGGGCGCGGCGATGGGCTGGCGCTGCGGGGCTGCCGGCCGCTTCAAGTTCTCTCAGCAGCCGCGCGATGCGCGCGCCATCGTCGCTGGCATAGCGGGCCGAGTGAATGCCGGGGGCGCCGCCGAGGGCCTCCACGCTGAGGCCGGAGTCGTCGGCCAGGGCCCAGTGGCCCGTGGCCCGGGCCACCGCTTCGGCCTTGAGGCGGGCGTTGGCCGCGAAGCTGTCGCCCGTTTCCTCCACCTCCAGGCCCGCCGGCTGGGGCTGAAGCTCCAGGTTCAGATCCCCCAGCAGGGCTGTGAATTCCCGCAGCTTGCCGGCGTTGCCGCTGGCGATCACCAGCACCGTGGGGCCGAGCTGGAACCCGTTCTCGGCGCTCATGCCTGCTCCGCCAGCGCCCGTGCCCAGCTCAGCACCTGGGCCACCCGTTCCTCGGTGGGCGCTTCGCAGTACAACCGCAGCAGCGGTTCGGTGCCGGAGAAGCGCAGCATCAGCCAGTGGCTCGGGCCAAGTCGCAACTTGACGCCATCGGTGCGGATCACCTCCCGCACGGCCGCGCCGGCCACCTCGGAGGGGGGCGCTTCGGCCAGCTGCCGCTCGAGTCTGGCTCGGCTGGCCATGTCCTTGAGGCGCAGATCGAGGCGGTCGTAGGCGCTGGCCCCCCCGCAGCGCTGTTGCAGGGCATCGAGGCGGGCCCCCAGGGGCAGGCCCCCCTCCACCAGGGCCTCCACCAGCAGCAGGGCGACGAGCAGGGCATCGCGCTCGGGCAGGTGGAGGCCGAAGCCCACCCCACCAGATTCCTCGCCGCCGATCAGCACCTCGCCGGTGAGCATTTCGCTGGCGATGTACTTGAAGCCCACGGGCTTTTCGATCACGTCGCGGCCCAGGTCTTCGGCCACGGCTGCCATCAGATCCGAGCCGCTCACGGTCTTGATCACCTTCCCCGGAAGCGCCCGGGCCCGGGCCAGGTGGTCGATCAGCAGGGGCATCAGCAGTTGGGTGCTGCAGTAGCGGCCTTGCTCGTCGATGGCGGCGATGCGGTCGCCATCGCCATCGAAGACGATCCCCACCGCCGGCTGGCCGGCGGCGGTGCTGGCTTTCACCTGGGTGATCAGCTCCTGGAGATAGGGGGCCAGGGGTTCGGGTGGGTGGCCGCCGAACAGGGGATCCCGCGCTGAGTGGATCTCGCTGATCCCCCCGCCCAGCAGAGCGCCAAGGCCGCCGGCGGCCGAGCCGTGCATCGGATCGACGATCACCTTCAGGCCCAGCTCAGCCAGCCCCACCGCCAGGGCGGTGGTGTTCACCTGGCGACGCAGGCCCTCGAGGTAGCCGCCCCAGCCATCGATCAAGGGGGTGTCGCCCTCGATCGGCACCGTCAGCCCCCCCGCCGCCAGACGCCGCTCCACCCGGGCGGTGAAATCCCCCTCGACCGAGCCGCCGAAGTGGCCCTTGATCTTCAGCCCGAGCCATTCGGGCGGGTTGTGGCTGGCGGTGATCACGAGCGCCCCGAGGGCCGCGCGTTCCACCACCGCCCAGCTGCAGGCGGGGGTGGGCACCGGGGTGTCCGTGAGCACGGGCTCCAGATCGGCGCCGCGCACGGCCGCGGCGATGGCGGCGGCGAACTCCGGCGCCATGAATCGACGGTCGTAGCCGATCACCACCTCCCGGCTTTCCAGTCCCTCCGGGGCGGAATGCTCCAATTCCCGAGCGGCCGCCGCGGCCACGCTCAGCAGGCGTTCGATGGTGATGTCCACCCCAAGGATGCCCCGCCAGCCATCGGTGCCGAAGGCGATCGGGCTGGGGACCAGGGGCAGGGGGGCAGAGGCCATCGTTGGTGATGCGCTGGCCTAGCCGTAGCAGCTGCCGGGGGGGGATGTGGGCTCCGGAGTGCCGGCCTGGTGGCAGGCCACCGGCCGCCGTAGCGTGCGCCGATGGGGCCATCCATGTCGAACGACCGGTCACCGATCACCGATCGTCTGCTGCGTGGCTGGCTGCGTTGCCATCGCCGCGCCTGGCTGGATCGGCACGGGGAGGGCTCCGAGCGGCTCTGGACCGCCCACCGCAGCCTGCAACTGGAGGATCAATTCCGCAGCTTTGCGGCCCTGATCCCGAAGCGCCCCCGCCATGGCCAAGCGGCCTGCGCTGAAGGGGCCGAGGCGGTGGTGGGCCTGCGCTTGAGGGGCCCAGGGCCTGGGGGCCTGGAGCTGGAGGCCCATCCTCCCCTGCTCCAGCGGGTGGAGGGACACAGCCGCTGGGGGGGCTGGGCCTACCGGCCGGTGATCGCCCGCCAGGGCCGCCGCCTCACCCGCGAACATCGGCTCACGTTGAGTCTCTGGGGCCGGCTTCTGGCCCAGACCCAACAGGGGCCTGTGGGCCACGCGCTGGTGGTGGCGGTTTCAGGTGGCGCGCTGGAGCAGGAACGGCTGGCTCTGACCCCAGCCCTGGAGCGCCAGCTGGACTCACAGCTGCTGCGCATGGGTGAGGAGCTCGGCGCCGGGCCGATGCCGCCGCTGACCACCGACCGTAAGAAATGCACCCTTTGCAGCTGGCGGGGCTTCTGCGGGCGCGAGGCGGCGGCGGAGGGGCATCTCAGCGAGGTGAGCGGCATCGGCGCCAAGCGCCGGGAGCTGCTGATGGAGCTGGGGATGCCGCGGCTCGCCGACCTGGCGGCGGCCGATCCCGAGCAGCTGGCGGACGCCCTTGAGGTGCACGGGGAGCAGCACCGGGAGGTGGCGGCCCAGCTGGTCGCCCAGGCCCGGGTGCAGCAATCGGGGGTTCCGCGGCGCCTGGTGGCCGGGCCCGCCCTGCCGGAGCTGGAGTCGGCGCCGGGGGTGCTGATCTACGACATCGAATCGGATCCCGATGCCCGCGATGATTTTCTGCACGGATTCCTGCGCCTGGAGCGGGGACCAGGTGGCTGGGGCGATGCCGACGCCGCCCCCTACCACCCCCTGATGGCGCTCTACGAGCACGGTGAAGCGCGCCTGTGGCAGCGCCTCCAGCGCCTGCTGGCGCGCTACCCCGGCTGGCCGGTGCTCCATTACGGCGAGACCGAGTCGCTGGCCCTGGTGCGCCTGGCCCAGCGCCAGGGGGCCGGCGACGCCGAGCTGGAGGCCCTGCGGGCCCGCTGCCTGGATCTGCACCAGCGGCTGCGGCGCCATTGGCTATTGCCGGTGAACAGCTACGGGCTCAAGGCGGTGGCCGGCTGGCTTGGGTTCCACTGGAGTCAGAAGGGAGTGGATGGGGCACGCTGCCTGCTCTGGTGGCGGCAGTGGCGCTCGGGAACGGCCACCGCCCCCCGGGGCAGCCACCACCATCTGCGCCGGATCTTCCGCTACAACCACGACGACGGCCTGGCCACCTGGCGGGTGGCCCAGTGGTTGCTGGAGCAGGACATCAAGGGCTGACGGGGCGGGCGCCTGGAGTTGTTCAGAGCGCCGGCCGGCCGGCCCCCAGAGGGGGGGCCACGAAGGCCTCAGGCAACGAGAGCTCCAGGGCTAACCCAGTGCCCGCAGGTCCACCCGCCCAGAGCACGGGTTCGGCCAGGGCCTGACGGCGCACCAGGGCCAGACCGACCACCAATGGACCTCCAGCAGCCTTGCTCGGCCCGCCTGTGCTGGCCGTGAACTCCAGGCAGGAGCTGATCTTCCCGGCCCGCTCACCCGCCGCCGTGACCAGGACGGTGCCCGGCGCCAGGGCGGCCGCCTCGGCCCCCGGGAGGGCGGCGAAGCGCCTGAGCTGTTGCTTGACCCCGTCGTAGGTGCTGAGTTTGGCCAGGGTCTCCTGGCCCACGTAGCAGCCCTTGCTGAGGCTGACCCGATCGGCCAGCCCCAGCTCGAAGGGGTTGGTGTCGTCGTTCAGTTCACCGGGGGCGGCGGGGAGGCCCTGGCGCAGCCGCCACAGCTCCTGCTCAACGGGATCGAGCGCAGAAAGGGCCTCCCAGGGGTCCGCAAGCATGGGGCCCCCATCCCAGAGCAGCCGTGGGCCCAGCAACCAGCCTCGGTGGCCTTCGCGCTCGAAATGCTCCCACTGGCCCTCGGGAGCGGCGGGCAGGGGGTCGGCAGGCGGTGGCCCGAGGGGGGTCACCAGCGTGGCCGTTTCCACTGGCCCCAGAGTCACCTGGTCGGCGGGGAACAGCACCCGATCGAGCGCCTGGTGCACGAGTGCCCCCTCCCCGGCCGTGACCAGCAGCCAGGCCCCGCCCGCATCCACCAGAACCTCCGCCAGGCCCCTGAGGCGGGCGGTGGGACCGATGACGCAGGTGGCCAGCAGCTGGCCGGCCCTGGCCCCTTCGATCGCCTGGCTCGTCTGGCCGTGCAGCACCCGCAGGCTGTCTCGGCCTTCCAGGCGCATCAGGCTGACGGACTCCACCAGGCGGCTGGGCCGGGTTGGCTCCCAGGCCCAGGGGGAAGGGGTGGCGCTCACGGTTGCTGGCCAGCCATGGCGGCCACCTCATCGAGCCGATAGAGGCTGACCAGTTCCAGTCCAGCGTCGGCCATGGCCGCCTCACCGCCCTCCTGGCGATCGACGATCGTCACCACCCGCTCCACCCGGTAGCCGGCTTCCCGAAGCTGACGAACCGCCTTGAGGGAGGAGCCGCCGCTGGTGACCACATCCTCGAGCACCGTGATGCGGCTGCCGGCTTCGGGCAAGGGCCCTTCCAGCCAGGCGCCGGTGCCATGGCCTTTCGCCTCCTTGCGCACGATCAGGGCATCGAGGGGGCGGCCCGAGAGGGCCGCGGCCAGAGCAACCCCGCTCACCAGGGGGTCGGCCCCGAGGGTCAGCCCCGCCACCGCCACCGCCTCCGGCTCCACCCGCTCCAGCAGTTCGGCGGAGAGCAGGGCGAGGCCGAAGCCATTGAGACTCACGGGTTTGCAGTTCACGTAGTGGTGGCTGCTGCGGCCGGAGGCGAGGGTGAACTGGCCGTGGCGGTAGGCCCTGCGGGCCAGCAATGCCAGCAGGGTGGCGCGCCGTTCGGCCGGTGCGCTCGGCAGGGTTCGGGAGGGCGGAGAAGCCATGGGCGGTAACAGGACCTGGCACAGCGCGGTCAAGTTGTCTAGTTTGCGCCTAGATCCAGGAGTGTCTCCATGGCCCGCGCGCCTCGTCATGCCCACCTGAGCCCCGTTGGGGGGCTCGTTTGGAGCGCCTTTCTGGGCCTCGGTCCCTCACTCGTGGCCACTGGGCTGCTGATGCCACCTGCGGCCCAGGCCGGCCCGGTGGTTTGCAGCACCACGATCGAAGCGCCGCTTCCTGGGGGCGGGGTCAACGGGTCCTTCCCCGCCGGGACCGTGGAGGTGACCCGCTGCGGCGTCGTGCAGACCACCTCTGAACTGGTGGAGCGCCGCTTCTACAGCTACACCGTTCCCTTCGCCCAGGGGGTGAGCCTTCGCAATCAGATCACCGACACCCTGGGTATCGCAATCGGTGGGCGTGATGGGAACAAATTCATGGGGTTCGGTTTCCCAGATCAGACGATCGTCTGGGATGGCTCGGCCCTGCAGAACACGTACCAAGCCCTGCTGGAGGAGCAGAGCAGCCCGATCCCCTGGCGCACCGCCGATGTGGGTAACGGCTTCTGCTCCGGTCTGCCTCAGGCTGCCTGCGGGATGTCAGTGCAGTCCTTCCCCGCCCCGCGCCAGCCGCTCACCACCTACACACCCGTGCGCGGTCTCTGGTAAGACCGCAGCGGGGGGGTCTAGCAATCTGGTGAATGCAGCGAACTCATAATTCGCCCGAGCCGGGTTCGATCCCCGGGACCCCCATCCCCTTTGCTCAAGTGGGTGTGGGCGGCCAGCACTCCCCCTTCCGAGCCCATCGATGATGGAGCTGTAGCTTCCCTGTCCTCTGCAGGTGGGCTGGCCCTTCAGGCCCCGTTGGAGTTGCCTGGTAACGCAGGCTCCGGCCCGCCTGGGGTGCATCTCGGCCACCAGCTTCGATCAGATCACTGGCCAGTTGTGGCTGTTCGGCGGTTCGTCCCAGGGGCCACTGGTGGCGCTCGATCCGAGGGGGGCTTCGGCGCAAGCTTGATTGGGCCATAGATCCGCTGGCCCACGCGAGCAGCGCCTACGCCCCTTTGCCGGCCTGGATCGATGGGAAGGGTCTGGCGCGTACCCCCGCCGAATTCTCGATCACCAGCGAAGTCCCCCACAGCGCCCTTCGGCCTCACATTTGCAGCGTTTCGATCCCGCCAGGGCCCTGCTGCAGTGGACGGCGGAGTTGCTGGATCCCTGACAGAGCCGGCCGGGCCAGGGGCTGGAACCCAAGCGCGGATCGGCATCACTCACCGGGCTGAGCAGCCAGGGAGAGAAGCGTCACGGTGAGGGTGAGTTGTTGCTCTTCGCCGAACCCCCCCTGCGCCTGGGGCGTTCATGGCCCTGCCCCTGGACGTTAGGGGAGCCCTGCTGGCCCTCGATCCCCTTTCTGAACCCACAACAGCACCAGGAGCTGATCCAGCCGCGGATGCCCCACCCCTTGAACCTCTGACCAGCTGGGAGCTGATCGCCGTCGGCCTGCCTCCGCAAAATCGGGAGGACCTGGCGGTGGGGCCCGCCAAGGCTGTCCGGCCTGGGCTGTCCTGTTGCGGCGGTCCAGGGGGAGGGGCTGTCCCCTGCTTGGGGGGATGCGGTCGCGGGCACGGCGGCCTGCCCCGGCTCGGCAGGCGACCAGCACTCCGGGCAGGGTTCCTTCTCTGTCCCTAGGGTCGCGTCGACCGGATTCGCCTGAATCGCCCGTTCATCGGGCTCCTGCTGTTGCCCATGCGCTACCTCGCCCTGGCCGGTCTTCTGGTGCTGCTGGCCTTCTTCGCCGCCGGGGAATTCGCCCTGATCAGGTTGCGGCCCAGCCGGGTGAAGCTGTTGCAGGCCGACGGCCGCCCCGGGGCAGAGGCGGTGGCAAGGCTGCAGAAGCGCTTGCGCCGGGCCCTGGTGGCCACCCAGTTGGGGGCGGCCCTTGCCCTGGTGGCCCTGGGTTGGGCTGGCCGCGGCGTGGCGGTGCGGTTGGACCCCACCGTCACCCGGCCCTGGATCGATCTGCTGGTGTTCGTCGCGCTGGTGGTGCTGGCCACCCTGGTGGGGGGGCTGTTGCCCAAGGCCTGGGTGCTGCACAGGCCGGAGTCCTCGGCCCTGCGCCTGGCGCCCCTGCTGGAATCCACCACCCGCACCCTGGCACCGCTGTTGAGCGTGCTGGAGCGCCTCGGCGATGGGCTGCTGCACCTGCTGGGGCTACCCCGCAACTGGGACCAGCTGGTGCCGGCCCTCTCAGCGGGCGAACTGGAGACACTGATCGAATCGAACAGTGTCACCGGCTTGATGCCCGACGAGCGCAACATCCTCGAAGGACTCTTCTCCCTGCGGGATACTCCGGTGCGCGAAGTGATGGTGCCGCGCTCCGGCATGGTCACCCTGCCGATCGAGGTGCGCTTCGCCCAGATGATGGAGGTGGTCCATGCCACCCACCACGCCCGTTTCCCGGTGATCGGCCAGTCCCTCGATGATGTGCGTGGCCTGCTGGACCTGCGCCGTCTGGCGGAGCCGATGGCCCGGGGTGAACTCCAGGGCGACACCCCCCTGGCCCCCTACGTCACCCCGGTGCTGCGGGTGCAGGAGATCACCCCCCTGGCGGAGCTGCTGCCGGTGATCCGCGGCGGCCAGCCCCTGCTGGTGGTGGTCGATGAGCATGGCGGCACCGAAGGTCTGGTGACCGTGGCCGACCTCACCAGCGAGATTGTCGGGGAGGAGGAGGACCCGCAAGCGGACCAGAATGACCTGCAGCAGCTCCAGGACGACACCTGGCTGGTGGCGGGCGACCTGGAGATTTTTGAACTCAACCGTCAGCTGGGGCTGCACCTGCCCGAGGCTGATGGCCACCACACCCTGGCGGGCTTTCTGCTGGAGCGCCTTCAGCACATCCCGGCCGCCGGCGAAAGCTTGCGCTGGCAGGGCCATGCTTTCGAGATCGTGGCCATGGATGGCCCCCGCATTGACCGGGTGCAGATCGTCCGGCGCCCCAGCGACGACCAACCCGATGCACGCCCCCTGGACCGCTCCAGTGAACGATCGGTTCGGGAGGGAAGCTGATCGTTGATAATTCCTTCACTGGGTGTCCGGTGGACAGTGACGCAATGACCGATGCCATGACCCCGGTGAAAGTGGGCGTCATCGGTATCGGGAACATGGGCTGGCACCATGCCCGGGTGCTCAGCCTGCTGCGTGACGCCGAGCTGGTGGCGGTGGCCGACCCCGACGCCGAACGGGGCCAGCTGGCGGTGGACCAGTTCGAATGCCGCTGGGTTGCCGATTATCAAGAGCTTCTCGGCCAGGTGGAGGCGGTCTGCATTGCCGTGCCGACCCTGCTGCACCACGGGGTGGGCATGGCCTGCCTCAAGGCGGGGGTGCATGTGCTGATCGAAAAGCCGATTGCCGCAAGCCAGGAGGAGGCCGCTGAGTTGATCCAGGCGGCCGAGGCCTCTGGCCGGCTGCTTCAGGTGGGCCACATCGAGAGATTCAATCCCGCCTTCCGAGAGCTGCTCAAGGTGGTGGCCAATGAGGATGTGGTGGTGCTGGAGGCCCGCCGCCACAGCCCCAACCCCGACCGGGCGAATGATGTGTCGGTGGTTCTCGACCTGATGATCCACGACATCGATTTGGTGTTGGAGCTGGCCGGGGCCCCGGTGGTGCGCCTGGCGGCCGCCGGCGGCTGCAGCGCCGAAGGACCGATTGATTACGTCAACGCCACCTTGGGTTTTGCCAACGGGGTGGTGGCGAGCCTCACGGCCAGCAAGATGGCCCACCGCAAAATCCGCAGCCTCAGCGCCCACTGCCGGGAAAGCCTGGTGGAAACGGATTTCCTCAACCGCAGCCTGCGCATCCACCGGCGGGCCCGCCAGTCGATTTCCGCCGACCACGGCGAACTCCTCTACCGCAACGATGGCTTCATCGAAGAGGTGATCACCACATCGATCGAGCCCCTCTACGCCGAACTGGAGCACTTCCTCCAGTGCGTCCGTGGCCGCGAAACCCCGGCGGTGGATGGGCTGCAGGCCTCCAGGGCCCTGCAGCTGGCCGACCTGATCGAGCAGGCGGTGGAGCATCCCGCCCAGTGCATGGCCCTGAAGCATCCGATCTGAGGCCACCGATCCGATGCCTCCATGCTGGAAGCGCCTCCAGACGAGCCCTCAGCTCAACTGGGTGAGTTCCTTCAGGGCCAGGATCTGCCAACGCCGGCAATCCGCCGGGGAGGATACATAGAAATGCTCCCAGGCTTCGGCTTTGTGCAGCGGATAGCTGGAGGCGTTCTGGTAGGTGTGCTTCTGTTGCCAGGCCACCCGCACGGCGTGGCCGATCACCACATCCAACGCCAGGTGATCGGCGAACTGCAGCTCGGGGTTGGCCTCGATGAAGGCGATCAGCGAGAGCAGTGTTTCGGTGCAGAGCTGCCGGTACTCGGGGGCCTCGATCTTGCTGAGCAGATGCTCCACAAGGGAGGCGAAGTTGCGTTCCCCGGCTGTCATCTCCGAGAGCAGATCGCAATCCAGGCGGTTGCGCCGTTCCAGCTTGTCGCCGATCACCACCCCCTTGCAGTGGTGCAGCAGGTTCCAGATGCCGGCGTAGAACTCGCCGGGGACCCGCTGCAACGCCCCGAGCCGCTGCCGGTGCTGCAGCCAGTTGCCGCCGCTGGGCAGATCCTCCAGGGGGTCAGGCACCTCCCAGCGCACCCGCCCGCTGACGTGGAGCTGTTCCTTACGTCGCAGAGCCGCCTTGGCGTGGTCTGCGTCGGCCAGCACCGCCCGCAGCCGGCGCCGGATCGCGTGGGGCGGCAGGCCGCAGAGGGCTTCGAAGGCGTCATCGGCGGCCAGGTCGCGCTCGTTGGCCAGTTCGCCCGTGAGCAGCAGCAGCAGCTGACCCAGCTGCAGGGTGAGGCTGCCGCTGAGCAGAGCCGGCTCCAGCCTGGCCAGGCCATCGAGGGCCAGCAGCAGTTCCTGCTGGAGCATCCGTTCACGGCCGTCCTCGCCGCTGAAGCGCTCGATCATCGCCGCGATCGCCAGGCTGCCCTGGGGTTGGCTGATCAGAGAGTCGTGGGTGTAGTTGCGCCCCACGACCACCTGCTTCTGGCGCACCAGCAGATCGGTGAGGGCGTCCTCCAACTGGGGATGAACCAACCCCATCACGCCAGCGCAGCGCCGCACCACGCTCCAGTCGGCCTCGGCCAGGGCCCGGTGGTAGATCCTCTCCACGAGGGCCAGCAGCTTCACCGGACCCCGGCTTGAGGGGCCCTGCAGGATGGCATTAGGCCCCAGCCGGCGCACCAGTTGCTCGAGCAGTTCCGCCTGTTCAGGCAGTGACGTGCTCTGCCACAGTCGCTGGGCCAGTTCGGCCACGGCGACCGCCTCCAGTTCGAGCTCCAGTTCCTGCCTGGCGGTGAGCGGCTGCCGGCTGGTGCTGGCCCGCAGCAGCGGATCGACATCCTCGACCGGCGCAGATTCCGGTCGCGCCTCGGGCGGCAAGGGCACACAGCCCAACTGATCCAGCACCGCCTCGAGGCTGGCCAGCTGCACGGGAACCGATTCGTGCAGGCCACTGCGGAGGCTCTCCCCGAGACGCAGGAAGGCTTCGGGGTTGCGCTGGTACGGCCCTTCGGCGACCGGGATCAGCAGCAGCGGCACGCCGCCGCCGCGCCAGTGGCGTTGCAAGTGACGCAGCTCGCTGCCGACGGTGTCGGCGAGCTGCTCCGGGTCATCGGCCAGGTAAAAGGTGCCTTCCTCCAGCACCGCCGGCAGAAAGGCCAGGGTCTGGTCGCCGTGCTTGTAAAGCCGCCCAGTGGCCATGGCCTCCATGCGCACGGGCGGGTGGCCGCTCAACCCCAGTCGGGGATTACGGCCCACATTGGCCATGCGCTCGGAGAGCTCCTTCGAACTGGCCACCCGCAGGGTGCCCGCTCCGTCGGCGCCCGTGGGCTCGGTGATCGAGAGGCCTGCTTCGCTGAGGCTCGCGGCGATGGACGCGTTGGCTGGCACCAGACCCACGAGCACCTTCTCGGCGCCTAGGGCCCGGCCATGACGGCGGCCGCAGGGGTCGAGATCGGCTGGAAGCAGCAGCCCGTTGAGCATCAGATCACCAAGCCAGGTGAGGCTCTGGGTCCACAGCAGGGGCACATTGGGGTTGGCCACCCGCGGCTGGCTGCCGGGCCTGGCCCGCTCGACCTCGATCGCCGCTTTCGGCACCAGGTAAAGCTCCGGCAGCAGCGGCACCCCCTCCACCACCACGCTGACGGCCTCGAGGCGCTGGCGCCACTGCCAGGCTTCCTGCCAGCGTTCCTCGCAGCAGGCCGTGACCAGCTCGTAGGCGAAGAACAGGGGCCATTCGCACTCGATCGCCGTGAAGGCCGCCAGTTCCTCCCGTTCGTAGTGGAGCCGGGCGTGGTCTTCCACCACCGTCTGGTGGCCGTCGCGGGGGAAGCGTTTGTAGCCGTAGGCCCCTCCCAGAACCTCACGGATCTTGGTGCGCGTGCGTTGAATCAGGCGCGGGTCCTCCACCGCCCAGGCCGGGTAGCCGATCACCGACAGGCAGGCGCTGTCTACCTCCTTGCTGGCCGATTCGCGCGGCAGCAACCCCTGGAGGGCGCGGCGCAGGCGCACGATCGCATCATGGGGAATGTGCAACTTGCTGCGGCCGTCGCCATGGGGCCCGTAGAGATCGAGGCCGTCGAGGGACTCCAGGGCCGCCTTGACCAGGCCGATCGAGCTGGCGTTGCGTTCGGGCAGGCCGTGGTTGCCCTTGTCGCCCCGCTCCCAGATGCCGTAATCCGCCACCCGGTAGGCCCGGGCCACGTAGTAGACGAGGTTTTGAAGAAAATCGCGCTCGTGGCTGGTCTGCACCACCACCAGGCCGGCACGGGTCAGCTGGGCGATCTGCAGCAGAAACAGCCCAGTCGCATCCAGCTGCAGATGCCCCCAGCCGTCGTCGGCCACCACCGGATTGCCCGTGGCGGTGTCGAACTTGGCGTGGATGGCATCGAGGGGCGCCAGGCTGAGCTTGAAGCGCTCCAATTTCGGTGCCTGGCGCAGCATCGCGTTCAGCAGCCCGCGCATCAGCTGCATCACCCGCTGTTCCAGCTCGAACACCCGGGTGGAATCCTCACCAAGGCGGCGGTGCGCCAGGGCCAGCCCCCAGACGCACTGGATCGAGTAGACGCAGTCACGCACCCAGGCGTCGCCGTAGTTGCCATGAACCGTGTGGGCCGTGCTGGCGGGCAGCAGGCCGGTGATCGGATGCTGACGCCTCAACACCACAGCCTCGATCTGGTCATCCAGCTGGCCCAGGATTCGGCGTGCTTCGGCGTCGCTCAGCTGCTTCGGGGCCGTGGGCGGCTCGGCCGAGGCGCAGGCCGCAGGGAGGGTGCTGCCGCTGATGCCACTGGCGATGTCGGCGCTGGAGAGGGTCATCCTGAGTGGCGGGTGCGGCGGCATCGGCGGGGAGGGGCGCCAATCCAGCCATAGATTCTCACCCGCAGCCCTGGCCCTGATGGCATCGATGACGACCGAGCGGGTGCCTGAGCTGGGGGAGCGGGCCCATGTGCTCGGGGTGCCCGTGGATGTCTGCCCGGATGTGCGAGCGGCGGCGATCGCCCTGCACGCCCACGGTGGCGGCCAGCTGGTGACGCTGAATGCGGAGATGACCATGGCCGCCCGGGCGGATCGCCCCCTGGGGCAGACGATCGCGGCGGCCCAGTTGGTGATTCCCGATGGTGCGGGGGTGGTCTGGGCCCTGGGGCGCCAGGGGTTCAGAGTGCGGCGCAGCCCCGGCATTGAGCTGGCCCACGACCTGCTCGTCCATGCCGCTGAGGTGGGCTGGTCCGTGGCCCTGGTGGGGGCCAGCCCTGAGGTGATGGCGGCCTTGAAGCGGCGGCTGCTGGAGCGCTGGCCGTCATTGCGACTGATCTCTGCGCTCCATGGCTACCAGCCCAAAGAAGCCTGGCCCGCCTTGGAGAGAGAGCTGTTGGCGGCCCAGCCCGACCTGGTGCTGGTGGCCCTTGGGGTGCCCCGCCAGGAACTCTGGATCCAGAGGCTGCATCAGGGCCAGCCCGGCCTGTGGATGGGGGTCGGCGGCAGCTTCGATGTCTGGTCAGGGCACAAAAAAAGAGCCCCCAGCTGGATGGGAGCGCTCCATATCGAATGGCTCTACCGGCTGCTGAAGGAACCAACCCGCTGGCGCCGGATGCTCTCGTTGCCGGCCTTCGCCTGGGCCGTACTCAAAGGAGGCTGAAAGGTGGCAGTTGATGCACTCACTGGAACCCAGGGTCTTGCCAAGCCCTGGCAGGCCAGGGGCGATGGGCCCGGCGGGAGTCGGCTTACGGAAGTCGGATTAGCGGAAGCCCACCGAGGCCTGCCACACGAAGGCCAGCAGCAGGAAAAACAGGGGGATGATCGGCAGGATGTCGACCAGGGGACCGAAGGCCTGATAGGCCTCAGGTAGCTGGGCCAGCAGATGCAGATTGAAAGCGACCATCCCGGAAGGTGAACGAGGTCTGAATCCGGACGCTACCACGTGTGTGCGGCCCTCGAGGCCGGTTCCCAGGGAGCGAAATCCTCCGAAAAGATCCCCTCGGCGATCGCCCGCGCCATGGCGTCGGTGAAGCGGATCAGGTGAGTGAGGTTGTGCAGGCTGAGCAGGGTGCGCCCCAGCATTTCCTGGCTGCGCACCAAGTGGTGCAGGTAGGCGCGGCTGTGGCCGCGGCAGGCCGCACAGGGGCAGCTCGGATCGAGGGGAGTGTGGTCGTGGCGGAAGCGTGCATTGCGCAGGTTGAAGCGCTCGCCCCCCACCAGGGCCGTGCCGTGGCGCCCGAGGCGGGTGGGCAGCACGCAGTCGAACAGGTCGATGCCCTGGGCGACGGCGATCGCCATCTCCCGCAGGCTGCCCACCCCCATGAGGTAGTGGGGTTTGCGCTCCGGCAGCAGGGGGCCCAGTTGGCGCACGATGCGGTGCATCTCCTCCACCGGTTCGCCCACGCTCACCCCACCGATGGCGAGGCCCGGCAGATCGAAGGACGCCACCTCCCGCAGGGAGTGTTCGCGCAGATGTGAGTAGACGCCCCCTTGCACGATGCCGAACAGGGCCTGGTCGCCGCGGCTGTGCACGGCGCAGCAGCGCTCCAGCCAGCGCTGGGTGCGTCCGCAGGCCTCGGCCACGTCGTTTTCGCTGGCCGGATAGGGGGGGCACTGGTCGAAGGCCATCGCCACATCGGCGCCCAGGGCCATCTGGATCTCCATCGAGCGCTCAGGTGTGAGCGTGATCCGCGCCCCGTCCCGGGGAGAGCGAAACACCACGCCGTGGTCGTCGATGCGGTTGATCGCCCCGAGGCTGAACACCTGGAAGCCGCCTGAATCGGTCAGCAACGGGCCCTCCCAGCCCATGAAGCGGTGCAGCCCTCCGGCCTCTTCCACCACCTGTTCGCCCGGCTGCAGGTGCAGGTGATAGGTGTTCGCCAGCACCATCTGGGCGCCGGTGGCGGCCAGCTGGGAGGCGGTCACGCCCTTCACCGTGGCGGCGGTGCCGACCGGCATGAAACGGGGCGTTCCCACCACGCCATGGGGGGTATGAAAGCGGCCGGTGCGGGCCCGGGTGCGGGGGCAACGGGCCGTGATCTCGAAGGCGAAGGCGGCCCCGTCAGCCGGGCGGGTCAAGGAAGGCAGGCGGGGACAGCTTTTGAACCTAGGCCGCGCCGCGGAACATCCGGGGATCGATCGAGGTCACTCCTTCGGGGATGTTGCTCACCGTTGTTCAGGCCACGCCGCGCCAGGATCGAGCTCTTCTGTCTGGCTGGCCATGCCTCTGCAGCGGCGATGGCCTGCCCCCCGCTGGTTGGAGGATCTGGCGGGGGCCTGGGTCTTCTACAGCGTCTTGCCCCTGGGCCCCTGGCCGCCGCCGCGCTTCGAGCGCATCGCCCGCTTCGCCCCCTGGATCGGCCTGGTGATCGGCGCGCTTCAGGGGTTGCTCTGGTGGGCGAGTGACGGCCGGATTCCCGTGGCCGCCCAGGTGGCCCTGGTGATCGCCCTGGAGCTCTGGCTCACCGGGGGGCTGCACATGGATGGAGCCATGGACACCGCCGATGGTCTCGGGGCAGGGGAGCGCTGCCTGGAGGCGATGGCGGACAGCCGGGTGGGGGCCGCGGGCGTGCAGGCCCTGGTGCAGGCCCTGCTGCTCCGCACCGCGGCCCTGGTCACCCTGGCGGCCCTGGCGCCGGCGGCCGTGCCGGCGGCGCTGGTGGCGGCGTCGGTGTGGGGGCGGATCGCCCCCCTGGTGGCGATTGAGTGGTTCCCTTACCTGCGCCCGGAAACTGGAGGGACGGCGGGGTTCCATCGTCGCCACTGGCGGGGGCTGGGGCGTGAGCTCAGGCCCACCTTGGTGCTGTTGGGTTTCTGGGCCGGGTTGGGGCTTGTCGGGGCCTGGCCCTGGATGCTCTGGAGCGGCGTGATCCCCGCGCTGCTGGTGCCCCTCGGTCTCGGGCGCCGGCTGGGGGGGCACAGCGGCGACAGCTATGGCGCCTGCGTGGAGTGGAGTGCCTCCCTGGCCCTGGTCCTCACCGCCGCGCTGGTGGTGATGGGCTTGAGGTGAGCGCCCCCGCGACCTCCGGCAGTTCCAGCGTGAAGGCATTGCCGTCGGCCGGTAGAGCCGGATCCAGTGCCGCCGGCGGAACCACCAGCCGCAGGTCGCCGCCGAGGGAACGGGCCAGATCCCGTGCCAGGGCCAGCCCCAGTCCAGTGCCGCTGCTGCCGTTGCCGTGGGCTCCCCGCACGCCTCGACCGAAGATCGCCTCCCGTTCGCCCGCTTCGATCGCCGTTCCGCCATCCCAGACCGTGAGTCGAAGGCCACGCCCAAGGGGTTGGGCCAGCAGGCCCACCTGCGCCCCCGGGGGGCTGTAGCGGAAAGCGTTTTCGAGCAGGTTGGCCAGGATTTCGGCCACGGCCCCGGCATCCCCGCGCCAGGGAGGGAGTGGATCGGTGGAGCGCCAGCGGCGGCCCTGGAGTGACGCGGTGGCCGCGGCCCGGTGCAGCAACGGGGTCAGCAGCTCCTGCAGGTCGCGCTCGCCCGTGCTGGTGAGCGAGGGGGGGAGCAGCAGCGGTTGGGGTTCCGCCGGCCCTGGCGCCAGCTGCAGCGGGCCCGCCAGTCGATCAATCGCGTCCACGTAGCGGTTCAGCTGTTGTTCTTCGGCCAGAAGGCCCTCCACCAGCAAGCGGTTGGCCTGATCACCGTCAAGCCGGCGCAGCAGCAACTGGCCGAAGGTGCGCAGGGCCGCCAGGGGATTACGCAGCTGGTGCACCAGCAGGCGGAGGTGCTGGTCCTGGCGCAACAGCTGATCGCGCAGGCGCTGCTGCTCCAGATCGAGGCAAAGGGCCAACGTGAGGCTGTTGGCGGTGGCCTGCAGGCGCTGGGTCAGGGGTTCGGACCAGGGCAGCTGGTTGGTCTCCACCCGCAAGGCCCCCAGCAGCACCTGCTCATGGCGCAGGGCCAGCCAGCGTCGCTGGGCATCCGGCAGGCGTAGCTCGGTGTCGTCTTCGACCGGGGGAAGAGGGGTCCCATCCAGGGGCCAGGAGCCCACAGGCACCAGGGCAGGTTTGCCCTCGGGCGTGGGCAGGGCCAGATAGACCACCAGCGAACGGAGGTCCAAGCGGTCCGTGAACTGGGCAAGCTGCTGCTGGAGCAGGGCAAGAAACCTTTCGGAGACCTGCATTCAGGGACTCGGCCGCGGAAGGGCGAATGAATTTCCCGATCGGATGTTCGAAATCCGGGAAAAAGTCTTAAGGTGGGGTATCGACCAATACTTTGCAGCCCGGAAGCGGACCGCAGGTTCCCGTCGTGACAGCCCTTGTTGCGAATCGCTTGCGACAAGATTACAGCAGAGGCGGACGCCCCTCTCTGTCACCGCTTGCCTCCCTAGGGCCAGTGGGTCACTGATCGGATCCTCCGGCCCCCCTCGGGTCGACAGATGTATGGGCGTGCCGAGCCTCCCCCAGCGGGGATCCCCGGTCGTGGTGGTTCGTCCTGAGTCCACCCACCCTGTCCCTCTTTAATCCTCCCTTGAACGGGAGTGGTCCTATGTCCAAGAAGCGCAAGCGGATCAGTCGTCGTCGTCTCGCCGGCCAACGGGTTCTGGCCCACGTGCCGACCCATAACCTTGAAACCGGCGAGCACAAGCCCGTCACGGCAGCTCGTCGTTATATCGCCGAGTCCGCTCTGTTGGCTCCCGCCATCTTGAACGTGCGCCGCAATGAGCACACCACCGATCGCTTCTTCTGGGGCGAAAAGGGGCTGTTCAGCGCTCAGTACGCCGAGGAGAACCACTTCCTCTTCCCTTCCCTGCGTGTGATCGTCGATCGCATCGGCGAGGAAACTCTCTTCGCTGGCCTTGAGTCCATGGGCTCTGACGACTGGGAGGAGATGGAGGAGTACGAGTACGCCTTCGTCTGAAGACGTTGGATTCCGCCAGGGATCATTCCTGGAGCGGTGCCGCTGAGCGGTTCTGCCGCAGGAACCCTTTCAGCAGCGGGAACAACGCCGGGTCAATCGTGTGGCCGCCGTTGAAGCCGTGCAGATCCACCGCCCCACTGGCTGCTGCGAGCTGGCGGGCGAGTTCTTCACTGGCCGCATAGGGAACCACCTGATCGGCCCGGCCATGGGTCAGCAGGACACGGGTGAGCGGGGCTTCGGGTTGCCAGCCGGGATGGGGATAGCCGCTGCAGGCGATCAGCCCGGCGATCGGCAGGCCACTGGCAACATCCAGGGCCATGGCCGCCCCCTGGGAAAATCCAAGCAAGCTGGTGCGCTCCATCGGCAATGTGTCCCCCAAGGCAATCAGCCTCGCCTTCAGGTCGGTCCGCGCCGCCGCCAGGCCCGGCCAGCCCGGTTGTTGCAGGTCGTACCACTGACGGCCCGTACCCATGGGATGGGGTTCCGGCGCCTGCAGGGCCACCCATTCGGTGTCGCCATCGGCGAGCAGCTCTCCCAGCTCCATCAGATCGTCGGCATCGGCCCCCCAGCCATGCAGCAGCACCAGGCGGTGGCTGGCCCCAGAAGGGCCAGCTCTGAGTTGATCGTTGGCCATGGGTGTTCGGGGTCTGCTGCGTAGGTTGGGGCGGCAGCCTCAGCGATCGAGATGGCGCCCACTGCCCTTCTGAGTGTGTCGGAGAAGCAGGGTCTGGTGCCGCTGGCCGAGGCGCTCCATCACACCCACGGTTTCCGGTTGCTCTCGAGTGGAGGCACGGCGGCTGCCCTCGAGGCGGCGGGCCTGCCGGTCACCCGTGTGGCCGAGCACACCGGGGCGCCGGAAATGCTCGGTGGGCGGGTCAAGACCCTGCACCCGCGCATCCACGGCGGCATCCTGGCCAAGCGTCAGGACCCCTCCCACCAGGCGGATCTGGCAGCCCAGGGAATCGACGCCATCGACGTGGTGGTGGTGAATCTGTATCCGTTCCGGGAAACGGTGGCCGATCCGGCGGTGAGTTGGGACACGGCCATCGAGACCATCGACATCGGCGGGCCTGCGATGGTGCGGGCGGCGGCCAAGAACCACGCGGATGTGGCCGTGCTCACCAGCCCAGGCCAGTACGACGGCTTCCTTTCGGCACTGGCGGCCGGAGCCGTGGACGGAGCCTATCGGACGCAACTGGCCCTGGAGGCGTTCCGCCACACCGCCAGCTACGACGCCGCCATCAGCGCCTGGATGGGGGAGCGCTTGGCCGCCTCCGCGCCGGAGCGCCCGGAGGCCGAAGGCAACACCAGCGGCGCTGCCTTCGAGCTCGCCCTGCCCCTGCGCCAGAGCCTGCGCTACGGCGAAAACCCCCACCAGAGCGCCCAGTGGTTCTCTGCCCCTGGGGCGGGTTGGGGCGGCGCTGATCAGATCCAGGGCAAGGAGCTCAGTTACAACAACCTGATCGATCTGGAGGCGGCCCTGGCGACCGTACGCGAGTTCGGCTACGGCGACGCCCTGGCGGGTGCCCCCGGGGCCGAGCGGCCGGCGGCGGTGGTGGTCAAGCACACCAACCCCTGTGGCGTGGCCACTGGTGCCAGCACCGCTGAGGCCCTCGAGCGCGCCCTCGAGGCTGATCGGGTCTCGGCGTTCGGGGGGATCGTGGCCTTGAACACACCCGTCGATGGGGCGGCGGCGGCTCACCTGGCCAGCCTGTTCCTGGAGTGCGTGGTGGCGCCCGCTTTCTCACCGGAGGCCCGGCAGCTGCTGGCGGCCAAGGGCAACCTGCGTCTGCTGGAACTGAGCCCGGCGGCGATCGGCCGGGCCGCCGATCAGCAACTGCGCAGCGTGCTCGGGGGCGTGCTGGTGCAACAACTCGACGACAGGCCTGTTGATGAGGGTGGCTGGCGGGTGGTGAGCCGCCGCTCACCCACGGCCGAGGAGTTCGACGATCTCCGTTTCGCCTGGCGCCTGGTGCGCCATGTGCGCTCCAACGCCATCGCCGTGGCCCGCGCCAACCGCAGCCTGGGCATCGGCGCCGGTCAGATGAACCGCGTGGGCTCGGCCCGCCTCGCCCTGGAGGCGGCCGGGGGGGAGGCCCGGGGGGCCGTGCTCGCCAGCGATGGCTTCTTCCCTTTCGATGACACAGTGCGCCTGGCGGCGGAGCACGGCATCGCGGCGGTGATTCAGCCCGGGGGCAGTGTGCGCGATGGTGATTCGATCGCCGCCTGCGATGAGCTGGGCCTGGCGATGGTCACCACCGGGCGGCGCCATTTTCTCCATTGAAGGCGCTTCCCTGGAGGCCAGGGATCGTCGTTCGCGGTCGCCTCAGGAAGGGCCTGCCGGATTAGCTTCGGCTGCATCGCGCCACCTCCCATGCCGGACGCCCTCGCCTTTGCCCTGAATTTCGTTCATCCGCTGGTGATGGCAACGCTGGGGGCCCTGTCGCTGTATGCCCTCTATCTGGGCATCAAGGCCAAGCGCACACGGCTGGCGGAACCCGATCAGCGCAAGGAACTGATCAAGGGCAAGTACGCCCAGCGTCATTTCAAGGTGGGCAGCCTGGTGCTGGTGCTGACTGTGCTGGGCAGCTTCGGTGGCATGGCGGTCACCTATCTCAACAACGGCAAGCTGTTCGTCGCTCCGCACCTGATCGCCGGCCTGGGTATCGCTGGCCTGATCACCATGGCGGTGGCGCTGGTGCCACAGATCCAGCAGGGCAACCTGATCGCCCGCAAGGTTCATGTGGGGCTGAACATGACGGCTCTCACCCTGTTCCTCTGGCAGACCTACACAGGGCTTGAGATCGTCGGCCGGATTCTGAATCCACCCGCCTAGGGCCTGAAGCTCAGAACTGGGCCCGGCGCCTGGGCGGGCATTCCAGCTCGTGGGAAGCGTGAAAATCTTCCTGCACCTTCCAGGTGAGCTTGCGGGAGATCTGGCGCACGATCTGGCGCAGCAGGTGGTCACCGCTGCTCTGAACCAGAGCCTCCGGCAGCAGACCAATCAAGCTGGGAAGCTTGATCCAGACGCTCAGATCGAGTTCCCAGCGCACCTGGGTGAGGGGGGCCAGTGGAGCACCGCTGATGTCGTCGATGGAGTCCACCAGCCTCAGGGAGGCGTTGAACTCCACGTCGTAGAGCGAGCTGGGCTCGCTTCCTACGGCCGTCCCCAGGGGCACTGTGACGATTCGGTACACCCCGGCACTCTGGGGCAGCAGTTCCAGGCCGATGCTGGGCTCGACCTCGAAGCCGAAGTTGCCGAAGCGCCCCAGGGTGAGGGCATAGCCGTCGGCACCGATCGGGGCCACCTTCATCGGCGCCGCGCAGCGGCGAAACCAGCTCTCGTGGCGATCGAGGTAGTGGGTGACCAGCTCGGACGGCGCGCGCATCTCCATTAGATCGGCGAACGCACTCTGGTAGCAGCGCACCCGGGGATCAGTGCTGCGACGAAGCCCAGGAGCAGATCCCGTGGGCGGTTCCGTGCGCGTGAGAGACGAGGTCAATGGGCTCCGATCTCCCAAGGGTTCTGATGGAGCTGAGGAAGGCAATGTAGGAGCTGCTCCCGCGGGGAACCGTGGCGGTTGTGCCAGCGGATCAGGTTTCGCTGAGGGCCATCAGCTGACGGATGACATCCTCCACCACCCGGTCTGGGGTGGAGGCGCCGGAGGTGATGCCCACCCGCAGGGGGCCGTCCGGCAGGAAGGGCTCGACGGTTTCCAGTTCGCCACCCAGGGGCTTGTGCTCGATGCGGTTCCCCGGGCCGATGCGCTCGGGGGTGTCGATGTGGAAGGAGCGGATGCCGCGACTGACGGCAATTTCCTGCAGGTGGGTGGTGTTGGAAGAGTTGTAGCCCCCGATGACCACGATCAGATCCAGGGGTTCGTCCACCAGGGCGAACATCGCGTCTTGGCGTTCCTGTGTGGCATCACAGATGGTGTTGAAGGCCAGGAAGTGGTCGTTGAGCGCAGTCGGGCCGTAGTGCTCAAGCATCGTGCGCTCGAACAGGCGTCCGATCTCCTCGGTTTCGCTCTTGAGCATGGTGGTCTGGTTGGCCACCCCCACCCGCGCCAGGTCGCGGTCGGGGTCGAAGCCGGGGGAGCAGGCGTTGGCGAAGCGGGTCATGAAGGCGGTGCGATCGCCGTGGCCACGGATGTAGTCGCAGACCATGCGGGCTTCGATCAGATCCAGCACCACCAGGTAGGTGCCCGCGAAGGAGCTGGTGGCGAGGGTTTCCTCGTGCTTGACCTTGCCGTGGATGATCGAGGTGAAGGCGTGTTTCTTGTGCTTCTCCACGGTGTTCCACACCTTGGAGACCCAGGGGCAGGTGGTGTCGACGATGTGGCAGCCCCGCTCATTGAGAAGTTGCATCTCCTGCACCGTGGCCCCGAAGGCCGGCAGGATCACCACATCGCCGGTGCCCACCTCGGAGAAATCCTTCACCCCTTCCTCCACGGCGATGAACTGCACGTTCATGTCGCGCAGGTGATCGTTCACCGAGGGGTTGTGGATGATCTCGTTGGTGATCCAGATCCGCTCGCTGGGGTAATGGCGGCGGGTTTCATAGGCCATCGCCACGGCCCGCTCGACCCCCCAGCAGAAGCCGAAGGCCTCGGCCAGGCGAACGCTCAGGCGACCATGGTCAAGCTGATAGCCATTGTCCCGGAGACTGGCGATCAGGTCGCTCTGGTAGGCCTGCTCCAGGCTGCCGGCGACCTCCTCGGCCCGGCCGAAGCCCCGGCGGTTGTAGCGCTCGGAATGATGAAGCGAGCGCTTGAAAGCACGGGTGTCCACGTGGTCAAGGCAGGGCTGCTGCCGACTCTATGGGGACCGCCGGCCGCGCGGACGAAAAAACCCGCGGCGGAAGCCGCGGGTCAACAGGGAAACAACGAGCAGGGACCTGCTCAGCTGGTGGTTGAGACGAAGTCGGGGTAAGCCTCCATACCGTGCTCGCCGATGTCGAGACCCTCGGCCTCTTCCTTCTCGGTCACACGGATCCCACCGGAGAGGGCTCCCAGCACCGACCAGGCGATCCAGGCGGTGATGGCGGCGAACAGGCCATAGGCCATGACGCCGATGAACTGAAGGCCGAGCTGGCTGAAGCCATGGCCGGTCAGCAGGCCCTTGTCGGTGTTGAACAGACCGACCGCCAGGGTGCCCCAGATGCCGCAGGTGCCATGCACGGACCAGGCGCCCACCGGATCATCGATGTTGAGGCTATCGATGAAGCTGACCGAAAAGACCACGATGGTGCCGGCGATGAAGCCCACCACCCAGGCGGCGGGCATCGAAAAGCCGTCGCAGCCGGCGGTGATGCCCACCAGGCCAGCCAGGATGCCGTTGATGGTCATCGTGAGGTCGGGCTTGCCTGATTTCAGCTGGGAGACCAGGGTGCCGGCGATGCCACCGCCTGCGGCCCCAAGGGTTGTGGTGACGGCGATGTAGGGAACGGTTTCGTTCATCGACAACACGGAACCCGGGTTGAACCCGTACCAGCCGATCCAGAGGATCAGGCAGCCGAGCGTGCCGAGGGCCATGTTGTGGCCAGGGATGGCCTGGGTCTCGCCCTGGACGAACTTGCCGACCCTCGGGCCGAGGATGATCGCCCCCACAACGCCCGCCCAGGCGCCCACCGAATGAACAAGGGTGGAGCCAGCGAAGTCGATGAAGCCCAGCTGGTTGAGCCAGCCGTCAGCGTTCCATTTCCAGCTGCCGGCGATCGGATAGATGAAGGCCACCAGAATCAACGAGAACACCACGAACTCCCCGAACTTGATCCGCTCGGCCACCAGTCCCGAGACGATCGTGGCGGCGGTGCCGGCGAAGGCCACCTGGAAGAGGAAGTCGACACTGGGCACCAGTGAACCGTCCGTGACCATCTGGGGGGTGACGGCTGGATCGAAGAACAGGCCGAAGGGACCGCCCTTGCCGAAGAACAGCCAGCCCGGGATGACGGCCGAGCCGTACATCAAGGAGTAGCCGATCAACCAGTAGGCGCTGGCGGCCAGGGCGAACACGATCAGGTTCTTGGCCAGGATGTTGACGGCGTTCTTCTGCCGACACATCCCTGCCTCCACCATGGCGAAGCCGGCGTTCATGAAGATCACCAGAATGGCGGCGATCAGCAGCCAGAGATTGTTGATCAGGAACGCCGGTGTCAGTGCGGGCAGTTCAGCGGCGTGGGCCGCCAGGTTGAACACCCCCAGACCGAACAGGGCAACGGGCACACAGGCCAGCCAGATCAGTCCCTGCCGGGAGGAAAGCCCGCGGATGCTGCGCATCAGCTGGAGGGGAGCCTCCAGCAGGCTGGCTTCCATGAGTCGTTTCGGTTTTCGGCGTTTTGGCCCTTGGAAGGCGAGCGTCATGGTGAAAACATCAATAAACAGTGGAAGAGATGGCTTCTTGCCATCACTGGGTTGTGACGATCGATCCACTTTCTGGCTCATCGTGTACAAATCGCTACCAATAATCCGGACCGACTCCGGGTTCGATCACAGGCCTGCCCAGGAGCTTCGGGCGCCGAGCCGAACCATCACGGTGTGAAGGAGTGCGAAGGGATCCTTGAATCGTTCGCGGTGAACAGTCGGATGGCGCTACAAAAGTTTTGAAGGATCAACCGTTGACCAGGCTCCCCTCGGGGCAAGGCCTGCTGGAAGTAGCCACCGCGAGGCAAAGCAACGCTCCTTCACGCGAAGCGGCACCTGCCATTGGCGGGTGGCAGTCCCCTCTTCCGAGCCCGAAACCATGGCCAGCACCAAGCTTTCTTACCGCGGCGTCGCCCACGACCGCTCCGTTCATCCCCAGCCTTCGGCCCATCCGGTGGAGCACGTCTACCGAGGTCAGCACTATGACGCTCCCCTGCGGCATGAGCCTGCGGCAGTCGACCCCGATGTGGAACTGCACTACCGGGGCCTTACCTACCACCATCACGTCTGAACATCCAGGTTCGCCAGGCCGAGCCAGTGCACGGCCTCGGCGCTGAAGCGGTAGCGGCAGGGCAACACCTCCACGCCGGCAGTCTGGGCCTGCCGGAACAGCTCGCCATAGCGCGGGTCTGCGGCATCGCCCGGAGCGAACCGATCAACGTCGGCGCGGCTAAGGCAGGGCACCAGCACCCCGCGGGCCTCGGGCAACAGATCAGTGAGTTCCACCAGATGCTTTTGGCCCCGCTCGGTGACGGTGTCGGGGAAGAGGGCCAGGGTGCCCTCTCTCCAGGTGGTGTTCTTCACCTCCACGTAGATCGGCCGCGGGTCCGGGGCCCCTTCGCTGGGCGTCAGCAGCAGATCGATGCGGCTGCGCTTTCCGGCGCCGTAGGCCACCTCGGGCCGGATGGCGCCGATCGGCCCCAGCCAGGGCTCCAGTAAGCCCGCCTCGATCGTCGCCCGCACCAGGCGGTTGGGCAGGGCCGTGTTCACCCCCACCCAGCAGGGGCTTCCATCGGCCCCGGGCACCTCCGCCTGCTCCCAGGTCCAGGCCAGCTTGCGCTCGGGCCTGGGGTCGTGGCGAAGCCGCACGCGGCCGCCGGGGATCAGTACGCCGGTCATCGGGCCTGTGTTGGGGCAGTGGGCCGTCACCAGCTGGCCATCGGCGAGTTCGATGTCCGCCAGGAAGCGCTTGTAGCGCCGGATCAGGGTCCCTTCCACCAGGCCCTCCAGGGCCAGCACGGGTGTGCTGGAGGTGGTTTTGGAGCGCTGGGAGCGGGGGGGCGGAGCCATGGGCTTGGTTCGAACGAGGGTGCACGGTGGAGAATCAGCCGAACTGTGCGGCCGGCGGTCAGTACCTGATGGCGAAGTCCCTGCGCCGCATCGCCCTGATCGTTGCGGTGGCGACGGCCCTGAGCAAGGTGGCTGGCCTGGTTCGCCAGCAGGTGATCGCCGCCGCCTTCGGGGTGGGAGCGGCCTATGACGCCTACAACTACGCCTACGTGCTGCCGGGGTTCCTGCTGATCCTGCTGGGGGGCATCAACGGGCCGTTCCACAGCGCCATGGTCAGCGTGTTGGCCCGGCGTCCCCGCGCCGAAGGGGCGCATGTGCTCGCGGCGATCAACTCCCTGGTGGGGGTGGCTCTGATCGGGGTGACGATCGTGCTGGTGCTGGCCGCCGATCCCCTGATCCGGCTGGTGGGGCCGGCCCTGGCGCCGGACATCCACGCCAACGCCGTGATCCAGCTGCGCTGGATGGCCCCGATGGCCCTGTTCGCGGGTCTGATCGGCCTCGGCTTCGGCGCGCTCAACGCCGCCGATGAGTTCTGGCTGCCCTCGGTGAGCCCGCTGCTGTCGAGCGTGGCGGTGATCGGTGGCCTGGGGATCCTCTGGTGGCAGCTGGGGCCCACGATCGCCGCCCCCGACAAGGCGCTGCTGGGGGGGGCGGTTCTGGCGGGCTCGACCCTGCTGGGGGCGGTGCTGCAATGGCTGATCCAGTTGCCGGCCCTCGCTCGTCAGGGGCTCGGCCAGCTCCGCCTGGTCTGGGACTGGCGCCATGAGGGGGTGCGGGAGGTGCTGCAGGTGATGGGGCCGGCCACCCTCTCCTCGGGGATGCTGCAGATCAATGTTTTCACCGATCTGTTCTTCGCCTCAGGAATCCTCGGGGCGGCGGCGGGCCTCGGCTACGCGGGTCTGCTGGTGCAGACGCCCCTGGGGCTGCTCTCCAATGCCCTGCTGGTGCCGCTTCTGCCCGTGTTCGCCCGGCTCACGGCGCCGCAGGACCGGCCTGAGCTGATCGGCCGCATCCGCCAGGGGTTGATGCTCTCCACCGCGAGCATGCTGCCTTTGGGGGCGTTGTTCATCGCCCTGGCCGGGCCGATCGTGGCGCTGGTCTACCAGCGGGGCGCCTTCAATGCCGGGGCGACGGCCCTGGTCACGGGGTTGCTGATGGCCTATGGGGTGGGCATGCCGGCCTACCTGGGGCGGGATGTGGTCGTGCGGGTCTTCTACGCCCTCGGCGATGGCGTCACCCCCTTCCGCTGGTCGATGGCGGGCATCGGCCTGAATGTGGTCTTCGACTGGACCCTGGTGGGTGGCCCCACCCCCTGGGGCCTGCAGTTGTCGGCCCTCAATTTCGGCGCCCCAGGTCTCGTGCTGGCCACGGTGGCGGTGAACCTGATCACCTGCCTGGGGCTGCTCCTGGCCCTGCAGAAGCGGCTGGGGGGTCTGCCCCTGCGCACCTGGGGCCGTGACAGCCTGCTGATGCTGGCTGCGGCAACCGCCGCTGGTCTGGTGGCCTGGGGGCTCTCGGTGGCCGTGGCCTGGCCAGCTCACCTGATCGGACGGCTGCTGGAAACCAGTCTCTGTGGTGCTGTGGGCCTGCTGGTCTACGGGGCCCTGGCCAGCGCCATCGGCGTTCCCGAGGCCCGCCAGCTCACGGTTGATCTGCGCAGCCGACTGCTGGCGCTGGTCAGCGGGCGGTAACTAGGGGTTGCCGTCGGCCAGACGCACCACGCGTTCCTCGCGCACCTGCACCGGGATCTCCAGGTGACTGCGGCCCATCATCTGGGGGCCATCCACCGAGAAGATGCGGGCTTCGATGCCGAAGTCCCGAAAGGCCGATTCAAGCTCCTGGATCAGGGCCCGCTCCACCTGGGCTTCCGCGTCCACCACCTTGCCGATCAGGCGGCTGCCCAGCCGTCCGATGCGCTGGCGGACCACCTCGCGGGCGTTCGTCACCTCGATCACCAGCACGGAAGCTCTGCAGGTGGCGCCACCCTATCGGTCGCTCCGCTGCCAGCCCCCGGCAGGGGAGCTCCGGAACGAACCAACCACGAGCCCTGGGCGGGCGTTGGTTCAGGACTGGAAGTCCCGAAGGACGTCTTCGAGATCCTGCAATTGCCCTGCGGGGACCAGCCTTGAGAGGGGCAGGCGTCCGCTTCCGCCTCCGATCGACACCTGCACGGCTTCAAGCGCCTGGCGGGCGCAGATCACGGGCCCGAGCTCCAGCCGGGCGGCACATTCACCCGCCAGTTCATCCGCCAGGCCCGCATCCCCCAGGTAGAGATGCCAGCTGGCCACCTGGACGTAGATCCGATCGGCCAGGGAGTTGCGAAGGTCGCGCAGCTGGTCGGCGCTGAGGGTCATCGAAGAACGGGCGGTCTTGCTCTCACGATGGTGGCTCCTGGCCCGGCTGGGGCCGCAGGCTCAACACCACAATCAGCTGGGTCGCCAGCACCACGCCCCAGCCCAGGGTCAGCAGGTTCAGGTGCCCCCAGGGGTGCCTCAGCCCCTGCACCACCCACAGACCGCTGTTCACCGCCGCGAACAGGGCCCCGTGCAAGGTGAGGTTCACGATCCGCTCGAAGTGGCGGTAGGTGGGGTCGGCGGGATCGGCGGGGCCGTACCAGCGGATCGGCATGGGGAAGGGCCCGCCTGGCGGACCGGGGCGCATCAACCGATTGTGACGCTCGGTCTGCGCTGCTCAGTCTGCGGACCCCCGTTGGTGGCCACTCTGCGGAGTTGACGGATGGCCCCCCTCTGCGTCAAGAATGGCGAAGCAAGCGCTTGTAGCTCAGCGGATTAGAGCATCTGACTACGGATCAGAGGGTCGGGAGTTCGAATCTCTCCAGGCGCGCTTGGTAACCGCCCCCCGGGGCGGTTTTTTATGGGCTTTGACCTTGCGGCCCACTCTCGATCTGGCCCTGCGGGGGGCAGCGAGGGGTGCGGCTCCTTACGATCGGGTGACATCGGCGGCGGCACAGCCATGGCGGACCTCTCGGGCATGGCCCTCAACCAGTCGTTGGCCAGCGCCGACCCAGCCATTGCAGCCCTGATCGGCAAGGAGCTGCATCGTCAGCAGAGCCATCTCGAGCTGATCGCCAGCGAGAACTTCACCTCCAAGGCGGTGATGGAGGCCCAGGGCTCGGTGCTCACCAACAAGTACGCCGAGGGCCTTCCCCACAAGCGCTACTACGGCGGTTGCGAGCACGTCGACGCGATCGAGGAATTGGCGATTGAACGGGCGAAGCAGCTGTTCGGGGCCGCCTGGGCCAATGTGCAGCCCCACAGTGGCGCCCAGGCCAACTTCGCTGTCTTTCTGGCCCTGCTCCAACCCGGCGACACGATCCTGGGGATGGACCTCTCCCACGGCGGCCACCTCACCCACGGCTCGCCGGTGAACGTGTCGGGCAAGTGGTTCAAGGCGTTCCACTACGGCGTGGATCCGAGCACCGAACAGATCAACCTCGCTTCCGTGCGCCAGCTGGCCCTTGAGCACCGGCCCAAGCTGATCATCTGCGGCTATTCCGCTTACCCGCGCACGATCGATTTCGCCGGCTTCCGTGCCATCGCCGATGAGGTGGGGGCCTATCTGCTCGCTGACATGGCCCACATCGCCGGCCTGGTGGCCACGGGGGACCACCCCAGCCCCATTCCCCACTGCCACGTCGTCACCACCACCACCCACAAGACCCTGCGGGGCCCCCGCGGCGGCCTGATCCTCACAGGCGATGCAGAGTTCGGAAAGCAGTTCGACAAGGCTGTGTTTCCCGGCAGCCAGGGGGGGCCCCTGGAGCACGTGATCGCCGCCAAGGCCGTGGCCTTCGGAGAGGCCCTTCAGCCCTCCTTCCGCGCCTACAGCGCCAGGGTGGTGTCCAATGCCCAGGCCCTGGCGGGCCGATTGATCGAGCGGGGGATCCGGGTGGTCTCCGGTGGCACCGACAACCACATCGTGCTGCTTGATCTGCGTTCGGTGGGCCTCACCGGCAAGCGGGCCGACGCCCTGGTGAGTGACATCAACATCACCGCCAACAAGAACACGGTGCCGTTTGATCCCGAATCTCCCTTCGTCACCAGCGGCCTGCGGCTGGGCAGCGCTGCCCTCACCACCCGGGGCTTCGACGCCGGGGCCTTCATCGAGGTGGCCGATGTGATTGCCGACCGGCTTCAGCAGCCTGAAGATCCCTCCATCGAGCTGCGTTGCCGTGAAAGGGTGGCGGCCCTGGCCAACCGGTTCCCCCTCTATGGCCGCTCGCGTGAATTGCAGAGCGTTTGATGCGGCGCCAGGGGTCCCTAAGCTTTCGGAGAGCTTCCCGGGCCCGACCGGGAGTCCTGCCTCCCCCCCCGCGTGACGATCACCAGCAACCCTGTTGCCGTCGCGATGATCACTTTCGTGAGCGCGGCCCTGCTCACCGCCGTGATCGTGCCCCTGGTGCGCCATTTGGGGCTCCGTTGGGGGCTGATTGACCAGCCCGATGCCCGCAAGCAACACACCATTCCGATGGTGCGCCTCGGGGGTGTCGGCATCGTCGCCGGTTTCGCCCTGGCCCTGGCCCTGGTGTGGAGCCTGGGCTGGTTCGGCAGCCTGGAGCCCGCCAAGGACCAATTGATCTGGACCACCCTGGCGGGGTCCCTCTGTTTTTTCGTGATCGGCCTGGGCGACGACCTCTTCGCCCTGCCGCCCCTGCCACGGTTGGCGGCCCAGGTGGCGGTGGCGATGGCCGTATGGAGCCAGGGGGTGCGCATCGGTGCCCTCGATCTGCCCTTCAACCCCGCAGGGCCAGGCAGCGGAGCGATCGGGCTGCCCGATGGCCTGAGCCTGCTGGCCACGGTGATCTGGCTGGTGGGCATCACCAATGCGATCAATTGGCTCGATGGGCTTGATGGCCTGGCGGCGGGGGTGGGCGGCATCGCCGCCATTGGCCTGATCTCGGTGAGTTTCAGCCTCCATCAGAGCGCCGCAGGGGTGCTGGCGGCGGCACTGGCGGGCGCCTGCCTCGGATTCCTCCGCTACAACTTCAATCCCGCCCGGATCTTCATGGGCGACGGGGGCTCCTATTTCCTCGGCTTCGCCCTGGCCTCGATCAGCATCGTCGGGCCAGCCAAGGGGCTCACCACCGTCAGCGTGCTGCTGCCGCTGCTGATTCTCTCGCTGCCCCTGGCCGACATGTCAGCGGTGATCATGGGGCGCCTCAGCGCCGGCCGCTCCCCGTTCTATCCCGACCGACGGCACCTGCACCACCGACTGCTGCGGGCGGGCTTCAGCCACCGGCGCACGGTGGTGCTGATCTATGCCTTCACCCAGTGGCTGGCGGCCCTGGCCCTGGTGCTGGCCAACGCTGAGATGCGCTTCCTCTGGCTGGGGCTGGCCACGGCGGTGCTGATCGGGGTGATCATCGTCAGCCGCCACCAGATGGCCGCCCTGGTGAGCAATGAGGAGGTCGAATCCGTTTCCGAGCTCGCCCCCCGCTCGGATTCGCCTGAGGGGGAGCCAGGAGCCTGCGGCTCCAAAGGGGCCTCGGTCGGCATCGAACCCCACCGCTGATTCCGCTGCACCCCTAGCCGTGACCCCCAGCTTGAGCCCATCCGGTGTGGAAATCCTCTGCATCGGCACCGAGCTGCTGATGGGCTCGATCCTCAATGGCAACGCCCGTTGGCTGGCCGAGGAGCTGGCGTCTCTGGGCCTGCCCCACTACCGCCAGACCGTGGTGGGGGACAACCGGGAGCGGTTGATCCAGGCGGTGCTGGAGGCGGCAGCCCGCAGTTCCCTGTTGATCTGCACCGGCGGCCTGGGGCCCACCCCCGATGACCTGACCACCGAGGCGCTCGCGGCCGCCTTCGGCGCCGAACTCCAGGAACGTGCTGGTGTGTGGGCCGACATCCAGGCCAAGCTCTCAGGGCGGGGCCGACCGGTGGCCGCCAGCAACCGCAAGCAGGCGTTGCTGCCGGTGGGGGCCGAGCTGCTGGCCAACCCGACCGGCACGGCGCCGGGGATGATCTGGAGCCCCCTGCCCGGTTTCACGCTGATCACCTTCCCGGGGGTGCCCAGCGAGCTCCGTGCCATGTGGGAGCACACTGCCAGGCCCTGGTTGAAGGCGCACGCCTTGGATTTCGGAGGCGCCGGAGGGGTCTACGCCAGCCGCATGCTGCGTTTTGCCGGGATCGGTGAATCCAACCTCGCCGAGCAGGTGGCCGATCTGCTGGAGGGGGAGAACCCCACCCTGGCGCCCTATGCCGGCCTGGGGGATGTGAAGCTGCGCCTCACCGCCCGGGCCGAGTCGGAGCAGGCGGCGGCGGTTCTGCTGGCCCCGCTGGAGGCCGAGCTGCGCCAGCGCACAGGCCTTTTCTGCTACGGCACGGGCGACGACACCATGGCCTCGGTGGTGCTCCAGCTGCTGCGGGAGCGGGGGGAGACCCTGGCGGTGGCCGAATCCTGTACCGGGGGCGGGGTCGGGGCGGCCCTGGCGGCGGTGAACGGGGCCTCTGATGTGTTCCTGGGCGGCGTGATCGCCTACGCCAATGCGGTCAAACAGCATGTGCTCGGAGTGAATGCCGAGGTGCTCGACGTCCACGGGGCCGTGAGTGATCCGGTGGCGATCGCCATGGCAGAGGGGGTCCGCCGGCTGACCGGTGCCACCTGGGCCATCGCCGTGACGGGCATCGCCGGTCCCCGCGGGGGCAGTGAGGCCAAACCTGTGGGGCTGGTGCACCTCGCCTTGGCTGGCCCCGGCGGCGGCACAAGCGAAGCCGTGCGCTTCGGCGACCGCCGAGGCCGCGCCGGCATCCAGGCCCTCACGGTGGTGGAGGTGCTGGATCGATTGCGGTTGCGTTTGCTCGAGGGGGTGGCGGAGGGTGCTTGAGTCCATTCGCCCTTGCTTGCTTCGGGTGGATCCCGATGGTCCCTGGCGGGACCGGGTCGAGCTGGTGGTGGTCCCCTGACCGGCGGCGCCGGTGCCCCTTCTAGGCTGACCGATCAGAGGAACAGCAGGAGGACCAGTGAGCGCCGGCACCCTCTACGACAAGGTCTGGGATCTGCATACCGTGGCGGAGCTGCCGGGCGGGGCCACCCAGCTGTTCATCGGGCTGCACCTGATCCATGAAGTCACCACCCCCCAGGCTTTCGACGGCCTGCGGGATTTGGGTCTGGGGGTGCGTCACCCCGAGCGCACCGTGGGCACTGTGGATCACATCGTGCCCACCACTTCCCAGGCCCGCCCCTTCGCCGATCCCCTCGCCGAGGCGATGCTCTCCGCCCTGGAGCGCAACTGCGCTGAGCACGGCATCACCCTGCATGGGCTGGGCAGCGGTCGCCAGGGCATCGTGCATGTGATTGCCCCGGAGCTGGGCCTCACCCAGCCCGGCATGACCGTCGCCTGCGGAGATTCCCACACCTCCACCCATGGCGCCTTTGGGGCGATCGCCTTCGGCATCGGCACCAGCCAGGTGCGCGACGTGCTCGCCAGCCAGAGCCTCGCCCTCGGCAAGCTCAAGGTGCGCCGCATCTGGGTGGAGGGGCGCCTGCCGACTGGCGTCTACGCCAAGGATCTGGTGCTGCACATCATTCGCATTCTCGGGGTCAAGGGGGGTGTGGGCTACGCCTATGAATTCGCCGGCCCCGCGATCGAGGCCCTCTCGATGGAGGAGCGCATGACCCTCTGCAACATGGCGATCGAGGGCGGTGCCCGTTGCGGCTATGTCAACCCGGATGCCACCACCTTTGCCTACCTCAAGGGGCGCCCCGCCGCCCCGAGCGGAGAAGCCTGGGAGCGGGCTGTGGCTTGGTGGAGCACCCTGGTCAGTGGACCCGACGCGGTTTTCGACGATGAGGTGCGCTTCGATGCGAGTTCCCTCTCTCCCACGGTCACCTGGGGCATCACCCCGGGGCAGGGCATCGGTGTGGATGAAACCGTGCCCACCCCCGAGCAGATCGAGCCCGACGAGCGCCCGATCGCCGAGGAGGCCTACCGCTACATGGACCTGACGCCCGGCCAGCCCATCGCAGGGCTGCCGGTCGATGTGTGCTTCATCGGCAGTTGCACCAACGGCCGGCTGAGTGATCTGCAGGCCGCCGCCGTGGTGGCCCGGGGTCGCCACGTGGCCCCCGGTATCCTTGCTTTCGTGGTGCCGGGCTCGGAGCAGGTGGCCGCCGCTGCCGAAGCTGAAGGCCTCGATGCGGTGTTCAAGGCGGCGGGCTTCGAGTGGCGTGAACCCGGCTGCTCCATGTGCCTGGCGATGAACCCCGATCGCCTCGAGGGCCGCCAGATCAGCGCCAGCTCCAGCAACCGCAACTTCAAGGGTCGCCAGGGTTCCGTCAGCGGCCGCACCCTGCTGATGAGTCCGGCGATGGTGGCCGCCGCCGCCGTCACCGGCCATGTCTCCGATGTGCGCACGTTGCTGGCCTCCTGAACCGATGACCCCTTCCCTGAACTTTCCTGCTGGCCCGGTCGAGCGCATCGAAAGCCGGGCCTTGGTGCTTTCCGGCGATGACATCGACACCGACCGCATCATCCCGGCCCGGTTCCTGAAATCCGTCACCTTCGAGGGGCTCGGCGAGCAGGTGTTTGCCGACGACAGGCTTGAACTCAAGGGTGCCCATCCCTTCGATCGCCCCGAACACGCGGGGGCGCGGATCCTCGTGGCCAATCGCAACTTCGGCTGCGGTTCCAGCCGGGAGCATGCTCCCCAGGCGCTGATGCGCTGGGGTATCCGGGCGATCGTGGCCGAGAGCTACGCCGAGATCTTCTTCGGCAACTGCCTGGCCCTGGGGATTCCCTGTTTCACCGCTGCCCATGGGCAGGTGCTGAGCCTGCAGGCGGCCATCACTGCGCACCCCGCCCAGAGCTTCGCCCTCGATGTGCGCGCCGGACGGATTCAGGCCGATGGCGCTGGCACGGAAGCTTGCGCTGCCTGGGATCTGGAGCTGGCGGGCGGGGCCCGGCAGATGCTGCTCAGCGGCCAGTGGGATGCCACCTCTCAGCTGCTGGCCCACGACGCCGCGCTGTGTGCCACCGCCGCCCGACTGCCTTACCTCAGCGGCTTCGCTGACGCCTGAATCCCCGACGACGCTTGGCCGGAGCGGAGTGGAATCCGCCCGACCGGCTTTGTGACGGTCGGGTGATCGTCCATCAAAGTGGGATCAGTGAGGCCCAAGGAGGGCAAAGCCATGGCCGCTCACCCTTTCCCCGCCTGGATTCGCCTGCTGCAGGGTGCCGCCTTTGGCGTGGCTCTGTTGGCGGGAGCCTCCCTGGCCGCTTCTCCCCTGCCGCAGGCTGAGCGCGGCTCGGTGCCGATCGCGGTGGTGCCGTTTGGCGGAACGGCGGCGCTCCCCGGTCCTTGGACCTCGGCCCTGGCCCCCTGGCCTGCCTGTCGGGGCTGCGATCTGCGCGGCGCCGACCTGCGCGGCCTTCATTTGATCGGCCTGGATCTGCGCGGCGCCGACCTGAGCGGCGCTGACCTGCGTGGGGCCAATCTGGAGGGGGCCGATCTGAGCGGTGCCCGGCTGGTGGGCACCCGACTGGAGAATGTCACCCTCACCAATGCGGATCTGGCCGACGCTGATCTTCGCGACGCCGATCTGCGCGGCGCGGTGGCGATCCATGCCCTCTCCCCCGGTGTGCGCAGCGCTGGGATCCGCATCGCCGGGGCTGATCTCTACGGCAGCGATCTGGTGATCGGCGGTCCTGACGACGGTCCGCCCTCCCTGCCGCCCCTGCCTTGAACATCACGCTCCCATGGGCGGTCTAGAGCGCGCGTCAGAAGGGACGGTTGCCTATATCGCTTCCTGGGTGGACGGGCACGAACGGCACCCCCGTGCCGGTGAAACTGAAATCGTTGAGCTTGATCCTCACGCCACCAAGTTGTTCGTAGGGGCTGTAGTAGATGCTGAATTCATAGGAGCGCCGTTGCCACTTGAGCTCCACGTAGGAGCCCGTGAGGTCGCCGTAGTTGGGTGAGCGTCCATCCACGTTCACGCCGATACCGCCGCTGAGCACCAGGGGGCCGTAGATCTGCTGGCTGAGGCCGACACCGATGGTGGCCAGATCAGCGGCCCGATCAAAGCTGAACGGGCTCAGTCCATTCAGCAAGGTGCCCCCGCCGGTGATGGTGAGCTGGGTGTAATCGAGGAAAGGCTTGCTGAAATGCCCCAGGGTGAGGGTGGGGCCGGCCGAGAAACTGAACTGGTTCTGATGGTCCCCGGTGCCGTAGTAGGCCGCGATCACGCTGAAGTTGGTGTTGAAGGTGAGCCCGGGCACGATCGCCGTGCCCACATTGCGGTAGGCCTCGGTGGCGGTGAGCGGCAGGGGCTTGCCGGTCCACACCGGCAGGGCGCTGTTGATGGCGATCACGCCGCTGCCACGCCAGAGATCGGTGAGGTTGACGCTCTCGTACTGGTTGCCCTGGAAGCTGCCGATCCCCAGCCGCCAGATGTAGCTGCTGCTCAGGCGCCCCCAGTTGGGAAGCGTCCCGCGCTGTTCCAGGGAAACGCCATAGGCGGAGTAGACGTCCTGCTCCCCCAGGGAGCCGTTCCAGGTGCGGTAGCGGTAGGCCCCGAAGAGGCGGGCGGTGCTGGTGCCGACCAGGGGCAAGCTGACATCTCGCTGGAGATCGCCCCAACTGCGGGTGCCGTTGGCGAAGTTCTTGGGGTTGAAGGTGGAGATGCTCAAGTTGGCATCGCTGGTGAAACCCAGCAGCGGCCCCGTGTAGGAGGCCACCAGGCCGAACAGATCGGAGAATTCGGCCGGCTGGCTGCTGGGGCTGGCACCAGGCAATTGGCCCGGGAGCACGTAGCTGTCGGTGGTTCCAAGGGCGGCTCTTCGCACCAGGAATTGAGGCTGCAGCGCGAGTTCTCCTGTGGAGCCGATCTTGATCGGCCTCAGCTGCCTGCCGATGAAGTTGCCATCCCTGTCTTTGCCGTCGTTGCCCAGCACCCAGCGGTTCTCCACCTGCTGTTTCTTCTGGATGCGCTGGTTGCGGCTGACTGGGATCGGAAGTTGATCCTCAAGGATGAGCCGGTTGCGGTCGGCGCTGATCAGGATGTCGCCATTGGGCTGCGATCGGGCCACGACGTTTTCAGCATCCAGCCAGGTCTGGGCCGGGGTGAAGGGATCGTTGGTCATGCCGATGCGGTCGGCCTGCCAGCCATCGGGTGTGATCGTGAGTTTGGCGGCCTGGAAGCGCCATCGGCCCACGGTGCCGCTGACCAGTTTCTTGTTTGCGGATGTGTTTTGGGACTGAATCTGGGGAGGGCGCACACCACCGAAGGAAACCTCTGTGTCTGATGAGTTGAAGAGGCCGTTGCTGCCGGTGCCGAAACGGCGGCCGGCGGTGAAACCCTGGCGCTGGGTGATTGATCCGATGCGTTGGTCGATGGTCTTGATCGCTTTGTAGCGTGCCGCCTCTTGCTCCTTGGGGCTGAGGGATTGGATGGCCTGGCCCGATCCAGGTGCGCCCGGAGCGGCGCTGCGGCCCTGGGCGCTTCCCGTCGCTGCAGGCAGGCTGTTGGTGGGCGGCCCCATGGCCACCTGCTCAAGCGCTTCGGCCAGGGTGTGCACCCGCCGGCGCCGGCCGCGTTCCGGATCCGGGCAGCCCAGGGGTGGGGCCAGCGCCACCTGCACCGGCCCCTTCTGGTTGGAATCACTTCCGAAGCGGTAGCGCAGACCCAGCAGGTAGGCGTTGCTGCCCTCGCTCACACCGCTGTAGACCCCGAAGGCACCCGAGCGGTGGTGAATCCGACCCACCAGCGACCACTGGGGCGAAACCAGCGCCTCGATTTCGAAGCCCAGGTAGTTGAGGAACTGAGCGTAATTTTCGCGGTAGGTCTTTTCGTAGAGGCTGTTCTGGCTGAACAGGCTGACCCCCTGGACGAAGGCGACGCTGAGCCTGGGCAATAGCCAGGCCCGGATGCCGACACCCAAGGTGATTTCTCCGAAGCTCTGGCTGGGGTTCTGGGAAAAGGGCACCGCCTGGTTGAAGCCGCCGCCCCGGTCGGGATTGGCCCTGTGGCCCATCAAGGTGGAGTCAAGCTCCAGGGCGATCGGACCGGCTTCGTAGAGGCGGCGGTTGAGACCTATCCCCAGCAGGTATTCCGGCCGCATCCTTCCTTGGAACAGGAAGGTCTGGCCGAAGTTGGTGTCGATGGCCTGGCCGGCCCAGAGGGTGGCGGCCCAGGGATACGGATGCCAGTTCGGCACCGGCGGCACCTTGGGGGGGCAGGCCATGGGTTGCTCCGGGCCTAGGGGCAGGCTGGGGATGGCCTCGAGATCGAAATCCTGTTTCGACTGCTCCAGATCGAGGTAGCCGTAGACCTCCTCCGCCTCACCCCGTTGGTCGTTGAGGTTGTAACGCAGGCGGCTGGCCTGCAGGTATTGGTTGCCGCGCTGGAAGCGAACGGTGCCGCTGGCATAGAGGGTGCCGCTGATCGAGTCGTATTCGACCCGATCGGCGAGGATTCGTCCCCCCGCCAACAGGGCCCGCACCTTGCCCGTGGCCACGGCCCGGTTGAGCAGGGTGTCGAGGGTTTGCGCGTCGGCGGTGAGCTGGATTTCGGCTGGGAAGTTGTTGGAGGCGGTGCGATCTTCCGCTTTTGTTGCGGTCCCGGCGAGGGCTGGGGTGTTGGGCTGCTCCGTGCTGGGGACCGGCGGCAGCGGTGGGGGCCCCAGGGGCAAATCTGGCCCTGGCGTCAACGCTGGGGTGGGTTCGGCGCTGGTGGCGGTCCCTGGCGCCGTGATCTGGGCCAGATCGGCGGAGTAGGCGCGCTCAGAGGCACCATCGCTGAGGATTTCGGCGCGAACGCTGGGGGCGAATCCGACGCAGGCCAGTGTCCCAAGCAGGCCAAGGGCCAACCCAGCTGGAAGACATTCGCTCACCAAGCCTGCCGAAACGGGGCTGATCCTCCCATGGCAGCGGCGGGTATCAAGGGTGCCTGGGACGGGTGATCAGACCGGCCACGGGAGTGAGGCGTAACCGATCGACGCGCCGAGCCTGGCTCAGTCTTCGAGATCCTTGCGGCTGGGGGTGCGGGTGGGATCGCTGGCCAGGAAGCCGAACACGAAGATCCCGATGAAGAAAAAGACTACGGAGTAAACCGAAACCTTGAGGGCGAGCATGGTCCGTCCGGCGGGTGACAGGGGGTATACAGGCGCCCGGCGGGGCCGGAACGACCCTGAGGCAGCGCCATCATCCTATGGGTCACCGATGACGGCACACGATGGCTGAGGGCCTGGAGGCGGTGCTTCACCCCTGGATTGAAACGTTTCGGTCACGTTCCAGCCGCGATCTCCACCCCCACTGGCGGGTGCGACGCCCTGGTGGCCTGGAGTCGCTGGCCATCGATGACCCCTGGGGCCGGCGCCACCGGCCCGACTGGTTCGCCCGGGGTCTGATCATCTGGCCCCGCGGTGGCCAGGAGCTGCGGCTGAGCCAGCGCCTCGTCTGCCCTGAGCCCTGGCTGGCCTGGGGCCAGCTGCGGGCCCGCCTGGTGCTGCGTTGGTGGGCCGAGGCGGCCGAACTGCGGGTCGACGGAGAGACCGCGCACCGCGGCGATCTGTTCGACACCGCCTGCCGCTGGACCCTGCCCGAACGCTGGTGGGCAGGGGAGCCCCTGGAGCTGGAACTGACGCTGCGCAGCCCGCGCCATGACGACGGCGCCCTGATCCTCAGCCGCCTCGAGCTCGAGCCCACCGGCTCGGACGATCCCCATGGGGTGCTGCTGGCCCAGAGCCTGGAGCTCGTGGCCCTGCGGGGGGAGGGCGAGGGCACCCCAGGGCCACTGGTCGAGCGGCTGACGGCCCTTGATCCAGCCTCCCCGTCCGAGCGGGCCGCTGCCCTGGACCTCCTGCGTGGTCAGCTCAGGGGGCTGGCTCTCCCGGCTGGTGCGCCAGGGTTCCATGTGCTCGGCCATGCCCATCTGGATCTGGCCTGGCTGTGGCCCGTCGCTGATACCTGGCAGGCAGCCGAGCGCACCTTCCGCTCAGCCTTGGAGCTCATGGAGCGCCATCCCCAGCTCCATTTCGGCCACTCCACCCCGGCCCTCTATGCCTGGTTGGAGCGCCACCGTCCGGCCCTGTTCGCCGCGATTCGCGCGGCGATGGTCGCGGGCCGCTGGGAGCCGATCAACGGCCCCTGGGTGGAAAGCGATTGCGTGCTGATTGCGACGGCTTCGCTCTGGCGGCAGTTCGAGGAGGGGCAGGCCTACAGCCGCTCCCGTTTTCATGAGTGGGAGCCATCAGTGGCCTGGCTGCCCGACAGCTTCGGCTTCGGGGCCGGTCTGCCGGCGGTGGCCGCTGCCAGCGGGGTGCGCTGGTTCTGCACCCACAAGCTGGCCTGGAACGCCACCAATCCGTTCCCCCATCGGCTGTTTCGCTGGCGCAGCCGTTGCGGTGCCGAGGTGCTCGCCCTGATGACGGCCCCGATCGGCACGGATGGGGATCCGGTGGCGATGGAGCGCTACCGCCAGGGCTGGCGGCGCTCCACCGGCCTGGAGACCGCCCTCTGGCTGCCCGGGGTGGGGGACCACGGCGGCGGCCCCACCGCCGAGATGCTGGAGCAACTTGAGCTCTGGCAGGGGCAACCCCTGGCGGCGCCCCAACGCCACGGCAGCCTGCGCGCCTACCTGGCGGAGTTGGAGCCCCACCAGGCTCAGCTGCCGATCTGGCGGGATGAGCTCTACCTGGAACTTCACAGGGGCATTGCCACCAGCCGCCCCGACCAGAAGCGCCACAACCGCAGCCTGGAGCGTCTGCTGAGGGAGGCGGAGCTGGCGGAAGCCCTCCGAAGCGCTGCACTTCACGGCCCTGGGGATCCCATCGCAACGGAGGCCGCCGGGCGGGCCGAGCTCACTGAGGCCTGGCGCACGCTGCTGTTTCAGCAGTTCCACGACATCCTTCCTGGCACCTCGGTGCCGGAGGTGTTCGAGCAGGCCGAGCCCCAATGGCATCAGGCCCGGCGCCTGGCGCGGCGCCAGCGGGACGATGCCCTGGGGCGCTGGTTGGACCCCCGGACACGGCCGGTGGCGAACCCCTGGTGGCTGGTGCAGCTGCAGGCCCTTGAAGCGGCGCCGCTCACCGTTCGGCTGCCCCGGGGCGACTGGCGCCTGGCCGATGGCTCGCCCCTGCCGCGACAGCCGGCCAGGTCCGGTGGCGACTGGGTGCAGCTGCGCGGGCCACAGGGGGTGGCGGCAGTGCCCCTGGAACGCCGGCCCCTGGGGGGCCATCGCGAGCTTGCTGGCGAAGTCCCGGGGGCGATCGATGGTCCGGTGATCAGCCGCCCCAGCGGCGTCGAGGGCCATCACTGGCTCGGCAACGGTCTGCTGGCCGTTCAGGTGGGGCCCCAAGGGGTGGAGCAGCTCTGGAGCCAGGACGGAGTTTCCCTGCTGAAGGCGCCCCTGGAGTGGCGCCGCTGGCGCGATCGCGGCGCCTTCTGGGATGCCTGGGATCTGGCCGATGACTACCGCGATCATCCGTTGCCGCTGGAGTGGGACGGTCCCCCCGAGCCCCTCGATCAAGGGCCCCTCTGCGCCGGATTTCGTTGGCGTGGCCGCTGTGGCACCAGTGCCCTGCGGCTGGAGCTGCGCCTGCGGGCCGCCTGCCCCTGGTTGGAGCTGATCCTGGCGGTGGACTGGCGGCAGACCCATGAACTGCTGCGGCTTGAGCTGCCCCTGGCCCAGAGGGCCGAGCGCTGGGCGGCCGACACCAGCGGCGGGGTGATCGAGCGGCCCGCCGAGGCCCTTACGGCACGCGAACGCAGTCGCTGGGAGCTGCCGGCGATCAGCTGGCTGGCGAGCCAAGCCGGCAACGCGGGCGGACTGGCCGTGCTGCTCGATGGCCCCCAGGGGGTCTCGGCCTCGGCGGATCGGCTGGGGGTGTCGTTGCTGCGAGGGCCCACCTGGCCTGATCCAGGGGCCGATCGAGGCCATCAACGGCTGCGGGTGGCGCTGCTTCCTCTGCCGGGGAGCTGGCGTGCCGGCATGGTTCCCCAGCAGGCGGTGCGCTTCCGCGAACCCCTCTGGCTGCGGCCGGCCGAGCCCGGGCCAGGGTCAGGCCTGGAGAGCGAAGTGGGCGATGGACTGCATCTCGGCCATCCCGATCTGCTGTTGTTGGGGCTCAAGGTCGAGGGGCCATCGCCCCAGGGGCCCGTGCTGCTGCTCAGCGCCCAGAACCTTGGGCCCTGCCGCCGCTGGCTGGCCCTGCCGCGGGGCTGGACGGTGCTGAAGCGAATCGATGGGTTGCCTGGGCCGAAGGACGATTCGCCAGACGATGGGCTGCTGCTGCGCCCCTGGCAGTTGGCCCGTTGGCGCATACGCCGCTCGTGGTCGGCTTGAGGTCAGTCGTCATGGTCGTCGAAGGGGTCGGTCAGACCCTTCGAGGGGGGGCCGAAGGCCAGGTAGACCCCGAAGCCCGTGAGACCCAGCAGCACCGCCAGCACGGCAATGGCGATCGGAACGGCAGGGGAACTTTCCATGGACAATCTCAGGGGATGGGAAGGGGGCCGTCGGGTGGCGTTCCGTCACAAGACCCGACAGCGACCGCCCCCCGGCGGCGTGTCCCCTAAAGTACAGAGAACGATCCCCCGCCAGAGAGGACCGCGACGTCATGGCCCAACGCACCCGCCTGGGAGATCTGCTCCGCCCCCTCAATTCCGAATACGGCAAGGTCGTACCTGGTTGGGGGACCACACCAGTGATGGGTGTGTTCATGCTCCTTTTCTTTGTCTTCCTGCTGGTGATCCTGCAGGTGTACAACAAGTCGCTTCTGCTCGACGGCATCACCGTCAACTGGAACCCGCTGGGCTGATGCCCGGCCCCAACCCATGAACATCTTCGGGATCGGCTTGCCTGAAATGGCGGTCATCGCTGCCATCGGTCTGTTGGTGTTCGGTCCCAAGCGCCTGCCTGAACTGGGCAAGACCCTTGGACGCACCTTGAAGGGCTTTCAGTCCGCTTCGAGGGAATTCGAGCAGGAGTTCCGCCGCGCCGTCGACTCCGAGACGGTCGTTGCCGAAACTCAGGCGGCTGAATCCTTGGCCAGCGCTGAAGCAGCCATCACTGAAGCAGCCATCACTGAAGCAGCCTCCACTCAAGCAGCCAGCACGGACGCAAGTATCGGCGAGCTGGCTGGCAAGGCTGGCGATTCCCAGCAGGGATCTCAAGCCACCACAGTCTCCGGCGCTGTCCCTGAAACACCGCCACTCGCGGGTTAGCTCACTCTGGCTAGCTCAGGCCAATCGCTCCTCCCTGGGTCGAAACTGTGGTTCAGCCGCACCTCTGAACAGGCCCAGGTCTTTCAACGTCGTCCATGGCATCTCCTCAGGCCGCGCCGCTCCAGCTGCTCGTCGGCCTCGGGAACCCCGGCTCTGAGTACGAGGCCACCCGCCACAACGTCGGGTTCATGGCCCTTGAGCGGCTGGCCGCAACGGCTGGCGTGCGCTTTCGCGCCCAGGCCAAGCTCCAAGGCCTGCTCGCCGACCTGCACCAGGGTCCCCAGCGCCTGCGGCTGCTGATGCCCCAGACCTTCATGAACGAAAGCGGCCGCTCGATCCGAGCCGCTCTCGACTGGTTCGATCTCAGTCCCAACCAGTTGCTGGTGGTCGTCGATGACATGGATCTGCCCCTGGGGCGCCTGCGCCTGCGGGCCTCCGGCGGCGCCGGTGGCCACAACGGCCTGCGCAGTGCCATCGCCCACCTCGGCACCCAGGAGTTTCCGCGCCTGCGCATCGGCATCGGTGCCCCGGCCCTGAACCCCGAAGAGCGCAAGGCGCGCACCGTGTCCCATGTGCTCGGCCGCTTCCAGGTCGCCGAGCAACCGCTGCTGCGTGCGGTGCTCGATGAGGTGATGGCCGGAGTGGAGATCGTCCAGCGTCTGGGGCTGGAGCGGGCGGCCACCCGCCTGAACAGTTTTCAGGTGACGGCCGGTGCCAATCTGGCTTCGGATCCGCTTCCACCGCGCTGAGTCGCCTTCCCACCACCACCGCGCAGCTGCGCGTGCTGCACCAAAGCTTCAGCAGGCGGCTGCTGGAGGGCGAGGTCACTGCCGGAGGTTTTCACTGGACCTTCAGCTGGGCCTTCGATCGGGGAGAACTCAGCGTTGAGCCTTCTCTGGGGCGCGCTCTGATTCAGGACGCCCTGCTGCGCTTTCTGTTGCAGGCCGACTATCAGCTCGAGCCTGGAGGCGATTACGCCTTCACCGTGCGGGCCCGCCTGTGAAAGAGCGCCCGTCCGGGGCCTGCCGCGTAAGGGGCCACCCCAGGTGACGCTCCAGCAGCAGCTGGGCCACCACGTCATCCCAATCCCGCGGTGGAACTCGCAGGCCTTCCGGCAGCAGGCGCCTCCAGGGGCCGGGGGGTTCCAACTGCCAGAACCGCCGCCGCGCCGCCAGGGTGCTGCCGCGCTCATCCACCAGGATCACGGGCACCAGAGCGAGCAGCCTGGCGCGCCAGGCGGCACTGCCGGTGCCGTTCCCGAGCACCAGCGCTGCCAGCGGATCCTCGGCCTGCCAGTGCTGGATCCGTCGCCAGCACCCCTCGGGTGGCAAGACCAGGGCCTCGATCACTCTCCGCCGCGAGCCATCGGTGCGCACCAGACCGCACTTGCTGCGGCCTGGATCCAGGGCCGCCAGGGGGCCGTCCTTGGTCCCGAACCCAGGTGCCGGGGTCATGGCCTCGGAAGGCTGCGCGCCGCCGGGGAGGGGCCGTCGATCCAGCGCAGGTCGACGGTGATCGGATCGGCGATGTCACTGTCGCGGACGGAGACGGTTTCCAGGCGAACAGCCAGGCCCGGGGGCCTCTCGCTCAGTTCCTTGCCCAGGCGGTTGAAGCTGGCCACATCGAACTGCACGCCGTCGGCGAGGGAGCCCTGGCCCTGGGCCCGGGTGAAGGTGGCGGCCATCAGCAGATTCAAGCGGCTGCGCACCTGTTCGGGACTGCGCTGGTCGCCCTCCACAACGGTGGAAGCCATCACGTCGCCGCGGCGGATCACCTGGCGGTTGGGACGCACGTCCGGGAAGGCCAGCACCTGCTGTTCGCCGCGCAGCACATTGGCAGCGGAAATGATGCTGACCACCCAGGATCCTGGTTTGGTGATGACTCCCTGGAGCCGGGTGATCTCGCTGCGGGGAACCAGCAGGATCTGGCGATTGGCCGCCTGGTCCGGCAGCACGCGCTGGTAGGCGACCCGGTTGGCCTGCCGCAGCAGCGCCGTGATCACGATCGTGGCCTGGGAGGCATTCTCCAGGTTGATTTTGGCAGTGGCCAGGGGCTGGCCGCTGCTGATCACCACATCCCCCCGGCGCAGATCGATCAGCTTCGCTTCGAGCCGTTTCAGTTCTTTGGCGCCGGCCGAGATGCGCTGGTTCACCGTTGCAAGCTCCGCCTGGTTGCGACGGATGTCGGCGTCCTTCGCCCGGATGTCTTGGCTGAGCAGATGGCGCTGCCGCTCCAACTGGACCCGTTGCCGCTGAAGAGGTTGCAGTTCGTTGCGCAGTTTCTGGGCGCGCTGGTCGGCCGTGGCCAGTTGCCCCTGGGCCTGGCGCAGGCCGAGTTCGGCCCGCGCGCTCGCCTGCTGGGCTCGGCGGATCTCCGCCTGGCTGCTGGCCAGATCACTGCGGCTGTCCCGAAGCTTGCGCTCCAGCTGATCAAGCTGGAACAGCCCTGTCCGCAGCCGTTCGCTGACCATCAGCATCAGCCCCAGGGACACCGCGCTGATCAGGCTGCCGGTCAGCACCGTGATCAGCACCGCCGTGTTGCGGGGACGGAGGTTGAACAGGCTCAGCCGTGCCTTGCCCACGCGGCTGCCTAGGCGGTCACCGAGTGTGGAGAGCACCCCGCCGAGCACCAGGAGAGCCAGGATCAGCAGCCAGCCGGACACGGAACCAAGCGGAGGCTCTCAGTATCCATCCGAATCCATCCCGGCCGAGTCGATCAGGGGCGAATCCATCCCGGCCGAATCGAGCGACAGCTCGGCTGAAATGGAGCCCGCTGGCTCAGCTGAACTTCTTGGCCAGGGCGACCGGATCAAACACCGTGATCTTCTTGCGGTCGATCTGCAACAGGCCGACATTGCGCAGGTCACCCAGCAGGCGGGTGATCGTGACCCGGGTGGAACCGATCGCTTCGGCGATGGCCTGGTGGGAGAGGCGTAAGTCAATCGTGATCCCCTCGCTGCCGGGCACGCCGAAATCTCGGCAGAGCACGAGCAGGAAGCTCACCAGCCGTGATGACATGTCTCGGTGGGTGAGGGTTTCGATCATCGTCTCGGTCTGAAGGATCCGCGAGGAGAGGCCCTGAAGCATGAGCAGGCCGACGCTGGCGTCCACCTCGATCGCCCGGCGCACGGAGGTGGCAGGCGCTGTCACCATCTCCACCCGGGTGAAGGCCACCGCGTGATAGAAGCGGTCGGAGCGCTGGCCGGTGAGCAGGGACAGCACCCCGAACAGGCTGTTCTCCCGCAGCAGGGCAACGGTGATCTCCTCGCCCGATTCGTAGACCCTCGAGAGGCGAACGGCCCCGCGCCGCAGCAGATAGACCCGCTCGGCGGGGTCGCCGGGGAAGAAGATCGTCTTGCTGCGCTCCACCGTTTCAACGCTGCTGCCGCTGAGCCCCCGGATCACATCGAGCAGGGTGGGGGAGGGGGCGGATCCAGCCGCGCCGGGGGAGGCCATGCCGCTCGTTCCGGAGGTGGGACCGCTGCTGTAGCGGCTGAAACCGCGGGTGGCGCCGACCATCAAGGCGGAGAGAGTGAGCAGAAGCTACGGATCGCCCCTGGCGGCCCCTGTAGCAACAGACACCATTCCTCCGGCGCAGGTTCTCGGCCCCCTGGGTGTTGGTAGGTGCGTTCGCGCTAGGGGTGGTGTGCCGCTGCCTTGTCGACGGGGCTGACACCGCTACATTCAGGTTCCGTCACCCTGGCCCGCCCGCCGCTGCGCTTGACGAGTTCACCTGTCGATCGGGTGGCTCAGGTCTCCCTCGCCACTGATTGCGGCGCCCCAGGCAGGCCTAAACCCTTCCCCTCCTCTGTGCCGATGACCGCCAGCCTGCGCAAACCCGGCCTCGACCACGGGGCCCCCCGCCCCCTGCGCAGCCTGCGGCTCGTGAGCCAGCAGGAGGGTCTGCTGCAGATCCACACGGCCCCATTCCGTGGCAGCTTCGGCGGCGTGTTCAGCCAGGCGCTGCGCACCGCCGGTCTGGGGAGCCGGGTGCTGATCAGTCAGTTCCTCAAGGGGGGTGTGGAGCAGGGCCTGGACCGCAGCCTCTGGCTCTGCGGCCGCCTTCAGTGGTTGCGCCCCGATGTGCCCGGCTGCCTGGAGATCCCCCCCGCCAGCGAGCAGGAGCGTCAGGCGGTGCAGGAGGTCTGGGCGTTCAGCCGGGAGCAGTTGCTCGCGGGCTCAGTGGACTTGATGGTGCTCGATGAGTTGGGGCTGGCGGTCGAACTGGGCTACCTGGAGGCCGCCGAGGTGAGCGAGACCCTCGAGCGCCGTCCCTCTCACCTGGATGTGATCCTGACCGGGCCGTCGATGCCGCCGCCGTTGATGGCGATGGCCGACCAGGTCACCCAGTTGCGGCGGGGGAGCTGATGCTCAAGAGCGACCGCTGGATCAACGAACAGGCCGCCGCCGGTTTGCTGGAGCCGTTCCAGCCCACGCTGGTGCGCCATCTCGACCCTGAGAACCGGACGGCCCCGGTCCTGAGCTACGGGTGCTCGTCCTACGGCTACGACCTGCGGCTCTCGCCGAAGGAGTTCCTGATCTTTCGCCATGTGCCCGGCACGGTGATGAACCCCAAGCGGTTCAATCCCGCCAACCTCGAACCCGCCGCCCTGCACCAGGACGAGGACGGGTCGTATTTCATCTTGCCGGCTCACTCCTACGGCCTCGGTGTGGCCCTGGAGAAGATGAAGGTGCCGGCGAACATCACCGTGATCTGCCTGGGCAAAAGCACCTATGCCCGCCTTGGGATCATCGTCAACACCACGCCCGCCGAGGCCAGCTGGGAGGGCCATCTCACCCTGGAGTTCAGCAACTCCTCGGGCGCCGATTGCCGCATCTACGCCGATGAGGGGATCTGCCAACTGTTGTTCTTCGAGGGAGATCCCTGCGAGACCACCTACAGCGACCGTTCCGGCAAGTATCAACACCAGCCGGAACGGGTGACCCTCGCCAAGGTCTGAGCGCCGCGCACGCCTGGCAACGGCGGGCGCGGGCCCTCGCCAGCGCATCCCTGACAGCTCCTGGCGGGCTCCCATCGGCGGCGATCCTGGGCCCTTGGGCCATCTGTTTCCTCGCGGCGTTGCCGCTGCTGATCGCCGCTGGCGGTTCAGCCCACGCCGCCGTGCCGCTCTCGGTGGATTATTCCGTCAGCCGGGTGGGCGCGAAGGTGTTGTCCGTGGTCGATGGCGACACCTTGATGGTGGCGACCCAGGGCAAACGGCTCAAGGTGCGGTTGGCCTGCATCGATGCGCCTGAGCTCGCCCAACCCCCTTGGGGTCCGGCGTCGCGGGCGGCACTGAAGGCCCTGTTGCCTCCGGGCAGCCCGATCCTGCTCAAGCCTTTGGGCACGGACCGCTACGGCCGAACGGTGGCCAAGGTGCTGAGCGAACGGGGAAACATCAACTGGCTGCTGGCTCGCCGTGGTCAGGCGCTTGTCTACCGCCAGAACCTCAGCCGCTGTGACGCGAAGGCCTTCCTCTCGGCGGAACGGCAGGCCCAGCGCCAGGGGCTGGGGGTGTGGGGCCCGCCGCGGCTGCCGATCGACGCCTGGGAGCGCCGCTGGTGCCGGCGCAAGGGGGGAGGTTGCTGAGGCTGGGCCCATTGGCGCTGGCACCGCAGGGCTCCAGCGATGTTTCCAGCGTGGAGAGACGCTCGGGGCCCGCTCAGGGTGCCAGTCGTGCCTTGTGCAGCCGGTTCTTCTCGTACCAGCCGGCGATCTCCGGCGCCCAGGCCACGAAGTGGGGCCAGAGCAGGTCGCAGAGCTGGCGGATCTCCTCCTGGGCGTCGAGCTTGGCCCGCAGATCCATGAAGTGCAGGAAGGCCCGCAGGCTGAAGCTCACCACGAAGTGCTGGCGGTAGTCGAAGGGCAGAATGCCGCGGGCGTGTTCCTCGGCGAAGCCCGCGTCGAGCAGGTCGCGGTAGCGCTCGGCGGCGGCGCGGCAGAGCGCCAGATCCTTGCCGCGCTCTTCGGCTGTGTAGGCGTATCTCTTGCCCTGACGGTCGCTGTAGCTGCCCACGGGTCGCAGGTAGAAGACTTCCTCGAGCTCCAGCTCCCCGTTGGCGGCGCGGCGGATGCGATCGCCGGTGTATCGCATCGACTGCACATCGAAGCTGACACCTACCCGGTGGGTGCGGGCCTGTTGCATCACCGAATGGGGAAACCAGCCCACGTTCAGAACGATCTGGCCGTGCTCCAGGGGGCCGTAGTGGCCGCGCTCGCCCCCCAGCAGGCGCTTGACGCAGATTTCACCGGCCCGGGTCTCGTCGGGCCAGTTGGCTCGGTCGGCCGCCACGAAATCCTCGGAGTAGTCCTGGTGCATGGCGGCATAGACGCATTGCTGGGGGTTGGGGGTGGCGGCGATCAGCTCGACCCGAAAGCGGTTCATGGCGGGGGAACGGGTGGGCTTGAGCGAAGCACGGGGCCTTTTTAGCGGCAGGAATCAGCCGTGGCTGCGGGGACCGGCCACGGCCGAGGTGGTGCCTCCGCCGGCCAGGGGGCTGGTGCTGCCGACTCCGGCCAGGCGGGGCAGGGGGGTCTGGGCGATCAGAGCGCCGGTGAGGGCGTCAAGTTCGCCTCGGCTGCGGGCGCCCAGGGAGCGCCCGATCGGTTGTCCGTCTCGATCGAAGAGTTCCAGCTGGGGAATGCCGTTGACCTCATAGCGCTCGACCTCGCCCTGCCAGCGGGGGTTGTCGACGTTGAGCAGCACCACATCCAGTTCGCCGTGGTGATGATCTTCGATCGCTTCCATCGCCGGAGCCATCGCCCGGCAGGCCTCGCACCAGTCGGCATAGAACTCCACCAAGGTGGGTCGTCCGTCGCTCAGGGCCACGGGCAGATCGAGCGACTGGCGGGCCAGGCGCTCCAGGGGTGCTTCCCTGCGCAGACCCCCCTGGGAGACGAGCACCACCACCGCCAGCAGGGCGGCGATCAGCGCCAGCAGGATCTGCTCCCTTCGGCCCAGGGATGTGGCGGCGCCGGCCGCTGGGGAGGGGGAGGGGTCGCCGGACACAGTCAGTGCAGGACGGATGTTGTCGCACTCTGGCAGCGTTAGCCTCCAGGAGATGGGTCGAACCGCGTGAAACGCCGCCTCACCCTTCATTTCCCCCGCCAAGCGGTGCATCAGCCGATCACCTATCGGTTGGCGGTCGATTTCGACATCGCCGCAAAGATCCTTCGGGCCCAGGTGGCCCCGAATCAGAGCGGCACCATGGTGGTGGAGCTCTCCGGCGACATCGACGAGCTGGATGCGGCGGAGCTGTGGCTGGAGAGCCTGGGCCTCGGATTGAACCGGGCCCCCGGGGAGATCCGTATCGACCCAGCGCGCTGCGTCGACTGTGGCATCTGCTCGAGCGTCTGCCCCAGTGGCGCGCTGACCAGTCGCGCTCCGAGCTGGCGGCTGCACTTCGACGCCAAGATCTGCCTGGTGTGCGAGCAGTGCATCCCCAGTTGCCCGCTGGAGGCCATTGCTCTGGTGCTCGACCGGCCGGCCGCCGATACGGTGCTGCCTGGAAGCCGAAGGCCCTGAGACAAGACCCTCCTGAGAACGATGCTCCGCTACCTGACCCTGCCGATCCGGGCGCCGATGACGCTGCTGCTGCTGGCGGTCAGCGTCTACATGGGGGCCCAATGGATGGCGGAACGCCAACTCCCCTCACTGGAAGCGGCCCAGGGGATCTGGCTCGCCTACAACATTTACTGGCCGTTTCAGTGCCTGCAGACCCTGATGGTGGTCATGGTCTGCGCCATGCCGGATCTGCTCATGCGCCAGCTCTCACTGCTGATGGCCGCCAGCAAGGCGATCACCCTGGTGGTCACCCTGCTGATGGTGATCACCGGGGGGCTCTACCTGCTCCATCTCAACGTGCTGGCCGATGTGGTGATCCTGGCCTGTTCCGTGCTGCTGGCCCGCCTGGACCTGATCCGTCAACGCGTTGTGCCACCGCCCCTGCTGGGGGCCCTCGTCCTGAGTCTGCTGGTGCTGCTGGGGATGAGCCTTGGTGCCCATCTGCAGGCCGAGAACCTGATCCGAATCCACTAGCAGGCCGGTTCGCGGCCGCGTCGCAGGTAGCTCCAGCGGTTGCCCAGCACTTTTTTGACGTACAGCCGGGTTTCCGGATAAGGGATGGCCTCAACCCAGAGCTCGGGATGTTGCTGCAGCAGGGGTCCGAGCCAACCCTGGACGGCGCCGGGGCCGGCGTTGTAGCTGGCCACCGCCAGCAGGGGATCGCCCTGCCATTGGCTCAGCAGCTGGCGCAGGTAGCGCGCCCCCAGGAACACGTTGGTTTCGGGCTGTTTGAGTGCCTCCAGGCTCAGGGGCTTGCCGGCCAGCTCGGCGGCGGTCTCCGGCATCAGCTGCATCAGGCCGACGGCGCCAGCGACGGAGCGCACCGCCGGCGTGAACCGGGATTCCTGCAGAGTCACCGCCAGCAGCAGCGCCGGATCCACCCGCTCGCGCTCGCCCGCGCTCAGGAACAGGGGCGCGAAGCGCACCGGGTGGAGGTCCTGATCGAACCCCTGCCGGGCCTGGCAGCTGCCGGCGGGGAGCCTCAGGTGGGCCTGCTCCAGTTGGGCGAGGCCCGTCCAGTCATCGCCCACTCCCTGTCGCAGCCGTCCCTCCACCACCAGATCTTCGGGCTGAAGGGGAGGCCGGTTGCGGCGCTGGTTCCGCCAGCGTTCCCAGGTCTCCAGGCGCTGATCCAGCCGCCAGAGCAGGTCCAAGTCGGCCGCACCGCTGGCCAGCGGGCGCCAGGGGGGCTGTTTGAGCGCGCTGAGGGGGGGGGGATTCACCGCCTCGGTCTGGCCAAGTTGCAGGGCCGCTCGCCAGCTGTAGTAGCCGCTGGGGGAGGTGCTCAGCAGTCGCTTCCAGATCGCCCGGGCTGCCGCATCCTGGCCCAGTTGCCGCTGGGTGTAGCCCAGCCAGAATTGCTGGCGGGCCGCCAGGGGAGCGGCCAGCTGCGCTGGATTCAGAGCACCCAGAAGCTCGGCGGCCTCACGCCACTGTCCTTTGAGCAGCCGCCCCCGGGCCAGCTCCCACTGCAGATCCCAGCTGGCGGGATCCCGGGGCCAGCGCCCCAGCACCGCTCGCCAGTCACCGTTTCGCTCCAGCACCAGGCGCGCCTGGATCGGGGCCGTGGCCCGCAGCTCAGCGGGCAACTGAGCCAGCAGGGTCAGGGCCTCAGGCCGCGGCTGCTGGCTGAGCAGTCGAGTGGCCTCCAGGGCCTGGGGTGTCTGCGGCCAGCGCCGGGCCAGCTCCAGCAATCGCAGCTCTCCTTTGCGCTGGTGGGGCCCATCGCCCTTGAGCAGGGCCGCTCCAAGGCGGAGGGCCGCGGCGGAATCGAGCAGGTTCACCCTGCCCAGGCACTCCAGGGCGGCGGCACCATCCCCCAGCTCCGAGAGGGCAAGGGCCAGCGTTCGCCGCTGCCCAGGCGTTGGCCCAGCGGCCTTTGCGCCGCAGGCGCGCCGCAGGCGGGCTTCGGCGCCAGGCCAGCGGGGACCCCAGCGGGCCAGGTGCAGCGTGCCCAATCTCGCCTGGTCGGGCGCCGGACCCAGCTCCAAAGCGCCGGCCAGGGCGGCCGGGTGCGCCGGGAATCGGCGCAGCAGATCGAGCCGTTGGGCCGGTGTCCGTCGGCCAAGGGCGTAGAGGGCGTCGGCACTGGCGGGATCGTTCGGGAAGCGGCGCAAGAGTTCGCTCCAGAGGTCGTCGGCCTCACCGCTGCGACCGCGTCGTTCGGCCGCCAGGGCCTGCTCTTTGAGGACCACCGCCGCCAGGGTGCTCTCTCCCCAGCCCTGGCCCGCCAAGAGCTGGTACTGCTCGCCTGGGTTTCCCTGGACCCGCGCCAGCAGCAGCAGGCTGGCCTCCCGCCGCCGCTGCGGGTCCACCTCCCGATGGCGCACCCAGCTCAGTTGGGCGCTGGAGCTGTCGGGGGTGAGCGGCGGCCGTTGCTGCAGGGCCCAGCGGCCGCTGAGCAGCAGCGCCAGGGTGCCAGCGCAGCCCAGGGCGATCAGCAGGGGGCCCTGGCGCTGGGCTGCGGGTGCGGGCGGTTCGCTCACGGGGTCTTGGCAGTGTTGGCATTCTGGGGAGCAGCGATCAAGCCCCGATGCGTCTGCCCACGGCCTTGAGCGATCGTTTGCCCCCCTGGCTGGGCAGCCTGCCTGGCGCGCAGCAGCGCCGCCGCGCCCTGATGGTGCTGGTGGCGGCGGGTCTGGTGCTGCTGCTGCGCTCCTGGTGGCCGCTGATTCTGTTGCCCGGCTGGGTGGTGGGCGGCCTGCTGCTCTGGGCGGTGATCGAGTTGCTGCGCTGGGCCTGGTGGCCCCGCCGCTGGCGCTGAGTCGCCTGGAGGGCCAGGCGGATCGGCTTAGCCTCATCGCCAGCCGAGTCGCAGCGATGCCCGATCTGCCCCCCCCGCCGGTGGGTCCCCCCCTGGGACCGGCCGTCGCGGGCTTTGGCACCGACGGCATCCGCGGCCGGGTGGGCACCCAGCTCACCCCTGCCCTGGCCCTGCAGGTGGGTTACTGGTGCGGCCAGGTGTTGCCGCCCCAGGGTCCGGTGGTGCTGGGCTCCGATTCGCGCACCAGCGGCCCGATGATGGTCGCGGCCCTGAGCGCTGGCCTGAGCGCGGCCGGGCGGGAGGTGTGGGACCTGGGGCTCTGTCCCACCCCGGCGGTGCCTGGCACGATCCGGCGCCAGGGGGCGGCCGGTGGCCTGATGGTTTCCGCCAGCCACAACCCCCCCCACGACAACGGCATCAAGGTGTTCGGCGCTTCCGGCGCCAAGCTCGATCGGCAGCAGCAGCAGGCGATCGAGGCCGGCCTGCGGGGTCAGTCCACCGCCCACACGGTTCCTTTGGCGGAGCTCGCCTGCGGCGCCGTGCGCGATCGCCGCGACCTGATGGCCGACTACCGCGAGGCGCTCAGGGCCAGCGTCGGCGGCGGGCGGCTGGAGGGGGTGCCGATCGTGCTCGATCTCTGCTGGGGGTCGGCCACGGCCTGCGGAGCTGAGGTGTTCGAGGCCTTAGGGGCTGATCTGACGGTGCTGCATGGCGTTCCCGACGGCCGCCGCATCAATGTGGGCTGCGGCAGCACCCACCTGGAGGCCCTGCGTCGGGCCGTGCTGGAGCGGGGGGCGGCGATGGGCTTCGCCTTCGATGGCGACGCTGACCGCATGCTGGCGGTGGACGGCCAGGGCCGGGTGGTGGATGGAGATCAGATCCTCTACCTCTGGGGCGGCGCCCTGCTGGAGGCCGGCCAGTTGCCGGAGAATCGACTCGTGGCCACGGTGATGTCCAACCTCGGCTTCGAGCGGGCCTGGGAGCAGCGGGGTGGCGTGCTCGAGCGCACCGCCGTGGGCGATCAGTACGTCCATGCCGCCATGGAGACCTCTGGGGCGGCCCTGGGGGGTGAGCAATCGGGTCACATCCTCTCGGCCCGCCACGGCATGAGCGGCGATGGGCTGCTCACGGCCCTGCAGGTGGCCACGCTCATCGCTGCCGGGGGAGGCTCCCTGGCCGACTGGCTGGACACCAGTTTCAGGCCCTACCCCCAGATTCTGTTGAACGTCACCGTTCCCGATCGCCAGCGGCGCCAGCAGTGGCAGAGCTGCGAGCCCCTGCGCGCCGCCGTGGAGCAGGCCGAGGCCTCGATGGCTGGATCCGGGCGGGTGCTGGTGCGGGCCAGTGGCACCGAGCCCCTGCTGCGGGTGATGGTGGAGGCCGCCCAGCAGCGGGAGGTGGAGCACTGGTCGCGCCACCTGGCGGATCTGGCCGAGGCGAGTCTCAACCGGAGCTGAGCAGGGCAGCGGCCCGTTGGAGGGCCCCCGCCAGGGCATCGCCTGCGGGTTCCTTGAGCCGTGAGGCGGGCAGGGTGCTCTGGAGCACGGCCGCGAAACGGTTTCTGAGCTGATCGAGGTGCGTCAGTGCACCCCCCGTGGCGAACACGGCCGGGGCCGTCAGTTCCAGCCTGGCGGCGACTCCCGCCACCAGCTCCACCAGGGCTTCGGCGGAATGCTGCATGATCCGGCCCGCATCGGGATCGCCGCCAGCCGCCAGTCGGCTCAGCGCTGGGGCCAGGCGGGCGAAGCCAGCCGGCCCGAACTGGGGATCCACCACCTTGGCCTTGATCCATGCGGCCGAGATCGTGGCGGCCGTTGCCCCTTCGGCATCGGCCAGGGCGGCCCAGAGGCTGGCGCGGAGGGGGCTGTCAGGCAGACGTCCATCGGCCATGCGCAGGCTCAGGGCCAGGCCATCGCGGCCCAGGTCCATGGCCGATCCGGCCCCGTCCAGCTGCCAGCCCCAGCCTCCGCAGCGGTGGTGGTGGCCGCGGCCGTCCTGCCCCAGGGCGATCGAGCCCGTGCCACTGATCACCAGGATGCCGGCGTCGTTGCCGCAGGCCCCCAGCAGGGCCGTGCGCTCATCACCGCTGGCCCGCGCCCGCTCGAGCGGCAGCCCCAGGGCTTGGGCGATCAGGGCCTGGCCGCGCTGCTCCAGGTCGCTGCCGGTTTCGATACCGCTGGCGCCGACGACGGCGGCGCCCAGGACCAGGGACGACCTGGAGCCCTCCTCAAGGGCGGCGCGCGCGGCGGCGTAGCTGAGGGTCAGGGCGGCCAGAAAACGCTCCTCGCCGCCGCCGGCCGCCAGATGGCTGACCCCCGGACCCTCACCGCTTGCCACCGGCTGGATCACTCCGTCGGCGGTCACCAAGGCAAGGCGACAGCTGGTGTGGGTCTGGCCGGCGTCGAAGCCGGCGATCAGGCCGGCGATGAGGTCTGTCATGGCCCAGGTCGGCGAAAGAAGGCGGCTGGCCTGTCAGGTTCCCCGCGGTGAGCGGGCCGTGACCGCCAGGGTGGCCAGGCAGAACCAACCGGTGAGCTGCACCTCCGGGCGGAAGAAGATCGTGTCGGGGATGCCCTGCACCCCCAGGCCCGCGATTGCCGCCAGGGCCGCCAGGGCGGGCAGGGCGAAGGCGGCCTCCCCCTTGAGTTGCCCCAGGGCGATGCGCACGCTGGTCCAGAGCAGCCCGAGCACCGCCAGCAACCCAGGAACGCCGCCTTCGACCAGTAGCTCCAGGGGTACGGAATAGGCGCTAAGGGCGTTGAATTTGGGCTGCTGGTAGAGGGGATAGACGGCATTGAAGGCCTTGTTGCCAGGGCCGATTCCCAGCCAGGGCCGATCGTTGATCATCTCGATCGCCGCATTCCAGACGTTCACCCGGAAATTGTTCGAGCTGTCCTCGCGGCCCACCATCAGGCTGAGCAGGCGAATCCGCAGCGGTTCCACCAGGGTCACCGCCACCACCAGGGCCGCCACCGCAAGCAGCAGCAGCAGCAGCGGCAGGCTGCGTCGCCAGAGGGGCGGCCAGTGACGGGTGGCGCGCAGCACCAGCAGCAGGGTGATCGCCCCGAGGGCGGCCAGCATCCCCAGCCAGCCGCCGCGGCTGTAGCTCAAGTAGGTGGCGGTGGCGCCCAGCACCAGCGAGGTCAGGGCGAACAGGCGCGGGGCGGGTCGCCGCCAGCGGATCAGGGCCACCACCGCCAGGGGCAGGATCGGCAGCAGATAACCCGCCAGCAGGTTGGGATTCTCCAGGGGTCCGTAGATGCGGATCGTGCCATCGGCCACGGAGTTGGGGTCCGCCCAGCGGGCCAGTTGATCGGTGTCGCCGTAGAGCTGACGGATCCCGATCACAGACGAAACCAGCTGGCCCGCCAGCAGGGCCGCCACGATCCGGTCCCACCAGACCGGCTCGCTCGCCAGCAGCTGGCGCATCAGGGCATAGACCCCCAGGTAGCTCACCAGCTTGAACAGCCCCTGCAGCGCTTCCTTGGGCACTGGAGAGAAGCCGGTGGCGAGCACGCTCACTCCGAGCGCCAGCAGCAGCCAGCCACTGATCGCTCCGATCGGCCCGGGCGGGGTGCGAAGGGCCCAGAGCACCCAGATCAACCCTGAGGCCAGGATCAGCAGGCTCAGCCCCCCGCGGGTGACCAGGGGCATGCCCGCCATCAGGGCGCAGAGCACCAGGCCAGCCACGGTGGGCAGCTGGCGGGCCAGGGGACCAGGGGCTGATCCGGCCAGCAGCCCCTGCCAGCGCATCAGCAAAGGAACGGGAGCAAGAGCTGGGGACATTCAGGCGCCGGCTGGGACCACGGCGGCCGTGGCCGCTGTGGGTAGGGCCGGATTATCGACGGCCTCGCGCGCCGCCTCCAGGGTGGCCAGGTCGCAAAGGGGCTGGCCGTTGCGCCGGTACAGCACCCGATGGATGGGCAGACCCTGGGCCAGCACATGCCGCTCCCGTTCGGTGGTCACCGGCAGGGGGTTGTCCTGGCGCCAGGGTCGGCCGTCGCCGGCGGGGCGATCGAAACAGCCGCTGGCTTCGCAGAGGGTCACCATTGGCTCGATCACGGCCAGCACATCGCTCTGCAGGAACAGCTCCCCCGCCGTTTCGCCCCCCTCCAGGGCGGCGGCGAAGGCGCGCAGCAGCGCCGGTTGCAGCACCCGTCGTTTGCGGTGCTTTTTCTTGAACCAGGGGTCGGGGAATTGCACACTGATTCTGCGCAGCAGGCCGCTTGGCAAGGCCCCAAGCCAGTCCTGGAGGCTGACATTGGCGTTGCAGAACAGGATGCGCAGGTTGGTCAGCCCAAGGGCGCGGCGATCCGCCTCGGCGGCCGCCACCAGAGTGCGGCGGATCTCCACGCCCAGAAAATTCCATTCGGGATGGCGCTGGGCGATCTCCAGCAGGAAGCGCCCGCGGGCACAGCCCACATCCAGATGCAGGGGTTGATCCGGAGCCGCGAACAACTCTGCCGGGGGCGGCAGGACCAGCGGCTGCTGGTAGAAGCGGCCGAGGGGGTTGACGTGCTGACGCACCATCGGCTCAGGCCTCCGGAGCGGGCTCGTTCACCAGGAAGCCCCAGCTGGCGGTGTAGCCGTGCAGCTGGGTGCTGCCTGCCAAGGGGCCGATCTCGCCATTGCAGAAGGCGCCGACGATCGGCAGACCAGCGAACAGCTCCCGGGCCACAGCCACATCCCCGTCGGGCTGGCCGTAGAGCCCCTGGCCCCGGCCCAGACAGGCGAACAGCAGGGCCGCCAGGGGTTGTGGTGTGCGCTGCTGCTGGCGCACCAGCAGCTGCTGGAGCTCATCGCGTGAGGCGGCGGCATCCCGCAGCTGGAATTGCACCTGCTGGCCCACGCGCATGCGCTCCGCCACCGCCACGGCACCATTGCGTGGGTCGATGCCGATCAGATTGCGCACCAGGAAAGCAACATCAGCCTCGTGGCCGCCGCCCTCGAGGCTGAAGGCGTTACGGGCCACCCCCAGGAAGAGGGAATGGCGCGCCAGCGCGCGCTCGCTGGGGGTGAGGGTTTCGAGGACCCTCTGAAGGCAGGCCACCGGTGTGTTGCTCAGCTCACCAGCACTGAGCTGCAGCACCACGTTCCGCTCCGCCCGTTCCACCTCGAACACCGGCCCGATCGGTCTGCAGCCCTGGGCCACCACAGGATCCAGCCGCCAGGACCCGCCGATCAGGCAGCCCACCGCGCCGGTGTGCACGCGGTCGCCTGAGAACAGGGAGCCATGGTCGGCGCTGTGGTGACCGGCGATGCCGCCGACCTTGGCCAGGCCGGGGAAGGCATAGTCGAGGCCATTGATCAGGTCGTTGAGGCCCGAGCTGGTGGGGTCCACGAACAGCAGCATCGAGCGGGCTGCGCCCGGGTCGGCCCCCACCCAGTCGATCCAGGGCTGGGCGGCCCCATCCAGGTCGGGAAGCTGCTCGGTGTCGAGGACGAAGGGCTGCAATTCAACGCCGGGGAGCCGCAGCAGCGTGACCCCTAGGGCTGGTTGCTGCTCCAGTTCATGGCATGCGCCGGAGGCGTCGGTGACCACCACACCGGCCCCGGCGCAGCCGATCCAGTGGCGAGCGTGCAGGTGGGCGCGCAGCAGCGGCAGCAGCCGCGGCAGGTCGCTGGCGTAGCTGGTGGAGCAGAACACCAGGGCCAGGTCGGCGGGCCGCGCGGCGCTGAAGGCGCGGCTGTCCAGTTCGCGAACCACGGTCCCCACCGCCGCCTCCAGGGAGGCGTCGCTGGCTGTGGCGGTGCGGCAGAGGGCCGACTCACCGTCCGGTCGCCACCAGGAAAGCAAGGGGAACGGAGCCATGGGCGGACCCTACATCTGCAGGGCGCAACAGATAATGACGCCTTGTTGAACCACCTCTGTGCCGGATCTGCTCTACCGCTCCCTGGTGTGGCTCGACTACCGCCTGGCGGTGGTGTTCACCATCGGTCTGCCGTTGGTGCTGCTGATCTGGGCGGCCGTGCGGCGGGAGGGGGCGATGCTGCGTCTGCTGACCATCTACTGGAAGGTGGCCAGCCTGTTGGTGGTCACGGTGCTGCTGATGACCGACGGCAAGCCCCTGGGCTATCTGCTCGGGGTGGTGGCCCAGCTGCTGATCATCGCCTCGCTCTGGTTCTGGGTCGACATCAACGAGGAACTGGCTGATCTCCCCCCCTGGCGGCCGTTGCCGTTCACCGTGCGTGCCTGGCGCTGGGGACTCACCCTGTTCGCCCTGATCGGCGCGGGCTTCAGCGCCACCGCCCTGGGCTGCGCCTGGGGTTCGGTGTCGCGTCCCGCCTGCCAGGTGTGGCTGGAGGCGCCGAAGGGGCTCAATGTGGGTCTGGCGCGGCTGTTCAATTTCGTCTTCGGGGCCGATTGGACACCATCCTTTGCGGTCTTTGTGGGCTACCTGGGTCTGGTGGCCTACCTGGTGGGCCTGCTGCAGTGGCTGCTGGTGCGGCTGCCCAAGCAGGGGCGCGTGGCCGGAGAGTTCTGATGCTTGGGGCCCTCGAAGCGATCAGCCGCGAGCATCCCGACCGGGTGCTGCGCCTGCGGGGCACCCTTCCGGCGGAGGGGGACGGGGCGGGCGAAGCCTTCGAGCTGCTGATCTTCCGGGGCTTCTCCAGCAGCATCACCCATCCCACCGCCTTCGATCCCGACCAGCCGGCCCTGCCGGGGGGCGCGGAGATCACGGCGGCCGAGCTGCTGGAAGGACCCCTGAGCCCCGGTGCAGAGAGGCTTCTGGCGGGTCCGGCGGCGGTCGAGCGGTATCTGGATCCCGAGGCCTGGCGCTAGGGGGCGCACCTCAGCGCGCCACGCCGGCCAGCACCCCTACGCAGCGGCCACAGAGCAGGGGATGGCCGCTGTGCTGACCCACGTCGGGTTCGATGTGCCAGCAGCGCTCGCATTTGTGGCCGTCGGCCCGGGCGATGCGCACGCTGAGGCCAGCTTCGGTGGCTTCGGCCAGGGGGGCGGCCATGGGCTCTCCACCCACCTGCAGCTTCGACACCAGCAGCCAGTCGACCAGGTTGTCCACCTCCGGATGGGCACTGGCCTGAAGCGTCGCCAGGGCCGCCCGCCAGGGCTCTCCCGCTGCGCCGGCCGCGGGCTCCAGTTGCACCTGGGCTTCGAGCGAGGAGCCGATCGCCCCCTGGGCGCGGGCGTCTTCCAGTTGGCGGTTCACCTGGGCCCGCAGCTCCCGCAGCTGCATCACCGCCGAGCAGTCCTGTTCATCGCCGCTTCGCCAATCGGCGGGCACCACCGGCCAGCCCCGCTCGAACACCGATCGCTCCGCCACCGGGTAGGGCAGGTTCTGCCAGATGTCCTCGGCCATGTGGCAGAGCACAGGTGCGATCAGTCCCGCCAGCCGTTCGACCACCAGCGCCAGCACCGTCTGGCAGCTGCGGCGCCTGAACGCCGCCGCCCCGCTGACATAGAGGCGGTCCTTGGCGATGTCGAGGTAGAAGTTGGAGAGGTCGACGACACAGAAGTTCAGCAGCGCCTGGAAAAAGCGGTAAAACTCGAAGCTCTCGAAGTGACCGCCCACCTCCTCGATCAGCTGGGCCGTGCGCTGCAGCATCCAGCGGTCCAGCAGGGGTAGATCGGCGAACGCCACAGCATCACCGCCTTCGCTGACGGGCCGCGGGTCGAAATCGTGCAGGTTGCCGAGCAGGTAGCGAGCCGTGTTGCGCACCTTGCGGTAGACATCCGCCAGCTGTTTGACGATCCCTGGCCCCAGGGGCACGTCAGCGGAATAATCGACGGAACTCACCCACAGCCGCAGCACATCGGCGCCATAGGCGGGCTCCTGTTTCTCGTTTTTTCCCCCCTCGACCAGCACCGCTGGATCGACGACGTTGCCCAGGGATTTGCTCATCTTGCGGCCCTTCTCATCGAGGGTGAAGCCGTGGGTGAGCACCCGCCGGTAGGGGGCGTGGCCGTTGACGGCAACCGAGGTGAGCAAGCTGGATTGGAACCAGCCCCGGTGCTGGTCGGAACCCTCCAGGTAGAGGTCGGCCGGGTAGTTGAGGTCCTCGCCCAGGCCACTGCCGTCCTTCAGACCCCCGAGCACACCCGCCCAGGAGGAGCCGGAGTCGAACCACACGTCCATCGTGTCGGTGCCCTTGCGCCACTGCTCCGCTTCGGCGGCACGCTCCGGTGGCAGCAGCTCGGTCTCGTCGCGCTCCCACCACACGTCGGAGCCGTGCTGGGCAATCAGTTGCTGCACGTGGGCCAGGCTGGCCTGATCCAGCAGCACCTCCCCGCTGCTGCGGTGATAGAAGACCGGGATCGGCACCCCCCAGGTGCGCTGGCGTGAAATGCACCAGTCGCCCCGATCGCGCACCATCGCCTCGATGCGGTTGCGGCCGCTGGCCGGCAGCCACTCCACCTGATCGATCGCCGCGAGGGCCTGCTCGCGGAAGCCTGCCACCGAGGCGAACCACTGTTCAGTGGCGCGGAAGATGGTGGGCTTCTTGGTGCGCCAGTCGTAGGGGTAGCGGTGGGCGTAGCGCTCCTGCTTGAGCAGGGCGCCAGCTGCCTCCAGGGCGTCAATGATCGCGCCGTTGGCGCCGGTGAGCACGTTGAGGCCGGCGAAGGGGCCGGCTTCGGCGGTGAGGTTTCCGGCTTCGTCCACGGGGCAGAGCACGGGTAGGCCGTAGGCCTTGCCGGTGTTGAAGTCGTCGACGCCGTGGCCGGGGGCGGTGTGCACCAGCCCCGTGCCTGTTTCGGTGGTGATGTAATCGCCTCCGATCACCACAGGGCTGAGGCGTTCCAGCAGCGGATGGCGGTAGTGGATGCCTTCAAGTTCGGCGCCCTTGAGGGAGACCATCGGTTCCAGTTCAAGCCCCAGCACGCCGCGAAGGCTCTCCACCAGCTCGGCGGCCACGATCAGCTGGCGGCCTGAGTCCTCGTCGCCATCCGCTCGCGCCACCCGGCAGACGGTGTAGTCGAGGGCGCCGTTCACCGACACCGCCAGGTTGGCGGGCAGGGTCCAGGGAGTGGTGGTCCAGATGGCCACAGCAAGGGAACCGGCCTCCACCGCCACACCGGCGGACGCCAGCGTCGCCTCCAGCGGCGCCGGCAGCTCGACCACTTCGAAGGCCACGTAGACGCTCGGGGAGGTGTGGCCTTCGGGATACTCGAGTTCGGCTTCGGCCAGGGCGGTGCGGGAGCTGGGGCTCCAGTGCACCGGCTTGAAGCCGCGGTAGATGTGGCCGGCCAGCACCATGCGCCCGAACACTTCGATCTGGGCGGCTTCGTAGGCCTTGTCCAGGGTCAGGTAGGGGCGCTCCCAGTCGGCCCAGATGCCCCAGCGCACGAAGCCCGCCTTCTGGATTGCCACCTGCTCACGGGCGTAGGCCTGGGCCTTCTGGCGCAGGGAGGTGGGGGTGAGCGCCTGGCGCTCGTCGCTGCTCAGGCTCTGGAGCACCTTGAGTTCGATCGGCAGCCCGTGGCAGTCCCAGCCAGGCACGAACCGGGCCCGTTGCCCCCGCAGCAGGGCGTGCTTGTTGACGATGTCCTTGAGGATCTTGTTGAGGGCGTGGCCCACGTGCAGGGCCCCATTGGCGTAGGGGGGGCCGTCGTGGAGCGTGAACGTCTCGACGCCGCCGCCGGGGAGGGTGTTGGCGGTGCTGAGGCGTTCGTAGAGGCCCCACTCCGCCCACAGGGCCTGAAGCTCCGGCTCGCGCACCTTGGCGTTGGCCCGCATGCCGAAGGGCGTCTGCAGCAGGTTCAGCGTGTCCTTGTAGGAGACCGGGCTGGCGGTCACGGCGCCGGGGGGCAGCAACTGGGGATTATCGACCCTGGGGAGGGAAAGCCACGGCCCCGCTTGCCGCAGGAGGGTTCAGCCTGCGGTGGCCTGGTCCGGGCGCTCTGGTGGGGCCGCCTCTCCGCCGTTGTGGGCCTCGATCAGGGCATCGATGGCCGCAAAGGAGCTCACCGCGACGACCTCAGGCCCACGGCTGGTTTCCTGGCTCCGCTCCATGCCGGCGACATTCGGGGCGGCCTCCCCAACGTTTGCGTCCCCTGAACCGCTTTCGCTGCGGCCAGTGACCGGGGGCGCTTCTGCCGCATTCGGCTCCGGCCGCACCCAGCGCTTGGTGGTGGTTTTTGGCTGGGGCGCCAGGGCCTGGCGCAGGCTGGAGGCCGCCTGCCCCCCCTGGCTCAGCAGCCGGGCCACGGTGGTGGCCAGTTCCGAGAGGGCCGTACGCCAGCGCTCGCTCGAGGCCAGGCGCTGCTGCTCCTCTGGGCTGAGTTGGCGCCAGCGCAGCTGGACCACCTCGGTGCCCAGCCGGCCGATCAGCAAGCCGCCGCAGAGCACCGCCAGCATCGGCGCGCCCGTGAGCCGGTCGGCGCTGGTCACCAGCACTAGTCCGAGCAGCAGCACCACGGCGCCCCAGAAGGCATCGCGGGGTCGGCTCAACTCGGAGGTGAGCAGCGGCAGCAACAGGGCCAGGACCCCCAGCAGCAGCGCCAGGGTCCCACCGACGATGGCAAGCATGGGAAAGCAGGGTGGAGCACCACCATTCTGGGCCGGTCCCTACAGTCGAGACCTGCCCACCTGGCGGAATTGGTAGACGCGCTGGTTTTAGGTACCAGTGGCTTTGGTCGTGGGGGTTCAAGTCCCCCGGTGGGCATGGATCGAATTCTCCTTATGGTGGTGCGTCGATTGGTTGGCAGGTGCGGCCCCGGGCAATGACGCAAGCTCTGCACCCTTCGCCTGATCGGCCCTTGGCCCTTGAGCTCTCGCCCCACGCGCTGCGCTCTGTGCCAAGGGAGTTTCTGGATGCGCCGACGCCATGGAATCCCACCGTGGGGCTGTTTCTGGGGGGCTATGCCCTGGCGGGTCTGACGATCTGGGGCTGGTTCGTGGGGGGCTGGCCCCTGCCGGCCTTGTTGGCCACGGGATTTCTGGCCTTGCATCTGGAGGGAACGGTTGTCCACGACGCCTGTCACAACGCCGCCCACCCCAGCCGTTTCGGCAACGCGCTGATGGGGCATGGCTCGGCCTTTCTACTGGGGTTCAGCTTTCCGGTGTTCACCCGGGTGCACCTGCAGCACCACGCCCATGTGAACGATCCGAAGCACGATCCGGACCACATCGTCTCCACATTTGGTCCGCTGTGGCTGATTGCCCCGCGCTTTTTCTACCACGAGGTTTTCTTCTTCCGGCGGCGCCTTTGGCGTCACAATGAATTGCTTGAGTGGGGCCTTGCGCGCGGCCTTTTCCTGACGATCGTGCTGGCCTCGATCAAATACGGCTTCATCGATTTTGTCTTCAATTGCTGGTTCGCCCCCGCCCTGATGCTGGGGGTGACCCTGGGGCTGTTCTTCGACTACCTCCCCCACCGACCCTTCCAATCACGCAGCCGTTGGCACAACGCCCGGGTGTATCCCGGCAGGTTGATGAACATTCTGATCCTCGGTCAGAACTACCACCTGGTGCATCACCTCTGGCCCTCGATCCCCTGGTTCGAATACCAGGCGGCCTACCGGGCCACCAAGCCCTTGCTTGATGCGAAAGGCTCGCCCCAGCGGCTGGGGATCTTCGAGAGCCGAACCGACATGCTCAACGTGCTCTACGACATCCTGCTGGGCATCCGCAGCCACCGCCGGCGGCGCAGCAAGCTGCGTCCCCTGGCCGCCCTGATGCCCACCTTCCGTTCCCGCCGCCACGTGCTCGAACTGCTGCACCGCACGGCCGTCTCGCCGCTGCGCTGAAAGGCCCCAGGGCCGTGTGCTTCGGCGCCCCCCGGGGGCGTCAGTCCGCCAGGATCTTCGGCACCCGGAAGAAGTCCCCCTCCCGCTGGGGCGCCTGCTCCAGCAGGTCCTCACGCACCGGAGTAGGCACAACGAGATCCTCGCGGGTGGTGTTGACCACTTCCACGGCCCGGGTGGTGGGGGGCACGCCGGTGGTGTCCACCTGCTCCAGGAGAGCCACGTAGTCGAGGATTCGCTCCAGCTGACTGGTGTAGGTGGCGATCTTCTCCTCAGGGAGGTCAAGGCGAGCCAGTTTGGCCACCTTGCGTACGTCGTCGGCGGTGATCTTGCTCATGGAACCTCAGGGCCCGCGCCAGGGGCCGGGATCTGCTCGCCAAACTAATCGGCGGCGGCGGGGTCATCGCTCAGAAAAGCCTCCAGATCGGCTGCCAGTGCGGTGGCGGCTTCGTTGAGGAAGCGCGCCCCATCCGTCGCTGAGGCCAGGAAAGGATCGGAGCCCATGCGTCCGTCGGGGTGGCGGCGACGGAAATCCTCCGGTCCATGGATCGGACCGGCCGGGGCTGGCACCGGCAGGGGGCGCTGCTTGGCCACCAGGCTGGGCTCCAGATGCAAGGTCAGGGCGATTTCGCTGGGGGTGGCGTGGTGCCCCTCGCGCTCGCCGTAGAGATCCCGTGCCGTTTGCATCACCGGGCCGGCCGTGAACCAGTTGGCCAGCTTGCAGCGCAGGCGCCCAGCGTTGGCCAGGCCCCGACTGGCGGCGCTGGCATGGGCCTGGGCGAAGGCCGCCCGGGTGGTCGCGATGTTGCCGCCGTGGCCGTTGATCACGTAGATGCGCTCGAAGCCGTGCCGCGCCAGGGACAGCACAACGTCGTGAAGCACGGCCAGCAGGGTGGAGGGTTGAAGGCTGATCGTGCCGGGGAAGCCCAGGTGGTGTTCGGCCATGCCGAAGGCCTGGGTGGGGGTCACCAGCACGCCGGTGCGGCGCCCCACCTCAAGGGCCACCGCCTCGGCGGTCAGGGCATCGGTGCCGATGGCGCCGGTGGGGCCGTGCTGCTCGGTGGAGCCCAGGGGCACGATCACCCCCTTGTGGCGCCCCAGGTAGGACTCCACCTCGGGCCAGCTGCGCAGCTGGAGGCGGATCGTTTCGGTGCTGGAGGGCTGAGAGGGTTCGGGCACGGCTGGCGGGGAAAGCGCGCGGGGGAATCGGGCGCGAATGGGACCATCATCCCTAGGATCGTGAACGACCGGACTGGATCCGGACGGAGCCGTGCAGGCGCCGGAGGCCCCATGCTTCACCGCAAGCTCCATCGCTTCTGCTGTGAGAAGCGCCCGGTGTGGGTGTTTCTTCGGGACCAGCAGCGCTGGATCGAAAAGGCCCTGGTGGTCGAGCTTGAAGGCGACCTGGTCACCCTGCGCTACGACGCCGAGGAAGACGACGAGCTGCACAGCTGGGAGGAAAGTGTGCGTCTGGATTCCATCGGTGCGGTGAGCACCCGCCTGGCCTTCTTCAGCCGCACGGCCCTGGCCGAGGATCTGGAAACGGCCGAAGACTGTCCGGAGTCGGAGCAGTTGCGCAGCCAGGGATGAGGCCCTGAGGCTCAGTCGACGCAGATCATTCGGCGCAGATCAGTGGGCCGTGCCGTTGCCGTGGTAGTCGTCGGTGTTGTAGTAGCCACCCCGGGTGCCGAAGTAGAGCGTGGCCAGAACGAACAGGCCGCTGCCGGCAAGCAGCACCGTGCCGAGATTGAAGCCGGAGAGGGCGAGGGACACCGAATCTGAAACGAGATCCTTGCATTCTGGCCCCGACAGGGGGCTTTGGCGGCATCCCTTCACAGGTTTCGTCGATCATTGAGGTCGCCGGGTTGGGGCGGCTTTCTTAGGGGCAGCCTCAAGAGGGGCGATACGACTTTTCCTTGATCAGGGCTGAACCATGGTGCAGGTTGAGCTGCCGTATCAGTGCCGCCCGCCGGTCGTTGGTGACGTAGACGGCACGGGCCAGGGCGATGAAGGCGGCATTGAACTCCTGCCGGCGTCCTACTCACGAATGTCGTCTTCGATCGTCCAGAGCTCCAGGTTCACCGGCCTGAGCGCCCCTTGGAGCTGCGCATCAATGGCCAGGCCGCTGGCGTCCAGGGTGGCGTTCAGCAGCGCCAGTTCCCGCTCCAGATTGGTTTTCCCCGCCCCATCAAGACGCTCGGCCTTGATCTCCAGGATCGTGATCAGGGCGGGATCAGAAGCTCCCATGCCGGCGGCCTCGGTCCCAAGCATCATGGCCCCGTGAGTCGTTCCATCCCTGCCGCTGCCGATCAGGCGCTGCCGCTTGCCTTCTTCGAGCGAGCCGCTGAGCAGGTGGCCCCCGACCTGGTGGGCTGCCTGCTGGTGCGCCGCTTCGCCGATGGTTCCCACACCTGGGGTGTGGTGGTGGAAGCCGAGGCCTATGACCAGAGCGAACCGGGCTGCCACGGCCACCGTCGCCGCTCACCAGGCAATGAGACCCTGTTCGGAGCGCCCGCCCGCTTCTACGTTTACGTGAGTTACGGGATCCATCACTGCGTGAACGTGGTGACCGCCCACAGCGACTGGGCCAGCGGCGTCCTGCTGCGGGCCATGGCCCTGCCGGAGGGGGGTGAACGCAGCGCCGCCGGCCCCGGTCTGCTGGCGCGCTGGTTTGGCTTCGATCGCTCCCATGACGGCCTGCCGGCCACGCTGGACAGTGGCCTCTGGCTGGCCCCCCGCCCCGCGGGGTTGCCGGAACCCCTGGATCTTGTGCAGACCACGCGGATCGGGGTCTCCCGGGGTCAGGAGTTGCCCTGGCGCTGGTATCTGCGGGCGAGCCGGAGTGTCAGCCGCCGGGCACCGGGGGATCGGCCACCAGCCCCATCCAAGGCCTGGAGTCTTCAGGGGGCCATCGACCGATGAGCCGCTGGAGCCACCGCCATGTGCTCGATCTGGCGGCGTTCAGCCGCGATGATTTCGCCACCGTGCTGCAGCTGGCCCAACGCTTCCGCAACCTGCCGAGCAGCGGCTCCCGCCGGCTGCCGGCCCTGCAGGGGCGCCTGGTGGTGTCCCTTTTCTTCGAGGCCAGCACCCGCACCCGCAGCAGCTTCGAGTTGGCGGCTCGGCGCCTCTCCGCCGATGTGCAGAGTTTCGCTCCCGCCTCCAGCTCCCTGAGCAAGGGGGAGAGCTTGCTGGACACCGCCCGCACCTATGTGGCGATGGGGGCCGATGTGCTGGTGGTGCGCCATCGCTGCGCCCATGTGCCCGCCAGCCTGGCCCGGGCCCTGGAGGCCAGCGGCGAGCGGGTGGCGGTGCTCAACGGCGGCGACGGACTCCATAGCCACCCCAGCCAGGGGCTGCTGGATCTGTTCACCCTGGCGCGTCACTTCGCTCCCGACGACCCCACCCTTGAGGCCCTCTCGGGCCGCAGGATCGTGATCGTGGGGGATGTGCTCCATTCCCGCGTCGCCCGCTCCAACCTCTGGGCCCTGACGGCCTGCGGCGCCGAAGTGGTGCTCTGCGGTCCCGCCACCCTGTTGCCGGACGCCTTCGCCGCCTTCGTCGACGCGCCGCCGCCGGGTCAGGCCGAGGACCCGGTGAGCGGCCGCGGCCGGGTGCGGATCGAGCGCCAGCTCGAGCGGGCCTTGGAGGGGGCGGATGCGGTGATGACCCTGCGGTTGCAGAAGGAACGCATGCACCAGCACCTGCTCACCAGCCTGGACACCTACCACCGCCAGTTCGGTCTCGACCACGCCCGGCTGGCGCGCCTGGGGAAGGCGGTGCCTGTGCTCCACCCAGGGCCTGTGAACCGGGGGGTGGAGCTCAGCGGCGCCCTGCTCGAAGACCCAGAGCGCAGCCTGGTGGAGGAGCAGGTGCGCAACGGCATCCCGGTCCGCATGGCGCTGCTCTACCTGCTGACCGCCGCCGATCAGGAAGGCAGCAGGGAACTCCGCTAGCTGCGTGCGATCCCCCAGGGGGCCGTTGCCGAGCGCATCGGCCCCCTGGGGGAAAGCCTCAGAGCAGCTTGAAGCCCTCCATCAGCAGCCCGTAGAGCAGGCCGATGCGGGCCATGTCGAGCAGTTGCAGAGGCAGGGGATCTCCTCCTTCCACCAGCAGGGGCCGCCGCAGGCGGATGGCCAACTCCACCAAGACCACGCACACCAGGGCCCCCACCGGATCCAGCAGGTCCAGGGCTCCGGTGATCGTTGTCACGGCATTCCCGCAGGCGAAAGCGCTCAGCAGCACGATCAGCAGCAGAGAGATCCGTCGCCAGGGGTTCTGAGCCCACGACTGCAGCCGTTGGCCCGATCGGGCCAGGCTCAGGTGCAATCGGGTTTGTTGCACTCGAGCCACGACCCTGGGTGGGAAGAGGGGGGCAGGACGGCCCCCTGGATGATCCCCATCACCCGGCCTGGCATCCTGCCGGCCCTTGTCTACACCATTTCTGGCGTCCTGGTGGTCTTCACCCACCACCGATAGGGGATTCCAATAAAACAGCCCGGGCGAAGCCCGGGCCGGAATGATGGGAACGGCTACAGAAAAGCCTGGGGGCCTCCCCCAGGCAAGCCGTCAGATGCGGCCTGATTTGTCAAGGGTCAGACCGACGATTTCAGCCGTCGGCATCCTTGTTCTTGCGGGAGCCCTTGCCCTCCAGTAGTTCCAGCAGTGCTTCCATCTGGGCCATCACACCCCGCACCTCACCGGCCTCGGGCAGCAGTCCGTCGTCCATCACGCCCTGATGCATCTCCCGCAGCTCCTGACGGATGTAGCGCAGATGGCTGACCACCTGTTCGCGCTTGGACTGCGACATGAAGAAACGGAGCCTCGACCGACCTCTCTTTTACCCCATCGCCGTCCCGGGAGGTTTTGCTGTGGTTCCAACGCCTTCGGTCGGGCCCTTCACTTCTGGCCGAACTGACGCTTGGCCGATTCGTAGAAGCTGACGTCAATCACCTCCAGGCCGGCGTCGCTGGCGAGGGACTCGATGCGCCGTCGCACCGCCGGACGGACGAAGAAGGGGATCTCCTTGAGCTTGGCTTCCGCTTCAGGGGTCCACGGCATGGGGGTTGAGCTGGTCAGAAGAGTTGGATCACAGGATCTCAGCCGGCCACCGGAAAGCCCAGGGGTGTGGCGCTTCGCCCGCTTCAGTGGTCATCGTTCCCCCGAAACGAAAGCTCTAACAGCCATGGCCGTGCCTGGCTGCTTCCAACGAGAGGGGAAACGGCATGGGGGGTCGGAGCTGAGGAACTCGAAATCGGTCCTCCAAACCCGAACGCCCTAGGGATGGCCTTCGATCGTCTCATTCGTTGTTCCGGTCGCGGCCGCGGAGGCCAAGGCGCCTCTCTCCAGCCTGCTGCCCCAGCTCGCTGCGCTGCGAAGCCGGCGTGCGGCTGGCTGTTGACAGCCCAGAAACCCACACCACTGGGGCCACAGCTGTTCTGGCAGCCGCCATCGTCCAACGGGCGATCAGCCCCAGGCAGCCCAGGACCGAGCGAGCCGAGGCCGTCGCCCAGGGCGTCAAGAAGCTCTTGGGGCTGGCCTTGATCGTTTTCGAGCTGGACCATCCGAACCTCCGAGGATCTCTCAGCGCGGCTCGCGTGCGCCCCGAGGGCTGCAGGCGCCCTTCCTGTGGCGATCGCCGCCGGACCAGGCACCACTCTGCCGCTTTGATCTTGAGGTCGTCGCCGCCGCCCAGGTGCTTGAGCTGGGGCAGCTCCATGGGTTGAAGCTTGAGCTTGAAGGCTGAATTGGGTCGTGAACCATCAAAGGAGGCCCATCAGCTGGACCCGATTGCACGCGCAGGGGGAATCCCATTCAAGGGATTGGGAAGGACGCTGATCTGGCTCCAATGCCGCCAGTGACTGGGTTGTTCGGTCGCTCAGATGGAGAATAGGGGACTCGAACCCCTGACCTCTGCAGTGCGATTGCAGCGCTCTACCAGCTGAGCTAATTCCCCCTGGGCGAAACTTATCACTGAAAACTCACGCCCTCCCGCCTTGGTGGACCCCACTGCCGTCTCCTCAGTCCTGATCACCCCGGAACTCCTCGAGGCGTTCGACGAAGCGGCCGCGGCTGAGTTGGCCCATCGTCTCGATGAAGACGACTACCCCACCCCGTTTGCCGGTCTCCAGGACTGGCACCTGATGCGTGCGCTGGCGATCCATCGCCCCGAGCTGGCCCGGCCCTACGTCCATCTGGTGGACCAGGAACCCTTCGATGAGGAGTGAGGCCGACGGCCCCATCCCGCCAGCGGCTGACCCCCTCGCCGGTCGGCGCATCCTGGTGGCGATCACCGGCAGCATCGCGGCGGTCAAGCTGCCCTTGGTGGTGAGTGCCCTGGCCCAGCGCGGGGCCGTGGTGCGCTGTGTGCTCACCCCCAGCGCCGAGCGGCTCGTGAGCCCGCTGGCCCTGGCGAGCCTCAGCCGCCAGCCGGTGCATCTCGAGGCCGATCAATGGAGCCACCGGGCGCCGCGGCCGTTGCACATCGAATTGGCCGAGTGGGCCGAGCTGATCCTGCTGGCGCCCCTGAGTGCCACCAGCCTCGGGCGCTGGGTCCATGGCCTCGGAGATACCCTGCTGGCCAGTGTGCTGCTGGCCTCCGAAGCACCGGTGCTGGCTGCCGCCGCCATGAACACCGCCATGTGGGGCGCCCCCGCGGTGGGGGCCAACTGGCAGGCGTTGCAGGGATTCGATCGGGTGCTGCCCCTGGGGCCCCAGGCCGGCCTGCTGGCCTGTGATCGCCACGGTGAGGGACGCATGGCCGAACCAGAGGCGCTGCTGCTGGCTTTGGAATCCCTCGCTGTCTGGGGCTGGCGCCGCGACTGGTGCGGCCGGCGCCTGCTGGTGACGGCCGGACCAACCCGGGAGCATCTGGACCCCGCCCGCTGCCTCACCAACCCCAGCACCGGGCGCATGGGGGTGCTGCTGGCCCAGGCCGCTCGCCTGCGGGGGGCCCAGGTGGATCTGATCCATGGCCCCCTGGCTGTGGAGCCCGCCTGGCTCGATGGCTTGGTCTGCCATCCGGTCGACTCAGCCGCCCAGATGGAGCAGCGCCTGCGCCAGCTGCAGCCGGGGGCCGATGCAATCGCCATGGCCGCCGCCGTGGCGGACCACCGTCCCGCCCAGCCCCTGGCCGAAAAGCTTGATAAGGGATCCCTGGCGGCGGCTCTGGCCCAGGGCTGGCAAGAGGTGCCCGATCTGCTGATCGAACTGGTGGCCAGGCGCCCGGCGGGCCAGCGGCTGCTGGGATTTGCCGCCCAGAGTGGCGATGTGCTCTCCCAGGCCCGGGAGAAACACCGCCGCAAGGGCTGCGATCTCCTCTTTGCCAATCCGATCGATCGCACCGGAGCCGGCTTTGGCTCCGCCTTCAACCAGGGCTGGCTGCTTGGGCCGGACGGGCGGGAGGAGGCGATCGAACTGGCCACCAAGCTGGCGGTGGCCCACCGGCTGGTCTCGGCCTTGGGGGCGCTGCTTCCGGCCTGAGCTCAGACCGGCAGGGGGCTGGCTTCGCCTTCGGGCTCCCGGTTGAGCAGGTCCATGAACGTGCGCAACTGCAACCGCGGGATGTAGGGCCAGCCGCCGCTGCGCTCCATGCTCTGGAGCAGATCGAACAGGCGCTGGCGATCCTCCGGCAGGCTGGCGCGAAAGGGACCGTCCTGAATGGAGCGGTGCAGGCCTTCGATCTGGCGGAGCAAGGTCAGCAGGGCATAGGAGTCGGAGGCGTAGTCCTGGGACAGCAGGTCAATGGCTTCCAGCAGGGGTCGCAGCTGGGTCTCGAGGCTGTCGTCGAGGCTGTTCTGGGCGGTCGGCGGCTGGCCTGCGGTGGTCATGAAAGAGGGGCGGCAAGCTCCCACAAGTCGGGTTGTTGAGAGCCGCGACATGCTACGCGGAATCACGATTTTGGACCTGTAGGATCCCGCTCGGGCGCACCCCGATTAGAGGTTTTCTCCTGCCTGTGCGGCTCCCCCCCCACCATGCGTTTCCGTCCCTTGCTGGCCCTCGCGCTGGCTCTCTGTCTCACCCTGGTCACCGCCTGTGGCGGGGGTGCCAAGGCCGTTGAACGGGCCAACGTCACCTATGACGACATCGTCAACACCGGCAAGGCCAACGATTGTCCGACCCTCCCCGATTCCGCTCGCGGTTCCATCCCCCTGAGCTCCGGAAGTCGCTATCAGCTGCGGGAAATCTGCCTCCATCCCTCCGAGGTGTTCGTCAAGGGCGAACCGGCCAACAAGCGCCAGGAGGCCCAGTTCGTGGCCGGCCGGATCCTCACCCGCTTCACCTCCAGCCTCGATCAGGTCTATGGCGATCTGAGCGTCAACGCCGATACGCTCACCTTCAAGGAGCTCGGCGGCATCGACTTCCAGCCGATCACCGTGCTGCTCCCAGGCGGCGAAGAAGTGCCCTTCACCTTCTCCAGCAAGGAGCTTGTCGCTGAGGCCCAGGGATCTGCCTTGAGCACCAGCACGGATTTCTCAGGCCCCTTCCGCGCCCCCAGCTACCGCACCAGCAACTTCCTTGATCCCAAGGGCCGTGGTTTAACCACTGGTGTCGAGTACGCCCAGGGCCTGGTTCCAGCCGGTGATGAGTTCAGAAGCGAGAGCATCAAGCGCTACGTGGATGGCACCGGCACCATGGAGTTCTCGATCACCAAGGTCGACTCAGCCACGGGCGAGTTTGCGGGGGTGTTCACCGCGACTCAGCCATCCGACACCGATATGGGCACCAAGAAGGCCGTCGATGTGAAGATCACCGGCCAGCTCTACGGCCGCCTCGAGCAGGGCTGACCGTCCGGCCGACATGTGATGGACGGGGGGCCCATGGGCCCCCTTTTTTTCTGGTCTCCTGAGTTGGTCTGCCCACCATGGAGCACAGGAGAGAGCCATCCCACCCCGCCAGCGGCCGCTCTGGGAGAATCATCCATTGGCTTCCAACCGTTCGCCCTCGACCTGATGATCGCCACCGCCAGCCCAGGCCGCTCCCGCGATTTGATCGCCCCCCATGGCGGGGTGCTCGTCGACCTGCGGGTGAGCGAAGCGCTCTGGGAGGAGCTCAAGGCGGGGGTGGATCACGTCATCGAGTGCTCCGACCGCAACGCCTGCGATGTGGAACTGCTCCTGGTGGGGGGCTTTTCCCCGCTGGGCGGTTTCATGCACCAGGAAGACTATGAGTCGGTGGTCGAGCAGCACCGCACCAGCTCGGGCCTGCTGTTCGGTCTGCCGATCGTGATGGACACCAACGACGCCCGTATCGGCGTTGGTGATCGGTTGTTGCTCACCTACCGGGGTCAGCACCTGGCAGTGATGACCGTCGAGAGCCGCTGGGAGCCCGATAAACCCGCCGAGGCGCTGGGCTGCTACGGCACCACCTCGATCGAACACCCGGCCGTGCGCATGATCATGGCCGAACGCGGCCGTTTCTACCTGGGGGGATCGCTCCAGGGGTTGGAGTTGCCCAGCCGTGTCTTCCCATGCCGCACCCCCGCCGAGGTGCGCGCCACCCTGCCCCCGGGCGAAGACGTGGTGGCCTTTCAGTGCCGCAATCCGATTCACCGGGCCCACTACGAGCTGTTCACCCGGGCGCTGCACGCCAGCAACGTCAGCGCCGATGCGGTGGTGCTGGTGCACCCCACCTGCGGTCCCACCCAGGGTGACGACATTTCCGGTGAGGTGCGTTTCCAGACCTACGAGCGCCTCGCGGCGGAGGTGGCCAATCCACGCATCCGCTGGGCCTACCTTCCCTACTCGATGCACATGGCCGGGCCGCGGGAGGCGCTCCAGCACATGATCATCCGCAAGAACTACGGCTGCAGCCACTTCATCATTGGCCGCGACATGGCCGGCTGTAAATCCTCGATCAGCAGCAAGGATTTCTATGGCCCCTACCAGGCCCAGGATTTCGCCCGCGACCACGCCCCAGAGCTGGGCATGGAGACGGTGCCCTCGTTGAACCTGGTTTATACAGAGGAGGAGGGCTACGTCACCGCCGAGCACGCCGAGGCCCGGGGGCTGCATGTGAAGAATCTGAGCGGGACGCAGTTCCGAAAGCTGCTGCGCAGCGGTGAAGCGATTCCGGAATGGTTCGCCTTCCGTAGCGTGGTGGAGGTGCTGCGGGCCGCCTGAGGTCCTGAGCGCCGGTTAACATTCCTTTACCTTTTAAGAGCGGAGATCGCAACGTGAAGAAGCGGTGGCGCAATGCCGGTCTGTACGTGCTGCTGGCGGTCGTGATGATCGCCATCGGCACGGCCTTCCTGGACCGTCCGGATCCGGCCAACGCCCCGCGGGTTCTGCGGTACAGCGACTTCGTCGAGGCGGTCACCGACAACCAGATTGCCCGGGTGCTGATCTCTCCGGATCGGGGCACGGCCCAGGTGGTGGAGAACGATGGCCAGCGGGCGGTGGTCAACCTGGCCCCCGACAAGGACCTGCTGAAGCTGCTCACCGACCACAACGTCGACATCGCCGTGCAGCCCAACCGGGAGCCGGCCGCCTGGCAGCAGGCCGTGGGCAGCCTGCTGTTCCCATTGCTGTTGCTGGGGGGCCTGTTCTTCCTGCTGCGCCGCGCCCAGGGGGGCGGCGGTAACCCAGCGATGAGCTTCGGCAAGAGCAAGGCCAGGGTGCAGATGGAACCACAAACCCAAGTCACCTTCGGCGATGTGGCCGGCATCGAGGGAGCCAAGCTTGAGCTCACCGAGGTGGTCGACTTCCTCAAGAATCCCGACCGCTTCACCGCCGTCGGCGCCAAGATCCCCAAAGGAGTGCTGTTGGTGGGCCCCCCCGGCACCGGCAAGACCCTGCTGGCCAAGGCGGTGGCTGGTGAGGCGGGAGTTCCCTTCTTCTCGATCTCCGGCTCGGAGTTCGTCGAGATGTTCGTCGGCGTCGGAGCCAGCCGCGTGCGCGATCTGTTCGAGCAGGCGAAGAAGAATGCCCCCTGCATCGTTTTCATTGATGAGATTGACGCTGTCGGCCGTCAGCGGGGCGCGGGCCTGGGCGGCGGCAATGACGAACGGGAGCAGACCCTCAACCAGTTGCTAACCGAGATGGATGGCTTCGAGGGCAACAACGGCATCATCATCGTGGCGGCCACCAACCGGCCCGACGTGCTCGATTCGGCCCTGTTGCGTCCCGGGCGCTTCGACCGCCAGGTGGTCGTCGACCGGCCCGACTTCGCCGGACGACTCCAGATCCTCGGCGTCCACGCGAGAGGCAAGACCATGGCCAAGGATGTCGACCTCGAGCGCGTGGCCCGCCGTACCCCTGGCTTCACCGGAGCGGATCTCTCCAACCTGCTCAATGAGGCGGCGATCCTGGCCGCCCGCCGCCAGCTCACAGAGATCTCCATGGATGAGGTCAACGACGCCATCGAGCGGGTGATGGCGGGCCCTGAGAAGAAGGACAGGGTGATGAGCGAGAAGCGCAAGCGCCTTGTGGCCTACCACGAGGCGGGCCATGCCCTGGTGGGGGCCCTGATGCCCGACTACGACCCGGTTCAGAAGATCAGCATCATTCCCCGTGGTCAGGCCGGCGGCCTCACCTTCTTCACCCCGAGCGAAGAAAGGATGGAATCCGGCCTCTACTCACGCTCCTATCTGCAGAACCAGATGGCCGTGGCCCTCGGCGGTCGTGTCGCTGAGGAGTTGATCTACGGCGAGGACGAGGTCACCACCGGAGCCTCCAATGACCTGCAGCAGGTGGCCCGCGTCGCCCGCCAGATGGTCACCCGCTTCGGCATGAGCGACCGCCTCGGTCCTGTGGCCCTCGGTCGCACCCAGGGGGGCATGTTCCTCGGCCGCGACATCGCCGCCGAGCGCGACTTCTCCGAGGACACCGCCGCTGCGATCGACGATGAGGTTTCCGTCCTGGTGGCCCAGGCCTACAAGCGTGCCAACGAGGTGCTCTCGGGCAATCTGCCGGTCCTCGACGAACTGGCTGAGCTCTTGGTCGAGAAGGAGACGGTGGATGCGGAGGAGCTTCAGGAGCTGCTGATCAACCGAGATGTGAAGGTGGCTGAGTACGTCTGAGCCAACACTGCTGCTGAGCTCCCTGCGGAGCCAGCCCCTGCTGGCGGTTCTGCGCTCGCCTCAGCCCCTGGCGCTCGTCGATCGGGTGGCCCAGCTCAATGAGTTGGGCCTGCGCCACGTGGAGATCGCCTTCAGCACCCACCCGGCCTGGGCGGAGCAATGCCGGGAACTTCAGCTGCACTTCCCGAAGATTCAATTCGGTGCAGCCTCAGTTCGCTCGGCCGAGGCCCTGGCCAGAGTCGCTGAAGCGGGCCTTGGCTATGCCATCTCTCCTGTGCTGGAGCCGACGCTGATCGATCAGGCCTCGGATCTCGGCATCCTCCTGGTGCCTGGGGTGATGACCCCCACGGAGGTGCACCAGGCGATCAGTCTCGGCTGCGCTCTGGTCAAGCTCTTTCCGGCCGCCACCGTTGGACCCACCTACTGGCGATCACTCTCGGGGCCGATGGGACCATTGCCGTTCTGCATCGCTGCCGGTGGGCTGCGCGCCTTCGACGTGCCGGAGTGGTTGCGGCAGGGGGTGGATGCGGTCGCCCTGGGTCAGGGACTGTTTGCCATCCCCTTGGATGACACGGCCAAGGAGACGTTGCTTGATCCCCACCTGGGCGAGGTGATGCTGGGGCTTGAGGCGGTCCAGAAGCCTCCCAAGGGGGAGAAGATTTCAGGCTGATCGCAACCTCCACGGTTGTCGATCAGTTGTCAACGCTGAGTCGAGGTGTTAACTATACGTCAGCCTCGCCACCTGCATGTCCCAAATCACCATCAAGCTCAGCGATAAGGCCGACGCCCTGATTGCCCAGCTTCAGAAGGAAATTTTCAACCGGCGCCGCAAGAAGGTTTCCGCCGCAGGGGTGATTGAAACCCTCGTCGAGAGCGGTGCCAAGTCCCAGTCGGACAAGCGCTTCGCCACCTCCTGGACCAACCTGGTCGCCGACATCGAAAAGGCGGCGAAGGTCGCCGATGCCCACGGCAGCAAGCCCGCCAACCTCACGGACGCCGAGTGGGCGATCGTGCTGAGCCACCGCACCCGCTCCGGAGGGCCCGCCAAGCCTTCGGCTCGAAAGGCTCCTCTCGCCAAGGCCAAAACCAAGTTGACCACCAGCCAGGCTGCCAGGCTGGTGGTGGCGGCCAAGGCCCCCGCCGCCAAGTCCACCCGGGCGAAGGCAGCCGCCACCAAGACAGCGAAGACGAAGGTGACATCCACCAAGACCAGCGTCGTCAAAGCTGCGGCCACCAAGACCGCCACCGCCAAGTCGGCGGTGAACAAGCCTGCCGCCCGCAAAGCCACAGCCACCAAGGTCGCGGCCTCAAAGGCCACCGCTGCCAAGGCAACGGCAGCCAAGGCAACCGCTTCCAAGCCCGCCTTGAGCAAGACGACGACCCGCAAGACGGCCACCGCCAAGCCCTCTGTCGCCAAGACTGCCCCGGCCAAGACCACCCCGGCCAAGGCGGTGAGCAAGCCTGAGGCTGCCCCCAAGTCCACGGCAAAGACCACGCCGCGCAAGGCCACCCGCTCCTCCGTGGCCCAGCGCATGGCCAAGGCGGTCACCCGTCTGGGCAGCACCGGTGCGGCCCCCAGCCCCAATGGCGCCACCGCCGTCAAGGTCACAGCGACCCCTGCCGAGTGAAGGTCGACGGGACCTTGGCTTCAGGTTCCACCGCCGGTCACGATCACCAGAGGCTGCACTGACCCTGCTGCCTCAGCAGGTGATCCGCCAGCACCAAAGCAACCATCGCCTCCACCATCGGCACCGCCCGTGGCAGAACACAGGGATCGTGGCGTCCCTTGGCTTCTAGCGTCGTCGCTTCACCGGCGGCATTGATCGTTTGCTGGGCCTTGCGGATCGTGGCCGTGGGTTTGAAAGCGACGCGCAGGCGGATCTCCTCGCCGTTGCTGATGCCCCCCTGGATGCCGCCGGAGTTGTTGCTGGCGGTGTGCAGGCGGCCGTCTGCGCTGGGTAGGAAGGCATCGTTGTGTTCACTGCCTTTGAGCAGGGTGCCGCCGAAACCCGAGCCGATCTCAAAGCCCTTGGTGGCCGGCAGCGACATCAAGGCCTTGGCCAGGTCGGCCTCAAGCTTGTCGAACACAGGCATCCCCAGCCCTACCGGGGGCCGCCTGACCACGCACTCGATCACTCCGCCGCAGGAGTCGCCGTCCCGGCCGATCGCCTCGATGCGCTCGATCATCCGATCGGCCACGGCGGCATCGGGGCAGCGCACGATCGTGGCCTCCACCGCCTCGCGGTTCACGGCAGCGGCGTCGACCGCGGCCTCGATGGTGTGGATGCGCTGCACCCAGGCGATCACCTCGGTGCCGTGGGCTTTGGCCAGGAGCTGGCGGGCGATCGCACCGGCCGCCACCCTGCCGATGGTCTCCCGGGCGGAGGCGCGGCCGCCGCCGCTGGGGGCCTGAATGCCGTACTTGGCCTGGTAGGTGGCATCGGCATGGGAGGGCCGGAAGGCAACCGCCATTTCCCTGTAGTCGCCGGGGCGCTGGTCCTTGTTGCGCACCATCAGGGCGATCGGCGTGCCCAGGGTGACCCCGTCCAGCACACCGCTGAGGATCTCGACGCGGTCGTCCTCCTTGCGTGGGGTGGTGATCTTGCTCTGGCCGGGTTTGCGGCGATCGAGTTCGGCCTGGATGGCGTCCAGATTGAGTGCCAGCCGGGGCGGACAGCCATCAACGATCACACCGACACCGCCGCCGTGGGATTCCCCGAAGGTGCTGATGCGAAAGAGCTGCCCGAAGCTGCTGCCCATGGCTGAATCCCGTTGGCTGGAGCCTACAAAGTCGGGGTTGTCAGGGTGAGCGGCCGTTCCTGCCCCCCCAGCCCATGAAAAAGCCCCCTCCTTGGAGGGGGCCAGAGATTCAACCGATGGAAGCCGCTGTGCGACTCAACCGATCGCCGGGGCGGTCAGGGCCACGGGGGTGGCCGTGGCAGCCGCCAGATCGAGCGGGAAGTTGTGAGCGTTGCGCTCGTGCATCACTTCCATGCCCAGACCAGCGCGGTTCACCACATCAGCCCAGGTGTTGATCACGCGGCCTTGGCCATCGAGGATCGACTGGTTGAAGTT
>CALRNH020000013.1:0-96657 GCA_943369485.1 Synechococcus sp. UW140 | reverse complement strand
ACCAGCTTGTCAATAAAGGTCCCTAAGGGACTGGTCACGCCCACGAACACATTGCTGGCGCCGCCGCTGGCGAAGTTCACCCCGGTGATGGCGCCGCGGGTGTCAAAGGCCGAAAAACGATGGAACAGGTTGCGGCCCGCCGCCGTGCCGCCGCCCACCTGGCACAGGCCGGCGCCGCAGCTGCCGCCCGCCAACCCGTTCACCGCCGTGCCCAGGCCCAGGGCACCGCTGGTGGCGCTGACCTCGCCCGCGAACGCCGGGGCGCCGGCCAGCAGCAGCGCCCAGAGGCCGAGGCCTATCGAGCGTTGGTGGCGCAAGGCGTTGAGGGACGAAGGCGCTGGCCCCAAAGTTTGGGGGCGACGGAATAGCAAATAGGGAAGGCGCTGAGTCTGCAAAGGCTATGTGGACGATCGAAAAATTGACGATCTCCGCCAAAACTTGAGCGACCTTCAACACCTCCCCAGGTATAAACCGTCACCAATTTCCATCGAACCGATGACGCTTTTCGCCGCCTACCTGGCGATCGGCCAAACGGTCGAAGTGTCCAAAGCGATGGTGAGCCAGGGAGTTTCGAGATACTTTGGGCCCGATTGAAGCTCCTGCAGAGCGTTTCCTGTGCTTCCCCTCCTTGCCCAGCTGGTGGCCCCCCCCATCCAAGGGGGGCCTGTGCGCCTGCCGGGGCCCGATGCCGGGGAGCAGCGGCTTGACCCCAAGCGGCCCGCTCCGAAGCTGGATGTGCAGCCGCTGGAGCCGGCGCCACCGGTCACACCGGCCCCTGGCCCGGCGCCCTCCCCCTCGCCCACCGTCCGCAAGGACCTGCCCGAGGTGCGGGGCCTCAAGCGCTACGGCGCTTTGGAACTCACTAAGATCTTTCAGCCCTGCCTGGCGATCGCCGATCCCGGCGAGCGGCTCAAGGCCTGCGCCGCCAGCCTCACCGCCCGCCTGGTGGCCGATGGCTACGTCAACAGCAGGGTCTTCGCCGAAACAACACCCGCCCCGGGCTTCCTCGATGTGATTGAAGGCCGCATCGTCGAGGTGCGGGTCAACGCCAAGAGTGCCTGGCTGAGTCGCCGGGTGACCCGGCTGCTGCGGCCGCTCCAGGGGGAGGTGCTCAACCTGGGCGAGGTGGAGCGGCAGCTGAGGCTCCTGCAACGCCAGGCGGGCATCAAGAGCATCCGCAGCAACCTCTCGCGCCTGGGCAGCGACCCCACCCAGGCCGTGCTCACGGTGAACGTCGAGCAGGGCCGCCAACCCCTCCAGGGCGACATCTCCCTGCGTAACGACGGCTCCAGCGGCTCCGGCGAGGGCCGGGCCGTGGCCACCCTGGTGAAGGGGGGCCTCGCCGCCCAAGGAGATGTGCTGCTGCTCTACGGCGAACTCGACTTCAACAACGACCCCTCCCTGGGGGCCCTGATCACCTCCGCCAGCTACACCTACCCGCTCAGCGACCAGTTCAACCTCACGGGCTCCTTCGGCTACAGCCGCCGCAACTTGATTGAGTTGCCCGAGCCGGCGAACGAATTCAGCACCCGCCAGTTCCAGGGGCTGGGGCAGCTGGAATATGTGTTCAAGGAAACGCTCACCCAGCGCTGGGCCGCCTTCGCCGGCCTGAGCCTCAACCGCAGCGACACCTACCTGGCGGGCAAGACCTTGCCAAGCATCCTGCCCGAGAGTGTGCGTTCCCCGCGCACGGGCTACCTGCGGGTGGGGCTCAGTGGCAGCGGCCTGACCAACTCCGTGGGCTGGAGCGGCAACGTCTACCTGTTGCAGGGCATCGGCGCACTCACCCCCGACAGCCAGATCAACGAATTGGGCCAAGTGGGCATTGTCCCGGGCCAGGCCACGGCCCTGGGGGGTCTGGTCTCGGCGGCCTGGGGGTTCGCCCCCAACTGGCAACTCAACCTGCGGGCCGGAGGACAAGTGGCCTTCAACCCGCTCACACCCTCGATGCAGTTCACCCTCGGCTCGGATGTGGGACTGCGGGGCCTGCCCGGTCAGCTGATCAGCGGTGACAACGGCTGGCTCGGCACCGGTGAAGTCGTCTGGACGTTCTGGCAGAAAAAGAAAAACAGCTTGCAGCTGGTGCCTTTCATCGGCTACGGCGGCATCAACACCAAGCTGCAGGGCATCAACTTCACCGACTACGTCGGCGCAGGCGGCATCCTCACCCGCTGGCTCGCAGGCGACAACTGGACCCTGGAAGCCGGCTGGGTGAATCAGCTCGGCGCCAACACCAACCTCGGCCCCTGGGCCGACTGGACCCTGAGCAAGGGCTTCTACGGCAAGGTGCAGTACCGGTTCTGAGGGCCGCCATGGCCCGATCATCGCGACCCAATCGTTTGAGCCGGGTGGTGCTGCTGATGGCGCCCTACGGGGCGGCGGCCCTGCTGGTGGCGGCGCTCCGCTTCACGGGCATCGCCGAATCACTCAATCTGCTGCTCTACGACCTGATCACCCACCTGCGGCCCGCCCCATCGGGAGCCGCGACGCCGATCACGATCATCGGCATCAGCGAAGCCGACATCTCACGCCACGGCTGGCCGATCGATGACAGGCTGCTGTGCCAGGCGATCGACACCCTCAGCGCCGATGGCGCCCGGGCAATCGGCTTCGATCTCTACCGCAACAAGGGTGTCGGCCCTCAGCAGGAGTGCCTGCGCCGCCAGGCCCGCACCAACCCACGACTGGTGTCGATTTTCAATGTGGCCGAATCGATCGGCCCGATCCCGGGAACGCCACCCCAACGCCAGGCCTTCAACGACCTGGTGGTGGACGCCGACGGCGTGGTACGCCGGGACCTGGTTCATGTCGCTGGCCAGGATGCCGCCACCGTGGCCCTGCCCCTGCGGCTGGTGGAGGTCTTTCGCGGCAACGGCGAGCTACGCCGACGGCTTGAAACCGGCCCCGGCGTCGGGGGCTGGCTTGAGCGCGATTCGGGCGGTTACTTCAACCTCGATGCCGCCGGCTTCCAGCAGCTGCTGGCGTTCCATCAGCCGGGCAGTTTTCCCCTCTGGTCCCTCGATCAATTGCTCAACCAGCAGGTGCCCGCAGCGCAGATCCGCGGCCGGATCGTCCTGATCGGCAGCACCGCCCCTTCCCTGCGCGATCTGTTCAACGTTCCCTACACCCGCTTCGTGCTGACGGCCCGCCAGATGCAGATGCCCGGCGTGGAGCTTCATGCCAACCGCACCGCCGCCCTGCTGGCCCTCGCCGATGGACAACCCCATCGGCTGCTGACTCCGCCGGAGTGGAGCGGCACACTGCTGCTGGTGCTGGGTCTGGGGCTCGGTGTCGCCCTGGGGGAAAGCTTCGCCACCCTGCGGCGCAGCATCCTCACCGTGACGGCGGTGCTGCTGCTGGGCCTGGGGGCGGCGGTGGCCCTGTTGATGCAGGGAATCTGGGTGCCAACCACCTTGCCCCTGGCCGCTCTCACGCTGATGGCGGGAGCCGCCTGGCTGCGGCGCGGGGCCGCCAGCCAGCAGCAGCGCCAGCAGATCCAACGGCTGCTCGGCCAGACCACTTCACCGGCGGTGGCCCAGCAGCTCTGGGAGCAACGGGATGAGCTGCTCAGCGACGGGCGCTTCGAGGGCCGCCAGCTGGCGGTCACCGTGATCTTCTCCGACACCTGCAACTTCACCACGGTTTCCGAGCGACTCAAGCCGGCGGAGCTGCTGGCGTGGCTGAATCGGGGCATGGCCCTGTGCGTGCCGGCGATCACCAAGCGCGGCGGCATGGTCAACAAGTTCACCGGCGATGGATTCCTGGCCGTCTTCGGGGCACCGCTGGGCCATGGAGAAGCGGCCGACGCATGCGCAGCCATCGACGCTGCCCTGGCGATCCAGAGCGGCCTGGAACAACTCAATCGCGATCTCGCCGCCGATGGGGAACCGGAACTGCGCCTGCGCATCGGCGTGCACTCCGGCGCCGTGCTGGCGGGCTCGATGGGGAGCAGTGAGCGCCTGGAGTACGCCATCATCGGCGACACCGTCAACTGTGCCTCGCGGCTGGAGAGCTACGAGAAAAGCCGCCAGAGTGGCCTTTGCCGGGTGCTGGTCTCCTCGGTGACGCGTGATCTGGTGCTTCAGAACGGCAGCAACACCATGGACTGGGAACCCTGGGGAAGCCTGCACGTGAAGGGTCGAACGGAACCTCTCGACGTCTGGGAGCTCAAGGGCAGCGCACCGGCAGCGTTGCCGGCCAGTCCGGACCGATGACATCCTCGAGGCCAAAGGTCTTGGCCAGCTGAACGCTGGCCACCTGGGAACCGCACTGGCCCTTGAGCTTCTGCAGGGCCGTCTGAAGGCGGCGATCGTCGGCGGAGCCTTCGCCCACCAGCAGGCTCAACGCAGGTGGTGAGACCGTTTCGACAAAGCTGAGCGGATCACTGGTGGCGGGAGGCGCACCGTCGTCGCAGCGGAAGGAGGACTCCCAGACCTGGGAGCCCTTGAAGCCGGCCAGGTTGAGCAGGGTGACTCCCGCCGGGGCAGCCGGGAGCTCCCGTTTCACGGCGGGGCCGGCGGCCGTACCGCCCGGGCCCTGGGGCCTGAACTGCACCTGCAGGGGCCGGGGGTTGGCCGTGGGTCCTTCCAGCAGTGCCACCGTCAGGGCGGGGCCGGGGGAGAAGACGCTGTCAGCGGGCACCAGGTGGGCCAGCACCCGGGCGGCGCACTCGCCGCGGGTGCCTCCACCGATGCGGCGGCCAGGGAAGGTGCTGCGCAGGTTCGTCTGGGCCAGGGCGGCGCTGGTCTCCAGGCTCAGCGCCGCCAGGAGCAGGACATCGATCCAGCGGTGGGATGCGTTGCGATTGAAAAGGGCCATCGCTGGATCGGATGAAGGTCGCTGAATCCCTCACTCAGGATCGCACCACCAGCCAGGCCCAAAAAAGTTTTGTGGCCAAGTGGATGGCCTGATCACCTGGCAGGCGGTAGAGACGGCGGCACTTGCCCATGTCGGTGAGGGCGTGGGCCACCCATTCCGCCAGCCCCAGCAGGGGCACTCCAGTGATCAGACCCACCAGGAAGCCATGGATGGCGGCATGGGCACCGAGCCACCAGTACCAGGGAAGCGTGACATCATGACCCGGGCACTTTTCTGTGGCCATGCGGTCGCTCTGCAGAGCGAAGTCCCCCACGAAATGCCCCATGGCGAGCATCAGAAACAGGTCCAGCGCATGCGGGTGATGGGAGGGGTCTGGGAGCATGGCTGGGGCCGACCGGCCCGTCCAGGATGCCCCGCCGTGACCTGAGCCGCCATGGAGGTGCTGCAAAGGCTGCTGCTGGCCCTAGGCCTCACCGCCGGCCTGATCGTGCTGCGGCTGCTCTGCCGGCGCCATCCCCGCGGTCTCGCCTCCCCCCCCGCCCGGCTGCCCCTGGCGGCGATTGTGGCCTGGCTGCTGAGCGGCAGCCTGCCACTGATCTGGCTGCCGGATGCCCTTCGCCCCTGGTGGAGCACCGCGGTCGTGCTGCTCATCAGCTACGCCCTGATCAGGCTGGGGGAGTGGGCGTTCCTGGAGCTGCCCGCGGCCCTGGGCCTGTGGGCCAAACCCGCCAAGATCCTCCGGGACCTGGGCGTCCTCGGGGTGGGTGCGGCGCTCACGGTGGTGGTGCTGCAGCAGCAAGCCCGCATCAACCTGGTGGGACTGGTGACCACCTCTGCGGTGCTCACCGCCGTGATCGGCCTGGCCGCCCAGGAGACCCTCAAAGACCTGTTCGCGGGCATCACCCTTCAGATCGACAATCCCTTTCGTGAAGGCGACTGGATCGAACTGGACGGGACCAAGGGCTTCGTGGTTTCGCTGACCCTGATGAACACGATCGTCAAGGGCGTCGACGGGGCCCTGCAAGTGCTCCCCAACAGCAAGGTCGCCTCGGAGGTGCTGAGCAGATTCAGCCCGATCGACCCGGTGGGCAACCGCTTCAGCCTCGGCCTTGATTACGAGCTCTCTCCCGCCCAGGCCAGGCAGCTGCTGCTGCAGGTGATCCGCCAGCACCCCCGTGTGCTCAGCAGTGAGGAATCACGGGTCTGGGTGGGCGCCTACGCCGACAGCGCGATCACCTACGAGCTGATGGTGTGGCATCTCGGAGCCGGGGAAGCCAACCGCCTCCAGATCCGCAGTGAGCTGCTGGAGCAGTTCTGGTTCGCACTCCAGCGGGCGGGCCACAGCATTCCCTATCCGGTGCGCGAGCTGCGGCGCAAGCGTCCGGCGAGCGCTGGAACGGATCCTTCCCTGGCATCGCTGGAGCAGCGGCAACGGCTGCTGCGCTCCAACCATCTGTTCGCGATGCTGGAGGAGGAGCAGCTGAGCACCCTGGCTTCACTCAGCCTCACGCGCCGATTCGGTCCCGGCGAAACGATCGTGCGCGAGGGCGATGCCGGTGACTCGCTCTACCAACTGGTGCAAGGCCAGGTGGAAGTGCTCAAAGCGAGCGCCGATGGCACCCCCACCTCCGTGGCCCGGCTCGGAGCGGGAGAAATCTTCGGGGAGATGACCCTCTGCCTCGATGCCCCCCGCAGCGCCACGGTGCGCTCACTCGAGGAATGCCTGCTGCTGGAGGTGAGCCGGGCGGCGCTGCAGCCCCTGCTCTCAGGCGACGCCGCCCTGCTGGAGGAGCTGGCGGGCCTCGTGAACGCCCGCCAGGCGCAGCTCCAACGCATCGAAGACAAAGCGGCACCCCTGCAGGACAAGCAGTTGTTTGAGCGCATGCGCCAGCTGTTCAGTTCGCTGCTCAGCTGACGTTCGACTCCACGGAGGCTTCAGCGGGCGCAGAACCGCGCCAGAAGGCTGGTGCGCTCGCTGGGCTTGGGCAACTCGGCCGGATCAAAGGGGGCCGCACTGTCTGCGGCCATGGCCTTCATCATCACCGGACGAAACCCGCCCTCCACCTGCACCTCCAACGGGGTGAGCCTGGCCAGTCCGATGGCGGCCGCCAATTCCCGCGCCTGGGTCAGGGCGTCCTGGTAGGCCGCCCGCAGCAACGTGCCGCGGCTGGCGGCATCTCCACGGGGATCGGCCTCGGCGGATACCGGCGACAGCTTCACCCCCGACAGGGCCCCCACCCCACGAATCAGCGCCTGCAGTTGGTCGGGGGCCAATCGACCACTCACCTGAACGGTTGCATTCACCTGGGCGGGCGAGCGCGGCGAAGGGGGGCGATCCCAGGTGCTGGGGGAGGTGACCTCCAGGTCCTGCACCCCCAGGCGCTGTAGCCCCTGGCGCACGGCCGCGAGGCGCTCCTGCAACAGGCCAAGGGCCGCGTCGGCGCTGACGCCTTCGGCCTCGATCCCCAGGGAAACCCGCAAGCGCTGGGTGGGGCGCTTGAGTTCGGCCGAGCCCCGCGCCTCCACCAAGGTGCCGTCGCAGCGGAGCTGCACCTGGCCCTCGGCGCGGGCCGCCGCCGGCGCCAGGGCGATCAGGGCTGACAGCGCCAGCAGGCCCGTCTGCGAGCCAGTGAAAAACGGAACCGGGCAGGGGCGGGGCATCGGCGGGGGGCGACCGCCTTCCACGCTATGGCTGGCGAGCTAGAGCGCCTCGAAACGCACGTTGAGATTGAGCTTGCCGGGTCCGAGGGCTGTGGACTGCAACACCAGGGCCGCCGACTTGCCCGACGGGGTGCCATCCACCGTGGTACCGGCCGGGGGGTCAAGCACCAGGTTGAAGCCCCAGGCCCCGACCACGGTGTTGATGGTGCGCTCGCTGTAGCCCTGCTTGGTCAGGGCCTCCTTCAGCTTGGCCAGCAGCCCATCGGGGGTGCCAGCCAGCTGGGTGTTGAGGCTGGTCTGACCGACCGCATTGGCGGCGAACAGGCTGGGGGCGGGGGCGGGGATCGGCAACTTGAGGCCCTTGAGCAGGGTGCCGGCCGGGGTCGCCAAGGCGGCGGTTGCACTGAGAAGAACAGCGATGCCCCCCAGGCCGGAGAGCCAGAGGCGATTCATCGTCTGGCCTTTCATCGTCGAGGCGGCGAGGTGAACCCCACGCTACGGGAGCGGATCGATTCGAGCGCGACCCCAACAAACTGCGACAGGGTTGTGCGCCGCCAGAGCCCCCGGCCGCTTGGCTGGAGACGGGGCCCAGGCGAGTTTCCTGGCCGGCGTGAGCTGGGCGATCCCATCGTCCTGGCTCAGCTCCAACAGGGCGTCGAGCACGGTTGCTGCCGCAAAGACCGAGGCGTGGTTGAGGGGGCAACGGCTCCGACGCCATGGGCGGCCCCAAGGCGTACCGAACCAGAGATCGGGAGACGGATCAACGGCACACCAAGCAGGGAAGCGCTCAGAGGTGCTCCATCTGGGTGAGCTGGTGGCTGGTGAGAGAAAGCTTTTGACCGACGTCCTGGATCAGGGCCAGCAACAGTTCGTTCATCGCCTCGGGGTCGCTGCGGCGGAGCTGATCGAAATCGTCACGGCTGAGCACCAGGCAGCTGCCGGCCTGGTCACAGTGAATGCTGGCGGTGCGCGGCTGAGCGGAGAGAAACGCGATCTCCCCGAAGCACATCTCCGGCCCGAAGGTCGCCAGTCGTGACTCCAGCGCCCGGCCATCGCCATCGGTGAGTTGGATCGAGGCGGTGAAGCGACCCTCTCGCACCAGAAACAGCTCATCTCCAGGGTCACCACGGCGAATCACCTGATCGCCGGTGGCAAAATCCCGGCTCCGCAGACACGCCGCCACCCGCTGGCGGTAGTCGGGGTCCAGGTGACGGAGAAAGCCCAGGGACGCTTCATCCCCGGCACTGGAAGCCCCCTGCCCAGGGTCTCCGTTCCAGCTGGCGAGGTAGAGGTTCTCGGCCCGTTCGATCGACTGATCAAGATCCACACAGAAGAGGAGATCTGCCTCCAGGCCCAGGGCCAGGCGCACCCCCTCCAGATCGAGATGGGCGGAGCGAGACAACAGGATCGCCACGCCCCGGTCACGCAGGAGGGTCAGCTGCTGGGCCAGCAGCCCCGCCGACTCCGCCGGCAGCTCCACCACATGGGCCAGATCAAGCACCAATACCCTCGCTTCGACCAGGCTCGCCGCCAGTTCGGCCACCAGTCGTTCCAGGGCTGCGAAATCGAGGATGCCCTGGGCATGCACGATGCGGATGCGCTGGCCTGAGGCGTGCAGGGCCTCCCAGTCGGCGGGGGAACGCCAGCGGCGGGATTGGCGCAGGGCGGCGGTATAGGAACGGCGGACGGTGGAAACGCTCTGGGGGTACTGGTTGAACAGGCTCAGGCCGAGCCGCTCGGAGAGCTCGCCGCAGACGGCGATGCCGCGCACGCTGTTGCCCAGGCTGTCGAGGGGCGGGGAATAGACGGCGATGCCGAGACGGCCGGGCACCACCGCCAGGATGCCTCCGCCCACGCCGCTCTTGGCCGGCATGCCCACATCGTGAAGCCATTGGCCGGCAAAGTCGTAGGTGCCGCAGCTGGCCATCAGCGCCAGCACCCGCTTGGTGATCTCCGGGCTGAGGGGCCGGGCACCGGTGAAGGGGTTGCGGCCCTGGCAGGCGAGGCTGGCCGCCATGATCGCCAGATCCCGGCAGGTGACCTGAATCGAGCACTGCCGGAAATAGAGATCCAGGGAGGGCTCCGGATCGGTTTCGATGATGTCGAAATTGCGCAGCAGATGGCCGATCGAGCGGTTGCGATGGCCCGTTTCCCGCTCCGAGCGATACACCGCCTCATCCACGCTCAGACGGCGGCCCGCCAGCTCGGCAAAGAAGTCGAGAACGGTGGCTTCGCCGTGCTCGGGATCGTGGGAAGCGATCTGAGCGGTGGTGGCGATGGCCCCGGCGTTGATCATCGGGTTGCGCGGACGCCCCGTTGCCGGATCCAGGCTGATGGCATTGAAGGCTTCACCCGAAGGCTCCACACCCACCTTGGTCACCATGTGCTCAGGCGTGAGCAGACTCAGGGCCAGGCCGTACACGAAAGGCTTGGAGATCGACTGAATCGTGAACGGCTTGCTGACATCTCCAACCTGATAGAGACGTCCATCGACCGTGGCAATGACGATGCCGAAATCGCTGGGATTTGCCTTGGCAAGCTCGGGAATGTAATCAGCGGGTGCGCCATCATTCAATGACGAATAGCGAAGATGAAGTTCATCGATGATGCCCTGAATCACGTTGGCCTGGGGAACTGCAACCATCGCCGATGGACACTCGCTCATCAATCACCCGGCGATCTCACTGCCTAAGCGGGGTCGCCTCAGTAGCGATCGCTACCGTCCTTTGGAGATCCTGGCCTCCCGCCTCAGCCCGAGAGCGCCTCGATCAGCTGAGCGCTGGCCGTCTGGAGAGCGCCATCAAGGGCGGCCTGATCGCGACCGCCGGCCGTGGCCAGATTCGGCCGGCCGCCCCCGCCCCCACCCACCAGGCGGGCGATGCCGCCGATGAACGCACCTGCCTTGGGACCCGCCGCCAGCACCTGGGGGCCGAAGGCCGCCACCAGGCTGAGCTTGTCGGTGATCGCCGCGTCGGGAACCCCCGCCAGCACCACCGCCGCCCCATCGCCGAGGCGTTCCTGCAGCCGCTGGGCCGCCGTCTGCAGGCCGACCGCTTCCACCCCATCGAGCCGGGCCACCAGCAGCTGGAAGGCCCCGATCGCCACAGCCTGGGCCGCCAGTTCCGTGGAGCGGGCCAGGGCCAGCTCGGTGCGAGCTGCCGCCAGGGCCTTGCCGCTGGCCTTGAGCTCCTCCTGCAGAGCCGCCACGCGCTCGACGATCTCGCCCGGCTGCACCTTGAAGCGCTCCCCCAGCTGGCGCACCACCGCATCGCGCTCGTTGAGGTAGGCGAGCACCGCCGGGCCCGCCACCGCCTCGATGCGGCGGATGCCCGCGGCCACGCCGGTTTCGGCGATGATCTTGAACAGACCGATCTCGGCGGTGTTGGCCACGTGGGTGCCGCCGCAGAGCTCCATCGACACCCCGGGCACGTCGACGACGCGCACCACATCGGCGTACTTCTCCCCGAACATGGCCACGGCGCCGGCCGCCTTGGCCTGCTCGATCGCCATCTCCTGCACCTGGAGCTCGTGGGCATCGGCGATCCAGCCGTTGATCAGCGCCTCGATCCGCTCCAGTTCCGCCGCCGTGACGGCCCGGGGGCTGTGGAAGTCGAAGCGCAGGCGATCGAAATCCACCAGGGAGCCCGCCTGGCCAATGGAAGGATCCACCACCTGCTTGAGGGCCGCCTGGAGCAGGTGGGTGGCGGTGTGATTGGCCTGGGCGCGGCGGCGGCAGGCGCGGTCCACCTGCGCCGTCACCAGTTCACCGATCGTCAGCTGACCGCGCTCGATCCGGCCGCTGTGCACGAACACGCTGCGGTTACGGCTGACGCCATCGATGCGCACGATCAGACCTGTCTGCTGACCTCCATCGGCTCCCGCTGCGGCCTCGCCACCACTGAGCACACCGCGGTCGCCCACCTGGCCGCCCCCCTCGCCGTAGAAGGGGGTGGAATCGAGCACCAACTGCACCGCATCGCCGGCAACGGCGCGTTCAGCGGGCAGACCGTTCACCACCAGGGCCAACACGCAGCTGGGGTGCTCCAGGGCCGCGTAACCCGTGAAGGCCGTGGCCTCCAGCTCGCTGGCCACCTGCTCGATGGCGCCCAGGAGGGTGAGATCGAGACTCACCGCCGCCGCCTTGGCCCGCTGGCGCTGGGCCTCCATGGCGGCCTGGAAGCCCACCAGATCCACCGTGAGTCCGTGCTCCTCGGCGATCTCCTCGGTGAGCTCCAGGGGGAAGCCGTAGGTGTCGTAGAGCTCGAAGGCCTGCTCGCCACTGATCTGCTTCGGCCTGGTGGCCAGCACCTCAGCGAGCTGCTTCTCGCCCCGCTCGAGGGTTTCGAGGAAGCGGGCCTCCTCACGGGCCAGCTCCGCCAGGATCGCCTCCCGGCGCTCGATCAGCTGGGGGTAAGCCGGCGCCATCAGCGCGATTGAGGCCTCCCCCATCGCCGTCAGGAATGGCTCGTCGATGCCCAGGAGTCGTCCGTGCCGAACCACCCGCCGCAGCAGCCGCCTGAGGATGTAGCCGCGGCCGAGATTGGAGGCGGTGACACCATCGCCGATCAACTGGGTGATGGCTCTGCTGTGGTCGCCGATCACCTTGAGGGAGGTCTTGGCTTTGTCCTCCAGGCGGTGGTAGTCGACGCCCGCCAGCTCCGCCGCCCGCTCGATCAAGGGATAGATCAGGTCGGTTTCGTAGTTGTTGGGCACCTGCTGCAGAATCTGGGCCATGCGCTCGAGACCCAGGCCGGTATCGATGCTGCGCTGGGCCAGGGGGGTCAGGCGTCCCTCCCCATCGCGGTTGGACTCCATGAACACCAGGTTGTAGAACTCGATGAAGCGACTGTCATCCTCAAGATTGAGGCCCTCATCGCCGAGCTCCGGCTTGAAGTCGTAGTAGATCTCCGAGCAAGGGCCGCAGGGACCCGTGGGGCCTGAGGCCCAGAAGTTGTCGGCCTCATCCATGCGGATGATCCGCTTCGGATCCACGCCCACCCCATCGTGCCAGATCGCCGCGGCCTCGTCGTCGTCGCGGAAGACGCTCACCACCAGATGCTTCGGCGCGAGGCCAAACACGTCGGTGGCCAGCTCCCAGGCCCAGTGAATCGCCTGCTCCTTGAAGTAATCGCCGAAGGAGAAGTTGCCCAGCATCTCGAAGAAGGTGTGGTGCCGGGCCGTGCGCCCCACGTTCTCGATGTCGTTGGTGCGGATGCACTTCTGGGCCGTGGTGGCCCGGGGGGCCGGCCTCGGGGCCTGACCCAGGAACACCGGCTTGAACGGCAGCATGCCCGCGATCGTGAGCAGCACCGTGGGGTCCTCCGGCACCAGGGAGGCACTGGCCATGCGCCGGTGACCCCGGCTCTCGAAGAAGCTCAGGAACGCCTCACGGATCTCCGCACCCAGGCGGGGCCGGGGCCTTTCAGCGGCAGGGCGATCGGGAGAGAGCGCAACAGCCATGACCTCGAACGTGCAAACAACACCCTGGAAAGGGCATGATCGCCCAGCACAGGTCCCGCGCCCCGCCACCGACCCTTGCTTGAGCCTCCCTTGCTTGAGCCTCCCGCTCACCCTGAACCGCGCGCGAGCCTGCGGCTGCGTTCGCTCGGCTGGGCCCTGCTGGCAGGGGTCACGGCTGGTGCCCTGGGGCTTTCGATGGGGCTCGAACCGGCCCTGCGGGCGGGGGGAAGCGGCCTGTTCTACGGATTGCTTGCCTTCCACCTGCAGCGGGTGGACCCCGACGACAGTCACCTGCAGGCCGGTCTGGTGGGGGCGGTGTGCGGCATTCACAGCCTGGCCTTGCCCCTGGAATGGGAGGGCAGCGCAGCGGAGGTCCTGCCAGGGTTGATGATGGCGCTGCTGCGCGCCTGGCTGCCGTTGATCGGTGCCGCCCTGGTGCTGCACGCCGGCCAACGCTCCTTGAGCGTCCTGCGGCCATGACCCCCCGGCGCGGACGTTTCCCGTACCCATGAGCCTGCTGCACGCCACCTGGCTCCGGTCCCACACCACAGGCCGACCCGGCCTGTTGCTCTGGGCCGACACCTGGCGGGTGGCGGCGCCGGTCACACCCAGCTCGAAGGTGCCGGTTCACCCCCTCAGCCTGGACCAGGACGAACTCGGGGCCTGGCTGGAGGAGCACGACCTCTGGTCGGAGGCCTTCCGACCCACCGTGGCCACCCTCACCCTGCCGAGCCGCAGCCAGAGCGCCCGGGGCAAGAAGCCCAGCGAAGGGGCCGCCTGGAGTGGCCTGCCCCTGCAGGCGGGTGAACCGATCCCGAAGACGGTGGAGTGGTGGCCCTGGCAACTCGAAGGGCTGTGGCTGGAGCCGGCCGCGGCCGGGGCCTGGCTGGGCCAGCTCCCCCTCTCCGGCGATCAACTGGGCCTGGCGGACGAACTGCGCTGGTGGAGCCACCTGCAGCGCTGGGTGCTGAGTCTGATCGCCCGCGGCCGCTGGCTGCCCCAGGTGGAGCCGGCAGCGGAGGGACGCGTCGCCCGCTGGCGCCCCCTGCTCAACAGGGAAGACGACCGGCGCCGCCTCGAAGACCTGGCGGCACGGCTGCCCCAGGTGGCGGTGGCCGCCTCGGGAATGGCCACACCGCTGGGGCTGCCGCCGGTGGCCGACATGGCCTGCAGGCGGCCCGGCTCTAGCCGCCTGGTGGTGGTCAACCTGCTCAACGATCTGGTGGATGGCCAGCTGCGGGCGGGCTTCCGGCCCGACAGCAGTGGCCTTGATCCGCTGCTGGCCGCCTGGCAACAGTCCCTGGGACCCGGCACGGGCAAGCTGGGCCTTGGGGTCGAGGACGCCGAACGGCTGGAGGTGGCCACCCACCACTGGCGCGAGGCGGTGGCGGGGCGGGTGGCCCCGGCCCGGGCCTGCCTGGAGCTCTCCACCCCGGAGGAGGGCCAGGATCTTTGGGACCTGCGCTTCAGCCTGCAGGCGGAGGCGGATCCCGCCCTGCGGGTGAGCGCGGCCGTGGTCTGGGCCACCACCGAGCAGCAGCTGATGCTCGGAGAAATCGAAGTGGAGCAGCCCGGCGAAGTGCTGCTGGAGGGCATGGGACGCGCCCTGCAGGTGTTCGAGCCGATCGGCCGGGGGCTGGATTCCTCCGCCCCCGAGGGCATGCAGCTGACGCCGGCCGAGGCCTTCGTGCTGGTGCGAACGATCACCGCCAAGCTGCGGGATGTGGGCGTGGGGGTGCTGCTGCCCCCCAGCCTCAGTGGCGGCCTGGCCAGCCGGCTGGGACTGGCGATCCAGGCCGACCTGCCAGCCCGATCAAGGGGCTTCAGCCTCGGCGAGACCCTGGAGTGGAGCTGGGAATTGATGATCGGCGGGGTCACCTTGACCCTGAAGGATCTCGAGCGGCTGGCGGGCAAACGCAGCCCGCTGGTGCAGCACAAGGGGGCCTGGATCGAGCTGCGCCCCGGCGATCTCCGCAACGCCGAGAAGTTCTGCGCCCTTGATCCCGCCCTCAGCCTCGATGACGCCCTGCGGCTCACCGGCAACGAGGGGGAAACCCTGCAGCGGTTGCCGGTGCACCGGTTCACGGCGGGGCCCCGGCTGCAGGCGGTGCTGGAGCAGTACCACCAGCAGAAGGCCCCCGACCCCCTGCCGGCCCCCGAAGGCTTCTCCGGCCAGCTGCGCCCTTACCAGGAGAGGGGCCTGGGCTGGCTGGCCTTCCTGCACCGCTTCGACCAGGGGGCTTGCCTGGCGGACGACATGGGCCTGGGCAAGACGATCCAGCTGCTGGCCTTCCTGCAACACCTCAAGGCGGAGCAGGAACTGAAGCGGCCGGTGCTGCTGGTGGCCCCAACCTCCGTGCTCACCAACTGGAAGCGGGAGGCGGCCGGGTTCACGCCCGAGCTGCGGGTGCTGGAGCACTACGGGCCCCGCCGGGCCGCCAACGCCGCCGCCCTCACCAAGTCGCTCGCCGATGTGGATCTGATGCTCACCAGCTACGGCCTGCTGCAGCGGGACATCGACCTGCTCGGCGGCGCCGACTGGCAGGGGGTGGTGATCGACGAGGCGCAGGCGATCAAGAACCCCAGCGCCAAGCAGAGCCAGGCCGCCCGGGAGCTGGCCCGCTCCGCCAAGCACAGCCGCTTCCGCATTGCCCTCACCGGCACCCCGGTGGAGAACCGGGTGAGCGAGCTGTGGGCGCTGATGGACTTCCTCAACCCCAAGGTGCTGGGGGAGGAGGGATTCTTCCGCCAGCGCTACCGGCTGCCGATCGAGCGCTACGGCGACATGAGCTCACTGAAGGACCTCAAGGCCCGGGTGGGGCCATTCATCCTGCGGCGCCTCAAGACAGACAAATCGATCATCGACGACCTGCCCGAGAAGGTGGAGCTCAACGAATGGGTGGGCCTGGCACCTGAGCAGGTGAAGCTCTACCGCAAGACCGTCGATGAGACCCTGGACGCGATCGCCCGCGCGCCCCTGGGGCAGAAGCACGGCCAGGTGCTGGGGCTGCTCACCAAGCTCAAGCAGATCTGCAACCATCCGGCCCTGGCCCTCAAGGAAACGGCCGTGGGCGAGGGGTTCGCCGCCCGCTCCGCCAAGTTGCAGCGGCTCGATGAGATCGTCGAGGAGGTGATCGAAGCCGGCGATCGGGCGCTGCTGTTCACCCAGTTCGCCGAATGGGGGCTGCTTCTGCAGACCCATCTCCAGAAGCGCTTCCACCAGGAGGTGCCCTTCCTCTACGGCAACACCAGCAAGGCCGAACGCCAGGCGATGGTGGACCGCTTCCAGGAGGATCCGCGCGGACCCCAGCTGTTCCTGCTCTCGCTCAAGGCGGGCGGCGTGGGCCTCAACCTCACCCGGGCCAGCCACGTGTTCCACATCGACCGCTGGTGGAACCCGGCGGTGGAGAACCAGGCCACCGACCGGGCCTACCGCATCGGCCAGATCAACCGGGTGCTGGTGCACAAGTTCATCACCAGCGGCTCGGTGGAAGAAAAAATCGACCGCATGATCCGCGAGAAGGCCAAACTCGCCGAGGACATCATCGGCAGCGGCGAGGAGTGGCTGGGGGGCCTCGACCCCGGCCAGCTCAGGGATCTGGTGGAGCTGGAGGAGTAGCCGGGCCGGCCGCCAACGCCTTCTCGATGCGGCGATCCGGCACGATCCAGATCAGGGCCACCAGCACATAGATCGCCTGGGCCAGCCAAGGGAACACGAAGGCGATGGCCGCGCCAAAGGCGTAGAGCAGCAAGGAAGCCTTGCCCTTGGCGTCGCGGCCAATGGCCCGACGCAACAGCGACTCCGGGCCTTCAGTGGCGATGATCGTCTGCTGCAGGATCCAGTAAGCAAAGCCGGCCAGCAACAAGTTGAGGCCATAGATCGCCGTGGGCATGGCGGCGTAATGGTTCTCTCCGATCCAGCGGGTGACGAAGGGGAACAGCGACAGCCAGAACAACAAGTTCAGGTTGGCCCACAGCACGCCGCCACTGACCCGCTGACAGGCGTGGAACACGTGGTGGTGGTTGTTCCAGTAGATGCCGATGTAGACGAAGCTGAGCAGATAGCTGAGCAACACCGGCGTCAGTGTCAGCAGCGCTCCGACCCCTTCTCCCGCGGGAGGATGAAGTTCGAGCACCATGATCGTGATGATGATGGCGAGCACACCATCGCTGAAGGCCTCGAGTCGTCCGGTGCCCATGGTCTTACTGCGCTGGGGATCGGCAAAGCAGGCGGAGCGAATCTAGGGGCGGTGGCCGAAAGTCACACCGGAGAAATCAAAGCGTCAGCTTTAACTTCAGGCCGCCACTGACGCTGAAGCCCTCCCGTTCATAGAAGGCAAGGGTGCGCTCGAACGCCGGCAACGGAGGAGTGGTCACCTCCAGACGGCTCCAGCCCCGCTGCCGGCCAAGGGCGACGGCCGCCGCCAGCAACCCCCGGCCCACTCCACCACCACGATGATCCGGTGCCACGTAGAACTCTGGGATGAGGCCGAAGGATCCTTCGGTGTAAAGGGCGAACCCCTCCAGCAGGGCCACAAAACCGATCAGGTCGCCCGGGGCCGTCTCCGCCAGCAGCACTCGGTAGCGATCCGCCGCCAGTGCCTCACGCAGTTGCCGCTCCATGGCCTCGGGATCGACCCGAAACGCAGGTTCGTCGATCGCCGCCATGATCTCGATCAGCAATGCCCCCACCAGGGCGGCCAGCCCAGGGGCATCGGCAACGGTGGCCAGGCGCACCGCCGGCTCCAGCCTTCGGCCCGTCACGGCTCCATCAAAGCCTTCAGGGATCTCTCCAGATCCGTCGTGAGAGCGGCCACCGCCCCCTGGCGTCCGGCCCGGTAGGCGTCCCGGCGCGCGCTCACATCGATCGGCTGCCCGACCGAGATCCGAGCCCGCCGCAGCCCCAGCCGCGGCAGCTTCGGCATGGCTCCTTCACCTGTGAGCCGATGCACCAGCGAGAAGAGAATCTGCAGGGTTTCACCAAAGCGGTCGGGGCAGGGGTTCTCAAGCACATGGGTGCCGCTGACGGCCACGAACGACTCCACCAGGCGCATGTGCCACAAAGAGCGGTCGGCATCGGTGGCGAGGCGGTCCGCCAGGCCCCGCTCCACGGCTGAAAGAGCCTGACGGTCGCGGGTTTCGGGGCGGTAGATGCAGTCCCAGCCCGCCTGCTCGATGCGGCGGCAGCGGTCGTTGAGGCTGCCCTTGGCGACCAGGCCGAACTGGGCCTCGCTCACCGCCAGCGCCGCCTCCAACAAGCGATGCAGGCGCTCACCCCGGTTCTCAGGCGTGACTGGCCCCTCGGCCTCCAGCGGGGCCCGGTGGGCCTGGCGGTAGAACTGCTCCAGGCGCACCAGCAACCAATCGGCCACGGCCGCCAGGCGGGGGTAGAGGGCGGCCAGTTGGGCCACCTCAACGCCTGCAGGGCCAGGGGCTGAACCCAGGGGCGGGGCGGACAGACCGCAGGCCTGCTCCAGAGCTGAAAGAACCCGAGCGGCGGCGGGGCCAATCGGCTCGACGTAGTGGTACCTGATGCCGAGCGGCACCAGCTCCACCGCCTCGGAGCGCCCGGCCTGGGCCAGGTCTTCGACCGCCCAGAAGGCGATCTGGGCGACCCCCGGCTCCAGGGGGCTGAGCACATCGCTGAGGCCGTTGGTGGCCCCTTCCGGCGCCGCCGCCAATGGATACTCCCCATCGACCATCAGCTGACGGGCGGCCCGCAGGGCCTTGAGATCGAGCTTGCCGCGCTGGATCGAACTGCCCCCCAGGCGAGCGAACAACCAGGCCACCGTGGGGCCGGCCCAGAGGGGGATGCCGCGGTCATAGAGGAAATGGGAATGAACGAACGCCCGCAGGGGTTGGCCCTGGGCCCGGGCCGCCCTGGGCAGCAGGTCCCAGAGCAGGGCGGAGTAGCAGAAGGGGTCGCTGGTCTGGGGATGGCGGAAGGCCAGCAGCAGCCGCAGCTCACCACGCTGGAACCGCCCGCTCGCCGCCACCAGCCGCTCCAGGTGGTCCGCCTCCACCCCCACCAGGCCCGCCTGCAGGCGAAGAATCAAGGGCAGCAGCGGCCGCATCACCCACGGCAGCCAGCGCAGCAGCCTTTGGGGCAGGAAGTCGAGAGGGGCCTGGGCCAGCATCGGGATCAGGAGTCCAGGGAATCCAGGAGCCGGCTCAGCTCCCGGCCCCACTCTCCAGGAGCGAAGGCCCGGCGGCCCCCGTGGCCCGGCAGCAGCCAGCGCACATCGAGCTCCAGCAGGCGCTCCAGGGAACGCACCTGTTCCGGCCATTTCCACCAACACACCTGGCGCGAAGCCACCAGCGCCCCGGTGCTCTGGGACCACCAGAGATGATCACCGCTGAACAGCACCTGGTCGTCGAACAGAAACGCCACCGACCCCTCGGTGTGACCAGGACAGGGCAGCACGCGCAGGTCGGCGTCGAAACGGAGCGGTTCGCGGCCCGTGAAGCGATGCTCCGCCTCCGGCGCGGCGTCGGCATCGGCGCTGTGAATCCAGCGCTCGCAGCCGAAGTGATCGGAGAAGGCCTGGTGGTCGGCCACATCATCGCGGTGGCTGAGCAGCAGGCTGCCCACACCGCCGAGGGCCTCCAGGCGACGGGCGATGGCGCGGTTGAAGCGGGGGGAATCGATCAGCACGTTGCTCGCTCCTTCCAATCCACCGGGGCGCACGATCAGGTAGCTGCTGGCGCCGAAGCTCAGACGCGAGGCCCAGCCGCAGTAGTACACCTCACCCTGGCCGGTGCGGGTGATCAGGGCTGGAAAACCATCGGCCGGCGTGCGGGCGATCAGCTCCCGCGGCGCGCCGATCGCCGCCACCGGGCAGGCCTGCAGCGCCAGCAGCGCCCGCCGCTGCTCGGCCCCCTCCGCCGGTTGCTGCCACACCTCGGCCTGCTGGGTGCCGTTGCGGAAGTGGGCCGGATCGAAGCTCCAGCAGGTGCCGCAATCGATGCAGCTGGCCTCCACGTAGAAGGGGCCACTCACATTGCCGGCGAGGCGTCGCTGCTCTCGGGCCATGGCGGGAACGGCCTCGGATGGCCCAGGCTAGGGCGATCGCCGGCCGGGCCTGCATACTTGCTCCAGCACGGCCCGACCCGCGCGGCCATCACCATGACGGTCACCCCCGCCAGCCTCACCACCACCCTGGGCGACGAAGGCCTGGGTCAGCAGCCCTGGTGGGTGGAGCAGTGGATGGAGCTGATCAACTCCTACCGCTACAAGAAACGGCTGGAGCGCGCCTGGACCTACGCCCGCTCCGGCAACGTGCTCTCGATCCGCTTTGAGGGACGGCGCGTGCACGCCAGGGTGCAGGGCACCGAAGAGGAGCCCTACAAGGTGAAACTCTGGCTCGACACCCTCAGCGAAGAAGACTGGGGATTCGTGCTCGAAGCCCTGGGGCAGAAGGCGCGCTGGTCGGCGCAGCTCCTGGCGGGGATCATGCCCGCCGACATCGAGCGCGCCTTCGCCGCCAGCGGCCGGCGGCTGTTTCCGTTCAAGCTGCAGGAGGTGCGCAGCGAATGCACCTGCCCCGACAAGGCCAACCCCTGCAAGCACACCAGCGCCGTCTACTACCTGATGGGGGACCGCTTCAGCGAGGACCCCTTCGTGCTGTTCCAGTTGCGGGGCCGCAGCCGCAGCCAGCTGCTGGCCAACCTGGCGGAGCAGCGCCGCCAGGTGCTGAGCGCCAAGGCCACCGCCCCGGCCGCCCCCCATCCGCCCCACCCGGCCATCACCGATCCCGGCCGCTGGTGGCGCTACGACGCCCCCCTCGATCCCGATCTGGTGGTGGTCACACCGGCCTTGGAAGGCGACACCGGGCTTGACGAGGCAGGCGATCTGCCCCTGGCCGCCGAGCCCCGCTTCCCTGAGGCCAACCAGCTGTTCCTTGAGCGGCTGCGGCAGCAGGGAACCCTTCTGGGCCAGCAGGCGATGGCGCAGGCCATGGGGGGTGGCTGAGGCCCCCTGGCTGACGCCGGAGCGCCTTGGGCTCACCGCCCTGCTGCTCGAATCGCACCGGCGGGCCTTTGGCCGGCCACTGCTGGCGGGCCACGGGCCCGGGCGCTCCGGGCGGCTGGCGGCCCAGGAACTGTTCGCCGGCGCCGAGGTGGTGCTGGCCCATGGGGGCGGCCGCGATCCACAGCTGATCTACGCCAATGGGGCGGCCCTGCGGCTGTGGCGTCGCCCCTGGGGCGCGATGGTGGGACTGCCCTCGCGGCTGACAGCGGAGCCCAAGGAGCGCAGTGCCCGCCAACGGCTCCTGGAGAGTGCCCTGCAGCTGGAGGCGATCCACGGCTACACAGGCGTCCGCATCGACAGCCACGGGCGCCGCTTCGTGATCGCCAACGCCCGCCTCTGGACCCTCTGGGACGAGGAGGGCCGGGGGTGCGGCCAGGCGGCTGCCTTCAGCAGCTGGTGGTGGATCTGAGGCGGATCGGGCGGTTCTTTCGACCGGCTGGTCCGGCGCCCATGCCAATCAAGCCCACAACAGTGCGCATCCACTGGCCTGCGGGGGAGCTCCGCCAGGATCGACCCATGCGCCTGAAGCTCCCCGACTGCTGAGACCCCTGAGGAGAGTGCCGTGCGCCCATGAAAAAGCTGCCCCGAAGGGCAGCCAAGAGACCATCCAGGGAGTTAAGGGCCTATCAGCTGGCTGGCTTGTAGGGGAGCGAGGAGTGGTGAAGGATGATGCGCAACTTGCCATCTGGGCCTTTGTAGTACTCCCAGGTTTTATCGACTGTGACGACCTTACCTTTCTTGTCGGTGATCACGACGTTGCCCATCGTGGTGGCGGTGTTGTCAATGATGTAGATGCCGGCATTTTTGATCTCGCATTGACGCCAGCCCTTGAGGGCAAATCCCTTATCGCCGGGGTAATCAGGATCATCTCCCACGAAGTAGGCTAGGGCCCCCTTCTTCGTTGTGCGGAAGGTCTGGGGAACAACGGTGAGGGTGGGCTTGAACAGCACCTGACCCAGCTGGTAGCCATAGGCGCCATCAATCACCTTTTCGGCCAGTTCCTTAGCGGCTGGCTGCCCTTTTTCATCAGCAGTGGTGGAGATCGACACCAAAGCGTTACACCAGGCTTTCTGGGCCCCGAGCACCTCACCTTCGCTGATGCCAACGATCGGGCCCTTGGTCCGGATCTTGGTGACGATAGGAGCCGATCCTGGCTGGAAAGCAATCAGACTGCCTGGCTGGAAGGCCATCAAAGAAGGCAAGGATTGTGCATGGGCGGGAATCACTGCAGCCAGAGCCGTGAGGACGGCAGCCGCCGATGTGGAGAGCCGAACAATAGATTTCTTAGCCAGGGTTTGCATGATTGCATGGGAGTGAGCGGCAATACCTTAAGCACGCAATTTGGAAATCAAAGGGTGCTTTGAATCACCAGACTTTATCTGAGCAATCAGGAGAACTAGGGCTTTATTAATCAGGTATTTGAAAATACAAGAAGCTTGAAAAGCAAATACCTTGGCCTGCAAGTTGAGCCATCAGGGGTGCTTGCTACTCAAAATAGGTCAACCGGGGGATCTGAACCCAGCCGAAATCGGGAGCTGAACCGATACCTCTGCCCCGTCCCAGAGCCGGCAGCCAGGGGAAACCAATCAGAGAAATTGTTACAACTCAACTTCCATCAGATCATCTGATTTCAGCCATCACTTCCCTGCGAATTCACCTTCCGCTCTCCCAAGACAGGCCCTGAAATCGGACCGGATGAGTCAGCAGATGCCAACAAAAAGGTCGTTGCCGGAATGAGTCTCACATAGACGCATCCCAGACACAGCCCAGGCCGACACCCGCCCCCGATGTATCCGCAACAACACCTCCCGCGCAAATCAAAGACCACGACAGGCTCCTGCCAGCCATAGACAATCCCATGAGCGTCACAAGGGTGGCAACAGCTGATCGCCTCCATCGGTTTCCGTACCCGAGCAGCGGCGCATTGCGCCATTTCTGTGTGAGGACCCCGATGAAACTTTTCCAGCAACTCCTGCTGGCCCCCGCCGCCCTGGGCCTTCTGGCCCCGATGGCTGCTTCGGCCGCCGATCTCAACCTTGACGCCGTCAATAAGTACGCCGGCGCCGAGGAGCAGGTCACCAGCATCAGTCAATTCTCCGATGTGCAGCCCACCTCCTGGGCCTACCAAGCGCTCTCGAACCTGATCGAGCGCTACGGCTGCGTCGCCGGCTACCCCAACGGCACCTTCAAGGGCGGCCAGGCCCTGACCCGCTGGGAAGCCGCTGCCCTGCTCAATGCCTGCCTCGATCGGATCACTGAAGTGACCGACGAGCTCAAGAAGCTCATGGATGAGTTCAAGAAGGAGCTCGCCGTGCTGCGCGGTCGCGTCGATGGCCTCGAGGCCAAAGTGGCTGAACTGGAGGCGAACCAGTTCTCCACCACCACCAAGCTGCGTGGTGTGGCCACCTTCGTGGTGGGGGGCAATGCCTTCGGTGGCTCCAATACCCCGCTGGTCAACTTCAACGAAGCCGCTCAGGGTGCCGTCACCTTCAACTACGACCTGCGCCTCGCCTTCGACACCAGCTTCACCGGCAAGGACCTGCTGCGCACGGAGCTGAGGTCAGGCAACTTCCAGAATTCCGGTTTCGGGGCGGGAACGACCGTCCTCAACCTCCTCTACGACGCCTGGCAGGAACCAGCAACCCCGGACATGGTGGCGATCAACCGCCTCTTCTATCAGTTCCCTATCGGCTCTGACTTCACTGCCACGGTTGGTGCCAAGGTTCGTCAAGACGACATGCTGGCCCTGTGGCCAACGGTGTACTCATCCGATCCGATCCTGGCCTTCTTCGTCCACAACGGCACCAACGGCACCTACTCCGTCAACCTCGGCTCAGGTGCTGGCCTGTGGTGGAAGAAGAACAACTTCTCGGTCAGCGCCAACTACGTCAGCGCGAACGGGAATCAAGGCAATCCCAACCTGGGAGGCATCGGTACCAGCGGATCGCAATCCACCGGTACGGTGCAACTGGCCTACACACAACCCCGCTGGGCGATCTCTACCGCCTACACCTACAGCCAGAACCAGGGCCCCAACATGGGCACGTGGAACGCCGTTGTTCCACTTGTTGCATTAGGCGGTGGTGGTAACACCTCTCTCAAGACCAACGCTGTTTCTATCAACGGCTACTGGCAGCCTTCAACCACTGGCTGGATCCCCTCGATCAGCGCCGGATGGGGCTACAACAGCTACAACTCCGACAGTTTTGATGGGGGCCCAGGCGTGGGTTCTTTCTCCGCCAACGGCCTCAAAAGTCAGTCGTGGTTCGTAGGTCTGAACTGGAAGGATGCGTTCCTCAAAGGCAACGAACTCGGCGCTGCCGTTGGCCAGGCTCCGTTCATCACCAGTTATGGCGGTAACAATGCTTGGAAAAACCAGTTTGGCGACACACCTCGCGACTCCAACTTCATCACGGAACTCTGGTACAAATTCCAGGTCACTGATAACATCAGTGTGACTCCTGCGGTTTTCTACATCAGTAATATCAACGGACAGGGACAACAACCAACGTCCAATGTCGCCGGTCCCGGCAATAATCTGAACAACTTCGGAGCCCTGTTGAAAACCACCTTCAAGTTCTGAGTCCAGCCCCTGGCCAAGGCCAGCTTTTCACACACACAAACCCCTTGAGCCGTGGCGATCCGCCACGGCTTTTTCCTTGGGCTGATGCCACGTCGACCCGGCTTGGCCCCATTCGAACGGAGGCTCGTCCGGGCCATGAGGCGGATCGGGCGGTTCTTTCGACCGGCCGGTGGTGGGGACCGAACCGGTGCGTGAGCGCCGTACCGGTCCGGCCGGTTCTCCCCCTCGGAGGCCATCAACGCTCGGAGCACAGTGACGACACGGGTGAAGCGTTCTCACCCCGCTCACACCAAACACCCGAGGACAAACCATGCTGACTCTGCGCCAATCCCCCTTCGATCTCTTTGAGCGCCTTGAGCAACAGGTGGTCCAGGCCGAGCGCGTGCCTGCCGCTGAAGTGCGCGAAGGCGAAGAGGCCTACACGATCGTGCTGGAACTGCCCGGCGTGGACAAGGCCACCATCGACGTCAAGGCCACCGACCGCTCCCTGGTGATCAGCGCCGAGCGCAAGGCCCAAGCGCCCCAGAGCGCCGAAGGCTCTGGCGGCCCCGAGGCGGGCCCGCTGCACAGCGAGTTCCGCTACGGCACCTGGAGCCGCAGCTTCCGCTTCCCCGGCGGTCTGCAGCGCGAGGGCCTGGAGGCACGCTACCGCGATGGTCTGCTCACCGTCACCGCCCCCAAGGCCAAGACCACAACCACCGTTTCGGTCAAGGTGGAGGACTGAAGCGCCGAGGCGAGCTGGGCTGGAACCCGGTCACACGAGACGGATCATGGTTAGGACCCAGCCCCGGCTTCGGCCGGGGCTTTTTGATGGCGGCGATCCCAAGGCCCCTCCGGCTCAGTCGGTGTCGTCGTGGGCGAAGCGGCTGTAGAGGAAATCGAGAGCCTGGTTGCGCAGGTCGTAATAGAGGGGGTCCTCCATGATTTCCTCCCGGTTGCGGGGCCTCGGGAACTTGATGTCGAGGATCTCGCCGATGGTGGCCGCTGGTCCGTTGGTCATCATCACCAGGCGATCGGCGAGGAACAGGGCCTCATCGATGTCGTGGGTGATCATCAGCACGGTGCAGCGCTGGGTGTTCCAGATCGTGAGCAGTTCTTCCTGGAGTTCCTCCTTGGTGATCGCATCCAGCGCGCCGAACGGTTCATCGAGGATCAGCACTTCCGGCCGGATGGCGAGGGCCCGGGCAATGGCCACCCGCTGCTTCATGCCACCGGAGAGCTGAAGGATCTTCTTGTCGGCCGCCTCGGTGAGGCCCACCATGGCGAGGTGCTCGCGGGTGATCTCCTTCTTCTCACGCACCGGCAGGTTCGGCTTGACCGAATCGATCGCCAGATAGACGTTTTCGTAGGCGGTGAACCAGGGCAGCAGGGCATAACCCTGGAACACCACCATCCGATCGGGGCCCGGCTTGGTGATCGTGTTGCCGTGCAGCACCACCCGGCCCTCGGTGGGGGCAGCGAAACCGGACACCAGGTTCAGCAGGGTGGACTTGCCGCAACCGGAGTGGCCGATCACGCACATGAATTCCCCTTCATTCACCCCCATGGTGATCGGATCGAGCACCGGATAGGGCCCCTTAGCGGTGGGATACACCTTCGTGACCCCTTCGAAGCGCAGGAAGGCCTCGGCGGAGGGGGCCGGAGGGGCGTCTGTGGGGCTCGGCAGCAGGGTGTCGGAGGCCATGGAGGTGGGTGAACGGTGGGGAACGGCGGACGGAAAGGGTGGCGTTTGGCCAGCAGGATCGGATCGGTGGCGTCAGCTGCGACGGGGCGGCGCCAGGGGAATCTCGGCGATGCTGAAATCGCGTTTGATCAGCTGGTCGTTCAGGTAGCCGATCGGGTCTTCGGCGTTGAAGGCCTTGCCATCGAACAGCTCGATGCCCTGACGCTGGTAGCTGATCGCCTCCAGACCCAGCTCCCGAGCAGCGGTGCTGAACACCCCCACCTGGCAGACGCGCTCAAGGATCTCAACCCAGTTGCGCGGCAGCGGGATGTCACCCCAGCGGGCCATCTGGGTCATCATCCAGAGGTGTTCGGTGCGGCTTGGGCGATTGAGCCCATCGCCAAAGAACAGGTGGTGGGGCACCGCCGCTTCGCTCTCCGGGCCGGCGCGATCAACCTCGGGGCTGGCTTCGCTGAAGCGAATCAACTCGGGTTTGATCCCCAGGTAGCGGCGATCGCTGAGCAACTGGCTCAGCTCGCCCCAGTGGGCCGGATCAGCGCAGTACTGACAGGCCTCCAGCAAGGCCTTGGTGAGGGCGATATGCGTGTTGGGGTAGGTGATCGCCCAGTCTTCGCGCACGCCCAGCACCTTGCCGGGGTGGCCGGGCCAGATCGCCAGATCGCCCGCCACCGGAATCCCGTGGCCGTCGCGGATGGCCCGGTCCAGCCAGGGGGCGCCCACGCAATAGCCATCGATGCTGCCGTCCTTGAGGTCGGCGAGCATCTGCGCCGGCGGCAGCGCCTGCAGGTGCACGTCCTTGTCGGGGTCGATGCCGTTGGCCGCCAGCCAGTAGCGCAGCAGCAGGTTGTGCATCGAGGCCTGATGCACGATCCCCATGGTGTGGGGTTCGCGCTCATGGCTCTTGAGGTAGGCGCGGTAGTCCTCCACCGTGCGCACGCCCTGCTCAGCCAGGCGGCGGCCCAGGGTGATGCCGTTGCCGTTGCGGCTGAGGGTGAGCGAGGTGACGATCGGCAGGGGGTCGCCGCCATGGCCGCCGGCCGTCATCCAGGTGGGCATCCCCGCCGGCATCAGGGATGCGTCGAGGGTGCCGTCCACCAGCCCATCGACGATGCCACGCCAGGTGGGTTCGCGGATCAGCTGCACCTCGTCGAGGCCGTGCTTGGCGAACAGGCCGTGGGCCTCGGCCACCGCCAGCGGGGCACTGGCGGCCAGGGGCAGGAAGCCCAGATCCAGGTTCACCTTCTCAAGGCCATGGCGGGCCACGGTGGCGTGGGGCCGGGCGCGCCACTGCTTGACCCGCTTCTGGCGGTTGAGGAAGTAGATGATCTCCGAGCGCAGGCTGTAGTAGCTGGGGTGGTGCACCACCTCCAGGCGTTGCCGCGGCCGGGGGATGTCGACCTCGAGGATCCCGCCGATGCCCGAGCCGGGGCCGTTGGTGAGCATCACGATGCGGTCGGAGAGCAGCACCGCCTCATCGACGTCGTGGGTGACCATCACGGCGGTGAGTTCATGCTCGTTGCAGATCTGCATCAGCTTCTCCTGCAGATTGCCCCGGGTGAGGGCATCGAGCGCCCCGAAGGGTTCATCCAGCAGCAGCAGCTTGGGCCGGATCGCCAGGGCGCGGGCGATCGCCACCCGCTGACGCATGCCGCCGGAGAGCTGCAGGGGCCGCTTATCAGCCGCAGGGCCCAGACCAACCATCTCGAGGTGCTCCTGCACCAGGGCGTCGCGTTCGGCGCGGGGCAACTCACCCATCACCTCATCGACGGCCAGCCCCACGTTCTCCCTCACGGTGAGCCAGGGCAGCAGTGAGTAGTTCTGAAACACCACCATCTTGTCGGGACCAGGCCGCTTGATGGTTTCCCCATCGAGCAAGACGGTGCCTTCAGTGGGCAGATCGAGGCCGGCGATCATGTTGAGCAAGGTGGACTTGCCGCAGCCGGAGTGCCCGATCAGGGAGACGAACTCCCCCTTGCGGATCTCCAGATCGATGCCCTGGAGGGCCAGATAGGTGCCGCCGCCGCGGAGATCGAAACTCTTATCAATCGTTTGGACATCAACCAGAGCGGTCATCGATGGGACTCCTGGGGTAGGGGGAAATCAGCTGAACGTGAACAGGAGCCGATCACTGGCCGGGGGAGATGCGGGTCTGCAGCCAGGCCATGAGGCGGTCAAGAATCAGACCGATGGCGCCGATCCAGATCACGCCGAGCACGATTTCGCCCACGTAGTTCTGCTGGTAGGCATCCCAGATGAAGAAGCCGATGCCCACGGTGCCGGGCATCACGATCTCGGCGGCGATGATCGCCAGCCAGGCCAGGCCGATCGAGATGCGCAGACCGGTAAAGATGTAGGGGAGCGCTGAGGGGATCAGCACCTTGGTGAAGAAGCGCCGGTTCGACATCTGCAGCACCAGGGCCACGTTGCGGTAGTCCTGGGGGATCTGGCGCACGCCTTCGGCGGTGTTGATCAGAATCGGCCAGACGGCGGTGATGAAGATCACGAAGATGGCCGCCGGCTGATTCTTCTGGAACAGCACCAGGGCGATCGGCACCCAGGCCAGGGGCGCCACCATGCGCAGGAACTGGAACAGGGGATCAAGGGCCTTGTTGATGCCCTGCTTCAGCCCCACCGTGATCCCAACGCTGATGCCGATCGCGGCAGCCAGCAGGTAGCCCTGGGCCACCCGCCCCAGGCTGGCCATGGTCTGCCAGAACAGGCCCTTATCAAGGCCTCCGTTATCGAAGAAAGGGTCGAAGATCAGGGCGCGGGTGCGCTCCTCGGTGAAGAGGCTGAGCGGACCGGGCAGGCGTGAGAGACCGGTGCTGAAGCTGAGCTGCCAGATCAGCAGAAAACCACCGATCCCCAGCAGGGGCGGCAGCCAGTTGCTGGAGCTGCGGGTCAGCCAGCCCAGGGGACTGCTGTTGGGCCCCTTGCGGGGGGTGGGGATGGGGACCATGAAAGGAGACTCCTGGAAAAGGATGAAGGAACAGATGGTTGAAGGAAAGAACTCAGGGGCGCTGGCTAGGAGACCAGGCCCGCAGGGTCATTTCTTGATCTTCAAACTGTCGAGATAGGCCTGGGGGTTCTCCGGGTCATAGACGACGCCGTCGAAGAAGGTCTCCTTGCCGCGGCTGGAGCCGGTGGGGATCTCAGCGGCGGGCAGGCCCAGTTCCTTGGCTGCCTGGAGCCACAGATCCTCGCGGACCACCTTGTCGTTGATCGCCTTGGCCTGCTCAACCGTGTCGAGGATGCCGGGGTAGAACTTCCAACGCATCGATTCGAGCAGGAACCAGAGTGTGAGGCTCTTGTAGGGGTAGGAGATCACGCCGCGATCACTGGCCCAGTAGAGCGGTCCCATGGCGGGGTCTGTCTCGGGTTTGCCGGCGGCACCGATCAGGTACTGACCCTTGAGGGCCTGCTCCAGCACGGGTACAGGAATGTTGTACCACTTGCGTGAGCTGAGGATCTTGGCGGCCTCGGCCTTGTTCTCAGGCTTGTCGAGCCATTGCTGGGACTCGATCAGCCCCTTGATCAGGGCGACGGCGGCCTTGGGGTGCTTGTCGACCCAATCGGAGCGCACCGCCAGGTACTCCTCGGGGTGAGACTTCCAGATCTGGGCTGTGGTGGCGGCCAGATAGCCCACCTTGTCCTTGACGATGCGCGAGGGCCAGGGGTCGCCGGTGGAGAAGGCCTGCATCGTGCCGTTCTTCATCCCCTGGAGGGTTTCGGTGGCGGGCACCGTCAGCAGCTCCACCTGCTTGTCGGGATCAACGCCGCCAGCCGCCAGCCAGTAGCGGATCCAGATCTCCTGGTTGGCCTTCGGGAAGGTGTAGGAGGCCTTGAACTTGCCGCCCGACTTCTGGGCAAACGAGTCGAAGAAGCCCGGCGACGTCTTCTTGAGATCGACGCTGAGATTGCCGTCCTTGACGCTGTTGGAGGCAGCGATGCCATTGCCCTGGCTCATCAGCATCGCCAGCACCACCATCGGCACCTTCTTGCCGTCGGTGATCGCACCTTCGCTGATCATCTGGGGCATCGGCATCTGCCACTGGCCGCCGTCAATGCCACCGCCGGCGGAACCGAGCACCACGTTGTCGCGGGCGGAGGGCCAGCTGGCCTGCTTGGTGAGGTTCACCTCCAGGCCATGCTTGGCGAAGAAGCCCTTCTCGACCGCCACCACCAGCGGTGCGGCCTCGAGGATGGGGATGAAGCCGAGGCTGATGGTCTTGGTTTCGAGGCCGCTGGCGGCGGCGGTCTGGGGCGCAGAGGAACTGCCGGAATCCGCCTTTTCAGGCGAGTTGCCCATACAGCTTGTGAGCATGACGCTGCCAGCCATGGCAACGCCCATCAGGGCGAGGAATTGACGACGCTTCGACATGGAGAAAGTTCCTGGAAAAAGGAGAACTTGGTACAAGTCAACGAAACCGGACTGGGAGAAAAAGCCGCACCGGAAACCGCTGAAATAAAGATGGGACCCAATCGGGCCCCAGGGATGATTCAACGGTCGTTTACAAAAACATCTGACAGGGGAGTCGTTATTGGTCGGGGGAGCCTAGTGGCCTGCCCTGGCAATTGGGTGTCAATGATGCGAAGGATCATGAATAGAGGCGATAAGCAGAGGCAATCAATGGACATTCAGGCGGCTGCCGGGGAGGGGCCCCTAAGGGCCCCCGGGATCACGGTCGCCTGATCAGCGCTTGATCTTGAGGCTGTCCAGGTAGGCCTGGGGCTTGGTGGGGTCGTAGACGACGCCGTCAAACAGGCGCTCGGTGCCGCGGCTGGAGCCCTTGGGGATGTCCTTGGCCGGCACACCCAGCTCCGTGGCGGCCTGCTTCCAGAGGTCTTCGCGGGTCACCTTGTCGTTGATCGCCTTGGCGGCAGCGACGGAGGGCAGCTGGGCGGGATAGAACTTCCAGCGCATCGACTCCAGCAGGAACCACATCGTGAGGCTCTTGTAGGGATAGGAGATCACGCCGCGGGGGCTGTTCCAGAACAGGGGTCCCATCAGGGGGTTGGTTTCCGGGCTGGCCGTGGTGCCCACCTTGTAGCCGCCCTTGAGCGAGCGCTCGAGCACCGCTTCGGGCACGTTGTACCACTTACGGGAGCTGAGGATCTTGGCGGCCTCATCCTTGTTGCCCGCCTGATCCAGCCAGCGCTGGGCCTCGATCACCCCTTTGATCAGGGCGATCGTGGCCTTGGGGTTCTTGTTCACCCAATCGGCGCGCACGGCCAGGAACTCCTCCGGGTGCACCCGCCAGATGTTGGCGGTGGTGGCCACCAGGTAACCGATTTTGTCGTTCACCACGCGGGTGGGCCAGGGATCGCCCGTGCTGAACAGCTCCATGGTGCCGTTGCGCAGGCCGGCCACGGTTTCTGCCGCGGGCACGGTCAGCAGCTCCACGTTCTGGTCGGGGTCCACGCCACCGGCCGCCAGCCAGTAGCGGATCCACATGTCCTGGTTGGCCTTGGGGAAGGTGTAGGCGGCCCGGAACTTGCGCTTGTTCTTGGTTTCGAATTCCTTGAAGAACTTGCCGTCGCCCTTGGTGTTCAGGCCCAGGTCTGCCTTTTTGACACTGTTGGAGGCCACGATGCCGTTCCCCTGGCTGGAGAGCATCGCCAGGATGTACATCGGCACCTTGCGGCCGTTGGTGATCGCTCCGGTGCTGATCATCTGGGGCATCGGCAGCTGCCACTGGCCGCCATCGATGCCGCCACCGGCGGTGCCCAGCACCACGTTGTCGCGGGCGGCGGGCCAGCTGGCCTGCTTGGTGAGGTTCACATCGGTAAGGCCATGCTTGGCGAAGAAGCCCTTCTCCACGGCGATCACCAGGGGCGCCGATTCAAGGATCGGAATGAAGCCCAGGTTGACGGTCTTGGTTTCAAGGGCACCTCCCTTGGCCTTGGCCGCAGGGGCGGCCTTCTTGGGAGCTCCCTGGGCGACTGCGGCCGTGAGAGAGCTGGGAATGGCTGAAACCAGCAGGGAGGCGCCGAAGAGACCTCCTCCGAGCAGAGCCAGAAAACGACGTCGTTGTGCCATGAATTTGATCTCGAAATTTGGGAGGGAGCTGGAGGGAGGCGCCGAAAAAATGGGGCTGCTAGGTCAACAGTCCCGCGGCACTCTTGGATGATTCACAAACGTCAGGAGGGGGTCCAGAACGCTGGGTGAATGAATGGCCCCTGGTGGGGTGGCGGAACGTTAATGGGATACCAAGAGGAGTGGGTGTGGCAACAGCGGAGCGTTCCTGATTACGGCGATAAGCCGATCTGATCAGCCGCTGAATAGCCCTAGGTTCTGGCTAAGAAAAGCGCCCGCTCTCCTACGGCTTCAAACCTCTCACCGGGCTTGACTCCACCAGCAGATCCTGCTGACCGGCCCGCACCAGGACCCCGCAGCGTCGGTAATAACTGATGGCCTTGGTGACCGTCACCCTGGTCATGCCGGAAATCTCGGCCAGATGGCGATGGGTCAGGTTCATCGCCTCGATCGGCAGAGTGGCGCCATCACTGGTCATGAGGCCGAAACGTTCGGTGATCCAGCGCAGCAGATGCAGCAGGCGCAACTCCGCAGGCCGCAGACGATTGATCTGCAGCAAGGTGGACGTCTGGGTGATCTGCTCCTTGAGGAACGCCCGATACTCTCCTTCCGTTGGGGTCACTTCCTGCACCACCACGGGCGAAAGTGAAACCAGTTCGTAGGGGCTCAGCCCACAACCCGTGGGCGTGATCAGCTCACCGGGCCCCCAGAGGCCCAGGGTGATGGAGTCGCCCTCCTCGTTCCAGGTGTTGGCTCTGATGTAGCCCGATTCGATCCGCCAGCTCAGGTCACTCGGCAACAGATCGTCGGATCGGAGGCTGAGCCTGAGCTGTCGTTCGGGCCTGGCAAGGGTCATGGTTCAGAACATCAACGCCACGGATGGTCAAAGGCATCCGTGGAGCGATTCATTGCGATCAACTCCATCCACATGCCTACAATTCTTCATAAACATTGTCCCTGGGTGGGACCATTCAGCGTCGAATCGTTGACCTTCAGCGGGCGGAGTGCGCGAACGATAGGGGGCGCGCCGAAGCAGTGGGTTTCGATAATGGCCAGGATTTCAGATTGAGCCCATAAGCCCACTTGATCGAATCAGCCGCCAACGCCCAGGCCCTGGCCGACGCCTTCACCCCTAACCTCCGCCCAGCAGCCTCCAACCCGTGCGGTGGCTTCCTTTGAACCGTCCGCTGGTGCCGTTCACGGCCTACCGGGGCCGGCGCCTCGCTCTGGCCACCCGCCACGGCAAGGAACGCGCCACAGCCCGCCCCTTCCGCGCCGCCCTGGGGCTGGAGCTGGTGCTGGCCGCCGGCTTCGACACCGATGCGCTCGGCACCTTCAGCGGCGAGCGGCCGCGGCCGGCCGACGCGGCCACCACCTGCCGGCTCAAGGCGGAGGCCGCCATCGCCCACACCGGCCTGGAGCTGGGGCTGGCCAGCGAGGGCAGCTTCGGCCCGATGCCAGGCCTGCCGTTCCTGGCCGGCGGCGCCGAGTGGATGACCTTCATCGATCAGGGCCGGGGGCTGGTGATCCAGGAACAGCTGCTGGCCAGACGCACCAACTTCGATCAGCGCAGCGTGCGGCCCGGTGACGATCTGGAGCCCTGGCTGCAACGGGTGGGCTTCCCGCGCCACGGTTTGATCGTGCGGCCCCAGCAGGCCCTGGATCCTCTCTGTCTCAAAGACCTGAGCACACGCGAACAGCTGGTGGCGGCGATCGATCGCTGCAGCCGAGCCTCCAGCGCTGGTCTGGCCGTGGTCGAAACGGACATGCGCGCCCACCGCAATCCCACCCGCATGGCCACGATCCGGCGGCTGGCCTTCCAGCTGGCGCGGCGCCTGGCCACCCCCTGCCCCGCCTGCGCCGCCCCGGGCTGGGGGCTGATCGACACCGTGCCCGGGCTCCCCTGCGGCTGGTGCGGGCGGCCCAGTGCCCTGGTGGCCCGGGAGCGTTTCGGTTGCGGCTCCTGCGGGCACATCGAAGAGCAGCCTCGCCGCGATGGTCTGCTGGCGGCCGACCCGGCCCATTGCGACGCCTGCAACCCCTGAGGTTGCCGCCACTACCGGATGGGGTATCCAGCTATCGACGGGCCGGCGCCATGGCCTCTAGCTTCTCCGTTCTCCTGGAAAACCGTTCCGGTGCGGGGCCGCCACAGCCGCCCCCACCGGAATTTTTTTGTCCCGATCGGTCCCATCAGCAAGACCCATGGATGGGTTGGCCAGGCAACGCGCGGCTGTTCCTAAGTTGATCCCACGCGACGCAACCCTGAGCCCCCGACGCCATGACACAGCTCGCCGCCGCCCCCGCCAGCCCAGCCGCCGCTGGCCGCCTCTCGCTCCAGTGCGAGGCGATCGGGCCCGACACCACCACGATCCGCTCCCTCGACTGGGACCGCAGCCGCTTCGACATCGAATTCGGCCTGCGCAACGGCACCACCTACAACTCCTTTGTGGTGCGGGGCGAGCGCACCGCCCTGATCGACACCAGCCACCTGAAATTCGCGGACACCTGGCTGCCGCTGCTCCAGGAGCAGATCGATCCTCTGGCGATCGATCACCTGATCGTGTCCCACACCGAGCCCGACCACTCCGGCCTGATCGGCCATCTGCTGGAGCTCAATCCAGAGATCGAGATCGTGGCCTCGAAGGTGGCGATCGCCTACCTGGCCGACCAGGTGCACCGCCCCTTCCGCAGCCGCGCGGTGAAGAGCGGTGAGGAGCTGGATCTGGGCACCAACCCGCAGAGCGGCGTGGCCCACCGCTTCGAGTTCCTCAGTGCCCCCAACCTGCACTGGCCCGACACGATCTTCTCGTTCGACCACGGCACCGGCATCCTCTACACCTGCGATGCCTTCGGCCTCCACTACTGCAGCAACGACGTCTTCGATCTGGATCCCGGCGCCATCGCCCCCGATTTCCGCTTCTACTACGACTGCCTGATGGGCCCCAACGCCCGCAGCGTGCTGCAGGCCCTCAAGCGCATGGAGGCCCTGCCGCCGATCGGCATGATCGCCACCGGCCACGGCCCCCTGCTCAAGGAACACCTGAACCTTTGGGTGGGCGACTACCGCGACTGGAGCAGCCAGCGCAGCGCCGGCGAAACCTACGCGGCCGTCTGTTACGTGAGCCAGTACGGCTTCTGCGACCGGCTCAGCCAGGCCCTGGCCCGGGGCATCGGCAAGGCGGAGGCCCAGGTGCAGCTCGTCGATCTGCGCGCCACCGATCCCCAGGAACTGGCCGCCCTGATCGGTGAGGCCAGCGCCGTCGTGGTGCCCACCTGGCCGGCCAGCACCGATGGCGATCTGCAGCAGTCGATCGGCACCCTGTTGGCGGCCCTCAAGCCCAAGCAATGGGTGGCCGTCTACGACGCCTACGGGGGCAACGATCTGCCGATCGACAGCGTCGCCGCCAAGCTGCGCAGCCTCGGGCAGAAGGAAGCCTTCACCCCCCTGCGCGTGCGCCAGGTGCCCGATGGCAACGATTACCAGCGTTTCGAGGAGGCGGGCACCGACCTTGGCCAGCTGCTCAGCAAAGCCAGAACGATCGCAGCGATGAAATCCCTCGACAGCGACCTGGACAAGGCCCTGGGTCGGCTCAGTGGGGGGCTTTACATCGTGACGGCCCGCCAGGAGGAGCGCAGCAGTGCCATGGTGGCCAGCTGGGTGAGCCAGGCGAGCTTCGATCCCCCCGGCCTCTCGATCGCGGTCGCCAAAGACAGAGCGATCGAGGCGCTCATGCAGGTGGGCGACCACTTCGTGCTCAACGTCCTGCAGGAGGGCAAGTCCCAGGATCTGCTGCGCCATTTTCTGCGCCGATTCCCCCCTGGTGCCGATCGTTTCGCCGGCATCGCCACCCTCGACGGGGTCGCCCGCGGCGGGCCGGTGCTCAGTGACGCCCTCGCCTACCTCGGTTGCCGGGTGGTGCAGCGCCTTGAGACCCCTGACCACTGGATCATCTACGCCGAGGTGGAGCAAGGCACCGTGGCCGACAGTGAGGGCACCACCGCCGTGCACCACCGCAAGGTGGGCAACCACTACTGATGACCGACACCACCTTCAAGGCCCCCGCCGGCGCGGTCGAGGGCGGCGACCGCCGCGTCATCGTGCTGCCGATCGAACCGGGCCTGGTCTGCCTGCGCGGTCTGAGCCCGAAACGGCTTCGCTTCGAGGTGGAGTACGGCCTCGAACGGGGGACCACCGCCAACGCCTTCCTGTTCAGCGCCGGCACCAACACAGCCGGCCAGCCGGTGCCGCCGGTGCTGGTGCATCCCCCCGGTGAATCCTTCGCCGAGCCGTTCCTGGAGCAACTGGCCCAACTGGTGGGCCCAGGCGACGCCCTGAAGGTTGTGGTCGGCCATATCAACCCCAACCGGGTGGGGGTGCTGCGCCTGCTGGCCCAGCGCTGGCCCGAGCTGATGCTGGTGGCCTCCAACGCCGGCGCCCGGCTGCTGGAAGAGCTCTGGGGACAGCGCAAACCCGCCGCCGAAGGCGCAGCGCAGGAGCCCCTGCCGCCCCTGCCAGCGATCGATGTGGTCAAGCAGGAGGTGAGCCGCGAGCTCTCAGGCGGGCACCGCCTCAGCCTGATCCCCGCACCCACGCCCCGCTGGCCTGGGGCTCTGGTGGCCTTCGAGGAGCGCACCGGCCTGCTGATGAGCGGCAAGTTCTTTGCCGCCCACCTCTGCACCGAGGCCTTCGCCGAGGCCAACCGCAGCAGCAGCGAAGAAGATCGCCGCCATTTCTACGACTGCCTGATGGCGCCGATGACCCGCCAGGTGGAAACGGTGGTGGACAGGCTGGAGCTTCTGCCGATCCGCACGATCGCCCCCGGCCACGGCCCGGCGATCACCGAGAGCTGGCGCAGCCTGCTGGCGGACTACCGCCGCTGGGGCGAGAACCAGGTCAAGGCCAAGCTGGCGGTGGCTCTGCTCTATGCCAGCGCCTACGGCAACACCGCCGCCATCGCCGATGCCCTCGCCCAGGGGGTGTCCCGCACCGGCGTGCGGGTGGAGAGCGTCAACTGTGAGTTCGCCCCGCCCGAGCAGCTGCTGGAGGTGATTCGCAGCTGCGATGCCTTCCTGATCGGCTCCCCCACCCTGGGGGGCCATGCCCCTACCCCGATCGTCTCGGCCCTGGGAACCCTGCTCTCCGAAGCCGACCGCACCAAGCCCGTGGGGGTGTTCGGCAGTTTCGGCTGGAGCGGCGAGGCGATCGATCTGCTCGAGAACAAGCTGCGCGACGGCGGCTTCCGCTTCGCCTTCGAGACGATCCGGGTGAAATTCAGCCCCGACGGCCCCACCCTCCTGCGCCTGGAGGAAACCGGCACCGCCCTCGGCCGGGAGCTGCTCGGCCGCCAGAGCCGCCAGAAGCGCATCGCCGCCGGCGGCCTCAGTGAGAGCCGCAGCAACCCGGCCGTGCTGGCCCTGGGCCGGGTGGTGGGGTCGCTCTGCGTGCTGACCACCCGCAAGGGAGAGGGGGAGGGGGGCCTGGGTGGGGCGATGGTGGCCAGCTGGGTGAGCCAGGCCAGCTTCAGCCCGCCCGGCTTCACGGTGGCGGTCGCGAAGGATCGAGCCGTGGAACTGCTGCTCCACATCGGCGATCGCTTCGTGCTGAACGTGCTGGCCGAAGGCCGCCAGCAGGGCCCGATGAAGCAGTTCCTGCAGCCGTTCGAACCGGGGGCCGATCGGTTCGCGGGACTTCAGCTGGAGGCCAGCCCCAGCGGCCAGCCCGTGCTGCCCGAGGCCCTGGCCTGGCTGGAGGCCAGCGTGAGCCAGCGGATGGAGTGCGGCGACCACTGGCTGCTCTACGCCCAGGTGAGCCACGGCGGCCTGCTGGATCCGGCCGCCCTCACGGCCGTTCACCAACGACGCAGCGGCGCGTTCTACTGACCCTGCACCGGGATGGCCTTACACGAAGTCAGTCCGACTTCGTGTAAGCTTCTTGGCATCCTTCACGGCTTTCCCATGGACCTCTCCAAGCCCGGCACCCACATCAACCTCGAAGCCGCCTTCGGCGGCGAGAGCATGGCCAACCGCAAATACCTCTTCTTCGCCGATGTGGCCAAGCAGCTCGGCAACCCCGAACTGGCCAAACTCTTCCGCGACACCGCCGCCCAGGAGACCGAGCACGCCTTCGCCCACTTCCGCCTGCTCCACCCCGAACTGGTGGTGGCCGATCCCGCCGCCCTCTCCGATGCCGAGAAACAGGCGGCGCTCAGTCGCTGCCTGGAGCTGGCGATTGAAGGCGAAACCTACGAGTACACCACCATGTACCCGGAGTTCGCCGCCCAGGCCCGCAGCGACCGGGACGGCGGCGCCGAGGCCGAGTTCGATGAGCAGATCGCCGAATCGAAGGAGCACGCCGGCATCTTCCGCAAGGCCGCCAGCAACTTCGGCCTGCTCACCCCCATCGAGCACCACCACGCCGACCGCTACAGCGTCGCCCTCGAAGCGCTCCAGGGCAATGGCACAGCCGGGGAAACCGCGCCCGTGGCGGGCAAGTGGATCTGCAAGGTCTGCTCGGTGATCTACGACCCCATCGCCGGCGACCCCGATTCGGGGATCACCCCGGGCACCCCGTTCGAGGCGATCCCCGACGACTGGTCCTGCCCGATCTGCGGCACCCGCAAGGCCAACTTCATCCCCTACCGGGAACCGGAGCTGGTGGCCGCCTGAGGTCCACAGTCGCTGCAGGGAACCGTCTCGTTGAAGCGGCTGAAGTCGAGCACCCGGCTGTCCTCCTCGTCGACAACGATGTCGGCAAACCGGGCATTCAGCCTCAGATCCGATGGCCGGTAGGTCCAACGGGCATGGACGGGACTCTGCAGGGTCTCGTCCACCCCCTGGAAGGCCGCGAGCAATTCACCATGGCGGGCGGCCAGGCTCTCCGGGGTGTGACCTTGGAGCGGACTCTGGTCATCAATCGTGTGCATCAGCGTCCACATCAACTGAAAGTGGATCGACTCCGCCCGCAACAGGGTCAGGGGCAGCAGGCGCCTCAACATGAAACCCTCGCTGCTGCGCTCCTCCAGAGCCAGATAAAGACGCATGCGGCCATCGAGAATGCCGTTGCGGCGCACGTTGACGATCCGGAAGGTGAGCGTGGGAACGCCGTTCCAGGGCTCGACCGTGGCCACGGCGCTGAACAGGATGCGCGCCCGGCTTCGGGAGAAACGGGCGAAGGCCAGGCCCGTGGTCACCGCGATGAAGATCAGTCCCCCCAGGGCCTCGAGGGTCACCACCAGATTCACCCAGAGGCTGGCGGGATGGAGGGCGCCGTAGCCGATCGAGCCCAGGGTCTGGACACTGAAGAAGAACGCCTCGGCGAAACCCGCTGGGCCTCCTCCGGGGACCCCGCCGATGCCGCCCGGGTCGAGCAGATAGAGCAGGGCAAAGATGAGATTGAGCGCCAGATAACTGGCCGCGATCAGCCCCACGAAGCCCGGCCAGGGGATGGCCAGCATCAGGTGATAGGGCTCGCGCCAGTGGTGGCGCCAGTCATCCAGCTTCTCAGCCCGAAACACCCCGTCCTGCTTACGCAGCCGCAGGGACCGCAACACGGGGGGCCTGGGCGTGGAACGGCGCGACCGGAAGAACGGCACCATCAGCGCGGGGAGATGTCCGGGTTGGGTGCACTGGCGTGGAGCCCATCGGCCCCCCAGGCATGCAGGCTCTTGAGCACGGGCACCAGATCCCAGCCCCGCTCGGAGAGCCGGTACTCCACCCGAGGCGGCACCTCCGGATACACCGTGCGCTCCAGCACCCCGTCCGCTTCGAGCTCCCGCAGCTGCTGGGTGAGTACCTTGGCGCTCACCCCCACCACGGAGCGGTTGAGGTCGGAGAAGCGTCGCATCCCGATCAGCAGCTCCCGCAGGATCGCCAGCTTCCAGCGGCCCCGCATCACCCGCAGGGCCAGCTCGGCCGGACACTCCTCATGGTGCTGGCCGTCGAAGAACCACTGGGGCTCAGCCATGGCCTGGGGCTCCGTCATCGTTACCCAACGGTGCGTTGGGCACATTCTGGTGCGTTCTTGTGGGAATCCTCCGGGGGCAGCAAAGTTCCTGGAAAGCGGATGCGCGTCCAGCCCTGCCCCCATGACGATCGCCACCCCCCGCCGCCCTGGCCCTCGAGGCCGGCACCCATGCCCTCTGCTGTTGCGGCCTGAGCGCCAACGGCGCCTTCTGCGACGGCAGCCCGACCAAGCTGGCGCCATCCCCCTCCGCCCCCCGGTGGAACGTCTGGTAACCCGATGACCGCTGACCTGTTCACGCCCCTGACCCTGGGTCCCCTGGAGCTGCCCAACCGGGTGCTGATGGCGCCGCTCACCCGCTCCCGCGCCGAGGAGGACCACATCCCGGGCGCCCTGATGGCCGAGTACTACAGCCAGCGGGCCTCGGCCGGCCTGATCATCGCCGAGGCCACCATGGCCATGGAGGGCCACTCCTCCTTCATCCGCGAGCCAGGCATCCATTCGGCGGCCCAGGTGGAGGGCTGGCGCCTGAGCACCGACGCCGTGCATCAACGCGGTGGCCGGATCGTGCTGCAGCTCTGGCATGGGGGCCGTGCCTGCCACCCGGTGCTCAACGGCGGCCGAGCGCCTGTGGCCCCCAGCGCCATCGCCATCACCGGCGACGAGATCCACACCCCCGAAGGCAAGAAGGCCTACGTGGTGCCACGCGAGCTGGCCGATGGGGAACTGCCTGGAATCGTGGAAGGTTTCCGCCTGGCGGCCCGCAACGCCATCGCCGCCGGCTTCGACGGGGTGGAAGTGCATGGGGCCAACGGCTACCTGCTGGATGAGTTCCTGCGGGACGGCAGCAACCGGCGCAGCGGCGCCTATGGCGGCCCGATCGCCAACCGGGCCCGGCTGCTGCTGGAGGTGATCGAGGCGGTGCGTCAAGAAAGCGAGCTGGTGGGGCTGCGGATCTCGCCACTGAACAGCTACAACGCCATGGTCGACAGCGATCCGGTGGGCCTCGCCAGCTGGCTGGCGGAACGACTGAACGACACGGGCCTCGACTTCCTCGACCTGATGCGCGGCGACTTCTTCCAGCAGCAGCAAGGCGATGTGCTGACGCCGGTTCGCGAGCGCTTCAAGGGCGTGCTGATTGCCAACATGGGCTACAGCGGGGAGGAAGCCAACGCTGCGATCGGCACCGGTGCCGTCGATGCAGTGGCCTTCGGCAGCGCCTTCCTCGCCAACCCCGACCTGCCCGAGCGTCTGCGACGCGGCGCGCCGCTCAACGCCCCCGATCCCACCACCTTCTACAGCCCCGGCCCCGTCGGCTACACCGATTACCCCTTCCTGCCATGACCACCTCCCCCAGCAGCACCAGCCACCGCGGCACCGCCGCCACCCGTCCGGTCTTCCGCCCGGCCTCCGAGCGCTTCCACAGCAACCTCGACTGGCTCGACAGCTGGCACAGCTTCTCGTTTTCGAGCCACTACGACCCGGCCTGGATGGGCTTTGGCCCGCTGCGGGTGATCAACGACGACACCATCGCCGCCGGCCGCGGCTTCGGGATGCATCCCCACAACGACATGGAGATCATCACCGTGATGGTGGAAGGGGAACTCAGCCATCGCGATTCCATGGGCAACGGCGAGGTGCTGCGCAGCGGTGAGGTGCAACGCATGAGCGCCGGCACTGGCGTGGTGCACAGCGAGATCAACCAGAGCGAGCGGTCCTGCCGGCTTCTGCAGATCTGGATCGAACCGAGCAGCCGCGGCATCCCGCCGGCTTACGAGCAACAACCTTTCGCGATTGGCGCGGACTGGACCCTGCTGATCGATCCCGAGCGGCAAGGAGGTGCCCTGGCGATCCACCGGCCAGTGCGGATGTGGCGGGCGCAGCCAGGCCCGGGGCAAAGGCTGGAGCTGCCCCGCACGGCCGGGCGCCGTTACTGGCTACAGCTGATCGACGGGGCCGTGGGACTGGAGACCAGTAAGACCGACGAGGCCCCCCCCCACCTGGTGCGGGGCGACGGCTACGGCTACGGCTTCGCTGACGAACCCACTGACGGCGGAGGCGCCCCATCCACCCTCAGCGCCCTGGATCAGGGGGCGGATCTGCTGCTGTTCGAGCTGGATTGAAGCAAAGGATGCAACAACACCCCCAGCCACCCGGTTACACAGGAATGGTCAGCAGCAGAAGGGATCGATGGTGGAGCGGCGTGAGCAGTCCAGACATCAGAGCCAGCCCAGCCTGAGCGGGCAGCGGCCAGTGGAGGCCCAGCGCTGGGTGCTGCGCTACAGAGGCTTCGTGCTCATCCCCCAGCACGACCTCTCCTGGCTGGTGCGCCCCGAGCGCAGTCCGATGGACGTGCTGCCGTTTCGGGCTCCGGCCAGCTCGATCGACGGTGTGAAGGCCCTGGTGGACTGGCGCCTGGGAGAGGTTCAGGCCGCCTGAGGAGGGGTTGGTTCGGGCCCGTTCAGTTGGAACGGCAGCACCAAGGTGGCCCAGTGCTCGGGTCGCTCGGGCCGCACACGGCGGGCCTGGCGCACACCGAAGGGCACTCTGATGACATTCGTGCCTTCCACCTGGTGAATTTCACCACGGCTGGCGGATTGCTGAAACGCCGTCATCAGGGGGGGAAGATCCACCGAACGGGACGGGAATCGGCTGTCGTTGGTGGTGACTCCGCCAGCGTCATGGCTGGGAGCGTTGGCCCCGTCTGTTGGCGTGGTGTGGTCGCCGTTCATGATCCCCATCGATGAACCGGTGGAATGTGGAATCAACCCATAAACAGGGACTGATTCATGGCCCTTAAGGCCGGAATGTAGCGCCTTTCTGCAAGAACGCCCAGACACAACGGCAACTTACACCGGTGTGAGCACCGGCACAGCCAGCTCTTCCACTGAAGGACAGGTGCAGACAAGGTTGCGATCGCCGTAGGCATTATCGATCCGGGCCACGGCCGGCCAGATCTTGTTACTGCGCAGCTGCTCCACGGGGAAGGCGGCCTGCTGGCGACCGTAGGGACGATCCCAGATCTCGGCGGTGACGGCGGCGAGGGTGTGGGGGGCGCGCTTGAGCGGATTGTCGAGTGGATCGGCATCGCCGGATTCGATCGCCGCCACCTCGGCGCGGATGGCCGCCATGGCGGCGCAGAAGCGATCGAGTTCGGCCAGGGCTTCACTCTCGGTGGGCTCCACCATCACCGTGCCGGCGACGGGCCAGCTGACGGTGGGGGCATGGAAGCCGTAGTCCATCAAACGCTTGGCCAGATCCTCCACTTCGATGCCGGCGCTGCGCTTGAGCGGCCGCAGATCGAGAATGCATTCATGGGCCACCCGGCCATTGGCGCCGCGGAACAGCACCGGGAAATGGGGCTCGAGCCGCTCGGCGATCAGATTGGCCGAAAGCAGGGCGACGCTGCTGGCCGCCCGCAGGCCGGCACCACCCATCAGGCGGATGTACATCCAGCTGATCGGCAGGATCGAGGCGCTGCCCCAGGGGGCCGCCGACACCGGGCCGATGGCCGTTGCCCCACCGCAGTCCGCCAGGGGGTGGCCGGGCAGGAAGGGTGCCAGGTGGGCGGCCACCCCGATCGGCCCCACCCCGGGACCACCGCCACCGTGGGGAATGCAGAAGGTCTTGTGCAGGTTCAGGTGGCAGACATCGGCGCCGAAACGCCCCGGCTTGGCCAGCCCCACCTGGGCATTGAGGTTGGCCCCATCGAGGTACACCTGGCCGCCATGGCGGTGCACCGTGGTGCAGAGCTGGCGGATGCCGGTTTCGAACACGCCGTGGGTGGAGGGGTAGGTGACCATCACCGCCGCCAGGCGCTCGGCGTGAAGGGCGGCCTTGGCCTCAAGGTCATCGAGGTCGATGTTGCCCTGCTCGTCGCAGGCCACCGGCACCACCTGGAGGCCCGCCATCACGGCGCTGGCGGGATTGGTGCCATGGGCGCTGGTGGGGATCAGGCAGACGGTGCGCTGGTCGTCGCCGCGGCTGCGGTGCCAGGCGCGGATCACCAGCAGGCCGGCGTACTCCCCCTGGGAGCCTGCATTGGGCTGCAGCGACACGGCGGCAAATCCGGTGATCGCCGCCAGCCAGCCCTCCAGATCCGCCACCAGCTTCCGGTAGCCGGCGGTCTGGGAGACGGGGGCGAAGGGATGCAGGGCTGAGAAGGCAGGCCAGCTCACCGGCGCCAGCTCGGCGGCGGCATTGAGCTTCATGGTGCAGCTGCCCAGGGGGATCATCCCGTGCACCAACGAGAGATCCCTGGAGACCAGGCGCTGGATGTAGCGCAGCAGCTCGGTTTCGCTGCGGTGGCGGTGGAACACCTCCTGAGCCAGCCAGGGGCCTGAGCGCAGGGGCAGCCCCGCCAGCAGCTGGCGCTCGGGCTCGGTGGCGGTGAGGCCCGCCTCCAGCTCCTCGAGCAAGGCGGCGGCAGGGGGCACAGCCTGTCCATCGGCCAGGGCCGCCAGCAGGTCGTCGAGTTCGGCGGCGTCGCTGAGCTCATCGAGGCTGATGGCGAGGCGGTCGCCCGCCTCCAGGCGCAGGTTGAAGCCGGCGCCCTCGGCCCGCTCCAGCAGCTCAGCGGCCCGGGGGGTGGCGACGCAAACGGTGTCGAAGGCGGGGCCGGGCTCAATCTCCAGGCCGAGCTGCGCCAGGGCCAGGGCCAGGGCAGCGCGCAGCCGCAGCACCCGGCGGGCGATCGCCGCCAGCCCGTCGGGGCCGTGGTGCACGGCGTAGAAGCTGGCCAGCACCGCCAGCAGCACCTGGGCAGTGCAGATGTTGCTGGTGGCCTTGTCGCGGCGGATGTGCTGCTCGCGGGTCTGCAGGGCCAGGCGCAGGGCGGGGTTGCCCTCGGCATCGAGGGAGCGGCCCACCAGCCGGCCGGGGATCTGACGTTTGTGCTCCTCGGTGGTGGCGAAGAAGGCGGCATGGGGGCCGCCGAAGCCCAGGGGCACACCAAAACGCTGGGCGCTGCCGACGGCGATGTCGGCGCCGAGGACGCCCACGGGCTCCAGCAGCACCTGGGCCAGGGGGTCGATCGCCACCGTGACCAGGGCACCGCCGGCATGGGCGGCCTCGATCAAGGCACGGGGATCCCAGAGCAGGCCGCGGCGGCCCGGCAGTTGCAGCAGCGCCCCGAACACCTCGGGGCCGAACACGAAGCTGGCTGGATCCGCCACCAGCAGCTCCAGGCCCAGGGGCTCGGCCCGGGTGCGCAGCACCGCCAGGGTCTGGGGCAGCACCTGCTCATCGACCAGAAAGCGCCGGGCGCCGGCACGTTTGCAGGCCCCGCGGCTGAGGGCCATGGCCTCGGCGGCGGCGGTGCCCTCATCAAGCAGGGAAGCGTTGGCGATCGGCAGACCGGTGAGTTCGCTGATCAGGGTCTGGAAATTGAGCAGGGCCTCCAGGCGCCCCTGGGCGATCTCGGCTTGGTAAGGGGTGTAGGCGGTGTACCAGGCAGGGTTCTCGAACACGTGGCGCTGCAGCAGCGCCGGGGTGGCGGTGCCGTGGTAGCCGAGGCCGATCAGGCTGCGGCGCACCTGGTTGGTGGCGGCGATCGCGGCCAGCTCGGCGAGGGCCTGCTGCTCGCTGCAGCCCTCAGGCAGGCCCAAGGCGGCTTCAGCCTGATCCAGCAGGATGTCAGCAGGCACCACCTCAGCCACGAACCGCTCGAGATCGGCAGCCCCCAACTCCCGCAGCATCTGCTCCTGCTCGGCGGCGGAAGGCCCGATGTGCCGTCCGAGAAAGGCTCCAGAACTCACATCGCAGGCCCAATGGTGGTGTGGATCCTAAGGAATCCCCGAGGGTCAGGCGCCCTCCACCTTGGCGCGGTAGCTGGGGCCATCCAGCAGATCATCCAGCTGGGCGGAGTCGCTGGGGCGCACCACCAGCAGCCAGCCCTCGCCGTAGGGGTCGTTCTGAAGCTCTTCAGGGCTGGCGAGCACCGACTCGTTGCGGGCCTCCACCGTGCCGCTGATCGGGGCGTAGACCTCCTCCACCGCCTTCACCGATTCCACCGTGCCGAAGCTGCTGCCGCGCTCCAGGGTGCTGCCGACCTCGGGCAACTCCACAAAGACGATGTCGCCGAGCTGATCGACGGCGAAGGCGCTGATGCCGATGCGCAACAGCTCGCCTTCGGAGCGCACGAATTCGTGGCTGTCGGCGTAGCGAAGATCGTCGGGAAAGCTGGGGGACATCGCGGTGAGGCGATCAGGTGACTCCCAGTGTGACCGACGCAGCCCCCAGGGTCTTCAGGGCAACCAGGGCCCGCTCCAGGGCCAGCTCCGCATGGCTGCGGTGGGTGCCCCCCTGGGCAAAGAGTATGTAGGGCTCCCTCAGGGGGGCATCGGCGGAGAACTCACTGGTGCTGCCGTCGATGAAGGTGCCGCCCGCCATCACCAGGTCACTGGCGTAGCCGGGCATGGGGGCGGGCACGGGGTCGAGGTAGGAGCCCACGGGCGAGCAGGCCTGAAAGGCCCGGCACACGGCGATCAGCGGCTCCGGTGCCCCGAAGCGCACCGCCTGGATCAGGTCACTGCGGGGGCCGCCGAGCAGCGGATGGACGGCATAGCCGAGGTCGCTGAACACCGCCGCCACCAGCTCGGCGCTGATCAGGGCCTCGGCCACCATCTGGGGGGCCAGAAACAGCCCCTGAAACAGCAAGCGGTGCAGATCGAAACCCGTTCCCCCCTCGCTGCCGATGCCCGGGGCGGTGAGGCGGCAGCAGGCCTGCTCCACCAGCTCGGCGCGGCCGGCCACGTAGCCGCCGGTGGGGGCGATCGTGCCCCCGAGGTTCTTGATCAGCGAGCCCGCGATCAGATCGGCCCCCACCGCCGGGGGCTCCAGCTCCTCCACCAGCTCGCCGTAACAGTTGTCGACGAAGCAGATGCAGCCTGGCTGAAGCGCCTTGACCTGAGCGATCAGCCGGCCGATCTCCGCCACCGCCAGCGAAGGCCGCCAGCTGTATCCGCAGCTGCGCTGGATCAGCACCATCCGCGTGGGCACCGAGAGGGCGTCCGCCAAGCCGGCCCCATCGACGGCACCGCCGGCGCTGAGCGGCAGTTCGTCGTAGTGGATGCCGAATTCGGCCAGGGAGCCCTGGCCCGAGCCCCGCAGGCCGATCACCTCCTCGAGGGTGTCGTAGGGACGGCCGGTGATCGACAGCAGCCGATCACCGGGGCGAAGCACGCCGAACAGGGCGGCGGCGATGGCGTGGGTGCCGCTGACGAACTGCAGACGCACGGCGGCAGCTTCGGCCTGCAGCACGCGGGCGAAGACCCGATCGAGGGTGTCGCGGCCCAGATCGCCATGGCCGTAGCCGCTCACCGAGGCGAAATGGTGCGTGCCCAGGCGCTCAGCGGCGAAGGCTGCCAGCACGCGCTCGAGCCGCGGCCGCACCGCCGCCGTGCGCTGCGCCGCCAAGGGCCCGATCCGCTCGATCGCCGCGGCCACCCGCTCGGCCGCCCAGCCCGTGCCCATGAACCCCACGTCTCATCCGCGGCCATGGTGCCGCGCCATGGAGAGTCGCACCGGTAGATTTCTGCGCCATAGCCCTCGGCAGAGAGTTCATTTGGTCGCCGTCATGAACGAAGGCAGTCGCCTGTCTGAGGCCCAGGAGTCCCGGATGCGCGCCGCCGTCAACGCCCCGAGGGAGCGGCTGCCCCGGGATCAACGGATCTACAAGCTGGGCACCACCGGGTTCATGCTGGCAATCCACGTGGGAGCCGTGGCGGCGCTGCTGCCGATGTTCTGGAGCTGGCAGGGGGTGGCCGTGCTGGCTGTTCTCTACTGGACCACGGTGATCGGGGTGACCCTTGGATTGCACCGGCTGGTGGCCCACCGCAGCTTCGTGGCCCCCAAGTGGGTGGAGCGTGTCCTCGTGGTGATGGGCACCCTGGCCTGCCAGAGCGGTCCGATTGAATGGGTGGGGCTGCACCGGCACCACCACAAGTATTCGGACCAGCCCAACGACCACCACGATGCCGCCCGCGGTCTGTGGTGGGCCCACAGCGACTGGATGCTGCACGAGATCCCGGCGGTGCAGCAGGTGGAGCGCTTCACGGGCGACCTCCAGCAGGACCGCTTCTACGTCTGGCTCGACCGCTGGTTCCTGCTGCTGCAGGTTCCCATCGGGCTGGCCCTCTATTGGTACGGCCAGCACGCCGGTGTCCATGGCGGCGGCCTGGGGCTGGTGCTCTGGGCGATCCCCCTGCGCCTGGCCGTCGTCTATCACGTCACCTGGCTGGTGAACTCGGCCACCCACGCCGTCGGCTACCGCAACTTCGACTGCCCGGATCTCTCGCGTAACTGCTGGTGGGTGGCGATCCTCTCCTTCGGCGAGGGCTGGCACAACAACCACCACGCCCACCCCTCCAGCGCCCGCCACGGCCTGCGCTGGTTTGAGTTCGACATCACCTGGCAGCACATCAAGCTGCTGCGGGCCCTCGGCTGGGCGAAGCGCATCCGCGAAGCCCGCTACAGCCCAGCTTTCGGGGCCAACGTCGGGGCCACGGCCAACTCCTGACGGATCGCCGCAGCCAGATCACCACCGCCCGTCTGCTCCAGCAGGCGAGCTTTCTCGCGCAGCAATTCCAGGAACAGATCGGCGCTGAGTTCCTGCTCGGCGTCCACCCCCAGGGCGGTGAGGGTCCGGTGCAGATCCAGCAGTTCGCCATCCAGCTCGGCGGCGGTGTAGTCGCCCTGGCCAGCGATCACGGCGGCAAAGCGCTCGCGCCGCTGGCGCTTCTCGGCCGGATAGGCCGCCAGCAGCTGCTCCTTGCAAGAGCGCCAGGGGCGGCCAGCGGTGAGCAACTGCGCCAGGGCGGCACTCAGGGGCGCGGCCTCCGCCTCGGCGATGCGCAGGTCGAAGGCGGCGGGCAGGGGCTCGAGGCCCACGAAGATCGCGAACAGCTCCGGAGGGCCCAGCACCTGGCCGTTCTCGCCCAGGAGCGCCAGGGCGGAGGTCTGCAGGGCCGCGAGCAGGTCAGGGTGGCGCGAGAGGGGATCGGCCAGTTCGGGGCTGAGCGCCCCAGAGCGCACCTGCTCGGCCAGCAGGCGGTTGACGCCGCCGAGGGCCAGGAACACCTCCGGGCCAGGGGAGGCGAGCTTGCGGTTGCGCAGATTCGAGAGCTGGGAGTTGTGGATCCGGCCCAGGTCGAAGACCTCGGCGAGGCCGGGGAGCACGCGGTGGGACCAGCCGTTGCGCTCATGCCAGGCCCTGATCAGATGGGCAAACGCCTCGCGGCCCGATGCGAGTTGGTCTTGATATCCCACGTGATACGGATTCGTACTGTTACTATTTTATCGATCGATCTGGAGACGGCCCATGACGGCCTCCGTCGCACCACCGCCCACCGCCCTGCGCCAGGCCCTTGCCCTGCACCAGCCCCGCCGCGGCGAACCCCAGCCCGTGGTGCCCAAGGGCGCCCACTGGCTCACCATCGGCTTCATGGTGGTGATTCATGTCCTGGCGCTGGTGGCCCTGCTGCCCCAGTTCTGGAGTGTGCCCGCCGCCGCCAGCTTCCTGGTGCTCTATTGGGTCACCGCCTGCCTCGGCGTGACCATCGGCTACCACAGGCTGCTGAGCCACCGCTCCTTCAAGGTGCCCCGCTGGCTGGAGCGCTTCTTCGCCACCTGCGGCGCCCTCAGCTGCCAGCACGGTCCGATCGACTGGGTGGGGATGCACCGCCATCACCACAAGTTCTCCGATACGGAAGCGGATCACCACAACAGCCACCGGGGCTTCTGGTGGAGCCACATGGGCTGGATGTTCCATCAGATTCCGGCCATGGCGGCCGTGCCCCGGCTCACGGGTGACCTGGCCCGCGATCCCTACCACCGCTGGTTGAACAAGAATTTCCTGATGCTGCAGCTTCCCCTGGCGGCGCTGCTGTTCGCGATCGGCACCCTCACCGGCGCCGGCGGCTGGGCCCTGGTGCTCTGGGGCATCCCCCTGCGCCTGGTGGTGGTCTACCAATGCACCTGGCTGGTGAACAGCGCCACCCACAAGTGGGGCAAGGTGGCCTACGAGAGCGGTGATGGCTCCCGCAACAACCCCTGGGTGGCGGCGCTCACCTTCGGCGAGGGCTGGCACAACAACCACCACACCTTCCCCCATTCGGCACGCCACGGCCTGACGCCCAGCCAGATCGACCTCACCTGGCTGCACATCCGTCTGCTTCAACGCCTGGGTCTGGCCACCGCGGTGCGGCTGCCAGCAGCCGGGCCTGCCGGCCAGCGGGCCGTTCGGGTCGTGGCGTAGGGTTGCTGATCGCCTCACCGCAGCACGTTCCGCAGGAAGATCCATGGCCAAGCGCGTATCCGTCGTCCTCAGCGAAGACGTCCTGAGCCTCGGCAAAGACGGGGATCTCGTGGAGGTGGCCCCCGGCTATGCCCGCAACTTCCTGCTCCCCACCGGCAAGGCCCTGGCCGTCACCCCGGCGGTGCTTCGCCAGGTGGAGCACCGCCGGGCCAAGGAAGCCGAGAAGCAGGCCGCCCTCAAGCAGGCGGCTGTGGATTTCCGCACCGCCCTCGACACCATCGGCCGCTTCACGGTCAAGAAACAGACCGGCGGCGATGACGTCCTCTTCGGCACCGTCACCAACGGAGACGTGGCCGAAGCGATCGAAGCCGCCACCAAGAAAGAGATCGAGCGGCGCGACATCACCGTTCCCGACATCCACCGCACCGGCACCTACAAGGTGCAGGTCAAGCTCCACCCCGAGGTGGTCGCCGAAATCAACCTCGAAGTCGTCAGCCACTGAGGCACCAAAGGGGCCCTCGATGGGTTCAACCCAACAGGCCGGGCTCCGTTGGAGGCCCGGTTTTTTCATGCGCTTGAGGCCCCCTTCAGGGGGGAGCCGGTGGCCCCCTGGGATGGTTGGGATTGGCGTCCGGGGCGACAGGATCCTCCCGCCATCGGCCCTACGGTGAGGCGATGGCGCACGCTCCCCTCCACGATCCAGACGGCACAGAACCACTGGGAACAGCCGGTTCGGGGATAGGCAACACCGTGACGCCCAGTTTCCGGCGCCGCAACCAGGGTGGCGATGAGGCACGGTTCGAGGCCCTGCCCGATTCGGTGCCGCCCCAGAACCTGGAGGCGGAAGAGGCGGTGCTCGGGGGCCTCCTGCTCGACCCCGACGCCCTCGGCCGCATCGCCGACGTGCTGCGGCCTGAGGCCTTCTATCTCAGCGCCCACCGGGAGATCTACCGCACCGCCCTGATGCTGCATGGCCAGGGCAAGCCCACCGATCTCACCGCCATGGCCGCCTGGCTGGCGGACACCGGCGCCCTCGAAAAGGTGGGCGGCAGCGCCCGGCTGGTGGAGCTGGTGGAGCGCACCCTCTCCACCGCTTCGATCGACCAGGTGGCTCGCCTGGTGATGGACAAGTACCTCAGGCGCCAGCTGATCCGCTCCGGCAACGAGGTGATCCGCCTCGGCTTCGATCAGAGCAAGCCGATGGAGCAGGTGCTCGATGAGGCCGAGCAGCAGATCTTCGCGATCAGCAACGAGAAGCCCTCCGTCGGGCTCACCCCCACCGCCGAGATCCTCACCAGCACCTTCAACGAGATCGAGAGCCGCTCGCTGGGCACGGCGGTGGCCGGCATCCCGGTGAACTTCTACGACCTCGATGCGATCACCCAGGGGCTGCAGCGCAGCGACCTGATCATCGTGGCCGGGCGCCCGGCGATGGGGAAGACCTCGATCGTGCTCAACATCGCCAAGAACGTCGCCCAGCTGCACCAGCTGCCCGTGTGCGTGTTCTCGCTGGAGATGAGCAAGGAGCAGCTCACCTACCGGCTGCTGTCGATGGAGGTGGGGATCGAGAGCGGCCGGCTGCGCACCGGGCGCCTGCACCAGGAGGAATGGCCGCTGCTGGGCCAGGGCATCAACACCCTGGGCCAGCTGCCGCTGTTCATCGACGACAAACCCAATTCCGGGGTGCTGGAGATGCGCTCCCTCTGCCGGCGGCTGATGGCGGAGCAGGGCAAGGAGCTGGGGCTGATCGTGATCGATTACCTGCAGCTGATGGAGGGCACCACCCCCGACAACCGGGTGCAGGAGCTCTCACGCATCACCCGCGGCCTCAAGGGCATGGCCCGGGAGCTGAATGTGCCTGTCGTGGCCCTCTCCCAGCTCAGCCGGGGGGTGGAATCGCGCACCAACAAGCGGCCGATGCTCAGCGATCTGCGCGAATCGGGCTCGATCGAGCAGGACGCGGACCTGGTGCTGATGATCTACCGCGACGAGTACTACAACCCGGAAACCGCCGATCGCGGCATCACTGAGGTGATCGTGACCAAGCACCGCAACGGACCAGTGGGTACCTGCAAGTTGCTGTTCGAGCCCCAGTTCACGCGCTTCCGAAACCTGGCCGCGCCCGTGGGGCACTAGGGCTCGACGCCGTGGACGGCGATCGCCGCCTGAACGCCCGGATCCTGCAGCATGCGCCCATAAAAGCGATCCACGGCAGGCCAAGCGCTGCGCCCCCCCTCGATCACCCGGCCCACCCAGCGCAGCATCGGCACGGCATAGGCGTCCACCAGGGTGAGCTGCTCGCCCACGAAGGTGGTGCGTTCGCTCAGGTGGGCTTCCAGGGTGGCCATGTGCCCTTTCACCAGCTCCACCGCCGCCGCCTTCACAGCCGCACGGGCGGCCTCAGAGGCATCGGTGGTGTAGCGGGCAGGAACGAACAGGGGGAAGAAGGCCGGATGGAAGTCGCCCGTGAGGAAGCACGACCACTGCAGCACCCTGGCCCGGTCCCCCGAACCTGTGCCCCCCAGCAGATCCTCCCTGCCGGCGCTCTGGGCCAGATGCTGCAACACCGCTCCTGCCTGGGTGATCACCTGGCCATCGCTGAGCTTCAGGGCGGGGACAGCACCCGAGGGATTGATCGCGCGGTAGCTCGCATCCCGTGGGGCGTCGATCGCCTCATAGGGCGCACCAATCCACTCCAGCAGGATGTGGGGGGCCAAGGCGCAGGCGCCGGGGCGGTAATAGAGCGTGACCAAGGCAGGCACACGGGGATGCACTGACCCTAGGGACGGGTCCCGCGGCGGGGCCCGTGGCCAGTGCTCACTGGCGGCTTACGCTCCAACTCCCCTTGGCTGCCCGTCCGATGCGCTTCCTCATCGGGTTGGGACTGGCCGCCGTGCTCGCGGGTTGCGGCGTGGTGGAGGAAACGAAACGCTCCTTTAACAAGAGCTTTCGCCCCTCGTTCATCACCTCGTTCGTGAAATCCTGCGTGAAGTCCTCGAGCGGCAAGGTCTCCGAGGCCACCTGCCAGTGCATCGCCGTCGATCTGGTCGATCACCTCTCGGCGCCTGATTTACTCAATCAAGAGAAGGTGCGATCGCGTATCAACGAGACGTCGCTCGAAACCTGCCGGCGCTCTGCGGTGAGCTGAGCCCCCGCCTCAAGGGCTGGTCGTCGGAACCCAGAACGTGCAGAGCGCCCCGGTGCGACCGCCTTCGCTGAGCTGAACACAACCGGCGTGGCTGGTGCGTGGTCGGTTGAGCAGGATGTCGGTGTGGTGGGAGGACTTGAGCCAGAGGTTGAGCACGCGCTCGGGGTTCCAGCGGCCACTGGGCACCGGGCAACCGAGCACCTCGCTCACCGGCCGCAATCGGCCAGCGGCGGAACGCGCCTGAAATGCCTGCCAGCCCTCCAGGTCGTGGTCGCAGGTGCCGGTGGCGATCAACTGCCGCAGCACGGGCTCGGCGTAGGCGGTGTTGGCGGCCGCCAAGGTGACCGGCAAGGGCTGTAGCGGGGCGCGACCGTCGCCGGCGCGGGCGCCGTTGATCAACCCGAGCAGGGGGTCAATCGCAGGGGCTGGCGCGGTGGGGCCGGGAGCTGCCGGGATGACGGAGGCCAGGGAGCGGGCCAGGCGCTCCAGGGCGTCGCCATCGGGCAAGGGTGAACGGAACCCCTGCACCAGTGGGCCCTCGAGGATCTCTCTCAGGGCAGAGGCGCTGAGCAGCTGGCGGCTGAGCAGGGCGCCGTTCGCTGAAAGCCTCACCCACTGGCCCGCCTCCACCGCCACCGGCGGCTCACCTGTGGGGACGCCATCGCGCAGGGTTTGCACCGCCACCGAGCCCTCCAGCACGCTGAGATCCAACTCGCCGGAGACGAGCAGATCGAGCACGTAGTTGGTGCCACGCACGCTCAGGCGGCTGGAGCGGGTGCAGGCGTTCTGCCTGCCCGACACCAGAATCTGCCCGGCCCCAAGCAGAAAGCAGTCGCTGCCCAGGCGCAGCCTGGAGAAGCGGTTGAGGCGACCGGCGGCGCCGCTGGAGAAGGCGAGCTGGGCGCGGCTGTCACCTGTGCTCACCTGCTGGGGACTGTGGGCCCGAGCCCCCACCCGCGCCTGGCGCTCGTCGATGGCGACCTGGCGGCCATCGAGGATTTCCTGGACGGTCGCTGTTGAAGGGGGTGCCGTTGAAGGGGCGGCCAAGGCGGGGGAGGCCAAGGTGGGGGCAGCCGCGAGCAACGCCAGGGCCGAAGCCAGCGCCCTCAGGCTGCGGCGGTGGAAACGGGATCGCGAGGGTCTTGGCGCGGTCGGGCGGGGACTGGCCATCTCAGAGGGGCTGGCTGGCTTCCAGCACCCGCAGGCGATGTTCCAGCTGCTCGATCCGCTCGAGGTAAGTGAGGGCCAGGGCCATGCCGGGGGTGTTGAGGCCGAAGTCGTCGCGCAGACGGGCGGCACGGCGGCACTGGATCACGGTACGGGAGTAGAAGACGAAGCCGCTCACTCCTCCACAGGTTTCGAGCACGCCAAGCTCCACCAGCTCGATCACCTCCTCGCGCGCAAGCCCCGTGCTGGCGAGCAGGTCGTCGAGCTCGATCGCCTCCTCGGGGCTCGACGGGTTCAGGGGAAGGTCAGACATGGCTGGGCTCGGTGGAAAGATGGGCGCGGGGATCGAAGCTGGAGTTGGCGGCAAGTTCCTCGAACAGCTGCTTCTCCCGCTCACTGATCACGCTGGGGGTGACGATCTGGAGCACCGCGTAGAGGTCGCCGGCGCCCTCCCGGCGCCGGGGCAGGCCCTTGCCGGCGAGGCGCAGCTTCTGGCCGCTACGGGCACCTGGCTTCACGCTCACCCGCAGGCGCCCGTCGAGGGTGGGTACTTCGATCTCGGCGCCGAGCACCGCCTCCCAGGGGGCGATCGGCAGTTGCAGGAAGAGGTCGTGGCCAGCCAGCTCGAAGCGGGAATGGCGCGCCAGGCGGATGTCGAGATAAAGGTCGCCGGGCTTGCCGCCCCCCAGGCCCGGCCCGCCCTTCCCCGGCACCCGCAGGCGCTCGCCATCGCTGACGCCCTTGGGCACGCGGACGCGGGCGGTGTGGGGGCGGCGCTGCACCCGGCCGTCTTCCCCCAACTCCTGGACGCTGAACTCGACGCTCACCTCGGCGCCGCGGGCGGCGTCCTCGAGGCTGAGGCTGGTGGCAATCTCGAAATCCTGGCCGCGGCGGGAGGCCCGGCCTCCGCCCCCCGGGCGCTGGGCGGCGCCGTGGAAACCGATGCGCTCGAGCAACTCGGCCAGATCGATGTCCTCGCCGGGGGCGCCCTGCCAGAAGCGACTGTCCCACTCGGCGCTGGGTTGAACATTCTCGCCCGCGCGATGGCGGCCCAGCTGGTCGTAGGCCTCGCGTTTGTCTGGATCGGAGAGGGTCTCGTTGGCCTCGCTGATTGCCTTGAAGCGCTCCTCGGCGTCGGGCTCCTTGGAGACATCGGGGTGGTAGCGGCGGGCCAGGCGCCGGTAGGCCTTGCGGATCTCCTCGGCCGTGGCCCCGCGCTCCACCTCCAGGGCGGCGTAGTAGTCGACGTAGTTCATGGCGCGTCAGCGATGCGCCGGGCGGCCAGGGGGTGGAGGCTCCGCAGGGCCATGGGGCAGCAGCGGGGGACAGTCCATCCTTGCCGCACGCTGCTTGGTTGGAAAGGTGAAAGCAGGCGGCCAGTGGATCACGCGGGCCCAGGGGCGGCACCCATGGCCGTGGGCGCAGGAGTCATGGATGGGAGATCCCCTCCGTGCCTTCAATCGCCTGCTCCAACCGATGATCGGAAGGAACGATGCTGCACGAGGTCACCCAAGGGTGAGTTCCATGGGGGTGGCCCTGAACGGATGAGCGATGCCACGGCCGTTGGTGGTCATCAGATTTCCGCTAAGAAGCACAAACGATTACGACACAAACGCAGCTCTGGGGTCAATCAACTGAAGTGACTCGACGTCCATCGGAATCAGTTGCGAACACTCCCCCAGGAGGAAAGATAAGGTCCATCGCCGATGTCTGAAACAAGTAGGGCTTAGGTCATGCGGCAGCAGGCGGCCTTGTCCCATCAACCTGGCCCATGAGCTGCAGGTCGCGGCCAACACCCTGGACGACTTGTAGCCTGGTGAACAGGTGTTTAACGGACCTGCGAACCACCCGTTCCAAATGAACCATGGAGGCTTGAATCAAGTGGCCAGCCTTGCGTCAGACCTGCCTGCCCTTGGGTGCCTGCACCTCTTATGCGGCAATCTCCGGGGTTGCAGAATGGTTTGCGGAACCGCCTAAGAACTAGTTAGCCGGACGGGGGTGACTTTTGGCAGAGACTGATTCACCAATTCAGATCGCATTGTCCGCTTTGGCGCGAGCTGAGTGGTTCACCAAGCCGAGTGAGTCCAGCTTTTGGCTGAGAATCTATACCTGTCTGCTCATTCCTCACGATGATTTTGCCAAAGCGCTTACCTCAATGTATGGTGTGCCTAGAGAAGGCAGCATAGCCGTGCGCTTGGGAGGCCGACTCATCTATGCCTTCGGCCGAGCTAATGACATTATCGTTCCTCAGTCGACTTTTGACATCACGTCAGCTGAGTCTGGGCAGCTTCAGATTGCCGTGAAAATCGACTCAAAAGAGCTGCCGGATACTCCGTCTGTGTTTCTCGCGACGCCATACCGAATGGACGGCAATCCTGGAGACGAAGCTTCCGCTAGGAGCTGTCTCGACGAAGTGGCTGCCTTGATCTGCATCCATGCTGGGCAAAACCTCATGCGCCACGTCGTATTCGAAGGGGAGGTCGAGGCAACTGGAGGCCAATTTAACGTCAGCGGAGAACCTATGAAGATGCCCCAACCTGCAGAGGGGCCGTTCTTGGGTGCACAGAATGGCGATGATATCTACGAGATCGCTGGGGCCTTGCGCGCCCTTACGGCCGAGAATAAGCGGCGTCGACTTCTTCTTGCGCTTCAGTTGATCGATCGCGCTATGCGTGGCGACTTCGGGTTCCTTGAGTATTGGACCGCGTTGGAGGTCGTTTGTGACGGAGGGGCAAACCGAATCAAGACGACTCTGTCGAAGGTCTACAGAATCAAAAGCCATAACAAAGCGGCTGAAGTCACTCGCTTGGCCGTGATCGCTCAGTGGCGACACGATTACGTGCACAAGGGTGTCAAGCCGGCAATGAATGCTGACGTTGAGCGATATCTGCAGCTTCTTTTTCTTGACACGCTTCGGTTTGAACTAGGCCTGCCCTCTCGCGGACACCTAGCTGCAATTCAAAACAGTGCTAACTTCGACCTGTCACAGCTTGGAATCACAAGTCCCATGATGTAGGCAAGTCAACGACGACAAATTGCCGCCTAACATCCAGATTCAGAAGGCGGGGGCTGTCACGCATTGCTGCCGCTTTCAGTCCATGCCCGCTTCTGATTTGGAGCGTTAGGCCGCAGAACCCTTCATTGCACTCTTTCGAGGAGCACACAATGGCCAGTTCGATTTGCACCTGCCTCTGGTTCCGCGACGGACGAGGTCTTGAAGCCGCAGAGTATTACTGCTCTCTGATCCATGGAAGTCGAATCGAAAAGTCCTTTGTTGGCGACAACGGCGATGGCGCATTCACTGTGGTCGACTTCTCGTTGGGCGGTGTGCCGTACCAAATACTTGATGCTGGACCAATGTTCACCCTGACCGAAGCGGTGTCCATATCGGTTGCGACAGATGATCAGGCCGAAACCGACCGACTCTGGGTGGCGTTGACAGAAAATGGCGGAGAGGAAACCGCCTGTGGGTGGTTGAAGGATCGTTATGGGGTGTCCTGGCAGATATTCCCGAGGCGGCTGATTGAATTGACAACAAGTGCCGACAAGGCAGTATCTACCAAGGCGATGGCGGCGATGATGAAACAAACCAAAATTGACATCGCCGAAATAGAAGCAGCAGTTCGTGGCTAGCAGCCAGCGGCCTAGCCGCTCAATGTCCCGGCGGTGTAAGCACAAGCTCTGAGACCCACACAGATCCGATCATCCCATATAGCGTGGACAATGCAGTGGTTATCACTGTCGTTTCGCTCTATGTTTTGCCAGGGCCGTATTCATCATCCACTCTAGAAGGCACAAAAAACAATGAATAGCACGAACGGTGAGCTTGGCGGCTTCCGGTGGTGGCACGCAGTGGCCATTCTCCTGGTGGCCAACGCGACTAGCGCACTCCCGTCTGGGTTCGGTGGAGACTACGACTTCTACAACTCCTTCCTACAACCGTATGTCGCACCGCCAGACTGGGCCTTCGCCCCGGTCTGGTTGTTCCTCAACGTGACTTCCCTAGTCGCTTTGTACCGAATTGCCAATTCGCCGCTGCGATCAGGCGGGCGGTCCTGGTTCTTGTGGTCGGAGAGTATTGGGTGGATGCTATTCGCAGCTTTTACAACCCTCTACTTCCTGCTCCACAGCCCGGTTCTCGGAGCGGTAGACACAGTTGCCGGGCTAATCGTTGGGCTGGTCAGTTTGGCTTGCGCATCCCGGCTAGACCGCGCGGCGGCAGGTTTCATTCTGCTCCGGGTGTTGTGGCTGGTACTGGCGAGCTATGTGTCGGTATACATAGCCTTGTCCAACCAAGACCCGTTCCTAGGCTCCGGACCTCTGTTGTGAGGTTACGCCGAACATTGAGATACAGCGCAGAACTCAGAGATCTATTGTACGGTCCCCAGCATTCTCTCTTCCTCTTATCTGCCGCGTTAGATGCACGTCACAAACAAGGACAATCATGCGAATCACAATTGAAGTCAGCGTTGCTGCCCCCATCGAAGAAGTGTGGAAGGCGTGGACCTCACCTGAAGACATTCAGCAATGGAATGCGGCTTCGGTAGACTGGCATTGCCCAAGTGCACAGATCGACCTGAGGCCAGGTGGAAAGTTCTCTTACCGCATGGAGGCCAAAGACGGCAGCATGGGCTTTGATCTCGAAGGAACCTTCACGAAGGTAGTCCCCTACGAACTCATCGAATTCGATTTAGAAGACGATCGGCTAGTAGTAGTGAAGTTCGCTGAGAGTGAGGGTTCGGCGACGGTTCGTGAGAGCTTCGATGCCGAGTCAACTAATTCGGGTGAGCAACAACGGCATGGCTGGCAAGCTATCTTGGACAGATTCGCTCGTCACGTTGAGGCTAAGCAGCTCAGCTGAGGACTATTTCACGGCATCTACCATGCAGATGCCGAAGGAGGGAGTTGTGGATTTAGTGAATCACCAACAGCATGTGCCCACTTCAGATCTAGAGAATTTTGACGCAAGTGGGTGCATATGGGACGACTGATCGTATCAATGAACTTATCGCTGGATGGCTATATTGAAGCGCAAGGGCAAGACGATGGGAGTTGGCTCCGCATCGACCAAGAGGTATACGGCGTCTTCAATGAGCTTGCGGCTGGTGCCAACGCGTTCTTGTACGGTCGCAAGGTCTACGAGGTGATGATCCCGTATTGGCCAGACGCCGCTTATGACGCGGGAAAACCCGCTTACGAGCGCGAGTACGGGCGGCTGTGGATGGATATGCCAAAAGTGGTTGTCTAAACGTCGTTGACGGAGCCCTCTTGGAAAACACGTGTGGTGTCCTCTCCGACGTATCTGAGGCGATAGCGCGCCTGAAGCGCGATTCGGAACGCTATGTGTTGTGCTACGGAGGCAGTCAGCTCGTCACGGCGTTGCAGGAGCACAATCTGGTTGATGAGTATGCGTTGTTCATCCACCCGACTGCGCTCGGAGCCGGCGTCCCGTTCTTTCGTCGGGCCCTCAGCCTCCAGCTTCTCGATGTCCGTCAGTTCAAGCAAGGATCGCTGGGACTGCGCTACTCAAGCCTTGCCCCCTCTGTAATGTTGTGACAGTCTCGTTGTAGCGATTACAGATGTCTCCTGCAATGCGGCCTAACAACACACCAAACGAACATCATGAAAAGATCAATCAAACAAATCATGTTAAAACTACGCAAGCTGCCATTATTGCTAGAGTCAAGGTTCGACAATAATTTTTTAGCGGCAGATGTTCCAATGGCGAGGAAAGTTAGCCATGGGAAATGGCAGAAGCACTTATATGAAATCGGCAATAAGCCTGGAGCGCGAGTGCTAGAAATAGGCAGTCGTGAGGTTACTGGCGCCTCAAATGCCAGAAAGGGTTTCGCCAAAGCTGATTACACAGGCTTTGACTATTTTCCGGGGGACAACGTTGATGTAGTAGGAGATGCACATAGGCTATCGTCTTATTTTAAGGCTGGAGAGCAGTTTGATCTTATATACTCAAGTGCGTGTTTTGAGCACTTTGCAATGCCTTGGCTCGTTGCAATTGAGATTTCAAAGCTACTCAGAGTCGGTGGCCACGTTTTTGTGGAAACGCATTTTTCATTTTCATCACATGAGAGGCCATGGCATTTCTTCCAGTTTAGTGATATGGCATTAAAGGTTCTTTTCTCCGAAGCGCTTGGATTTGATTGCGTCGAGGCAGGTATGTCCAATCCAATTGTCGGTAGATTTTCGTCCCAAGCAGATGAGTATTTAAGATATAGGCCTGTAGGTGGCCTTTATTGCCACAGTGAGTACCTTGGAACAAAGATAAGAGATATAGCCATGAATAGCTTTGATTGGGCGCAGGTCGATTTGTCCAGCGTTGTTGGAGGAACAATTTATCCCAAGCCCTCAACATGAATTTTTTGCGGTAATCTCATTGAATGAATGGCTAACATCCAGATACAGAAGACTGGGGCATGTAGCTTCTTCAATGCGTAGATTCTGACCCGTCGCTGATCTTGAGCGCTAGGATGATACTTGCCTTGGAGTACCTTGACATTTTGTGTATTTTCATGAGTATAAGGCTGTTGGCGCCCCATGCCGCAGCTTGACTTGCTATCAAGTTTGATTAGCAAGCAGGCAAGAATGAAAGAATCGCAATCAGACCTGAATTGGCAAGCTGGCTTTACTAAACCTATCGGCCGCTATACATATGCTCTATTTGCAAGAGATGAGCATGCTGGGCCGATCTTTCTTTATGACACAGGTGGACAATTGATTGGACGCATAAAGTTTGTCACCAGAACTCCTTCTCAAGCAACGTTGCCACCTCCGGCAATTGGACAAGATGGAATTGTTGAACTAGCCTATTGGGCGCCAGCCTTCACTGACTTGATTTGCTTGCTTGGCAACGAAACATATAAACAACTGATTTGGACGGGAGACGACAATAGCCGGATCTCAACCGGCTCCTAGTTAGCAGTTTGGTGCAAGTTGATCACCTTTATCCTGTGGAGTATAGGGCATTCTAAGCGGGTTAGAATCTGCCGACAAGCATTTTGCCTAACAAGCCCCTTGAGTAGTCTGCCCACCACTAAATCTCTGCTGCGCCTCCCCGCCTCCTTGCCTGCAATTAATGGGCAGCGTTAGGTCGCCATGAGACTAGATCTGCTTAATGCTGCTCTCTTGGCACTGCTGGTGACTGCCTGTCAGCATCGCGACAGCGCTGAGTTTAGGCCACCTGTTAAGGCACTCGCAAAGGTAGTAGGTCTCAAAGTTGGGACAAACCAGTTGAATCTACCAGTAGTGGCAATCACCCGTAGTGGTTTGTCAAGGGTACAGCGGCCCTGCCCAGAAAAGGACTCGCAGTGGTTGTGTTCAGTACCGCTAGAGATACTTGTAAAGCACACCGGAGTCAAAGGTAGACCTGTTTCGGCAACAAGTGTTGATGTTGAACTTGACGACTACAAAAGCTTCCAGAATACGCAGCTTGATGAATCGCTTTCCATCCCGGAACTCTGTGATATGCTAACCCAGCGCTGGGCGCGTCAGCAATGCCTGGGTCCTTCATTATTCAAGGATAACCTTCGCAGATTTACCTTAATTCAAGAAGACTCGCTCGGCAAAGAGAACAGCCTGGGTGTGATTGGAGGCCAATTAGTGCCAGCGAGGAAGTTGGTTAACAGGATGCGGCTTCTCGACGACGAGCCAAGCACTCTTTGCATTCCTGAAGGTCAAGGACTATGCGTAGCTGCAATGCGTATCTCACATGGAGTGCTAGCAGTATGGATTGTCTCTCGCGATGATGTACATTCCATCAAGAGGCAGGCAGCGGCGATTGGGGTATTTCTAGATAGCGCTGCTGGGCGTTCGGATAACTACGATGAACTCAAGAAAGCTCTATCAAGTGCAACCTAACAGTGCCATTCATCTCTCACGCCCCCTTCACAACGCTGTGATCAGCGCGGGCTGATTACGTGCAGGCAATGGCAAGCGTTAGGCCGAAACGATGACCACTGCTTCGAGAACTGCGCTCCTTCTGATGCTGGGGAGCTCCATAGGTTTCTTGGCCGGTTCGGTGTGGGGGGTATTTTTCGGATTCCCCTCCCCCGATGCAGGTGCTGAGGAGTCGGCACGCCTTCAATTTCATGCGAGCGTTTCTGGCACGATCATGTTGCTCGCGTTACTCGCATTCGCCTCATCAAGCATCTACCTACTGAGGCAGTGGCTTACTTCAAAGAAGCGCAGGCGCTCCTAACAACCAGATAAAGCAGACGGTCTCCTGCACGGTCCAGCCCGCTGATGATCAACCTCCGATCACCATGAACAGTCAAATCCCATGGTTGATCGCCTGCCTCGTGATGGGAGGTCACCCATCAGCAGGCGCCGAGCAGCGTGATCCCCTTACCGCCATTCGCAGCGGCACCAGTTTCGGTCATTGCGCTGGCTATTGCCATGAGGAACTTGAACTGGTCGGAGTCCACGGGCGCTATGAGCGCCGAGCCTGGCGCTCTCCCGATGGCACAACCCCCGCTCCAAAAACTCTGCGAACCGTCCTTCCCCAGCCAACCTGGGTGAAGCTCGTTCGTCTGGCCGAACAGCTTCAGCTGACAGAACCCAATGAGGTGATTGGCTGCCCTGATTGCGCCGATGGCGGATCAGAGTGGATCGAACTTCAAAGCCAAAGCGGGGTCAAGCGAAAAATCGTTTTCGAGTTCCACAGGTACCCCACGAAGGCAGGGCCGTTGGGCCAGCAGCTCGCCTCCCTGCGGCAGACGCTGGCGAAGGTGATCGCCGCGACGCCGGCCCCCAACAAGTCGCTCCAGCCTGCCAAGCCGGCCCAGATCGACCACTGAACGGGACAGGGAGGTGGGACGGGGGCGATGGCTGAGCAAGGGGTCACCTCAGAACCAGCAAGCATCAAGATGGAGGACCAGCCTGATCGGCGCGTGAAAGAAATCAGCCTTCTCGAGACGGTCCTTAGAGCAGCGGCACGCCTGGCGGCGGTCTCGGGCCTTCTGGCGCTCGTGATCTGGGTGACCTGGGTGATGCTCGACCTCAAGAACCTTCAATCGGGCTTCACCCTGCCCTGAACCAGGGAGCCTGGGGGCTCAAGGGGCTTGCACTCAAGGGCCGAGAGGCCCACGCCAGGCTTCGCGCCGTGCCGGATGGCTGGTTGGCAACGAGTCCCCCGGGCTGCCCTCACTTCAGAGGCAACAGCTGCTTAGGCTGCCCGCCGACGCTTCGTCGTCCCGCTGGGGATCGCGCTAGTACGCAGCGGCTCACGAAGGGCGAGGTCATCGCCCGCAGCAGGGCGCTGTAGTCGAGGTTGAAGCGCACCTCTTCGCCCACCCTCAGCGCTGCGCCGGAGCCCTCCACGATCAGGTGATCGCTCGACGCCCCGATGATCGTCAACCCGGGAGGCGGCTCCAGGCCGGAGGGGTTGACATCCTGCTCCCCCACCGCCAGCAGCGCCCGCTGGCGCACGCCCCGATCGGTCAGCGGCGCAGCTGTCGCCGCAAAGCTTGTGTGGCCGCGATCCCCCCAGGGCAGTGTGGGTTTGCGCTTGGCCTCGATCACCTCCGCCACCAGCGTGATCGCATCGGTGTGCAGACCTGGGATCACCGTGCGATCCAGGGGCTCACGGCCGAGCAGCAGGGCCTCGCCCAGCCGCAGATGGTTGATTCGGCCGGGGGCAGCGCCCGCCGCCAGCCAGGGGAGGTTGGCGGAATTTCCCCCGGAGACCAACTCCAGCTGCACGCCGAACCGGCCTTCCAGCGCCGTGGCCAGGGCCGAGAGTTCGGCCATGGTGCCGTCGCCTGGACGCACCCCGTGCTGGCAGCCCAGGTTGGAACCGATCCCCATCAGCCGCAGGGAGGGGAGCGCCAGGGTGAGCCGCGCCACCGCCTCCAGATCGGCCGGCAGGATCCCCTCACGCAGGTCCCCCAGCTCCACCATCAACACCACACCATGGCGCCTGCCCTGACGCGTGGCCGCCGCCGCTAGGGCTTCGAGAACCGCGGGCTCGCTGTTGCAGCTGCTCGCGGCATGGGCGACCACGCGTTCCACCTGGCTGAGCATCGGCGAGCGGATCAGCAGCATCGGCACCGCCACCCCCGCGCGGGCCAGGGCTTCGATCGTTTCGATGCGGGACTCACCGATCGAGCTCACACCGGCCGCCACCCAGGTGCGCACGATCTCCGGATGGCCGAGGCAGGCCTTGCTCACCCCCGTCACGGCAATGCCCTGGCACGCCAATCGCTCCACCAGGGTGCGGGCGTTGTGGTGGAGGCGGTCGAGATCAATCTCGAGCCGCGGGGCGCTCACGCCATAGCAGCCAGTTCGAGCCCCAGCTCGGGGAAGGCGCGCACCACCATCTGCACCAGCCGATCGGGAGAGCGCCTGAGGGCATCGGTCGCGGGGATGCCGAGCTCCGCTTCATAGAGCGCCAGGGCAGCGCCCACTTCCGCCTCATCCATGCCCTCGTGGTTGATCGTGAGGCCGATCACCTGCGTCGGCGCAAACGCTTCGATCAGACGGATCTCGCTGGCCGGGCTGGGCATCGCCAGCCAGGGGAAATCACTGAGCCTCTGCCGTTTGGGGGCATGCTGGAGGATCACCGCCTGGGGCTGGCTGCCCCGCAGGATGAAGGCGGAGGAGAGATAGGCAGGATGGCTGAGCGCGCCCTGGCCCTCGATCACGATCACCTCGGGATGCTCGTTCTCGAACGCCTCGACCACGGCGGCCTCCACTTCGCCGGAGCAGAACTGCGACGGGATCGCATCGAGCGCCATGCCGTAGCGGCCGCCCTGGATCAGGCCCGTCTGGCCCGTGCAGACCAGCACCGCGCGGATTCCGTGCTCGTTGAGGGCCTGCACCAGCACGGTGGCGGTGGTGCGCTTGCCGATGGCGCCATCGGTGCCGAGCACGGCGATGCGCCGGCAGGTGGCCCTGGCGATCGAACCGTTGAACAGCCGCAGATCCTTGAGCGCGGGCGGGCGCCGCACATCCTTGATCGACACCTGATGACGCCTCGCGGTGGCCGCGAACTCGGCGTCGTCATTGAGAAACTCGCGCAGGCCGTGCACCAGATCGAGGCCGGCGCCCATCGCCGCGAACAACACCTGGCGATCGGCGGCGCTGAACTGGCCGTCGGCAGGGGCCATGCCGTAGATCAGAACCCGCAGGCCTTCGCCGCAGACGGCTCGGGCCGCCTCCAGATCGGCGACGATCGGGATCCCATTGGCTACCCCATCAAGCACCATCCCGGCATCGCGCCCAGCACACTGGCTGTCGATCACCGCAAGGATGCGATAAGCCTGGCAATAGCGCACCAGTCCATGGGCCGTCTTGCCATCGAGCCCATCGAACTGGCCTTCGCAATAGACCAATGCAGCCGGCGGGTTCACCAGGGAGAGGGCCGAAGCTGGGTCGCCATGGACGGGCGCCGTCATGGGCAGGCCATGGGCCTGAAATGTTGATGTCAACTGGAGCCGTTCCTCGTTAAGAGCTCAGAGGAGGCGACCGAATGGCCAGCAGGGGGCTTACCCGTGCAGGGATACCAGAGGTCCCCGCTAAGTAGGGGTCTAAGGCTTGATGCTAGGCGCTCACCAGCAATTCTGTAGCGATGACGACCGTTTGCCCCAGGAGGCCCGTGGATCGGGCCCGCAGGCTCAGGGCCTGAAGCGGGTTGGCCAGGGCGGTTGCAACGGTTGTGGCCGCGTCCGGCTGCATGAATCGGTTGATCACGCCAAAGTGAAGCCTCCGCGCGGCCCCTGGCCATGGCCCCCCAACGGATCGTTGTGCTGGGGGCAGGTTTTGCGGGGCTCTGGAGCGCCCTGGGGGCTGCCCGCCAGCTCGATCGGCTCGGGATCGGGCCCGAGCGTGTGCAGGTGTCGCTGGTGAACCGCGACCGCTTCCACGCCATTCGCGTGCGCAACTACGAGAGCGACCTGTGCCCGTTGCGGGTGCCCCTCGACGGTCTGCTCACCCCTGTGGGCGTGGAGCTGATCGAGGCGGAGGTGGTCGGCCTCGATCCGGCACGCCGGCGCGTCCAGCTGCAAGGCGCCGCTGGCCCCGAGGAGCTCCCCTACGACCGGCTGGTGCTGGCCCTCGGAAGCGTGCTGGCCCGTCCCCCGTTGCCCGGGTTGGAGACCCACGGCTTCGATGTGGACACCTACGCCGGTGCCGAGCGGCTCGATCAACACCTGCGGGCCCTGGTGGGGCGGCCTGCCGCCCCGGGGTTGTTCACGGCGGTGGTGGTGGGGGCCGGCCTCACCGGACTGGAGCTGGCCTGCGAACTGCCGGGGCGGCTGGGGGATCTGCTGGCGAAGGCGGACCGCAACGATCCCGTGCGCGTACTGCTGGTGGACCACCAGAGCCGGGTGGGGGCGGCCATGGGCTCAGCGGCCCTGCCGGTGATCGAGGCAGCCCTGGCGGAACTGGGGGTGGAGAGCCGCGGCGGCCTGGAGGCCGCGGCCGTGACTCCCGATGGGCTGGCGCTCAAAGGCGGCGCCATGATCCCAGCCGCCACCGTGGTCTGGTGCGCGGGCCTGCGCGCCCATCCGCTCACCGCCGCCTTCGGGGTGGACCTCGACCAGCTCGGGCGCCTGAGTGTCGATGGGACCCTGCGGGTGATCGGGGTGCCGAACGTCTTCGCCGCCGGGGATGTGGCCCGCGCTCCGATCGATGCTGAGCACGCCTCGGTGATGTCGTGTCAGCACGGACGACCCATGGGCCGCTTCGCCGGCCACAACGTGGTGGCCGATCTGCTCGGCCTGCCGCTGTTGCCTCTCCAGATTCCCTCCTATGTGACCGTGCTCGATCTGGGCCCCAGCGGCGCCCTCTACACCGAGGGCTGGGACCGCCAGCTGGTCGCCACCGGCGCCGCCGCCAAGGCCACCAAGCGGCTGATCAACAGCGTGCGCATCTATCCGCCGGCGGGCGGCGATCGGGCCGCCCTGCTGGCCGCCGCCGCACCTGAGCTGCAGTCGGTGCCGGCGGTAGCGCCCACGGCAACGACCACCACCGAGGCGATCTAACTGTTGTTCTCTCCAAGAGCTCCTGGAGACATCCGCCCCAGGAGTCGGTGAAGGCCACGCCCTCGTTACCGACGCGGTGGATGTTGTGCATGCGTTAGCCCATCTGGCCGCGGCTGTTGTAGCTGATGTTCCACCAGCCCCCGTCGTCGCCCCAGAGGATCAGACTGTTCGGTTGTTTGGCTGCCATGGCTTGTGCCTTTCAGTGAGGACACAAATTTCGGATCGGTAGCTTTCGGCTTTGCTGTCGCCTCTTGGAGGCTCAGAACACCATGGATTCGATCCCCTACGACCTAGGCACGAAAGCTGTACTTTCTTAACCCATCGGCTGAGACTGATGGTCTTGCCGCATGCTTGGAGCTGGCATGGGTGCAGGGGCTTCAAGCTCAACATGAGCTGGAAGCTGAATGCAGACATCAAGTCTGACGCGTGATGTCGTTACTCCGACTTCAGTTGTTGCACAGTGGCTTGAATCTCTTGCTTGCTGGTCGTTGTGGTCATTGATCTTCGAGCTCGAAGCCCATCAGCGGGTTTCGTTTGCAGATCCACGATCGAGCCACCATCGGGCGACACGCGTGATCGGGCCACGCAGCAGCAGGTAGGGCACAAAGGCGAGCAGGCCCGCGATGATCACCGCTTCGGCAGGATGAAACGTGTCGAACACGATCAATTGGTAGATCAGGTCCATGCACAGGCCGAGCAGGATGACCCGTGCTGTGGAGATCAGCCCCTCGTGCAGGCGACTGCTGCGCTTCCTTGGGTCGCTGAGAAGGGTCCAGAGGTAGGGATTGCGCCCGGTCCGAGCGTCCTTGAGGCCATCGACCAGCGCCGCCATTGACGCCATGATGGGTTGCAGAACGAAACGGAAGGTCATCGGCCCGCTCGGACGGTCGAGCAGGTTGCGCCAGATGCGCTCGAAGACCGGCATCGAGAGTCCGTGCATGGCCACCCCAAGGACGACGAATGCGACCATCAGCACGAGTACCAATCGAGCCAGAAAAATCTTCGTCTTCGATATTTTTTCTATCATCGTCTGCTCTTCCTCTCTTGCCCTGAATAGGCTGTCATTCTTTCCGGTGCAGGGATTGAGTTTTAGCGCAGAGATCCAGGCTTGCCTTGATCAATCCTATCGCAGACTCAACCAGCCTCCACCAACCGCTTGAGCCGATGGACGGCCAGAGCGACAGGCAGCAGCGTGACGTTCTCCACGGACATCACTTCACCTCGTGCGAACGGGTTGTCGAGATCAGCGATCAGCAGCAGCAGCTTGATCAGCAGGAACGAAATCACGCCAATGAAGAAAAGGGATTCTGCGAAAGGCTCGATATCGGTCAGAATGAGCCCTCCAGTCAGAAAGCCCGTTCCGGCGTAGGCCATCCAGTAAACAGTGGGCACGAACGTGGTTTCACGAATCACCTCGATGCGAACCACGAGTCGGCGGATGTTGGCCAGTTCGAGCAGCAGGCGGGCCTGCAGCGGAGCGGCGTTCCAGAGGCCCAGCCGCTCGATCGAATGCTGCAGTTCATCGAGGCGGTTCAGCAGCGTGGTGACCAGACCACCAACCTTCATCCAGGCCAGGAGATCTTCACTGAAGCCAGCCAGCAGAGCCAAGGGCCCCATCACCTCGGCTTCGGGATGAAGCTCCCTCACGCTTCTCGCCTCCGTGGCGAGGCACTCCAGAGCAGCGGCCAGTTCGCCTGGAATCTTCTCGCCTTCCTTGTAATCCATCAGCACCCCATTCAGCAGGAAGCCCAGCAGAAACACTTCGGAGGCCACCAGCGCCGGGAACAGGGGATTCGGGGCCAGCAACTCCCAGCCCATTCGGTGCACCAGGACCTTGACGGCCACAATGGTCAACAGCACCAGGATCACCCGGCCGAAAAACCAGACACGCCGCAGCCAGGGCCTGCGTTGCGTATCACTCTCCAGTTGTTCGACAATCATTGTTTCGGGGCACATGGACGGCACTTTGTCGGGCGGGCCCCTATGGCTCCTTGGCTTCGTGCTGCGGCAACGGTGGGATCGGCGGGGGTGGCAGCACCTCCAGCTCGGGGGGGTTGGGGGCGGTGTCCGGGCCGATCAGGTCCACGGCGGTGCGTTGCACCACCAACCGGAAGCGCAGGGGAGCCTGCTGCGTATTGATGAACGCCTGCACGGCGGCCACCTGCTTGGGCGTGGGCAGCTCCGGATCGGTGACCCGCACCCGGGCCCGGATCAGCGGCGGATTCTTCTGCCAGTCGATGGAAATGCCCACCAGATCGATGGCGGGATCGCCGCCGAGGGTGATCGTGCTGCTGCGCAGCTGTTGCTCAATGGTGGCCTCCAGCTGCTGGGCCTTTGTTTCCTGTCTGGATTGGTTCACCAGCCTGAAGAAGCTGCTGCCGAGGGGAATCACCAGCAGGGCGGTGAGGGCCATGCTGGTCAGGCCGAGCCTGCTTCGAAACAGTCGGCCCCGGTAGACCCGCTCGAGCGTTCCCAGCGCCGCCATCGCTCCCACCATGATCCCCAGCAGGTTGGTGGTGAACAGCAACAACGCTCCATAGGCCTGGGTTGTCTGGCCGGCTGACAGCAGCAGCCCCACCACGCACATGGGTGGCACCAGGGCCACGGCGATCGCCAGGCCGGCCAGGGCCGAGATGGCGTCTTTCCTCAACTTGGCGTACATCGCCACCGCGCCAGCCACCAACGCCACGCCCAGGTCCAGCAGGTTGGGGCTGGTGCGGGCCATCACCTCGCTGCCGAAGCTCGGTAAGGCCACCAGATGGCCAACCCCCATCGCCAGCAGCACGCAGATCACCACCCCCAGCATCAGGGTGCGCAGGGCCCGCAGGAACTTCATGAGCCGCCCCCGCATGATCTCGAACGCCATCGCCTGCAGGGGCAGGATCCAGGGGGCCACCACCATGGCCCCGATCACCACACCAGTGCTGTTGGCCAGCAGGCCCAGGGTGGCAATCAGGGTGGCCCCGACTGTGAGCACCACGAACACCTGGCTGAAGCTGGCCTCGTGCTCGAATTCCTGGCGCAGGGCGTCGAGCCGGGCGTCGTCGGGCGGGGACGTTGGGCTGCTCATCATTGCGCCGGATTTGTTTGGTTAATGGGCATGTTGCCGCCAGCCCCAGGGCTGTTCTGCCTCCGGGCAACGATTCGTTCCCCGTCAGGAGGGGCACAATGCTGGCCATGGGGCGGCGCATTCAGGCGACGGCACAAGCTCTTTCCCTGGGGTCTGTGCCCAACCCGCCTTCACGGTCAGCCAGGCCCCGCTGCAGCGCTTGGTGCGTCCTGAGTCCATCGTTCCCCCGGAGGCCTTGAGGAACACCGTGGAAACTTTGCCGGGCGAACCACCCATCCCTTCGATGATCTGCGGCAGCTTGCGCTGATCGGATGGCTCAAGGCGGCGGCTCGCTTCGATGGGACGGGTGGGCAATCGTTTCGCCCCCAGGCCCGCACCTACGCCAACGGCGAAATCACCCACGACCTGCGGGACCACGGCTTTGCGATCAAGGTGCCGCCGTCCTGGCGGGATCTCTAAGCCAGCGGCCAGAAGCTGCTGAGGGAGGGTCTGCCCGCCAGCCGAACTGCCAGAGGGGCTGGGTATGACGCTGGAGCAGTGGACGGAGATCAGCGTCGCCTGCAGCCTGCGGGTCGTGGCGCTGGCGCTTGAAACCTGAAGGGTCTGGATTGGCAGATCTGGCAATCAAGGGCCCTTATTGGCCGTTGGCGGAAGCCAGCCAATTCCTCCGTGCAGGCCATGGCCACGACGACCAGAAGGCCCTAGACCTTGGACTAACACGATGTAAGTCCACTGCGCTTGGGTGCTTCTGCCATGGCTTCTTCCCGCTACCGCGTCACCCCGTCCCAGATCGGCACCTCCTCCGGTCTGCGGCTTCCTGCCGCCTACTACCGCGACCACCACCAGTTCACCGGCGCCCCAGGACAGGTGGAGGTGCTCAGCAACGACACCATGCTCCTGCGCTTCGAGCCCAGCGAGCGCCAGGGCGCTGAGCCGGAGGACAAGAGCCTCATGCCGGGCCTGTGCCCTACTCCGAGGCGATGGCGGCAGAAGACGATGAGCTGCTCGCCGGTGTCATGGTGGACGCGATGGAGGTCGCGGTCGCACCTGCACAGGAATGAGCCCGGCGCTGGTGCGCCATGGCTGGGAGATCGTCTTCCAGCCCCATCTGTTCGCGCGCCAGTACGAGCAGCTCAAAGCTGAGGTCAAGCGTCTCAAGCAGGAACTCGACCAGCAGAGCTATCTTCAGCACCCCCAGGTCAAGCTGCAGGCCGCGGTGATGGAGGGTATCAAGGAGCGGATCGCGGCAGATCCCCATGCCGCTCGCTTTGGCTTAACGGGTCCGCTGCGCCGCTATGGACGGCTCAAGGGGCTGGGTCTGCCCGATCGCTACCGCCTCTTCTTTCGGACCTTTGAGGCCGATGGCCGCAGAGTGATGCTGATCCTCTGGCTGGGCTTTCCCCGCAAGGACGGCGATCCCAACGACGGCTACGCCGTCTTCCAGCAGATGGTGCGCCGTGGTGACCTGCCGGCGGACTGGTAGTAGAGCCTGCAGGCCGAACTCGACGGGCCTTGAACGCCCTTTCCTCGGCCAGTGGCCACGGTCCACAGCCGAAGTCCGCGCTTGGCCACCAGGAGTCGCAACCGATCCCGCAACAAGTGGCTGCCGCACTCTCCGCCTGAAGTGCAGGCCCTGGCGGGAGCACGCCACCCTCCGGTCCCTCCCGGAGCAGCTGCAGCTCTGCTTCGAATGCTGGAACCTGCTCGACACACCGGGCGGCACCAATCGACGCTGCGTCCACCTGCCGCCCGACGCCAAGGGGCCAGACGCCAACGACCGCAACCGGGTCGAGAACGCCTGTCCCAGCAGCTTCTTTCGTGATGCGCTGCACACCTAGGCCGGGACGCTCTCCTTAATGGAGGACCTGGCCCTGCCGCCCTCGCTGCTGCTACCCCGCCAGCACACCAGGCCGGTGGTCTGGTAGGCCGCGGACAGGGCCGCCTTCGGGGACTCGGCTCGTGACGCCTACACCGCCCCCAGGCTGAATCGCGCCTCCACTCTCCAGGGCCAGCCCTGGCGCCAGCCACCCGGTCCCGGTCGCACCAGGGCAAGGGCCTCGAAGCCAAGCCGAGCCGGCAGCTCCGGCGCCAGCTCCCGGGCCAGGGCCGCCCGATCGATGGCGCCACCCTGACGCCCGGGTCCGGGCTCGGCGTAGAGCAGGCTGAGGTGGGGGCCCACCAGAGGCCCACCACTGCCCGGGAAGGCCGCGTGGGCCTGCTCCAGCAACGCGGTGGCAGCCGGCTCCGGCAGTGGCAGGTAGAAAAACGTGAAAAAGTCATCGCACCAGGCGGGCCCGGCCAGCGCCAGTTCCGTGGGCTCCAGGCGCTTGGCCAACTGAGCGCTGGCCTCCAGCAGAGGCTCCCGAGCTCCCGATCCAACCCCAGCACAGAGGGTCACGTGGGGGGCGAAGACGGATGCTTCGTAGCGCCCGGCCAAACGCTCGATCAGGGCAAGCAGAACCTGGGCCTGCTCCGATGCCGGCAGCAGCCAGAGGGCATAGGGGCCGGCCACTTCAGCCACAACAGTTCTCAGCCACAACAGCCGGGCCCAGACACAGCTACCAGAGCCGCCTCGGCGGCCACGAACGGGCCCCGGTGGCGGGAGCGATCGCCCCGCAGCTCGAAGTGGGGCGCCAGGCGGCTCTCGGCGAGCATCCGTGCCGTGTTGCCATCCACCGGCTGAGCCACACCGCGCGCAAAGCCCAGCTGCTGATCGAAGCCGAACCTCTCAGGGTGGTCGGCAACGGTGCCGAGATAGGTCGCCGATTGACCGTAGTTCTCCCGGCTCTCCTCCAGCCCCTCAAGAGCAAACAGCCGGTAGGTGGCCGATCGGAAGCGCAGCTCCCCCAGCTTCGCCGCCAGCTCCGGATCGTTGACCGCCAGGGGCCGCTCCTCCACCAGACGCGGATCGGCGAAACCCGACTGACGGGCCAACCTGAGGAAATCAGCGCTGTACAGCGCCCCGCTCAGGCATTCGCCGTAGAGCACCGGATCGTCCTGCAGTTCGATCGGCACACGCCGATCGGCGTAGACATCGGCGAAGTACAGCTCACCTCCCGGCTTGAGCAGCCGCCGCACCCCCCTCAACACCGCCAGTTTGTCGACGCTGAGATTGACCACGCAGTTGGAGACCACCACATCGAAGCTGGCCGGTTCCAGGGGCAACAGCTCGAGCTGCTCGATCAGGCCCAGAAACAAGCGCACGTTGGCGTAGCCGAAGGCCTCGGCCTGGAAGGCTCGGTGAGCTTCGGCCACCGCCAGCTGCTCGGGGGTCATGTCGACGCCGATCACCTCGCCCGTGGCCCCCACCAGCTGGGCCAGCAGGTAGACATCCCGGCCGCTGCCGCAGCCCAGATCCAGCAGCCGCATGCCTTCGAGCAAGGGCGGCGCCACCAGGCCACAGCCGTAGTAGCGCTCCAGCACCTCGGGGTGGAGGCGCGCTAGCAGCGGCTTCAGATGTTCAGGCAGGGCGCTGGCATCGCAGCAGGCATCCGTGCGCAGATCGCCCGTGCCCGCCAGGGTGCTGCCGTAGTACTCCTGAACGGCGCTGTGCACGGGAGCCAGGGCGAAGGGAACGGACAGTCTGGCGCCGGGGGAGTACAACGATGGGCAGCTCCGGATCCGGCTGTGGTGGGCTTCAGCGAGGTGATTCCCGGGGCCCTGGCCCTTGATCCAGCCAGCTTCCGCGCCCTGCGGGAACTGCCGGGGCTGGGGCTGCCGCTGGTGCTGGCGGCGGGGCTATCGCGAGAAATCGCCCAGGGATTCATCCTGTTCATCAACCGGGTCACGCCCCTGCGCTTTCTGCTCACCCTGCTGGTGCAGACGCTGTTGTTTGCCGTTGGGTTCCTGGTCTGGAGCTTGAGCACCGCGCTGGTGGCGCAGCTGGTGTTCCGTAACCCCGTCCCCTTGGCCATGGTGGTGCGCGCCCTCGCCCTGGCCTACGCCCCCCAGCTGCTGAGCTTCCTGGGGGTGCTGCCCTACCTGGGGGTGCCGCTGCTGTCGCTGCTCTCGCTCTGGACCGCGATCGCCTTCGTGGTGGGACTGCACGCGGTCACCGGTCTGGGGTCCTGGAACGCCTTCGGTTGTCTGATCGGCGGCTGGCTGGTGAGCCAGCTGCTGGAGCGCACCGCCGGCCAACCGGTGATCGCCCTGGGGCAGCAACTGCTGGATCGGGCCGCCGGCGTCGCCGTGGTCAGCGACCGGCCGCGGCTGCAGGCTCTGCTGCGTGCGGGACGGCGATGAGGCTGCCCCCTTTCTCCCGCCGCTGGTGGCTGCTGGCTGCCCTGGCCCTGGCGCTGCTGCCGGGCGCCGGCCTGGCCCTGGCCCCGCTGTACGCGCTGCTGCATCAAACCTTCGGCTTCGCCCTCGATCTGGTCACGATCGGCCTTGTTCTGTTCCTGATCGCCGCCTTGCTCGCTCCGCTCGAAGCCCTTGGCTGGTGGGCGGGCTGGTATGGAAGCGGCGTGGAGGGCCATCCGGCGACGGGGGTGCTGGCGGCACCGCGGCGCGGCGATCAGCCCCTGGCCCGCATGGTCGTCTACCTCGATGGCATCGGCCAGGCCTCCGCCGAGGCCCTGCCCGAAGGCGAAGACTTCCTGCGCCGCCTGGCCCAGCGGCTGCCGGATGACATCCCGATCGTGCGCGGGATCATGCCCTACTCGGTGGTCAACGTGCCGCTGACTGAAAAGGGCTGGCTGGCGGTGTTCTGGCGCTGGGTGGACCGCCTGCGCCTGAAGAACCCCCGCAGCCTGCTGGGGCTGATCATCAACCTGCGCAACGTCACCGTGGTGGCGGTCTCCGCCGATGAGCGCTACGGGCCGATCTACAACCAGGGCATCGCCCAGGTGATCGTCGACAGCCTGGTGGCCAACGGCTACCCGCTCGGCGCAGGCCTGCCGATCACCCTGCTGGGGTTCAGCGGTGGCGGCCAGATTTCGATGGGGGCTCTGCCCTACCTGCGCCGCGCCCTGGAGGCCCCGATCGAGGTGATCTCCCTGGGGGGCGTGTTTTCCGGCGGCAACCCCTTCCTCCAGGTTCAGCACCTCTACCACCTGGTGGGCGAGCGCGACGGCGTCGAGCGCTTCGGGCGAATCGTCTTCCCCCGGCGTTGGCCCCAGGTGGCTCTCTCCTACTGGAACCGGGCCCAGCGACGGGGGAAGGTGAGCCTGATCCCCCTGGGCCCCGTGGGCCACGAGCTGCCCGGCGGCCTGCTCGATGGCGAGGCCCTGCTCCCCGATGGCCGCAGCCACCTGGAGCAGACCCTGGATCTGGTGGCGGCGATCCTGGGCGAGCGGCAGGTGGAGCCGCCCCTGGCGCTCCCGGAGGGCAGCAGCTACGGGCTGGCCCGGGCGAATCTCTGGCACCAGCTCGATCGGGCCCGGGACACCGGGCCGCTGCGGCCCGCCCCCGGCCCCTTCCGGCCTCTGGACCGCTGGCTCGGCCGCCTGATCCTGCCGGCCCCTGAGCACCGCGACGGCGGCGTGGACTTCGAGCTGTTCCAGGCGCCGGCCGAGGCGGCGGAACTGGTGGGCCGCACCCTGCGCCTGCACTGGGACGACCCCCGCCTGGCCGCGATCGTTTTCGACGTGCACTTCAGTGAGGAAGCGCGCTACAGCCTTCGCCAGGGGGTGGTGCACCCCGTGCGCCTGGAGGGCTGGCGCCAGGTGACGCCGCTGGAATCCCTGGCCGGCGCCCGCCCCTTCAACGACCAGTTCGTGGCCCTGCCGGAGCCGGTGCACATCGAGACGGCCAGCGGTGCGCCGCAGCTGAGGATCAGCGCCGAGCCCCGCCAGACCACCGGCCTGGCCCTGGCCCTGGTGCAGTTCCAGAAGTCCCTGGGCGGCGACCGCTGGCAAGCGGTGGCCTACGACCCAGGGCGCCGCAGCTTCTGCGGTGCGCCCCTGGAGCTGCGCCTGCCGGAGCCGATCGCCAACCGCCAGGGGCTGCCACCGAACAGCAGCACCGACCTGGAGCAGCTCCGCCCGAACCGAGAAGGCTGGTACGTGGCCGGGGTGAGCGATGGCGAGGGCCATCTGGTGGTGCAGTCGATGGCGCCGCGGGCCCTGCTGCGCCTGGCACCGGAGCGGGTGATCAGCGGCCGGCGCGCCGCCTGGCGCTACGTCAAACGCGAGGCCTGGGCCGACACCACGGCCGGCAGCCTCAGCACGGTGCTGGTGAGCGGTCGTCAGGGGGATCCCCGGGCCCTGCTCGCCGACTGGCGCATCGGCGATCGCCTGCTGGTGCTGCACGTCTACGGCTGCATCGGTGGTCAGCGGCGGGAGGCCGCCGCTGCCTCGGGGATCATCTTCGGCCACTTCGCCTACGGCACGGCCGAGGTGGTGCTCGAACCGCTGGCCCGCGAGCCATCGCTGGCGATCGACTATCACCAGGTGTATGCCCACAACGACGATGGCCTGATCGCCGGCGCCCACAGCTGGTGGCGCTACATGGGCGATCGGCAGGCGGGCTGGCTCGGCACCCGGCCCGTGGCCGACATCCTGATCCGCTTCCCGCCCTTCACAGACCCCTACCAGGTGGGGGGCGAGGTGCGCTCGCCCCTGGCCCTGTTCGAGCGCCAGTTGGCGGCGATGACCGCTCGCTACCGGGTGGGGGATGGCACCGGCGCCAGCTTCGTGGGGCCCGCCAACAACTGCGCCCAGGATTCCAACCAGGCCCTGTTCGGCGCCATCCGGCTGCTGAGGGAGCAGATCGAGGCCGTGGATCCCTCCCTGCGCCGGGAGTGGGAGCGGGAGAACCCTGATCAGGCCCAACGGTTGGCGCAGTTGTTGCGGCTGGAGCGGGCCCTGTGGCGGGAGTTGCAGCCCCTGGGGCGCACCTGCGCCGACTGGCGCCAGAACGCCTACCTGCTGGGCAGCAGCCTGGAGGATCGGCCCCTGGCCAACCTGGCTCGGGGTCTGAGCAGCTGGCGCACGATGCTGCCGCGGCTCGCTTCCGACACCGTGCTGAAGGTCTTCCTCGAGCACGGGGCCTCAGCCCTGGTGCTGCGCACCAACCAGGTGGGGGGCCGGAGGCCGGAGATCGAGCCCCTGGCGCCCCTGACCCTATGAAAAAAAGCGGGTCACCTGGGCTGTGCGGAAGTGCTCCAGTCGCTCGGCCCAGGAGCCTTTCATGTACTCGTCCAGGAAGGTGCCGGGAGCCAGCAGACCCTCGCTGAACACCATGCCCACCAAGGTGGTGGTGGGAGAGGGCGTCGTGGACCAGCAGACCTGCACCGGCAGGGACAGCTCCTCGAGGCTGTTCGGCAGCCGCACCATCAACACGCCAAGGGTGTTCTCGGCCACCATCGCCGTGCGGGAAAGATAGAGGCAAGCACCGGCGGAGCTGATGTCCCAGAGGCGGCCGGGGAGCACCTCGGCCGAGGGGCCGTGGAACTCGGCGATCACCGGCGCCAGGTTGGAGGGCAAGGGAAAACGCGTGTGCCTTCGCTCCGGGAACCCCGCCACCCCTGAAGCACTCATCTCCATGATCTCCTGATGGGAGCGCGACCGTTCAGGCGCGGAGCTTAAGCGGGTTTTGAACAAATCACCGACGCATCGATAACCATGGCGAACCCGCACGGCCATGGGCGCCGCCATGCCTTCAAAAGATCCGGCAGATGGCTGAAACCCTTTCCGTGCCATGGATCCTAAGGATCCCTTCAGTGCACGGTTCAACAACGGCCGGTCGACCAGGGAAGGCGGTGCCTTCAACCTGCAGTGGCTTCAGTGGCTGCCTGGTGTCAGGCCGACGATTCTGTTGAGCTGGATGCCGAGGTAGATGGCTTCCTGATTGAGGGCCCTTTTCATCTCAATGTTGCCGGCAGCGGCAGCGGCGGCATAACGGACGAGCAGCGAATCCCGAAGGGCCTGGTCGCGGGCTGGACTGGTGGTGACTTTGGCCATTGAGGGGAGATGGGCTGAGAGGCGGACGATCGAACCGCTCATCAACCATAAGCATGCTTTGGAAAGAGCCAGTTCCGATCTGTCTGTAGCTGATTTAACCGAATTGTGTCACGAACCACCACCCTGGCCCGCTTCCCGAAAAGCCCTGCTTCGATGGGGCGCCCTACAGGCCAGGCCTGCGGTGGGCTCTTGAACCATCCTGGCCCTGGGAGCGGTGGCTCGACCCTGACCCCGACCATCCAGAGGATCCGCCCTCAACCCCTTTACAACCTGTTACAATTTTCGTAACACTTCGTTGCAGCCATGGCTGATTCCTCCCCCCGCTTTGGTTTCGTTGCCTTCGCCGAAACCTGGAACGGCCGTCTGGCCATGCTCGGCTTCGTAATCGGCCTGGGCACCGAACTGCTCACCGGTCAAGGCATCCTTTCCCAGATCGGTCTCGGTTGAACGTCATGTCCACCGATTACACCCCAGCCATCACCGGACTGATCACTCTCGTTGTCCTGCTCACGGGCATGGTCACGTTCGTTGTCTCCCGCCCCAGCGATCTTCCGTCCAGCGCCCCCTGAACCAAGCGGTTGAGCTCAACGGTTGAATTCAACGTCTGATGACGAACCTTTCCATTCACTCCCACACACTCGCCTCCACGAGCCATGACAACGACTCCCGCCAGCCACGACGGCGCCCAGGATTTCTCAACCCAGGAGATCCACCTCCAACAGTTGAAAAGGGCTGAATTGTTCAACGGTCGGGCCGCCATGCTCGGCCTTGTGATCGGGATCGTCACCGAAGGCCTGACCGGTGCAGGCATCGCCCACCAGATCGGCCTCGGGCCCCTGGTCGACGGCTTCACCGCTTGCCACACGCAGTTCCTGCCTTACTGCTTCTGAGGCCTAACCCGCCGACGTGAACCCAGCCGCCCCCTGGCTCAGCCAGGGGGTTTTTTGTGCCCACACGCCGCAGTTCTGACTCCTGCGGCCTGGGCCGGCCAAGACGGCGACACAGGTTGAAACCCATCCGCAGCCCATGGCGACGTACACCATTTCGATCGAGGGCGGTGGGTCATTCAGCTGCGACGACATCACCTGCATCCTCGATGCCGCCGAAAGGCAGGGCTTCAGCCTTCCCTTTTCCTGCCGGGCTGGGGGCTGCAGCACCTGTGTCGGCAAGATCCTGGCCGGCCGTGTGGCTCAGTCGGAGCAGAACTTCCTTGATGAGGACCACATCAGTGTCGGCGATGCCCTGCTCAGCCTGAGCGATCCCAGAAGTGACTGCACGGTCCAAGCCAACGAGGAAGTCGACCGCTGAAGCCGAGTCGTTCGAGCTGACGCCAGACGGTTCGGACACCATGCCAGCACCTCTGCCTGAAGCCAGTGATCGAGGAGTGGTGCTCCAGGCTGAACAAAGACCAGCTCCAACCCCATGGCCACGGATCCGGACACGGTGGCTTTCATCTGTGAGCAGGTGAACCTGCCCGGCGAGCTCACGCAAAGAAAGATGTTCGGTGAGTACGTCTTGTATCTCGCCGGAAAGGTGGTGGCTCTGGTCTGTGACAACGATCTGTTCGTCAAGCCGACGGCTGCAGGGCGGGAGATTCTCGGCACGCCTGCAGAGCATTCCCCCTACCCGGGTGCCAAACCCCATTTCCGGGTGCGGGACGAAATCGAGGATCCCGCCAGGCTGCGGCAACTGCTGGTGGCCACAGCCCAGGAACTGCCGTTACCCAAACCGAAGGCCAAGCCGAAGAAGAACCTGAGCTGACGGACCTGACGTGCCCTGGGTATGTCGTCCCAGCCAGGTCGTTTCACGCCCCCAACTCCAAGCCAATACCCCTGAAACGTCTGTCCAGACCAGAGTTTCTTCGATCACTCCAGGCGCTCTGATACCGCGGTCCGCTCTAGATTCAATCGATGAGATCCGCGCAGGCCCCCAGCGAAACCTTTGAGCTGATCGTGGTCGGGGGCGGCCATGCCGGCTGTGAGGCGGCGCTCACCGCGGCGCGCCTGGGAATCAGCACGGCCCTGTTCAGCCTCAACCTCGACCGCATCGCCTGGCAGCCCTGCAACCCAGCCGTGGGCGGTCCGGCCAAGAGCCAGCTGGTGCACGAGGTGGATGCCCTCGGTGGGGTGATCGGTCGCCTCGCCGATGCCACCGCCCTGCAGAAGCGCGTGCTCAACGCCAGCCGCGGCCCGGCGGTGTGGGCCCTGCGCGCCCAGACTGACAAGCGCCAGTACGCCCGCCAGATGCTGCAGTTGCTGCAGCACACGCCGAATCTCTCCCTGCGGGAGGCGATGGTCACGGATCTGGAGGTGGAGGGAGATCCCGAGGCCGGCGAGGCCCGCATCACCGGCGTGCGCACCTTCTTCGGCAGCGTCTACGCCGCCGGCGCCGTGGTGCTGACCACCGGCACCTTCCTGGGCGGCCGCATCTGGGTGGGGGATCGCTCAATGGCGGCCGGCCGGGCCGGGGAACAGCCCGCCGAGGGCCTCACGGAGGCCCTGCGCGCCCTGGGCTTCCGCACCGATCGCCTCAAGACCGGCACCCCCGCCCGTGTCGACAGGCGCAGCGTCCGCCTCGACCAGCTCGAAGAGCAACCCAGCGACGCGGCCGATCGCTTCTTCTCCTTCGATCCCAGCGCCTGGGTGAGCGGAGAGCAGATGGCCTGTCACCTCACCCGCACCACGGCCGCCACCCATCAGCTGATCAGAGACAACCTCCACCTCACCCCCATCTACGGCGGCTTCATCGACAGCAAGGGCCCGCGCTACTGCCCCTCGATCGAAGACAAGATCGTGCGCTTCGCAGACAAGGAAAGTCACCAGATCTTCCTGGAGCCCGAAGGCCGCGACACCCCGGAGCTCTACATCCAGGGCTTCTCCACCGGCCTGCCCGAGCGCCTGCAGCTGGAACTGCTGCGCACCCTGCCGGGCCTCGAGCACTGCGTGATGCTGCGGCCGGCCTACAGCGTCGACTACGACTACCTTCCCGCCACCCAGCTGCGGCCCACCCTGGAGACCAAGCGGGTGGGGGGACTGTTCAGCGCCGGCCAGCTCAATGGCACCACCGGCTACGAAGAGGCCGCCGCCCAGGGGCTGGTGGCTGGCCTCAACGCCTCACGGCGCCTGCGGGGCCAGGAGCCCGTGCCCTTCCCACGCGAAGGCAGCTACATCGGCACCTTGATCGATGATCTGGTCACCAAGGACCTCAAGGAGCCCTACCGGGTGCTCACCAGCCGCAGCGAGTACCGGCTGGTGCTGCGGGGCGACAACGCCGACCGGCGCCTCACCCCCCTGGGGCGGGAGCTGGGACTGATCGATGACCGCCGCTGGGAGATCTTCGAGCGCAAACAGGCGGCCATCGCCGCCGAGGCCCACCGACTGGAGAGCGTGCGCCTGAAGGGGTCGGATCCGGCGGCCGAGGCCATCGCCCACGACACCGATGCCCCGATCAAGGGCTCGATCCTGCTCTCGGAGCTGCTGCGGCGGTCCGGCCTGCACAGCAGCGATCTGGTGCGCCACGGCCTGATGGACGCGGATCTGCCCCTGGCCGTGCGCGAGGCGGTGGAGATCGACATCAAGTACAGCGGCTACCTGGCCCGCCAGGTGCAGCAGATCGAACGCGTGAAACAGCAGGAGCACCGGCCCATCCCCGCCGGCACTGCCTACGGCGCCATCGCCACCCTCTCCAAGGAGGCCCGCGAGCGCCTGGATGCCGTGGCGCCGCTCACCCTGGGCCAGGCCTCCCGCATCCCCGGCGTCAGCCCCGCCGATGTCACCGCCTTGATGCTCTGGCTGGAGCTGCAGAAGCGACGCCCAGGCCCGGCACCCTCGTCACAATCGCTCGTCGCAGGTACGGTGCTCCCACCGACGCGCTGAGGCAGGCCGATGGCTCCGCGAAACAGCACCTCGAGAACCGTCTGGGAACTGCGGGCCGAGCAGGTCATGGACCGGGTGTTCCAGGGCGCCTTTGCGGCCCAGGCCCCGGCGGCCGATCGCCCCCCGGCGGCGGCCCGCCCCAGCGGGGTTTCGCCAGGAGTGGCCGCAAGGGTGGCCTCCGGGGCGGAAGCGGGAGTGGCCAGAGCGGGCGAACCCGCCATCGAAGTGGAGGTGCGTGATGAGCGTCCCTTCGGCTCCCGCTTCTTCGGCGGCGCCCGCCTGTTCCCGGGTGATTGGCCCACGCCCGAATGGGCCCGGGACGTGCGCCGCTGGAAGCCGCGGCTGCCCAGCCTGAGCCTGGATGTGCAGCTGCTGGCGGCCGTCCTGGGCCTGCTGGCCCTGTTCACGGCCGGCTCCTCGCTATTGCTGTGGCGTGGTTGGAACCAGGCCCGCCTCGACCTGCGCCAGGAGCGCAACATGCAGCTGCTGGAGCGCCTGCGCAGCATCGGTTTCGGCAATGCGGTCGCCTCGGCTCCAACCGCACCGCTGCTTGATCCACCTGGCAAGGACAAGACCCTGACCCTGGGGGCCACGGGTGTCTCCACCCTGCCGCCGCCGCCGCCGGAAGAGACCTGGATGGAGCAGCTGGAACCGCTCCAGGGCGGCAGTAACGGTGGTGGTGGTGGCGGTGGTTCTGCGCCGGCTCCCCGCTCCTCCAATGTGCTGAGGGTGCCATTCAGCCGCAACCTCACCAACCCCGGCCCACCTCCGCCGGTCAGCTCGGCCTCGGCCAGCAGCTCCTTCTCCCGCAGTGATGACGACGGTGGCGGCGGCAGCACCGGCCCTGAGCTGGTGGGTGTCGTGCAGGTGCCGGGACGATCAGGTTCAGCCATCTTCCAGATGGGCAGCAGCTCCACCAGCGTTGGGGTTGGCGAGATGATCGGCTCCAGCGGCTGGCGGCTGCGTTCCGCCTCGGGCGATTCGGCCGTGATCGAGAAGGGCTCCACCCAACGGATGGTGAGCATCAGCGGCGGCTTTTGACCCGATCTGATGGATTTCTGGCGCTGACGCCGCTCTGGGAGGCCCCCTGCCAGAGCGGCGTCACGGCCACCGAGGCGGGCGTAAGCCTCAGTGGCCCCTGGAAACTCCTGCTCCTGGGGGATGGCAGCCCCACCCGCCACCTGCAGCTGCTCACGGGCGCGCCGGTGGAGGTGGAACTGATCGCCATGGCCCCCGATCCGGCCAGTGATTCAGGCACCGATGCGGCCAGCTCCAGCGGGCGGCCGGCGGAGGTGGCGGAGCTGGAGCCGCCCCTGATCCGCCGCCAGGTGTGGCTGAACTGCGGCCAGGCCACCCTGGCCTGGGCCGAAAGCTGGTGGAACCAGGCGGCGGCCGAACGCCACCTCCAGGACCGCCAACTGCCCATCTGGCGCAGCCTCACCGCCGACCGGGCCGAGCTGTTCCGGGAGGTGGACGGGCTGGCGCGGGTGAACGCCCCCTGGCTGGAGCGGCGCTTCGGTGTGCCGGGCCCCTTCTGGAGTCGTCACTACCGCTTCTTCAGGGGTGGCGTGGAGCTGACGGTGATCCGGGAGGTGTTCAGCCCCGCCCTGGAACGCTGGCTGGGGCCGAGCGGCGCCCCACCTCCATGAGCACTTCATAACAGTTTGCAAAGTTTGTATAGAAGATGTACAAAAAAATTTGACAGCTTCCAACTTGGCGGGACTGAACAGGATGAACTCACGTTCGTGTTCCAGCCATGCCCACCACCACTAGCGGCCCCGTTCCAGGTCCCGTCAGCCCCTGGAAATCCCTGAGCGAACTCGGTCGGCAGCAAGGTCTCTCCGCCGTCCAGTTCGGGCGGCTGCTCAGCCAGGCGGGCCTGAGGGAGGCCAACGGCCAACCCAGCGCCGGGGCCATCGCCGAGCAACTGGCCTATGGACGTCACAAGGAACAGCCTGTGCGTCACGCGGAACAGCCGGGCCACCAGACCTTCTGGCACCAGGAGCGCTGCCTGCGACGACTCGAGCGGCAGGGGCTGCTGGGTCATCCTCAGGCCGCACAGGTGGAGCAGTGGACTGAGTTGCTCTCAGCCTTGCTGGAAGGCTCAGCCTCGATCAGCACCTCCGCCGAGCAGATGGCCGAAGACCTGCCCAGGGAGTTGGTGGGAGCCGTGAATTCCCAACTGAAAGCCAAGGGCTGCAGCTTTCAGGTGAAGGCCTAGTCCGGCCAGCTCAGCTCAGGCGGAGGGCTTCGGCCTGCTTGCTCGCCGTCTCCAGCAGCTCCCGCAGACGATTTTCATCGGTGTGGCTGAGGCTGGTGCGCAGCAGCTTGGCGTGGGGCGCGTGGCGCCGCAGGCGCTCCACCACCCGATCCGGGGTGGATTCGCGCACCAGCAGACAGAGGGCGGCACTGCCGCGGGGGAGGCTCTCGCCCACCTCCTTGAGGAAGCCGTCGTTGATGCCCAGGTCGGTGAGCGCCCCGGAGGCCGCCCCCATACCAGCCCCCACCGCCGCACCCAGCAGGGGATTGAGGAACAACAGACCGATCAGCGAGCCCCAGAAGCCGCCGCTGACGGCGCCGGCGGTCGTGAGGTTGATGGACTGCCGCAGATGCACGCCACCCTCGGCGTCGTGCTCCACCACCACCGCATCCTCCAGGGAGATCAGGTGCTCCTGCTGGATGTCCACCAGCTCGCGCCGCACCTCTTGGGCTTCTTCCACCTTGGGGAAACCGACCACCACCAGATTGCTCATGACCAAGGCCCAGGTAAGTGCTCAACCTAGGCAGTCCTGAGCCGGTCACCGTTCATGCCGGTGCTCTGCAGCACCTGGGCCGCATTGTTGGGGGGCCAGGGACAGGCTCAGGGCCTGCGGCGGGTGGAGCGGGGGAGCGGACGCCCGCCCGGGCCCTGCGGTTCCGCCGCTCGAAGGTCGGAGCGCTCCGCCTCGGGCGCGGCGCGGCGGGCCGGCCGCCGCCAGCGGGGCACGCTGAACTCCTCGGGGTCGGGCCAGTCATCGGCACCCGGGTCGCCCGCTTTCTGGTCGGGGCTCTGGTCAGGGCTCTGGGCGATGCGGGCCGGGACCGGTGGCAGCAGCGGGGTGGAGCGACGGGAGATCGCCTCAAGGGGCTGGCGGCGCGGACTGGGATCGGAAGTCTCGCCACTCCAGGCCGCCTCGGGGCGCGGTTGAACCTCAGGGGAGGGGGCGTAGCGGTTGGCTGTTAGACGGCTGGCTGTTGGCCAGCTGGTTGTTTCGCGGCCGAATCGTTCGCCGTAGGGGGCCTCCCGGTCCGCAGGCCGGCGGGCAGAGGTCTGCTCCTGCCAGGGTTCGCGCCAGTCGTCCTCGTCTTCCAGGAGCCAATCGAGCCGGTCTTCCACCCAGCCGCCCAGGCCCGCTCGCCCGCCGCCGCGTCCCGGGCCTGCGGGCGCGGACGGACGCGAGCCCGGGCGAGCCCCGGCCACTCCATTCACCAGCTGCCGCCCCACATCCAACAACCGATCGAAGCCCTGCCCAAGGCGGGAATCGACGGGCTCTACTCCCCGGCGGCGAGCGCGGTTGCTGGATCCGGCCATGCTTCGACGTTACTGACGCCTGGTTCTGAGCCAGCGCTCGCGGCCCAGGCCCACCAGGGCGATGCCCACACCGGAAAATTCCAACACCCAGAAGAAGGTGTCCATGGCGGGGCGACGGCAGGCCGCAGGTTAAAGGCCACGAGCCGAGCCATCCAGCTCAGGCGGCCGTGGACTCAAAGATCAACTGGCAGCTGGTGTGCCAACGGCCGCCGTGGAGCCGGTCGCAGCAGTGGCGGCATGCCAGCCCCTCGCGCCGGCGCCGGTAGGCGGCGCTGACGCCGCAGCTGGGGCAGCGGGCCCGCCAGCGGGCGGCGCTCACGGGCACCGGGTAGCGGTGGCGCAGGCTCACCTGAAACGCCTCCTGGGCGGCGTTGATCGCCGCCATCCGGGCCCTGAAACAGGGGCCGTGCACCTCCTGCACCTGCAGCACCCGGTCCACCCAGGCATGGATCATCTCGTGGCAGAGGGTGCTGAGGGTGGCCTCCCGCGGCAGGGGCTCCAGCAGTGGCCTCGAGAGCACGATCTCGCAGAGGTCACGGCCGTCGGCATGGCGGCCGCGCTTGTAGACGCCGGCGGTGCGGTTCATGCGCCCGTCGCTCCAGCGCAGCTCCACCAGGGAGCGACCCCCCGGCGCCAGGGTGCCGCCGAAGTGCTCCCGATCGAGGCGGTGGAACAGGGGCAGCAGGGGCTCCAGGGGCATGCCGCGACGGCCACAGGTCACGCTTGCCAGTCTGAACCGCCTCGCCGGCGCCTGTCGTCGGTCAGACTCAGAACCCCTCCACGTCCCGTTCGAGCCCCATGGATCTGGTCCTGGCCCGTGAGATCGGCACCAAGTCACTGCTGGCCGGCGCTGGTGCTCTGCTCCTCTACTGGACTTACACGGCCGTGAAGCTGGTGATCAGCGCCCGGGGCATCAACCCGCTGATCAAGCAGTTCTTCACCCAGGTGGCCTCCGGCCGCATCGACGCCGCCTACCTGCTCACCACCAAGAACTACCGCTCCCACGTCAACCGTCAGCAGTTCATCCGCTTCCTGGCCGGGCTGCAGCTGAACAAGTACAGCAACCTCAAATCCGGGCGTCCGCGGCTGCAGGAAGGCCAGATGATCCTCACCGTCAAACTCAAGGCCGACTCCAAGGAGGAGCTGCCCCTGGACTTCACCTTCGTGAAGGTGGAGGACGACTGGCGCGTCGATCGCATCGCCAGGCTGGCCGCCACCTGAGCCGGGCCGCGCCCTGACAGCCGTGAGCGCCGCCAGCCCCAGCCCTCGTTCCCGCGCCCACGACCTTTGGTCGTCCCGCGCCCACGACCTGCGCGCGCTGCTCAACCAGGCCGCCCACGCCTACTACGTGCTCGACGCCCCGTTGATGGAGGATCCGGTCTACGACCGGCTCTACCGCGAACTGCTGGAACTGGAGATCTCGCACCCGGAGCTGGTGGCCCCCGACAGCCCCACCCAGCGGGTGGGGGGCGCGCCGGCTGAGGGCTTCTCGAGCGTGGAGCACCGCATCGGCCTGCTGAGCCTCGACAACGGCTTCAACACCGAGGATCTCGAAGGCTGGTATGGGCGTCTGCTGAAGGTGCTCGATCGCCTGCCGGAGCCCGGCCAGCCCCTGCCGGCCCTGGCGATGGTGAGCGAGCTCAAGATCGATGGCAACGCCCTCGCCCTCAGCTATGAGCACGGCCTGCTGGTGCGGGCCGCCACCCGGGGCGACGGGGATCGCGGCGAGGAGATCACCGCCAACGTGCGCACGATTCAGGCGGTGCCGCTGCGGCTGCAGCTGGAGGATCCGCCGCCCTTGGTGGAGGTGCGCGGTGAGGCCCTGATCCGCGATGACACCTTCGCCGCCATCAACGCCGAACGCCTCGGGCGGGGAGAGGCCCCCTTCGCCAACCCCCGCAACGCCTGCGCCGGCACCCTGCGCCAGCTGGATCCCCGGGTGGTGGCCTCTCGGCGGCTGGATTTCTTCGCCTACACGCTGCATCTGCCAGACGACTGGCAAAACGGCTCAGACGGGCGGCCCAGCAGCCAGTGGGACTCCCTCCAGTGGCTGGCGGCCGCCGGTTTCCGGGTCAATCCCAACGCCGAGCGCTGCGCCGATCTGGCGGCGGTGGAGTCGTTCTTCTCGGTCTGGGAGAGCAGTCGGGTGCAGCTCCCCTACGCCACCGACGGGGTGGTGGTGAAGCTCGACGACCTTCGCCTGCAGGACGCCGCCGGCTTCACCCAGAAGGCGCCCCGTTGGGCGATCGCGCTCAAGTACGCCGCCGAGGAGGCCCCCAGCCGGCTGCGGCGCCTCACCTGCCAGGTGGGCCGCACAGGGGTGGTGACGCCGGTGGCCGAGTTCGAACCGGTGCCCCTGGCCGGCACCACGGTGAGCCGCGCCACCCTGCACAACGCCGATCGGCTGGCGGAGCTGGATCTGCACGCCGGCGACACGGTGGTGGTCCGCAAGGCGGGCGAGATCATCCCCGAGGTGGTGCGCGTGCTGCCGGAGTTACGCCCACCAGGAGCCATGGCCCTGGAGCTGCCCCACACCTGCCCGGAGTGCGGCTCGGAGCTGGTGCGGGAGGAGGGGGAGGCGGCCACCCGCTGCGTCAACAGCAGCTGCCCGGCGATCCTGCGCGGCTCCCTGCGCCACTGGGTGGCCCGCGACGCCCTCGATGTGGACGGCCTCGGCGGCAAGCTGATCGAGCAGTTGGTGGACCGGGGACTGGTGGCCTCGATCGCCGGCCTCTACGGGCTCGATGAAGCCCTGCTCGCCAGCCTGGAGCGCCTGGGCGAGAAATCAGCGGCCAAGCTGGTGGAGGCCCTGGCAGCCTCGAAGACCCGCCCCTGGCACCGGCTGCTCTACGGCCTCGGCATCCACCATGTGGGTGCCGTGAACGCCAAGGCCCTGGCCCGGGCCTTCCCCAGCGCCACGGAGCTGGGGAAGGCCGCCCTGGAGCGACCGGAAGCGGTCACGGCCGTGTTCGGCATCGGCGGCGAGATCGCCCAGAGCCTGCAGCAGTGGTTCGCCACCCCCGCCAACCAGGTCCTGCTGGAGCAGCTGGCGGCCCTGGGGCTGCCGCTGGCGGCCACGGAGGCCGAGCGGGCGGAAGCGGGCGGCGGCGCCGATGGCCCCCTGGGCGGCACCAGCTTCGTTCTCACCGGCACCCTGCCCAGCCTCAGCCGCAGCGCCGCCCAGGCCCTGATCGAGGCGGCCGGCGGCAAGGTGAGCGGCTCGGTGAGCAAGAAAACGAGTTACGTGGTGGCCGGAGAGGAGGCGGGCAGCAAGCTGGCCAAGGCCGAAGCCCTCGGGGTGCCGGTGCTGGATGAGGCGGGGCTACGGGAGCTGCTGGCCCCGAGCGACGGCTCCGAAGGCGCCGGATAGCCTCCTTCCAGCTGAGGCGGCGTGGGCCGAATGATGAGCACCACGAACCTCGTGCACTACCTGCTGATCGTCGCCAGCGCCGCCGTCACGGTGCTGCTGTTCAACTACTTCGCGGGCACGATCGCCCTGTTCACCGCCGCCGGCATCGTGGCGGCGCTGCTGAACATCCCGCTGGCCTGGCTGGAGCGGCGACTGCCCCGGCCCCTGGCCATCACCCTGGTGGCCCTGGGGGCCCTGATGCTGGCGGGGGCCTTCGTTGCCCTGGTGGGCCTGCAGGTGCTCAACCAGGGCCAAGGCCTGGTGCTCGATCTTCGCAACACCCTGAAACAACAGGACCTCAGCCCTCTGCACCGCTACCTCGAGGGCTACGGCCTCGACAGAATCACCCAGCTGCTGCAGGCGGGCCTGGTGACAGGGCTTGGGGTGCTGCAGACCCTGTTCACCAGCGCCTTCACCGGCATCTTCGGAGCGGTGATCAGCCTCTACATGCTGATCGACGGGGAAAAACTCTGGCGGGGCTTCCTGGGCTGGCTGCCGGAGGCGCACCGGGAGCGCTTCGAGCGCACCTTCAAACAGAGCTTCCTGGGCTTCATCCACGGCCAGCTGCTGCTGATGCTGTTCCTGACCCTGAGCACCGCCGTGGTGTTCCCGCTGGTGGGGGTGAAATACGCGCTGCTGCTGGCGGTGATCGTGGGGGTGCTCGATGCGATCCCGGGCATCGGCGCCACCCTCGGCATCGTGCTGGTCACGGCCCTGGTCTACGCCTCCCAGGGGGGTGACATCGCCCTGCGGGCCCTGATCGCCTCGTTGCTGCTGGGGCAGCTCCAGGACAACTATGTGCACCCTCGGGTGATGGGCAAGGCGATGGAGCTGAACCCGGTGGTGCTGTTTCTGGCCCTGTTCATCGGCCAGCGGACCGCGGGCCTGCTGGGGGTGTTCCTCTCGATTCCGATCGCCGGCATGGTGGCGATCTGGCTTCAGGCGATGCGGGCCGATCAGGGTCAGGAGCCTTTGGTCCTGGCGGAGTCGGCTGGCGCCGGTGAGGAAGCTTCCTAGGCTGGCTTCACCTCAAGATCACCTCTGACGATGGTCGGCCCGACCGCTCCGCCACCGGCTGTCTTTCGTCTGATCAAGACCGAATGCGGCCGGGCCAAGTATCAGGAGTTGGCGACACACCAAGGGGCTGCAGCCCGGCTGCGGCTGGGCTGGTTTGTGTTGATCGCGGCTCTGCGGGACTGGAGTCTGAAGGAGCCCGATCAAACGATGTCCTGATTCATGGTCGATCGCTTCCCTCTCGCTCCAAGGCCTTGCGGGCCGCACGGCCCACCACCCAGATCGACCCCACCGTGGCGGCCAGGCCCACGATTCTCAGGGCCCATGTGGTGGGATCTGTCCTTCCCGAGAGCACCTCGCCGAAGCGGGCCACATCGCCGGCGAGCGCACCCAGGGCGCAGAACAGGATGGTGCCGGGGAGGATCGCGATCAGACCGATCGAGTAATCCCGCAGGCTCACATCGCTGAGACCGTAGGCGAGGTTGAGCAGGCTGAACGGGAAGGCCGGTGACAGGCGGGTGAGCACCACCAGCTTGAGCCCCTCACGGCTCACCGCCTGCTCGATCGCAAGCAGCTTCGGCCAGGCGGCCAGGCGCTGACGGCTCCAGTCCCGCAGCCAGCCCCTCCCCAGCAGGAAGACGACCATCGCCCCCACGGAGGCCCCCACGAACACCACGGCACTGCCCAGCACGGTGCCGTACAAAGCACCCGCCAGCATTGAGGCCCAGACCCCCGGCAGCAGCAGGGTGACCCAAAGGGCGTAGAGGGGGATGAAGGCGGTGGCCCCCCAGGGAGAGCGCAGGAAGGATTCCGCCCCTGGCAGCAACTGGGCAGCTGACATCGTGCCTCTTCCGCAGGTGGCTCAGCCTGGCAGTTCTTCGGACGCTCTGCGGCAGCTGGCCTGGCATACCCGGACGCGTCGTGGGCAACACATGCGGGCTGCAGCCCAGCGCACGGCCCCATTACGTGACCTTAACGAGGTGCTGGGAAGGTCTCGACGAGAACCTCTCTGCTCTTCCGTGACCTCAACCCCCCTCACCAATCTCACCAGCCTGAGCACCCTGCGGCTGGCCGAGGGAGGGTCTGAAATCAGCGCCTTCCACAGCACCTCGAAGCTGCTGTTCTCAACCGGCGGTGCCGCCAAGCTCAGCGTCGTCGACTTGAGCAACCCTGCGGCTCCTGTTCTGCTTCAGGTGCTTTCCCTGACGGGGACAGCCAACAGCGTGGCGGTGAGCAGCACCGGCCTGGTGGCCGTGGCCCTCGAAGGTGTCGGCGCTGCCCGGACTGGCGAAGGCCAGGTGGCCTTCTTCACTGTGAGCGGAGTGGGGGCGGCCGCCACCGTGACGGCCGCAGGCTCGGTGGCGGTGGGTGCCGTGCCTGACTCCCTGGCCTTCACTCCCGACGGATTGAAGATCGTGGTCGCCAACGAGGGCGAACCCAACGAGCTCTACACCGTCGATCCCGAGGGGAGTGTCTCGGTGATCACGGTGAATGCCGCCACACCCGCCAGTTCAACAGTCGAGACCGTCTCTTTCACGAACCTCAATGGGCGTGAAGCCGAACTGACGGCCCTGGGCATTCGATTGGCGGGTCGCAAGGACGCCACCCTCACCTCCACGGTGGCCCAGAACCTGGAGCCGGAGTTCGTGGCGATCAGCCCCGATGGCCAACGGGCCTACGTCACCTTCCAGGAAAACAATGCCGTCGGCGTGATTCGCCTGGACGGCGCCAGCCCCAGCCTGGAGAGCCTGCGCGGGTTGGGGGTGCAGGACTACCTGCGGGGTCAGACCAGCGTGCTGACCTACGACCTGACCGTGCCCAGCCCTGGCGTCACCGCAGCAGGCGGGGTTGTGCCGGGAGGCGGGCTCTCGGGGTTGTTCGCCACCGGCAAGGACAGTCTCGGACGGCTCACCTTCCTGGCACCCGCCGATCGGGGCCCCAATGGCAACGGCACCACCCGCGACGTGGTGAAAGCGGACGGCACCCCCGGGGCCGATGGCAGCCCCGATCCTGTGCAGCCCTTCCTGCTGCCGGACTACCAGGCTCGCTTCTACAAGCTTGCTCTCGACGAGCGAACTGGTGTAGCGAGCGTCACCGGTGAGGTGAAGCTGACCAGAGCAGACGGCATCACCCCGATCAGCGGCCGCTCCAACGGCAAGGGCGATCAGATTCCAGTGGATGCCAACGGCAACCTGCTCGCCTATGACCCCTACGGCGCTGATCTCGAATCGATCGTGCAGGCCAAGGACGGCACGATCTGGATGAGCGATGAGTACAGGCCTTCGGTCTATCGCTTCGACAGCAACGGCAGGCTGATTGAGCGCTATGTGCCGGTGGGAGCTGGGGAGGCAGCTGGACTCACACCTGGAGCTCTTGGCAAGGAAACACTGCCGGCGGAGTATGCCAAGCGCCAGACGAATCGGGGCTTTGAGGGGCTGGCCTACGACGCCGACAAAGGCAAGCTCTATGCGTTCGTGCAAAGCCCCCTCGACGATGTGGGCAGCAACGACGGCACCAAAGGATCGTTGATCAGGATCCTGGAGTTGAACGCTTCCACCGGTGAGCCCACTGCGGAATACCTCTACCCCATGGCTGGTAAGGCCACGGCAGCCGCCGGAACGGAAGCCCCCTTCTACGAGAGTCGTGTCGACAAGATCGGGGATGTGGCGTACGACCCCACCCGCCAGGTCTTCTATGTGCTGGAGAGAGATTCCGCTGCAGGGGCTTTGAGCTACAAGCAGGTGTTTGAAGTCAGCCTCAAGGGGGCCACCAACACCCTCGGCAATTCGATTGCCAATGAAGAGAACCTGAGCATTGACACCCTCAAGGCCCAAGGCATCACATTGGCCAACAAGGTCCTGCTCACCAACCTGGCAAGCCGCGGGTACACCCCTAACGACAAGCCAGAGGGTCTTGCCCTGCTGCCCGATGGACGCTTGGCGGTGATCAATGACAACGACTTTGGCGTTTCCGGATTGTCTGGAGCCGACTACGACGCTTTGTCTGTCGCCGAGAAAGCCAAATACACCCTTGCAGCCAACATCAGTGGCACACGAACCTACGTTGTCACCAATCCAGTCGATGCCAAGGTGCAACTGGGCATCTTCAACTACCTTCCCACCGGCATTGATCCATCCGACCGAGACAGCAAAGTCGCGCTGCTTCAGAATCAGAACCTCTACGGCCTACGCATGCCCGACGGCATCGCCAGCTTCCAGGCCAAGGGCAAGGATGGCAGTTCTCAGACATTCACTGTGATCGCCAATGAAGGGGATTCCCGCCTTCGCCCAGACGGCAACTTCACCAGCGGTGGTGTCACTACTAACGATGGCACCGTATCCAACGACGAACTGCGGAGCGGTATCACGGGAACGGGTACTGACAACCGTCTGAAGATCATCAAGGACCAGGGAAACTTCGACCCCTCCACCCCTGCCTATGAACAGAAGTTTGCCTTCGGTGGTCGTTCGATCTCAATTCGAGATTCCCTCGGCAATATCATCTGGGACAGTGGAGATCTGATCGATCGTGCCGCCATTTCGGCAGGTACTTACCCGGATGATCGTTCGGATGACAAGGGATCCGAGCCCGAGAACATCGCGGTGGCAACCATCGATGCCCGCACCTATGCGTTCGTGGGACTTGAGCGCAGCGGGGGCATCGCCAGTTTCGATATCACCGATCCCTATGCGGCTTACCTGGTCAACTATCAGAAAGCCTCTGCAGGGGTGGTGTCCCCCGAAGGGATTCTGGTGATCCCTGCCTCTGTGAGTCCCAACGGGCGCAACCTGGTGGTGAGCAGCAACGAGGTGAGCAAGGATCTTGAGATCCTGGCGATCGAACCGAGCTACACCCTTCAGATCCTCCATTACTACGGCGAAAGCGGCCTGCTGGGCACCCAGACGGCTCCGATCATGGGTGCATTGATCGACAAGTTCGATGACCAGTTCGCCAACACCCTGGTGATCGGTGAAGGCGACAGTTGGATCCCCGGCCCGTGGCTGGTCGGGGGAGCCGATCCATCCCTGAACGCGATCAGCAGCCTTGGCAGCACTGCGCTGGCTCGGCCGGATGTGGCGATCATGAACTTGTTCGGCACGGATGTGTCTGCCCTTGGCAACCATGAGTTCGATCTGGGTTCGCCGGTTCTGAGTTCTGCCTTTGCCGCCTCGGGCACGTGGAAGGGCGCTCAGTTCCCCTTCATCACAGCCAACCTCGATTTCAGCGGCGACAGCTCCCTGAGGGGACTGGCCGATGCAAGCCTCGGAGGTACGGCTACCAATGCCTTTGCCGGTAAGGAAGCGGCCGACATTAAAGCCAAGATCGCCCCCTATGCAGTGGTGACCCAGGGCGGCGAGAAGATCGGCGTGGTAGGGGCCACCACCTGGGATCTGCTATCCAAATCGTCGCCCAACGGCACGGTTGTCAAAGATGATGCCAATCCATCCACCAGCGATCTCCAGGAGGTAGCGGCCTACATCCAGGCCGCAGTGAACAAACTCACCGAGGCTGGGGTGAACAAAGTGGTGATGGTCGATCAGTTGGATGGGCTGATCGAGCGCAACAAGCAGCTGGCTCCCCTACTGCGAGGAGTGGATGTGATGGTGGCCGGTGGAGGCCACGAACGACTGGGTGATAGCAACGACAAGGCTGTGGCCTTCAACGGCCACGACGCCAATTTCATCGCCGAAACCTATCCGATCGTGGTGAACGATGCCGATGGCAAGCCAACCCTCATCGTCACCACCGACACGGAGTATTCCTACCTCGGCCGTCTGGTCGTCAATTTTGACTCTGCCGGAAATGTGATCACACCGGCACTGGATCCGACGATCAACGGGGCCTATGCCTCTACAGATGCTTCGTTGCGAGCTGCGTACGGGAGTAGCCAGAGCACGACTGCCATCATCAACTCCAGCAGCATCGGCAAGGCGGTTGCCGAGATCACCACGGCCATCGACAAGGTGATCACCACAAAAGACGGCACCATCTTCGGCTACACCAACGTGTATCTAGAGGGGGATCGGGTCTACGGCCGTGCCCAGGAAGTGAATCTGGGCAACATCTCTGCGGATGCCAATCTGTATGTGGCCAGCCGGGCCCTTCCCGCCAACACCTTCCTTGGTTCTCTCAAGAATGGAGGCGGCATCCGGGCTTCCATCGGCACGGTCGATGCGAACGGGGTCAAAGGCAAGCCGGCTTCCAGTCCCGTGAAGTCTGCCGGGGGGATCTCTCAGCTGGAGATTGAGAACGCGCTGCGCTTCGACAACAAGCTGATGGTGTTTGACACCACCCCCCAGGGCTTGTTGAACATCCTTAACTATGCCGCTGGACTCAGTGCCGGCAATGGCGGTTACGCCCAGGTGGGGGGCGTGCGCTTCTCCTTTGATCCCAGCAAGGAAGCGGGCAAGAAGGTCCAGGATGTGGCCATTTACGACCTGGCTGGAACCATGGTCGCCAAGGTGGCCGATAACGGCGTGATCGTCTCCGGTGCCCCGAAGTCGATTTCTCTAATCAGCCTGAACTTCACAGCCAACGGTGGGGACGGTTACCCGATTAAAGCCAACGGTGACAACTTCCGATACCTGCTCAACAACGGCAGCCTCTCCGCGGCCGTAGCCAAGGAACTTGACTTCACCGCAGCCGGCACCATTCCTTCAGGCACACTCGGAGAGCAGGAGGCCTTCAAGGATTATCTGAAGGCCTTCCACGCCACTCCTGAGCAGGCCTACAACAGGCCAGACACGATCCAGGCTGTCGATCAACGGATCCAGAACCTGGCGGTGAAGCCTCTCGACACGGTCTTCGCTGACAGCAACACCCCCCTGCTCAAGGCGCGTGTCAACGGTCTGACCATTTCGGAAGTGCTCACCGTTGGCGAGGCAGTCGGCACCTACATCCCCACCGGCACACCGGATGGCATGGGCGCCTACCTCAAGGATGCCAACACCATTCGCCTCCTTGTTCAGTCGGAAATCACCAAAACCTCTGGTTACGCCTACAAGCTCGCCAACGGC
>CALRNH020000012.1:0-107470 GCA_943369485.1 Synechococcus sp. UW140 | reverse complement strand
TTCTCGGCGATCGCCCGGGTGATCCCCTGGCGGATCCACCAGTAGGCGTAGGTGGAGAACTTGTAGCCGCGGGTGGGATCGAACTTCTCCACGCCGCGCACCAGGCCGATGGTGCCCTCCTGGATCAGATCCAGCAGCTCCATGTTCCGGTTGGTGTACTTCTTGGCCACACTCACCACCAGGCGCAGGTTGGCGGCCACCATGCGCTCCTTGGCGCGGCGGCCGTTGGCCAGCTTGCGCTTGAGCGCGGGCGGCTCCAGCTTCGCCGCTGCGGCCCATTCGACCTCGCTGGGTCTGGCACCGTGGCGCATCTCGATCTCTTCGGCCAGTTCCTCGAGCGCCATCAGCTCCTGGACCTGGCGGCCGATGGTGATCTCCTGCTCGTGGCTGAGCAGGGGCACGCGACCGATGTCGCGTAAATAAGAGCGGACCAGGTCCGTGCCACCCCCCAGGGTGGATGTGCCATCGGCCGAGGCAATGGGGATGGAAGGCATGGGCTGGGAGTAAGGAACCCTGTTGGTTTCGTAATTTATCATCAAAACCCGAAGCAAAACCGAACATCGGCCCAACCTGTGCCGCCCGTCACAGCCATGGGCCGGGAGAATGGGTTGATGCATCTCTTGCTCTTTCCGTGACCGCCCCTCGCCTGATGGTGGTCGAGGACGACGACACGATCCGTGAAACCATCGCCGAGGCCCTTGAGCTGGAGGGCTTCGATGTCGCCGTCTGCGCCAATGGCCGTCAGGCCCTTGACCAGATCCAGGGCCATGGCGAGGCCCGCCGCTTTGATCTGATCGTGCTCGACCTGATGCTCCCCGGCCTGGGGGGGCTGGAACTCTGCCGCCAGCTGCGCCAGCACAACGACCGCACCCCGATCCTTGTGGTCAGTGCCCGCGACAGCGAGACCGACCGGGTGCTGGGCCTGGAAGTGGGGGCGGATGACTACCTGATCAAGCCCTTCGGCATCCGCGAGTGCGTCGCCCGTTGCCGTGCGCTCCTTCGCCGTTCCCAGGCCGAGACCGGCCCCGGGGCTGCGCCATCGCCGCAGCGGGTGCTCGAGCATGGGGCCATCCGCCTGTTCCCCGACGAATGCCGGGTCACCCGCGACGGGCAGGCGCTCAACCTCTCCCCCAAGGAGTACCGGCTGCTGGAGCTGTTCATGCGCCACCCGCGCCAGGTCTGGAGCCGCGACAAGCTGCTTGAGCGCATCTGGGGGCTCGATTTCATGGGCGACAGCAAGACAGTGGACGTTCACATCCGCTGGCTGCGCGAAAAGCTCGAGCTCAACCCCTCCGCCCCCCGCCACATCCTCACCGTGCGTGGCTTCGGCTACCGCTTCGACATCGGTGGCTGAGCTTCTGACCCTGGCCATCGGCCTGGGACTGGGATGGCTCATGGCCAAGGTGTTGCCCTTCCACCGCCGCGCTCAGCAGCCTGGGTCCATCGGGCCAAGGAGCCTGCCCCCCTCCCAGGTTCTCGATTGGATCGATGCCGCTCCCCAGGGCTGGCTGGTGCTCGATCCCCAGACCACCATCCAGTACGTCAATCCCCGCGCCCTGCGGCTGCTGCAGCAGTCCAGCGATCGCCTGCGCCGCGGCCAGGCCCTCGGGGAGGCGATCGAGACGCCGGCGCTGCTGAACGTGGTGCTCGATGCCCGGCGCCTGGGGCGGCCCCAGCGGATCGGCTGGATGGAGGGCAGCGAACCCCTGGAGGCCCATGCCCTGCCCGGTCAGGACGGCTGGGTGGGGTTGCTGGTGCAGAGCCGCCGTTCGCTGGAGGCCCAGCTGGAGCAGCAGGAACGCTGGGTCAGCGATGTGGCCCACGAGCTGCGAACACCTCTCACCGCCCTGATGCTGGTGGGAGACAGCCTGGCCGGCCAGCTGGAGGGCAGGGGCGCCGTGCTGGTGCAGCGGTTGCAGCGGGAGCTGGATCGGTTGCAGCTGCTGGTCAATGACCTGCTGGAGCTCTCACGCCTGGAGAACACCCTGCACAGGGAAGGGGGGCGTTACACGCATCTCGATCTGCGCGCTCTGGTGACGGCGGCCTGGTCCAGCCTCGTTCCCCTGGCTGAGCAACGGGGCATCACGCTGGCTCTGAACGCCCCAGCCGAGGCCTCCTTGCGGGGGGATTCCTCACGGTTGCACCGGGCCCTGCTCAACCTGTTCGACAACGCCCTCCGCCACAGCCCCGATGGCACCAGCGTGGAGGTGAGCGTGGAGATCAGTGGCAACTGGTGGCTGCTGAGCGTGCGCGACCACGGCGCCGGCCTGAGCGAGGAAGATGAGCGGCGCATGTTTGAACGTTTCTACCGGGGGGACCCCTCCCGGGAGCGCAGCCAGCGGGGCGGCAGCGGCCTTGGGCTGGCGATCGTCCAGCAGATCGCCGTCACCCATGGGGGGCGGGTGCAGGGTCGCAACCATCCCGAGGGGGGTGCTGTGATGGATCTGTTGCTCCCCCGCGGCGGCTGAGCCATGGCCGAAGACGCTCCCCTGCCCCAACGACTGCAGAAGCTGCTGGCCGGAGCGGGACTGTGCTCCCGCCGTCAGGCCGAGGCCCTGCTGGTCCAGGGTCGGGTGCGGGTCAACGGCCGGGTGGCCCAGCTGGGGGATCGCGCCGATCCCCTTCGCGACCAGGTGGAGCTCGATGGCCGTCCGGTGGCGGCCAAGGCCCCTGCGTTCACGCTGCTGTTGAACAAACCTCGGGGCGTGGTCAGCAGCTGCTTCGATCCGGAGGGCCGCACCACGGTGCTCGATTTGCTGCCGCCTGAGCTCGCCCGGGGCACGGGTCTGCATCCGGTCGGGCGCCTGGACTTCGAGAGCCGGGGGGCCATGGTGCTCAGCACCGATGGGGAGCTCACCCTGCGGCTCACCCACCCCCGCTACGGCCACCGCAAGACCTACCGGGTGTGGGTGGAGGGCCAACCGGGGCCGGACATCCTTGAGCGTTGGCGCGAGGGAGTTCCCCTGGACGGCGAGCCGAGCCGGCCGGTGGCGGTCCGCGTGGGCGAGCGGCATACCAGGCGCACCCTGCTGGAGCTGGAGATGCAGGAGGGCCGCAACCGTCAGATCCGCCGCACGGCCGAGGTTCTTGGCCACCGGGTGCTCGACCTGAGCCGCATTGCGATCGGTCCGATCAGCCTGGGGAGCCTGCCGGAGGGGCGCTGGCGTCGGGTCGACCCTGAAGAATGGGGTGATCTGGATCGCCTGGGCTGAGTCGACCCCTCCGATCGCCCTCTCCTGACCACCATGCCCCGGCCAGAGCCGAACTCATCCCTGCCCCGGTTCCTGCGGCACTGGTTTGGCCGCGAACGTCCCCAGGGGGTGAGTGCCTCGGCCCTCGGCGACGACCCCCTGCTCCAGGCCGGCCGTCTCCTGCGCCAACGGCGGGAGGAGCGGGGGCTGAACCTGCGCCAGCTGGCCCTGGAGACCCGTATCAGCACGCCGGTGCTGGAGGCGATCGAGCGCGGCTGGCGGGACCGACTGCCGGAGTCCACCTACCTGCGCACGATGCTGCCGCTGATCGAGCAGCACCTGGAGTTGCCATTCGGCAGCCTGCAGGTGGCCCTGCCCCCTGCCCAGGACGAGGAGGGGCCACGGCGCAGCCGCACCGTGCTGCTAGGCCGCTTCACCCCCGGCTCGATCGATGTCTTCACCACCTGGCAGGGCACCTTGCTCTACGGGCTGATCACCCTCGGGCTGATCTATGGCCTCAACCTGCAGCAGCAGCAGCTGGCGATGGCCCAACGGCTCAGCGTGCGATCCATCCCCCCCTTACCTCCAGGTGAACAGGCCCGCAGCGGCGAACCCGGCAGCCTGTTGCTCCAGATCCAGCCCGGCCTGCGGCCCCTGGCCCTGGCGGATCGGGGCACGGGGCGCGTGGCCCTGCAGCGGCTGCAGAGCCCCGGGGCACCCCGGCCAGGGGTGCTGCGGCTGCAGCTGGCGCAGCCCAGCCAGGTCGTGCTCAGCAGTGCCTCGGGCGAGCGCAGTCAGCTCAGCGGTGCCAGCGGCGAGGTGGTGCTGCAGCTGCAGCCGCCCCTGGAGCTGGAACTGAGTCCAGCCCCCACTGGACCAGCGGTGTTCTGGGATGGCCAGCCACTGGCCCCTGTGCCGAAGCAGGCTGGCCGCTACCGCTACCCCCTGCCAGCTTCCGTTCGCCCGGAGGCGACTCCTGTGCGCCCGGAGGCGGTGGCGAAGCCTTCAAGTCCCTGAAGCGGACCCTCCAGAGCCGCGATCGGCTCGCTCAGCCGCCACTGCCAATTGCCTGTGACCGTCCCCGGTGTGTTGAAACGAGCCCCATCCCCCAGCAGCAGCAGGTCCTGGAGGGGAACGATCGCCAGATCGGCTGAGGAGGCCAGGGCCAGTCGCAACAACTGCCAGCCCGGGGCCTGCACCCGTTCCCCCAGCACGGCTTCCACCTGGTGGCGCTGGCCGTCATCGCGTTCCTGCCACCAGCCCAGGCAGGTGGCGTTGTCGTGGGTACCCGTATAGACGACCCAGTTGGTGCCCTTGTAATTGGCGGGCAGGTAGGGGTTGTCCGGGTTGCCGTCGAAGGCGAACTGCAGGATTTTCATCCCCGGCAGGGCGAAGCGATCCCGCAGCGCTTCCACCGCTGGGGTGATCACCCCGAGGTCCTCGGCGATTAGGGGCACGCGGCCCCCCTGGCGCCGGCGAAGCCGCTCCAGCAAGGCCTGGCCTGGAGATGGTTTCCAGTGGCCGCCTTCGGCGGTGCGGTCTGTGCCCGCCACGCTCCAGTAGGCCTCCAGGGCTCGGAAGTGGTCGAGCCGTAGCCCGTCCACCAGCTCCAGCTGACGCTCCAGCCGCCGCATCCACCAATGGAAACGGCTGAGGCGATGCCAGAACCAGCGGTAGACGGGCGTGCCCCAGAGCTGGCCGGTGGCGGAAAAGTAATCGGGAGGAACGCCGCTCTGCTCGCTCAACTGGCCATCGGATCGCACCGAGAACAGCCGCCGGTGGCTCCAGACATCGGCGCTGTCGTGGGCGACGTAGAAGGGCAGATCGCCGATGAGCTCGACGCCCTGGCTCTGGGCATGGCGGTGGAGCCGTTGCCATTGGCGGTCCAGGTGCCACTGCACCAAGGCCTCCTGCAGCAGCGCCTGCCGCTGCTGCCGATCGAAGCGGGCCAGGCCCCATGGGCGCCGCCGGGCCAGGGGGCCGGGCCATGACCACCAGGGCGCCTGGCCATGGAGCTGGCGCAGCACCATGAACCGACCGTGGTCGATGAGCCAGTGGGCCTGCTCGCGCCGCCAGCGCTCGAAGGACGCCTGGCGCTCCGGCGCCTGGCTGGGCCAGCGAGCCAGAAGCCTCTCCGCCAGGGCCGCCGCCCGCCTGGGGGCAGCCTCAAGATCCAGTCGGTCCACCGCCGCCGCTGGCAGCTCGGCCAGGTCAGCGGATTCGAGAAACCCCTCCTCGGCCAACTGCTCCCCGTCCAGCAGCCAGGGGTTGAGGGCGAAGCCGCTGGGGGAGCTGTAGGGGGAGCCGGTGCCGTCGGTGGGGGCCAGGGGCAGCAGCTGCCAGACCGCCACCCGGTGGGCCGCCAGCAACTCCACCCAGCGGTGGGCCTGGGCCCCGAGGCTTCCGCAGCCTGGGGTGTGGGGCAGGGCGGTGGGGTGGAGCAGCACGCCGCAGCGGCGTGCCCCGAAGGGATGGGTGGAGCTGCTCACAGGTTGGGCAGCCGGTAACGGGCCACGATCGCCTTGGCGAAGGCGGGAATGTGGTCCTCGGCTTTCTCCGGATGGTGACGCCGCACCCAGAGTGCGTTGCGGGTGAAGTGGGAATCGATCGAGAAGCGGCCGTACTCCAGTCCGTGAGGTCCCACCCGCTGCACGATGAAACCCACCAGCTCCGCCAGCCAACGGGGCAACTTGATCGCCTTGTCGTAGGCATCGATGCCCTGCTGCACCGCGGCGCGGCGATCCCCACGGCTGCTCACCGGGGCCAGATCCAGTTCCGCCTCGACCAGATCGAGCAGCTCCTGACCGCGGGGGTTGCGCACCGTCAGCCACTGGCGGCCGAAGCTGGCACCCATGTACCCCACCACCAGATCGGCGCCGCCGTTGACGTAGTCGAAACAGCTCAGGCAGCTGGGGGCGAAGACATCCTTGAGTCTGGGTGTGTCGAGGCCGAAGAAGGGCACGGTTTCCTCGCGGCCATCGCTGTGGCGGAAGTGGATGCGGAAGTCCTGCATGAACTCGTAGTGCACCACCGTGGTGGGCGAATCGCTGGCGCTCTCCAGGAAGGTCTGCAGCCCGGAGCGGCTGACGTTGTCCACGCAGGGCAGCCCGAGCACATAGAGCTGCTCCAGGGGAAGGGTGTCCTGGACGGCCCTCAGGGCCTGCACCTGGCAGCCCACGCCGATGGCCAGCAGCCGCCCGATGCCACTGCCCGGGAGCTGCTCGAGCACCTCCAGGTTGGGGGAGAGGGTGGGCTTGTTGACCCGGGCGGCCAGCACCTGCTCGGGGGTGCGGGCCAGCACCGGCACGGGGGTGAAGCGATCGTCCGGACTCTGCTGCACGCAGAGCACCGCATCCACCAGGCCGGTTTCCAGGGCGCGCACGCCGATCCTGGACACGATCCCGGTCCACTGGGCTCCCTCGATCGGTGGCCGCAGGCGTGCCGTGACCATGCGCTCGCTGACGCCGAAGTACAGCTCGTTCTCGTTGCTCAGATCCCGGCTGCGGCCGTGGGCCGCCGTTTCCATCGCCTCGAAGCGCTGGTTCAGGAAGGCGCAGGCCCTCCGCACATAGGCCACCCAGCGGCTGTCGCAGAGCCCGCACTGGCTGCAGAGGTCCTTGGCGGGGTAGGTGCTCCCCTTGGCCAGGGGCCTGGCCCGTTCGTGGGGTGCTCGAGCCCCGAGGGAACGCTGCTGGAGCTCCGAGGTGTTGGACGGGGACCGGGGGGGTGAGGTCAAGGAAGTTCTGGCGGCGGGCGCCTCCGCGCGCCTCAACTTATCGGCCGGTTCACCGGCATGGGCCCGCCGGAACGGGTCCGCAGGACCGACTGGGCTTGGCCGAAAGGGCCCTGCCAAGTCGGTGCATCAAAGTGGAGCATCGTCCAGTGATCCAGACCCCATGGTCCCCAGAGGGGAATCTCCATCGGCCAAAGGGGGGCGCTCCCCGTCTGGCGGCACGCCGCAGCGGAGCAGGACCGCCCGCCCCAAGCGCTCCCTTCACCCCTGGCGGCTGGCGGGCCAGCTGGCGGCGGGCGGCGCCGGCCTGGTGATCGGTGGGGGTGTGCTGGGGCTGGTCTGGCCCGCTGCCGATCCGGCTGCCCTCGATCGGGTCAGTGATTCGGCGACCCTCTCACCGCTCCCCGATCGGCCGATCACGGTGCTGGTGATCGGCACCGACGCCGATCGTCTGGGGGCCTCCACCAACGGCGCGGCCCCCCCCGGCGCTCCCAACAGTGATGCCCTGCTTCTGGTGCGGGTGGATCCCAAGGGCCCGCTGCAGGTGCTCGTGTTGCCCACCGAGCTGGCGGTGAAGCTGCCGGGACAGAAGCAGTCCATCCCCCTGGGGGCGGTCTACCGCCAGGGGGGTGTGGCCCTCGTCGCTGATGTGGCCGCCGAGTTGGTCGGACTCGGCAAGGGCCAGCCCGACCGTTACCTGCTCCTCACGCGCGGTGGCCTGCGCCAGCTGGTGGACGCCCTGGGCAGCCTGGAGCTCAGTCCTGATCGGCTGATGCGCTACGAGGACAAGGTTCAGAAGTACACGATCGACCTGCAGGCGGGGCTGCAACAGCTCAATGGCGTCCAGGTGGAGCAGTTGGTGCGGTTTCGCGAGCCAGCCGGTGGCGAGGCCGCCAGGCGCACCCGGCAGCAGCAGGTGATCAGCGGCCTCCAGCAACAGCTGGCCCAGCCCTCCCAGCTCGCCCGGCTGCCTGATCTGATGCGACAGCTGCGAAGCGGGGTCGAGACCAACCTCAGCGAGACCGAGGTGCTCTCCCTGCTGGCGGGCAGCCTGGGCCAGAGCAAGCCGATCCGCTTTGCCAGCCTGCCTCTGGAACCTCCGGCCGAACCCTCCCAGCCCCTGCGTCAACTCAAGCGGGAGGCCGCGCTGCCGCTCTGGCCCTCCCGTTGATCAAGGGCCTGCCAGCGCAGCAGCAGGACCCGGGCGAGCTCCTCCGCGGCAGTGTCATCCGGATCCAGGGCCGGATCGTCTTCCCGGGGGTTCACCCAGCCCAGCCAGGGGAGACCCTCGGCCCGGCGTCTGTGGGCCCTCCACGGTCCGCCCCATTGGATAAGACCCACCAGGGGCACGCCGGCGCGCTCCAGCAGGGCCGTGGTGGCCGCCGCCAGCCCCCCGTCTGCGCTGTTGCCCGGCACCAGCAGGGCGGTGGGCTGGCGGAAGGCCCCGAGCAGGTCCGCCCAGCGGCCCGCCGGCCCCAGCCAGGCCCCTGGATCGCCGGGCAGGGGCGCCAGCCAGGCACCACCCTGGGCCTGGAGCCCCGCCAGCTGAGTGAGCGGGTCGCCGCCGCCGTCGAATGGCCGCCAGGTCAGCCCCACGCGCGCCGCCAGTTCCGCCCCTACGGCCTTGGCCAGAGATGGCGCCAGGGACCCTGCCGCGGCGTCCTGGTCGTTGCCTTCAGCGCCCACCACGTCCGTCACAACCAGGCGCAGGGGTGACGGCAGCAGCGGTGGCGGCGGAAAAACGGTCATCGAACTATCTTCGCCGTGGCCGAAGGGCTTCTACCATCAAATTTCAGCCCAAGCGCTCACGCCCGCCGTGACCAGTTTTTTGACCGCTGCACGGGTGGAACACGAGAGCGCACCCCACGACACCCGCCGCCTGCGGCTGTTCAGTGGCACCTCCAATCCCTCCTTGGCGCGGGAGATCGCCAACTACCTCGGTGTGCCCGATGGCCCTCGGGTGATCAAGCGCTTCGCCGACGGGGAGCTTTACCTGCAGATCCAGGAGTCGATCCGGGGCTGCGATGTGTTCCTGATCCAGCCCACCTGCGCGCCGGTGAACGATCACCTGATGGAGTTGCTGATCATGGTGGATGCCTGCCGCCGTGCTTCCGCGCGCCAGATCACCGCGGTGGTGCCTTACTACGGCTATGCCCGCGCCGACCGCAAGACCGCAGGCCGTGAATCGATCACCGCCAAGCTGGTGGCCAACCTTCTCGTTAAATCAGGCGTCGATCGGGTGCTGGCGATGGACCTGCACTCCTCCCAGATTCAGGGGTACTTCGACATCCCCTGCGATCACATCTATGGCTCGCCGGTGCTCGTCGATTACCTGGCCGGCCGCAACCTCGGAGAGGTGGTGGTGGTCTCTCCGGATGTGGGCGGGGTGGCCCGGGCCCGGGCCTTCGCCAAGCAAATGAACGATGCCCCTCTGGCGATCATCGACAAGCGCCGCTCCGGCCACAACGTGGCCGAGAGCCTCACGGTGATCGGTGATGTGGCCGGTAAGACCGCCGTGCTGATCGACGACATGATCGACACCGGGGGCACCATCTGCCAGGGCGCCAGGCTGTTGAGGCAGCGTGGCGCCCAGCGGGTGCTGGCCTGCGCCACCCACCCGGTGTTCTCGCCGCCGGCGAGTGAGTTGCTCTCCGAGCCCGGGCTGTTCGAGGAGGTGATCGTCACCAACAGCATCCCCCTGGAGCCTGACCGGCGCTTCCCCCAACTGCAGGTGCTCTCAGTGGCGAACATGCTTGGCGAGGCGATCTGGCGCATCCACGAGGAGAGCTCGGTCAGTTCGATGTTCCGATGAGCGCCTATCGATGACCCCAGGCCCAGGGGCCTCCTTGTTTCTCCCGCTGCATCGCTGCCCTTGACGAGCCAGTTTCCCCTGCGGGTCCACCTGAAACGTGCCCTGCCCACGGTCCTGGGCGGGCTGCTGGTGTCGGTCCTCCAGACCCTGGGTCTGGGGCCTCCCGCCCTGGCCGCCAGCCAGAGTGTGGGGGTCTGGCTCACCAACAGCCCAAGCCCGCTCTACTACGACGGCAGCCGCATCGATCGAGCCGTGAACGAGCTCGCGGCGGCTGGGTTCACCACCCTCTACCCGAACGTCTGGAGCCGCGGCGCCACCTTCCACCGCAGCCGTTGGGCGCCGATGGAGCCGACGCTGAAGCAGAGCGCCCCCAATCTCGATCCGATCTGCCGCCTCACCCGCGCTGCCCATCGGAAGGGCCTGAAGGTGATCCCCTGGTTCGAGTACGGCCTGATGGAGCCCGCTGACGCCGAGGTGGTGATCCAGCACCCGGAGTGGGTGCTGCAGCGCAGGGACGGCACCACCACCTACGCCATGCACGGGGCCAACATGCGGACCTCGCCCATGAAAGACCTGAGGGTGTGGCTCAACCCCGCCCATCCCGGCGTGCGCCAGCGGTTCATCGGCCTGATCACTGAGATCGTGCGCCGTTGCGGTGTCGATGCGATTCAGCTCGACGACCACTTCGCCTGGCCGGTGGAGCTGGGCTACGACCCCTTCACCCGAGCGTTGTACGAGAAAGACACCGGCCGTCAGCCCCCTGAGGATTTCACCAACCGCGACTGGATGACCTGGCGCCGCCATCAGCTCACGAACTTGTTGCGGGAGCTGCGCGGCGAACTCAAGGACCGCCAGGGCGGCGCCGGCATCAGCCTCTCGCCCGGACCCTTCCGCTTTGCCTACAACCAGTGGCTCCAGGACTGGGAGATCTGGTCACTGGGGGGGCTGATCGATGAGCTGGTGGTCCAGAACTACGCCTACTCGGTCAAGGGGTTCCTCAAGGACCTCGACCAGCCGGCGCTGGTCAAGGCACGCCAGTGGGGGATTCCCGTGGAAATCGGTCTGCTGGCCGGTTTCGGTGGCCGCACCACCCCGATGCCCGTGCTGGCCGAAAAGGTGCGGTTGGCGGCCCAGCGGGGCCATGGGGTGATCTATTTCTATTGGGAAGGGCTCTGGGGCCAGTACGCCGGCCCCGAGGGTGGCCCAGTGCGCCAGGAGGCCTTCCGCCAGCTCCACGGCAACCTTTTCCCGGATCCCTACCCCAACCGAAGCAACCTGCGGCCGGCGAAGCGCTGACCCTCCAGCTGCTGGCCCCAGGGACCTCCGCCCCAGCTCAGCGCCGGGGCTCGCTGCCGAGGCACTGCTCCACCACCTCGCGGGTGTTGGTGGAGAGGCGCTCTCCCGCCATCTGCTCAAGGGCGGCCCGCTGGGCGGCGCCGCGGGCCGCCCCGTAGCTCTGCCAGCGGCTGAACACCTTGGCCAGGCGTGACGCGGTGATCGGGTTTCGCCGGTCGAGTTCGACGATGCGCTCGGCCATGAAGCGGTAGCCGCTGCCATCGGCGGCATGGAACACCGGCGGGTTGCCCGCCAGGCCCCCCAGCACCGCCCGCACGGAGTTCGGGGCCGCCGGATCGAAGCGGGGATGCTCCAGCAGCCGCTGCACCCGCGCCAGACCATCGGCCAGTGGGGCCGAGGCCTCCAGCGCAAACCAGGCATCGAGGATCACGGGCTTGTCCTGCCAACGCGCGTAGAAGGCCGCCATGGCTTGCTCGCGGGCCGGGTGATCCAGGGGCTGCAGGGCCCGCAGGCCAGCGCGGGCCAGGGTCATTGAGGGGCCATCCACGGCGGCGGCGGCGGCCGCGATCGCCGCCCCATCGCCGGCGGCGGCCCGCCAGGCCCAGACGGTGGCGGTCAGCATCCGATCGCCGACCCCCTGGGGCCAGGGGAGGCCCCATTGGGGGGAGCAACGGGGGAGGACCTCCTCGAGGGGCGTTGCCAGCTCGAGGCCGAAACGGCGCTCCAGGGTGAGCTGGGCGGCGAACAGGGCCGGCGGATCCGGCTCGGCGGCCTGATCTTCCAGTTCCGCCAGTCCCGGTAGGTCCAGCAGCACACTGCGGTTGGCCTCCGAGAGCAGGCCATCACCCAGGATACGTTCGAAACCGGCCACCAGACCCGCCTCCAGGGGCTCGTTGGGGCCGCCGGCGGCCCGCTCGATCAGGGCCCGCCGCAGCAGGGTCTGGCCGGCGTCCCAGCGGGCCACCGGTTCGCTGTCGTGGGCCAGCAGGTGCAGCAGTTCCTCGCTGGAGCGCTCGACCTCCAGCCGAACGGGCGTGGAGAAGCGCCGCAGCAGGGAGAGGGCTGGCGGGTGGGGCTGCGGCTCCAATCCCGTGATCACGAACCGCTGCTCGGCCTGGTCCACCACCAGCAGCCGGCTGAGTTGGCCCCAACGGGGGTCGAGGCTGCGGGCCGCGGCCTCCAGATCGCTTTCCCCCTCGAGTCGCATGGCCACGGCCTCACCGCCCTGGTCGACGAGCCCCAGCGCCAGGGGCAGCACCAGGGGCTGCTTGTCGGCTTGGCCAGGGGTGGGGGGGGTGTGCTGGCGTGCCGTCAGGGTGAGGGTGCCGCCAGTGGCATCCCAGGAGCGCTCCAGGTGCAGCACGGGTGTGCCCGCCTGCTGGTACCAGCGGCGGAACTGGGCAAAGTCGAAATCCGCTGAGCTGGTGGCATCGCTGGACGTTGCTTCCCGGGCCGCGTCCTCCATGGCCTGCACGAAGTCTTCGCAGGTGGCGGCGGTGCCGTCGTGGCGCTCGACATAGAGATCGATGCCGCGGTGGAAGGTGCTTTCCCCCAGCAACGTGTGCAGCATGCGGATCAGTTCTGATCCTTTTTCGTAGATCGTGGTGGTGTAGAAGTTGTCGATGGCCTGGTAATGATCCGGCTGGACCGGGTGTGCTGTGGGTCCGGCATCTTCCCGGAACTGCCTGTTGCGCAGCATCGACACATCCTCGATTCGCTTGAGCGCTCCTGAGTGCAGATCGGCGGTGAAGCACTGGTCACGAAACACCGTCAGCCCCTCCTTGAGGGAGAGCTGAAACCAGTCACGGCAAGTGATGCGGTTGCCTGTCCAGTTGTGGAAGTACTCGTGGGCGATCACGCTCTCGATCCGCTCCAGTTCGCCATCGGTGGCGGTGGCGGCATCGGCCAGCACGAGCTTGGAGTTGAAGATGTTGAGGCTCTTGTTCTCCATCGCGCCCATGTTGAAGTGGCGCACGGCAACGATGTTGTATTGATCGAGGTCGTATTCGAGCCCGTAGATCCGCTCATCCCAGGCCATCGAGCGCTTGAGAGACTCCATGGCATGGGCCGTGAAGGGGGCATCCCCGGGCTCCACATGCAAGCGCAGGCGCACCGCACGGCCGCTGGCGGTGGTGAAGGTGCTCTCCACTTCCTCCAGCTGACCGGCCACCAGGGCGAACAGGTAGGAGGGCTTGGGGAAGGGGTCGTCCCAGAGCGCGTAGTGACGTTGGGCTCCGCTGAGCGGATCGGGGGGCAGCGCCCCACTCTCCAACTGGTTGCCGTTGGATAGCAGCACCGGGCAAGTCTCCCGTTCGGCCTCGATTCGCACCTGGAAGCGGCTGAGCAGATCAGGGCGGTCGGGGTGGAAGGTGATGCGCCGGAAGCCCTCGGCCTCGCACTGGGTGGTGACCATCCCACCGCTCACGTACAGCCCTTCGAGGGTGGTGTTGGTCTCGGGGTGGAGGCGCACCAGGGAGCGCAGCAGGAATGGCTGGCTGGGGGGCTCAAGGATGGTGAGGCCCTCGCCATCGAGGCGGTACGCCCCCTCGTCCAGGGCCACCCCGTCGATGGAAAGCTCCAGCAGCTCCAGTTCGACCCCCTGCAGCAGCAGTGGTGCGCTCTCCAGGGGGGTGATCCGCAGCTGGGCCTCCACCAGGGTGTGGTCCGGGAAGATCCGCACGCTCAGGTCGGTGCGCTCGATGCGGATCGAGGCCGGGCGGTAGTCTGCGAGCCGCACGGTGGTCATGGAAAGGGGGAGCAGCGGTGCTTTGATCCTGCCGCTCCGCTCCCCCCTGCCGCTTCACCAGAGGGTGGGTCCCTTGCCGATGGCGGCGTTGCAGCCCACCTGGGTGCCGAGCAGGGCGCCCAGGGGCACCGCCCAGGAGCGTCCGTCCTGACGGGAGGCGGCATAGCCCACACCACCACCCACCAGGCCACCCACGAGCCGACCGATCTGGCAGGTCTGCTGCTGCTGTTGGGCATCGGCCAGCGTCAGCGGAGCGTTGCCGACGAGCGGAGCGGCGTACCCCGGTTGGGCGTAGGTGGGCTGGCGGTAGGCCTGGCGGTAGGCCTGGCGGTAGGGCTGGGCGTAGGTGGGCTCGTCGTAGCCAGGCTCGTAATTGGCCTGGTAAATAGGCCGGTAGGCCTGGCGGTAGGTGTTGGTGCGCACGGGGACCCCGTAGCTCTGGCGAACGACGGGCGCGGGGCGGTAGACGGGCTGGCCGTAGGAGCGTGAGCCGTCATCGCGGTACTCCACCGTCGTCACGGTGCGTTCGATGATCACAGGCTGGCTCTGGGCCAGGGCGGCGGCAGGGCCGAGCAGGGCGGCAGTGGCGAGGCCGCAGGCCAGCAGGCCAGGGCCGTTGGAACGCCAGGACCGGCGGCTGGAGCGCTGAAGGTCAATCATGGGATCGGAGGCGAATGGACATCCCGGGTGTGAGGGATGTGCCAAGCAAAGCCCCAGGATCCGACCCAAGTGCAACTGGCACATGTGACAGTTGCAGCCAGATGCGACTGGCCCTGCGCCGCAGGGCCTCTGCGCCCCCCCTGATCCCTATTTGGCGGCTGGAGCCGGAGCTGGCTTGCCCCCGGATTGCTGCTTGATCACGTCCTGCACCTTCTTGACCACATCGGTCGGCACCTCCTTCGGACAGATTTCCACGGCGCCGATCACCGCTGAATTGGTCGAGCCCTTGCGCAGTTCGTCGATCGCCAGTGGCTTGGGGCCCACCTGCAGGATCACGCCGCCGTGCTGGCCCTGAAGCACCTGGGCAATGGTTTCTCCGGCGATCGCCACGGCTTTGTCGAAATCGACCCCTGCCGCCCTGGAAATGCAGACGTTGATGGCGGCCAGGCGCGTGTAGAGCGTCATGTCGGAATCGCTGGCTGGTGCTGCCAGGGCCGGCGTGGGCATCAGGACCAGGGGCAGCAGCAGCAGCGGGGTCAGCAGCAGCGGGCTGGACCGGCGAAGGAAGGTGCGCAAGCTCGACGACGGCAGGAAGATCCCATGGTGAATCACTGGGGTCCCGGCTGTCCGTGCCCTGGGAGGCCTTCGAGCTGTCCCATGGCCCAGGCCTCGCGCTCTTTGGCCGGCGCCTCAGCGAGGTGTCCGAGGCTCGGCGAAGGGCCTGTTTCGTTTCAGCCTGCCCCCCCTGGAGCGTCCGGCCCGCGCCCCCCGAACCAGGCCCTCACCAGCCGCCTCGACCACCGCCCGGGGGGCGGTCCTTCCTTGACGAAGGGCCTGTCGGCCCCGTAGTTTCCCTGCATCGGACGGCATCCCAAGGGGTGCGGCTCGTGGCCTCGCCCCCATCGTCTAGAGGCCTAGGACACCTCCCTTTCACGGAGGCGACAGGGGTTCGAATCCCCTTGGGGGTATCGATCAAGAGCTCTGCATTCGATCTCACGATCGTTGTCAGATGACTCATTCAATGTTGCTGAACCATCTCCAACCAAGATCGAGATGGCAGGCGAGCGGCGCGTCGCCAGGCGATCGAGGCGCAACGAGTCCGTAGGTTTCAGGCGGCCAAGAGCGCTGCGTTCGCTCCCATCGCTGTTGCAAGCGATGACCACGCCATCACGTTGCGAGGTGTTTCTCAGGAAACCGACCTCAATTCTGAGTTCGGACCCAGTCAGCAACCAGGGGGCCAGAGCCAGGAGCTTGGGCTGGGAACTCAGACGGTGGCCCGGCGCAGCGCCTCCTGCTGCACGGCCCTGAGGTTGGCGGCCAGGTCTTCCCGCAGTTGTTTTTCGATCATGCCGATCGGCATCCCTGGCCGCCCCTGCACGGTCAATTCGTAGTACAGGCGTGTGGCGCTGGCATCGCGATCGATCCGCCAGATCCCCTCAAACCGCCTGAAATCTCCGCAGCTCATGCGGAAACTCAGACATCCGTCGCTTGCCTGCTCGGTGAGCTCCAGCTCCACCCGGGCACTGAAGCGAAGGCCACAGAACTGCTGGGATCCCACCTGCTCAAGTCCCACCACCGATCCCTTTCGCCAAAGCTGGCGACTGGAGGCGAGGTTGGGAATGAAGCAACTGAGGTTGTTGTAGTCGGTGAGCACCGACCAGAGCAGCTCGGGTTCGAGGCTCAGCCGCAAAAGGACCGCCAGCCGGCGCGTTCCATTGGGCAGGCGCTCCATCTCCTGCTGGATCGTGTCCAAGGCGCAGATGGCGCTACCAATGTCCCGCAGGGGCGTGGTGGCAACTGGATTGGTCTCGCTCTTGAACAGAGCTGGAAGCTGCGCCAAGTGGTGTTGAGCGGGGCGAGCGAGTTCAGGGGCACAACTTAGCCCTGTTAAGACGAATTGAGGGAGTTCGGGCCCTGAATCGGCCCGGCTCGGCCCCGGATCTGTTCTGGAGAGGCATTCCCTATGATCGCCGCCAACCTTTCTGTGGCTTCGTATCCATGCGCGTTTCGACCGCCACCACCAGCCGGGATGATTCCCGGATGTTCACAGTGTTGGTAAGGGGTTATGGCGCCGGCAGCCAGCGCCAGGCCGAACGCGCGATCCATGTCCCCTTCAGCCGGTTGCAGGGCCTGATCCAGTCCATCGCTCAGCTCGGTGGCCTGATCCTTTCGGTGACGGCCACCGATGATCCCTCAGCTGTGCCCTCCACCCCCGGCAGCCCGGCCGCCGCCGATGACCCTGTTCCCTCGAAACCTCCTTCCGTGAGTACGACCCCAGCCCACGAAGCCGTTCCCGTCAACCTCTACAAGCCCAAGGAGCCCTACCTGGGCACGGTTCTGGATAACTACTCCCTGTTGGCTGAGGGGGCGATCGGCCGGGTCAACCACATCACCTTCGACCTTTCCGAGGGGAACCTTCACTATGTGGAAGGTCAGAGCATCGGCATCATTCCCGATGGCGAGGATGCCAAAGGCAAACCCCACAAGCTGCGTCTCTATTCGATCGCCAGCACCCGCCACGGCGACAACCTCGAGGACAAGACCGTTTCGCTCTGCGTGCGCCAGTTGCAGTACGAGAAGGACGGCGAGACCATCCTGGGCGTCTGCTCCACCTTCCTCTGCGACATCGAGCCGGGCTCCAAGGTGAAGATCACCGGACCCGTGGGCAAGGAGATGCTCCTCCCCGCCGATGAAGACGCCAATGTGATCATGCTGGCCACGGGAACCGGTATCGCTCCGATGCGGGCCTACCTGCGCCGCATGTTCGACCCGGGCGAGCGGTCCAAGAACCCCGGTTATCAGTTCCGTGGCAAGGCCTGGCTGATCATGGGTGTGCCCACAACACCCAACCTGCTTTACGAAGACGACCTGCAGAGCTACCTGGCCGCTTTCCCTGACAACTTCCGCTACACCAAGGCCATCAGCCGCGAACAGCAGAACCCCAGTGGAGGCCGCATGTACATCCAGGATCGGGTGGCTGAACACGGCGAAGAAATCTTCGCCTGGATCGAAGACCCCAAAACCCACGTCTACATGTGTGGCCTGCGGGGCATGGAGCCAGGCATCGACGAGGCCATGACCAAGGCGGCCGAGTCCAAGGGCCTCAACTGGTCCGAGTTGCGCCCCCAGCTCAAGAAGGCCGAGCGCTGGCACGTCGAGACCTACTGACCTCCAGAGCCCGCCTTCGGCGGGCTTTTTGATGCTTGCTGCGCTGCCGAGGAGGGTCTGATGCACCTTCAGGATTGGCGCCCTGCCCACCCTTGCCGTTTGGCGGATTCCACACAATCGACGCCCCCCAGCCCCTGTGGCGGAAACAAGCCGGTTGTCGTGGTTAAACCAGGGGCACCGCTTTCAGCGATCCCGCGCCCATGACTCTCAGCCACACCAATCCCCTGCGGGTCGGCCTGCGCCAGGAGCGGGTGATCTCACCCCAGTGTCTGGTGATTTTCGGCGCCAGTGGTGATCTCACCCACCGCAAGCTGATCCCTGCCCTGTTCGAGTTGTTCCGCCAGCGGCGGTTGCCCACCGAGTTCGCCGTGCTCGGCTGCGCCCGGCGGCCCTGGAGTGACGAGGAGTTTCGCCGCCGGATGGGCGAGGCCCTCGCCGCTGAGATCATGCAGCACCAGAGCGCCTGGGCCCAGTTCGAAAGCTGCCTCTTTTATGAGCCCGTCGACCTGGAGCAACCCGCCGATGTGGTCCGCCTCGGCACCCGCCTGGAGGTGATCGACCGCCAGCGGGCCACGCGCGGCAACCGCACGTTTTACCTCTCGGTGTCGCCGGCGTTCTACGGCAGCGGCTGCCGTTCCCTTGCGGCCGCCGGTCTGCTCAAGGACCCCAGTCGCAGCCGGGTGGTGATCGAAAAGCCCTTCGGCCGCGACTACGGCAGTGCCCAGTCACTGAACCGGGTGGCGCAGGCCGCCGGCCAGGAGAACCAGATCTTCCGCATCGACCACTACCTGGGCAAGGAAACGGTCCAGAACATCCTGGTGCTGAGGTTTGCCAACGCGATCTTCGAACCGATCTGGAATCGCAACTACATCGCCAATGTGCAGATCACCGCTGCAGAAACGGTGGGGGTGGAGGATCGCGCCGGTTACTACGAGTCCTCCGGTGCCTTGCGGGACATGGTGCAGAACCATCTCACCCAGATGCTCGCCCTGACGACCATGGAGGCCCCGGGCCGCTTTGATCCCGAGGCGATCCGCAACGAGAAGGCCAAGGTGCTGCAGGCGGCCCGGCTGGCGAACGAGGAGGAGCCCTGGAAGTGCTGCGTCCGCGCTCAGTACGGCCGCGGTGGCAATGCCATGAACCCCGTGACGGGCTACCGCGATGAACCGGGCGTGAATCCTGAGAGCACCACCGAGACCTACGTGGCGATGAAGCTGTTCGTCGACAACTGGCGCTGGCAGGGGGTGCCGTTTTATCTGCGCACGGGCAAGCGGCTGCCGAAGCGGATCAGCGAAGTGGTGCTCACCTTCCGCGAGGCACCCGTTCACCTGTTCGATGCCGCCGGCGGGAGCCCCACGGCCAACCAGTTGATCCTCCGCATCCAGCCTGATGAGGGGGCGGGCTTTCTGTTCGAGGTGAAGGCCCCGGGCTCGGGCATGCGCAGCCGCCCCGTTGACATGCACTTTTCCTACGACGAATCGTTCGGGGAGCCCTCCGATGAGGGCTACGTCCGCCTGCTCGCCGACGCCATGCTCGGGGACCCCACCCTGTTCACCCGGGGCGATGAGGTAGAGGCGGCCTGGCGCCTGTACACACCCCTCCTGGAGCTGATCGAGGACAACCCCGACCTGCTGCCGATCTACACCTACGAGGCCGGCACCTGGGGCCCCGGAGCCGCCGACAGCCTGCTCGCCGACGACGGCCTGATGTGGCGTCGCCCCTAAGGGGCGCCAACCAAGCAGCCCCTAAGGGGTGCCAACCAAGCAGCCCCTGATCATCGCTCAACTCCCGCCCCCTTTCGCCGCCCTGCGCCATGGCTCCCCAACTCACCCTCCAGGCCCCGCTCGAACTTCCACCTCAGGAGGTGCCGGCCTACCTGGACAGCCTCTGGAGCAAGGAGTTGGCCGAGGCCGGTGGAGGGGCCGTCACCTTCACCCTGGTGGTCTGGGAACCCTCCTGGCTGCAGCAGCAGCTGATCCGCACGGGCCGCCTGGATGGCCCGATCAGCGGCCTGCTCGATGAAGACCTCCTCAAGGCGGCCCGCGCCGCCGTGTCGGATTGCGGCCTGCCCCCGTTCACGGCCCCCTCGGCCCCGGAACTCACCTGGGCGTTGGGTTCCTTGCCCGGCCACCACAGCGCCCAGGATCTGCGCGGGCAGTTCGTGGACCGGGCGATCAGCGTCCACCAGCCCAGGCGCCTGATCACCCTGGCCCCCACCCTGGCGTCCGATGCGCCCCTGGAAACACTGGTGGCGGCCTATTGCCCCCTGCCGGAAGAACAGCACGGCAGCCGTGGGGAAGCCTGCGGCGATGTCTTGGTGCTGCGGGGTGGGATGGGGGCGGTGGGCAAAGGCCTGGCCATGCTCCAGCCCCTGATCCCCAACGATCTGCCCTGCTGGGTGTGGTGGAACGGCTCCCTGGATGAGTCGCCGGAGTTGCTGGACGGGTTGGCCATCCCCCCCCGCCGGCTGGTGGTGGACAGCTCGATCGGCAGCCCTCGCCGCTGTCTGGATGTGCTGGCGGAGCGGATCGAAACCGGCCAGTCGGTCAACGACCTGAACTGGCTGCGGCTGCGCAGCTGGCGCGAATCCCTGGCGATGGTGTTCGATCCCCCGAGCCGCCAGGGAGCGCTCGGCCGTGTGGTCCAGCTTGACATCGATGTGGAGGGCAACCACCCGGTCAAGGGTCTGCTGCTGGCGGCCTGGATTGCCGACCGGCTGGGCTGGCATTTTCAGAACAGCTATGTGATTGCCACGGGCAGTCCCGAGGGTGACGGCATCGGCGCCGAGTTCCAGCGCACGGACGGAGACAGCGTGCAGCTGCGGCTGATGCCGGTGCCGGTGGGGGTGCCCAAGACCCACCCGGGCGCCCTGGTGGGTCTGCGCCTGATCTGCGCCCCCGAGAGCCAGCCGCCCCTGTGCGTGATTCTCTGCTCGGAATCGGGGGGCTGCATGCGTCTGGAGTCCGGAGGGGTGGCCACGATGCAGCTGGTGGAGGAGGTGGTGCCCCTGCCCAACGAGAGCGAGGAGATGGAGATGGCGCGGCTGCTGGCGGGGGGGCACGACACCACCAACCCGCTGCTTGCGTCGGCGGCGCCACTGGCTGCCAAGCTGCTGCCGCAGTGAAGGCTCCCTGAGCCGCGGCCATGGCCTGTCTGATCGCCGCTCCCACCAGTGGTAGCGGCAAGACCCTGTTGAGCCTCGCCCTGGCGGCCCTGGCCCGCCGCCGTGGCGAGTCAATCCAGACCTTCAAGGTGGGCCCCGACTACCTGGACCCCCAGTTGCTGAGCCGGGTGAGCGGCCGCAGCTGCCGCAACCTCGACCCCCTGCTTTGCGGCGAGGAGTGGGTGCGCCGCAGCTTCGAGGGCTATGGAAGCCGGACCCAGCTGGCGCTGGTGGAGGGGGTCATGGGGCTGTTCGATGGTCGCGGCCCCAGCAGCGCGGGCAGCTCCGCCGCCGTGGCCGTGCAGCTGGAGTTGCCGGTGGTGCTGGTGGTGGAGGCCAGCCGGCAGGCGGGCTCGGTGGCGGCCCTGGTGCGGGGCTTCCGCGACCATGATCGCGCCGTGCAGCTGGCGGGGGTGGTGCTCAACGGCGTCAGCACCCCGCGGCACCAGGCTCTGCTGGCGGAGGCGCTGGCCGCCATCGGGATGCCCCTGCTCGGGGTGCTGCCCCGCCACGGGAGTTTCAGCCTGCCGTCGCGGCATCTGGGGTTGCTTCCCGCCCATGAGCTGCTGGATCTGGACCAGCGTCTGGAGGGCTGGGCCGCCCTGGCGGAAAAGCACCTGGATCTGGAGCGGCTCTGGCCCCTGCTGGCGGCACCGCCGCCCCCGTTCGCGGGCACGGACGATCAGATCCGCTGGTGTCTGGCCCAGGCCACCCAGGAGCGGGATCTTGATGGCAGCGGGCCGGAGCCAGCCTCCAGGGCCACCCCCCAGGGAGTGCCCGATGGGCCTGCGCCCGTGCCGGTGGCGATCGCCAGCGACGCCGCCTTCCATTTCCGCTACCCGGAAGCGGCGGAACTGCTGGAGGCGCTGGGTCTCGAGGTTCATGCCTGGCAACCCCTGGCCGATGAACCGCTGCCCAGGGGCACCCGGGCGCTGATCCTGCCGGGGGGGTACCCGGAGCTGCACGCCGCCGAACTCGCCGCCTGCCGCCGCAGCCTCGGGGCCCTTGCCGCCGCCGCCGCCGATGGCATGCCCATCTACGCCGAATGCGGCGGGCTGCTGCTGCTGGGATCCCACCTGGAGGATCCGGCCGGGGTGGGCCATGCCATGGCCGGGGTGTTGCCGTTCAGCGCCCGCCGGGGCGCCCTCGATCTGGGCTACCGCCAGGCCACGCCCATGCGTGATGGGCTGGTGGTGCGCAGGGGCGAAAGCCTCAGCGGCCATGAGTTCCACCGCTGGGAGCTGCGGGGCTCGGCTGCTGGCGACCATGCGCTCTGGGAGCTGGAGGGTTGGGGCTCCCCCCGCCGCGCCGAGGGCTGGAGCACGCCCCGGCTGCACGCCAGCTGGCTGCATCTGCACTGGGCTGGCTGCCCGTCGATTCCCGCCCGCCTGGCCGCCGCCGCCCTGGGCACTTCTGTGGGCCGGCCCATGGGTGGGGCCGTTGCGTTGGAATGACGGCACTGAAGCAGCCCCGATGATCGATCCCAAGCTCTGGGGCGAACTGTTCGCCTATGGCGCTGGCATCAGCTTCAGCCCGATCCACATCGGCCTGTTGCTGCTGTTGCTGCTGGGCCCTCGGCCCCTGCGGCGGGGGGGGCTGTTCGTGCTGGGCTGGATCACCACCATCGCCCTGCTCACCACCTTGATGCTCACGGTCGGCCACGGGCTGCTGCTGAGCATGGACAAGGGCAGCGACCACCGCACAGGCCTGGACCTCCTGGCCGCAGGCGCTCTGCTGGCCCTGGGGCTGAACGAGTTGCTGCACCGCCGCGAGGAGGGCAGCGAACCCCCAGGCTGGACGCGCACCCTCGATCGGCTGGTGAACCAGCCCCTGCCGGTGCTGATCGGGGCGGCGGCGGCGATTGAGCTGATCAGCCCCGATGATCTGTTTCTGGCGGCCAAGGCGGCCGGCAGCGAGTTGGCGGCAGGCCTGACCCGGGGCCAGGAATGGCTGGCGACGGGCTTCTTCACCCTGGCCGCCAGCCTGCTGCTGCTGCTGCCCCTGGCCCTGGTGCTGGTGCGGCGCGATGGCGTGCTGCCCCAGCTGCAGCGGGCCAAGGACACCCTCTATGCCCGCGGTGATCTGGTGGTTGGGGGCCTGAGCCTGGCTCTGGCCGGCTATCTGGGCTGGCAGGGGATCGAGGGATTGCGGCTCAGCTAGGCCCCAAGGCGGTCCGGGGCATCCGTTGGTGGCGACGTCGCAATGCCTTGGCTAGGTCTCCTCCCCAAGCCAGCGCTGCCAGTGCTCCCGCTCCGCCGCCGAGCCGCTGCCCCCCATCAGGGTCACCCCCCTTCGGGCGCGGCTGACGGCCACGTAAACGAGCTGGCGACGCAGCACCGGATCGGCTGGCCAGAACACATCGCGTTCCACGAAGACCTCGCCGAAGCTGCTGCCCTGGCTGCGGTGCACCGTCAGCACGGCCGCAGGCCCCAGGGAAGCGAAGGCATCGCGCACCAGGAAAAAGCGGCGCCAGAGGGAGCGCCCCTCCTGTTGGCCCGCCTCGCGGGCCTGCTGGCGCAGGCGCGAGAGCACCGCCTCCAGCTGGGCGCGGGCCGCGCTGCCCAGGGGAGGTAACAACCGCAGCCCCAGGCTGCTTTCGCCCGCCTCCACCGAGGCCATGAGCGTCTCGATCACCGCCGCTCCGAACTCGGGGCCCACGCCGAAATCGGCCAGATCGCAACGCTCTGGGGTCACATCCCGCACCACCAGCTCCCGGTTCGATCCCAGCACCATGTCCGGTTCCTCGCCCCCCTCCTCCCCGTCGCGGCAGGCGGGGGCCATCACCGCCGACCTGGTGATCAGCACCTCCCCGGGCAGCACCGGCAACTGATCGGCCATCGCCCCGTGGAGGGCCCGCCGCGCCAGGGGCACCAACGCCTCCAGGGAGCGGTTGGTGTAGCAGAGCAGGCGGGCGTGGTCGGGATCATCGCGTTCGGCGCCGACCCGCAGGGCCGCCAGGGCCGCCTGCAGCCAGTCGCCCTTGGAGAGCACGACCACCTGGCCGGCGGGCCGCAGCAACGCCGGCCCCAGTGGCGGCAACTGGCAGGGCAGCTCGCCCCGGCGCAGGCCGTCGGCCAAGCGCAGCACGGGGCCCTGGTGGCGCACCACCTCCTCCAGTTCATGGCCGGCCCGGCGACTGAGGGCGAACACGGGGCTGGAGGCCTCCCCCACCGGTGGCAGCTGGGCCGGATCGCCCACGAACACCAGCCGGGTGCGGAAGGGATGGGCGCAGCGCAGGGCGATCTCCAGCAGCGAATGGTCCACCATCGACGCTTCATCGATCAGCACCAGGCCCAGGTGCTCCAGGGCCCCGGCGGTCTGCTCGGTTTCCTCGCAGCGCTCCCGGTCACGCTCGCGCTTGAGCTTCAGCCGCAGCAGCCGGTGGATCGTCGACGGGTACCAGGTGGGCTGCAGGCCTGCTCGCTGCAGCTGCTCCTTGACGACCCCCACCGCTTTGTGGGTGGGGGCGACCACGGTCCAGCAGAGGCCGGCGGCCTCCGCCTGGGCCAGGAAGGCGATGGACAGAAAGGTCTTGCCGGTGCCGGCGGCGCCACTGAGCACGAAGGGCGTGCCATCGGATGGAGCCTTCAGCCAGGCGGCGAAGGCGCCGGCGGCCGAGCGTTGGCCAGTGGTGAGGGGGCCCGGGGCCAAGGGCGCCCCCTGGGGGCTCAGGCCAGGGGCAGCCAACCCAACCCCTGGGCGATCTGGAGTGGTGAGCCCGCCAGGGCCAGGCCGGTGAGGGCGATCGCCGGACCCAGCAGGCTGCCCGCCAGCACCTCCAGCCTGGTGTGGCCAAGGTTTTCCTTGAGGGGCTTGAACACTGGTGAACGGAGTGGCGCGGGGGGCTGAGCCGGCTCCAGGGGCTGCAGGCCGCCCACGGGCCGCACCTCCCAGAGCCCATCGGGCAATCCATTCACGCGAGCGGAGATCTGGCCGGCGGCCCGGCGCACGCCGCTGGCGTCGTACAGCACGATGAAGGCCAGGGTGGCGGCGAGGGCGAAGAGCGGATCGCCCCAACCCAGCTCCCAGCCGATGCCGGCGGCGGCTCCGGAGATCAAGGCGGCATGGCTCGAGGGCATGCCGCCCGTTTCGATCAGCACCGCGGGCCTCCAGCGCCGGTGCACCATCAGCTCAATCAGGAGCTTCGAGAGCTGGGCCAGGCCACAGGCCGCCAGGGCCCAGGCCAGCACGCCGTTATCGAGAAGGGCGATCATCGATCGCGGCTGGTGATGTAGCCCGCCAGGGCGAGCAGGGGCTGGGCTCGATCCTGCCAGGGCTCCAGGGCTTCATTGGCCTCACGGACCAGTGCCTCGGCCCGCAGGCGCGATTCCTCCAGCCCGAGCAGTTTCGGGTAGGTGGTCTTGTCGGCGGTGAGATCCTTGCCGGCGGTCTTGCCGAGCACGTCGCTGCTGGCGGTGACATCAAGGATGTCGTCGATGATCTGGAAGGCCAGGCCGATGCCCCGAGCGTAGCGGCGCAGGGCCGTGAGCAGGTCATCAGAGGCGCCGGCGATCAGGGCGCCGGTCAGCACGCAGGCCTGCAGCAGGGCGCCGGTCTTGTGCAGGTGGATGTATTCGAGCGTTTCGAGGTCAACCTGCTTGCCCTCGCACTCCAGGTCCACCACCTGGCCGCCCACCAGGCCCGGGGCTCCCGAGGCCAGGGAGAGTTCGCCCACCACCGCCAGCAGCCGCTCAGCGCTTACGCCGGGGCTGCGCAGGGCCACCATCTCGAAGGCCCGGGTGAGCAGGGCATCGCCCGCCAGGATCGCGTTGGCCTCACCAAACACCTTGTGGTTGGTGGGCCGGCCCCTGCGCAGGTCGTCGTTGTCCATGGCGGGCAGGTCGTCATGGATCAGCGACATGGTGTGAATCATCTCCAGGGCCACCGCCGTGGGCAGGGCCAGATCGCTGTCGCCACCAGCCAGTTCGCAGGCCGCCAGGCAGAGGATCGGTCGCAGGCGCTTGCCGCCGGCCAGCAGCGAATAGCGCATCGCTTCCCGCAGCGATTCGGGCCGCTCGGGGCCGAGGGAGCTGTCAAGGGCCGTTTCCACACGGAGGCGTGCGGCCTCCAGGTAGGCGGCGAAATCGAAGCTCGTACTCACCGCCACGGTCATGGGTACCAGCGCGCTGGGGCGGATTCTCTCAGGCGGGCGGCCGATCGGGCTTCAAGGCACCAGATCCGCCAACGGATTGTCAAGTCCGTGGCGGCGGCCCCAGGCCAGCACCGTGTTCACCAGCAGCATCGTCACCGTCATCGGGCCAACGCCGCCGGGCACCGGCGAAATCGCCGCCGCGATCGGCTCCACCTCCCCAAAGCGCACGTCGCCGCAGAGCTTGCCGTCGAGCCGGTGGATGCCCACATCCACCACCACCGCCCCTGGTTTCACGTGCTCGGCGCCGATCAGCAGCGGCTTGCCCGCCGCCACCACCAGCACATCGGCTTCGCGGGTGAGGGCCGCCAGGTCGCGGGTGCGAGAGTGGGCCACCGTGACGGTGGCATCGGCGGCCTGAAGCATCAGGGCCATGGGCTGACCCACCAGGATGCTGCGGCCCACCACCACCGCCCGGGCCCCTGAAAGCTCCACGCCAGCCTCCCGCAGAAGGGCCATCACCCCGGCCGGGGTGCAGCTGCGCGCCCCCGGCTCCCCCTTGGCCAGGCGCCCGAGGTTGAGGGTATGCAGGCCGTCGGCGTCTTTCTCAGGATCGATCAGGGCCAGCAGCGGGCCTTCCTCCAGACCCTTGGGCAGGGGCAGCTGCAGCAGGATGCCATCCACAGCCGGATCGGCGTTGAGCCGCTCAATCACTGCCGCCACCTCCTCCGCCGGCGCGTCTGCGGCCAGGTGGGCGCCGTGGCTGGTGATGCCCACCCGCCCGCAGGCCTTCTCCTTGTTGGCCACGTAGACACCGCTGGCGGGGTCGTCTCCCACCCGCAGCACCGCCAGACCCGGCGGCCGGCCCGCCTGCACCAGCCCAGCGGTGATCGCTGAGCGCAGGCGCCCTTCCAGCGCCGCCGCCAGCAGGCGACCATCCAGACGCACGGCCATGGTGAAGGGATTGCGCGACAGTCCCCAGCATGCAACCCGATGCTCGGTGTCACCGCTAGTTTTGGAGTTCCACTGGCCGTGACGGTGTTGCGCCTGGGTCGCGTGCGCAAGCTCTGGCGGCAGCTGCTGCGGCAGGAAGTGCCGCGTCAGGCCCTGGCGATCTGGCGGATCAGGGATCTGGTGGCCATCGCCCTGGTCTGCGTGCTGGTGGCGTTCCTCTCCAGCTGGCCCTGGCTGGTGGAGCCCAACCTCCGCCCCGGCGTGGCCGCCCCTGCCGACACCTGGGCGCCAAAGGCCGCCACGGTGGTGGACAGCGGCGCGCTCGAGCAGCGGCGGACCCAGCTGGGCAGCCGCAGCCACGTCCAGGTGGTCGACCAAGCCCTCTCGTTGGATCTGCAGCAGCACTTGGAGCGCCAGCTCAGGGAGCTGGAACGGTTGGCCCCCGCAGCCCAGGGCAGGGTGGCTCCCCTTGATCTCACCCCCCAGGAGGAGGTCTGGCTCAAAGGCCTGCCCCCCGACCAACGCCGCCAGTGGCAAGGCGCCCTGCATGGCGCCGCCGAACGGATGCTCAGCCAGGGTCTGGTGGCCAGCCTCGCCAGCCGTCAGCTCGAGCAGGCGGCCCGCCTGCAGCTGGGCTCGCTGGGGGAACCGGCCCGCAGCCTCGGTGCCAAGCTCCTGGCCAACACCTTCCAGGGGCGCTCGAACCTGCGCATTGACGCGGCCCTGAGCCAGCAGTTGATCGAAGAGGCGCTCACCCAGCAAGGGCTGCCCCTGATCCACGTCAAGAAGGGTGATCTGATCACCCGCCGCGGCGAGCCGATCAGCTCCCAATCCTTCGATGTGCTCGATTACTTTGGCTTGGTGAACCGTCGCCCCCTGGTGCGGGCCTGGCTGTTCCACTTCAGCGAGGCCCTGGCGGTCAGCGGCGTGATGGTGCTGCTGATCCGGCGCTGGCGGGCCAGCCTGGAGCCGCGCCAGGCCCTGCTGGCCCTGGCGATGTTGCTGGTGGTCCAGGCCCTCAAGCTCTGGCTGGGGGCCGCCGTCAATCCCCTGGCCGTGCTGGTGGCGCCCACCCTGCTGGTGGCCCAGGGGCTGGGCACCGCCTCGGGGCTGGCCTGGCTGGCGGCCGCCAGCCTGCTCTGGCCCGTGCCCTACGAGGGGATGAGCGAGTCGAGGTTGCTGATCGCCTCGGCGGTGGCGGCCGTGGCCGCGATCCTGGCGGGGCGCCAGCGCAGCCGAGCCCAGTTGTTGCAGCTGGCGGTGCTGCTGCCGGCCGGAGCCCTGGCGGTGCAGTGGCTTCTGCTGCAGAGCACCGTGCTCACCGGCCGCACGCTCGGGATGCCGAACAGTGTCGCTGAGCTGCTGGGGGAGGCGATGTTGGTGGGCGGTCTGCTGATGGCCGGTCTGCTGGTGGCGCCCCTGGTGGAGAGTTCCTTCGGTCTGCTGACCCGGGCACGGCTCCTGGAGCTGGCGGACCACGAACGGCCCCTGCTGCGCAGGCTCTCCTGTGAGGCCGCCGGCACCTTCGAGCACACGTTGATGATCTGCGGCCTGGCGGAGGAGGGGGCCCGGGCGATCCACGCCGACGTGGATCTGATTCGCACGGGCGCGCTTTATCACGACGTGGGCAAGATGCATGCCCCCCAATGGTTCATCGAAAACCAGGCCGATGGGGTCAACCCCCACGAGGCCCTCAACGATCCCTACGCCAGTGCCGCCATCCTCCAGGCCCATGTCGATGAGGGCCTGAAGCTGGCCAAGCGCTACCACCTGCCCCGGCCCCTGGCGGATTTCATCCCCGAGCACCAGGGCACCTTGAAGATGGGCTACTTCCTGCACCAGGCCCGGGAACGGGATCCCCAGTTCGATGAGGGCCGTTTCCGTTACCGCGGCCCCACACCCCGCAGCCGTGAGACGGGAATCCTGATGCTGGCCGATGGCTGTGAGGCGGCCTTGCGCTCCTTGCCCCCCGACACCTCCAAGGCCGAGGCCAGTGAGATGGTCAGGCGCATCGTCGACGCCCGCCAGCGCGATGGCCAACTGGCGACCAGCGGCCTCAGCCGCGGTGAGCTGGAGCTGCTCATCCAAGCCTTCGTGGCCGTGTGGAAGCGCATGCGCCACAGACGGATCCCCTACCCGATCCCCGCCAAGAAGGGCTACAGCGCCTGAGCCCCCTGGCCGGTCCAAACGATGGAGATCAGTACGGCTCGGGGATGCGCTGGGTAGTGCATTGGTTCGACCTCATCGCGGCGCTTCAGGAGCGCCGCTCTCAGTCGAGGTCTGGTTGCTGGTGCCGTGGCGGTGGCCCATGGGTGCTTGACGGTAGGGGCTTGAAGTCGGGGGCGGACGTTCAGTCAATGGCGCGGCGCTTGAAGATCAGGGAGTAGCTGCGGCCGAAGCCCCGGTCGTCGATGGTGCGCAAGGCGCTGGTCGCCAGCTCCCAGCCCCGATCCCCCATCAGGTTGAGCAGCTCGTGGAACTGGGCGGTGGGCAACGGACCGTCGCTGGAGCTGGTGGAGATCGCCTGGCCGTTGATCAGCACCCGTTCCAGCACCGAACCGCGCTCCTGCGGGGCGAATTCGACCAGCAGAAAGCAATACTCCCAGCGCTCACCGGTGGGGGCGCCGATGATGGCCTCGATGCTGAGTGGGTGGTCGATCCCCTCCGACGGCATCCAGGAGCGAAGGGCCTCCAGGGAGACCTGGCAGAGCTCCGACCCATGGGCATCGCGGAGCACGTAGCCATCCGCGGTGTGTCCGCTGTTGGTCTCGTCCGGTTGGCTGTCCCTGGGCAGCAGACCAAGGCCCTTGGCGACGGCCAGGGCGGTGTGGAAATCGGACAGCATGGCCCCGTTGCGGATCCCTGCGCCCAGCGTAGGAAGGGCACCAGCGGCTGAATGGAGCTGGTGGGTTCGTCGTCTGGCCCGGGCGCTTGGCAGCAGAGTTGGTGACGATCCGCGCAGCCTTGAGACTGCCGCCCCATCGTTCGCTGCCGCCGATGTCCACCCACCCTGAGGGTCCCTTCCAGCCCAGCTTCGAAGCCATTCCCCCCATCACTCTCGATCGCTGGGGGGTGCCGCTGGTCTTCCATCGGCATGGCGCCCTCTGGGAGGGAACCGCCCGTCGCATCGACACCGCAGGCCACTGCATCGACACCGACCGGGTGCGGGTGGAGATCGCGATCGAGGACGACCGCTACGTCCAGACCAACACCGTGCGCATCGACACGCCCCAGCAGGTCGTGGCCCGCTACCACGGCCACTTCGTCGACACCAAGTTGGTGTTTCCGCTCACCGATGAGGTGGTCACCCTGGCGGGGGAGCGGGCCACCGCCTTTTCAGGCATTGCCTGGGCGATCAGCGACCACGTGCTCGTCTACTGCGGCAGCCGCAGCCTGCGCGGGGTGCGCACCCATTACAACGAGATCATCACCCTGGTTTCCGATGACCAGCGGGTGCGCACCACCCAGCTCTACGAAGACGGCGTCTACCGGCACGTGACGATGATCGAGGAATGGCGCCAACCGCGCCCCTGAGCGGCGATCGGTCGGCTCAACCCCCCAGGGGTCCCTGGGGTGGAGCGCTTCCGGGTGCCTGCTTGAGATAGGCCTGAACGGGCAGGCGCTGGCGCTGCTCGTAGCCCACCGGCAGCCAGAGGTCGCCGGCGTTGGAGATGAAGTGGATCTCCCAGTGGTAGAGGCCGTTGAAGGCGGTGGGGTCCTGCCTCAGCAGGGCGGCGTAGGCGAGCACGCCGCGCACGTAGTGGTCGCTGTTGTTGTAGCCCCACAGCCCCTTGCGGATGTCCTTGAGGCCGCCCCGGCGCACCAGATAGCGGGCCGCGGCCTGAATGGCGTCGTGGGGATCGCGGATGTCGCCGCGTCCGATGCCGCGCTCCGCCCAGGTGGAGGGCAGGAACTGCATCGGGCCACGGGCATCGGCCACCGACACCCCATCGATGCGACCCATGCCGGTTTCCACCAGGTTGATCGCCGCCAGCACCTCCCAGGGGATGCCCGTGGCCGCCTGGGCCTTGCGGTAGTAACCCAGCAGGGCCTCGGCGGGCTCGGGCGGGATGATCCGCCAGGCCGGCACGGTGGCGGAGCCGGGCCGCCCCGCCTGCATTGCCACAAACTCCCGCCGGGCCGCCAGGTGCAGGTCCAGCACGCTCCACCAGCGCTGGGGCAGTTCCTTCCGCACCGCCGCCGCCAGTTCGGGCCGGCGGGCCAGCCGCCGGATGATGACCTGCTCCTGGTGGCCCAGGGCCGGCAGCTCGGCCGGGTCCGTGGCCGGCGAGCGCAGCGCCTCCTCCACCTGGCTGAACAGGGCGGCCAGGGCGACGGGCTCGGCGGGCAGCTGGGGGTAGGCGCGGCTGGCGGGGTTGCCTTTAGCCTCGGGGGCCGTGGCCTGGGCTGCCTTAGTGGCGCTGGCCGCCGGGGTGGCTGCTGGTGTGGCCGCGAGGGCCAGGTCGCTGGCGCCTGGTGGGTTGCGCAGCACGATCGCCAGGGCCAGCACAAGGGCACCGCCACAGACGGTGAGCAGCCAGGGAAAGGGGGAAGGCCGGCGCACGGGAGTCCTGGATCTGTCGCTGGAGCGAAGCTATCCGCTCAGCCTGCTATTGAGCGTGTCATCCCAGGAGGCAAGGGCTTGAGCAATCGCTGACAGCAAGGGCATTCGGTAGCAAGCAAGCCGACAGCCCGTGGTTTTCGTCGCGAATCTTCAAATATCTCGAGAAAACCCCATGGCCCTGGCCCGTCACGTTGAGGTGCTGCCCCTGGAAGGGACCGTTGCCGGCCGCACCTTCTTCTGCCACCCCCAGCCCAGTGATGCGACCCAGATCGCCGAACTGGCCCCCGACCAGCGCTGCGAATTGTTCTGTCACCGCCTCCAGACCGATCAGATCATCCTGCTGCGGGGCTCCCTCGACCTGGTGGTGCTCCAGGGTCGCCGCCTGCAACGCATCACCCTTCGGGAGGACGAGCCCAAGCTGGTGCGCATCCCCCCGGGTGTTCCCCACGGCGCCATCAACGTCGGACGCCGATCGGCGATGGTGGTCAACGCCGTGCTGCGCCATGGGCCCGCTGATCCGCGCGATTACCTTCCTCGGCGGGTGCCGGCGCCAATGATGGGTCAATGGCGGCAGCTGATGCGCGAGTGCGGCGCCCCTGAGGAATGATGGAATCACGGGCCCTTCGCAGGCGTTCGAATGGCCCTGAACTTCCAGGAACTCCAGCAGCAGCTGCGTCAGCGCTTGCCGCAGCGGGGGGGGGATGACGACGCCAGCGATCTGCTCGTGGTGCCGTCGCTGTCCTTCGAGCCCCGGGAGCTGGCCCTGGTGAGTGGCGTCCATCACTACGAGGAGCGCCAGCTGTTCGAGTTGATGCGCCTGCGCCATCCGCAGACGCGCCTCACCTACCTGAGCAGCACCCAGCTGAGCGAGCTGGTGGTGGAGGCGGTGCTGGAGCTGCTGCCCGGCATGCCCGCTGCCCATGCCCGCCGCCGTCTTCAGTTGTTCGACACCGGCGATGCCTCCAGCCGACCCCTCACCGCCAAGCTGCTGGAGCGGCCGGTGTTGCTGCGGCGCATCCGTGAGCAACTGCGGCCCGAGCGCTGCGTGATGAGCTGCTTCATGGTCACGGCGCTGGAACAGGAGCTCTCCGAGCGGCTGCAGATTCCCGTGCTGGGCACCGACCCGGCCCTGGCCCACTGGGGCAGCAAACGCGGCGGCCGGCAGCTGTTCGCCCGCTGCGGTGTGCCCCACCCCCCGGGCAGCGAGTTGGTGCACGACCTCGACGCCCTGGCGGATTCAACCGCCCAGCTGTGGGAGGCCCACCCGGAGCTGGAGCGGGTGGTGGTGAAGCTCAACGAGGGTTTCAGCGGCGAGGGCAATGCCTGTCTGGATCTGGCCCCCCTGGCTTTGGCTGGGCGATCGGCCGAGGCCAGGCGCCGCCTGCTGCGTCTGGCCCTGGAGGATCTGCCGATGCCGCCGCCGGAGTGGCTCGAGCTGCTGGTCGAGCAGGGGGCGCTGGTGGAGGCCTGGTTGCAGGGGGGCGAAGCGATCAATTCCCCGAGCGTGCAGGGCACGATCCACCCCGACGGCACGGTGGAGGTGCTCTCCACCCACGAGCAGGTGCTGGGGGGAGCCAGCGGCCAGACCTACCTGGGCTGCCGCTTTCCCGCCGATGACGCCTACCGCGCCGAGCTCGAACGCCACGGCCGGGTGGTGGGGGAGGCGCTGGCCTCCGAGGGTGCCCTGGGGCGCTACGCCGTCGATTTCATCGCCCGCCGGCTGGACGGGGTCTGGGACCTGCAGGCGATCGAGGTGAACCTGCGCCAGGGGGGCACCACCCACCCCTTCCTGGCCCTGCGTTCCTCCACCAACGGCGGGCTCGATCCCGGCAGCGGACTGTTTCACGCGCCCACGGGCCTGCCCCTGTTCTATGAGGCCACCGACAACTTCTGCGATCCGCGTCTGAAGGGTCTGCTGCCGATCGATCTGATCGACATCGCCTGCGAGGCGGGCCTGCTCTACGACCCTGCGGAGCTCAGGGGAAGTGTGTTCCACCTGCTCGGGTGCCTGTCGGAATTCGGCAAACTGGGGCTCACGAGCATCGCCCGCAGCCCCGAGGAGGCGGCCTGCCTCCATGCCGCCACCACCGAGCGGTTGGTGCGGGCCGCCCAGGAGCTTCAGGCTGGGGCGATGAACGGTTGAGACCACCCCACTGATCACCCATCACTAGGTAACAACTACTAAGCAACAACCATGGCCGTTCGCACGATCCTGCTGGAGGGGGACCCGCGCCTGCGGCGAGTGGCCGAACCGGTGCAGTCGTTTCCCAGCGCTGAGATCAAGGCGCTGATCGACGACCTTCGCGACACCATGGCCGCCGCCGACGGAGCCGGTCTGGCGGCCCCCCAGATTGATGTGAATCTGAGGGTGGTGATCTTCGGAATCACCTTCAACCGCCGCTACCCGGAGGCGCCGCCGATTCCGGAAACGGTGCTGATCAATCCGGTGATCACGCCGCTGGGGGAGGCACTCGACATCCGCGAGGAGGGTTGCCTGAGCGTTCCCGATCGGCGGGCGCCCGTGAGCCGTTGGGCGCGCATCCGCTACCACGGTTTCGATGGCCAGGGTCGGCTGATCGAGCGGGAGGTGGAGGGCTTCCACGCCCGGGTGGTGCAGCACGAGGTGGACCACCTCGATGGCGTGCTCTTCCCTGATCGGCTCGCCGAGGCAACCCCGCAGGTTCAGGCCGCGAGCACCGCCGCTTCATCGACGCTGTCGATCTGATCGGGCTTGAGGTACTTCTCGGCGTAGCGCTTGTAGACGCCGGAGCGGATGAACAGGGCGAACAGGTCGGGGTCGATGTGCTGGTCTTTTTTCATGAAGGTCATGATCTTGAGGGCCTGGGACAGGGTCTTGCCCTTCTTGTAGGGGCGGTCCACCGCCGTGAGGGCCTCGAAGATGTCAGCGATCGCCATCATCCGCGCCACCTCGCTCATCTCCTCGCGCTTGAGGCGTTTGGGGTAGCCGGTGCCGATCATCGTCTCGTGGTGGCCGCCGGCGATCTCCGCCACCTGGCTCATGTGCCGCGGGAACGGCAGGGTCGAGAGCATCCGGATCGTCTGGATGATGTGCTCGTTGATCTTGAAGCGCTCCTCGGCCGAGAGGGTGCCCCGGGCCACCGAGAGGTTGTAGACCTCACCGCGGTTATAGAGAAGTTCCGGGGCGTCCACCTTGAAGCCGTAGGGGTTGTCCGCCTCGATGGCGCTGCTGCCTGCGGGGCGCTCGATGCGGTGTTCGGGCTTGTCCGCCAGCAGGGGCTCCAGGGCCGGTACGGGTACCGCCGGCTGCAGTTGCTTGCGCAGCAGCTCCTCGGTGGAAACACCCAGGCGGTCATCAAGGGTGCGCCGCCAGGTGCGCGCGGCGATCGCCTGGAGCCGCTCGATGCGGTCAGGAGCCATGAATTCACCTCCTTGGTTGCATTCGGCCACGAAGGCGAAGTCGTCATCGAGCTGGGCGAGGGCCGCATCCCGCTCGGCGGCCAGGGCGGTGGCATCGCCGCCGGCGGCCAGCTGCTCCCAGTAGCTGAGTTCCACGTCGCGCTTGAGCACCTCGAAGCGCATGCGCACTTCGTGGATGCGGTCGTAGATGGTTTCCAGCTTGGTGGCCTTGTCGACCACGAATTCCGGCGTGGTGACCTTGCCGCAGTCATGCAGCCAGGCGGCCACATGAACGGTCTCCCACTGGCCCTCATCGAGTTGGAAGTCTTTGAAGGGGCCGTCTTTGGCTTCGACCGCGGCCGCGGCCAGCATCTTGGTGATTTCCGGCACCCGGTAGCAATGCCCGCCTGTGTAAGGGCTCTTGGCGTCGATCGCGTTGGCGATCAGCTCGATGAAGGCTTCGAACAGGGCCTTCTGGGAGCGGATCAGATCCCGGGTTTCGAGCGTCACCGCGGCGGTGCCGGAGAAGGCCTTGGTGAAGGCCACCCGGGCGGCATCCGGTGTCTCCTCGAACCAGAACAGCAGCAGCCCCAGCAAGTCTCGCTCGCGGCTGACCAATGGCACCGCCAGGTAAGGGGTTGCCGCCAGGCCGAGGGCGCCGGCCAGCTGCTGCTCCATCGTTGAGCCGCCCGGGGAAATGGAACCGGTGATCACCTCGCCGCCCTCGCCCAGCATCGGGCCCAGGTCGCGGCTGGAGAGGGGAGGCAGGTTGACCTCGAGGAGCTGCTGATCGGCCCCCTGCACCTGGACCGGAGTGAGCTGAAGGTCCTCGCTGTCGGAGAGGTAGAGGGCGCCGCCCCGGGCCTTGGTGTTGATGATTGATTCGGAGAGAATCCGCTCCAGGAGGCGCTCGAAGTTGGGCTCGGCGGCGATCGCCGCACTCACCGAGAGGAAGCGGCGGATCGTGGCTTTCATGGCCTCAATCGTCAGGGCCAGGTCATCGACCTCGCGCACGATCGAGCGCACCGCCATCGGCCGATCGAAATCGAAGTTCCGCACCGCTTCGGCCTCTTCCGACAGACTCCGCAGGGCCTTGGTGACCCGCCGGGCGATCAGGACCACCAGGGGCAGGGTGAGCAGGAGCACCAGCAGCGTGGAGCGAATCGAATCGCGCTGCAGGGTCTTGGCGCCGACCAGCAGCTCATCGTTGGGCACCGCCAGCACCAGGTAGGTCCTCAGGCCAGACACCTCGGCCGCCGGTGCCATGACCACACTCCAGTTGAGCCCGTCGATCCGGGCCTGACGCTCCACCACAGCGGCCGAGTTCAGACCCTGGATCCAGGGGGCGAGATTCTCACCGAGCTTCGCCAGCACCGGCACGTCCACCCCCTTGAGCTGATGCACCAGCCGGGAACTCTTGAGGGCGTCTCCCGAGCGCGTGAGCTGCTGGGGGTCGTCGAGGGCCAGCACCGTGCCCTTGGCGTTGATCAGGGCCAGCTTGGTGCCGGGAGTGATCTTCTGCTTCTGCAACAGGATGCTCAGGGAACTCAGCCGCAGGTCGGCCCCCACCACCGCCCCGGTGTCGCCCGCCCGGCGGGCCAGGGTGACGCCGGCGCGGCCGGTGGAGGCGAACCGGTAGATCGGCGTGACGATGGGCTCGCTGGAGGCGATCGCCTGCTTGTACCAGGGCCGGGTGCGGGGGTCGAAAGCGAAGAATTCAGGGCTGACTTCGCTGCGAATCAGCTTGAGATTCTTGTCGAAGGCCAACACCTTGGTGCCGTTGACTCCGAGGGACTTTTCATTGCTCTGGATGACGTACTGGACATCAGACGGTAATCGGAACGTGATGCGATCCAGGTCGTCCCAGATGTAGCGCATCTGGAACCGATCACCGTTGGGGTAGCCCACGAAGTAAGACGTCACCAGCTGGGTTTCATCCAGGGCTTTTCTCAGGGCCGGGGCATAGGTCAGGCGGCTGGCCAGGTTGCCTTGGCTGCCCAAGCCCTCCAGCGACTTGAGGTTGCTCTGGATGGCGCTGATCGCCAGGAATCGCTGCATCTCCAGGCTGGTGGCCTTCGCGATCGATCTCACCAGGCGACTGTTGGCCTCCAGCAACAATCCGGAGGTGCGCTGGTAGGAGCTGATGGCGATGCCCAGGCCGGTGGCTAGGACCACCGGCACGAACAGCACCGAAAGGCCAACATGAAGACGCAGGCGGCTCAGCATGGGCTTCAGCAACAAAAGAGCTCCTGGGAGGGAGGCGTCAACGGAATCATTCCGAGGCTAGGGGCAACCAGTGAAAGCGTCTTTCCGGAAGCTTCCAGAGTGGCAAGTCGTAGGGTTCGCGCCTCGAGAACACTTCGCCAGACCAGCCAATCCATGGGGGTGATTCCACGGGCCGTTCCCGCCTCGATCATGGCTGTCGCCGTGGCGACCTCGGGAGCAGTGGCGCAGGCGGAGCCACTGGAGACGGTGAATCTGGCAGCGGTGTTGGAACGCCATGGTTGTGGCCGCGCCTTCCCTGAACGCCCCGACCTGGGCCCAGCCCCCCTCAGCCGCTGGGAGGCGGCGGCCCTGCTGCAGTCCTGCCTGGAGCGATCCCCCGCTCTGAGCGACGGGCTGCTGCGCCTGCGGGAGGAGTTCGCCCCGGAGCTGAGGCAGCTGCAGGGGCGAGCCGCGGAGCTGGAGGGACGGGTGGCTCAGCTGGAGGCGACGGCCTTCTCCACCACCACGACGCTCTCGGGCGTGGCCAATGTCGTGCTGGGGGGCACAGCCTATGGGGGTGACGTGGCCGCCAATCTGCCAGGCACCACCCCTGGCAACACCCCCCGCGACGGCGTCAGCCTCAACTACGAGCTGAGGTTGATCCTCAGCACCAGCTTCACCGGCAAAGACCTTCTCTACACAAGGCTGCGCTCCGGCAACTTCAACGCCAGCGCCTTCGACGGCACGCCGGTGCGGCTCTCCAAGATTGATGCGGCCTTCAGCCCCACCCTGACCGGGCCAGGCGGAGGCTCCCTGGCCGCTGAGAACGTGGTCCGACTGGACCGACTTTTCTACCGCTTCCCGATCGGCAGGGAGGTCACCATCCAGGTCGGTCCCCTGAGCCGGAACCACGACGCCCTGGCGATCATTCCCTCGGTGTACGGCACCCGGGGCGACCGGCTGCTGGAGTTCTTCACGTTCTACGGGGCTCCGGCGGTCTACAACAAAGCCATCGGCGCCACCCTGGCGGCGATCTGGCGCCAGGAGGTGCCCAGGGGGCGGGGCCGCTGGGGGGCGTCGGTGAGCTACGTGGCCCAGCGGGGCCGGTTCGGGGATGCTTCCGCCGGTGGTCTGTTCAATGGCAACAGCGGCGCCAACCTCACGGCCCAGGTCGGCTACCAGGCGCCCCAGTGGGCACTGGCCGCCGCCTTCCGGAGCGGCCAGGCCGGCACCCGAGCCAACGTGGGCACCACCTTGGGTAGCGCGATCCTGGCGGCCGGCGACGGCGGGACGGCCGCTTCGAGTTGGAATCTGGCCCTCGGTGGCTACTGGCAACCGCTGCGCAGCGGCTGGATCCCCTCGATGAGCGCCGGCTGGGGCAGCAGCTGGATCCGCCAGAACGCCGAGGCCTTCCCCACGCCCCAGCCCCTGAATGCCCTCACCAACGTCCGTGCCACACGCTCCTGGTCCGTGGCCCTGGAGTGGAAGGATGCGCTGGTGAAGGGCAACGCCCTGGGGGCGGCCGTGGGTCAACCCACCCAGGCCACGGGCCTGCGCACGGGCCGGGCGGCCGATGGCAACGTCGCCTTCGAGCTCTGGTACGCACTGTCGATGAGCGACAGGATCACCGTGACCCCAGCGGTTTTCTACCTGAGCCGACCCTTCGGCCAGTTGACCCGCAACGCCGCCGGCGCCCAGAACGCCGGTGGCCGCTTCAGCGACCTGGGGGTGCTTCTGCAGACCACGATCAAGTTCTGAGCCCCGCACTGCCGTGCGGAGGCATGGCTAACCTTGGCTCAGGTCAGGCAGCGCATGGGGCAGATCCAGAACCCCTTCTTCGGCGCCGCCGCCGAGTTCGCCTTGTCCATGGCCCGCACCCAGCCGAGGCGCCCTTTGCCCCCAACGCCCACCGATCACCTACAGCCCACCCCCCTGCGCTCGGACTTCAGCCTCCGGCCCTACATGGACAGCAGCGACCTCCGGGGCGCCTGGCAGCTGCTCAACACCCTTGGCCCCGTGATGCTGCTCTGGGCGCTGGTGCCCTTGGCCGCCCACACCGCCTGGTGGCTCCTGCTGCCGTTGATCACGCTGATGGTGCTGTTCTCATCGCGCTGCTTTTCGCTGATGCACGATTGCGGCCATGGCTCCCTGTTCAGCTCCCCCAGGGTGAATCGGGCCGTGGGCTTCCTGCTGGGGGTGGTCAATGCCATTCCCCAGTACCCCTGGTCCAGGGGCCACGACTATCACCACCGCCACAACGGCAACTGGGAGCTGTACCGCGGCCCCTCAGCCCTGATCACCACGGATCAGTTCCTGGAGCTGAGCACCCGGGGCCAGGCGTTCTACGCGTTCCTGCGCCAGCCGCTAATGCTGATCCCCGGGGGCTTCTTCTACCTCGTGATCAAGCCCCGGCTGGCCCTGGTGCTGGGTCTGATCGACAAGCTGCGCACCGGGCACACCCGCCACTGGTACACCCAGGGGGAGTTCTGGGATCTGCTGGCCAACAACATCTGCGTGCTGGCCCTCTGGTTCGCCATGGGCCGCTGGCTGGGGCTCGGCCTGTTCTGGAGCGTCTATTCGATCGTGATGGCCTTTTCGGCGGCGATCTTCATCTGCATCTTCTTCGTCCAGCACAACTACGAGGGTTCCTATGCCCACGGCACCGAAGGATGGAGCTCGATCAAGGGCTCGATCGAGGGTTCCAGCTACCTGAAGCTGCCGGCACTGCTCAATTGGTTCTCCGCCGACATCGGCTATCACAGCATTCATCACCTGTCGGCCCGGATCCCCAACTACCGGCTTCGGGAAGCCCATGAGCGCAACGCCCATCTGCTTTCAGGGGTCAAGACCCTCACGCTCAGGCAGATCCCCGAGTGCTTCCAATACATCCTCTGGAATCCCGCCCAGAAACGGCTCCAATCGATTGCGCTCACGCGCCGTGAGGCCCTCGAGGCCGCCGCTGCGGCGGGGCCGGGCGATCTCCAGGCGATGGGCCAGAAGCAGCCAGCCGCTTCCATCTGACATCCGTTCAATGGAGTTGAGGCCTTGGCGCTCGCCAAATGGGAGCCTCTGCTGGATGAGCCCGAGGTCAAAGGGGCCATCGGTCGTGGCCAGAAGCGTTGACGCAGCGGCCATGGGCATCGCCTTCTTCGCTCAGGTTGATGCCCCAGTGGCAGGCAGAACGCAGGCTGCCGCTGGATCAGCAGATGGGGAAGCCGCCAAAGCCATCGGCGCAGCCTAAGGGCACCAGCCCCTCTGCCGTCGGGGCCAAACCATCCAGCTGGTCGCCCAACTTGAGCGGGCCCAGTCCTCCTGGACATCAGCGCGGGAGGGGTTGTTGTTCAGCGCCCAGCAACCACGTCACCGCCTTGGGCAGGGAGTGCAGCGAGCCACCCTTGCCGGTGGGGCAGCTTTCCTAACGCCGAGCATTGAGCATCAGTGCTGTGAACCATGGGCTTCCCCGCGGCAACTGGGACAGCCGGCAGTCTGAACAGGAGTGTTCGAGACCCGCGTCAGCCATGGAGCAGATTCGTCAAGGTCACTTGAGACCTCGCGCCCTGCCTGTGGATACTAGGAGTGCCAGAGTTCTCAGACGACCTCTGGTTTGCGAGCAGTCCCCCCATCGATCGGAAGACCATGGAGCCACGAGCGAGCATCCTGCATCCCGTCGGAGTGTTGGACGCCACAATGGGAAACCAGCTGCGTCGGGAGATCGGTGAGGCCATCGACGCCGGCCACGACACGCTGCTGATCGACCTGGAGGCGGTGACCTTCATGGACAGCAATGGGTTCGGCTCCCTCATCACCTGTCTCAAGAAGACCCGTGAGGCCAACCGCAGCTTGCACCTCTGTGGTCTCAACCCCCAGGTCAGATTGGTGCTGGAGCTCACGGGCACGGATGGGGTGTTTTCCATCCACACCAGCCAGACCAGCTTCCATCAATCAGGAGGCTGAAAAGCAGGCGCGTAGCATTGAACAATCATCCGGAAAGTCAGACGATCCTGAATCGTCAAGCATGCGGTTCAGTAATTGATCAGGTTCACACTCACTTCCCATGACCTGATCTTCCATGAACGATACAAAGGCTTCATAGTTACCAACTGATCCATCGGAGTGCACAAGTTCATAGATTCCATCAGTGAACACGTAAAGACAGGCCATAGGCTCAATCGTGATGGAACTACGTTCGTAATGCGACGACTCAAATAGGCCAATTGGCATGCCACGAGTGGTGAGCTGATCAATCCTTGGGCTTGAGGTCCCCAAACAAGACACCAGAAGTGCAGGCGGGTGTCCAGCACTCGCATAGCTCAACTGACGGGTTGTACGATTGTAAATCCCGTACCACATCGTAAAGAATCGATGCTCATGGCGCTCCATTTGAAAGACTGAGTTGAGATACCTCAGCACTTCATCCGGTTGAAACAAAATGGCCGATGTCCTGGAGAAGGTGCGCAGCAGATTATGAATTGAAATCGATGGCAAGGCAGCAGCAAGTCCATGGCCTGAAACATCCAGCATGTAGAGAATCACATGCTCTGCATCAAGGTCGTAGAAATCGAAGCAATCTCCTCCAAGTTTCTGAGAAGGTTGATAGGCGCTGGTAATGGCAAGACTTCCCGCCATCGGCGGAGGAAGGATGGATCGCACGTAATCGGCGGCCAGGGTCAGTTCCTTGTCCAGGAGTCGTTGTTGCTCTGCGAGTTTCTGGCTGGTGAGCCTCAGTTCATGGTTGACTCGAAACAGGCGCAGACCCGCCCTGACCCGGGCGAGCAACTCGGAGGGCTCCACAGGCTTGCAGAGAAAATCATCTGCGCCACAGTCCAGCCCCTTCACCCGGTCTTCAACGCTGGAGCGGGAGGTCAGAAGAACGAAAAAGGTGGGCGCCAGTTCCGGGTCGGATTTGAAGTGTCTGCATACTTCGAGGCCATCCATCCCCTCCATGCACCAGTCACAAAGCACCAACTCAGGTCGATGGAGACGGGCCTGCTGCAGGCCCGTTGGACCATCACTGGCCAGAATCACCTCAGCGCCATCGCCGCGAAGAACCCTGCTGAGCAGAGCCTGCAGGATGCGGTCGTCATCGATCAGAAGCACCTTGAAATCGGGTCTCAAGGTTGTCCCTCCCAGCGTGTGAGATGGTCCACCACCCGCTCGTAAGCCTCCATCAAGGTGCTCATCAGGTTGTCCAGCTGGGGGCGATCCGCGCTGGCGGACTGTTGCTCCAGCTGACGACAAACCTCGGCCAGCGCCAGGGCTCCAAGGCTGCCGCTGGGGGAGCGGAGGGCATGGGCCAACTGCTCCAGGCGCTGTCGGTCATCCACCCGATGGGCGCTTTCCAACGAGGCCACCAGCACCGCAGCATCTTCAAGGTAAAGGGCGATCAATTCACTGACCATGCTGTCAGCGTCTTCACCGCCCATTGCCCTCAGGTCCTCCCAGGCCTGGGGATCGATCGCTGGGGGGCTCTCGGAACTCATGGGTTTTCGGTGTGGGTGGACTCGAGGCGCGTTTCACGCCAGAGCTGAAAGCGATCAAGAGCCTGCTTGAGATCGGGGAGCCGGACCGGTTTGCTGAGGAAATCATTCATCCCCGCTTCCAGACATTGCTGTTGATGCTCATTGAAGGCAAAAGCCGTGAGGGCCACTACGTAGGGCTGATCGACTGCCCTGAGCCGAATCAGCCTGGTCGCCTCAAGACCATCAAGCTTCGGCATCTGAAGATCCATCAGGACCAGGTCGATCCCGCCATCGACGAGACGATCCACGGCAGCCTGCCCATCGGCGACAAACTCAGCCACGAGATGCAACTTGGCCAGCAGCAGCTCCAGCACCCGCTGATTGACGCGGTTATCTTCCGCCACCAGCACTTTGATCTCGAGTGAATCTGGCCCCATCGAAGGCGCCACCATGGGCTGGAATCCAGGCGCGACGCTCCTGGCGGTCTTGATGGGGAGGTTGACACGGAAACAACTCCCTCGACCCACTTGACTATCCACGGCAATGCTCCCACCCATCAACTCACACAAGCGCTCGCAGATGGCAAGGCCAAGGCCCGTCCCCTCTTTCAGCTCAGAATGACCTGTTTCCTGAGAGAACCCCTTGAAAAGGTTGGGCATGAACGCGGGCGAGATTCCTCTGCCACTGTCTTCGATGCGAAGGATGAGATCGATCTCGTTATCTGAACGGCCAAGCCAGGAAACTCCGATGCGGATAAACCCTGAATCAGTGAACTTAACTGCGTTGTTGAGTAAATTTAATACAATTTGCCTTATTCTTAAAGCATCGCCAATCAACCGCTCGGGAAGATCTGGCTCAAGATGAACATCAAGCTGCAACCCCTTCATGGCGATCGAAGCTTCCATGATGCGGCAGCAGTCACCCACTAATTCCTTGATATCTAGTAACTCACTCTGAAGCAACATCTGTCTTGCCTTTATCTTGGAAAGATCCAGGATGTCATTTATCAATTTGAGCAAGATGTCGCCACTGCTTTGGATCGTCTCGACAAGCTCAAGCTGCTGGGGGTCAAGCGATGTGTCAAGCAATAATTCGGTCATGCCGATCACGGCATTCATCGGTGTGCGAATCTCATGACTGATATTGGCCAAAAAGTCACCCATGGCACCACTGGCAGCCAGTGCAACATCCCGAGCCTCCTGCAGTTCGAGGGTTCGAGTCGAGACTTCCTGCTCAAGAAAATCACGACTATGGGTAAGTTGATCCTTGACCCTGACGATGTCACTCAGATCTCGAAACACAAAGATCAACGAGGCATCGTTACTGAGATTCACTGGCGACCATTTCACCTCCAGCACCTCGCGGGGGGGCTGTGGGGTCAGGTCCCAGATGGAACGACCAGGTCCGTTTCGGGCCCAGAGCAGCAGGTCTCCGGAGGCAAGGGATTGACCATTCTCGTAGCGTTGGGGCAGCAGATCAGGCAAGGACTGACCGAGAGACTGCAGACGGGGACGCCCCACCAGTTGATCAAAAGCTCGGTTGGTCCACTCGACCCGTCCAGCGAAATCGGTGAGGACCAGAGAATCCTCAACGCAACTCAGAGCAGCTTCGAGCCTGCCGAGCGTCTGCCGGAGTTGATCCTGAAGGGAAGCCAAAGACAAGCCGTCACTCCAGCGGTGTCAGGGTGGCTGCAAAGCTCCATGTCGCACCCTGGCGCTCCGCAACAATAAAATGCTCTGACTCAATCTCCCGTTGATCCTTGCAGACGGTCTTGAGCTTCAGGGGGTGGTTTAGAACCTCTGATCCCACACCCTCGGTGATTCTGAAGCGGGAAAATCCAAGGTGATGCGCATCCTTGAAGTAGGAAGGCAAAATAAGACCAAGAGATTGTCCGATGATGTCCTCAGGCAACCAGCCATAAACCCTTTGGAAGGCCTCATTGATTTCTTCAACAATCCCTTCTTGATCCGCACGCACAAAGGGAAGGTCATTGGACCTCAACTCGTCGATTCTGATCATGGAGCCACCGCTTGTCTGCCCCTGTCACTATAGACGGGTCTTCCAGAGGTCATGGCAGACCCGCACCGAGCCTCAATTGTTCATCAAGGGGCACAAGGCTTCGCTCCCTTGCTGCGACCGTGCAATCTTGACGCCTATCCACCGGCTGAATCCTCAGGGTGAAACCCAAGCGGCAGGAATATAGCCATCCAATCAAAGGGAATTTGCCCCTGGGGCGGCTGACAACATTGCACAACCCCTGACCATCAGGGCCTCCGATCCTCGGGCAATTGATCCAGGCACCAACGGAAATCTGCCAGCACCTGCTTGCGGATCACACCATGGCTGAAGCGGAGGCCTCCCGTAGCCAGGATCGCATCCAGTGTGGCTTGCGGATCAAGGCTTGCCAGATCGCATCCGGGCAGGTTCAGTCGCTGGCAAAGATCTCTGCCCTTATTGGAATAATGGAGATGATACGGAACACGTCCAGCAGCCAGGGCCAGAACGGCCGTATGAAAACGCACCGCAATGACGAGATCCACCAGGGAGAACAGGGCCATCGCCAATTGCCAGCTCGGCACACTCGCATCCTCCAGAAAGGGATCAAAAATCCTGGTGCCGGGAAACCTCTCCAGGATGGCCTCGGCCACTTCAAGGTCGTTGTCGGCCCCGTAAGCGCGGGACTGAATCAAGACGACCGGGATACGATCCTGTAGAAAAAGCCGCTGGCAGAGCTGCGCCATCCCATCCACGAAGCGTGCATTGTCGTGGCCGTACATGCTGTCGAAACCCCGCACCGACAACACCGCAGCCCTGGCAGGATCGATGCCCAGACGTCCAAGCATGTCCAGCGCCCGTTCTCGGGCAAGCTCCGAACCCTCCAGCGCAAAGGCGACATCAAAGGAAAGCCGCGCCTGAACTCCTGACTGACAAAGACGTCTGTGACTCTCGGCGTCTCGCACACACACGGCGGCCAGGCCCCGCAGGCTCTGACTGAGCAGGAGGAAACTCAGCCCATGGCACGACCGAGGAATGGACTGACCGAACAGGATGGTGTGCTTCGGACTGCGTCGCAATTCCGCCAGATTCTGAAGAAAAGCCTTGGTGACGAACCACTCCCGGGAGTTGTTGAAGATGTCTCCCCCCACACTCACGTAGGCCCCACAGTCCCGTGGGCGCTTCGAGAGAAAATCGACCCCCAGCCCTGGATCAGGGTTCTGGTCCTGAACGCACGCCACCAGATCAGCCTGCGGCAGCAGCTTGCGGAAAGCGCTGTAGATGGCCGCATCCCCGAGGTTCAGGGTGCTGTAGGCGTTGATCAGTCCGATGCGCACGGTGACCGTCAGGAAGGGGGCAAGACTTTGGAAAACCTGATCAGACGACTTGTTGCAAGGGCCTTACCGGAGTGGTGGTGGCAGGGCTCGCGGCTCGACGAACCTTCAGCAAACCCCAGCATCAGGGGAGTGGCCAGTACCTGGTCAGAGTTGCAGCAGAATAAAGGACTTCCAGACTGGCCAGGCTCATCCAAGCCAGACGCCCCAGGCATGTTGCCCTAGGTTAACAAAGCTACATGCTCATGGTGAAGATTTACGGAACGACGCGGCTGTCGACATTCCTGGATGCTCTGGTGTCACTGGCCCTATTGCTCTGACCTGCCGGCGGCTCAACGGTACTGCCACGATCACCCGGGGATCAGGTCAAAGTGACCTTCCCGGAAGGACAGGAATTCAGTACCTTTTCGAAGAAGAGATGAGACGATATAATGATCATGAGCGTCAAAGATATGCTGTCAAGGCCCAGTCGAACTGAGGAAGCGGCGCTTTGGCTAGGGCCTGTTTCATGAGAAGCTACCTACTAGCCAAGAAGCAGCCATTGCATTGGCTATGCTAGTGATGAACTTCGAGATGCTGTTGGAACGGCCTTCTGTTCCTTGTGCCTTCTTGTCACGCCCATTGATCGGCATTGAAGCTCTCAGATGATCCGAAAACTAAGTCCAGAACATAGATTAAACTCAAGCCTGAGTATCGCTCAGAGGTAAGTAGGCGATTCTTCAACTTGTTCATGTGGCTCTGGTGCGCAGCGTTTTGGTGAGTCCCCAATGAAGCAAGAGTTAGCTCTTTGGAACTGAAGTCCAAAGGTAGATATCAGATAGGGCCTGCGAGATCAAGTCAAGCTGATCGCATGAGGCGCCGCAGTTTTCCCTTCATCATCTCTAAGGTAGGGATAGAACGGACAATTTTTTTGTAGGCGGCAGCTATTCCCAATAGTTTTACAGGACGCTGGCCGACAAATGCAGTTCGATCGAGCAGTGCAAACCAACGATCTTGAAAATTAGCGGCATAATCAGCATGCCATGGTTTGACTTTGCCTAAAAAGTGGATGATGCCATCTGAGAAGTCAGCAGCGGCATTGCCTTTAGAAGTATTCCATTTCGGATCAAGGCTCAACCAATCGCCTGCCAAGACGATATTCAGAGCATCCTGATCCATTTGGTCAAGCAGATCATAGTTCTCATTTGCAATGCTAAGAGCTTTGGACTGGATTTCACGATCTCGCCAAGCATCCAAATCCATTAAAATCACTCCTGAGTTAAAGTACTGAAGAGGATTTTGTAGTTTTAGCTTGGTGCGGAGGCGTAGCTGCTGCTCTGGTGTGGCTATGCCACCGTCAACAGCACAAGCGCTGGATTTACCTTGCAGATCAAGGGTTTGCAGATTGTTCAGATCAGAACAGACAATTAAATCTGTGTCCAAGTATATGCAGCGCGATACCTCGGGTAAATATTCGGGTATGAAAAAGCGGGCATAAGGAGACTTGCTTTTGACGAGTAGAGTGCTTCGAAGCTTATTAACTTTCTCAAGATCAAAATCAATAAACTTTATTGTACCGAGATTGGGCGTTTGCCAGGAATTGGAGAGTTGCCTCTTGTCTGCTTGAGACAAATCGACGCTAATGACAAAAACATTAAGGGTTGTGCTACAGGCTTCCAAGGCGGAGCGAACGGTGACCGCTGCCCCCCAAAGATAGTTTGCAGTTGCCACAATCACAGTATTAACCATTGTGCCTCTAGGGTCCTTGCTGATTGAATTTAGCTCAGCGCTTTGGTCCAGAGCCGTCAGGTTGACCGATTGGCCGCAAAATCTGTCATGACTCCTGGGATTCCCAAAGTCTGTACCTCAGGGGTTGTCGGTTCCCGGGGACGATATGTTGTTTTCGAATGCTTTTGAAGGATTGGAGCCTCTGCCTCTGATCCACGCGGGGGCCAGGGAGATGACCTTGCCGGCGTTACAGCAAGGCTGCCATGCAGACCTCAGGAAGTGGAAACGTTCGTCCGCTCGTCAGATCATCACGTGGATGTCCCTGGAGTTTCTCGTGCCTGGATCCATGCCCTGTCAATGGCAAGACACTCCTCAATCCGCCCGGATCACTGTGACTGAAAGGAATCAGGCTGGGGCAATGGGGGCATGATTGAGGGCTTCCGAGCCTGGAGCAGGTCCATAGGCGGACGCCCTCACCGGTGGATTGGCTGCCGGAAAACCACCGGATGTTCTTCCTAGAGGACCTGGAGGCTGAAGCCGATCTGGAGCGATCCACGTTGTTCGTCGCCAAAGGCACCTCGAAGGGGGGGGGAAGACAAGCGTTGATTCAACGTTTCAGCATTCGTTCCGATGTTGTTGGCGCCGCGCTATCGCCAGCAGCGCTGTGATGGCGTACACCCCGCCTGCCTGCCGACCCTGATTGACTGACAGCCAGCCAGCCGCAACGGGCTGAGAGATGTCGTCCTGAGTGTGGCCATCGCACCAGTTCCATTGCCCCGGTAGTGGTAGGGATCCCCATGGAGCTTGGTTGTCGGTGATCGGCTTCCCGAACCAGGGCTGCCTGGCCAGTTGCTTTGGATGAGATCAGGTGCCTCCCTGGCCCGCAGATCCCAGGTGGGGTCATGCCCGTGCAGCTTGACAAAGCCTGCTGGGCCAGGGCGACGCCGCGCCAGGGCGTAGACGGTGACCTGGACGAAGAACTTATGGTTGCCATCCTCGGCTCGGCAGCAAGGCGCCGCAGTTCCTTGCCGCCGCACACCTACGTATCCAGACCCTCGGCCCCGCATGGGATCTGGCTGATCATCCAGGCGTGGAGCACGATCTGGAACTCCTGAATGTGGGCTCCATTGAACAGGTGCAGGAAGGTCAACGCAGACGGCCAGCGCTTGAACTCCCGACCCAGCATCAGCACTTGATTCAGCGCCTCTTGGTGCTCCTTGGTGAAAGCCACCAGATCACGGCAGCATGGGCTGCCACTCAGGATGCCTGCCTCGACAGCTGCAGCACGAAGCGCTGCTGATACGCACCCCGCGGGCGCATTGAACTTCCGGGATAGGCTTGAGCAAACTGATCAAGTCAGTCGGTGCCCACTGATCGACAGCTCCAAGGCTGGAATCGAAGATAGGTAAACGTGAGCCTGACGATCAAATCCAATCCTGACCAGCCTCGCCAGGGGCTACCCGGACAGACTTCAAGGAGGCCCTGCCTCCTGGGGATGGGAGTCATGAGGCGATTGAGTGGTCATTCGGCATTCTCATGCAGTGATCATGCCCATAGCTCATCGACTATGGATACGCTAAAGTTGTTTGGTTATGCCAATCAAGGAGTGTCTCCAATATCGACACCCATGTCGAAGTTCCTGATTTGGCTTCTTGGAGTAGCTTGCTTTCTCAGCACAGCTGGAGCGGCTCAAGCTTTACCGATCTCACCTGGGGATCGGGTCAAGGTGACAATCCCGGAAGGGGAAGAATTTAGTGGAATCTTTGAAGTTAATCTGAATGGAGAGCTTGAACTTCCCTTCATCAAGGGAATCTTAGCTGTAGGCCTAGAGCCGGAACAGCTTCAGAAGCGTGTCTATCAAGCCCTCGTACAACAGGGCATTTTTCAACCATCTTTCCTAAGGGTCAGTCTGAGCGTTGTCCAGTGGGCACCAATCCCAGTGTTTGTCATTGGATCCGCTTTTCAGCCTGGCCGAGTTTTGATCAACGAGATGAGTGATGCAGAGAAGACCCAGACTCCTGTTCAACTTTCGGGACAAGCGCCACTCAATCGTATGCTCACCACGGCTTTGCGTCGTGCAGGAGGAATTACCCCCACGGCTGATGTCACCGCGGTGCAATTAAAGAGAGGATCACGAAAGCAAGTGATCGACTTATCTGGTGCTTTTACGGGGGAGCCCTTTAATGACATCCCACTGATTGCCGGGGATCAAGTCGTTGTTCCCGACACAGGTACCGTCAATCCACTTATCGTTCGCCCATCTAGTATTACCCCGACTGAAATTGAGATCAACATTTCTAATCTTACTGTTCCGGCGGCTGGAAATTCTGTTGCTGGTATTGGCGCTCAGGCTAAGAATTTTGCTTATGGCTCTCGTTTGTCCCATGCGGTCATCTCGGCCAACTGTGCTGGTGGAACCATGGTCACCAATGCGCGACGTCGAGCCATCTTGGTGAGAACAGATAGGGCCTCCGGCAAGACGACTGCCTACGAGAGGGGAGTAGAAGATCTGCTTCGCGCGTCTACAGACAGCTCCAACAACCCTTATCTAATGGCAGATGACGGAGTTGCTTGTTATGACTCAAGGGTGACCAATTTCCAGGCTGTTCTTAGCATCATTAATCAATTCCTGACTCCAGCTTTGTTGATTTATGATCGCGCCATCCCGTAGATCGTAGTGAAGGACTCATCTCTTACATCTAGTCGACTCAGGCGTCATCTGCTGGCCGTGCAAGATCCTTTGCGCAAGGCAGCGCGGCTCTTTGCTGAGCAGAGCAAGAATATACCAGGATTCAAGGTTCCCAATCCAAAGGGCTGGTGGAAATCACTGAGTCGGACCGACAAGCTTCGTTGGAGTCGTTATCTATTCGTAAGCACTTGCACGAATGGTCTGATATGGGGCTCCAGTATTCTTTATCTTTTTCTTGCAAAGCCTGTTTATACCAGTTCTTGGGCATTAATTCTGCCCGGAAGCGCTAATGCTGTGAATTTGAGCTTGCCTGAAATTGGTCAAGCCTCGGCATCAAACGAATCCCTTGGCTTGGCGACATTTGATCCTCGCGCTAACTATGAATACATCTTCGTTAGCGAGCAAGTCCTGGCTAGAGCTGCCAAGATTGCCAAAATTCCCAGGTCAGATCTCGCTGAACCCCGCATTAAGAATATTGATAACACAACCCTTATGCAAATTGATGCCACAGGTCCGTCTCCTGTAGAGGCAAGAACGCGTGCCTATGCTTTGCATGATGCAATGGTAGAGCGTCTTAACGAGTTGCGAGTCAGCGAGATAGCGCAACGGCAAGTGCCTGCAAAGAAGATTCTGCTGGAAACGCAGGATAAGCTTGAAGCTGCTCAGAAGCAAGTTTCTGAATTCAAGCGTACGTCTGGCCTCACCTCAATTCAACAAGTAGAAACACTATCAGCTAATATTGAACAATTACGTAAGCAAAGGGCAGAACTTGCAGCCCAGCAGTCGCAGGCTGAAAGTCGATTGGAGAAACTGAGCCGTAGCCTGGATTTGTCTCCTTCCGAGGCCGCAGATGCATTCAAGTTACAGGTTGATCTCATATTCCAGCAGAATTTAAAGGACTACAGCGAGGCCACCTCTATATTGAAGGTACAACTAGCCAAATTCGGCCTTAATAATCCTCGAATTCTAAAAGAGATCAAGCGGCAAGATGCTGCAAAACAGGCGATGAATCAGCGTGTTAAGGTTGTGCTTGGCCGCCCTATGTCTGACCAAACGCTCACTCAGCTGGCCTTATCTGGAACAGGTTCCGGGCGTGATTCTCTATTTCAGACTCTAGTGAACTACCAATCAGAAGCCACTGGTGCTGCATCACAGGTCCGCAAACTTGATGAGCAGATAATGTCCTTGGAGAGGCGACTCAAGTGGATGACCCAGCGGCAGTCTTCTTTGGAAAGTCTTAAACGGAATGAACAGATTGCAGAAGCAGTCTTTGCTTCTACATTGGCTAAACTAGACCTTGGTCAAGCCAACATATTTGCAGCCTTTCCGCTGATCCAGATTGCTGTTGAGCCAAGTCTTCCCGAGAAAGCTACCTCACCAAAGCGAGCGTTGGTTCTTGTTGGATCAGCATTGGGTTCTATTCTGACAACTACAGGTCTTTGGATTCTGTGGATCCGCAAGCCCTGGATTAAACGGATCGCAAACTGGATTTCTACTTAGCCAGGAGACTTCATTGGGACTTAAAACGCTTTATTCGAGGTTATTCCACTCAGAGGATGGTCTTGGTCCGAGAAATTGGCCAGAGCGTTTGGTTTGGTGGTCAATTATCTGCACCTATCCTATCTGGATATTCGGTGGCCTATATGTTGTGGGATCTATTCTGTGCTGGCTACTCCTCTGTTGCCTGTTGATCAAGATACTGGCCCGAATTGATCATCCAGAGGAGAACGAAAAAATTTCAATTTCTCCCGTGATTTGGCTTTGGATTGTCGGCATGTTAATCATGCAAGTTGCCTTGATTGCCGGACATGTAAATTTTAATCTAGGAACTGGAGCTATCATCAAGTCCACGATTGGGTGGGCCAAAGGCTGGGCCGCCTTGGCCCTTTACCCCTTGGCAGGAGCCCTGCCGATTCGTAGCAGCATCCCTACACGTGCCATATGCATCGTGGGGTTTCATACGCTCCTGATCATGCCATTTCTGCTGCTAACGCCCTATTTGGGTCTCCCGGAAGTGCTCTATGTCTCTCCATTGAGAGCTGTAGGTGGGCCTGGAAATGAGTTTTTTGATGTTCCGCTTTACGAGATTGACGGTAGTACAGGTGATCTTCGCTGGCGACTCTTCACTCCGTGGGGACCAGCCCTTGGATTCGTTGGCAATATTAATTTCATGATATGTCTTTTGGAAAAAGATCGCAGATGGAAAGTTCTTGGCATCCTTGGCTCCATCGTTATGTGCTTCGTCTGCAAGTCGCGTCTTGCACAGCTTGCCATCATCCTGATTCCGACCGTTACGGCGGTGGTTTCCAGGCTCCGCCAACCGTCCATGCTGATTACTCTTGGTTTTCTATCCTATCTTGGCGGCATCTTTGCTACATCCATTCTTACTGCAATCAGTAACTACTGGGAAGGCTTTAAAGGGGCAAGGGCTGGTTCGACTCGTGTTCGCTTTGCGTTAAGGCGAATCGCATTCCATCGCTGGGAGACAGAGGCTCCGATCTGGGGGCATGGTGTTGTAGAGGCTGGTCCGCATCTCGTTGAGTACATGGCCATTGGCTCCCATCACACCTGGGCTGGAGTTCTTTTTGTGAAGGGCATTGTCGGCTTTTTCGCTCTGGCTGTTCCGATGTTGGCTACGGGACTTGATCTATTGCGCCGCGCTGCCAGTTCCCGTTATCAACTTGGCTCGGCCGGTCTGGGAATCATCATTATACTATTTATGTATACATTTGGTGAAAATCTGGAGATTCTCGTGTACCTTTTCTGGCCTGGAATGCTTGTCATGGGAATGGCCCTGCAGGAGACGAAAGGCCCATCCCAGCCTGAAGTACAGCCCGTATCGTGATTCACACCCAATCTGCCATCGGTGAGCATCCTTGATGCCATGATCAGCTATCTTGAGGCGAGCGGCTGGCCAATGGCGTCTAGACCGCGGTGGGTCTGCTGCCTGCAGAGACCAAGCCTGCACCAGTTGCTGAGCCACCCAAGCCTCCGGCCTGGGGTAGACCCTTGATGCGCCTGCTGAGCAATCTGAACCGATTCGTTCCAAAGGATCGATTCATCCGCAACATCGGCTGGATGGGCGTGGGTGAGGTGGGGATTCGCGTTTCGCGGCTCTTGGCCACGGTTCTCCTGGCCAGGTTGCTGAGCCCCAGGGACTATGGCCTGGCTGCCATCGTGTTGACGTCCGGCGAGCTTGTCCGCGTCTTCACGCGCAACGGCATCGGCGACAAAATTGTGCAGGCCGATGCGGAAGATGTACAAGAGATCTGTCAGACGGCATGGAGCCTGAACTGGCTGATCGGGTTCACCCTCTTTTTTGTGCAGATCATTGGTTCGTTCGTCATCGGCAGCTTTTACAACGACAACGCGCTGATTCTCCCGATCATTGTGGTGAGTTTCAGCTATCTGATCTATCCACTCTCCATGGTCCAGACGGCCCTGGTGCGCCGACAGAACCGGCTGAAGTTCTACAGCATGACCAACCTTGCGGCCGTGGTCACCGACAACCTGCTGACGGGGATCTTCGCACTGATGGGCATGGGCATGTGGGCGATTGTGCTGCCCAAGCTGTTGGTGGCTCCTGTCTGGGTCGCCATGATGTTGCGCTTCGAGCCCTGGCGGCCCGTCATGACGTTAACGCTCAAGCGCTGGAAATCCGTGCTGGGTTTTGGCAGTCGCATCCTCGGTGTTGAGATGCTTAACACCTTCCGAGAGAATGTGGACTATCTGCTGATCGGTCGGTTCATCGGTGTCAAAGCGCTGGGGGTGTACTACTTCGCCTTCAACGCGGGATTGGGTCTGAGTCTGAGTGTGATCAATGCGCTGTCCGTTTCCATCTACTCCGACTTCTGTGACGTCCGTAACCAACCGACCGAATTGAAGCAGCGGTTCAGCAAGAACCTGCTCACCATCACCAAGGTGATCGTGCCAGTGGTGGCGTTGCAGTGCAGTCTGGCCCCGCTCTATGTACCGATCGTCTTCGGTCAGAAGTGGGTGCTGGAGGGTGCTGTTCCGATCCTGATGCTGATCTGCCTGTCCGCCCTCTCACGCCCCTTCGCCAATGCTTCATCCATGCTCTTCCGTGCGGTGGGCTTACCCCAGGTCGATCTCCTGTGGAACCTGGCCTTTACCGTTGCCCTGACCTTGGCGATCCTTGCAGGAACGACCTGGGGATCCCTGGGGGTGGCCATCGCTGTGGCAGCAGCCCATCTCACACTCCAACCCATCTACCTCCTGATGGGCCGGAACATGCTTTTTCGGCTCCAGCCTCCGCCGGCCGAGGGCCTGTGACACTCAGAGAGCTCCTGGAAAGCATCGGTATCGTTAACCCATTGAAAGTTTGCTTTTTTCAGATGATTCCAACTCAAGGTAAACAGCAGGCATCAATCCCAGGCATCATCTGGTCAGAGCCCTAGACTGGAGAACTCGTACGGGTGCAAGACCTGCAACCAACACAACACCTTGGTGGTGTCATGATCTTCCACCAACAATCCTGACGATCGACCGGAGCTGCCAGTGAAAATCTATGCAATTTGCTTGATCAAGAATGAGGGCGATATCATTGCCGAATGCTTGATTCATGCGTTGAAGTTCTGCGATCGAATATTTGTTCTTGATAACGGCAGCACTGATGGAACCTGGGAAACAGTGAACTCCCTGGCGCGCCAGTATCCTGAGATTGTCATTGAAGAACAGCTGCTGGTTCCCTTTCGCGATGGCATGCGTTCGGTTGTCTACAACAAGTATCATCAGGAGCTCTCTGACCAGGACTGGTGGCTACGCCTTGATGGGGATGAGCTCATGGAGGGAAATCCCAGGAAAGTCCTTGCCAAGGCTAATCAAGAGAATGCGGATTTCATTACAGCCTGGAATCTCCAATTTTACTATACAGATTCCGACTACGAACATTGGGCTTCAGAGAATGCAGAGCCTCCACGGCCTGTGGCCGAAAGACGCAGGTACTATTCAATCAATTGGCGAGAGTACCGCTTCTTCCGAAATCAATCCACTCAACCCTGGAACGAAGCGATCGCACCGCAATGGCCCGATGGGCTCAAGAAGCCGTGCTCCCTGCGAGTTTTTAATCGGCACTATCCCTACCGCAATCCCAACCAGATCAGAGAGAAGCTTGCGGCTCGCTATGGCCATGCACAGTTCAGGCATATCGACTCGGTGGACTGGAAGTCGAAACTTCTCCCCTCAAGCAAACTGAACTACTACGAGGAAGGAAAGCCACCTAAGATTAACAAGTTTGACTATTACATCAAGCGCCTCCGGATGATCTGGATTACCCTGATGGGCCGATTCAAGGCGCTTACAAGTAAGATTTTTCCGGGCAATCGATCAAGTCACACCTGATGACATCCCGATAGGCAGCAGCCCTTACCATCCAGCTAGTGCCGTGCAAGCACCCTCGCCATCCAAGGAGTTGCCCGTCGTTTCGGTGGTGGTCCCCATCTACAACGCCGCCACAAACCTGGAGCCAACCCTGCGCTCGGTCCAGGCCCAGAGCCTCAGCAACTGGGAGTTGATTGTCGTGGATGACGGCTCCACCGACTCAAGCGTCGCCATTGTGATGGGCCTGTTCGCCGACGACCCCCGCCTCAGGCTCCTCCAGCAGGCCAATTCGGGGGTCTCGATCTCCCGCAACCGGGGTGTGGCCGCTAGCCGAGCGCCACTGATCGCCTTCCTCGATGCCGATGACCTATGGCATCCCGACAAGCTTCGTCTGCACGTGGATCTCCATTCCGGCGAAGCCGACCTGGGGGTGAGCTTTGCTCAGGTGGAATTCCTCTCGCCTGTTGGCACGCGCACGGGCCTGGTGGCGTCCCATCCTCCCCAGGCCCTGAAAGCCGTGAACTTCCTCTGTGAAAACCCGACGACCACCACCTCGAACTGGGTCCTGCGGCGTGAGGTGTTCGAGGCCGTTGGGGGTTTTGTCGAGGAGATGAGCTACTCGGAAGACCTGGAGTGGCTGCTGCGGGTCGCCTGCGATGGCCGGTGGCGGATCGCAGCGATTGATCGTGTGCTCACCTACTACCGCACCTCCAGCGGCGGGCTGTCCTCAAGCCTGCAGCGGATGGAGCAGGGCTGGCTGCGGTTGATCTGCGAGGCGCGCCGCTATGCCCCTGAATTGGTCGAGAACCACTTCGCTACTGCCCAGGCCGTTCACCTGCGCTACCTGGCCCGGCGCTCCCTGCGGCTGGGTGGACCTCCGGCCGCCGGGGCCGACTACCTGGTTCGGTCGCTCCGATCGGATTGGCGGCTGCTGATCCGAGAACCCCGCCGCACCGGCCTGACGGCCCTGGCGGTCGCTGCCCGGCTGCTGCATGGGAGCCGAACCCCATGAAACGATCCACACTGGTTTCGGTGGTGATGCCGCTTTACAACTCTGCCGCCACCGTGAAAGACAGCCTTGAGTCAATCCTGGCCCAGACCTACCCCAACCTGGAGATCCTGATCGTCGACGACGGCTCCACCGATGACGGGCTGGCGATCTGCCGCAGCTACGACGATCCCCGCATCCGCATCCTGCAGCAGAAGAACCGCGGCCTGGCGGGGGCCCGCAACACGGGCATCCGCTCCTCGACAGGGGGGATCGTGGCCTTCCTTGACAGCGACGATCTCTGGCTGCCCGAGAAGGTGGCCAAGCATGTGGAACATCTCCAATCCCATCCGGAGGTGGGGGTCAGCTACTCCCGTTCTGCCTTCATCGATTCAGACGGAGCGTCGCTCGGGATCTACCAGACACCACAGCTACAGGGAATCACACCGGAACTGATCCTCTGCCGCAATCCGATCAGCAACGGATCCTGCGTCGTGATGCGCCGGGAAGTGCTTGAGGGCATCCGCTTCGAGGCCAACCTCTACGGCAGCAGGGAGAACTACTGGTTCGACGACAGCTTCCGTCAGTCGGAAGACATCGAATGCTGGCTGCGCATTGCCCTGCAGACAGATTGGCGCATGGAGGGAATCGCCGAGCCCCTCACCCTTTACCGGGTCAACAGCGGTGGACTCTCGGCCAATGTCGAAAAGCAGTTCTCCAGTTGGCAGCGCGTCCTCGACAAAACGGCCGGATACGCACCTGAACTGATTCGCCTCCACGGCAACAGAGCCAGGGCCTATCAGTTGCGCTATCTGGCCCGCCGCGCCACCCGGCAGCGGGAGCGGGGCCCGGCAATGCGGTTGATGCTGGAAGCCCTGGGCACCGACTGGAGAATTCTGCTGGAGGAACCCGGGCGCACGCTGGTGTCCCTGACGGCAGCCACGTTGCTCTGGATCCTGCCGCCAGCGATCTACCAGTGGCTGGAGGGACGGATGATCCGCTTCACCGGCAAACGCCAGAAACGGAGGATCGAGCGGGAGCAGCTCAAGCATGATCCGCCTTCCCAGGATCTGAGAGAATCCACTGAGGTGAGGGGGCGATGAAAGTTCTGCTGGTCTGCTCATCCGGTGGCCACTTCAAGGCCCTCCAGCAACTGCAGCCCTTCTGGCAGGACCACGGGAGGGTATGGGTCACATTCAAGAGCGGAACGACGGAAGCGGCTCTGGCCGGTGAGCGGGTGCATTGGGCCTTCAGTCCCACCAATCGCCATCTGCCCAATCTGTTCAGAAATCTGATGCTGGCCCTGAAACTGATTCGCCAGGAGCGCCCGCAGCTGATCCTCTCCACCGGTGCCGGCGTCGCCGTTCCTTTTCTGCTGCTGGGAAAATTGCACGGCAGCGCGACCGTCTTCATCGAATCGATCACCCGTACCCAGACCCTGAGCCTCTCGGCACGGCTCGTCCTGCCGTTGCTGGATGTTCTTTACGTCCACTGGCCCCAGCTGCAGCGGCGCTATCCGCAGGCGGAACTGATCAGCTCTGAGGAGAGCCCATGATTCTCGTCAGCGTGGGCACCGAGCAGTTCCCTTTCGATCGCCTGATGAGCTGGCTTGAGGTTCTCAAGGACAACGACCTGCTTCAGGGAGAGGAGATTGTGGTGCAGTACGGCAACTGCAGGGTCTTACCCAGCGGAGTCAAGGTCTATCGCCTCCTGAAGGAAGACAGCTTCCGGGAGTTGATCCAACAGGCACGGCTGGTGATTGCCCATTGCGGTGAGGGCACCGTGCTGTTGCTGGATACCCTGGAGTTGCCCTACATCCTGGTGCCCAGAAGCAAGCGCTTCAACGAACACGTGGATGAACATCAGGTGGAGCTGGCCCTGGCCCTCGAGGAGATGAAGGTGCCGATTGCCTGGTGTCCAGCCGATCTGGTGCGCTTCATCGCGGCCCCCAGCCGAGTCTCGATCGGTGATCTGTCCGATAGTTCAGCCGCCTCGGTCTGCCGCAGTCTTCGCCGCCGCTTCGGCCCCCAGGGGGTGCCCCTGGGCCAGCACGGTTGAGGGCTCCAGTGATGCTCGAGCCAACCCCGTCCCCCGCCTTCAGCCTCAGCGAGCTCAACGCCGTGCTCCTGGTGCAGCTCCCGCCCCGGCTGACGGTCAACGAGGCGATCGCCTTTCGCCGTGACTTCGCCGGCTGGCTGGACGCGCGCCCAGGAGTTCGTGAGGTGGTGCTGGATTTCGGCCGCACCTTCTTGCTCGACAGCAGCGGCCTCGGGGCGTTGATCAGCAATCTCAAGACGGCACGGACCAGAAATCTTCCGCTTCAGGTCTGGAGTGTGAGTCCCCAGGTGAGGCTCGCCCTCTCCCTGGCTGGACTTGAGGCGGTCGTTCCGTTCACCGCCCATACCGAAGCCATCCTGCCGCTTCAGTCCCGCAGGTCCGAGAAGCGTCCCCCGCTCACCCATCCTTCGGTGCGCTCACCCCTGAAGCGTGCCATCGATATTGTCGGTGCCCTGGCGGGGCTGGCGATCACCTCCCTGCTGTTCGTTCCGATCGCCCTGGCCATCCGCATGAACAGCCGTGGGCCGATTCTCTTCTCCCAGGTGCGCTGTGGCTGGATGGGGCGCCATTTCAGGATCTGGAAGTTCCGCTCGATGGTGCCCAACGCCGAAGCCCTCAAGACCAGCATTTCCAATCAGGCGGAAGGTGCCTTCTTCAAGAACGAGAACGATCCACGTATCACCCCCGTTGGACGCTTCCTGCGCAAAACCAGCCTGGATGAATTGCCCCAATTCTGGAACGTGCTGATGGGTGATATGAGCCTGATCGGCACCCGTCCTTCCACACCCGATGAAGTCGACCAGTACGATGTTCCCAATTGGCAACGTTTCGATGTCAAGCCAGGACTGAGTGGTGAATGGCAGGTCAATGGTCGATCATCGATTCGACGCTTCGAGGATGTGATCAATCTCGATCTTCGCTATCAGAAAAACTGGAGCATCAGCTACGATCTCAAGCTAATTCTCAAGACACTTCTGGTTGTTTTCAGCAAGAAGGGCGGAGCCGTCTGATCCTCATGGAGCCCAGTTCAATCGACCGAATCTCAACACTGAAGGTGGCCAGTGATCTGAGCTCGATTCCCACGGTTCTGGATTGGTTTGAGCAATTTCGTCACCACCCCATGCCAGAAGCGCTCTGGATCCAGGGTCAGACAGCCCTGGTGGAGGGCTTCACGAACGCTGTTCGCCATGCCCATGCCCATCTGACCCCGCCGCCTGACGTGGAGACGAGCATGGAGGTGTCCGCCCAGGGCATCTGCATCGAGATCAGGGATCAGGGCCAGGTGTTCGATCTGGAGTCGGCCTTGCGGGACCTGAGCCAGCAGCTTCAGCAGCAGAGTTTCGACCCACTTGATCGAGAAGAACACTGGGGGCATCTGCTGCTCCTGAAGCTCCGCAGTGACCATGGCTGGCAGATCAGCTATGCAAGGCAGCCGGATGATCGCAACTGTCTGCAGATCAGCCACGCCCTCAGTGGAGCAACTTCTCCGAGTAGCTGACGGTGAACCACTCTGGGTGGCACTGGGCAGGATGCACCAACGACCAGCGCGTCCAGATCGAAAGGTAGTAATTGGTGCCTTCCGGTCCCTCGCCCCAGCCATTCCCCACATGCTTACCCCAGACGATGCTGCTGGCCGTGAGGGCGGCGCGTTCGGCGGTGGGAAATGCCGCGATATCACCGCTGTAGAGAATCCGTCTTCCCCTATAGGCAAAGGCAACGGGGCCTAGTGAATTTCGATGCTGCTCGGGGATATGGAACCAAACTTTCTTGCTTCTGTGCAGAATCCAAAACGACCAGGAGCAAGGGGGCGCCTGAACACCATCGATGTAGGAATAGACCACGCCAGGTATCTGATGGAGCGTTTGCTGTTTCATGGCTGGCACCTCCACCAGCTGGGGAATTGCAAGGAGTACGACCAACGCAAGACCAGAGCTGGATCTAGCCAATGGTACGAAGAGAAGTCCTCAGCAGGAAATCATGGGGATTCAGGCTCCTGTCTCTGGCCATGGACAGGTTGTTTTCGGCGCGCAGGAACAGATCAACAAAGCTCAGATCAGACTCAGCCATGCTCGAGAAACCCGTGCTGACCTTCAGGGCTGTTTCGCTCGCCAGATCGTGGCCCAAGCTGAGCAGATCACGGCGGATCGCTCCAGCGATGGCATCGCCCCGACCAGGCCCATCGCCACCGAGCAGCAGAGCGAACTCCTCAGCACCGAGACGACCCATCAGATCCTCGGCTGTGTAGTGTCGAGCGCAGAGCGAGCAGAATTCAAGCAGGATCTTATCGGCGGAAAAAAGACCGAGTGAAAGACTGAGTTGGCGAAAATTGTCAATGTCAAACATCAGCAGAGAGAGCGAATTGGCGCCTCGGCGAGCAGCCAGAAACTCCTTTTCGGCTAGAGCAAAAAAACTTGTGCGGGAATGCAGCCCGGTAACAGGGCAAAGTGAGAGCTTTTGTCTCATCTCAAACTCGTGAATCACCTGCTCGGCAAGCATCTCAAGCAAGTTGATCTGGTGACTCGACAACGTACGCGGATTCTGATCAATCACACAGAGCGTGCCCAGATTGTGACCGTCGGCCGACCTCAAGGGTGCCCCGGCATAGAAGCGGATTTTCGGCCCTGACAGCACCAGGGGGTTGGTGCTGAAACGGCTGTCCTCCAGGGCATCCGCCACCACCAACACCCCATCCGCTGCTATGGCGTGGGCGCAGAAGGCAAGCTCCCTCGGAGTTTCCGTGGCCTCAAGACCGACCCTGGAGAGAAACCACTGGCGCTGACGATCGACCAGGGAAATCAAGGCGATCGGTGTTCCGATGATCTCGGATGCCAACCGTGTGATCCGATCGAAGTCTGGATCACCTCCGGTGTCGAGAAGAAGGAGGCGCTCAAGATCCCTGAGGCGCTGGTCCTCATCCACGGGGATCGGATAGTCGGGGAAGGGGGACATGCTGAAGGGCTCCAAACTGAGCCTAGGGCCGCCGCCCATTGACGATCACCGCCGATCCACTCCCGCCCGCAGCCCCCGGCAAGGCGGGCACCACGGAAGTCTGGCCATCCCACTTGTCGAGGAAGAGCTTGTAGAGCACCGAGTCATCGAGACTGGAGTTGAGGGTCTGATAGCGCTTGGCCTCCTGCTCGGCGATTTTCACCTCGGTGGTGGCGCGAAGCAATTGCTGTTCGGCGATCTGCTTCTGTTCGATCGCGGCCCGGTACTCCTCGGCGATCTGTAGGCCGGTGAGATCCAGGCCCTGCACGGTCACATAGCCGAACTTCTCCAGCTCCTCAGCCACCTTGTCCTGCACCAGCTCGGAAATGGTGTTCCACTCGGTGGCGATCGTGACCAGTTCGTACTGGGAGAACACCGACTTGAGTGCCTTGAGCAAGGAGGGCTGGATGACCCGTGGATAGATCTGCTGGTCGTCGGTGGCGATCGTCTCGAAGATGCGGGCCGCCTCGGCCGCCTTCATGGCGTACTTGACCGTGGCGGTGGCCTGAATCACCTGCAGATCCTTGGTGAGAGTGGAGAACTGCTCCGGCCTCACCTGGGTGCGCACATCGAAGAGCGACGTGCTCTGGATCAGCGGCGCCTTGACATTCGGGCCGGGGCTGCGGGGAACCCCCGTCACTTTGCCCAGGGTGGTGACCACGGCCACGTTGCCGGCGGGAACGATGAAGACCGTCTGGCTGAGCAGCAGGATCAGCGCCGCCGCCGCCGCCAGAAGCAGTTGCAACGCCCCACCAAGGCCCCCATCGGGAGCAGGACTGTTGGCGGAGCGGAGCGGCGTCTGCATGGGACCGGGCGATGGGCCTCGACCCTAGGGGGGGGGGACGTGGTTCGCGGCATGGGCGCGGATGAGGCTGGTCTTGAGGGCCTCTGGCGCGAGGGGCTTGAGGAGGAAATCATTCATACCTGATTCCAGAGCCGCCGCCCGATCAGCGGCGGAGCCATGGGCGGTGAGGGCCACGATCCAGGGTCGCTCCGCCCATCTCGTGGCGGAGCGGATGCGTCGGGTGGCCTCAAGGCCATCGAGCCTTGGCATCTGAACATCCATCAGGATCAGATCGGGATCAAGGCCACGCTGCCGTTCCACTGCCTGTTCGCCATCGACGGCGAACTCAAGGTCGTAGCCGAGTCGCCGCAGCATCAGCTCGCAGATCCGCCGATTCACCGGATTGTCCTCGGCGACCAGGATGCGCAGGGGATGGAGGGCCGCGAACTTGTCCACGACGGCCACGCTCGGCGAAGCGGTGAGTTGGGCCGTGGCCGGTTCGATCGGTTCGACCGGCAGGCTGAAGCTGAAAACGCTGCCCAGCCCCAGGGTGCTCGTCACCCGGATTGTGCCACCGAGGGCCTCCACAAGCCGCTGGCTGATGGCCAGCCCCAGACCAGTGCCGGCATGGGGCGTGTTGGGGGAGACGTTCAGCTGAGAAAAGGGTTGGAACAGGAGCTCCAACTGGTCGGCGGCAATGCCTATACCGGTGTCGCTGACAGCGAACTCGAGAACGACCTCGCTACCCGAAGAGCTTGCCTTCGGCTGGACGGAGACAACCACGGCGCCGTTGTCGGTGAATTTGATCGCATTACTGATCAGGTTGAGCAGGATCTGGCGCAGGCGGATGCAGTCGGTCCGGATGACCTGCGGAACCTCTGGTTTCATCTCCAGGGCCAAGTCGATCGACTTGGCCTGGGCGAGGCTTGAACAGTTGGCGATCGTGTCCTCCAGGAGGGCGCGCAACTGGCACGGATGCCATTGGAGTTGCAGGCCACCCGAGTCGATCCTGGTGAAATCGAGAATCTGGTTGAGCAGGTGAAGCAGGGATTCACCTGAGCTGTGCACGATGTCCAGGCACTCGCGCTGCTCCTTCGAGAGCTCGCCGGCTAGGACGATCCCGGTCATGCCGATGACGCCGTTGAGCGGGGTGCGGATCTCGTGGCTGAGGGTGGCGAGGAACGTGGACTTCGCACGGTCCGCGGAAGCCATCGCTTCGAAAGCTCTGGCACGGGCCTTGAGGGAGCGGCGATGGAAGCTGGCTGTCAGCACCGAGAATCCGGCGCTGCCGAGTAGCCCCAGCAGGTAATCCCGCCGCAGCGGGAGGAGTGCATGATCGAGTCGCGCCAGGGAGAGATCGATCCCGATCAAACCCACCACGCGCCCCCTGCTGTCCCGGAAGGGGCTAAAGCCGCTTAGGAAGGTGCCCCATCTGTCGGTGTAGGGACTGGGGCTGACGACGGTCCTGCCGGTACGGGCCGCCTGGCGGGCTGCCTCCGGCGCCTCGCCGTACAGCTCACCCGTGCGGGCAACCTGGGTGCTGTCGCCCTGATTCTTGAGGTAGTAGGACGTGTCGACCGTGAAGCGAAGGCCTTCGGCGGAGGGCCGGAGTCCGTAGGCATAAAAGATCTCAGGCACCAGCTGGCGCAGCTTCAGCAGCGGTTCGCTGGCACGGCGATAGGCCGGACTTCCCATCTGCTCAGGCCCTGTGAAGCCGGAGATCAGGGTTGGATCGATCTGGCTGGCGGCGATGCTCGAGAGGTGGTCTAATTCCTGCCGAAACTCGGTCCGAATAAGCTGGCTGGCGGCCCGGTAGTTGATGGTCAGCGCCACCGCGGCCACACTGAAGACCATCGCGGCCAGGAGAACGCTCTCGCGGCGAATGCGCTGGCGGCTCAGTTCGGGAGCGAAGCCGTGGGGGAAGCGATCCAGCAATACGGGGGCGGCGAACATCCTCCGATCCAGCCTGTCATGGGCCCCTGTCCCAGCCCGTCCAAAGCCGGTCACGCCGCCAGACTGGGTCGGTGCCCTGCGACTCCTCACCGCCACGATGGCCGCCTCCCCCCGACGGCTCGAGTTCATCCACGGCGGCGGCCGCCCCTTCTGCGACCACTTCTGTGGCCCCTCCGGCAGGCCTTTCTGCGGCCCCGACTGCCGTCAGCTCGCCCTCGCCCTGAGGGTCCCGGTGGCGGATCCGGCCTGACCATGGAGCGGATCTGCGAACCGGAGTTGATGGGGGGCACCGAGCAGGCCCAGGCCTACGCGGCGGCCGATTTCAGCCTCAGCGATCAGGCCTTCATCGATCGGCTCGAGGAGCTGTTAGGCCCCGATCTTGGCCCTTGGATCATCGATCTGGGCTGCGGCCCGGGCAACATCAGCTTCCCGTTGGCCCGGCGCCACCACCGCTGCCGGGTGCTGGGGCTCGATGGATCCGCCGCGATGCTGGCCATCGCCCGTGGCCGCCTGGAGGCAGAGCCGGCCCTGTCTGATCGGCTCTCGTTCCAGCAGTTGACCCTGCCCTGCGCGCCCAGCGACACGCTGGAGGATGGAGCCTTCGCCGCGGTGGTGAGCAACAGCCTTCTGCACCACCTTCACAACCCCCAGGTGCTTTGGGCCACTGCCGCCCGCCTGGCGGCCCCTGGAGCCGTTCTCTACGTGAAGGATCTGCGCCGTCCCTCCGACCGCCCTGCCCTCGAGGCCCTGGTGCAGACCCATGCGGCTGAGGCCCCGGCGGTGCTGCGTCACGACTATGCCCTGTCCCTGCAGGCGGCCTTCACCCCCGATGAGGTCCGGGAGCAGCTGCACCGGGCGGGGCTGGGGACCCTGAGGGTGAACCCTGTGGGCGATCGGCACCTGGAGGTGTGGGGCCGGCTGAACGAGGCGTAGGTCAGATGGACCTGAACGCCCGTGGCCGCCGAGCACCACCCCAACCGAGGTGGAGCCTTCGTCACGATTCAGGCGATCAAAGGGGTCCGCGGCTGTCGGAGCCAACCTCCGCTCGGGCTGCCGTTGGCGCTCGATGCTTTGTTAAGTCTACGTTTTCAGCTGATCGCCAGCAGGAGGCTGGCGAACGGGGAACCGCCGCGGCAAGGTGAAGACATCCCTGCAGGTGGGCCATGGCGCGCGCCGAACTGGAACGTCTGGTGGATGAGGCCGAGGCCGATGGCGCCCTGCGCCGGGCCCTGAAGCATTGCCGCAGTGGCTATGAGCTGGTGCTGGCGGCTCGACGGCTGGGCTATCGGATCACCCGCGAAGACCTGATCCAATCGCGCCTGGAGGATCGGGACCAGAGCCGCAGTGCTCGCCCTGGTGGGGCCCGTCCTATGGGGGTCATGCCTGCGTCAGAACTTCGCGCGTAGCAGCAGCAGCGCCCCGAGGAACAGGGGCACGTTGATCACGGCGGCGATCAGCAGCACGGCGCTGCCCCAGCCGGGCTGGCTGATCCGATCGGCCGCCCACAGGAAGGTGCCATCCACCACCACCAGTGCCAGGAGCCAGGCCACGGGGAAGCGGATCGAGGCGGCCCGCGGCGGCAAGGGTTGGGGGGAGGGCTCAGCCATGGGCGGCAGCGATCGTTGAACGGGTTGGGGGCAGTCTGAGGCTGGTGAGCCAGGAGAGCGCCACCAGCAGCGCCGAGCACCAGAGGCAGGCCTGCAGCCCCCCCACCAGGAACACCCCGCCCGAGAGCAGGGTGCCCAGCAGGCGGCCACCGGCGTTGGCCATGTAATAGAAGCCCACGTTGAGGCTCACCGATTCGGCGTCGGTGTAGGCCAGCACCATGTAGCTGTGGATCGAGGAATTCATCGCGAACACGGCTCCGAAGGCGGCCAGGCCCACCACCACGGCGATGCCGGAGTTGCCCACATCGCGCCACAGGCTGATGGCGATCAGGGCGGGAATGGCCGTCAGCACGGCGCTCCAGAACTGCACGGCGGACACCCCTGGGGGTGCAATTTTTCCCCAGCTGCGCCGCAGGGCCGGGGCCGAGGCCTGGATGATCCCGTAACCGATCACCCAGAGGCCCATGAAACCGCCCACCTCCCAGTACTTCCAACCCAGGGCTGCCTGCAGGAACACCGGCAGGGCCACCACGAACCAGACATCACGGGCGCCGAACAGGAAGAAGCGAGCCAGCGACAGCACATTGATGCCCTTCGATTTCGAGAACAGGGCCGTGATGGCGGGCTTCTCCTTCATGCGGCCGATCTCGCCGGGCAGCACCAGGGTGACGAGGAATGAGAGAAACAGGCCGGCGGCCATGGCCCCAACGGCGGCGCTGAAGCCGATCTTGGTGAGCAGCAATCCCCCCATGAAGAAGCCCACCCCCTTGAGGGCGTTCTTGGAGCCGGTCAGGATCGCCACCCATTGGAACAGCTGGTTCTCGCCCTGGCTGGGGTCGCCCGGGGTTTCCGGCACCACCGTCTTGATGGCGCTCTTGGCGCTCATCTTGTTGAGGTCCTTGGCGATGCCGCTGATCGCCTGGGCCACCATCACGTAGGCCACACTCCACCAGCGCGGCCAGTCGTCGGCCACCGGAATCAGCATCAGCAGGGCCGCCACCTGCATCAGCGTTCCCGCCCAGAGGGTGAGCCGCAGCCCAAAGCGGGCGCCCAGCCAGCCGCCGTAGAGGTTGGTGATGATGCCGAAGAATTCGTAGAAGAGAAACAGAAAGGCGATCTCCAGGGTGGAGTAGCCGAGCTGGTGGAAGTGGAAGACCACCAGCATGCGCAGGGCCCCATCGGTGAGGGTGAAGGCCCAGTAGTTGGCCGTGACGACCACGTACTGCTGCAATCCCGTGAGGTGTTTCATCGGGCGGAAGCTTCGATCTCGGCCACATGGCAGGCCAGATCCGCCATCCGGCAGCTGTAGCCCCACTCGTTGTCGTACCAGGCGTAGACCTTGAGCTGGGTGCCGCCCGTCACCAGCGTGGAGAGGGCGTCGACGATGGCGCTGCGGGGGTCGTTGAGGAAATCGATCGACACCAGCGGCCTGGTTTCGTAGCCGAGGATTCCTTGCAAGGGGCCGCTTGCGGCGGCCTCAAAGGCGGCGTTCACTTCCTCGGCGCTCACCTCCTGCTTGAGCTCAAACACCGCATCGGTGAGCGAGGCGTTGAGCAGCGGCACCCGGATGGCATGGCCGTTGAGCTTGCCCTGCAGTTCCGGAAAAATCAGGCCGATCGCCCGGGCCGAGCCTGTGCTGGTGGGGATCAGGGATTGCAGGCAGGAGCGGGCCCGCCGCAGGTCGCTTTTGAAGGCATCCACCACCACCTGGGTGTTGGTGACATCGTGAAGGGTGGTGATCGAACCGTGGCGGATCCCGAAGCTTTCGTGCACCACCTGCACCACCGGCGCCAGGCAGTTGGTGGTGCAGGAGGCGGCGGTGAGCAGGCGGTGGCGCGCCGGGTCGTAGAGGTGGTGGTTGACGCCGTAGACGATGTTGAGGGCCTCATCTCCGGCGATCACGCCCTTCACGGGGCAGGCCACGATCACGCGCTTGAGGCCCGCCGCGCTGAAGTAGGGCGCGAGGGTTTCCGGCGTCTTGATCTTGCCGCTGCACTCGAGCACCAGGTCCACGCCGGCGGCCGACCAGGGGACGGCGGTGGGATCCTTCTGCTGGCTGTAGCCCACGGATTGGCCCGCCACCAGGAAGCCCGCTCCGCCGGCTGCCACTGCCTGGGGCCAGCGGCCATGCACCGAGTCGAACTCAAGCAAGTGAGCGGCGGCGGCGGCGTCTCCGGCCGGGTCGTTGACGTGAACCACCGAGAGGCCGGGGCGGCCCCAGAGGGCGCGGAACACCAGGCGGCCGATGCGGCCGAAGCCGTTGATGCCAATCCGCATGACGCATGCGCGACTAAGATCAATTTAGCTTGATGCATCAAAAATCTTTGATCCGTTCCAGTGGTTGTTTGGCTGGTGAAGGGGCATCCGTGGCCCATGGGATGGAGATGCCTTCGGATCAGGCCCGAGCGCTGCTCAAGGCCCTTGCCGATCCCCTGCGCCTGCGGGTGATCGAGTCCCTCGGCGGCGGCGAGCGCTGCGTCTGCGATCTCACCACCGATCTGGGCCTGGCCCAGTCGAAGCTCTCCTTTCACCTCAAGGTGCTCAAGGAGGCGGGGCTGCTGGCCGATCGCCAGGAGGGCCGCTGGATCTACTACCGCCTGCGCCCCGAAGCCATCGATGCCCTGCGCGGTTGGCTGGCGGAGCTGGGTGCCCAGTGCAGCAAGCCGGCGAGCCCCTGCAAGTGAGCGGCCCAGCCCCCGACGAACACGCCGTGCTGGCCAGGCTGTCGTTGCTGGATCGGTTCCTGCCGCTGTGGATCCTGCTGGCGATGGCGGGCGGCCTGCTGCTGGGCCGCTTCTTCCCTGCCATCCAGGGGCTGCTTGATGCCGTGACCATCGGCCGCACCTCCCTGCCGATCGCCCTGGGGCTGCTCTTGATGATGTACCCGGTGCTGGCGAAGGTTCACTACGAGGAGCTGGGCCACACGCTGCGGGATCGGCGCCTGCTGCGGCTGTCGTTGCTGCTGGTCTGGGGCTTGGGCCCGGCACTGATGTTCGCTCTGGCCTGGATCTTTCTTCCGGGTCAGCCGGCGTTTCGCACCGGCCTGATCCTGATCGGTCTGGCCCCCTGCATCGCCATGGTGTTGATCTGGATCGATCTCGCCCGGGGGGATCGGGAGGCGGCCGCCCTGCTGGTGGCGATCAACTCGATCATTCAGGTGCTGGCCTATGCCCTGCTGGGCGGCTTCTACCTCAAGATCCTGCCCGGCTGGCTGGGCCTGGCCACGGAAGACGTGGCTTTTTCAATGGCCGAGATCGCCCGGGCGGTGCTGGTGTTCCTGGGGCTTCCCCTGCTGGCGGGTTTCCTCACCCGCCGGATCGGTCTGCGCCTCAAGGGACCCCGCTGGTACGAACAGCGCTTCATCCCCTTCATCAGCCCCTTCGCGCTCTACGGCCTGCTGTTCACGATCGTGGTGATGTTCGCCCTGCAGGGTCAGGCGATCACCTCCGACCCGCTCACGGTGGCCACCGTGGCGGTGCCGTTGCTGCTCTATTTCCTGGTCATGTGGACCGTGGCCTTCGTGGTGGGCCGCCGCAGCGGCCTCAGCTACCCGAAAACCGCCACCTTGGCCTTCACCGCCGCCGGCAACAACTTCGAGCTGGCCATCGCTGTGAGCATCAGCGTCTGGGGCGTCAGCTCCCGCCAGGCGCTCGCCGGGGTGATCGGCCCCCTGATTGAAGTGCCGGTGCTGGTGGCGCTGGTTTATGTGTCGCTGTGGCTCAGTCGCCGTTTCCAGGCTCGAGCGAAGGGCGTGGCCCGGCGGGGTGCCCTCGGCGACAGCGATTAGATTGGGCCTCCTTACTGGGTCTGCCCCCCCTGCTTGGCGCTAGAAATCCTGTTCATCCTGGTGCTGATCGTTGCCAACGGGATCTTCTCTGGCTCTGAGATAGCCGTCGTTTCAGCCCGCAAGGTCCGGCTGCAGCAACTGGCGGAGAAGGGGAACCGACGCGCTCGCGTGGCCCTCCGATTGGCGGAGTCACCCAACGATTTTCTCTCGACGGTGCAGATCGGCATCACCCTGATCGGCATCCTCAGTGGTGCCGTCGGTGGGGCGACGCTGGCGCAACGACTCAAGCCGGTCTTCGATGGCCTACCCGCGCTGCAGCCCTACAGCCAGGAGTTGAGTGTCACCTTGGTGGTGGCCTGGATCACCTATCTCTCACTGGTGATCGGCGAACTGGTGCCAAAGCGCATCGCCCTGACCAATCCCGAACAGATCGCCTGCAGCATCGCCCCCTTCATGCGGTCACTGTCGCGGCTGAGTGCCCCGGTCGTGAAGCTGTTGGGGGCCTCGACCGATGCCCTGCTGAAGTTCCTGAATGTTGCGGCGTCCGATGAACCCGACATCACCGAGGAGGAGATCAAGGCGCTGATCCGCCAAGGCGCCGATTCCGGTGTGTTCGAGGAAAGCGAGCACGACATGGTGCAACGGGTGCTGCGCCTTGGAGATCGTTCCATCAAGACGATCATGACGCCCCGCACCGAGATCTGCTGGCTGGATCTGGAGGAATCGCTTGAGGAGAACCTCATGGAGGTCAAGGAGTCCACCCATTCTCGTTTTCCTGTTGGCCAGGGAAGCCTCGATGCCTGTGTCGGCATCGTTCGGGTACGCAGCCTGCTCACGGCGCAGCTGGGCAGCGAGCCCATTGAGCTTGAACGGTTGTGCCAACCACCGATCTATGTGGCGGAGTCAACCCGGGCGCTCAATGTTCTTGAGCAGTTCAAGCGAACCGGCATCCACATCGCGCTTGTCACCGATGAATTCGGCGGGGTGGAGGGCATCGTGACACTCAACGATCTGATGGAGGGAATCGTCGGCGATCTTTCCTCGGTGGAGGATGAGGAGGATCCCCCCTTCCTGACCAGAGAGGATGGCACCTGGTTGGTGGACGGCAGCCTGGGCATCCATGAGTTCGATGATCTGATCGGCACCGATCTGCTGGGCTGTGACGACCAGGTGCCCTATCACACTCTTGCGGGCTTTGTGATTCATGTCCTTGAGCGAATCCCCAAGGCTGCCGACCATTTCGAGTGGAAAGGTTATCGCTTTGAAGTCATGGACATGGACAGTAAACGCGTGGATAAAATACTTGTCACGCCTCCTCTTGCCGATTAAGCACATCCGCTATCTATCCCTATGTTGGAGTAATTGAGGCCGATGGCTTGTCATAGGAGATCAGATGCAGGTCGACGTGGCGACCCTTCAACCGCTCCTGCAATTTCTCCGAGAGAGAACGGCCGAACAGGGAGCGCCCCCTGGTGCGGGGCGACTGCCCCATCACGATCTGGGTGATGTGGCGCTCAATCGCCACCTTGGCAATCGAATCGAGCACATCATCGCTGTCTAGGCGCAGGAACTCGCCGCCGAAGTCTTCGCTCAACCGGGTGCATTCCTCCAGCAGGGCTCCCTCATCTCGCGATAAAAAGGAATGGGGATTGAGCACGGTCACCACCAGCAAGGGCGCGTCCATGAAGCCCGCCAGGCGAGCGGCGCGGCGCAGCAATCGCTTGGAATCGGGATAGGTGGATAAGCACACCATCACCCTCTCCCGCAGGGAATTCTCGAGTGGGGTTTCATCGTCCACCCGGTCGGCCACTTCCCGCAGGGCCAGCTCACGCAGGGCCACCAGGTTGCGACGCTGGAAGAAGTTGGCGAGGGCCTGGCCCACCTTCTCGCTGGCGTAGACCTTGCCATCGCGCAGGCGCACCTGAAGGGTTTCGGGGGTGACATCCACCAGCACCACTTCATTGGCCTGCTCCAGCACCCGGTTCGGCAGGCGCTCGCGCACCACCACGCCGGTGAGCTGGGCCACCACATCGTTGAGGCTTTCGAGGTGCTGGATGTTCACCGTCGAATACACGTCCAGCCCGGCAATCAGCAGGTGTTCAACGTCTTGCCAGCGCTTGGGTCGCTCACTTCCCGGCACGTTGGTATGGGCCAGCTCGTCGACGAGCACCAGCTGAGGCCGGCGAGCCAGCAGTGCGGCCACATCCAGCTCCTCCAGAGCGACCCCCTGGTGCAGGATCGACCGCAGGGGGACCCTCTCCAGACCTTCGGCCTGGGCAGCGGTGTCGGCGCGGCCATGGGTCTCCAGCACACCGATCACCACGTCGGTGCCGGCGCGGCGGAGTTCCTGGCCCTCCTGGAGCATGCGGTAGGTCTTGCCGACCCCCGGCGCCATGCCGATGAACAGCTTGTGGCGGCCCCGTCCCTTCAACGAACGAATCATTGGGAAAGGATCATTGCGAGTAGCGATCCAGCTCGAGGTTCAACGCCAGCAAGTTCACCCGCGCCTCCCCCATCACACCCAGGGTGCGGCCTTTGGTGTGTTTGCGGATCAGCTGCTGCAGCTGGGGCCGGGTCAGCTTCCGGTTGGTGCTCACCCGCTCAATCTGCTGCTCCGCCGCCGCGGGGGAGATATGGGGATCGAGGCCTGAACCGGAGCCATAGAGCAGATCGGCGGCTGGATCCTTCAGCCCGGAGTCGCGCAACACCTTGGAGGCCGCGCTGACGCGCTTGACCAGATCGGGGTTGGTGGGGCCGAGGTTGCTGGGGGCAGAGCTGGGCTGCTTGCCGGTGCTGTAGTCGACGGCGCTGGGACGGCTCCAGAAGTAGCGATCGGTGGTGAAGGGCTGGCCGATCAGGGCCGAGCCGACGATGCGGCCATCGACCCGCAGCAGGGAGCCATTGGCTTGAAACGGCACCAGTCCCTGGCCGATCGCCAGCAGGGGCAGGGTGTAGAGCACCACGGTGATCAGCCAGAGAACGGCGGTGAGCCGCAGGGCACGGAGGGCATCGCGGAACAGGGTCATCAGAACTTCTCCGGTTGGATCATCACGGCGAACAGGTAGATCGAGAGCCCCACCGTGGCGCTCAACAGCACAGACAGCGCCCCGGCCTGCAGGGGCGGATGGAACAGGCGCAGGGGCGCGGAGGCCGCCACTGCCCCGGCTGCGAGCAGCAGCGGAAGCCAGAAGAGGGGCTTGGTCAGGAACATGGCAGGGTCCTCAGATCAGGTGAAGGGAGGTGATGGCCAGGTCAATCGCCTTGATGCCCACGAACGGCACCGCCAGACCACCGAGCCCGTAAACAAGCAGGTTCCGTTTGAGCAGCTGCTCGGCCGAATCGGGGCGGAACGCCACCCCCTTCAGGGCAAGCGGCACCAGGGCGGGAATGATCAGGGCGTTGAACACCATCGCCGAGAGGATGGCGGAATGGGGGCTCTCAAGGTGCATCAGGTTGAGGGCCCCGAGGCCCACGCCGCCGAACAGGGCGGGCAGGATCGCGAAGTATTTCGCCACGTCGTTGGCGATCGAGAAGGTGGTGAGCGCCCCCCGGGTGATCAGCAACTGCTTGCCGATCGTGACGATGTCGATCAGCTTGGTGGGATCGCTGTCGAGGTCGACCATGTTGGCCGCCTCCTTGGCAGCCTGGGTACCGGAATTCATCGCCACCCCCACGTTGGCCTGGGCCAGGGCCGGCGCGTCGTTGGTGCCATCTCCCGTCATCGCCACCAGCTTCCCCAGGCGCTGCTCCGCCTGGATCACGGCGATCTTGTCCTCCGGGGTGGCCTCGGCGATGAAGTCGTCGACTCCGGCCTCCCGGGCGATCACGCCGGCAGTGATCGGGTTGTCGCCGGTGAGCATCACGCTGCGGATGCCCATGCGCCTGAGCTGGTCGAAGCGTTCGCGCATGCCCGGTTTGATGATGTCCTTGAGATAGATCACCCCATAGATCTCGTACCCCCGGCAGACCGCCAGCGGGGTGCCCCCCAGCCTCGATACCTGCTCGTAGGCCTGATCCAGCCCATCAGGCACCTGGCCGCCGCGGGAGCGCACGAATCCCTTGATGGCATCCACCGCCCCCTTGCGCAGTTCGGTGCCATCCGCCAGGTCGGTGCCGCTCATGCGGGTGCGGGCCGAGAAGTCGAGCCCGGTGGCCCCCGCCGGATCGAAGCCTGAAGTGGCCCCCAGCTTCTCGGCCAGCCGCACGATCGACTTGCCCTCGGGCGTGGTGTCGAAGCCGCTGGCGCCGATCGAAACGGTGGCCAGCTCCGCCTCGCTGTGGCCCCCCACCGGCAGGAACTCCTCGGCGAGCCGGTTGCCCAGGGTGATGGTGCCGGTCTTGTCGAGCACCAGAGTGTTGATGTCACCGCAGGCTTCAACGGCGCGGCCAGAGGTGGCGATCACATTGAACTGGGCTACCCGGTCCATGCCGGCGATGCCGATGGCACTGAGCAGGCCGCCGATGGTGGTGGGAATCAGGGCGACCAGCAGGGCCACCAGGATCACCACCGGCGTGGGTCCGCCGATGTAGGCCGCCACGGGCGGCAGGGTGGCCACGGCGATCAGGAACACCTGGGTGAGGACCGCCAGCAGCACGGTGAGGGCGATCTCGTTGGGGGTGCGGCTGCGTTCGGCCCCCTCCACCAGCGCGATCATGCGATCGATGAAGCCCTGGCCGGGGTCGGCCGTGATCCGGATCGTGAGCTGATCGGACACCACCAGGGTGCCGCCGGTGACCGAGCTGGCCACATCGGAACCGGCCTCCTTGAGCACGGGGGCCGACTCGCCGGTGATCGCCGATTCATCCACGGCGGCCACCCCGGCCACCACCTCCCCATCGGCGGGGATCAGCTCGCCGCTGCTCACCAGCACCTGATCGCCCCTGCGCAGGCTGCTGGAGTCCACCAGCGCCTCGCCGCCATCGGGCAACAGACGCCTCGCCTGGGTGCGGGCCTGGGTGCGGCGCAGGGCATCGGCCTGGGCCTTGCCGCGACCTTCGGCGAGGGCTTCGGCCAGGTTGGCGAACAGCAGGGTGAACACCAGGATCGCCGCCAGCGTGGCGTTGAAGCCCCGGCCCGGGGCATCGGAGCTGAGGCCGAAAAGCTGGGGTTCCAGCGTGGCGGCCAGGGTGACGACCGTGCCGCACCAGACCACGAACATCACCGGATTGCGCACGGTGAGGCGTGGATCGAGCTTGCGGAACGATTCGATGATCGCCCGGCCCAGGAGACCCTGGCTCCGGGGCCTTTCCGTGTAGCGCCGCTGGTCGCGGCGGCCCCGCGGCATGCGGGGAAAGAAGGGTTGCTGAAGGGACGTCATGGGATCCGCGAGGCGGTCAGCGAGGGATCGAGAAGGCTTCGGCGATCGGCCCCAGGGCCAGCACCGGGAAGAAGGTGAGGGCGCCGAGGATCAGGATCACCACGGCGGTCACCACGGTGAAGAGGCCTGTGTCGGTGGCCAGGGTGCCGGGGCTGGGGGGCACCGGCTGTTTGCGGGCGAAGCCAGCCGCCAGCAGAAGCAAGGCGATGATCGGCAAATAACGGCCCCCCAAAAGGCTGACGATGGCGCTGAGGTTCCACCACACGGTGCCGTCCCCCAGTCCCTCGAAGCCACTGCCGTTGTTGGCGGCGGCCGAGGCGTATTCGTAGACCACCTGGCTGACGCCGTGGAAGCCGGGGTTGCTGATGCCCTGGAGTGCCGGGAAAGCGATCGTGATGGCGGCGGGCACCAGCACGAACACCGGGTGGATCAGCAGGATCAAACTGCTGAACACCACCTCCTGCTTCTCCACCTTGCGGCCGAACAGCTCGGGGGTGCGCCCCACCATCAACCCGGTGAGGAACACGGTGAGGATGAGAAACACGAGCAGGTAGGCGACGCCCGTGCCCTGGCCGCCGAAGACCACCTGCAGAAACAGGTTGAACAGGGGCACCAGGCCCCCCAGGGGCATGAGCGAATCCATGGCGGCGTTCACCGCCCCGGTCATCGTGCCGGTGGTGATCGTGGCGAACAGGGCCGACACGGCAGCTCCGAAGCGCACCTCCTTGCCCTCCAGGTTCGGGCCGCTGAGCCAGTTGGCGAGCAGCGGATTGCCGGCCTGCTCGGCCGTGACCGCCACCACGGTGAGCCCCAGAAACAGGCCGGTGACGAGCAGCAACAACAACGTTCCCTGGCGGCGGTTGCCGAGGAAGCGGCCGAAGGCATCGATCGTGGCGGCCGGGATGGCGAGCATGGCCACCATGGCCAGCAGGTTGGTGAACGGGTTGGGGTTCTCGAAGGGGTGGGCGGAGTTGGCGCCGAAGAAGCCACCGCCGTTCTCGCCCAGCTGCTTGATCGCCTCGAAGGCGGCCACCGGGCCCCGCACAAGGATCTGGGTGGCCCCTTCCAAGGTGCGCACGGTCACCGGGCCGCCCAGGGTCATGGGCACACCATTGATCAGCAGGATCAAGCCAAACAGCAGGCCGAGCGGCAGCAGCACCCGGGTGATCGAGCGGATCAGATCCCAATGGAAATTGCCCAGAGGCCGGCCGCAGAGGCCACGGATGAAGGCGAAACCCACCGCCAGCCCGGTGGCGGCGGAGGTGAAGAACAGGAACTGCAGCGCCCCCAGTTGGGTGACGTCGCTGAGGGTCTGCTCGGGGGTGTAGTGCTGCTGATCGGTGTTGGTGAGAAAGGAGATGGCGGTGTGCAGGGCCGTGTCCCAACGCAGGCCCGGCAGCCCCAGGGGGTTCAGCCAGGCGGGCTGGAGCAGCAGCAGCAGGAAGGCCACGGCACCGAACAGCAGATTGCTCAGCAGCAGGGGGCGCAGGTAGTCCCAGGCCTGATCGGCGGGGCGGCCCCGATCCCCCACCCACAGCAGCAGGCGATCTTCCACCGGGGTGAGCCAGCCATCCAGCCAGGGCTGAGGTCGACCGTCGTACACCTGCCAGAGGTGGCGCCCCAGCAGCGGGGCGTTGCCCAGCACGAGGGCGATCAGCAGGACGACCTGTATCCAGGCGTTCATGGGCGGTAGCGTCCAGATCGGAGGGCCCGTTCACTGTCGAGCGCCCCTGGAGGGGTGCGCTACTAGCGGAGGGTATGAATGTGAACCGAATGCCCCTACCTGGGGATATAGCGGCTCTGGCCTCCCCTGGAAGGCAGGTGAGCGCATTGACCGCCGTGGTGGCGCTGGTGGAGCTGGTCACGCCGGCGCCGGTGGTGCTGGCCTATCTCTATGTGTTGCCGTTGATCCTGCTCAGCGACACGGCAAGGCCTCAAGCGATCTGGCGCTACACAGCTCTGGCCTGCGCCTTCACCCTCGCCAACCTGGTGATCCCGGAGGTCACCCCCTTCAGCGGCTCGGTGCTGACCAACCGGCTGCTGGTCTGCGGCGCCCTGGTGCTGACTGCCCGCCAATGTCTGCGCATCCAGGGGCTGCAGCGCCAGCGACTGGAGCTCCAGGGCCAGCTGGCTGTGGAAGATATGCGCCGCGACTTCGTGGCCACCCTGGCTCACGACCTCAAGACCCCGATTCTGGGCACGATCGCCACCCTGCGTTCTCTGGCGAGCGCCAGAGAACGCAGCGACGGAGCGCTGCTGCAGCGAGCCGTGGACACCATGGAGCGGGGCCAGAGCCGTGCCCTCCTACAGATCCAGACGCTGCTGGATGTGTATCGCAACGACGCCGAGGGGCTTGTGCTGCATCAAGGCAGCGTCGACTTCACTCGGCTGGTGGAGGAGGTGATCCGGGAGATGGCGGCGATGGCCGAGGAACGTCAACTCACCTTGCGCCTTGGTTTCGGCGAGACGTCGCGGTGGCATCCCCATCAGCTCTGGGGTGACGTGGACCAGCTACGCCGCCTGGTGGAGAACCTGCTGCTCAATGCCATCCATCACAGCCTGCGGGGCGGTCAGATCCAGCTGGAGCTGGAGAACCGCGGCAGCGGACTCCTGCTGCGGGTCGCCGATGGCGGCCCGGGGGTGCCCGAACTGGAGATCCCCAAGCTGTTCCAGCGCTTCCAGCGGCTCTCTGAGGAGCGGCCAGGCAGCGGCCTGGGGCTCTACCTCTGCCGCCAGATCGTGGACGCCCACGGGGGAACGATCGGCCTGCGCAACCGACCCGGCGGCGGCGCCGAGATCGAGGTGCTGCTGCCCCAGGGCAGGGATGATTCCCCGGCGGGGGGAGGCTGAGCCGATGCGGGCCCTGGTGGTGGAAGACGATGAGCTGTTCCGGCTGGGGCTGGAGATCACGCTCCAGGGTTTCGACGTGATCGAGACCGTGACGGCCGTGAGTGATGGGGAGCAGGCGCTCGACCTGCTCCGCCACAGAAGCTTCGAGTTGATCCTGCTGGATCTGGGCCTGCCGGGGCTGGGGGGACTGGAAACCTGCCGCCGCATCAGCACCGATCACCCGCAGATCCCTGTGCTGGTGCTCACCAGCCAGGACGACCCCGCCTGGTGCCTGCGGATGGTGCGGGCGGGAGCGCGGGGCTACGTGCGCAAGGGGGTGGCGACAGGCGACCTGCAGTTGGCGATCCAGACGGTGCTGCGGGGTGCCTCCTGGTGGGATGCGGAGGCCACCGCTGCCCTGCGGGAGTTGGGTGCAGCCGATGGGCAGGAGGCTGGCGAGGGGGCACCCAGCCCGAGCGACACCCTGGCGCTGCTGACGCCGCGGGAGCGCCAGGTGTTGGAGGCAATGGCCCGGGGCCTGAGCAACCGCGAAATCGCCGAGGAACTGGGCATCGGCCTGGGCACAGTGCGCGTCCACGGCCACCAGATCATGCAGAAGTTGGGGGTGGCCAACCGTACCCAGGCGGTGCTGAGGCTGCTGCCCTGGTGTGGTCCAAGCACTTGATCCTCAAGGCTCCTCCTACAGATCGCAGAGGATCAGCATGCACTGATCTGGTACGCCGATCAGGAGACACGAGCTTCAAGGATCAGAGACAGACCAGGTGTGATCTGGCCAACAGGACCGATACAGCCATTGTCCGTACCAACTCTTCCTGGCAGGTGAACAGCAGGCTGAGCTTCTGATAGGAGCTCGGCGAGCATCCGTTCATTCCCTTCTTCAGCCCCTTCGCCCTCCAGCGCCAGGCGATCAGCTCCGATCCGACCACGATCGTCACCATGGCCGTGCCATTGCTGCTCGATGTAGCGACCCTGTAGGGCATCACTCTTGTGGTGCGCCGCCGCCGCAACGGCCTCAGCTACCAGAAAACGGCCACCCAGGTCGGCGTGAACGGCCCCCCCCTTATCGAAGTGCCGGTGCTGGTGGCGTTGGTTTAGGCGTTGCGTGGCTGCGGCAGCGTTTTCAGCACTTTGTCTGAGGGGCCTGCCTGGCAGGGCAAGGCATGGTTCGCCACGACTTAATCCCGACTTAACCCATCAACCGCAGCCGATCAATCAAGGTGGCCGGGCTGGTGCCCTCCCGTCCCATGCGTCGCTTCCGTCGTCCCTCCCTGCCTGGCCGCCTGTTCGGGCGCGCCGCCGCCACTGGTCTGGTCGGCGCCACGGCCTTGGCCCTGCTCGCTCCGCTCCTGCACACCCAGGCAGCCCTGGCCCAACAGGCGAAGCCCCCTGCGGTACGCATCACAGGTTCCAGCACGGTGTACCCGATCATCCAGGCCGCCATCGCCGCCTTCCAACGCACGGAGGCTGGCAAGGGGGCCCTCTTCGAGTTGGTGGAATCTGGCACCAGCGGCGGCCTGCGCGATCTCTGCGCCGGCCGGGTGCCGATGGCCAATGCGTCGCGGCCGATCAGCACGGCTGAACTCAAGGCCTGCGAGCGGAATGGGGTGCGCTTCTTCGAGCTGCCCCTGGCCTTCGATGCCCTCACCGTGGTGGTGAACCCGCGCAACACCTGGGTCCAGTCGATCAGCACCCAGGAGCTCTCCCGGCTGTGGCAGCGCCGGGCCCAGGGTCGCATCATGCGTTGGAACCAGGTCAACGCCCAATGGCCCGCACGGCCCATTCGGCTCTGCGGGCCGGGTAGTGATTCCGGCACCTTCGACTATTTCAACAAAGCGATTAACGGATCCGCCACTGATTCGCGCAGTGACTACACCGCCAGTGAAGACGACAACGTGGTGGTCAGTTGTGTGGCCAAGGACCCCAATGCCCTGGGCTACTTGGGCTATGGCTGGTATGTCGCCAATGCCCAGCGGTTGCGGGCCCTGAAGGTGCAGGCGGCCCAGGTTGCGGTGGCCCCTTCTCCGGAGAGCTTGCTGGATGGAAGCTATCAGCCCCTCTCCAGGCTCCTGTTCGTCTATGTCAATGATCGATCGCTCAAGGAGCTGGACGTGCTGCGCCGTTTCATCGGCTTCCTGCTTGTGAACGACACCCAACTGGTCGAGAAGGCTCGCTACATCCCCCTGCCGGGCAGCACCAACCAGGTGGTGGAGAGCAAGCTCTACCGAAACATCACTGGCACCTCCTTTGGCGGTGAACTTCCGGTGGGCCTGACTGTGGGAGAGGCGATCCGGCGCAGTTTCGCTCAAACGAAGCGACCCGCCTACCGCTGAGCTGACCCGGTGGACTCCATCAGGGCGCTTTCCACTGGAAAGCCCTCCGCCTTCCAACGGCTGAGGCCACCGCGCAGGTTGGCCACCTGCCTCAGGCCGGCTTTGCTCAGTTGTTGTGTGGCCAGGGCCGAGCGGCTGCCGGAGTGGCAGAGCACCACCGTCGGGCGATCGGTGGGGAGTTCTGCGGTGCGGGCCTCCAGGTCCGGTAGGGGGATCAGCCGGCTTCCGGGGATGTGCCCGTCCGGGCCGTCGTATTCCTCCTGCGAGCGCACGTCCACCAGGTTGAGGGCGCTGCGGTGATCGGCCACCCATTCAGGGATCAGTTCCGGCAGCCCGGCGTAGCTGCGCCGGATCGGCGCCCAGTCCTCCGGATCCACTCCGCTGGCGGGCTCCAGGGGCTCTCCGCAGCGCAGATTCGCCGGCAGAGCCTGGGCGATCCGGTGCGGGTGGGGGAGACGCAGGTTCTCCATCGAGCCGACGAAGTCGCGCTCGTCGGCGCCGCCCCCCAGGCGGGCGTTGTAGGCCAGTTCCTCGCCCACCGAGCTGACGCAGCGGCCGGCGTAGTCGTGGCCCGGATAAAGCAGGCAGCTCTCCGGCAGCGACAGGATCTGCTCGGTGATCGAGCGGTAGAGGCTGTGGGGGTTGCCTTGTTGGAAATCACAGCGACCACAGCCGCGGATCAGCAGGGCATCACCGGTGAAAGCGAGACTCTGGTTGTCGAGCACGTAGGTGAGGCAGCCGTTGGTGTGTCCCGGGGTGGCCCGCACCTCCAACTGGCGGCCACCGAAGTTCACCCGATCACCATCGCTCAGCGGCTTGGTCACGTTGCTGGCACGCACCTTGGCCGATAGTCCGATGGCGCAGCCTGTGGCCTGCCGCATCAGCCAGGCGCCGGTGATGTGGTCGGCGTGGGCGTGGGTGTCGAGGCAGGCCACCAGATCGATCTCCAGCTCCTCGATCAGGGCCAGATCACGGCTGTGCTGCTCGAACACAGGATCGATCAGCACCCCTTCCCGGGCCTCCACGTCGGCGAGCAGGTAGGTGTAGCTGCCGTTATCCGCGTCAAAGAGTTGCCGCAGGAGCAGGTCGCCACCGCCGGCGGCGGCCCGCAGGCTGAACGGGGGAGCGACGGTCACGGTGGTTCAGACAGCCTGCTCGGGCAAGCCTAGATGTCCCCGTCAGGCGGGAGCCTTGCAGCGCTGGCGCAGGGCGGTGATCAGCTTGCTGACCGCGTCCGCCTGCCCCTGCAGCCCAAAGGCCTCCCGCTCCACCGCCAGGTTGCCGTGGCCATACCGGGTGGTGAGGATGCCGCCGATCTCCCGTTCCACCACGGGTGAGAGGGTCACCTTCCAGCCGATCGGCGTCAGCACCCCGCGGGGGCAGCTCTGGGCCGCATGCGCCGCCTCATGCAGCAGAGTCTGCCGGCCGATGCCCAGATCAAAGGCCACCGGCGCCACCCAGAGCGTCTTGCTTTTGGCTTCGAACAGTCCGTAGTTCCCTCTTCGAGGCGGTGCCTGCAGCAGCACTGTGAAACCCCGTTGTCGCAACTCCCGCAGCAGCGGTTGCAACTCCGCCGGCAGGCTGTCCAGCGACCTGGGGGCCAAAGGCCCAGGGGCCAGAGGCCCTTGCGCCAGAGCGGCGGCCAGCAGCAGCGCCATCACGGCCACAGCCCTCCGAGACGGATGCCGGCCCCCAGGCTCAGCATGGCCACCGCCAGCACGGTGATCATCACGATCTGAACCGCCAGCCGCGGCAGGGTGGCGGCCGTGAGCTGGGGGATCAGGCACAGCCGCGCCTGCAGGGCCAGGGCCAGCGTCGCCGCCAGCAGCAGCAGCTTGAAATCAACGCTTGAAGCGATCCCCGGTTCGAAGTCCCAGAGGGCGTCCCAACGGCCGAGATCCAGGCGCGCCAGGGACAGGCCCGTGGCCATCTGCAGCGCCAGGGCTCCGATTCCAAGCCGTTCGAACGAGCGCTCGAAGCGCAGGATCGGCTCCGGATCGCCTGCCGTCAGGGCCGGCGGCAGCACGCTGACGGCCAGCAGCAGGTGGCCACCTGTCCAGACCGAGGCCCCCAGGGCGTGCAGCACCACCAGCAGCTTCAGCACCAAGGACCTTCCACCATCCCCTCATCCTCGGGGATCCAGCAAGTCCCCCACGGGCAGCACCGCCAGGCCCCGGCGCCGGGCCGTGGCCAGCACCTGATCAAGGGCCGCCAGGCTGCGGCTGGAGCCGCTGCTCCCCTCGTGCAGGATCAGGATCGCGCCGGGCACCAGGTTCTTCTCCAGCAGCCAACGGATGTAGGTGAGTGGCGGGCGGGCCTCTCCGTCGTGGGGGTAGGCGCTGCCCAGTACGCAGCGGTAGCCGCGTCGCTGCAGCAACCGCAGTTGCCAGGGCCAGATCAGGGCCCGGGGGGGCCTGAACAGCCGCGGGCCTGAGTCGGTGCCGAGGGCGGCCTCGGTGGCCTCCAGCTTGGCCAGAAAGGTCCGTGGGTCCTCCCCCAGCAGGAAGCGGTCGCTGTCGTAGTGGTTCCCAAGTTCATGGCCCGCCGAGCGGATCGCCTGCACCAGTTCGGGGTGGGCCCGGGCCCGCTCGCCGATCAGAAAGAACGTCGCCCGTGCCCCGTGGCGCTCCAGCAGCGCCAGCACGGCGGGGGTGTCGCGCCGATCGGGGCCGTCATCGAAGCTCAAGGCCACGGCCTTGCCTGGGCGGGGTCCGTGCCAGATCACCCCGGGCTGCAGCCTCTCCAGCAGCGGCAGCAGGACCTGGGGCTGTCCCCACCAGAGGGCCAGCCCGAGGCTGAGCGCCCCCAGCGTGATCGAGGTGATCCACAGGATCCAGGCGGACACCACCAGCTCAGCCCCCGCCGGGCCCGCAGCCCCGGCTGAGCAGCTCGGCCCGCAAGTCCTGCAGCGCCACTGACGCCGGGGCGCGGGGATCGAACAGCAGCGCCCAGGCCAGGGGCACCTGCTGGCGGGAAAGCGCCTCCTCCACCGCGCGCTCCCAGGACTGGGGATCCCGGCCCAGGCGCTTCACCAGCTGGATGTGGGAGCGCAACACCGGCGCCGCCGCCGCCCGCAGCCGCACAGAGGCGAAGCGGCCAGCGGCCACCCCCCTCGGACGCAGGCGCAACATCACCGGCTCCCCAGGCTTCAGGGGCGCCAGGGGCCAGGCGATCGGTGTGCCGGCTCGCACGTTGGCCGCCACCTGGCCCCGCCAGATCAGGCGTCCGTCGCGCTCGATGCGCAGCTCGCTCAGCGGCTCGGCCACCACCAGGGTGGGAGTCGCGCTGGGCACGGTTCCACCCACCCGGCCATCGGCGTCGCTCTCCACTCTCGGGGCGATCACGCAGATCTCCGGTTCGCTCTCGGCTGCTGGCGCCGTCCAGCCCCCGTCCCCAGCCAGCAGGACCAGCACCAGCAGGGTCCCCAGGAGGCTGGGCGGCCAACGTTGCGCTCCCCCAGTGCGTGGGACCACCGCCCGAAAGCGTCGGTGTTGGGGCAACAACGGCTTGGGAGTCATGTCCCCATGCTGACGACCCGATGGCCGGCCCTACGATTGGTTCTCCGGTCTGGATCGGCCCCCCATGCTGGCCGTCTGCGCCGCCCTGCTCCAGCTCAAGGGTGATCCCCTGGCGGGGGGGATTCCCAGTGGCGGGAGCACCGTTCCCCTGGAGCGGGCTACTGGCGGCGATACGCCGGTGCTCAGCCTGCGCACGGATCGCGGCAGCCTGCGGCTGCTGCTCGACACCGGGGCCTCCTCCTCGATGCTGACGTCTCAGGCGGCCCGGCGCCTGGGGCTCCGTTCCGAACCCGTGCCGCCCGCACGCTTCGGCCTGGCCGGGGGTGGCAGCGGTTGCGCTGAACTGCGCCCCCGGCGGACGCACCTGCCTTCCTTGCGCCTCGGTGACGGCGCCGACCAGCTCACGGTGCGCTCGGCCGAGGCCCTGGTGATGCCGCTGGGGGCCTTGCCGCCGGGCGTCGATGGGGTGCTGGGCGTGCCGCTGCTGAGGCGCCTCCCGGTCTGGATCGATCCGGTGGGCCAGCGCCTTCGCCTCGGGGAGGGAGCCGTGGCCCAATCTGGCCCCATGCCCCCGCGCCGCACCCTGCCCCTGCGCTGGGCCCGGGGGGTGCCCCTGATCGAGCTCAGCAGCCCCTTCGGTCCTGTGGCGGCCCTGGCGGACACCGGCGCCGAGGGCCTGTTCCTCAGCCCCGCCCTGGCCCGGCGTCTGGGGCCGACCGGACCGGGTGAGCCGCTCCGGCTGGTGGGTTTCTGCGGGGAGCAGCAGGTGCGGCGTCAGCGCTTTGTCGGGCTGGGTCTTGGTTTGGCTCCGGCCACGGTCGAGGCCGGGCTCAAGGCCGGGGATGAGAACATCGTCGAGGGCATCGTCACAGCGAATTCGATCTTTGCCGAGCTTCAGGTCCAGGCGATCGCCGGCCAGGAGCTGCTGCGCACCCATCGCCAGCTCTGGCGCCTCGATCGGGTGCCGCCCCTGCTGAGCCTGTGGTGACGACGATGATGGTGGCTCAAGGACTTCGTAGCGCCTCGATTCGCTCGTTGATCGGGCAGCGGCGGCCCATGGCCCTGCTGGCGTTGTCGCTGGCCCTGGTCCTGGTGCTCGCAGCCCTGTTCAGCCCAGCCCTGGCGTCGGTGGCCGCTTCCCCGCAGGTCGGCACACCAATCGGCACCCCGGCCGCTCCCTCACCGCTCTCCAGTGATGCCCTGAGCGAGCGCGCTCCGTTCAACCAGAGCGCCCACTACCCCCAGGGTCAACGACCGGATCCCGCCCTCTATCGGCCCCATGCCGACTGGCTCGGGCGCTTGATCCTGCCGACGGAGCGCGAGCTCGCCCAGGCCCCGGGCGCACCGGACCAGGACTGGGTCTGGATCGAACTGGAGCAGACCCCAGCGGCGCAGGCGTCGTTGCTGGGCCGGCGCCTGCGCCTGGGCTGGCAGCAGGACCCACAACTGCGACAGCTGGTGCGCGCGGTCACCTCCGACATCCGCCTGGATGCCGCCGCCCGCGCTGCCCTCGCCGATGGCAACGTCGTGCCCGCACGCCTTGATGGCCGCCGGCGGGTGGGACCGCTGCAGTCCCTGGCGGGGGCCCGCCCCCGCGATGACGTGACCGTGGAACTGCAGGATGTGACCCTGGTGGCTGCCGATCGGCTCAGCGCTGACGGCAGCGCCGCTGCTGGCTCCGCCGCTGAAGGCAGCGCCGCTGCCGCTCTTCCCTGCCTTCGCATCGGCCGGCCGCCGATTCAGACCACCGGCCGCTGGGAGGCGCTGGTGCGGATCCTTGGCCCGGCGTCAGCCGTCGCGGGCCGGGCGTCCTCCGATCGCTTCCGGGTCCAGCACTACAACCGCCAGCAGGGGTCGTTCAGCGGTCCGATCACGACCGTGCGCATTCCCCAGCAGCCCCCCAACCGCTACGGCCGGTGGATGTCCAGCCCCCTGGGCCTGGCGCGCAACCCGATCGGCGAGCAGGGCTGGTACCTCTACGGATCCCCCGATGTCACGGGGCTGTTCACCGTCCAGTCCCTGCGTCCCCGGGCCCTGTTCCAACTGAAGGCCGACCAGCTGCTCCAGGGCCGTTCGCTGAGCTGGCGTTACCTGCTGCGCGGCAACTGGGCCCCCACCAACCTGCAACGGGGAACCTTCTCGCGGGTGGAGCTCTCGCCGGCGGCTCCGGTCCCCTGGAGCCTGGGAGACCACGCCCTTGTAATCCATACGTTTGGGGGCATCGGTGGCCGCCAGGCGGAGCCCGTGCCGTTCTTCACCGTCACCGGTCACTTCGCCTTCGGTGAGGCGGAGGTGGTGCGCGACCCGTTTACGGGCGAACCCCAGTTCGCCCTGCGCTATCACCAGATCTATGCCAACAATCCCGATGGGATCGTGGCCGGCACCCAGGACTGGAGCGCCTATGGCGGTGACCTGCGACGGGGCTGGCTGGGCACCCGACCATTCTCCGATCTGCTGGTGAAGCTCGACCTCTTCGATGAACCGGCTGGCCTTGAGGGCACCGTCGGCGCTCAGCGGTTGTCGTTGCTGCCGGAACTGCAACGGCAGGCCGAAGTGCTGATGGCGCGCTACCGCAGCGGTGACGGCACCGGCTTCAACGGGGTGGGCGCCGCGATCTCCTGCGTGCAGGACTCCAGCCAGGCCCTGGCGATTGCCGTGGAGCGCCTGCGCGAGCGGTTGGCCTCCGTCCCCCGCTCTGGCCCTAGCTCAGACCAGCGTTCAACCCTCGATCCCGAGCGCTTGGCGGCCCTTGATCGGCTCACGCGTTCCCTTGATGACCTGCTCACGCCGTTTGGTCAGATGCGCGCCGACTGGCGGCGCAATGGGGCCCTGGTGGATCAGGCGTCGGATGGGATCGACGAGGGCGCCGCCTTCCGTCGCAACACCGGCCTGCGCGTTGCCCTTCTGAGTTGGCGCACGGTTCTGCCTCGCCGCGGCCACGACGATCTTGCCCGGGTGTTTCTGGGCCATGGCGCCCAGCTGCACGTGCTGCGCACCAACTTGATCCCCGGCGCAGACGACCGCCTCGCCCCGCTGGCCCCGACCGGACTGTTGGGTCAACTCCCGCCCGTGGCCACCCTGTTGCGTCGGATCGCCGATGCCCTGTTCATGCCCACCGGCTGGCGGACCGTTGCGCTCACCCTGGTGATCCTGGGTCCCTATGCCCTGCTGGCCCTGACCCTGGGGCACCGCTCCGGTTTCCTTCGCGAGCAAGTGCTCTGGGGACCGCCGGGGCCCTTGCTGCGCCGGGCCCTTGGTTGGTTGTTGATGCCCGCGCTGCTGGAGGAGCTGCTGTTTCGTGTGGCTCTCTTGCCCCATCCGCTGGAGGGGGAAGCCCTTCCCGGCACGCTCGCCTGGGGCGCCCTCAGCCTGGGGCTGTTCGTGATTTACCACCCCCTGGCAGAGCGCACCTGGTACCCCGAGGCCAGGGGGGTGTTCCACGATCCCCGCTTCCTGGTGCAGTGCACCCTGCTGGGGTTGGCCTGCCTCGTGGCCTACGACCTCAGCGGCTCCCTCTGGCCGCCGCTGCTCATCCACTGGCTGGCGGTCACGGTCTGGTTAGGGCCCCTGCAGGGGCACCGGCGCCTACGGGAACCACGGTGACGCCGATCGGAGCCAGGGCGATCACCGCCAGCTTCAGGTGCTGCCAGCCGAAGGGAATGCCGATGATCGTCACGAAGCAGGCCAGGGCAGAGGTGAGGTGGCCCATCGCCAGCCACAACCCCGCCACCAGGAACCAGATCACGTTGCCGATGAACCCCAGCGGCCCGGTGCCCAGGTCACGCCGGCCGGTCACCTCCAGGCGGCTGACGGCCTCCTTGCCGAAGGGAAAGAAGGAGAAGTTGCCGATCACGAAGCAGGCCCGGGCCCAGGGGAGGCCCACGATCGTGAGTGCCGCCACCAAGCCGGCCAGCCACCAGCCCAGGCCCATCACCAGCCCTCCGAGCACGAACCAGATCAGGTTGAGCAACGCTCGGATCATGGCTGCAACGCCTCAGGGTGTCTGAAGTCTGCCTGCGCCCGCCAGCAGGCTTTGCACGTCGCTGTCGCTGAGTTGCTCGAACCGGCGGAAGTGCTCCCCCACCGACCGCAGCTCCCGTACGACGGCCAGGGCCACGACCTCGTCGACGAGGGGCTCCAGCACCGGCACCACCGCTGCATCAATCACCGGCACCGCGAGGATCAGCCGCTCCGGCCCCAGCTGGGCCAGGGATTGCAGCGCCGCTCGTGCGCTCATCCCCGTTGCCACCCCATCGTCGACGACGATCAGGCAGCGGTTTCGCAGGGACACTGCCTCAGGATCCCCGAAGATCCGCTGGCGCCGTGCCAGCTCCGTATGTTGCTCCGCCACGAGCCTTCGCTCCTGCTGGGGGGAGAGGCCCAGCTGCGCCCGGGCGCTCGCGTCCCAGAGCACCACCCCGCCGGGGGCCACCGCGCCGATGGCGACCTCAGGGTTGAAGGGATGGCCGATCTTGCGCACGGCCCAGGTCTCCAGGGGCAACGCCAGGGTGCGTGCCAGCTCCACCGCCACCGCCACGCCCCCCCTGGGCAGGGCGAGCAGCACCGCGTTGGGGTGCCCGCGCCATGGCCTGAGCCGCTCTGCCAGGGCCCGGCCCGCTTCGGCCCTGTCGCGCCAGTGGGCTGGCGGTTGTTTCCAGGATCGTTCCATGGAGGCGTCCACGGCGGTGGCTCTGGGCGCAACACCGTCACCCCAGCATGACAAGCGCTCAGACTGGTGGGGCCAAAGCAGACGGTCGCGTGTCTTGCCCCAAGTGCGGAAGCTGGTCGGTTCGGCGGGATCGCAGCCTGGCCGGTCGCATGGTCTGTGGCCGTTGCGGCACCCCGCTGGGGGAGTCCGCCGCCAGGGCGGCCCAGCGGGGCCCGGGCCAGCGCCAACCCAGGGGCCCGAGGCTTCCCCAGGGGTTGCCCTTCTGGGCCTGGCTTCTGGCCCTGGTGGGCCTGTCGGCGCTGCTGGCGGCGCTGCCGACCCGTTCGCCGCTGCCCTCAGACCCCAGTCCCCTTCCATCCGGCCAGCAGGGCCGCTGAACTGGAACGGGCCAGGGCCCGGGCCGCCGGCAGGGCCGGTTCGAGGCGCTCGGAGCTGAAGGGGGGCAGGCGTCGGCTGCGCAGCCAGGCCCCCCAACGGAATTCATGGAACGGAATCAGCGGGGCCGGGGCAATCACCCCCTCGCGCTTGAGCTTCCAGACCAGGCTGCGATAGGGGTCATCCTCCAGCGCCTCCAACCGACTCGGCAGCACGGCCGGCGCCAGGGGCCCACGGCCCCGGCCATCGAACAGGTAGAGCCAGCCGCGCTGGTGCAGGGCGTCAAGCACGTCGACGCGGTTGCTCTCCTGGAGTTGCAGCACCACGTAGCCAAAGGTGCTGGCGGCCGGATCCAGCTCGATCAGGGCCCGCAGGCGATGGTGGCGGTCCACCATCCACAGCTCTCCGCTGCCGCTGCGCACCAGGGGCACGGGTTTTTCCTTGAGGTAGCCCCGGCGTTGATCGCGGTTTTCAGCTCGGAAGTCTTCCCGCCGGCTCCGGACCTCCGCCAGCCCCACACACAGTTGGGTGGGTTGGAGCTCCGCCAGCGCCACCTCCACGAGGGCTTCGCTGCGGGGCGGCGGGGGCGGCAGGGGGTCGTAGGGCGGGAGGCGCAGGGCCATCAAGGGGCGTCAGCCGAGGTGCTGAATCAGCTCATTAGCTGCATAGCGCACTTTCGCCAGGGCCGCGTACTTGTCGTCACCGCTGCGGTAACCGGCGACCGCCACCACGGCGGAGTGATAGGGGCTGCCCTCCAGCCCAAGGACCCTGTCGTAATCGGCCGGTGAGAAGCCTTCGATCGGTGTCGTGTCGACCCCCAGGACGGCGGCGCAGGTGAGGAAGTTGCCCAGGGCGATGTACACCTGGTTGATCGCCCAGTTGTTGATCACGGCGCTGCGCGGGCCGTTGACCAGATCTTTGAGGATCAGGTCGCGGTAGGGAGCAAGCGACTCGGCCGGGACGCCGCGGGCGGCGCTGGTGGCGCTGATCAGCCGTTCCACATCCGACGCCAGGATCGTGCGCTGGGCCAGGAACACCACCAGGTGGGAGGCGTCGGTGATCTGGGACTGGTTCCAGGAGTGCGGTCGCAGTTCAGCGCGCAGGTCGGGGTTGGTGATCACCAGGAACTTCCAGGGCTGCAGCCCGTAGGAGGAGGGGGTGAGCACCAGGGCCTGCTCGAGGGCGGCCCAGGTTTCGGCGTCGATGCGGCGGCTGGGATCGAAGGCCTTGGTGGCGTAGCGGTGGCGCAACACCTCCAGCAAGCTGCTGCTGGTGAGGGTCGGGGCGGTGGTGAGGGTCACGGCTGGGCTTGGCGTCAAGGCGTAGGCCGGAACCTAAGCGGAGCAGTTCCGTTTCCGCTGCATCCCACGACCTCCCAGGGGGGTGCGTGCGCATCAGTGGCAGATCGGCCGCGTCCGCCACGCTCACGAACCGCCCCGCGCCCATGCCGGGGTCGGTGAAAGTGCCGATGGGCCATGGGTGGGTCGATGGGTCGGTTGACGGTGGTGCTCGATCTCGGGGGCAGCCGCGCCTGGGTGATCAGAGCGCCCTGCACCGGGCCAAGGCCCGCCAGCTGCTCGCGCAGGTCCAGGAGGCTTTCAGCGCAGAAGGCCCATGGGTTGCCGGAGGCATCCTTCTCAGCCCACAGGCCGGGCTCGACGAGCTCCAGCGGCAACACCGATTCCTGGCGCGCCGCCTCCCGCAAGGGGGCGTGGTCGTGGATCCGCAGATCCCGATTGAACCAGACCACCTGGGCTGCCATGGCCGGCAAGCAAGTGATTCCCAGGGAAGCTGCGCGACGCAACGTTCAACCTGCTCAGCTCGCCAGGATGGAGCCAGCAGCTTCTCTTGCCCTGGCCATGGTCCATGCACGTTCCACAGGGTTGGAATCAAGGCTGGCCCCTGGGGCCCAAGACTCCCCGGCGCCGCAGTTGGTGTTCGACGGGGGCTGCCCCTTCTGCCGTCACTTCGCCCTGCTCAGTGAATTGCGCGGTGGTCTGCCCGGCCTGGTGATCCGCGATGGCCGCAGCGACCGGGACCTGCGCCGGGAGCTGCGGCAACAGGGCTTCGACCTCAGCCGTGGGGCGGTGCTGATTGATGGTGAGCAGCTGTTCCATGGCGCGGAGGCGATCCAGTGGCTCTGCGCTCGGATGCAGCCCAGTGCGCCGCTGCTGAAGCTGCTCGGGCCCTTGCTGGCGGACCCTGGGCGGGCCCAGGCGGTCTATCCCCTGCTGCTGTTTGCCCGCCGCTTGGCTCTATCGGCCAGGGGGCTGCAGGTGGATCCCGATCACGAGGCCTGGTGATCGGGAGCGCTCAGGCCGCGCCTCCCTGGCGTTCGCAGGCGAAGCGGCTGACCACGCCCCGGCTCTGCAGGAAGCGCGGATGCTCAGGATCCTCGAGGCTCCACCACCACTGGCCGTCGCTGTAGCTGGGATCGCCGGCGTTGTTGGTGCGCGGCAGCTGCAGCACCTGGTCCCGCCAGCGCAGCAGCACCACCGCACCGGGCAAGGTGCCGGCCGCGGTGTTGGGCAGATTCAAGGCATCGACAGCGCCGTTTTCCACCTGGGCCAGCAGCGGATCACCGTCACAGAGGTAGTGCTCGGGAGCCAGGGCGAAGGCTGGAACGGCGAGGGCCAGCTCGAGAAGTGCCGCGAGCAGGGCGGCGAGCAGCAGAACCAACAAGGTGGGGGGCTGCGGTCCCCCGAACCGGGTGAGTAGGGCGGGGTGGGGCCCCGTTGCGGCGGTGCTGTTCACCGGGGTTCGAGCTCCAGCAGGCGGGCGCCGTAGGCGGCACTGAAGGAGGCCTGCAGTTGCCAGGCCTCCAGGAGAGTTTTGGCCACCTGCTTGAGCTCCTCGAGATCGGTGCAGGTGTCGATGGCGCGGCTGTGGAGAGCGATCGTGAACTGGCGACTGAGGGCCAGCGGATCCTCGGTGCGGTCGAACAAGGGGAGCAAGGCCACGTGTTCACATGACGTTAAAAAGGCCAGGTGGGCCCTGGCGGGGCTCCGCCTGCACGGATGTCCTCCCCTACGGATTCGCCCCTGCGCACCCAGCTGTTGCCAAGATCAAGGTTGGCCCTCCGGCCCTTGAACCCTTTGGCCCTTCTCTTCCGTCTGCGCCGGATCCTGCTGACCCGCCGTCCCATGCCGCCGCCTCTCCAGGATCGGCGCAGCCTCACGGCCACCTACCTGCTCTGGGCCCTGGCCTTTGTGGGCCTCTGCGGGATTCAGCGGTTTTACACCCGTCGCCCGCTCAGTGGTGCCTTCCTGCTGCTCACCTTCGGCTGCTGCGGCTTCGGCCAGCTGGTGGATCTGTTCCTGGTGCCCCGGCTGGTGCGTGGCGCCAATCGCAGCGAGGGGCCCATGGCCAGGCCCCTGGACCGCCAGTTGCTCGAGCTGGCCCGCCGTCGGGGCGAGGCGGGCTTCACCCTCAATGACGCCTTGCTGGACCTGGAGCACCAGGAGCCGGTGCCGATCGAGCCGGTGCGCCAGGAAATCGAGCGGTTGCTGTTCGCCCATCTGCTCGATGTGGGCAACGACGAGCGCGGGCGGATCATCTACCGGGAGCCATGAGCTCCAGCGGCGGCCCCAGCGGCGGCCAGAACTGGGTGGTGATGGGCGCTGGCTCAGGAAGGAATGAACGAGCGCAGCTTGCGGGCATCGACACCGGCGCGTTGCTGGAGCTCCTCGTCACTCAGCTGAGCTTCCTCCCGCTCCTGGGCCGCCAGCACGTCCGCCTCACTGAGAGCGAAACCCTCGGCGGCGGCCAGCTCCAGCAGCGCCTCCAGCTCCAGGGGGCCATTCAGCTGGGTCTCCAGCGCCGGAGTGTGGCGGGCGTGCTCCAGAAAGGCGTCGAGATCGGTGAGGCTCATGGCAGGTGGGGTGGCACTTGCTCAGTCTTATCGGGATCGGCGGATGGCGGGGTTCAACTTGCTGATCTGCCAGAAGCCCAGCATCGCCACCGGTCCCCAGAGCAGGTAGGGAACCAACAGCCAGGCGGCCATGGCCGACACAGATGCCACGGCCTTCAGCAGGATCAGGGCCCAGATCCAGGCCACGCCCCCCAGCAGCAATCCGATCATCGGTGAGCGGCTGAGGCAGACCAGCCAACTGACGCTTTGGGCAAGCACCACCAGGGCCAGGTAGCTGAAGGCGAAACTCCAGGACCAACGTGGTTCCAGCACCAGTCGTGCAGAGAAGTAGAAGCAGACGTAGAGGCCCACCCAGATCAACGGGATCTTGCTCTCGAAGTTGAACCAGGCCGGCCGGTGCAGCTGCAGATACTTCTCGTAGGCCTTGTGGCTGGGCTGGATCACCAGGTAGATCGTCACCAGAACGACAAGAATGAGAATCCAGGCAGGCATGGCGAAGGTAGTCGTTCTCCGCTTGTCTACCAGTGCGTGGCGGTTGTTGGAGCATCGTGGTTGGCCAATTGGTCGTCGCGGTGCGATCTCCATGGCCTCTTCCCCCCCCAAGCAATCCGATCAAGGGCATGCCATCCCCTGGATCCAGGCCGTCGGAGCTGGGCTGACCGCGACCTTGGCGGTGCTGTTCGTGGTCGCGATCCAGCGGGTGCAGGAGCAGAACCTGAGCTTGCGGCGGCTGGAGCAACGCCTTCAGACCCTTGAGAACACCCGCGCCCTGGAGCGCACCAACACCCTCGAGCAGCAGCTTCGTGCCACCGTGGGGCGCCTCCATGACCTGGAGGAGGAGGGGGCCAAGGTGTCTGATCTGGCCCGCCAGCAGCAGCAGCTGGCCGATCAGCTGCAACGGCTGCAGAGCCGGCCGCCGGAGGGAAACTTCGATGGGCTGGGGCTTGGGGGTGAGATGCCACCGGGCCTGCGCACCCCCAGCGCCAAGTCGCCGGCCAGCCGCCCCCCCGCCCCCCGTTCTGTGCCACCCCGTCAGGGGCCTGAGCCCACGGCGCCGGGCTTCGATCAGTTGTGAGACGGCTGTTTCAATCCATCACGCTGATGTTGTTCAACCCATTGATCGCGTCCATTCGGCCATGAGCGTTCTTCCAGCCCGGCGGTTGGCAGCGGTGCAGAGCCCGGTGATTCCGGTGCTGGGGAGCCTCATCCGAGCCACCCCCGGCACCTTGTCTCTGGGGCAGGGGATGGTGAGCTGGGGCCCGCCGCCCCAGGTGAGCCAGGCCCTGGCTGAGGTGCTGGCTGAGGCGCAGGCGCGGGGGGGCTCCGCTGGCGGCGATGATCCCGGCCCGGCCGATCCGTGCCTCGATGTCTATGGGCCGGTGGCTGGCGATGCACCGCTGCTGGATCGGCTTCGCCGCCAGCTGCGTGAGGAAGACGACTTTGATCTGGAGCCGAGCGAACTGCTCGTGACCGCCGGCAGCAACATGGCCTTCAGCGCCCTGATGCAGGTGCTGCTCGATCCAGGTGATGAGGTGCTGCTGCCCGTCCCCTGGTACTTCAACCATGAGATGGCGGTGCGCCTGGCGGGCGGGGTGCCGGTGTCTGTGCGCTTCCCAGGCGGTGAGCTGGATCCAGGACGGCTGGCGGCGCAGATCAGCCCCCGCACCCGGGCGATCGTCACCGTTTCACCCAACAACCCCAGCGGCGCGGTGGTGCCGCGGCCGGCGCTTGAGGCGATCAACCAGCTCTGCGCCAGCCGTGGCCTGGTGCACCTGCACGATGAGGCCTACCACCTGTTCACCTACGGGGGCGCCGCTCACTGGAGCCCCGGCAGTGCCCCCGGCAGTGGTGCCCACACCGTGACCCTGCGCTCGTTCTCGAAGGCCTATGGCATGGCCGGCTGGCGCCTGGGCCATGCGGTGGTGCCCAGGCCGCTGCTGGCGGATCTGGCCAAGATCCAAGACACAGTGCTGATCGGCCCGCCCCGGATCACCCAGGTGGCGGCCCTGGCGGCGTTGGAGGCAGGTTCGGCCTGGTGCCGCCGGCGCATTGCGGGATTGGCGCCGCGGCGGCAGCGGGTGCTGGCGGCCCTGGACATGCCCGGTGCCCCATGGCGCCTGCTGGTGAGGCCCGAGGGTGCCTTCTATGCCCTGCTGGAACTCGACACTCCCCTGACGGCGGATGTGGTGATGGAGCGGCTGGTGCGGGAGCACCGGGTGGCGCTGGTGAGTGGCAGCAGCTTCGGGCTGACGGGCTGTGCCCTGCGGCTCAGCTACGGGGTGCTTGACGGCGCTGACCTCGACGAGGCCCTTGAGCGGCTGGTGGACGGTCTTCACCACCTGGCGGGCGGTCGGTCGGGCGAACGCCCCCCTGGACAAGATTGTTATGGTTGATACGGAAATTGTGAGCTCTTGCTCCCTCCACCATGGCCAACGCACCCACCAACTCCGCTGCCCGCCAGGCCGCCTTGATCAACTCCCTTCGCGTGCGCTACAGCGCCGCCGTGGCCGCTGGTGATGCCGACGCCAAGCTCGCCCTGTTCAAGGAAGCCGCCTACCTCGACATCAAGGCCGACCTGCTTGATCAGCCCGCCATGGCTTCGGCCTGAGGGAGACCCGAGCGCCCCAGCTGCGCTCGGTAGTGGGCCTGGTGATGCAGGATGCGGCGCTCCAGTCCATGGGCCGGACCCGGACTGAACCCCGGGCTCGCGTAGGCCCGCTGGGCCGATTCCACCAGGGCCCTGTCTTCCTCAAGGAAGGCCGCCATTTCATCGAGCTGTGCTATTGCCAGAGCTGATTGCTCGATTGGACCCGCCAGGGTCAGCTCCATCCGGCAGCGATCGATGGCCTCGGGGTGAAAGCCGATCAGGGCTGTGGTGCCATCGGGCCACAGCAGGAGATGGTTCCAGGGGGGCACCGCGAAGGTGAGGAACTCTGCCGCCAAGTTGCCTGAGCCAGGCACCGGCGTGGCCAGCAGGTTGCACCAGCGGCCGAACACATGGCGGTAGGCGCTCACAGGCCCCTGGAGGCGGTGCAGCGTCGTTGGATGGGCTATGGCGACGTGATAGTCGTCGAGGGTGTTGTCATGGGCGATCTTCCAGTTGCAGGCCAGGGTGCGCTGGCTTCTGCCCCAGAGGGGTAGGGGTACTGGTGACGACGTCGAGTCATCGCCCCAGCCCCCAACCTCCCACAGCAGATCCAGCTGCTCCGCCAGCGGCGGGCCCGTCTCGTCGTCACCCATGCCTTGGGCAGGCAGCCGCACCCACAGGAAGGGTCCGCCCCGTTCGATTTCCAGGTTCACAAGATTCCAGTCGCGGCGCTCGAAGGGCGAGCAGAAGTCGCGTTCCCGAGCTGCCGCCAGGAGGCGGCCATCGGGGGCATAGGTCCAGCCGTGGTATGGGCAAATAAGCTTGCGGCAGTGGTTCTGGTTGCTCGCCGGAGCCAGAAGGGCCACGCCCCGGTGCGGGCACTGGTTCAGGAACGCCCTCGGCCCAAGGTCCGGTGGATGGGTGAGAAGAAGCTCCACCCCCAGCAGATTCCGGCTGAGCGCCGCCCCAACCGGCAACTCCGAGACCAGCGCGATCGGATGCCAGAACCGTCGTGCGTAGACGAGCTGCTCCCACTCGGCGACATCGGGCGAGGTGTAGGACAGGGCCGGCAGGAAGGGTGACCCGTCGAATGGCGAGGCAACAGCCATCAGCCCATGGTGCTGTCAAGAACCCGCAGGTAGTTGGCCAGCTCCTCCCGCAGCTCAAGAAACGGCGCCGAGAGACGCAGGAACGAGAGATCATGGCGATCCAGCTTCCCTTCCACCGTGCGCACGATCCGTCCCGGCCGCGGCGCCATGATGTGCACCCGCTGGGCCAGCAGCAACGCCTCCTCGACGTCGTGGGTGATCAGCAGCGCGGTCAGGCCGGTGCGCTCCCAGAGTTGGTAGAGAAACTCCTGCATCGTCTCGCGGATCTGAAGATCCAGGGCGCCGAAGGGTTCATCCAGCAGCAGCACCTTGGGATCGGCGGCCAGGGCACGGGCGATCGCCACCCGTTGCTGCATTCCCCCGGAGAGCTCCCGCGGCAGGCGGCGGGCCGCCTCGGAGAGCCCCACCACTTCAAGGAAATAGGCGGTGCGCTCCTTCACCTCCCGCTTGGGGCGGCCCTGGAGCTGCATCCCGAAGGCCACGTTCTCGGCCGCATTCAGCCAGGGGTAGAGGCTGTATTTCTGGAACACCATGCCCCGGTCGGAACCCGGGCCCTTCACCGGCAGGCCATCCACGCTGATCGTGCCCCTGCTGGGAAGCTCAAGGCCGGCCACCAGGCGCATCACCGTGGATTTGCCTGAACCTGAGCTGCCCACCAGGGCCACGAACTCGCCCGAGTCGAGCTCCAGGTTGATGTCATCAAGCACCAGCTTGGCCTTGCTGCCGCTGCCGAAGGTCTTGCTGACGCCGGATACCGAAAGGTGCATGGGTGAGGAGGCGGTGTCAGTTGGCCCAGGAGCAGGCGCGGCGCATCAGCAGCCGGAAGCCCAGATCGATCGCCAGACCGATCAGTCCGATCACGATCAGTCCGACGAAGATCTCATCGGTGCGCAGAAACCGCTGGGCCAGGGAGATGCGTTTGCCCAGCCCCTCATTGGCGGCCACCAGCTCGGCCACGATCACCAGGTTCCAGGCGGAGGCCATGTTGATGCGGTAGGTGTCGATCACCTGGGGGGCGATGAACGGAGCCACCACCTTCGTGACGATCTGGAAGCCGTGACCCCCGAGGGTGAGGGCCGTTTCCCGAAGCTCGGAGGGCACGAACTTGACCGAATCCATGATCATCAGGGTGTTGAAGAACACCGTTCCGATGAAGATCAGGAGCACCTTCGGTTCTTCCCCAAGACCGAAATAGATAATCAGCAGGGGGATGAAGGCGGGGGCTGGCATGTAGCGGATCAGTCCCATCAGCGGCTCCAGCAGCTGGCAGATCACGCGACTGCAGCCCATGGCGATGCCGATCGGTAACGACACCGCCGCCGAGAGGGCGAAGCCCGCCCCCACCCGGCCCACACTGGCGAGCAGATCCTTGATCAGGATGCCGCGGGCGTATTGCTCGCTGCCTGCCTTCCAGACCGCCTCGGGGCTGGGTAGAAAGAGTTTGTCCACCAGGCCGCTGCCTGCGACGAGCTGCCAGGCCAGGAGAACGGCGAGAATGCCGATCACCCCAAGCGACCAGGGGTGGCTCAACCACTGCCTGACTCTCCCGGTCTCGTCTCCTCTTCTCGTTGCCGTGGCGCTCACTTGGCGGCGTCCACGAAGGCGGAGTTGAGGAGATTGCCCAGCTCAGGCTTGGTTTTGGCCAGACCCGTTTCCACCAGGAAGGCGCTGATCTGCTCAGCCGCATAGGGCAGGTGGGTCATGGTGGTTCCGGGCTTGAAGTTGGCGCGGTTCTCCTCGAGGGTCTGGATCGTGGTGCCGGCGTTGTAGGCCTTGAATTCGGCTTCGCTCACACCGGAGCGTTCCACCAGGATCGGCAGGGTGCCGGCGGGGTCGTCCTTGATGGTCTTGAGGGTGGCGAACCAGGCATCGACGATCTTCTGGATCTTCTCGGGGTTCTTGGCGATGAATTCCGTGCGGCACACGAGCAGATCGCTGATCGCGCCGGGGTGGTCCTTGGAGGTGCTGAGCGCCTTGCTGCCTGGGCGCTTGAGGGCCTGGGTGGTGAAGGGGGCATAGACCCCGGCCGCATCCACCTTCCCGGCAGCGAAGGCTGCGGCGGCGGCGCCGGTCTCCAGGGGGACGAAGGTGATGTCTTTCGCGGAAAGGCCGGCATCCTTGAGCACCTTCAGCAGCAGAAAGTGGTCGACGGTGCCCTCTTCAGCGGCCACGTTCTTACCCTTGAGGCCGGCAACGGAGGTGATCTCCTTGGCGGCGATGATCTGGTCGTTACCCGTGGAGAAGTCGTTCTGGAGCACCACCTGCAGATCAGCGCCGCCGGCGATCGAGCTGATCGTGTCGTTAAGGGTCTGGCTGTTGCAGTCGAGCTGGCCGGCGTTCAGGGCGTTGATCGAATCGAGGTAGCCATCGAACCACTGCATGGAGACGGGCACGCCCTGGGCCTCGAAGAGTTTCTTGTCCTCGGTGACCTTCCAGGGGAACCAACCGGGCCAGGCGCTGTAGCCCACTTTCACGGGCGTGTCCTGGGTGGCGGGTTTCTGGCAGCCCACCAGTAGGCCGGCGGAGAGGGCTGCCGCCACAGCTGAGGCAACAAGGCGGGTGCGGGATGAGCGACGGGCGAATGAGAGGCGTTTCATGGTGATATGAGGATGAGGGGGTGGCGAAGGGGGATGGACAGTGCTGGCCCGATGTGGTGTGGGCTAAAAGAATTCGAGATAGCGCTTGCGTTCCCATTCGGAAACGGCGCCGTGGTACGACTCCCATTCCTCGCGTTTGTAGGCGACGAAGGACTCGAACATGGCATCGCCGAATACGCTTCTGGACAGCGGATCGGCGGCGAAGGCCTCGATCGCATCGCCCAGGGTGCGCGGCAGCATGGTGATGCCGCGCTCGGCCAGTTGCTTGGGACTGAGGGTGTAGGCGTTCACCAGGTTGGCGGGGCCAGGATCGAGCCCTTCGCGGATGCCTTCAAGGCCCGCCGCCAGGATCATCGCTCCCCCCAGGTAGGGATTGGCGGCACTGTCGGCGGCGCGGCATTCCACCCGCCCGCCGGGGGAAGGGATGCGCAGCATGTTGGTGCGGTTGTTGTTGCCGTAGCAGATGAACACCGGCGCCCAGGTGAAGCCGCTCATCGAGCCCTGTGCCACCAGCCGCTTGTAGCTGTTGACCGTGGGGGCGATCACGGCGCAGATCGCCGGGGCGTGGCGCAGGACGCCGGCGATGAACGACCTGGCCAGATCGCTGACGCTGGCCGGCGCGCCTGAGGGGGAGACGAACAGGTTGGCGCCGCTGCCAATGTCCGCCAGGGACATGTTGTAGTGGGCGCCGCTGCCGGTGCGGTCGCTGAAGGGCTTGGGCATGAACGAGGCCACCAGTCCATGGGGGCGCACGATCTCCTTGGCCATCAGCCGGAAGAAGGTGAGCCGGTCGGCCATGGTGAGCACGTCGGAGTAATCGAAGTCGATCTCGAACTGGCCGGGGCCATCCTCGTGATCGAAGGAGTAGACCCCCCAGCCCAGGTCGTTCATGGAGCTCACCAGCTCATCGAGCCAGCTGAGGTTGTCGAGCAGCCCCACCACGTCGTAGGCGGGCTTGTCGAGCACGTCACGATCGCTGTAGGGCGCGAGCTGGCCATCGGGCCCCTGGCGCAGCACGAAGAACTCGGTTTCGATCCCCAGGTTGAAGCGGTAGCCCATGGCGGCCGCCTGGCTGCGGGCGCGGTTCAAGATGTTGCGGCTGCAGGCCTCGAATGGGGCACCGTTGAGATGCAGGTCGCTGGCCAGCCAGGCCACGTCTTTTTTCCAGGGCAGCACCGTGGCGCTGACGGGGTCAGGCACGGCGGCCACCTCGTCGTCGCTCACCTCCTGGGGAACGCCATCGAGGGCGGCACCGGTGAACAGCTCGGAGCCCCGCATCATCTGACCGAGGTGCGCCAGGGGCACGGCCTTGGCCTTGCTGACGCCGTGCAGGTCGACGAAGGAGGCGAGGGCGTAACGCACGCCCTTGGCGGCCAGCTCGGCTTTGAGATCGCTCCCGCCGCTGCTCTCCGTCACTGGAGTGCTGGCTGTTGAAGAGGTGGCTGTGGGATCGGAGATGGACAGGCTCATCGGGTCACCAGGGCGGGGAAGAGGATGTCGTTGATGGCTTTTGTCGTTGGTTCAGTGGTTGGTTGAGAGGGTGGTTCACTGGCGGTGCGCCGTTCCTCCACCTGCTCCAGGAGCCACTGGTGCCAGGCATCGAGGCCCTCACCACTGCTGGCAGAGAGCAGGAACACCTGGGCCCGGGGGTTCACGTGCTGAACATGCTCCACGAAGCGCTCCACCTGAACGCTCAGGTAAGGGAGCAGATCGATCTTGGTGATCAGCACGCAGTCCGCCTCGCGGAACATCACCGGGTACTTGAGCGGCTTGTCGTCGCCCTCGGTGACGCTGAGCAGGGCCACCTTGAGGTGTTCGCCCACCTCGAACTCGGCCGGGCAGACCAGGTTGCCGACGTTCTCGACCCAGAGCAGATCAAGAGAGGCTGGATCGAGGCGCTGCTGGAGCAGCTTGAGGCCACCGCTCACCATCGAGGCATCCAGGTGGCAGGCGCGGCCGGTGGTGATCGGCACCACGGGAACCCCCACCGCCTCCAGGCGCTGGGCATCCAACTGGGTGGTCATGTCGCCCTCAAGCACGGCCATCTCCAGATGAGGGGCCAGGGCGGTGATCGTGCGCTCCAGCAGGGAGGTCTTGCCGGCGCCGGGGCTGCTCATCACGTTCAGGCAGAGCAGGCGCCAGGCGTCGAAGTGCTCGCGGTTGTGCTCGGCCCGGTGCTGGTTGGCGGCCAGCAGGTTGATTCCGAGCGTGTCTTCCAGGGGCATATGCATGGGATCAGGGCGAGGGAATGGGTAGGTCTTGGTCGCTGAGGACCTGTTCAGACGAACACGTAGTCGATGGAGCGGATGCGCAGCTCACGCCCGGAGACGATCTCCTCCATCGGGTGATCGCAGCAGGGGGAGCGGTAGGCGTTGTCCTGATGGGGGGCGTAGATCGTTTCGCAGCGCAGGCAGCGGGCGCGCAGGGGCACGGTGTCGATGCGCAGCTCGCTGCCAGCCAGCCAGCTTCCCTGCACCGCCGCTGCGAAGGTGAACACCAGCGCATCGGGTTCGACGCAGGTGAAGGCGCCCACCTCAAGGTGCACCACGCTCACCTCAGGCTCCTGGGGCCGGCGCTGGGCTTTCCACTCATTGAGGGAGAGCAGCAGGCACTTGGTCATGTCGACTTCGTGCATGGCTCACCTCCACTTCTGATCGACCTGCATGTTGCAGGCCTGATGGAGCCAGGCGGGCTTCTGCTTGCGGGGCAGCTGTCCGGAGACCACCAGGTGGGCCATCACATCGCAGATCACGCGCGTGGCCATCAGCGAGGTCATGTCGCTGACGTCATAGGGCGGCGAGACCTCCACCACCTCCAGGCCGCACACGGGCACGTGGCGCACGATCAGTTCCAGCAGCTTGAGCGCTTCGCGGGGCAGCAGCCCGCCCGGTTCAGGCCAGCCGGTGCCTGGAACGAAGCCGGCGTCGATGCAGTCGATGTCGAAGGAGATGTAGACGCAGTCGGTGCCGTCGGTGGCTCGTTCGATCGCGAACTTGGCGGCCGCCTCCAGGCCCATGTCGCAGATGTCGGTGACGGTGAGCACATTGGTGCCGCGCTCGCGGCAGACCTTCACCCCCTCTCTGGGCACCTGCCAGCCGCCGATGCCCAGCTGCACCAGATTTTCAGCTGGGGCGTTGGCCATGTTGGTGGCATGGAACCAGGGGCAGGTGTGCATGCGCTCGTCGAGGTCGATCTCCTGGGTGTCGACATGGCGATCGAAGTGGATGATCCCCACCTTCTTGTCGCCCAGGTGGCGGCAGACCCCACGCACGGTTGGAAAGCCGATCGAGTGGTCGCCGCCGAGGATGATCGGGAAGGCACCACTGGAGAACACGTGGGCGACGCCCTTGGAAATCTGATCGAAGCTCTTCTCGTTGTTGGCGGGGATCGTGAAGATATCGCCGACATCGCAGAGCTTGATCGACTCGCGCAGGTCGACACCCATTTCGTAGTTGTAGGGGGTGTAGAGGGCGGAGATGCGGCGGATGCCCTGGGGTCCGAAGCGGGTGCCTGGCCGGTAGGTGGTGCCGGAATCGTGGGGTACCCCCAGGATCGCCACATCGAACTCGCCGACGCGGTGAACGTCCTCGATGTAGGGCGCCTTCATGAAGGTGTTGATGCCCGCGTAATGGGGCAGCTCACCGCGGGAGAAAGTGGAGATGCGCCGATCGACGATGCTCTCGGCTGCCTCCAGCCCGTAGCGCAGGCCCTGATCCACCTCCTGCTGCCAGCCCGTGAGCGGCAGACGGGCTTCCTTTTCGAGCGCTTCGGCACCCTGGCTCAGGCGGGGGCGATCGAAGGCCCCTTCGGGACCGGAGGGTTCTGTCATTGGGGGATCACGGATGGGGGCTGGGCGGTCTCCCGGGCTTTTGTCCCTCCGTGCCACCGGGCGAACCCGGCGTGTTTCTCTCGGACCAGACGAGGCGAAGGGGCTGCCAAGGCAACCAAAACGCAACCGGAACCCTAGAAACTTTCTCCGCTCAGTCATGCTCACCCTTGCCGCTGGGCGGAGTTGTCATGACCGTTACCGAGTCAAGCGATGGGGACGGATTGGGCCCCCAGGAGCTGGTGGGCAGCAGCAATGAAGCCGCCTTCCTGGCGGAATTCCCCATGGAGAATGCTTTGGACGGCGGCCCAGAACCTGAGTGGCCAGCGCCGACGCCGCTCCTGCTGCAGAGCCTTTGGGGTTTTGGTGGTTCGCTGGCGGAGGCGATCGAGCGCTCTCAGCTCGGCGGCTTCGACGGGCTGGAGCTGAACCTGCGCCACAGCGCCCTGGCTGGCCTCAAAGCCCAGTCAGTGCGCTCGACCTTGGAGAAGGCTGAGCGGGCGCTGATCCTGGAGCTGGTGACCGGGGGAGGCTATGTGCCCGATCTGGGGCGCAGTGCCGATCAGCATCTTGAGGAGCTCGATGGCCTGCTGGCCGAGTCGGTGGTCTTGCAGCCGTTGAAGGTGACGGTGATCACGGGCAGCGACAGCTGGGGCTGGGTGGAGCAGCAGCGCTTCTGGGGCCGGGCCCTGGGCTTGGCGGAGCGCAGCGGGTTGCCCGTGAGCTTCGAGACCCACCGCTCCCGCTGCCTGGCGAACCCCTGGGGTATCGCCCGCACCCTGGAGGCGTTTCCGGCCCTGAGGCTCACAGCTGATCTGAGCCACTGGTGTGTGCTGGCCGAGCGGCTGATGACCCCGGAGCTGGCACCGATCCAGGCCATGGCCAGCCGTGTGGATCACATCCATGCGCGGGTGGGATGGGCCCAGGGGCCCCAGGTGTCGCACCCCTTCGCGCCCGAGCATCGTGAGGCGCTGGAAGCCCACGGATCCTGCTGGGCGTTGTTCGCCCAACGCCACCGCGCCCAGGGACGTGGGGCGCTGACGGTCACACCCGAGTTCGGTCCCGATGGCTATCTGCCGACCCTGCCGTTCACAAATCAGCCAGTGGCGGATCTCGTTGAGATCAATCAGCTGATGGCTGGGTGGGTGAGGGAGCGGTTGGGCTGAGGAGTGGCAATCAGGCGCTTGGCGCCGAACCCTGGAGAGTTTCGGATGATGGCAGTTGCCCTTGTGTAGGGTGTCGACAACTGGCATTTCTGAGGCGGGCGAAGGTGCGAAATGGCCCTTCGAGGTGCTCATTCAGTTGTGCACAGTCGACCTTGGAACGGTTGGCGTAGCTCTGGCAACGAAGGCAACGTTTTGATTGGCTTGGACAAGCGGATCCATGATTTGGATTGCAGACAACAGTTGGTTCACGGACCTGTCTAAAAATCCATCCAGGCTGCGCGAAACGCCGTGATCTATTGGCCTGAAATGGATCTAGGGTTCCGTCAGACAGGCCATTGGGGTTTTATGTGGTTCCAGGGTTGGTTTGCGGGAGGGTTCTCGGACCCGCCGTATTAGCGTTGGACCGACGCAGAAGGAACCTATGCGACTAAGCGGAAACCTCAGATCTTGGAATGACGAGCGAGGCTTCGGGTTCATAGAGACAGCGCAGGGCGGTAAGGATATCTTCGTTCATATCAAGGCCTTCCCACCTGGTGCCGGCCGCCCGACGATTGGTCAAGTTTTGACCTTCGAGGTTGAACTAGGCCCAAACGGCAAGATGCGTGCGCATTCAGTCCACTCCCTAGTACATAACCGAGCACCGAGGATTCATCGAGCGGAGTCTCCTGCATCATGGACTCTTCCGAGGCTAGTGGCGATCCCGGCCTTCGCTTTAGTCTGGCTCTATGTCGCAAGCCAATGGCCGATCAAGCCTATGGTTCTTGCGGTGTACATCGGGCTCAGCCTTTTGGCGTTCTTTGCATACGCTGTCGACAAGTCGGCGGCAATCAATGGACGCTGGCGCACGCCGGAGAGGACATTGCACCTACTTAGCTTGGCTGGTGGCTGGCCTGGCGCCCTTCTTGCACAGCAGCTATTGCGCCACAAGTGTTCCAAGCCGCGCTTCGTGGCGGTCTTCTGGTTCACCGTGTCCGCTAATGTCGCTGGCTTTCTCGCATGGCATTCAGGGTGGCTCCGCAATGTGTAGGTATGAAGGCGCGGGCTAACATCCAGATGCAGAAGGCGGGAGCGGAGTTTGTCTGTGAATACGATGCTCTCTTGCCCGCTTCTGATCTGGAGCGTTCGAGCGTCAACGGGGCACACATCGCATCACTGCGACGAAGGAGCGCAATTTCCAATCTCACAGGAGAACGACATGACAAAGGTTGCTAAGAACACGATATGTCTTTGGTATGACGGGAACGCCGAAGACTCGGCACGCTTTTACGCCGCTACCTTTCCAGACTCTTCCATCGATGCAGTTCACCTTGCGCCAGGGGTCTTTCCGTCGGGTAAAGAAGGCGATGTCCTGACAGTTCGTTTCAAAGTTAATCGAAGCGTCGGCAGTTGGCTTGGCTGTGACAGGGAGGTCTACGCTTTCATGAGACTTGCGACCGGTGGGGATGTCGGCATCTTGGAGGCGGATGGAAGATAAATCGCATCAGTTCTGCGAGGATCGGCATTCCATCCAGAGGAAGACGGCGGGAGCAGGCGTTTCACATCAATCAAAACCGCACCTCTCCGTCTCTGATCTGGAGCGTTAGCCATTCATCAAACAACCTATGTTCACGCTAGATCAAGTCGTTCCCTGGGATCGCTCATATGAGGAATACACTTCCATGTTCTCACTCACCGCTACTGACATGGTTGGCCGAATCCTTGGCTGTGGGGATGGACCAGCAAGCTTCAATGCCGAAGCAACCAGAAGAGGCAAAACAGTGGTTTCATGTGATCCAATCTATACATTCAGTAGTTCCGATATCGAAGCTCGAATTGCCACGACCTATGAGCAAGTGATTGATCAGACCAGGCAGAATCAGGATGAATTCGTTTGGGAATATATTACATCGGTCGAGGAACTCGGGCAGGTTCGCATGGCCGCGATGGAAGCTTTCTTGGATGACTATCCAGTTGGCTCGGCTGAGGGTCGTTACTTGAGCATGGCATTGCCATCACTGCAGTTCCCTGACGGCGATTTCAACTTGGCTCTCTGCTCTCATCTTCTTTTCTTGTATAGCCGTCAGCTGGACGAGGCGTTTCACCATTCTTCGCTGCTGGAGCTATGCCGAGTTGCCAAAGAAGTCAGAGTGTTTCCACTTCTTGAAATGGGTGGTGCGCTTTCCCCTCATCTCAATGGGAGCGTCGAGATGCTCCGTGCAGCTGGTCATCGAGTGTCGATTACACGTGTGAACTACGAATTCCAGAGAGGTGCATTCGAAATGCTTCGGATTCAACGCGCTGATCGCTAACATCAAGATTCCGCGGATGGGTGCAAAGGTGATTTAAAACCGCACAGGATCGTTGCCCGCCGCTGCTCTTGAGCGTTGGGATGACCTTGTGTACGATGGTCTTCTTTATGCACTAGAGGAAGCGATGCCGTCGGAGATGCCCGTTAAGAACCCTTTTGCCGGTGTGTCTCTACGTATTGTTGGTGGAGCAGTCATGGGCGTTTTGATTGACGCTGTTCCTTTCTCTGCTGGTTATTCATCTCAACCAAGCATCTTTCAGGTCAGTCTCGCTGGGCTTGTCGTAGTGTCTTCAGTGGCAATGAGCTGTCTTTGGGGAGATTGGTTTCTTGACAGTGTATCCAAGGCACTTGATTCCATTTCAGTGTGAATAGCCTCTATGGTTAGATGCTACGTGTGATTACACGAACATGCGTTTGGTCTTGAGTGTCGAATTTCTCTTCTCGATGCCTATGGGCATCACAGCGTCTGGATTCAGTGGTCGTGCCAGTCCCGACTTTTTGGAAGGTTTGGCTGCCCTTGAGCGTTGGCTATAACAACAGAGTGATCGTGCGGAGACACAATGAAGCGCCTCTCCAGCTACCCAGCGATTGTCGCCCTGATCACCATCGCGCTAACCGTCATCCCAGCAACTGCCGTCATCGCCAATCCACTCCAGGGAACATCCTGGATGCTGAAAGGCTGGTCAGTGAGTTCCGTTGACCCGGCCAGCGTCACTATCACAGCAACGTTCGCCGATGGGCGGATGTCAGGCAACAGCGGCGTCAACAGCTACTCCGGTCCGTACAAGCTTGGTGCGAGTCAATCGTTTTCTGCGGGGCCCTTTGTCGTGACGCGGATGGGAGGGCCCGAACCGGCCATGCGTGCCGAGTCCATGGTCCTGACATTGCTCGGTCAGGCGAAGACCTACAAATTGACTCGTTCGATGTTGACGCTATTGGATCGCAGCGGCAATGAAACCTTGATTTTTAGCCGTAGCGGCCCCAGGTTAACGGTTCGTTGACCTCAGGCTGGTGTTGCCGTTTCACCATCAGTGTCGGCAGATTGCATCAGGCTGAGGCAGAACCCTTGGGATCGGCCTTGGCTGAACTCCTGTTGCGCGGCTTGGCGCTCGCCCTGCTGTTGATGGGCGCCGAAACCCTCCATGGCATGGCACGGCTGCGCTGGCTGGTGCTGACGTGGACCCCAAAAACTGAACCAGCCCTTATGAGAGCTTCCCTACCGGCCAGACTTGGCCAGGAGAAGCCCCATGAAACGCAAGCGCCACAACCCCGAGCAGATCATCCGCAAGCTGCGCACTGCCGAGCAGCTACTCAATCAG
>CALRNH020000011.1:0-126736 GCA_943369485.1 Synechococcus sp. UW140 | reverse complement strand
TTCTCGGCGATCGCCCGGGTGATCCCCTGGCGGATCCACCAGTAGGCGTAGGTGGAGAACTTGTAGCCGCGGGTGGGATCGAACTTCTCCACGCCGCGCACCAGGCCGATGGTGCCCTCCTGGATCAGATCCAGCAGCTCCATGTTCCGCTTGGTGTACTTCTTGGCCACACTCACCACCAGGCGCAGGTTGGCGGCCACCATGCGCTCCTTGGCCCGGCGGCCGTTGGCCAGCTTGCGTTTGAGCGCAGGCGGCTCCAGCTGGGCGGCGGAGGCCCATTCCGGCTCGGAAGGTTTTGCCCCCTGGCGCATCTCCAGCTCTTCGGCGAGCTCTTCAAGCGCCATCAGCTCCTGCACCTGGCGCCCGAGGGTGATCTCCTGCTCGTGGCTGAGAAGGGGCACGCGACCGATGTCGCGCAAGTAAGAGCGAACCAGATCCCCTTCAAGGGAGGGGAGCTGGCGAGTGATCGTGGAGCTGGAGGCTTGGCCGACGGCGGGCGCGGACCCTAGGGCGATGACCACAGCGGTGCCTTGAAGTTGTGTAAAGCATAACCTGAAGAACTGTGAAGCTTCTCTCAGGAAAGGGGGGATTCCACCGTTTTTCTGGGACTGCCTGGTCGCTTTCCCGCCTACCCCTGTCTAGGCATGGATAAGGACGCCGATGCTCCGATCGTCCTGGCAGCGCCTCAGCCCAGCTTCTCCAGCAGCCAGGCGGCGGTGTGCAGATAGATGAACACCCCCGCCACGTCGGTGGCCGTGGCGATGAACGGCGCCGACATCAGGGCCGGATCCAGGCCGATGCGATCGAACAACAGCGGCAGCGCCGCCCCGGCGGTGGCCGCCAGGGTGGTGATCGCCACCAGGCTGATCCCCGCGGCCCCCGCCACCACCCAGCTGCCCGAGACATGGGCCGCCCAGGGCACCACCACCACCACCATCAACAACCCCAGCAGGGCCCCGGCCACGGCCTCGCGCCAGACCGCCCGACCCAGCCCCAGGCTCTGGATCCGCTGGGTGCTCAGACCCCGGATCACCACGGTGGAACTCTGGGCACCCACGTTGCCGCCGGTGCCGATCAACAAAGGAATGAAGGCCGCCAGCACCACCACCTTCTGAAGCACGTCCTGCTGGGAGGCGATCACCGCCGAGGTGCCGGTGTTGGCCAGCAGCAGCACCAGCAGCCACACCACCCTTCGGCGGGCCACGGTGAACAGGTTGCTCTGGAAGTAGTCGTCCTCATCGCCTGCCTGCACGGCACCGGCGGCGTAGAGGTCGCGGGTGGCCTCCTGCTGGATCACGTCGATGACGTCATCCACGGTGACGATCCCCACCAGCCGCTGCTCCCGGTCCACCACCGGCACGGCCAGAAAGTCGTAGCGCTGGATCACCCTTGCCACCTCCTCCTGGTTGGTGTCGGTGGCGATGCTCACCACCTCGCGGGTCATCACATCGCCGACCCGGTCTTCGGGGTCGGCCACCACTAGATCGCGCAGCGACAGGATTCCGGTGAGATGGCGCGACGCGTCGGTGATGTAGAGGCTGTAGATGGTTTCTGTGTCGCGGGCACGGCGGCGCACGATCGCCAGGGCCTGGGCGGCGCTGTGGAACTCCTTGAGGTCAATGAATTCGGTCGTCATCAACCGACCGGCGGTTTCCGCTTCGTAGCCCAGCAACTGCGCCGTGACCCGACGCTCGGCCGGGCTGAGCTCCGCCAGCAGACGGCGCACCACCTTCGCAGGCAGCTCATCGAACAGGCGCACCCGATCATCGGGGGACATCTCCTCCACCAGCTCCAGCACCTCACCGGAGCGCAGGCGCTCCAGCAGGGTCTGCTGCACGGCGGGCTCGAGGTATTCGTAGATTTCGATCGCCTGGTCCTTGGGCAGCAGCCGGAAGGCCAGGGCCTGCAGGGTGCGGGGCAGGGTGCCGATCGCCTCGGCCACGTCCACCGGTTGAACGGGCTCCAACAGCAGCTTGACGCCGTCGTAGTGGCCAGCCTCGAGCAAGCTCTGGAGCTGCTGAGCCACCAGTTCGGCCAGGGCGGCGCCGCCGGAACTGCGGCCTGAGCTGATGCCGGTTGCCTCGCTCATCGGCCAGAGGGTCAAGGCGGAGCAAGTTTATGGGGGAGCCCCACCTCAGGGCTCCAGAGCGGCCGCTAGCTTGCCGTGTACACACACATGGAATCCATGGCTGTCGACGTTTCGGATGTGGTGGTGAAGGCCGCTGATGGCAGCGAGCAGCGCCTCGGGGATCGCGCCGGCAAGGTGCTCCTGATCGTCAACGTGGCCAGCCGCTGCGGCTTCACCAAGCAGTACGCCGGCCTGCAGAAACTTCAGGACACCTACGGCCCCAAGGGTCTTCAGGTGCTCGGCTTCCCCTGCAACGACTTCGGCGCTCAGGAGCCGGGAACGCTGCCGGAAATCCAGCAGTTCTGCTCCACCAGCTTCGGCGCCAGTTTCGAGTTGTTCGAGAAGGTCCATGCCATGGGCGCTGCCACCGCCCCCTACGACACCCTCAACCAGGTCGAGCCGGTGGGCGATGTCGCCTGGAATTTCGAGAAGTTCCTGATCGGCAAGGACGGCACCGTCCTCGGGCGTTTCAAGAGTGCCGTGGACCCCGAATCGGCCGAGCTCACCGGCGCGATCGAGGCGGCCCTGGCGGCCTGAGCAGCCAGCGGCTGGAAGCCTGCCCCAGGGCAGCGGCCAGCAGCCCCATCACCAGGCTGGCCGCCACCAGCAGCACGGCCGATGGGCTGTGCTGCTGGTGTAGTCGAACCACATCCAGCATCCAGGAGCTGAAGGTGGTGAGTGAGCCGCAGAAGCCGATGCCCAGCAGCAGCATCACGGCACTGGGTGGCTTCAGGGGCCCCACCAGGATTCCCAGCAGGAACGAACCAATCAGATTCACCAGCAGATTGGCGCCTGCGCTGCCTCCGAGCAACGGGCCGAGCAGAACATCCGCTTGCCAGCGCAACAGGGCGCCTGGCACCGCGCCTGACCCGACCAAAGCCAGCTCCTTGAGGTCGAAGCGCAGGGCAGTGTTCATGGACCACCCATCAGCAGGCCCAGCTCAAGGGCCAGCAGCCCCGCCAGCACCGAGCCCAGCCCCAGAACCAGGGCTTCGCGCCGCTCCCCCCGCTGCAGGGCCTGCAGCACCTCGACGATGAAGGTCGAAAAGGTGCTGAGGCTGCCGAGAAAGCCCGTGGCCAGAAGCCGCATCAGGCTCCCGTTGCCCGTGCAGCGCTGACCGAGGGCCACGAGGAGCCCCAGCGCAAAGCTGGCGATCACATTGACGGCGAAGGTGGCCCAGTGCTTGCGCGGGATCAGCGGCTGGAAGTGGTTGACCAGGCGAAAACGCAGCCAGGCGCCTGGGATCGCCCCGACGGCCACCAGCAAGGCGTCCCTCAAGGCGGCACCGACTTCAACCCACCAGCCAGCCCCGCCGCGGGGTACCCGGTGAGGAATCCGCCTGCACCTGGAGCCAGCGGCGGCCGCCCGGGGCCACCCAGCTGCGCAGCAGCCGGAGGGGTTCCCCTGGCTGCAGGGCCACCAGGGCTGGGGCGTGGCGGCGGGGGGCCGCACGCAGGGAGACAAAATCAGCCACCAGCAGCGGCTCGGCCGCCTGGCGCCGACGCACCACCGGTTGACGACGATCCGAGCCGCCAGCGGGCAGGGCCGCCGGTGCGATCAGGGCGAAACCCAGCACCCAGGCCCAACGCCAATCCATCAGATATCGAGTTGTGCGAAGTCCAGCTCGGCGCTGTGGGTTTCGATGAATTCCCGGCGGGGGGCCACCTTGTCGCCCATCAGGATCGTGAAGATGCGGTCGGCTTCGGCCGCGTCCTCGATCTCCACCCGTTTCATGGTGCGGGTCTCCGGGTCCATGGTGGTTTCCCAGAGTTGCTTGGGCATCATTTCCCCGAGACCCTTGAAGCGCTGAATGGTGTAATTGGCCTTCTCCGGGAACGCATCAAGGGTCTTTTTAAGGTCCTGTTCGTTGTAGCAATAGGTGTGGTTCTTGCCGCGCTCCACCTTGTAGAGGGGCGGACAGGCGATGTAGATGTAGCCGCCCTCCAGCAGCATCCGCTGGTAACGGAAGAAGAAGGTGAGGATCAGAGTGCGGATATGGGCGCCGTCGACGTCGGCATCGGTCATGATCACGATGCGGTGGTAGCGCAGGGCGGATTCGTTGAAATCCTCGCCCTTGATACCCAGGCCCAGGCCTGTGATCAGGGCTTGGATCTCGGTGTTCTTGTAGATCTTGGCGTCATCGGTTTTCTCAATGTTGAGGATCTTGCCGCGCAGGGGCAGGATCGCCTGGAAGCGACGATCGCGGCCCTGCTTGGCGGAGCCACCGGCCGAATCCCCCTCAACAATGTAGATCTCGGATTCCCTGGGATCCCTAGAGCTGCAGTCGGCCAGCTTGCCCGGCAGTGTGGAACTCTCCAGCACCGATTTGCGGCGCACGAGTTCGCGGGCCCGACGGGCGGCCTCGGCGGCATTGAACGCCTGGATCGCCTTCTCCAGGATCAGATCGATCACCCCGGGGTTGAACTCCAGGTATTCACTGAGGGCCTCGCCCACAAGGTTGTCGACGATGCCGCGCACCTCGGTGTTGCCGAGCTTGGTTTTGGTCTGACCTTCAAACTCGGGCTCGGGCACCTTCACCGAGAGCACGGCAGTGAGGCCCTCGCGGATGTTCTCGCCGGCGAGATTGCCTTCGGCCTCCTTACGCTTGCCCCGCTTGCGGGCAAAAGTGTTGAGCGTGCGCGTGAGCACGGTTTTCAGACCCTCGATGTGGGTGCCCCCATCGACGGTGCGGATGTTGTTGGCGAAACCGAGAATGCTGTCTGAGTAGGCATCGACACACCACTGCAGGGCGGCCTCCACCTGAACTCCATCTTTCTCGGCATTCACATAAATAATGTCGGGGTGCAGGGGATCCTTGTCGGTGTTCATGTAGGCGACGTACTCCTTGATGCCGCCTTCGTAGAGGTAGATCTCCTCGTGGGCTTCCCCCCCTGGGCTGCGGGCCGCCTCGCGCTCGTCGCGAAAGACGATCTTCACCCCACCGTTGAGGTAGGCCAGCTCCCTGAGCCTCCCGGAGAGGGTGTGGTAGTCGAAGGCGATGCCGCCGCTGAAGATCTCGATGTCGGGCTTGAAGCACACCGTGGTGCCCGTGCGGCCGCTGGTATCGGGCTCGGAAACAAGGCTGCCGATCGGGGCACCGCGCTCAAAGCGCTGGCGGTGCACCTGCCCCTGGCGCCGCACCTCCACCTGCACCCATTCGCTCAGGGCATTGACCACCGAAATCCCCACGCCGTGGAGACCACCGGACACCTTGTAGCCGCCACTGCCGAACTTGCCGCCGGCATGGAGCACCGTCAGCACGGTTTCAAGAGCCGACTTGCCAGTGCGGGGGTGGACATCGGTGGGGATGCCGCGGCCGTTGTCGGAGACCGACGCCGAGCCGTCTTCGCCCAGGTGGACCAGAATCTCGTTGCAGTGGCCCGCGAGGGCCTCGTCCACGGCGTTGTCCACCACCTCGTAGACGAGGTGGTGGAGACCCCGGGGCCCGGTGGTGCCGATGTACATGCCCGGCCGCTTGCGCACGGGCTCCAGGCCTTCCAGCACCTGGATCTGCTCGGCGCCGTAGGCGGCACTGACCTTGCTGGCTTCGCTCATTCCGGTGATTTGCGGCCAGGAAGGCGGGAGGAAGCGAAAAGACGCGACCTGGCAGGCTCAATCTACCACCGATGCCCCACAGCCCCGCCTGGGGGCCTCTCAGGCTCCGTTCACCCGGGGGTTCCAACCCCCCTTCTGCGCAGGCCCTTTGTCCGACCCCACGCCGCCCCTGGTGATCGCACTGCTCGGGCCCACCGCCAGCGGCAAGACCGAGCTGGCGATCGAGCTGGCCCAGCGGCTTGACCTGGCTGTGATCTCGGTCGATTCGCGCCAGCTCTACGAGGGCATGGACATCGGCACGGCCAAGCCCACGGCCACCCAGCGCCGCGAGGTGCCCCACCACCTGCTGGACCTGCGCCGCCCCGATCAGCCGATCAACCTGCAGGAGTTTCGCGCCGAAGCCGAGGCGGTGATCGCCGCCGAGCACCAGCGGCGGGGGGTGGCGTTTCTGGTCGGGGGCAGCGGGCTCTATCTCAAGGCCATCACCCAGGGACTGTCTCCCCCGGCGGTGCCGCCCCAGCCCCAACTGCGGGCCCAGCTCGAGGCCCTCGGCCAGGCCAGTTGCCACCAGTTGCTGCGCGCTGCCGATCCGACCTCGGCGGCGCGCATTGCCGTTACCGATTCGGTGCGCACCCAACGGGCCCTGGAGGTGCTTTACGCCACCGGCCGTCCGCTCTCGAGCCAGCAGGGGATGGTGCCTCCGCCCTGGCGGGTGCTGGAGCTGGGCTTGAACCGGGTTGATCTGATGGGCCGCATCGATCGCCGCACCGAGGCCCTCTACCAGGGGGGGCTGGTGGCGGAAACGGCTCAGCTGCTCGAGCGTTTCGGGCAACACTGCCCCCTGCTGGAAACGATCGGCTACGGCGAAGCCAAGGCCCTGCTCGCCGGGCGGCTGGGGGGGGCCGAAGCGATCGAGCTCACGGCCCGGCGCACTCGGCAGTACGCCAAGCGCCAGCGCACCTGGTTTCGCCGGCAACACCAACCGGTGTGGCTCACGACGTCTGATCTGCTCTCGGAAGCGCTTGCAGAGATCGAGCACGTTCTAGGGTGAAACGTTCACGGCACACTCCAACCGTCCACTCGCCCTTCTGAATGCCACCTCGTCCCCGTTTTGACCGCCGGGCGCCCGTCCGGGAACTGCCCAACATCAACGACCGCATCAGCTACGCCCAGCTGCGGGTGGTCGACGCCGACGGCAGCCAGCTTGGTGTGGTCACCAGAGAAGCGGCCCTGGAGGTGGCCAAAGAGAGGGAGCTGGATCTGGTGCTGGTCAGCGAGAAGGCGGACCCGCCGGTCTGCCGGATCATGGACTACGGCAAGTTCAAGTTCGAACAGGAGAAGAAGGCCAAGGAGGCCAAGAAGAAGTCGCACCAGACCGAGGTCAAGGAGGTCAAGATGCGCTACAAAATCGACTCGCACGACTATCAGGTGCGGATCGGTCAGGCCGTTCGCTTCCTCAAGGACGGCGACAAGGTCAAATGCACCGTGATCTTCCGGGGCCGGGAAATCCAGCACACGGCCCTGGCCGAGCAGCTGCTGTATCGCATGGCCAAGGACCTTGAGGAAAACGCTGAGATCCAGCAGGATCCGAAGCGGGAGGGCCGCAACATGATCATGTTCCTCAGCCCCCGCAAGACGCCGCTCACCAAGGAAAAAGACGCCGCCGCCCTGGCGGCCAAGGCGGTGCGCACGGTCTGATCAAGGGGAGAGCACTGAGCGATCTCAGCTCCTTCCCCAGTTAAGCGCTTGGAAGCTGAGCCTTTGGCCGTGAGTTCGGCGGCCATCAGCTCCAGCATCAGCCTCCAGCCCTCGGCGGCGGCAGCCGGCTGAAAGGCGTCCCGGGCGCTGCACATGTAGCCGTGACCGGCGCCTTCGGCCGTGATCAGTCGGTGGCGTTCGCCGCTGGGATCAGCCGCCGCCAGGGCGCTCCCGATGGCGACCACGTCCGCTGGGGGGATCAGGGGATCAGCCCCGCCGCAGAAGCACCAGAGACGTCCCGCCACCTGATCGAGCAGCTCCAGGCTGGGGGGACCACCGCCGGGGCGGCCCGTGGCCACGCCGGCGCCGTAGAAGTCGCAGGTGGCCACCACCGCCGGCAGGGTGGCGAGCAACAGGGCCGCATGACCACCAAAACAGAAGCCCACGCAGCCCAGAGCAGGCTGGCCCGCTTCTGATTGAGGGGACCGATCGGGTGCCAGCTGTTTCTGCAGCCAGCGGGCGGCCGCTGCACCATCGGCCAGGAGCTGGGCCGTTGTGGTGCGGTCCTTGTGCTGGCGGCCCTCCGCCAGGGAATCGTCGTCGTAGGCCAGCTCGAGATCGGGAGCGCTGCGGGCGAACAGCGGCAGCGCCAGGGCGCCGTAGCCCTCGGCCGCCAGCGCCTCGGCGACGCCGCGCACCCAGGGGTTGACCCCGAACACCTCCGGCAGCACCAGCACCCCGCCCCGCAGCTCTCCAGCGGCCGGCCGTGCCCACCAGCTGCGAAGGCGGGCGGCGGACACCTGGGGGCCCTGGGGCACGGGAAACTCGATCCAGGAGCCAAGTACGGAACGGGGGGTGGGGGATGGGGCCACAGGAGGCAGGGCTGTCGAGGAAAAGGGGCTGTGGAGAAAAAGGGGCTGCGGCGGCAGGGCCAACCGGCACTCCTGGCACACACTCGTATGCCAAAGGGGGAATTGTCACCAGCCCTAAAGCTCCGTAGGGTGGCCCTCGTCAGCTCTGGCCCACCCGGCGTGCGATTCCATATCCAGCAGGAAAGCGACATCCCGGCGTCGACCCAGCTCTACAACCAGATCTGCTTCGCGATCGCGGCCCGTCACTACCCGCCTGGCCATCGCCTGCCCAGCACGCGTCAGCTGGCGATGCAGACCGGTCTGCACCGCAACACGATCAGCAAGGTCTACCGGCAGCTGGAGAACGACGGTGTCGTCGAGGCGATGGCCGGCTCCGGCATCTACGTGCGCGACCAGCAGAAGCCCCGCGATCTCAAGCCCCCCGCAGGGTTGCGCAGCAAGATCCGCCCCGACATCGACAGGGAGGTGCGCCAGTGCGTCGACGGCCTGCTCAACGCCGGCTGCACCCTGCAGCAGGCCCGGGAACTGCTGACCCGTGAGATCGACTGGCGCCTGCGCTGCGGCGCCCGGGTGCTGGTGAGCACCCCGCGTGAAGACATCGGCGCCTCGATGCTGATCGCCGAAGAGCTCACCCCCAACCTGGATGTGCCCGTGGAGGTGGTGCCGATGGAGGAGCTCGAGGCGGTGCTCGAGAGCTCCAACAACGGCACGGTGGTCACCAGCCGCTACTTCCTTCAGCCCGTGGAGGAGCTGGCGAAGCGCCACGGGGTGCGCGCCGTGGCTGTGGATCTCAACGAATTCCGCCAGGAACTTGATCTGCTCAAGGAACTGCGGGCCGGCAGTTGTGTGGGCCTGGTGAGCATCAGCCCGGGCATCCTGCGGGCGGCGGAGGTGATCCTGCACAGCATGCGCGGCAATGAGCTGCTGGTGATGACAGCCACGCCGGATGTGAACAGCCGTCTGCTGGCGCTGCTGCGGGCCGCCAGCCATGTGCTCTGCGACCGCCCCAGTCTCTCGCTGGTGGAGCAGACCCTGCGCCAGAACCGCTCCCAGCTGATGCGCCTGCCGCAGCTGCACTGCGCCAAGAGCTACCTGGGGGCCGCCACGATCGAACTGCTGCGCAAGGAGATCGGGCTGCAGGCAGGATGAATGCTCAACCTTCCTCAACCCATCGAGTCGGATGCTGAGGTCCGTGGTGGCCGATCTGGCCATCATCAAGGAGCGGGATCCGGCAGCAAGGAGCACGCTCGAGATCCTGCTCTGCTACCCGGGCTTCCATGCCCTGGTGCTCCATCGCGTCAGCCACCACCTCTGGCGGCAGGGCCTGCCGCTCCTTCCCCGACTCCTCAGCCAGGTAGGCCGCGCCCTCACCGGGGTGGAGATTCACCCGGGGGCACGAATCGGCCATGGCGTGTTCATCGACCACGGCATGGGCGTGGTGATCGGCGAAACCGCTGAGATCGGCAACCGCTGCCTGCTCTATCAGGGGGTGACCCTGGGGGGCACCGGCAAGGAGCACGGCAAGCGCCATCCCACCCTGGCGGAGAACGTGGTGGTGGGTGCCGGCGCCAAGGTGCTGGGCGCCATCAGCGTGGGCTCCAACACCCGCATCGGCGCTGGCTCGGTGGTGCTCAGAGATGTGCCGGCCGACAGCACCGTGGTGGGGGTCCCAGGCCGGGTGGTGCACCAGTCAGGGGTGCGCATCGACCCCCTGGCCCATTCCGCGCTGCCTGACGCAGAAGCCAGCGTGATCCGCAACCTGATGGAGCGGATCGATGCGCTCGAAAGTGAGTTGAGCCTGCTTCAACGAAGCCTCAGTGAAGGCGCGATCCCAGGAAGGGAGGGGCCCAATGCCGGCGAATCGCAAAACCTCAAGGACCGGGAGATTCTGGAATTTCTGGGGGATGAGGGCCTGCCATGAGTCGAAGGGCCCTGGGCTGCGATGGCTCAGACAGCCTCTCAGGCAATCGCTCAGGCTGTGACCACCGGCTCACTGGAGGTGTCGAGTCGCGGCTCAAACATGAACATCGAATAGATCACATTCCTGCGCATGCCGGTCATCATCTCCAGGAACATGTCGTAGCCCTCATTCTTGTATTCGATCAGGGGATCCTTCTGGCCATAGCCACGCAGGCCCACCGATTCGCGCAGGGCATCCATGGCCTGCAGATGCTCACGCCATAGGGTGTCGATCTGCTGGAGGATGAAGAAGCGCTCAGCCTCGCGCATCAGCCCTGGCCGCCCCTGCTCCACCTGCCCCTCCTTGAGGTCGTAGGCATTGCGAAGCTGCTCCTGGAGGAACGCCTTGAGCTCCTCAGTCGAAAGACCCTGCAACTGCTCCGGTTGCAGATCCTCCAGGAGATAGACGAATTCCTTGACCTTGGCCACCAGCCTCTCCAGGTCCCATTCCTCCGGCGGCAGATCCGGGTTGACGTAGGCCTCGACGATGTCGTCCATGGTGCGCTCGCCATAGCCGATCACCTGCTTCTTGAGCTCCCGGCCCTCAAGCACCCGGCGCCGCTCGGCATAGACAGCCTTGCGCTGGTTGTTCATCACCTCGTCGTACTCGAACACTTGCTTGCGGATGTCGTAGTAGTAGGTTTCCACCTTCTTCTGGGCCCCCTCCAACGAACGGGTGAGCATGTTCGATTCGATCGGCATGTCTTCTTCCACCCGGAAGGCATTCATCAAGCCGGCCACCCGCTCGCCCCCGAAGATGCGCAGCAGGTTGTCTTCCAGCGAGAGGAAAAAGCGTGTGCTACCTGGGTCGCCCTGGCGGCCGGCTCGTCCCCTGAGCTGGTTGTCGACCCGGCGGGCCTCGTGGCGCTCGGTGCCGATCACATGCAGACCGCCCGCTTCGCGCACCGTCACCTCATCGCGCTTCACCACCGCGTCGTACTCGGCCTTGACCCGGGCAATCAGCTCCCGGAGCTGTTCAATCTGGGGGTCGTCGGTGGGGGCCTTCTCCGCCGCCTGGGCGATGCGGTCTTCGAGCTCAAGCACGGTGAGCGAGCGATCACCCCAAGCGGCCACAAGAGCACGGGCCAGGCTGCCCAGCGCCTGATCGCACTCCTGTGAGAGGGCGCAGGGGTAGAGGGTGCCGATGGCGCGCGCCTCGCTGAGGGGCTTGGCGGAGACCACAGGCTCTCCTGGGGCGAAACCGGCGGCAGGATCGCGCTGCAGGGGGATGGGGGGCTTGTGGCCCTCCTCGGGCCGCACCAGCCGGGGCAGCAGCACCTCCCTGAGCTTGAGGCGGGCCATGTAGTCGGTGTTGCCGCCAAGAATGATGTCGGTGCCGCGGCCGGCCATGTTGGTGGCGATGGTCACGGCGCCGGCACGCCCCGCCTGGGCGACAATCTCCGCCTCGCGCTCCACGTTCTCGGGCTTGGCATTGAGCAGGTTGTGGGGGATCTCCTGCTCAGCAAGCAGGGCCGAGAGCACCTCGGATTTCTCCACGCTGGTGGTGCCCACCAGCACCGGCCGGCCGGCGCGGTGGAACTCAGCCGTTTCTGCGGCGACCGCCCGCCACTTGGCGGCCTCGTTCTTGTAGACCTGATCGACCAGATCGGCGCGGGAGCGCACGCGGTTGGTGGGCACCACGGTGACCTCCAGCTTGTAGGTCTTCTCAAACTCCACTTCCTCGGTCTTGGCGGTGCCGGTCATGCCGGCCAGGCGTGGGTAGAGCAGGAAGAAGTTCTGGTAGGTGATGCTGGCCAGGGTCTGGGTTTCCGGCTGGATCGGCAGGTTCTCCTTGGATTCGATCGCCTGGTGCTGACCGTCGCTCCAGCGCCGGCCCGGCATCACCCGGCCCGTGAACTCATCGACGATCACGGCGTCCTCGTCGCGCACGATGTAGTTGACGTCCTTGATGAACAGCTCCTTGGCCTTGAGGGCGTTGGTGATGAAGTGGGCCCAGGGGTCTTCGGGGTTGAACAGATCACCCACCTCCAGCAGCTGCTCGGCTTTGGCGTAGCCCTCATCTGTGAGCGTCACGTTGCGCTGCTTCTCATCGACCTCGTAGTCGCCCTCGGGGTCGATGCCGTCCTTGGTCATGCCCTCGGCTCGCTGGAGCTGGGCGGCCACCTCGGTGGCACGGCGGTATTTCTCCTGGGGCCGCTCGACCTGACCGGAAATGATCAGGGGGGTGCGCGCCTCATCGACCAGGATCGAATCGACCTCGTCGATGATGCAGTAATGGAACTCCTTCTGCACCACCTCGGCGATGTCGTTCGCCATGTTGTCGCGCAGGTAATCGAAACCCAGCTCACTGTTGGTGGCGTAGGTGATGTCACAGGCGTAGTTGCGCCGGCGTTCGGCCGGGGCCATGTCCTGCTGGATCAGGCCCACAGAAAGCCCCAGGAAGCGGTGCACCTGACCCATCCACTCGGCGTCACGGCGGGCGAGGTAGTCGTTCACCGTGACCACATGCACCCCCTTGCCGGTGAGGGCATTGAGATAGGCAGGCAGGGTGGCGACGAGGGTTTTACCTTCGCCGGTCTTCATCTCAGCGATCTGGCCCTCGTGCAGCACCATGCCCCCCAGCAGCTGCACATCGAAATGGCGCATGCCCAGCACACGCTTGCCGGCTTCGCGCACCACGGCGAAGGCCTCCGGCAGCAGTTCATCGAGCAGCTGACGCTGGCGCAGCGTGGTTTCCGCCTTGGCCAAGGCCTCCTTGAAGGAGGTGGTCCTGGCCCGCAGGTCTTCGTCGGAGAGGGGAGCGATGTCCTCCTCCAGCAGGTTGATGTCGGAGACCAGGGGCTGGAAACGCTTCAGCTTGCGGGCGTTGGGATCCCCCAGCAGCAGCTTGAGCATGGAAAGCGGACCAGCCAGATCGAATCACCCTATCACCGCGCAGCCCTGACATGCGGGGCAAAAGCGAGCTGCCGCAGGGGTTTTCAGCCCCAGGACGGCGCCAGATCGAGGGCACTCCAGGACCCTGAGCACGGGAGGCGAGGATTCCCTTGTCCGCCTGATCGGCCAGCCCCTTGAGCTCGCCCAGCCCAACGCTCCAAGGCCCAGGAGGCGAGACCTACCGGCTGATCAACCACGGACCCCTGGCCCTGTGGCTGCGCTGGCGCCTGGGGGAACTTCAGGCCCTGCTGGATCAGCACAGCTTCTGGGCCGCGGGCCGCAGCCAAGCCGAACTGGCGCAGATGCTGAGACACAGCCAGGCCATCGTGAGCGTCTGGCAGGGCCGCCAGCTGGTGGGCTTCGGCCGGGCCACCAGCGACGGGGTGTTCCGGGCGGTGCTCTGGGATGTGGTGGTGGCCGGAGAGCACCAGGGCGAGGGACTGGGGCGCCGCATCGTGGAAGCCCTGCTTCGCAGCCGCGTCGTGGAGCGGGCCGAGAGGGTCTACCTGATGACCACCAACAGCTCAGGCTTCTACAGCCGGCTGGGGTTTTCAGCCGACCACGGCCAGGAGCTGCTGCTGCGGAAGCAATCAATAAGTAAACCCAACCACCTCTGCCTATCAGGGGATTCTGATTGAAATTCGCTGGCTTGTATGTGCGCTCAATCTGTATAACCAGTCGCAGTCAAGTTGTTTGGAGCCAATTCCAGGCATGAATGATAATGGTCTCAAGACTCGGGTAGTTTGGTTTCCAGCCGAGTTCATGGAGGGCCTTTTTGGCTCCAGCCACTTAGTTTGGCGGATCACCTTGCCGACGAGGAGCAACGTGAGCCAACAGGCTGCCCTTCGTCACAAGGCGAGCTGCATCCTAAACCTCCTGAACGGAATAACCCTTGCCATTCCCAAGGTTGTAGATCCAAGGCGAACGGCTCAAGAGGGTTTCGCTAGCCAGAAGCTTCGCGAGCCCCAGAACATGCGCATCTGCCAGATCACAGACATGGATGTAGTCACGAATGCAGGTGCCATCGGGCGTAGGGTAATCGTTGCTATACACCTGCACACCGGACCGCTGGCCCGCGATCGCTTCGAGTACCAAAGGGATCAAGTGCGTTTCAGGACTGTGGTCTTCGGCGAGGTCACCAGCAGGATCCGCACCGGCAGCATTGAAGTAGCGGAAGATAACGCTGGGGAGTCCATAGGCGGCACCGAAATCAGCAAGAAGTTGCTCCACCATCCATTTGCCGCGACCGTAGGAATTGATCGGCATTTGGGGCGTGCCCTCAGTAATCGGTACGGTCTCGGGAATGCCGTAATTGGCGCATGTGGAAGAAAACACAATTGGAACCGCCGGCCCCGTACCCGCTCGCACAGGCTCAACAAGCGCCTCGAGCAAAACGAGTGAATCGCCCAGGTTGTTGCGGTAATACTTGGCCGGGTCCTGCACCGATTCGCCTACGTAGGCATAGGCCGCGAAGTGCAGCACCGCCTGAACCAACTCGCCGCCACAGGCGGGATGCTCACCGCTCAGAAATTGGTCGAGCAGGGCGCGATCACCCGCCTGGCCCAGCACCAGAGGCACACGCAGCACCTCCTTGACGAAGAGCGATGGCCATAGACCAGGTTGTCGAGGACCACCGGCTTGTGGCCGGCGCGCTGCAGGGCGCTAACCGTGTGGCTGCCGATGTAGCCTTCCCCACCGGTGACGAGAATTGTCATTGGTTCAGCCCCGGGCACTCGCGAAAGTAGGCGATCGTGGGCCCGTGACCCTCTTCAAGGGAGACCTTCGGTTCCAAGCCGAACTCTCAGCGGGCCTGATCGATCACGGGTTGACGCTGCAGTGGATCATCTTGAGGTAACGGCAAGTAGGTGAGAAGTAGGTTCGGGTTGATTCGGTCGCGCACCCGTTCAGCCAGCAGCTTGATCGTGAACTCACCAGGATTGCCGATGATGATCGGGTCGGTGTGTTTGCCGTTCATCAGCTGGATCAAACCCTCCACCAGATCATCCACGTGACAGAAGCTGCGCGTCTGGCTGCCATCTCCATAGAGCATCAGTGGTTCTCCACGTAGGGGCTGCACGATGAAGTAGCTCACCACTCGGCCTTCATCTGGGAATATCCTCGGGCCGTAGGTGTTGAAGATGAGCACCACCCGGATCTCGATACCGTGCAAGCGGTGGCAATCGAAGCAGAGTGCTTCGGCGATGTGCTGGCCTTCGTCGTCACAGGAGCGGATGCCGATCGGATTGACGCTTCCGCAATAGGTTTCCCGCTGCGGATGAACCTCAGGATCGCCATACACTTTGCTGGTGCTGGCCAAGAGCCGCCGCACCCCGAGCCACCGGCCTTGCCTAGCATGTTATGAGTGCCGAGAAAGCTTGTTCTGGCCGTCTTGATCGGGTTCGACTGGTAGTGACGCGGCGAAGCCGGACAGGCAAGATGCCAGATTCGGTCGACCTCCTGCAGGATCGGTTCGTTGACATCGTGACGAACCAACTCGAAGCAGGGATGACCGATCCATCGGAGAATGTTGGCTTTGCTAGCGGTGTAGTGGTTATCGAGGCAGCTCACCTCCTCCCCGGCTTCCATTAGCCGGTCCACCAGGGTGGAGCCCACGAAGCCTGCTCCACCGGTGACCAGATTCCGCAGTGGGCTACATCCGTCAAAGGCTCAACCCTCCCCGACACGACAGACATTGAGTCACGCTTTGCGTGCGGCCTCAGCGTCGGTGATGTCCCGCGCATCACACAGCCAGGCCGGTCGACCCATTTGTGCGGCGATGGCATGCCAGTCGAGACCACGGAAGCTCGTCCATTCCGTGAGAACGATCACCGCATCGGCGCCATCGACGGCATCGACGGCATCCAGGAGATCGAGATCGGGCTCCCAGCTGGCCACATCGCCAAGCCCCAGGGCGCTCGAACAGGGCGGACGGACCATGTCAGCTGTGATCTGAGCCTCAGCAGCCTTGGGATCATTGATGGCGAAATGGGCACCTTCCTCCAGCAGGGCGCGGCAGATGCCGATCGCTAGAAAGTATCGGGTGTCGTTGGTGTCGGCCGTGTAGACGCAGTCAGCCGGAGGCCTTAGGCGAAGCAGGCACGGCGAAGCGTTGGCCGCTGTCGGAACCGAACAGCTGCTTCACCGGCATCCGGGCGATCCGCTGATGCTGCGCTGAAGCCCTGCGGATAGAGCCACCTCGGCGAATGCAACCGTACGGCTGTCTCCAGGGGGTAAGTCGGCTGGGTCGGCGAGGTGGCTCCAAGCGCCTTGATTGCCCAGAACTCGGTCAGGGACCGCCAACCATGAGGACGAGGTCATCAGCCCTCTGGGGGCTTGAAGACCCGGATCAGCTCAGTGCTTAAAAATCAGATGGAAACCATGCCTACCTTCATAGACCAGAAGAACCCAAGGTTGGCCCAGAAGCCCCGAAGGGCAACGGAACTAAGCGGATGAAGAGATTCGAACTCTCGACCCTCTCCTTGGCAAGGAGATGCTCTACCACTGAGCTACATCCGCAGTGCGGCTCAACGCCGACCACAACAGCATGCACCATCGGAGGGCCTTGGGTCAAACCCGATCCGGGAGGTCATGCCTGCAACTGGGCAAGGATGCGGGGCGCTTGATGTTGGATCAGGAAATGCTGCTGGACCCTGGCCTGGGCACAGGCGCCCATGCGATGCCGCACCAGCGGGTCGTCAGCTAGCCGCAAACACGCGGTAGCCATCGCCTCAACATCAAGGAAGGGCACAACCACCCCGGCATCGGTTCTCACCAGCTCCGGTGCTCCACCGGCCCCTTCAAAGCAAAGCACCGGAACCCCCGAGGCAGCAGCCTCCAGCATCGCTACGGGGAAAGGATCCTCGCGGGATGTGAGTGCGAAAAGGTCGAGTGCACAGAACCAATCCTCGGGGCTCTCGACCGCTGGCTGGAACCGACAGATGGTCTCTAGACCAAGACGGCAGGCCATCTCCCGATAGGGCCGTTGCGTGTCAACGTTTCCACCAAGCCAAAGAAAGCGAACCCGTGATCCACCTGGGCTCCGATGAACCCGTTCAGCCAAGTGTAGGAAAAGATCCGTGCCCTTACGGGCTTCGGGGGTGCCAACCATGCCTACGAGCACACTCGACTCAGGCAGACGCAGCCGAGCCCGAATCGACTTGCGGCTCGTCGGATCGGATCGCTGATCAGGCAGGTTGATCGCAAACTCATGAATCACGCGGACACGCTCAGAGGAAACACCAATATCCGAACGCAGAAAATTGGCAACAGCCTCGCTGGCCGCGATATAAAGATCAGTGAACGGCACCGCCCGACGCATCGCGTTCGTAACACCCAACAGCCGGGTGGCTTCTGCCAATTCGTGCACATGGTGAACCACCCTTCTCCCTGGTCCAGCAAAACGATGCAACAACCCCACTGTAGCGACAGAGTTGGCATAGATCAGTGGATACCGAGTAGGGGGGTATTCTCGGTCTATGCAGGGGTGAACGAGCGCAGAACATCCAAGCCGGTCAAATACACGATCTGGCAAGGAATCACAGAGAACTCTTGTCGGGATCAACGTCTCATAGGCTGCGGCCAAAATCCCACCGCGCCAAAGCAGAAGGTTGGGCTCGATGGTCGAATTAGCGTTGATCCAACGCAACAGAGAATGCAGCAAGAGTGGGGCCCCACTGCGACTCGCCTCGTGGCCTAGAAACAGGACCTTCATGGCAGACGATCAAGAATCAGACATGTTCCTGCCCACGCAGCAAGCGTCGAAACACTCTTCGATAACGGGAGAAAACGAGACGTCCATTCATGATCAGGTATGCTGGCAATTTAGTCAACAAACGGCGTAGCGAATCCTCCGGCATGATGTTCTGATAGGCTGTTTCCACCTGCATCTGCGAAAGCATCAGGTGGAAGAAAGCACGAGAAGCAAAGCGCTCAGGAGAAATACTGCTGAGAAAACGTATCAAGTTTACCTGGTACGACGACTTATCAGTAACCTCAACGGGCCAAATCGCTGCTGAGGGGGAATCTATCAAGGGATAGGGCAATACTGAGATCCTGCACCCAGTTACAATTGCAGCCGCAACGAGCTGACGGTGCAACTCAAGGACTGACTTCGCATTGGGCGACGTTTCTAGTGATGCCAGGGCATCTCGACGCACAAGCAGACATCCTGGCGGCAGAAAGTCAACATGCATCACATCCGCAATGCTGACGGCGTCTACACAACGAAGACCAACCTCCGTCCACTCGCTAGCCCAGACGAGATCAGCGCCCGCACGCTGGCCTGCTTGGATGAGTTCTGCTAGACCAGCAGAGCAAGGTAAATGGGTGGGCAAGGCGGACAACACATACTCGATGGCAAGGCTGCCAGCCAGAGCAAGGCCATCCACAAACAATCTAGATGCATCCGCGCCTTGCGTATGATCCAACACAAGGGGTTCTTCAACGCTTTCAGGAGGGGGAGAGAATGCAAAAGAGGCCTCAATCAACTGTCGACGTTGGGCCAGCAATTGCCGGTTAATTGCCTCAAGTCTATGGGGGTCGGCCACATGAATCGGAGCGCCCATGTTAGACGTGAGAGCAGCCTTTAGTTGAGCGTGAAGAGAAATGATGTTTGATGGCTCAAACCAGTAGACTTCATCCGTTCGCTCAACCAAAGAGAGCGTCTGATGAAACCCCACAGTGTCTGAAACCACAAGGGGAACAGGAATCTGTCCCATTTCCAAAGCAGCATTGGGAAAGTTATCCGACGGGCTTGCCAAACAAACAATCGATCTCCGGGAAGCCTTGACATGAGCGATGGCACGATCGCTTGAATAATTGGATAGAACCCTGAACGGCACAATGCCTTGTAGGCGACTCGAGATATACTCTATACTCGTAGTTCGCGGTAAGTGGGCAGAAAACAATGGAATACTCTTACCAAGAAAGGTAACAAGAAAATCAGAATTATTACCGTCTGCGAGCTGAAGAACAGCATCGATGAATTCGAACAGGCCCTTGCGCTCCTCTAACCTGCCAAAAAAAATCACCTCTGGCAGTGAGGAGGAAATGTGCTTAGGTACAGGTTCATGACAAGAGGCATGAATAGGAATTTGATAAGGGATTCGGATGGCATGGTCCATGTTCCAACCATAACCCTGCACGGTATCGTGCAGGGAATCGGATGGGTACATAGAGAGTGTCGCATCCAAAAAAGATTGATCCTCACGTACAGCAATACGAAGGAAGGCACGACTATTGCGATCAAGAATTGCACGATTAGCGTCATAGATCCATTCATGCCCACTGTGCATTGTCACTGCGACACTAACGTGCTGACCAAGAAGACCCGCCGTGCGGGCTTTGGCTGAGAGAAAGCCAAAGCCAAACATCTCATGGAATTCCGCATAAATCGGTACACCAGAGAAATAATCCTCGAGCGCCTGCAGAAGGAAAAAACATTTCAGACCCGTACACTGATTAGGATCCATCTCGGTGCCCTTTAACAAAGCACGGTGGAGGGATCTCAACTCAAACAACTCTGCAAACCGCGAAAGGTCAAGCAAATAATCCACCCCTCGTGGTGGTGGTAGTGCTGACGTGACATCTATAAAACCACCCAGGATCACCAACAATGTGGTCCAGCCAGAAGAGGAAAGAGCCGTGGCAAGCTCTCGGTAATAGGTTCCAACCCCGCCGTTCTGGCCAAGACCCTCAAACTCCGTTGTCAATAAAACCGCTAGGCGCTTCGGGGGCGTGGTAGGCAAGCACTCACGTCCATAGAACGAAAACTCCAGGCGACGTTCATTAGGGCGATCAATAATGGAATTGCCTTCATCGCAGGGAAGCACAGGGGTCATGTGTATAGTATCAACAAAGAAAAATCAGGACGATAATAGAATTGACTTATGAGAGCAAGAAACAATCTCCCTCAAGATCAGTCAATCCGAAGAAAGGTAGCTGAAGCAGATCATACTGTGGGCGAGGACAAATCTGAAAGCTTGTAAAACGATCATTAAGGCAAACGCGACGAATACTCCCTTCGATCAACTCGGCTGGGATTCCACAGTCAATAGTTGAATCAATATCAATAATGCCAATATCGAGAGAATAATGCCCTGGAGCGAGTTCAAGAGCAAAGCTAAATTGGAAAGCAATGGAATCACCAGCATTCAGCGAGGCTGGCTTAATCCCATGCTGGACAGAATGCTTACCATGTACAAAGACGTTGGTACGATCCTTGATCGAGACACCTACACTTAAACAATTAAAATGAGTTTTACAAAGTATGGCACATCGCACATACAGCCTACTTCCCTGCGCAAAAAGAAAAGAGGGATTGCCAGATGAATCAAAAATGGATAAATGGGTGAACTCAGCATTCTCAGATCCAATTTGAATGACTCCATTCAAATCAATCGTTGCCAAAGGACTAGGTTTGATTATGCTATGGCTGAGATTCTCCGTAGCTTGAGCAGATTCCACACCCAAAGGAGGATAAGAGTTCGACAGCTGAGATAATGGAGTCTCAGCGGAACCGATTTCACGGCTCGTGGACAGACTAGAACTGGAACGTTCCATTATCTGATACTCTTTGACAGCCACACCAGAATCCCCTAAAAAGACAGCTTCACCATCATGAAGAACCAACGCGGATTGCGTAAACTGGGCAACAGTTACAAGATCGTGACTTACAAATAGAATGCTCGTGCCAGCATCACTAAGTCGCCGCATCCGTTCAAAGCACTTCTGTTGAAAAAATATATCGCCAACTGAAAGCGCTTCATCTACAATCAAAATCTCTGGATCCATCAAGACCTGCACACTAAATGCAAGTCGCATCATCATACCGCTCGAATAGGTTTTAACAGGCTGATCTATATGAACGCCAATCTCAGCAAACTCCTCAACCTCGTACATTCTCGCAGAAATCTGATCGGCATCCAATCCATAAATAGCACCATTCATGTATACATTTTCACGTCCGGTAAACTCTGGGTTAAAGCCACTGCCAAGTTCCAAAAGCGCTGCAATTCGACCGCTGCGCTCTACAAGTCCATTGGTTGGTTTCAGAGTGCCTGCAATCACTTGTAGTAAAGTAGATTTACCCGAGCCATTTCTTCCAATGATGGCCATGGAGGTACCACGTGGTAGATCAAAGCTGATGTTATTAAGCGCCTTAAACTCCCGGCACAGACCCTGCACACGAGCATCAACAATATGCCCTAGAGCAGGTATCTTCCTAGCGGCAAATCTCAACAAAGGCACCTTTACTCGTGCCGAAGAATCGCTCCAGATCTTGTAGCTTTTACTGACTGCCCTTACACGTAAAGCATGATCATATTGATCAGCAAGTACGTCTACATGGTTTGACATTATCATTACTTCTGACTTGGATTCAGCACAGCACAAGACTCAGAGCACATCGGCAAAACTAGACTGAGATTTATTAAACACAAAGAAACCGAAGCAAGCGACAACCCAACCAACAGCGAAGTGGGATGATAAAAGCTCAAGATTAGGCGACTTGCCAAATATAGCAAAAGATCGTGATTCATTAATACAAGCAGCTACAGGATTGGCATAAAAGATCCATTGGTAAGCCGAAGGTACAGATGAAATCTGAAAAAATATGGCACTCCCAAACCATACAAGCTGCATCAAAGGGTTAATTGCATTTGCAACATCCCTAAAAAAGACTCCCAAACTAGATAAAATCCAACTCAGACCTACGGCATACAAAACAACTGGGATCAAAAAGAAAGGAATAAATAATGCACGCCACAAAGAAGTTGTGGCAAAGACAGCAATAGCGACAAAAAGAATTGCCAAACTCAATATAAACTGAAAAAGGCCAACTCCGATGGGCACGACAGGCAGTATCTCTAGAGGAAAAACAATTTTCTTAACATAATTTGGCTTGCTTGTTACTATAAGTGGTGCCTGACTTACGACCGAAGAAAAGAATTCCCAGATGATTAAGCCATTGAACAAACCTAAAGCAAACAGCAATGAACCACCCTCAGAACCACCATGAGTGAACGATGATTTCAGAATAGTACCAAAAACAAATGAATAGACGCTAAGAGTCACAAGAGGGCTGGCAAAAGCCCAAAAAAGATTTAAAGCTGCCCCTCGGTAAAGACTTGCCACATCGTGCTGTACCAAGGTAAGCAGCAAGTTTCTGTGGCGCCGTAATGACCGAATAGGGCCAGATAAAAAGATTCTAAATCTCATAGACTACATCCTGTCTAAAAAAACGTGCACGCCATGAAGGACTCACAATGAGCAATGCGGCTTGAATGACAGTCTTTCGCCAAAGTCATCAGGCCAGCGAGGGAGTGTGGGTCAATCGTGGCTGACGACGCCCTATAAGGCGGTAGCAAGATGCCGCAGCAAATACATGCTCGTTTGATGAGCGACAAAGGATTGCAAGAAGAGGATAAAAAAGAAACTTTAGAAAGAAATTCCTTACGCTATCTCGTGACGACAGCCAGTAGACAACAATCCACGCGAAAGTTATATAGATATTATGAACAGAATCAATAGTATCTACAACAAAATGATGTCTATGCGCCAAGGCTATCAGCCCATCGGCAGTGTAGCGCTGAAAATCAGTGGGATCCTTGTGCTCTGGCTGCAGAAAAGGCAAGCCCAAATAGAGAACACCATCGTCACGAAGAACTCGCGCAAACTCCTGCATGATGTCCTCGGGATTGGCTACATGCTCAAGAACTGCATTGCAGATGATTACATCAAAAAAGCCATCAGGCTTTGGAATATCATGAATTGGGGAATAGATATGAATATTGGCGTTATGCAGGCCATGCGGGATGTCTTGATTGAATAACTCACCATCTATGAGCGAAGAGATATCGCGATTGCCAGCGCCAGCGTTAAGAACTCTACCGCGGAATAACGCTCGATAATCGCCAAACTCCTTGTCAATCCCTGGAAAGATTTGAGCAGGTGTCAGCCGAGGACAGAGGGGGGATTTGTTGAGAAACTCACCAAGAGTCATGGGTTATCGCGCATGAGGGGTTTGACAAGCTCAGAGTTTGGTGTACCGAGACTTCAGTTTACGCAGGTGATGCTTTAGGGCAACCCGAACGGAGGGAATACCGCCCAATGGAGAGGCGGAGCTGGCAGCATCAGCAGCAATGGTGGGGCTGAGTTCCAGGGTATAGGGTAGAAGCCGTTGAAGCCAATCTGGTAGTTCTGAGGACATGTCAGCGATGACACTCGCCTGATAAGGATAGGAGGAGGAGCCATTTTCTAGTATCAACGGGGCCCCTGCCATCGAGGCAAGCCTTTCAGGAATGACATCAAGAGAAGATCCATGCAATGCAATGTGCGCCAAAAAAGGCCATAGAGAACTGGGGTCAAGGAGTGCATCAGCCAACAACCTAAGGCCTTGCTCAGTTAGCTCTGCAACCACTCGGCCTGGGAGAACGGCCACGCCAGTGCCTAACACGTTGGCAGCAAGAGCTGCTTCGAGACAGGCACCAAATGGCGCGTGAATAGGAGCCTCACCTGAGCTGAATCCAACAAAACATGACCATACGCAATCTTGATCAGATGCGATCGCCCTTCGAACAGACGATTCAAAATCGGGCTCAATTTGGCATTCTGGTCCTAGAACGATCCAGTGACTTGTCAGCAATGAACATGCTGTCCCATCAGTCTTCATCGCATGAAGACGATCATCTTCAAGCAACGCTACAGCTTCGCAAAATGCAGGGAGCCGGGCACTACCATGTTCCAAATCAGGAACCTGAATGTGACCTAAGACCCCGTCATAGCAACGTCTAGGAACGGGTTTTGGTTGTCCACCGTTGGGAGAACCTGAAGAAGCAGAGCTGAACGCTAAAGAAAGGAATTTATCCCAATCATTTCGAGCTATTTCAACAGTATATCTACTATTTACTGGTGGAAGCCGACCGGTGATTCCATCACGGATCAGCCTGGTGAGGTCAGTAACAGTTGGCTGTGCGAGTCTGTTGAGATCAGCAAACAGCTCTGGGATTCCTCCTGTACGGCAAGAAATAAGGTTGGTGCCAAGGAGCAAGTTCTCAATAATGGCGAAAGGGGAATTATCCTGGAGTGACGGACAAACCACTAAGGCCGCAGGATGACGCCGAAGGAACTCCAGCGCTTCATGATGGCCAAGATCATCAATGATATGAAGATCAAAACATGGTGCCACTAGTGGTGCGAAACGAGAAATTGACTGAGCCCCATCACCGTCGATCGTTCGGCCGGGTTTGCCTAGAAAATACACTGGAATGGGATTTGACTGAACCTCGCCGACAAACTCGTGAGAAAGTGCTTTGATCGATTCAAGAAAAAGAAGCAAACCTTTGCGTTGCTCCAATCGCCCGAAAAATATCAACTCTTTAACACATTTATCATGGCCACTTGCAGGAAGTTCTGGATCAAAAAGGTAAGGTAGTACCCGCTGAAAGGAAGGCAGATCCTTCACATCCCCCAAAGTCCAATTCAACATATATTGGCTAGGACTCACCAATGCGTCACAATGCTGGACGCTATAGCGTTCCATGTACTTCGTCAGCATTTCTGCCAGACCATAGGCAGGGAAAAGCTTCATCGACTCATTGATCCATTGCCATGAAGAATGGACCATCACAACGAGAAGACTAGAAGCAAACAAGTGCAAATTCTTCTTGGCTTGAATGGCTCGAAACCCACCACCAAGCATCTCTTGAAATAGAATTACATCAAAATGATGAGAGCGAAGATACCCTAAATTTGCCCTTGAAATAGCATCCCAATAGGAAGCAGAGTTAAGCGACGACGGTTCGCCTGTAAAAGCTGGATGAATCCAAACAAAATCTGCTTTAAACTCGAGCCGAAACTTCTCCTTCCAATATTGGCAATCATTAATCTTGATCTCACCATTATACACAATTGTCACATCGATCTCAGGCTTCGACGCAAGATACTGGACCAGGTAGTAACAATGGGTACCTATGCCCCCGTTTTTGAAAGGGCCAACGATCTCCGATGTAACCAGGCAAAACTTACTCATAAGAGTGGAAGTAAACAATTGACTTTGTGCTCAATTTAACAACAAGATACTTGGCATTACCACTCATTAATCCCTAAGCGGCTGACACAATGTGCGAAGATCGTTCTCTATGCTTGAATAGATTCACTTCAGTCAACTCATAATGAGGGCAGCTCCATCGCTTGCTTGAGGATGTAGTCAGAAGCGTTCAGCCAAATGGATACGACTAATGAGGCATCAGCCTACCGCCTGAAAGCCTGATGTCGCAACATAGAAGTCGCATACCATAGCAAGGACTCTCAGATGACTTGAAGCAGTGCAAATCGTACAGTAATAATGCCACTTGATTGGGCACTTTATCTTATGCTAGGTATGTAGTCCCGCCAGGTTATTCAGCTGACGGTTGGGTGTGAGGTCGCCAGGGTCGGGGTGTCACCGTCCGTCCCAAGACCTCACTCACCATGCATAGCCACCCATTGCCCGATTGAGACCCGTCAGTCGGGAACAACTGATTCGTAGGCACTTCCATAAAGGCATACCGCTCAAGGCCCTTGCAACGGAAGCAGGAATCAGCCTGCGCAGCGCCTACAAGTGGCTGGCCCGCTACCGAACAGGCGGTGTGGCTGCACTGGCAGATCGACGGAGTGTTCGCCGCACCCAGCGGCAGACGCTCGATCCGCAGCAACTGCAGCAGGCCGTAGACTTGAGGTACCAGCGCTGCCCGCTAAACAGTATCGCCAGGGCCCTCAAGGCGCCCCTGAGGGCCGTCGGACGGGTGATGAACGCCTTTTGGGCTTGGACGTCTCAAGAACTTGGAAACCAAGGTTCCTGTGAGGCGCTACCAGTGAGAAAAGCCAGGCGACATGATCGATGTCGACACCCAGCCGAAGGCTTCTCCGCAGGAGTGACAGCTGGCCAGGTTTGAGAGGGTTGGGCACCGGATCACCGGCGACCGTCGTCAAGGCTCCTCCCGAGGCGCTGGCTATGAGAAGGTGCACGTCGCAATCGACGATGCCACCCGCCTGGTCCTCGTACCGAAAGGTGCACTCTGGCAAACACGTTGAGGTGCTCGCAGACGAGCAGAAGGCGACCACCGTTGGCTTCCTGGTCCGTGCAGACGGATGGTTCTCTGATCAGGGGATCACCTGTCGCCGGGTGCTCTCGGACAACGGATCCTCCTACCGCTCAGGTGATTGGCAAAAGCATTCCAGGCACTGGCTCTGAAACCCGTCCGAACCAAGCCCTACACACCGCAGAACAACGGCAAGGCCTAGCGCTATGGCCTCCGGCCGACTTCGTCTACATCAAAATGATCCTGACGGAATGGGCCTACGTCATTGCATACCAAACCTCATCTGTACGCAACCACTGGCTACCTCGGCATCTGGGGGTCTATAACGGCCAGAGGTGTCACATAGCTCTCGGTGGCCTCACCCCACAGCAGTCACTCCAGCGGCTGCTGATCACTGAATGACCTGGTGAGAAAGCGCAGCTAGGCCATGTGGGGACCCAAGAGGAGCATTCTCAATCATCAGCCATAACTCTGAGAGGGGAAAATATCGCCAAGGATCTCCAAAATCGCGTAACGACCTAAGTCGGAATGAACTGTCAGACAAAAGGATCATAGGATCAGAATGTCTGCCCTATTACATTTTACAGTAGTGTCATAGCTATCAGATCAAATGACATTGATCCCCCCATGCTTGTCTCAATTAAATCGAAGTCGTCCAAGGCGCTTGAGTATGCCATTCGGACTCCATGTTACATTGTATCCGAAGAAATCACAATAATAAGCATCAACTTCATAGTCTTCTCCTCGCTCATGAAGAAAAGCTTTTAAGGCCAAATGAGGTCCACTTGAGTGCTCGGGGAATGCCTCTGGATACAAGTCCGACATAATCCCATCCTCAACAACGATTCTATCGTCTACGTCGAGCCATTGGTCAAAAAACTCCAGAACAGCAAGGGATGTCTTCTCTGTATGGTCAGCATCTTCAATCACCAACCACGGCCGAGGCAGGCTGCTGAGAATGTCCTCAGTCAACACATCGTTCAGGGCTCGACCATTACCAGCATAAAAAGTAACTAGAGGATCCTCAAAGGCTTCTACGCGAATGAGATCAATTGATAGTATCTTAGTATCCAAATTAAAATTTCGGATTTGATCAGCAAACCAAAGGGCACTACCACCTTCCTTGCTGCCTATCTCAATAATAGTTCGAGGCTTTAGATTCCAGATCAACAGTGGATAGAGCGCCATATCAAAAGGGCTCTTAACCATCTGAACACCACGATACGAATAATGATGAACAGAGTCTTGAAGTCGTCCCAGAAAAGGCTGTGGAATTGACGTACTAAAACTTCTTTGAAAAACGGAACGACATTCCGCCTTCGGAGGCGTAGTAGCAGTTGATATCAAACCAAGGAAATTAATCGCCAACTCATTAGATGGATCATCAACGAGGACCTTTCCTGCCACCTCTTGGCACAACTCATAGCGACCTATTTTCAACAAAACACTGCACGCAAGTAGTTTGTACTCCTTGACATCACCAAATTGCTTGTTCTCTTCTAGCAATTGAAACGCAGCAGGCCCATCATCAATGGCAAGCAATTGGTTCACTCGCTGAGAAAATTGATCAAACTCGGCTGTAGTTGTCACCATGATCATTCAATGATTTGATAGCTCTGGCTTGATTGCTTCCATGTACAAAGAGTCCGGCTTACGCTGTGACCCTTCAGCTGTTACATCTAAGTTGTAACAAGCAAATTCAGGAATCTTGGAAGTGAATGCAGATTGTACAATAGGATCAGAAAAGCCGTATCTTGTTAACACATCAGCAAGTGAAACCTCGTCATACATCCATAGATGAGCATCTCCCGACTTGCGATACATTGCAAGGTCGAAAAGCGAGGTGTTGGATCGACGTTCAAACAAACTTTCATCAGAAAAGAGATCTTGATCTGCCACTTCAAGAACCCATTCTCCCTTGGTCTTCATCGCATCCCACGGTACTGGACTATCTGAAATCTCTGAGCCAAGGCGTGTTGTTGCTATCTCCACACCTTCGGCACCGTTACGGAAGAGAAATCTCATCATTTCACCACCATCAGCTGATTGACGTACAAGCTGATCTAACAATTCAACAATCATCCATTGATGCTTAAGTCGATCATGAACGTTTCCATGCTTAGCAGCTTTCAACGCTCTAATATACTCGGATACAATCTGCTCAAGATCGGGAACAACAACTCTGAGGATGCCAGAGGGCTTAAGAATTCTGAAAAGTTCCCCCATGAATCGGGGCACTTCATGGGGAGCGAGATGCTCTAGTAAATGAGATGCATAAACGACATCAATACTTGAATCTGGAACAGGCAATGTCTGCAGAATATCAAAAGCAATGACATCTGAGGAATGAGAAACTAAATCAAGGTTAATCCAATGGTCATCATAGGTAGTACCGCAGCCGATGTTTAGTAAAGCTTGCCCTGACTCGGGAAGAGCAATAACAGGATTGACATAATTGCTGGTCGGATCGGTATGATCCTGCGAAGAGTGCCATGCAGTCTCTTCAAGTAAACCTCTAAGTCCTTGGGGAAGTTGTCTTTGCCGCAAGACCATATCTTGTCTTTGACGCAAGACTATCTCTGCAGTAATTGATTCGACAGATTTAACCTGTACCTTCACCTGGTCAAGCAAGAAATCATTGTTTGTCTCGAAACTGTTGATCTTCTCTTGCAGACCAGTTAAATCATTTGAAATCGAACTCAGCGCCTTACCGATTATAGCAACATGATTCCGTTCTTTCCGCTGGACCAAAAGGACTACAATGAGAAGTAGAAAATTTGCGAGTATGACGAAGTTCATGACAAATATCTTAAGTCTCAGTAGTAAGGATGTGTCTACTTAAAGATTAGCTCGCCAACCTTGGACTCAAGCTGCGGAATCATTGCTTGCCAGGCTTCCGATGGAGGTTGATACGTTTCAAGCAATGACTGTCGAATTGTTGCTTGCATTGGAAGGGCAAGTTTCACTCCATTCAACTCAGCAAGAGCTTTCTGTGTGCCTGCTTGATGCTGACACTTGATGTGATGGCAGAGCCTTGCAACAAGCAAGGATGGACGCATTGATTCTTGGATTAATGGCAGACAATAAGCATATGCTTCTTCAACTTCTTCTTCGCTGTACAACTCTGGGCTGTAATCGTCGAGATCGCTCAGGCTTGGAGCACGCTCTGTCAAAAAGGCGACACTGCAGGAATAAGGAACATGGTGTAAGGGTGTAAAAAAGTCTCGCAAGTGCCACATCACCAAATGATTTGTCGCTACAATTGGGTCATAGAAAGCAAAGTCCTGCATAACCATGATGGAGCCTTGCGGTATGAGGCGGGGGAAGAAGTTTCTGGAGATTGAGCGCGCAAGTTCCCAGTTCTTCATTGCATCTACAAACAAAAACTCGATCTTCCAGTCCTCTGGTAGATGGTAATCAGAAAGATCTTGCTTGTGTAAGTGAACACGTTCTTCAAAGTTGACCAGGTTGTTACGAACTTCCTCAAGAAAACATTGACCTGGGAGTAGATTGACCTTCATCCCTATCTGATCCTTGATGGGATTCATCCATTCATCCCATTCAAAAAGGTCATAGGCCTCAACAAAGTCCTCTGCCTTTGTCTTAGGATTTTCATTGAGTCCTGCTGCCAATGCTGCTGAGGTAGCACCAAACCAGCATCCAAGATCAATGATTTTTCCGGAACCAGAAAAGAGATCACGTCCATAGGCCCTAAGAAAGGCCAATTCATTTGGCGTGGTCATGGAATCAATCTCAAGTAGTTCGCGGCTTGAGATTAAATAGTCTTGATTGGCTCTATTTATTAGTTGAATTGCTTGATTGCGATAACTGTTCGCTTGGAGCTCATCAATGCTCACCAATGGCGGCTGTTGTGGAGGGTTCTTAAGTCCCAACTTCACTAAAATGCGTGAAAGCCTGTTCTTGATCATTACTTGAGGATCAAACTGTGAATTAAGGGCGGCTGGGATCGCAAGCGATCAATGAAGGCGCAGCCAAGGTCTGCCGATAAAAGCAATCAGACCTCTAGCATCAATTTTGAGGATAGCACATCTTTAGCATCCGTTCAGCTTCTAGGCATCGCCCCATGCTCGAAGCTTCAACGGGCATGGCTTAAACATAAATTCTTGTCCATATAGCCAGAACAGTGAATTGAAGCACCTCTTTAAGGATAGGGCTTGCGATCATGATTCATGACTTGGAATCATTTCAAGTTCAGACTTAATCAGCCATACACCCGTGGAGTCGATGACATGCGGATTACAAAGAATGCCTTGGCTTTTGAAGAATTCACCCACGGCAAGTCGGCAGCCATCCCAGTACCCATAATCATCAATTTGAATCACCCCCTCGGGGAGAACTACATGGAATAGATTTTCCAATATTTGCATGGTTGAATCGTACCAATCGCCATCCATATGCAACAATGCTATCGGACCAACCTGCTCCCTCCATAAGGGTAGAGTCTTCTCAAACAAGCCTGCAACAGGCACAACACTATCTCCAACTCCCAACTGTTCACACACTCTCTGTAGTGAAGTTACATCGGCAGCACATGTGCCTTCGCCCCAGCCGAGTTCCTCGGCGTTGCTACCCTCCCGTGTATCCAGGGGACCCGGTTTTGGAAGTCCCCGAAAGGTGTCAAAACAGAACACTCGGCGCTTCGGACTTCCCTGACTGTTTTGAAGTGCCGCTGCCAAGATTGCCGATGAACCACCTGCAGCGACCCCGCAGTCAACAAAATTTGCTTCAGGGTAGCGATGGCTCACTTCAAGGGCTCTGAAATACAAGTTGTATAACCTTGCGCGGCCACACATCGAATAAGAATTTGCAATATTATATGCTCGCTCAAAATCTTCCTCCTTGGGCCCATGCACGGAAGGGGATAGCTGGTCAGGCATGGAATTCATTCAAGCTTTTCTTGATTTGACGTGTGTCACTTCTGATCATAGGCATTCCGTCCAGAGGCTACAGACAGGCCCTTGGAGCGTCGTCCAGTACGATCAGTATACCAATTATTGCCATGATATCGTAACAGAAAGTGAGTTAATGAACTCAAAATCCACGCAGGAATAAGGCGCGCAGGACTGCGCAACATCATCATAAGCAACGCACGGTGCCAGGGCAGGAGATTCTCCCGCGCACAGCGATAAAGAAATTGAATTTCTTTTCTTGCATAGATCAAACCGCGCCTACGCAGCAAATGATCATGACCGACACGTACCTGAACCAAGGGCTCGAACCCATTGGCAAGGCAGGACGGCCCCAGGGTCTTGATCAAACGAAGCCAGAGGTCATAATCCTCGAAACCAGGTCTGCGACGGTAGTTTCCCACTGCCAGCACCATTGAACGGCGGACCACTGCGGCCGGATGGTTGATTGGATTGCGCCAGCGGCTCCAGGTCTGAATAGCGGTCCCCGAGGGGGGAACCCAGCGCACGCCGCAAGGGTTGTCTGGGTCATCAATGAACTCCAGGATCGGTCCACTCAAAGCCGCCAGTTCCGGGTTGGCCTCCATCGCCGCCACCTGAATCCGACAACGCTCTGGCAGCGAGATGTCGTCGGCGTCAACGCGCACCACCACCTCCTCCTGGCAGGCCATAAGCCCTCGGGCCAGCACTGGACCAACCCCTTCCCCCCCCGGCCCGACAATCAAGGTGAGGGGCACACCCGCCTTGTCAAGCTCCCGCTGCAAGCTGACAGGCGGTGGACCATCAGCGCTTACCACTATCCGTGCGGCGGTATGGCTCTGGGCCCTGAGGCCCTCAATTGCCTGCTGCACCACCTCCGGCCGCTCCCAGGGTGCCAATGGCATCAGGACCTCATAGGGGGAGGTCATGGGTAGGGGCTGGGAAGGGGATCAAGCAAAGCGCGGACCACGGCCCAGAGGTTCCTCTGCCGCTGAGGCTCGAACAGAAGCCAGCACCATGGCTTGACCAGCATCTTGGCGCACTCCTTGAGCTTGAGGTCAAGGGGCACGGTCTGCTGAAGAATCAGCCAGCGCAAATTGCGCAAGGCATAGTAGTGACGCTGGGGGCTATATAGCTGAAGTCCCGCCCAGCGGCACATCCGGTTGGGATGGGGTCTGCCGAACCGTTGCTCCAACCGCACCTCCGGGTGTCTCAACAACAGGAAGCCCCGTGCTTGGGCCCTGAAGCACCAGGCATGGTCAACGAAGTCGATGAACAGATCCTCATGGAACCCCCCCAGGGCGGACCAATCCGAGGAGCGGAAGGTGGTACCGGAACTGATCAGGAGGCGTGTGCGCTCGTACCCACTGGAAGGGCCCAGCCCCCGACCGTGCACCTCCCCACGCTCACGGTCCCAGATGGTCGGCCCCACCACAAAGGCCCCGGCCTGGGAAGCGCACCAGGGCTCTCGCAAGCGATGGAGATCTGCGGCGTCCAGCCGACTGTCCTGATCAAGCAAGGTGATCCAGTCAGCCCCCAGCTCTAGGGCCGCCTCCACACCCCTGTTCAGACCACCGGCGATACCGCCTCGGTTGCCGTTGTGCAGCCAACGCCTGCAAGGCCATTCCCCGGAGAATCCGGACACCTCATCTGGGTCATTGTCGACCAGCACCACATCCAGGTCTGCCCGCTGCAATGCCAGAAGATAAGAGCCGAGATCGTGGTCCGGCTCAGAGAACAGCGGCATCACCACGGCGTGCATGGCTTAGGTGACTGGGTTGGGGTAGAGGACACCTGTCACCACAAGGGTGCGCCCTTCGAGGTTGAAGATGTGATCATTCCAGGTTCGTTCTGGCACCAGCAGACGACCCCGTTCCCTGCAACAGGCCCACAAAGCCAATGGCTTGATGTAGCCCCCACGGGCGAATCCAGGTGCCGAGGGGAGGATGGCCCCGAAGACCATGGTGCTCAGGTGGGCAACCCCCCCATCAAGCTCCCCATCTCGATCGCCTGCAGCCCATAGCTCCAGCCCAGGTTGCTCTTGATCCCCGCCCGCTCCAGGGCCTGCTGCAGGGTGTCGGTGGTGAGCACCCCGAAGATCACCGGCACGCCGGTGTCCCGGGCCACCGCCGCCACCCCCTTGCTCACCTCGGCCACCACCACATCAAAGTGGGGGGTGTCACCGCGGATCACGGCCCCGAGCGCAATCAGCACCTGATAGCGGCCGGTGGCGGCCAGCCGCTGGGCCACCAGGGGAATCTCGAAGCTGCCCGGAACCCAGGCCACGTCAAGTTGGGAACTCGACTCACTCACGTCGATGCCGTGGCGCGAGAGGGCATCCAGGGTGCCGCTCAGCAGCCTGGAGGTGACCAGATCATTGAAACGGCCGACCACGACAGCGATCCGAAGCCCGCTGGCGTCGGTGAACCGTCCTTCGAAGATGGCCAAGGGGTCAGATGACGAAGAAGCTCACACCCCAGTTGAGCAGTACGAGGGCCACCCAGGCCACCCCTCCGAGCAGAATCAGCTTGTTGGAGCGGCCGCTGTCATCGCTGCTGGCGTAGAGCACGGGGATCGCCACGATCAACGCGAAGGACAGCACCACCAAGGCCAGAACGGTGAGGGTGTTGAGGATCTGCATGGGTCCTTCGGAGGCCTGTGGGGGCTGAAAAAGGATTGTCCCACGGCGTTTCGGCCGATTCTGAAGGAGCTTGGCGATCCTTCACAACTTGTCGGGAGGTGGGTGTCAATGGCCTCGACGACGGTCTCCTGCTGATTCAGGAGCTGCCCATGGCGGTGCGGGAGGAGCATGACGACCTGCATCCCGGCCAGGCGCTCCAGCTCATCTGCCTGCCCGATCGCATCGAGCTGCTGCCACTGCAGCCCGCCTCGGCTCTGGGTGGCTGTCCCAAGGGGCCCAATCGCTTCCAGCGGGAGCCCGACCGGCTGTGAACCAGCCTCTGGTGGTGGACACCTCCGGCTGGATCGAGTTTCTTCACGGGTGGTCCCAACGCTGGCCCCTTCGCCGAAGCCATCGAGCGACCTGAGCGGCTGGTGGTGCCCACCATCAGCTTGTTTGAGGTGTTCACGTGGGTCCTGCGGGAGCACGGGGAAGATCCTGCCCTGCGGGCCATCGCCTTGATGCGCGTGGTGAGTCGGTGGGCCTGAGCCCCGAGATCGCCCTCCATGGGACCCAGCTGAGCCTGGAGCTCAAGCTGCCCATGGCTGAGTGCCTGATGCTCGCCACCGCCAGGGCCTGTGGTGCTCTGCTCATCACCCAGGAGGCCGATGTCCAGGGGCTCGCCGGGGTGCGCTGGCTGCCGAAAGCACCCGGCTGAGCCACCTACGATCACGGCCGTGGCACGGTCGATGTGTGGCGGGGGAGCCCCAGGAACAGCTGTCGCTGATGGCCGCTCCGGCAGTCCAGGGCTGCCTGTTCGGCCCTGCCGAGGCCTTACCCGAGGCCCCTGCTGAGGCAGATCCAGGCGACACCGCGTTGGATGACGCGGACCTGATCGCCCAGGCGGCCGCCCGGCCCCGCAAGCGCCAGGCCAAGAGCGAAACAGACGCAACCGAAACCAACATCGCAGGCAACTCCGGCAATGAAGGCACCGGCAGCAGTCCAGACGACGTCAACGCAGGCGCCTCCGACCTGCCCCGCTGGCACCACCACGGCCTGGTGGACCCCGCGGCGCTCACGCCGATGCTGCGCCACTACGTGGAGCTCAAGGCCGCCCACCCTGACCGGGTGCTGCTCTACCGCCTGGGGGACTTCTTCGAGTTCTTCTTCGAGGACGCCCTGCTGCTGTCGCGCCTGCTGGAGCTCACCCTCACCGGCAAGGAGGCGGGCAAACGCATCGGCCGGGTGCCGATGGCGGGCATCCCCCACCACGCCGTCGAGCGCTACTGCGCCGAGCTGGTGCGCCATGGCCTGAGCATCGCCCTCTGCGATCAGCTGGAGGCAGTGCCCGCCAAGGGCAGCCTGCTCAAGCGCGGCATCACCCGGGTGATCACCCCCGGCACCCTGCTGGAGGAGGGCCTGCTGGCGGCCCGGCGCAACAACTGGCTGGCGGCGGTGGTGCTGGAAGGCGGCCGCTGGGGCCTGGCGGTCACCGATGTGAGCACGGGCGAGTTCCGGGTCACCGAGCGGGAGGGCACGGACCGGCTCCACCAGGAACTGCTGCAGCTGGAGGCGGCCGAACTGCTCTGGCCGGGAGAGCCGTCGGCCCCCCCCTGGTGCCCCGAGGGCCTGCGGCTCACACCTCTGGCCACCACCCCCTTTGCCACCGCCGAGGCCCGTCGCAGCCTGCTGGAGCGCTTCGATCTCGCCAGCCTCGATGGCCTGGGGCTGGGGGAGACCCCCCTCGGACTGCGGGCCGCCGGCGGTCTGGTGCGCTACCTCGATGAAACCCAGCCCGGCTGCTCCATCCCCCTGGAGCTGCCCCGCACCTGGTCCGCCGGCGATGAGCTCGTGCTCGATGCCCAGACCCGCCGCAACCTGGAGTTGACCCGCACCCAGATGGGTGGCGCCTTCCATGGCTCGCTGCTCTGGGTGCTGGATCGCACCCTCACGGCCATGGGCGGCCGCCGGCTGCGGCGCTGGCTGGAGGCCCCGCTTGTGGACCTGGCCCGCATCCGCGCCCGCCAGGCGGCCGTCAGTGAATTAGTGGCCCAGCGCTCCCTGCGGCTGGCCCTGCGCCGGCTGCTGCGGCCCATGGGCGACCTGGAGCGCCTGGCGGGTCGAGCCGGAGCCGGCTCCGCCTCCGCCCGCGACCTGGTGGCTTTGGCCGATGGCCTCGAACGCCTGCCGAGGCTGGCGGCCCTGCTGCAGGAGGCCTCCAGCGCCCCCCTGCGGGCCCTGAGGGAGCCGCGGCCGGAGCTGGAGGAGCTCGCGGCCTTGGTGCGACACACCCTGCTGGAGGCCCCTCCGATGAGCCTCACCGAGGGCGGCCTGATCCACGACGGCGTTGATGCCCGCCTCGATGGCCTGCGCAACCGGCTCGACGACCAGGACGCCTGGCTGGAGGCCCAGGAGCGCCAGGAACGGCGCCTGAGCGGCATCGCCACCCTGCGGCTGCAGTTCCACCGCAACTTCGGCTACTTCCTCGCCGTCAGCCGGGCCAAGGCCCAGTCGGTTCCAGAGCACTGGATCCGCCGCCAGACCCTCTCCAACGAGGAGCGCTTCGTCACCCCCGAGCTCAAGGCCCGCGAAGGGGCGATCCTGCAGCTCAAGGCCCGCGCCGCCCAGCGCGAGTACGAACTTTTCACGGAGCTGCGCCAGCGCGTGGGGGCCCAGGCGGGTCCGATCCGCGCCGCTGCCCGCCAGGTGGCCGCCCTCGATGCCCTGGCCGCCCTGGCCGAAGTGGCCGCCACCGGCGGCTACTGCTGCCCGGAGCTCACGGAGGACCGTACGCTGCAGATCGAGGCCGGACGCCATCCGGTGGTGGAGCAACTGCTGGTGGAGGAGCCCTTCACCGCCAACGGCATCCATCTGGGCGAAGCGGACCAGCCCGATCTGCTGGTGCTCACGGGCCCCAACGCCAGCGGCAAAAGCTGCTACCTGCGTCAGATCGGCCTGCTGCAACTGCTGGCCCAGGTGGGCAGCTGGATTCCGGCCGGCTCCGCCCGTCTGGGGATCTGCGATCGGATCTTCACCCGGGTGGGCGCCGTTGATGACCTGGCCACCGGCCAGTCCACCTTCATGGTGGAGATGGCTGAAACCGCCAACATCCTTCACCACGCCAGCGATCGCTCGCTGGTGCTGCTCGATGAGATTGGCCGTGGCACCGCCACCTTCGATGGCCTCTCGATTGCCTGGGCTGTGGCTGAGCACCTGGCCGAAGGGATCAAGGCACGCTCAGTGTTTGCCACCCACTACCACGAGCTCAACGAGCTGGCCGAGCTGCTGGCCAACGTCGCCAATGTGCAGGTGCTGGTGGAGGAAACGGGCGATCGGCTGAAGTTCCTGCACCAGGTGCGCCCGGGGGGCGCCAGCCGCAGCTACGGCATTGAGGCCGCCCGCCTGGCCGGCGTGCCCCCCTCGGTGGTGCTGCGGGCCCGCCAGGTGCTGAGCCGCATCGAGGCCAACAGCACCATCCAGACCAACAGCACGATCAAGACCAACAGCCATGGGGCGCTCAACGCCCCAGCCAGGCCCGTCTGAGCAACGCATTCACCGTGGCCGCCGCCAGGGCCGCCCCCCCCTTGCTGCCCTCGAGCCGGATCTGGGCCAGGGGCGACTCCGCCAGGTGGCGCTTGCTCTCAGCCACCCCCACGAAGCCCACCGGCATCCCCACCACCAGGGCCGGGCACACCGATGAACCGGCCTCGGAAGCCAGCTCCAGCAGCCGCTCCAGGGCCGTGGGGGCACTGCCGATCAACACCACCGCCCGCGGGTGCTCCGCCAGGGCCAGGGCCATGCCCGTGGCCGCCCGGGTGCCCCCCTCAGGCGCCACGGCCGGGGCCCACTGCAGGGCGCTGCGCACAGGGTTCGCGAAGGTGCGCGCCGCCATCGGCGCCACCGCCGCCGCCGCCATGGCGGTGTCGGTGAGGATCACCTCGCCGGCGGCCAGGGCCGAAAGGCCCGCCGCGCAGGCCCCGGGCCCGAAGCGCAGATCGCTGGCGATGGCCAGGTCGCCGCTGGTGTGCACCAGGCGCTCGAGGACATCCTGCTGCACCGGATCAAGACCCGTGTCGCCGAGCCAGTCGCGGATGCGCCGCACGCTTTCGGTGAAGATCGGGTGATCCATGGCGCGCCCATGCCGATCCATCTCTACTGGGGCGACGACGAAGCCGCCCGCTCCCGGGCCGTGGAGTCCCTGATCGCGACGGCGATCGATCCAGCCTGGTCGAGCATCAACCTCTCCCGGCTCGATGGCAACGACCCCGCCCAGGCCGCCCAGGCCCTGGAGGAGGCGCGCACGCCCCCCTTCGGCGGCGGCGACAGGGTGGTGCTCCTGCAGCGCAGCCCCTTCTGCAGCGCCTGCCCAGCTGAACTCGCCGCCCAGCTGGAGGCGACCCTGGAGCTGATCCCCCCCCGTTGCCAACTGCTGCTGGTGAGCCCCGGCAAGCCCGATGCCCGCCTGCGCACCACCAAGGCCCTCAAGGCCGTGGCCGCTGAACAAAGCTTCCCCCTGCCAGCGGTCTGGGACGGGGCCGGCCAGCTGGAGCTGGTGAAGGACGCCGCCGCCGCCCTGGGCCTCAAGCTCACCCCCGGCGCCGCCGAAGCCCTGGTGGAGGCCGTGGGCAGCGACAGCGCCCGACTGGCCAGTGAGCTGGAGAAACTTGGGCTGTATCGGGGCGACCAACCGATCGACGCCGCCGCCGTGGCCGCCCTGGTGGGGACCCATGCCACCACCAGCCTGCAGGTGGGGGATGCCCTTCTGGCAGGAAGGCTCGGCGACGCGATCGCCCTGCTGGATGCCTTGATCGAGGCCAATGAGCCGGCCCTGCGCATCGTCGCCAGCCTCTGCAGCCAGATCCGGGGCTGGCTCTGGGTGAGCCTTCTGGAGCGCAGCGGCGAGCAGGACGTGGCCGTGATTGCCAAGGCCGCCGGCATCGGCAATCCCAAGCGCATCTACGTGATGCGCAAGCAGATCCGCGGCCGCCCGCCCGAGCGCTTCCTGGCCCTGCTGGCTCAGCTGCTGGAGGTGGAGGCCGCCCTCAAGCGCGGCAGCGAACCCCGCGACGCCTTCCGGGACGGATTTCTGGCGGCCGCCGGCTCCAACGGATAATCACACCTCACTGCCCGCAACCGAGCGATGGCCCTGCTGGTTCAGAAATTCGGCGGCACCTCCGTGGGCAGCGTCGAGCGCATCCAGGCGGTGGCTCGCCGGGTGGCTGAAAGCCGGGAACAGGGCCATGAACTGGTGATCGTGGTCTCGGCCATGGGCCACACCACCGACGAGCTCACCGCCCTGGCCCGCGCCATCAACCAAGACCCCCCCCAGCGGGAGATGGACATGCTCCTGGCCACCGGCGAACAGGTGTCGATTGCGCTGCTGGCGATGGCCCTCAACGCTCTCGGCGTGCCGGCGGTCTCGATGACGGGCCCCCAGGTGGGCATCGTGACCGAATCGGCCCATGGCCGGGCCCGCATCCTCGAAGTGCGCACCGACCGCCTGCGCCGGCGCCTCGATGAGGGCCAGGTGGTGGTGGTGGCCGGCTTCCAGGGCACCAGCAGCGGCAGCGGCGGCACCGCCGAGATCACCACCCTGGGCCGCGGGGGCTCGGACACCTCGGCCGTGGCCCTGGCGGCGGTGCTGGGGGCCGATGCCTGCGAGATCTACACCGATGTGCCCGGGGTGCTCACCACCGACCCGCGCAAGGTCAGCGATGCCCAGCTGATGGAGACGGTCACCTGCGACGAGATGCTGGAACTGGCCAGCCTCGGTGCCGCCGTGCTGCACCCGCGGGCGGTGGAGATTGCCCGCAACTACGGCGTGCCCCTGGTGGTGCGTTCCAGCTGGAGCGACGCCCCCGGCACCCTGCTCACCAGTGGGCCGGGCCGGCCGATCGGCAGCGAGGGTCTGGAGCTGGGCAAACCTGTGGATGGGGCGCAGCTGGAGGTGGACCAGGCAGTGATCGCCCTCTCCCTGGTGCCCGACGAACCGGGGGTGGCCGCGCGGCTGTTCGAGGCGCTCTCGGCCGCTGGCCTGAACGTGGACCTGATCGTGCAGGCCACCCAGGAGGGGGCCACCAACGACATCGCCTTCACCCTTTCAGCATCCCAGCTGGACAGAGCCCGGGAGGTCTGCCAGATGCTTCTGAACGCCACCGGGGCCGCCGACTGCGCCCTCACCGCCCAGGGGGGACTCGCCAAGCTGAGCATCTCCGGCGCGGGGATCCTCGGCCGGCCTGGGGTAGCGGCCCGGCTGTTCGACACCCTGGCTCGCTCCGGCATCAATCTGCGCATGATCGCCACCAGCGAGGTGAAGGTGAGCTGCCTGGTGGAGGGAGACCAGGCCACCAAGGCCCTCAGGGCGGCGGCGGCCGCCTTCGAGTTGGCGGATCACCAGATCCAGCTCAACCCACCCCCCTGCGGTCTGGGGGATCCGGCGGTGCGGGGGGTGGCCCTCGACCGCGACCAGGCCCAGGTGGCCACGCGGCTGCTGCCCGATCGGCCCGGTACGGCGGCCCAGGTCTGCCGGGCCCTGGCCGATGCCGGCATCAGCCTCGATGCGATCGTGCAGTCGGAGCGCACCCGCGGCGTTGGCGATGATCGCCGCCGCGACATGAGCTTCACCCTGCGCCGTGACGACCTGGATCGCGCCCGCATCGCCCTGGCACCGGTGCTCGCCCAGTGGAGTGGCGCCTGCTTCGAAGAGGGTCAGTCGATCGCCCGGGTGAGTGCCGTGGGGGCAGGCATGCCCTGCACGCCTGGCACGGCGGCGCGCATGTTCCGGGCCCTGGCGGATGCCGCCATCAACATCGAGATGATCGCCACCAGCGAAATCCGCACCAGCTGTGTGGTGGCGGAGAAGGATGGCGAGGAGGCCCTGCGGGCGGTGCACGCCCGCTTCGGCCTGGGGGGCGCGGTCGTGCACCAGGCCGAGGGCACGGCCGCTCCGGTATGAGCTGCGGCTGCCGACTGATCAGCGCTTGCCCACCAGCTTCTGGCGCAGCTGCTTGATGCGGTCGCGCAGGCCAGCCGCCTCTTCGTACTCCAGGTTCTTGGCGGCGGCCTTCATCTTGTCTTCCAGCTGGGTGATCAACTCCGGCAGGGCATCCAAAGGCACCGTCTCATGCAGGGCCTCCTCGGTGGCCTGCTCCAACTGATCGTCGCTGAGGCGGCGCGAGAGCTCCAGGGACGAAAGAATCGAATTGCCGGCCCGCTTGCCCGCCGGCGTTGGGGTGATGCCGTGCTTCGTGTTGTAAGCGTGCTGGATCTCACGCCTCCGCTCGGTTTCAGAGATCGCCTTGGCCATCGAGACGGTGAGGTTCTCGGCGTAGAGCAACGCCAGCCCCTCCACGTGGCGCGCGGCCCGGCCGATGGTCTGGATCAAGGAGCGCTCGGCGCGCAGGAAGCCCTCCTTGTCGGCATCGAGGATCGCCACCAACGACACCTCCGGCAGATCAAGACCCTCCCGAAGCAGGTTCACCCCCACCAGGGCGTCGAACACCCCGTTGCGGAGGTCCTGGATGATCTCGATCCGTTCAATCGAGTGGATTTCCGAATGCAGATAACGCACACGCACGCCATTTTCGGCCAGGTAATCGGTGAGGTCCTCGGCCATGCGCTTGGTGAGGGTCGTGATCAAGGAGCGCTCCCCCTTGTCGGCCCGTAGCCGGATCTCCCCGAGCAGATCGTCCACCTGGCCCTCGGTGGGGCGAACTTCCACGATCGGATCGAGCACCCCGGTGGGGCGGATCACCTGCTCCACCACCTGACCGACGCTGCGATCCAGTTCCAGTTGACCCGGAGTGGCGGAGACGAAGATCGTCTGGTGAGCCTTCTCCCAGAATTCCTCGGCCTTGAGTGGCCGGTTGTCGGCGGCCGAGGGCAGGCGAAAGCCGTGCTCGATCAGCACCTGCTTGCGGCTCTGGTCGCCGTTGTACATGGCCTGCAGCTGCGAGCAGGTGACATGGCTCTCATCCACCACCAGCAGCCAGTCATCGGGGAAGTAATCGATCAGGCACTCGGGCGGAGTCCCAGCTTCGCGCCCGGCCAGATGGCGGGCGTAGTTCTCGACGCCATTGCAGTAACCCACCTCCTTGAGCATTTCGAGGTCGTAGGTGGTGCGCTGCTCCAGCCGCTGGGCCTCCAGCAACTTGCCCACACTGTTGAGTTGATCCAGCCGCTGATGGAGTTCGGCGCGGATGGCGGCGATCGCCGCCTCAAGCCGGTCCTTGGGGGTGACGAAGTGCTTGGCGGGGTAGATGTTCACCGCCTCCAGGCTCTGCAGAATCTCGCCGGTGGTGGGATCCACGTAGCGGATCGCCTCCACTTCATCGCCGAACAGCTCGATGCGCACCAGCCGGTCCTCGTAGGCCGGGCCGATCTCGAGCACGTCGCCCCGCACCCGGAAACGGCCGCGGGCCACTTCGGTGTCATTGCGGCTGTACTGGTTGTTGACCAGCTCCCGCAGGGAGGTGCGCAGGTTGAGGGTTTCACCAACCCGGAACTGAACGGCAGCCTTGAGGTATTCCGAGGGGATTCCCAGGCCGTAGATGCAACTGATCGAGGCCACAACGATCACGTCCTTGCGCTCGAACAGCGAGCGGGTCGCCGAGTGGCGCAGCATGTCGATCTCCTCGTTGATCGAGGCGGTCTTGGCGATGTAGGTGTCCGAGACCGCCACATAGGCCTCGGGCTGGTAGTAGTCGTAGTAGGAGATGAAATATTCGACCGCATTGTTGGGGAAAAACTCCCTCAATTCATTGCAGAGCTGGGCCGCCAGAGTCTTGTTGTGGGCCAGCACCAGAGTGGGACGCCCGGTCTGGGCGATCACGTTGGCGATCGAAAAGGTCTTGCCTGTGCCGGTGGCCCCCAGCAGGGTCTGGTAGCGCTCACCAGCGTCCACCGCCCGCACCATGGCCTCGATGGCAGCGGGCTGATCGCCCTTGGGGGTGTAGGGAGCCTCGAGCTGGAAACGGGCCATGCCCGGTGGATCCAGGCGTTGCCTGGTTGGAGGCCTTCGACTCTAGGAAGCGGAGGCCGTGCCCGAGCTTCAGGCGACCGCCCCGCCGGCCAGGGCCGCCACCCGGGTGAAGCCCACTTCAAGCCCCAGGGCCCGCAGAATCAGGGCACTGACCACGCTGTAGACCACGGCGCCGAGGATGGCGCTCACCAGGCCGTTCTTGAGCCGGAACCCGGGGATCAGCCAGGCCGCCAGGCCGAACAGCACCACCGTGATCACCCAGTTGTAGAGGGCGCTGATCGGGGTCACCAGGCCCCCGAGGCTGGTGAGGGCCCAGGGCAAGGCCAGAAGCAATTTCAGGGGCCAGATCAACAGCGTGCCGAGCAGGCCGATCACCACTGCCGAAAGCATGGCGGTGCCGAAGTTCTCCAGCTCAATGCCGAGGGGTAACCAGCCCACCAGCAGCAGAACCGCCGCCCGGATCGGCCACTGCAACAGCCAGACGAAAGCACCCATGGATCAACAGGCAGGCTTCGCTGAGGGTAAGCAAGATCAAAGGCCGCCTACACCTCCGCCAGGCAGGCCGTTACGAAATGGCTCCGATCGGAGCCACGACTGCGCCGCTGAGGGCTTCCCTCAAGGAGCGCACCACCGCCACCATGGCCAGCTCATCGCCCAGCCGGTTGACGGCCGAGCCCACGCCCACGCCGGAGGCCCCGGCCGCGATCGCCATCGGCAGGGTCACCGCTGAGAGGCCGGACGCACATAGCACGGGCAGCTCCACCACCCGGCTGAGGGCATGGGCCGCCGCGAGGGTGGGTGCGGCCTTCTCGATCAGGCCGAGCGCTCCGGGGCTGAAGGGCCTGGCACTGGTTCCCCCCTCGGTCTGGATCAGGTCGGCGCCGGCCGCCTGCAGATCGATCGCCAGCTGCTCCTGCAGATCGAGGCTGAGCACGTGGGGCACCGTCACCGACAGCACCAACTGCGGCAACAGGGCACGGGTGCGGCGGGTGAGTTCCAGAACCTCCTCGGCTCCGAACACACGGCCCTGGGGATAGAAGGCATCGAAGTTGCCGATCTCCACCAAGGCAGCGCCGGCGGCCACTGCGGCAGGGAACAGCTCGGGATCGACCGCGGAGACGCAGATCGGCAGGCCAGAGGCCCCGGCGGCGGCCCGCACCAGCTCAGGGTCACAGGCGATGTCGAGCAGATCGGCGCCACCGGCGGCGGCGGCCCGGGCGATGCGCTGCACCGAAGCGGTATCAAAATTGGTCAGTCCAGCGATCACCTTCAGCAGCTGTCGCGTCTCCAGCGCGCACTGCAGGGCGGTGGGCAGGCTGGTGAGACGGGACATCGGCAACGCAGGCAGATGACGGCGATTCTCCCATCCAATCCCCCGGACTCCCGCCCCTGGGGGCCCCTGCACGGCCGTCTGCACAAAGACTTGCGGCGGCGGCCCGCGTTACTGCCGGCCGGTGAACGTTTGCTGCTGGCCGTCTCGGGTGGCCAGGACTCGATGACCCTCGCCCGGCTGCTGCTGGACCTGCGGCGCCTGCACGGCTGGACCCTGCTGCTCTGGCATGGGGACCACGGCTGGCATCCCGGTTCGGCCTCCCAGGCCGAGGATCTGCGCCGCTGGGCGGGGGAGGCGGGTCTTGAGCTGCTGATCGAGCGGGCCGATTCCGGTCCCTGCAGCGAGGCCGCGGCGCGCCGCTGGCGCTACGAGCGTCTGGCCCGCCAGGCCGCTGCCCGGGGCTGCCACCGGGTGCTCACGGGTCACACCGCCGACGATCGGGCCGAAACCCTCCTGCTGCATCTGGCTCGGGGGACCCACCTGCGGGGGCTCAGCAGCCTGCGGCGCAGCCGGCCCCTGCTTGATCCGATCCAGCTGGTGCGCCCTCTGCTGGGGATGAGCCGGGCTGAAACCGGCCACTTCTGCGCTGAGCACGGTGTGCCGGTGTGGGTTGATCCCAGCAACGCCTCGCTGACCTACGGCCGAAACCGGGTCCGTCTCCAGGTGCTGCCAGTGCTTGAGGAGTTGCATCCCGGCGCCGGCCGGCGCCTGGCCGCCCTGGCCGAGCGACTGGAGCAGGAGGGGAATCCCCTGGAGGAGCTGCTGCCCCTGGCCCTGGCGGCGCTGCACCCCGAGGCGGACCCCCTTGCACTGAGGCGCCCCAGCCTGACGGCGCTCTCGCGCTCCAGTCAGAGCCATCTCCTGACCCAATGGCTGCGGATCCAAAGCGGCCATGGCCTGGCAGCCCTGCAACTGGAGGATCTGCAACAACGCTTGCAACCGGGCGGTGAGCCCGGCAGCCTTGATCTGCCAAGGGGCTGGCGGCTGTGCTGGGACAGGATGGAGATTCGCCTCCAGCCGCCCCCGGCCGAACGGCAGCCCGAGACACGTCCCGATCAACCCGAGAACTGATGGCCAAACCCTTTCAGGAGTCCTACATCGACGTGGAGCGGGCCTACAGCCAGGGCCAGTTCAAAGATGCCCTCAACCAGGCGGAGGCGCTGCTCAAAGATCGCCCAGAGGACGCCGACGATCTGCAGTATTCACGCCTGCAGTTGCTCAGCGGCCACATCAACCTCTACGGGCTCAAGCAGTACGACGCAGCTGCCGCCTACTACGACAAGGTGGTGGAAACAAGCCAGGAAACCACTTACCGCGACCTGGCCCGGCAAGGGCTCGACATCTGCGCCAGCGAGCGGGCCAAACCCGCCCCCGTGGCCAGCGCCCCCCCCTTCGAGACCGCAGTATCCGGCACCCTGGCCGCCGGAGCCGCAGCCCCCGCCATGCCGTGGTTGACAGGTGATCAAGCCCCGGCCATCGCTTCCGCTCCCCAGGACTTTGCTGACCCGTTCAAGACGGCACCAGACCTGAGCCCGGCGAGTGAGCCGGATCTGGTCGAAACCGCGGAGGAGGTTCCAAGCTCCGCTGACGACGGGATCGTCGAAGCCAAGGTGGTGGTCGAAGATCCGACCCCCCGCACCAGCGAAACCCCCGCGAAGCAGGCCTCTTCCTTCAGTGCCGAGGAACTGTCCCAGCTGGCCAAGGGACGGCTGAGGGTGATCCTGCGCTGAATCCCCCTCGGGAGGAGCATGGCCCCTCCCCTTTTTGTCTGGGTCTCAGCCTGCGGCGGTGGAACGGCGGCGGCGCGTGCGGTTGGCAGGCATCTCCGGCTCCAGCTCCCGCACCGGTGTGGCGGCCGCTGTGGGTAGGGCCACGGAAGCGGAGACCGGCGCCGCCACGGCTGAGGCCGAGGACGACGTGGCTGCTGCGGCAGCGGTGGGTGCGGCAGCGGTCACCAGTTGGCGCACGGGCGCGCCATGGACGGGCTGGGGACGGGGGACGCCTCCATCGCGGTCGCGGCCGCCGGAACGGCCACCCCGGGGAGCCGGACGGCTGTCGGGTTCGGCCTCCGCGCGGCCCTTGTAGGCCGGCGTGCCACCGGGAGCGGGCTGCACCAGGGCAATGATCAGAGGCTCCACCTGGAGCTCCCGGCGCAGGCGCCGCTGCAGGCCCACTTCGATCTCCCGCTGCACACCCACCCAATCGACATCGGGGGCCTTGCCGCCGGTGTTCCGGGCCAGCTGATTCCAGCGGTTCTCCAGCACCCAGGTGATCTCCCGCTCGGCCCAGAGCGACAGTTTGCGGGCATCGGCCGTGGTGACCACCCCCCGCAGGTTGACCCGGGGCGGGGCCGCCATCACGCCGTCAGTGCTGATCACAGCCAACAGGGTGATCACGCCATCTTCGGCCAACTGCTGGCGCTCCTTGAGCACCCGGGCATCGACGATGCCGTTGCGGGAAGCATCCAGCAACTCGATGCCCGCCTTGACCGCATCGCCCTTACGGATCGAATCGGGGCTGAGTTCGACCACATCGCCGTTGTCGATGATCAAAATGTGGTCGGCCGGCACACCCATCGACTGGGCAGTCTTGGAGTGGCACACGAGCATGCGGTGCTCACCATGCACGGGCACGAAATACTTCGGTCGTGTGAGCGCCAACATCAACTTGTGATCCTCCTGGCAGCCATGGCCGGAAACATGGATGCCCTCACCCTTGCCGTAGACCACCTTGGCGCCGAGCATCATCAGCCGGTCGATGGTGTTGACCACGCAAATGGTGTTACCAGGGATCGGGCTGGCCGAAAAAATGATCGTGTCAGTGCTCTTCGCCTGCACCTGGGGGTGCTCACCGCGGGATATGCGGCTCAGGGCCGCCAGCGGTTCGCCTTGGCTGCCAGTCATCAGCAAAAGGGTCTCGCGATCGGGCAGATCACGAATCTGCTTGATCGGCACGAACAGCTCATCGGGGCAGCGGATGTAACCCAACTCACGGGCCTTGGCGATCACGTTGAGCATCGAGCGGCCCAGCAGACCCACCTTGCGGCCATGCTTGAGAGCCAGCTCCAGGATCATCGAGACCCGGTGTACTGAACTGGCAAAGGTGGTGACGATCACCCGACCTTCGGCAGCGCCGATGTGGCGATCGAGGTTCGGGAACACGGCCCGCTCAGGGGGAGTGAAGCCAGGAATTTCGGCGTTGGTGGAATCGCTGAACAGGCACAACACACCCTGCTCGCCGTAGTGGGCCATGCGCTGGATGTCGAAGTATTCGCCATCCACCGGGGTGTGATCGAACTTGAAATCCCCGGTGAACACAACCACTCCAACCGGAGTGGTGATCGCCAGGGAGAAGCTGTCGGCAATCGAGTGGGTGTTGCGGATGAACTCAACCTTGAAATGCTGCCCGACCTGCACCACATCCCGCGGGCTCACGGTCTTGATGATGGTGCGATCGGTGACGGCGGCTTCCTCCATTTTTCCCTGCAGCATCGACATCGCCAGCCGCGGGCCATAGATGACGGGGATGTTGAAGTTCTTGAGGTGGTGGGGGATGCCACCGATGTGATCCTCGTGGCCATGGGTCACGATCATGCCCCGGATGCGCTTCTGGTTCTCGCGCAGGTAGCTGGTGTCGGGCAGCACCACGTTGACGCCGTGCATGCCGTCGCTGGGGAAGGCCAGACCGGCATCCACCAGCATCAGGTCGTCGCCATACTCAAAGACACAGGTGTTCTTGCCGATCTCATGCAGGCCGCCGAGGGGAATCACCCGCAGGCCTGGCTGCTTGGGGGAGCCGTTGGCTTTGCCGTTGTTGCTGACTGTCATCGTGGAAAGGTCCGGAAGGTTCCGGGTGAGAGGTGAGGGGGAAATCTGTCGCTGAAGCTGAAACAAAGCGCGTGAAGCGAAGCCTTGGCGTCAGGTAGGACGCAGGGCAGCCAGGGCGGTGGTCAATCGGTCACGAACATCGCTTTCCGCGGAAACGAGCGGTAGGCGAGGGGCACCCACGGGCCAGCCCAACAGCTCAAGCGCCGCCTTCACCGGGATCGGGTTGGTGGTGCTGAACAGGGCCCGGGTGAGGGGAAGCAATCGGTCGTGCAGGGCGAGGGCGGTGGCGTGATCGCCGGCCAAGAAGGCGCTCACCAGCTGATGGATCTGGGGCCCCACCAGATGACTGGCCACGCTCACCACGCCCACCGCGCCCACCGCGAGCATGGGCAGGGTGAGGGCGTCGTCGCCGCAGTAGATCGCCAGTCGGTTGCCGCAGTGCTGACGCAGCAGGCTCACCTCCTCGGTGCTGCCGCTGGCGGCCTTGAAGCTGACCACGTTGGGCAGATCCAGCAACAGGGCCGTGGTCTCGGGAGCCAGGCTGCAACCGGTGCGGCCGGGGATGTTGTAAAGCATCAGCGGCAGCTGGGGGGCCGCTTCGGCGATGGCCCGGAAGTGGGCCGCCAGGCCCGCCTGGGGAGGCTTGTTGTAATAGGGCACCACCACCAGGGCACCATCGGCCCCCAGCTCTGCCGCCTGGGCCACCGCCTCGACCGCCTCGGCGGTGCAGTTGCTGCCGGTTCCCGCGAGCACCTTGACCTCGGCAGGCACCGCCCCCTTCACCGCTGAAAACAGGCGGTGCTGCTCATCCCAGCTGAGGGTGGGCGATTCGCCGGTGGTGCCGCAGACCACCAGGCCATCGGACCCTTGGGCGGTGAGGTGACACGCCAGCCGCGCCGCCAGCTCCAGATCCACGGAGCCATCGGCCGCGAAGGGGGTCACCATCGCTGTCAGCACTCGGCCGAAGGGAACCGGGCTGGACGCCAATGGGCTCAAGCCACACCTCCTGCACTCAAAGCTCCGGCGTCAGCGAGCGCTGCAGGGGAGCGAAGCGCTTCAGCGATCTGGATCGCATTCAGGGCCGCTCCTTTGCGGATCTGATCACCGCAGAGCCACAACTCGAGCGCATGGTGGTCGCTGAGGTCCTGGCGGATGCGACCCACAGCCACCAGATCCCTGCCGGTGACATCGGTGGGCATGGGAAAGCGATTGGTCTCGAAATTCTCGATCAGCTCAACCCCCGGCGCCGCCGCCAGCAGGGAGCGGGCCTCCTCGACCGGGAAGGGTTCACGGAACTGGATGTTGACCGCCTCGGAATGGGCCCGCAGCACCGGCACCCGCACACAGGTGGCCGACAGACGCAGATCGGGCAAGCCCATGATCTTGCGGGTCTCGTTGAGCATCTTCAGTTCCTCCTCGCAATAGCCGTTGGCCTGAAGAGGAGAGTTGTGCAGAAAGAGGTTGAAGGCCAGGGAGTGGGGCAACACCGCACTCACCGGTTCACCCCCTTCAAGCACAGTGCGGCTGAGCTCCCGCAGCTCCTCCATGGCCCGGGCCCCGGCGCCGCTGGCCGACTGATAGGTGCTGACCACCACCCGTTCGATCGGGCGACGAGCGGCCAGGGGGGCCAGGGCCAGCGTGAGAAGGATCGTGGTGCAGTTGGGGTTCGCGATGATGCCGCTGTGCTCGAAAGCGGCCTCGGGGTTCACTTCCGGCACCACCAGGGGCACGGCGGGATCGAGGCGGAAGGCGCTGGAGTTGTCGATCACCACAGCGCCGGCCGCGGCCGCCAGCGGTGCCCACTGCTTCGACACTGAGCCTCCGGCGGAGGCCAGCACCAAGTCCACCCCCTCGAAGGCGGCGGCGCTCACGGGCTGAACCGTGAGGGTCTGACCTTTCCATTCGACCGTCTGGCCGGCGGAGCGGGGGGAGGCGAGCAGGATCAACTCGGCCACCGGAAACTGGCGCTCGCTCAGCAGGGCGAGCAACTCCTGTCCCACCGCTCCGGTGGCACCGAGGACAACAACGCGCAGGGGGCGCTCAGGCAGGGATCGGGAGTGAGCGGAAACGGACAACGGGGTGAAACAGCGACATCGATCAAAACCAGCCCGTAGCAGCAGGAATTCAGAGCTGGTGGGGGGATGGTGGGGGTGGAGCGGTTCGGGTCGGATCTGGAGGTGGCGGAAGGGGACGAGAAGGGGGTGAAAGCTGGGATCAACGAAGGTCGCTGGGGGAGGTGCCGGCCCAGCGGAGGTCTTCAGGGTGATTGTGATCAACAATACGTGGCTGAGCGTCCCTTGGCGAGAGGGCCACTTTCTAGGATCACGGGCTGCCCTGCCGATCCCCTCCTTCCATGAGCACCGCCTTGAAGGTCACAACCAGCCCCAGGCCCGCCAGCCGGGTGGCGCTGGAGGTGGCCATTCCCGCCGGCCGCAGCCAGGCCAGCTACGACGCGGCCGTGGAGAAGCTGAGCCGCACGGTGCGTCTGCCGGGCTTCCGCAAGGGCAAGGTGCCCCGCCCGGTGCTGCTGCAACAGATCGGCCCCCTGCGCGTGCGCGCCACTGCCCTCGAAGACCTGGTCGACAGCGTCTGGCGGGATGCCCTGGCCCAGGAAAAAATCGAAGCGCTCGGCAGTCCGGAGCTGAGCGAAGGCTTCGACACCCTGCTGGAGCGCTTCAACCCAGGCGAAGAGCTCACCCTCACCCTCGAGCTCGATGTGGAGCCCACCCCGAAGCTGCGCGCCACCAAGGGTCTGGTGGCCGAAGCCGAGGCGGTGGCCTACGACCCGGCCCGGGTGGATGAACTGATCGAGCAGTCCCGCAAGCAGCTGGCCACCCTGGTGCCCCTTGAGGGCCGCGCCGCCGCCAGCGGCGATGTGGCGGTGGTCAGTTTCGCCGGTACCTTCACGGACACCGGCGAGGCGATCAGCGGCGGCAGCGGCGAGGCCCTCGAGGTGGAGCTGGAGGAGAGCCGCATGATCCCCGGCTTCGTCGAGGGGATCCTGGGCCAGGCGATCGGCGAGACCCGTACCGTCAGCTGCACCTTCCCCGAGGAATACCCCCAGGAGGAGGCCCGGGGCCGAGGGGCCTCGTTCGAGATCACCCTGACAGAACTCAAGAGCCGCGAACTGCCGGCCCTCGATGACGCCTTCGCCCAGCAGGCCAGCGACAAGACCACCCTGGCTGAGCTGCGCGCCGACCTGGAGACCCGGCTGCGGGAGGACGCCGAGCGCCGGGCCAAGGGCAACCGCCAGGACGCCCTGCTCAAGGCTCTCGTGGTGGAACTGGAGGTGGAGTTGCCCGAGACGTTGATCCAGCGTGAGATCCGCTCCCTGCTCGAGCAGACCGCCAGCCAGATCGCCCAGCAGGGCATGGACGTCAAGAAGTTGTTCACCCCCGAGCTCGTGCGCAGCCTCCAGGAGACCTCCAGGCCCGAAGCCGAGGAACGCCTGCGCCGCAGCCTGGCTCTCAAAGCCCTGGCCGCTGCCGAATCGATCGCCCTGGAGACCAAGGAGATCGACGCCAAGGTCAAGGAGCTGAGCCAGGGCTTCAGCGACAGTGCCAGCATCGACCCGGCCCGCCTGCGGGAAGCGGTGAGCGAAGACCTGCTGCGGGACAAGCTGCTGAACTGGCTGGAAACCCACAGCACCTTGAGCGAAAAGGCCCCCGCCAGCGAAGGCGACAGCGCTGAGGGTCAAGCTGATGACAAACCGGCCAAGGCGAAGGCCAAAACCAAGGGCAAAGCCGACAAGGGCGACAAGGACAGCACATCCGATCAAGGCGACAAAGCCAAGGGGGCCGACGGCTGACTCCTCCCAGCGGCTCTCCCCCTCCAGTGGGGCCGAATAGATTGAATTCACTCCACTACCCGCTGCCGGCGCCCGCGTGATCCAGGCTTTTCAATCCCACCCGATCTCGAACCGCTGGCAGGGGCCTCGGCCGGTGTCTTCCCCAGGGATCCTTCCCACGGTGGTAGAGCAATCCGGCCGCGGTGATCGCGCCTTCGACATCTACTCCCGACTGCTGAGGGAGCGCATCATCTTCCTTGGCACCGACATCAACGACGGGGTCGCCGATTCGCTGGTGGCCCAGCTTCTGTTCCTCGAAGCCGAGGACCCGGAAAAGGACATTCAGATCTACATCAACTCACCCGGTGGCTCAGTGACCTCCGGGCTGGCCATCTACGACACCATGCAGCAGGTGGCCCCGGATGTGGTGACCATCTGTTATGGCCTGGCGGCCAGCATGGGGGCCTTTCTGCTTTCCGGCGGTGCCAAGGGCAAGCGCCTGGCCCTGCCCAATGCCCGGATCATGATCCACCAGCCCCTGGGTGGGGCCCAGGGCCAGGCCGTCGACATCGAGATCCAGGCCAAGGAGATCCTCTTCCTCAAGGAAACCCTTAACGGCCTGATGGCCGAGCACACCGGCCAGCCGCTCGACAAGATCACCGAAGACACTGACCGGGACTACTTTCTTTCTCCTGCGGAGGCGGTTGAATACGGTCTCATCGATCGTGTGATGGAAGAGGCCCATCCCATCTGATCCTGAAACACCCGAGCCGAACCGCCTCCCCCGGCTGATCCAGAGCCTCAGGGCCTCCCCTCTCCCCTCAGAACGCAACATCCAGCGCGATGGCCAAGTTCGACGCCCATCTCAAGTGCTCGTTCTGCGGCAAGTCCCAGGAGCAGGTGCGCAAGCTGATCGCGGGGCCAGGGGTCTACATCTGCGATGAGTGCATCGATCTCTGCAACGAGATCCTTGACGAGGAGCTGGTGGAAACCCAAGGCAGTTCCGCCCGCTCGGCGCTGGAAGGTTCGCGCAAGGCACCGGCCAAGAAAAGTTCCAAGCCAGCCCCCACCCTGGCCACCGTCCCCAAGCCCCAGGAGATCAAGGCCTTCCTGGATCAGCAGGTGGTGGGCCAGGAGGAGGCCAAGAAGGTACTGGCGGTGGCGGTCTACAACCACTACAAACGCCTCGCCTGGCAGGGGGATGGCCAGGGAGAAACCGACCGCAGCGCCACCCGGCTGCACAAGTCGAACATCCTGTTGATCGGCCCCACAGGCTGCGGCAAGACCCTGCTGGCCCAGACCCTGGCCGAACTGCTCGATGTGCCCTTTGCGGTGGCGGATGCCACCACCCTCACCGAAGCCGGCTACGTCGGCGAGGACGTGGAAAACATCCTGCTGAGGCTCCTGCAGAAGGCCGATCTGGATGTGGAACAGGCCCAGCGGGGGATCATCTACATCGATGAGATCGACAAGATCGCCCGCAAGAGCGAAAACGCCTCGATCACCCGTGACGTCTCCGGCGAGGGGGTGCAGCAGGCCCTGCTCAAGATGCTGGAGGGCACCGTGGCCAACGTGCCGCCCCAGGGAGGCCGCAAGCATCCCTACCAGGACTGCATTCAGATCGATACCAGTCAGATCCTGTTCATCTGCGGGGGGGCCTTCGTCGGCCTCGATGAAGTGGTGCAGAAGCGGCTGGGCCGCAACGCCATCGGCTTTCTGCCCACCGATGGTCGTGGCCGCACCCGCAGCAGCCGTGAGCACCTGGCGGCCCACGCCCTGCGCCACCTGGAGCCCGACGATCTGGTGCGCTACGGCCTGATTCCTGAATTCATCGGCCGCCTTCCCGTGAGCGCCGTGCTCGAACCCCTCGATACCCGCGCCCTCAAGGCGATCCTCACCGAACCCCGTGATGCGCTGGTCAAACAATTCCAGACGCTGCTGAGCATGGACAACGTCGAACTGGAGTTCGAACCCGAGGCGGTGGAGGCCATTGCCAAGGAGGCCCACCGCCGGCGCACCGGCGCCCGGGCCCTGCGGGGCATCGTCGAGGAACTGATGCTTGATCTGATGTACGACCTTCCCTCCAACCAGGACCTCAAGACCTTCACCGTCACCCAGGAACTGGTGGAGCAGCGCACCAAAGCCAAAGTGCTGCCCCTCGCCCCTGGCGACCGCGACGCCCAGGCCTCGGCCTGAGCCCCGGCCCGAACGGCAATCCCCACCCCACCGGCCCTGGGGTCACTGGCGCGTCAGGGCGAAGCTGAGAGCACCTCGCTCCCCCGGTACGCCTTGGCCGCCGCCGACCACCTGCAGGCCCCACGCCAGCACGGTCTGTTCAACCACCATGGAATCGATCTGGGGGATGGCACCGTGGCCCATTACCTGGAAGGGCGCCAGATTCTGCGCAGCCCGGTGGAGGAGTTCAGCCGCGGCCAGCCGCTGATCGTGGTGCCGTACGGGGAAGCCTCACCCCCAGGGGTGACCCTGCGAAGGGCCATGGGGAGACTCGGGGAGCAGCGCTACAACCTGCTGTTCAACAACTGTGAGCACTTCGCGATCTGGTGCAAGACCGGTCGACACCGCAGCGCCCAGGTCGAGGACTGGCTCCACACCGGCAGCCTCGGTGCCCTGGCCATCGGCCAGTTCATGCCCGCGGCTCTGATGGCAGGGGTGCGCCTGCTGTTGCGCCAGGGGCTCAACCTCGATGGCGAACAGCTCCAGCGCGGCCGGGAGTTGGCCCAGCGCAGCCTTGAGCAGCTGGACGCCCTGCGGCTGATGCTGCAGGAGCGTCTGGAGAAGGAACTGGCCCAGGCGGAGCCGTGGTGGGGAGGAGGCCAGACCTCCATCAACGAAGGGCTGCTGCGGACGGCCCGCACCCTGGCCGACCAGCTCACCAGCGTGGAGGAACTGGAAGGGAAGCTCAGTCGTCTGCTGGAGGCCGGCAAGCCTGAGTAACCTCGAGCCCTTGGCCACCCCAGGGACAGACCGATGACCCAGGCCAGCCCTTACCAGCCCCTGCACCACAAGTACAGGCCCCAGCGGTTTGACCAGCTGGTGGGGCAGGAGGCGATCGCGGCCACCCTCACCCAGGCGCTGCAACAGAACCGCATCGCACCGGCCTACCTGTTCAGCGGCCCCCGCGGCACCGGCAAGACCTCCAGTGCGCGGATCCTCGCCCGCTCCCTCAATTGCCTGGCCAGCGAAGGGCCGACAGCGGAGCCCTGCGGCACCTGTTCCCTGTGCACCTCCATCGCCGCCGGCATGGCCCTCGATGTGATCGAGATTGACGCGGCCTCCAACACAGGTGTCGACAACATCCGCGAGCTGATCGAGCGTTCCCGCTTCGCGCCGGTGCAGGCCCGCTGGAAGGTCTATGTGGTCGACGAATGCCACATGCTCTCGACGGCGGCCTTCAACGCCCTGCTCAAGACCCTCGAGGAGCCACCGCCGCGGGTGGTGTTCGTGCTGGCCACCACCGACCCCCAGCGGGTGCTGCCCACGATCCTTTCGCGCTGCCAGCGTTTCGATTTCCGCCGCATCCCCCTGGAGGCCCTCGAGACCCACCTGCGCTTCATCGCTAGGGCTGAATCCATCGGCATCACCCCCGAGGCCCTGCACGTGGTGTCCCAGCGGGCCCAGGGCGGCCTGCGGGATGCCGAGAGCCTGCTGGATCAACTGAGCCTGCTGCCGGCACCGATCGAAGCCGCGGCCGTGTGGGATCTGCTCGGGGCCGTGCCCGAGCAGGACCTGCTGGAACTCGGTGAGTCGCTGGCGTCGGGTGAACCGCTGGGGGTGATCGAAGCCACCCGTCGACTCCTGGAGCGGGGACGGGAGCCCGGCGCCGTGCTCCAGGGCCTGGCGGGGTTACTGCGGGATCTTGTGCTGGCGAGGGTGGCCCCTGAGCGCCCCGAATTGAGCAGCTTCTCGCCCCAGTTCAGACCCCGGCTGCCGCCCCTGGCCGCCGCCATTGCCCCCGATCGACTGCTGCGCTGGCAAAGCCAGCTCAAGGGAAGCGAACAACAACTCCGTCAAAGCGTTCAGCCCAGGCTGTGGCTGGAGGTGCTGCTGCTGGGGCTGCTGGCGGAACCGCCTCAGGCCCATGCTGCCGTGGCCAGCCAGGTGGCAGCAGCTGCAACGGCAGCTGTTCCGGAACGCATCGATCATCGACCCGCCACTCTCCCGGCCCCACCTGCTCCAGCGGCCGCAGAGACCCTGGCCAAGGCCGCCCCCGCGCCAGCCCCGACCATCCCCGCCACCGCTCCAGCCAACGACGAGATCCCCCTGAGCGAGCTCTGGCAACAGGTGCTGGCCGCCCTGGAGTTGCCGTCCACGCGCATGCTGCTCTCCCAGCAGGCCGACCTGGTGAGGCTCGATGGTCAACGGGCCGTGGTGCGGGTGGCGACCACCTGGATGGCGATGGTGCAGAGCCGACTTCCCCTGCTGGAAAAGGCTGTGGCCACCACCCTGGGGAGCCCCCGCCAGCTGATCCTGGAGGGGGCCGGTCCGGCAACTGTGGCCGCCTCAGTGGTGCCCGCTTCTGCTCAGCGCCCTGCCCAGGCGAGCACTGCCACTCCTCCTCCTCCTGAACGACAAGCACGGACGGCAGCCGTCGCGAACTCTCCAACCCCAAGCACTCCAACTCCTGATCGGGCCAGGGCAGCGAGCGCAGCAGCTGAGCCAGCGTCAGCGGCTGGGCGGCTTGAGCCTGATGGGGCACAGACACGCAACCCATTGGATGAAAATGCCCGCCGACTGGCGGAATTCTTCAACGGCGAGGTCGTTGAATTGGATGGCCCTTTAGAAGATGGGGAAGCAGCCTGAAGGCGCTCAGGACCAGAAGTTTTCAAGATCGAGATCTTCGATCTGCTGCTTGGCCTCGCGGAAGTATTTACTGCTGGTCAACCTTTCGACATCCTGCTGCTTCTTGCTTTGATCAATCTCGACCTTAAGATCGCGTAGCTGACGTTCGAGGGCTTCCTCGCGCAACTTACGATCGGTCACATCCCGGACAATGCCCTCCAGATAAAGCGTCTTGCCGGCCGTATCCTTCACCAGTCGAGCATCCAATTCCAGCCAGATGCTGGCGCCATCCATCCGGAGGGTGGTATACACGAAGTCTGTCAAGGTGCCATCGATCTTCAGTTTCTCTTGAAGCTCCGTGACCAGCTCAGGCCGCTGGAAAAACTGAGAATTCACATCCTTCACGGACTCCAGCAATTCTTCAGTTGAATCGTATCCATAAATCACCGCAAGGGCGGGATTGGCCCGCAGCAGACGTCCCTCAACACTGGACTGGAAAATTCCATCTTGAGCATTCTCGAAGATGCTGCGAAAGTTCTCCTCCGCCAAGGTGAGCTCAAGGTTCGATTGCTCCAGCGCCGCGAATGATGCCTGCAGTTGATGGGTCATGTTATTGAACGAGCCCGCCAACTGATCAATCTCGATAATCACACTCTGGTCAACGGTCTGATTAAGGTCTCCCCCCGCCAGACGCCTGGCCGCCTGGGAAATCTTCTCAATCGGATTGGTGACCCACTGGGAGGAAGCCAGTCCCAGAAAGACCGCAAACACCAACGAACCAACGCAAAGGAAGATGGTGGTCTTGGAATTGGCTTCAATCTGCCCCATGAAATCAGCCTCTGGTGTAACCACCATCAGCAGCCACTGCAGCCCCTTGCCATCATCAAGGGGTGAAACCCGCATCAATTCCTTATTGCCATCAAGCCTGAACTCGTATTGATGACTTTCGTAAATGCGACTGTACCCACCCAAATTCGACTCGATCACGCCCATGGCGCCCTTGAGCATGGGATCCGTGGAATCACTTGCTAAGAGGCGTTGTCGCTGGTCACCTTTGCCAACGATCAAGGGCTGATTGGATGAAGAGGAGGCAATCAGCTCACCAGTGCGCTCGAAGATATAAACCTTGCTATTGCGGCTGACCTTCAGGGAGCGCAGAAACTGACTGATCTGATCCAAGCTGATCTGCGTGTTGAAGATCCCCATGAACTTGCCACCAGGAGCAAAGTACGGAGCCAAGGCATTCAACTGAAGATTGTCATATCCAAAGTTGACCGTCACCGGTCCCCATGTGGGGCGACGGGCGGCAACTGCGGCCTTGAAAAGGGGTGAATCCTTGGCATCAAAGTTGGAGCGCACCTTCTCCAGATCCGAAGGATTACCGGCGCGATCCAGCCCGTAATAGAGCAGATCTCCCGAGCCTGGCCGGAGCTGTACTGCCAACTGAGGCTCCTCGCCCGAAGCAAAGCGGTTGGTAGCCCAGCCAATGCGAATGAAGCGACCCTCGCGATCAACCAGACCTGTGTAGCCGATATCGGTGAAGGCATTGACCTGCTTCCAGAGGAAGGGGCGGGCCGTCTCAATGTTGTCAAAGCTGATCAATCCCAGGCTGGCAGCATTCGCATTCAGCTGATTGACGCGGTGAGGAGCATTAAGAAAATTAGTGACCCGCTCTGAAACTTGCTTAGAGATTGAGTCCTGAAGCTGCGCTGCCAACTCATTGACAGCCCGCTGGCTATGGCGAAACGACAGAAAGCCAACCAGCCCCACGGTCGCGACGGTCTGCAACACAAAAGGAACCACCAAGTAGGTGCGGAGGTTCAGGCGAAAGGCTTGAAGACTCCACGACTTGGGCCATCGCAGCCCGGGTAGCTGGTGGTTCTGGGTGGTCATGCCTCTAGCTGAAACGGCCTTGGGGTTCCTATGATCATCAGCACAGCAGCCGAAAGACTAGAAAAACAGGCGTGTGGAGAGACAATACTTGAGCGACTGCAATACTGAGCCAAGTCCAAACAGGTCCTGTCAGCACTCAACTCAACACGTGAGACACGATGGCAGGAGGTCACGACCCATTCATGCAGACACTCACCAGCCTAGGGAGTCATGGTCTCCATTCATCCAGGTGACAAGGTCGTGCTTGGGCGTGGCAGTGTTGAACATGTGCAAGCCAAAATCACGAGAGATCTCCTCACAAACCTTGATGCCTCGGGTGCTATTTCCCTTGGAATCGAGGGGCGGCGAATAGATGCCGATACCCAGCTTGCCTGAGGCCACCGCAGTGATCCCTCCGGCGACTCCACTCTTGGCTGGAATGCCCACACGGTAGGCCCATTCTCCCGACGCATCGTACATGCCACAGGTGAGCATCAAACTGATGACATCTTGTACATAACGTTCTTCGATGGCTCGAATGCCCGTGACAGGATTGACACCACCATTGGCCAAGGTCGCAGACATCATGGCCAAATCCTTAGCATTGACCAACATTGAGCACTGCTGAAAATAGAGATCGAGAGTTTCATCAATCTTATCGCTGACCATGGCAAAATTCAGCATCAGAAAAGCCATGGCCCGATTGCGGTGACCTGTCTCTTTTTCCGAGAGAAACACGGGCACATTGATGTCATGGGTGCGGCCGGTGTAACGTCCGAACATCTCAAGGATGCGCTTGAGGCGCTCGGTGCCGTTGCGACCCTTGATCAGATCTGTGGTTGCTATCGCCCCTGAATTAACCATGGGGTTGTAGGGACGGTTGGTCTCCTCATCAAGGATGATCGAATTGAAGGCTTCCCCAGTGGGCTCCATGCCCACTTTGCTGTTCACGAACTTACGACCGTGGTCTTCAAGGGCAAGCCCAAAAACAAAAGCTTTAGAAATTGACTGAATGGTAAACGTCTGATCACAGTCACCAACTTCGAAGGTCTGCCCGTCTGTGCTGACCACGCAGATGCCAAACGAATCCGAGCTCGCCAGCGCGAGTTCGGGGATGTAATCCGCTACCTTGCCTTTTTTGAGGCTACGGTGTTTATTATAAAGATCATTGAGATAGCTTCTGAAAGGAGATGCTACCGCATTGATTGAGCTAGCAAGTGAAACAAAACTCTTAAGGTCTGTCATGACTTAACCACCTTCCATGATGGACTTGGCAACCAGCTTGAATTCCTGCGTCAGTGGGTGATCAGGGTACTTCACGCAGAACACACCCTCACTGGCCAAGCGAGCAAAATCTTCGGAAAGAGGGAACACGCCTGCCACCGCTTCGCCATAGGTCTCAGCCACTTTGACTCGCAAGGCATCCAAATTGAGTCCACTGTGAGCCTTGTTGATCGCCAGCAACAAGCGCCGGACCTTCAGCTGCCTGGCCACGTCGACAGTCACGGCGGTTCCCTGGTAGTCCTGTTTATCAGGGCGCAGGATCAGCAATAGAACATGGGAAATGGCAATTGAAAGAAAGGTTTCCTTGGAGAGGCCTGGGTGGGTATCAATGAAAAGAAAATCAAGCTTGAGCTCTCGAACAAGATTCCTGAATCCATCGTTCATCTTGCTGACGTCATAGCCCACCTGAAGAATGCGTGAAATATCATCGGGGTTGACACTTGAGGGCACCAGGAAGATTTGACCGGGCAGCTCAACACCTACCTTAGGGCTGACATCGTAGGCTGCTTCTGCAATGGAGGCTTCATCCCAAAGAAAATCATTGAGCGTTTTGCCTATCTCCTCTTGCTCAAGGCAGAACAGGTTGTGAATGCCTGGTGAGGGTACATCGGTATCAATCACGCCGACGCGAAAACCCTGAGCCGCAACTGTCGTAGCTAAATTCGCTGTGAAATTCGACTTCCCGGTGCCCCCGCGATAGGAATGAACGGAGACGACTTTTGGCATGTCCACCCTTGAGATCTGAAACAACTAGGCGCTGCTCGGTGCCCTTGCGGTAACAAACGCTACCAAGGCTGCCCTCCCGGTATTCGCGGGCTTCCCAAGCCTCAAAATTGTTGGCATCGTCGATCTTCGGCCTTTCAGTCTGGGGGATTGTTGCAACCAACACCATCGACTAGGCCCTCAGCCTGCGATGACAGGCGAGGCTGAGCCCTTAGCGCGCCCATGGATTCTTCTCGTGCCCTTGCCGCTGTCGCCCTGGCCTCCGTTGCCTGGGATGGGGTCATGGGCAGTGCTGGTGCCCGTGCCCTGCGCCACTCCCTCGACTACCGCTCCCCCTACCGGGAACGCAGCGACCAGGAGATGATCGCTCTGCTGAACGATCTGCTCGTCAGCCTTAAGGCGCAAGGTGCCGAAGCCCTGTTGCTGGAGGCTGGCGCCGTCTTGGATGGGCCCCAACGCCTGACCGCCTTCGCCATGGCGGCGGAGATCATGCGCTCGGATGGCCCCCTGGTGGAGGAAGAACAGCGGATTCTCGATCACCTGTCAGAGGCACTTCAGCTGAACGCTGGCGAAACAAGCACGATCATGGAGGTGATGAACATCCTCCACGCGAGTCTTTAAGAGGCCAAATCCAGGCTGAACTGGGACCGCAGCCAGATAATCAAGAGGCCTGGGTGCTCAAATCACTTTCGGGCAGGTTGCCCAGATGCAAGGTCTTGGCCCAGACCAGTCGCTTGGGCAGCACCGCCATACGCAGGCAGACCCAGGGAATGACCACAAACCAGTGCAGCAGATAAACCATGGCCAGGGCCACCGAACCCGGATTGGCCCCGGGCAGGGGCGGGCCCTCGCTGGTTCGCTGGCACGCCTGAAGAATCGACACCCCCGAGAGGCCGAGGGCCACCAGAGAAAGGGGCCAGAACGCCGGCGGGGTACGCGTCACGAGCGACGCGGCCAGATCGGCCACCGCCACCACCGGCAGCACGTATTGCAGCAGGAAAAAACTGCTGAGATCAAGCTTTCCGATGAAGCTGACGCGCCCGGAGACCAGCCCTGGCCAGTAATCGAAGAAGCGCTGCAGACCCCCCTCGGCCCAACGCTGGCGCTGACGCCAGAGGGCCCGGAGGCTGAGCACGGCCTCCTCCTGCACCGGCGGGTCCCAAAGCACGCCGATCGAACGGCCGGCGAGCAGCAGCCTGAAACTGAGGTCCAGATCGTCGGTGACGGTGGCCTCGTTGAAGCCGCCACAGGCCTGGATCGCCTCCCGCAACAGCAATTGGCCGTTGCCCCGCAGTTCAGCGATGCCGCCGCCGTCGAGGCGGCCCTGCTGAACCACCGCATCCAGGGCCATCTCCATCGCCTGGGCCCGGGCGAGCAGGTTGACCTCACTGTTCACCACGGCCTTGCGCAGTTGCACCGCTGACCAAAGACCTTGCTCGGCAAAGGGGATCAGCCGTTCGAGCACGTCGCTCTGAAGCTGGGCATCGGCATCGAGCACCAGCATCCAGCGGCTCTTGAGCTGGGCCAGCACGGTGTTGAGAGCGCCGGATTTTCCTCCCCCAGCCTCGCGGCTGCGGCGCACCAGATGCAAAAAAGAATGTTGCCGCTTGAGCTCCTCCAGCAGCTCGGGGGTGCGGTCCTCACTGCCGTCATCGACGACCCAAAGCTTCAACCGACCGGCGGGGTAACGAAGCTGGGCGATGCGCTCCACCAGGCGACCGATCACAGCCTCCTCATCCCGGGCCGCCACCACCACATCGACGGACGTCAAGGCTGCGTCCCCGTCGAGGTTCGAAAGGGACTGCGCTGACTCGGCCTCACCCTGGCGGCGGCGGGCCCCCAGGAGCACGGTGCGGAAGCTGTAGATCCCGAGCAGCAGGGTCAAGCTGAGCGCCGGCAGAACGCTGCGGCCCCCATTGAGACCATGGGGAGCCACCCCGGCCGCCACGCAGGCGATCAGGAACAACGAAGCCTTGACCCTTCGGCGATCGGTCCCCGTGCTGCCGTTCACGGCCATGGCCGACCCAAAAGTTGAAGAAGTTTAAGTGCCGCGGATTTAGGGATCCAGGAGCAGGCCCCGGGAGCTCTCAAGATTGGTGCCGAAGTAGTAGTGCTGGAGAATCCGGCCTGCAGTCCAGCCCCGGCGGGCCAGATCCATGGCCCCGGCCTGGGACAGCCCGGCACCATGGCCAAAGCCGCCCCCCACGAAGCTCCATCGGCCCGGCCCATCCGGCGCCACCAGAAACAGGGTGCTGGGCAGCTGGCGAAAGCTGCGCCGGATCGCATCAAAGCGCAGCACCACCCGGCCCGCAGTTCCCTGCACCTGCAGAGCGAGCACGCGACCGCTGGTCCCGCGCGCCAGAACGGTCAGCCGTTGGGGCACGCCGAGGCCAGCGATCTGGGAACCGAGGGCCGCCTTGATTTGTTCCCGGTCCAGGGAGCGCCGCCAACGGAACAGCGGGTGATCGGTGCCGTAGGCCGCGTCACCGTCTTGGAGCAACTGGCTGAGGCGGGCAGGCTCCTTGAGTGGTGTGGCGAAACGGCGATCGAACTGAGCTGGACCATCGGGGCGGGTCTGCAGATAAGGCAGTGGGGCTCCACCCCAGGCCTCCTCGAACCCTGCTGCCATGCCGCCATTGCTGGCGTGGTAGACGGCATGGATGGGTTGCCCCTGCCAGACCAGCACCTGGAATCGGGTCGCCGCAATCGCCTGGCGCACAGCCGCGCCCGCCTGGCGGGGATCGGCATAGACCTGACATTGGGTGTCGGCGCAGAGGTGATAGCCATCCACCTTGAAGCGCTGACGGTTGCGCAGGGCCCAGGTACGGGCCAGCACCGCCTGGGCCTGAAGGGCGGCGGCGGGAGCCTGGGCACCGATCTCATGGGGCAAAACGCCCAGGAGGTAGCGCTCCACTGGGACCTGCTCGATCAGGCTCCAGCTGCCATAGGCGTCGCCCTGGAGCCGAAACGGCCCCTGGTAGACCCCACCGGCCCAGCGCAGCCCTGAAGGCGCGCTCAGCCGCAGAGGGCCCTCCAGGGTCCTCAGGCCGCCCGACTCCCGAACGGCGAGCACCAGCCGCTCAGAGATCTGAGCCCGTTGCTGACGAGCAGCCAGCCGGATGTCCCCAAGGGTCGGTGGCGGCGCATCGGGGCCGCCCCACACCTCCCAATCACCAGGATGGGCAATCACAGCGCTGATCCCCTGTTGACGCCAGGCCTCGGCCACCTGCTCGGCACGCTCATAGCTCGGGAACGGACCCAGCACGGTGCGCTGGAGGCTGAGAGGCTCCTTGAGGGGAACCCGCCGCCAGAACAATTCCAGCCTGGAGCCCTGCAGCTTGCGGCCGGAGGCCTCGGTGAGCGTCATTGAGCCCGACTGACTCACCAGGGTCAACGGGGGCGCCGCTGCGGGATCGCCGCCCGGCCGGGGGCCCAGGTGGGCCGCCAGCGCGATCCAGAGCACCGGCTCGGAGCCGCTCAGCGTCGGCGGGGCAGGCACCGGCCAATGCAACAAGGAGCTGGCACGGCAGCCCTGGGCCAGCAGCAGCGAACCCCCAAGGGCAGCAGCGCCCAGGACCGAAGCCCCCAGGATCGGCCGCCGCAAGTAGAGCATCAGAGGCGAAGACATTGACGATCGGGCGCCAGGGAGTTGGCGGAAGGCAGGTCCGCGTCGTACTTTGCTTGTTTGCGCCAGATCACGAGCAATGCCCAAGCTGAAGACCCGCAAAGCTGCCGCCAAGCGGTTCAAGGCCACGGGCACCGGGAAGTTCATGCGTCGCCGCGCTTTCCTCAACCATTTGCTCGATCACAAAAGTCCCAAGCGCAAGCGCTACCTGGGCACCATGGCCGTCGTCGATGAGCGCGACGCCGACAATGTGCGGGCGATGTTGCCCTACAGCCGTTGAGGCCCCGCCGCCCGCTGAACTGCTTCAGCTGCTCTCCGTTTCCATTCCTTCCCTGATTTCCCATGGCCCGCGTCAAAAGGGGCAACGTTGCCCGTAAACGCCGTAACAAGATCCTTCGCCTGGCCCGTGGCTTCCGAGGCGGCAATGGTTCTTTGTTCCGCACGGCCAACCAGCGGGTGATGAAGGCGCTCTGCAATGCCTATCGCGACCGTCGTCGGCGTAAGCGCGACTTCCGTCGCCTCTGGATTGCCCGCATCAACGCCGCCGCCCGCCTCAACGGCCTCAGCTACAGCCGCCTGATCGGCGGCCTCAAGAAGGCTGACGTGCTGCTGAACCGCAAGATGCTGGCCCAACTCGCTGTCGTCGATCCGAACAGCTTCAGCAACGTGGTCAGCGCCGCCAAGGGCTGACCGTCCTCTCGATAGGCCCGATGGATTGGCTCCTTCCCCAGGCCTACCTCCTTGGTCTGGTCGTTCTCCTCGCTGGAGCGGCCGTGGTGGTCGCTCTTCAGATCCTGCGGGTGCGCAGGGACGAACAGGCCCTGATCCGCCTGGAGGGCAAGAGCAAGTCCAGCGCCACCGACGCAGCCGATTTCTACGAACTGGCCTCTGTGCAGTTGCGTAAACGGCTCTATCCCCAGGCGGCGGCCAACCTCAAGCTGGCCGCCAAACGCGCCGAGGAGGAACCGCCCGAAGCCCAGGCCGTGATCCAGAACGCCCTCGGGTTCGCCCTGGCCGCCCAAACCAACTACACGGCCGCGATCAAGCACTACCGGTCCGCCCTCCGTTCCAAGCCCAACTATCCCGTTGCCCTCAACAACCTGGCCTACGCCCTGGAACGCCAGCGCCAGAACGAGGAAGCCAAGGCCATCTACGAGCAGGTGCTTGAACTCGACAACACCAACAAAACCGCCCGCAAGCGCCTGAAGGGCCTTGAGCGCAAGCAGGGTGTTCCCCTCGCCCCCCTGAGCGCGGACGAAGGGCTGGGAATCGGCGGTGACTCCAAGAAGAAAGTCTGAGACGTTGGGCTTTCGCCCACCCCCTTCAGGCCCAAGTCCTTCGACTTCCTGAACGCCCCGGCCTCACCAGAGGCCACGCACCGGCACCGCCTTGCGAATCACAGGCCTCGGCGCAGGCGCGGGGGGGCGGAGGTCGAGGACACCGCCGGGGTGGGTGAGGCGCGGGGCATTCCAGCCGGCCAGATACACACCCTGGAGACCTTGAAAGGCCCCTCCGAGTTCGAGGGCGGAGCCTGGGTTCCCTTCGAGGGGAAGCAGATCCAATTGATCCGATTTGGCGTTGAAGTTGCCCTGAACCGGTGTGGTCACACCGGCGACTGTGAGTTCACCGCGGAGATCGAGCATCTGTCCCATCGGCACCACTGAAGCGAGCCGCAGCTCGGCCGGCACCACCCGACCATCGATGAACGATTGGTAGGTGCCCGTCCAGCTGCGAGGAATGGTGAGGGCCAGATTCTGGGCCCGCGCCACAGGATCAAAGGTTTCCACCGGCCCCAGCTCCGTCTGGAAGGCCGAAATGGCCGCCATCGGGGCTACGGCCGGCGCATTGAAAGGCACCACACTGCCCACGGGAAGGGGGACGGCGGCCAGCAGCACGGGCATGGCAAAACAAGTTCAGTTGCCCCAGGCTAAGAGCTGCCGTGCCAAAAGGAATCCCTGGGCAGTACGTTCGCAGCATGGCCCCCTCTGCCGATCCAACCTCCACCATCGATCCCAGCGGCCTCGACCCCAGCCCCTTCGGCACCGCCAACGCTTCAGCTGATGGCGCCCATGGACAGGACGACGTACTGGTGATCGGGGGCCGGCGATTCTCGAGCCGGTTGATGACCGGCACCGGGAAGTACCCCAGCCTGGAGGTGATGCAGGCCAGCCTCGAGGCCAGCGCCTGCTCGATCGTTACGGTGGCGGTACGAAGGGTGCAGGCGGCGGCCAGCGGCCACCAGGGGCTGATCGAGGCCATTGACTGGAGCCGCTACTGGATGCTCCCGAACACCGCCGGCTGCGCCACCGCCGAGGAAGCCGTACGGGTGGCCCGTCTCGGCCGCGAGCTGGCCAAGCTTGCCGGCCAGGAGGACAACACCTTCGTGAAGCTGGAGGTGATTCCCGACAGCCGCCACCTGCTCCCAGACCCCTTCGGCACCCTGGAGGCCGCCGAGCGCTTGGTGGCCGAGGGCTTCACAGTGCTGCCATACATCAACGCCGATCCGCTGCTGGCCAAGCGGTTGGAGGAGGTGGGCTGCGCCACCGTGATGCCCCTGGGGTCGCCGATCGGCTCGGGGCAGGGCATCCGCAACGCCGCCAACATCGGCCTGATCATCGAAAATGCCCAGGTCCCCGTTGTGGTGGACGCGGGCATCGGCGTTCCCAGTGAGGCCGCCCAGGCGATGGAGCTGGGCGCCGATGCCTTGCTGATCAACAGCGCCATTGCCCTGGCGGGTGATCCAGCCGCCATGGCTCGGGCCATGGCTCTGGCCGCTCTGGCCGGCCGAACCGCCTTTCGAGCCGGCCGCCTGCCGGTGCGCCCAGACGCCAGGCCCAGTTCACCCCTCCAAGGCAGGGTGGGACAGCCGCCCGTGGCACAGCAGCCATGACGTTCCATGCCCGCTTGGCAGTGGAGCGGACGATCCAGGCCTAACTTCCTCCCAATCTCAATTCCCACCAGCCCATGACCGTCACCAAGGAAGACGGCGGCAAACTCAATGCCTTCGCGAAGGAGCCGCGCATGGAACTGGTCGATGGAGCCCCGGGCCTGAGCGGCCCATCTCTGGGGCTGGTGATCGTTGGGGGCCTGCTGGTGGCCGTGATGGTGGCCCTGGCCTTCAAGGTGAGCTGAGCCCCGCCAGCGTCATGGGCATCACCGGTTCCGGCGGAATGCCTGTAGTAGCTTCCATTCAATGAGCACGCGCTCGTTCTTGAGGAGTCAAGGGTGAAGGTTCTCGTACTTGGCGGAGACGGCTTCTGCGGTTGGCCCTGCGCGGTGAATCTCGCCGATGCGGGCCACGACGTGGTGATCGTCGACAACCTGAGCCGGCGCAAGATCGACATCGATCTCGGAGTGGAATCCCTCACCCCGATCGCCACCATCCACGACCGCCTCAGGGCCTGGCGTGATGGGGGTGGCCGGCCGATCGAATTCGTCTCGATCGACATCGCCCGCAACTACGCCCGCCTCCTGGACCTGCTCCACAACGAGCGGCCCGAGGCCATCGTTCACTTCGCCGAACAGCGGGCCGCGCCCTACTCGATGAAGACGAGCACCACCAAGCGCTACACCGTCGACAACAACGTCAGCGGCACCAACAATCTGCTCTGCGCCATCGTCGAGAGCGGCATCCAAACCCACATCGTCCACCTGGGAACGATGGGGGTCTACGGCTACGGCTCCCACCGGGGCGCCACCATCCCCGAGGGATACCTCACCGTCGAGGTGCCCCAGCCCGATGGCAGCCGTTTCACAGAGAAGATCCTGCACCCCACCGATCCCGGCAGTGTCTATCACCTCACCAAGACGCTGGATCAGCTGCTCTTTTATTACTACAACAAGAACGACGGCATCCAGGTCACCGACCTGCACCAGGGCATCGTCTGGGGCACCAACACTGACCTCACCGACAGGGAACTTCGTCTGGTCAACCGCTTCGACTACGACGGCGACTACGGCACCGTGCTGAACCGCTTCCTGATCCAGGCGGCCATCGGCTACCCGCTCACGGTCCACGGCACCGGCGGCCAGACGCGGGCCTTCATTCACATCCGCGATTCGGTCAAGTGCGTGCAACTGGCGGTCGAAACCCCTCCCCAGCCAGGCGACAAGGTGCGGATCTTCAACCAGATGACCGAGAGCCACCAGGTGAAGAGCCTGGCCGAAAAAGTGGCCCATCTCACCGGAGCCAAGATCAATTATTTGCCTAACCCTCGCAAGGAGGCAATCGAAAACGACCTGATCGTCGATAATCGCTGCCTGATCGATCTCGGCCTCAAGCCCACCACCCTCGACGAGGGCCTCTTGTCTGAAGTGGTTGACGTGGCCCGCCGCTGGGCCGACCGCTGTGACCGCTCCAGGATTCCCTGCGTCTCCGCCTGGACCACCACCCAGGCCGCCTCGCTTCAAACCACGGTCTGAGTCACGGTCCATCCCCCTGCGCGGCAAGCGTGAAGATCGCCCTGTTTACCGAGACCTTCCTGCCCAAGGTGGACGGCATCGTCACCCGCCTGACCAAGACCATCGAGCACCTGGTGGCTGCTGGCGACGAGGTGCTGGTCTTCTGCCCCGAAGGCGCGCCCGATCATTTCATGGGGGCCAAGGTGGAAGGGGTGCCGGCGATTCCCCTGCCCATGTATCCCGAGCTGAAACTGGCCCTGCCCAGCCTGGCGGTGTCCGGGGCCCTCGACACCTTCAAGCCCGATCTGGTGCATGTGGTGAACCCTGCGGTGCTGGGGCTCGGCGGCATCTACATGGCCCGCAACCGTCAGCTTCCCCTGGTGGCCAGCTACCACACCCATCTGCCCAAGTACCTCGAGCACTACGGCGTCGGTCTGCTGGAGCCGGTTCTCTGGGAACTGCTCAAGGCCGCCCACAACCAGGCCCAGCTGAATCTCTGCACCTCCTCGGCCATGGTGGAGGAACTGAGCGCTCGGGGCATCCTGCACACCGCCCTCTGGCAACGCGGGGTCGACACCGAGCTGTTCCGGCCCCAGCTGCGTTCGGAAGCCATGCGCCGGCAGCTGCTGGGGCCCCACGACGACCAAAACGCCCTGTTGCTCTACGTCGGGCGCCTGTCAGCGGAAAAGCAGATCGAGCGGATCCGCCCCGTGCTCGATGCCCTGCCCCACGCCAGGCTGGCCCTGGTGGGCGATGGGCCCCACCGCCAGCAGCTGGAGAAGGTGTTTGCCGGCAGTGCCACCCATTTCGTCGGGTACCTGGGGGGCACAGAGCTGGCCGCGGCCTACGCCAGCGCCGATGCCTTCCTGTTCCCCTCCAGCACCGAAACCCTGGGGCTGGTGCTGCTGGAGGCGATGGCCGCCGGCTGTCCGGTGGTGGGAGCCAAGCGTGGCGGTGTTCCCGACATCGTCACCGATGGGGTCAACGGGTGCCTCTACGACCCTGATCAGCCCAGCAGCCTCACCGAGGCCACCGAACGGCTGCTGGGAAACCCCGATCAGCGGGAAACCTTGCGCCAGGCGGCCCGCAGCGAGGCCGAACGCTGGGGCTGGGCCAGTGCCACCGCACAACTACGCCGCTTCTACCAGCAACTGCAAAACCGCCAGCGACCCCAGCTGCAGCTGGTGGCCTGATCACTTGCCAGGCGCCCGGCCGCCGCTGTTCGCCGCTTCCTTGAACCAGGTGGTCATGAGCGCCTTCACCATCGGGGCCGCCACCGTGCCGCCATAGCCGCCGGAATTTTCCCCAAAGGCCACGATCACCAGGGTGGGCTTACCGGCCGGGGCATAGCCACCGAACCAAGCGTGATCGGGCCGGGGGGGGTCCTCTCCGGTACCCGTCTTGCCGGCCACCGGTGGCAGGCTGGGGTCATTGAGGATCGTGGCCGTGCCCTCAGTCACCGCCATACGCAGACCCTTGCGCAGGGCCCGCAGAGTCTCGGGTTTGAGGCCGATCCGCTGGCGCGGGTAATCGGCCTCCACCAGATGGGGCGTGACCAGCCAGCCGCCGTTCGCCACGGCGGCGTACAGACGGGCCATCTGAATCGGTGTGACCTGCAGGGCCCCCTGCCCGATGGCGGAGGTGATCGTGTCGACAGCGGTCCACTCCTCTCCCAACACCTTCTTCTTCCAGGCCCGATCTCCAAGCAGGCCAGGGGTTTCTTCCTCTGTGAGCTCGATTCCGGTGAGGCTGCCGTAGCCCATTCGCCGGGCAGCCTTGAACAGTTCGGCGTCCTTGACCTTCAGTCCCACCTGGTAGAAGAAGCTGTTGCTGCTCACCGCCAGGGCGATCGGAAAACCGATCGCGCCGAAGCTGCCGTGATCCTTGTAGCAAAGGCCATCCCAACAGAACGAGCTGGTGGTCGGCACGGTGGAGTTCTCGTTGAACAGTCCCGACTCGATACCCGCAATCGTGGTGACGATCTTGAAGGTGCTGGCCGGCGGAAAACCCTGGAACGCCCGATTCAGCATCGGCGCCTCGGGGCGGTTGAGGTCGTTCCATTGGGCCGTGCTGGGCCCGGGAGAGAAGACATTGGGATCGAAATTCGGCCGGCTGGCCATGGCGCGGACCGCGCCGGTCTGGGGATCGAGGGCCACGATCGCCCCCTTGCGCACACCATCAAGGGCCCGCTCCGCCGCCTTCTGCAGCTCCAGATCAAGGGTCAGTCGCAGATCCTTGCCGGCGCGGGCCTGCTTGTCCCCCAGCACCCGCTGCACCTGGCCTTCTGCATTCACTTCCAGCTGCTGGCCGCCCCATTCGCCCCGCAAACGCGGCTCGAACACCCGCTCCAGCCCACTGCGGCCAATGCGGTCCTGGACCCGGTAGCCCTTGGGCTCCAGGCGCTCGTACTCCTCTTCGGTGATGCCGCTGGTGTAGCCGAGCACGTGGGCTGCGAGGCGGCCGAAGGGATAGGCCCGCAGATAATCCACATCCACTTCAGCCCCTTCGAGGTTGCTGGCCTGTTCCCGGAAGCGGAGCACCTGCAGGGGTTGAAGCGGGCCGGCCAACTCGATCCGGTAGCCGGAACCGAGGCCGGCGGCGCGGCGTTTCTGGTCCAGCTGAGCCGCAGACAGGGCCAGCAGGCGCGCCAGGCGATCCCGCAGCGCCGGCCAGTCAGCCTCGCTGACCAGGCGTGGCTGCAGGTAGAGGTTGTAGGTCAGGCGACTGGTGGCCAGCACCTGGCCCTGGCGATCGAGCAAGCGACCGCGCATGGGGTTGCGCGGCACCAGGCGAATGCGGTTCTGATCCGCCATCACACGGTTCTCGGCGCCATGGATGAGTTGCAGCCAGGCCAGCCGTGCCCCCATGGCAGCGCAAAGCATGAGCACCAGCGCCAGCAGCACGGCGGGCTGCTGGCGCATGCCGGCATGACGCGCGGACGGCGGAGCGACCCCCCCTGCCATGGTCAGGCCCCGGCGTCCAGCCGTTGCTCCAGCAAGGCCAGGCGCTCAGCGATGCGCCCCAGGGCCTCCTGAAGCTCCTGGGTGTCGGGGGAGCGCGGTTGGGCCTCAGGCGGCACATCCCTCACGCTGACCTTCATCACCGGATTGCCCAGGCCGGGCTGCAGACGATCGAGGCTCTCGCGGACGCGGCTGGCGGCGGAATCCCCCTCCTGCTTGAGCTGCTGAAGGGGATCCGGGGAGGTGGTGAAGGCCTCGATCACATCACGAGGGCCACCCTTGCGCGCCCTCTCCACGACCGCCATCCCCACAGGCAGCACGTCCTGCATCAGCGAAAGACGCAAGGCATCGAGGGGATCGGTGGCCATGACGCCTGGACGGTTCAGAGAAATCAGTCTGCCGCCGAACGGGTTCAGGGCGTGCGCTGGATCCCCGGCTGCAGAATCACCTGGCGGCAGAACTCCCGTGAACCGACCCACCAACCCCCGAAACTGGCGACCACCAGCAAGGCCGTGAACGGCAGCAGCGCCTGCCGGGTGGTCTCGAGGGAAACCCATTCCCCCCAGCCCCTGAACAACCGCTCCCGGTCGAAACGGCGCCGCTCCTGGTTCAGCTGCTGCTGACGCCGCCGCAACGACTTCTGCACCCAACGCTCGAAGGCCTTCTTCTTGGTGACGGCCATCTTGCGCTCCACCTCCAGCAGATGACCGGCGCTGAGCTCGGGGTGGAAGGTGCTGATCAGTTCCAGCGACTTCAGGAACATCTCCACAGCGCCATCCTTGATCTGGCGCTCGGACTCCTCCAGGTCGTCCCAGAGGAGCTCGGGATAGAAGCGCAAGCGGTTGGCCTCGATCTGCTCCTCCCCGAGTTGGCCGGGCTCCCTGAGCCAGCGGTCGGTGTTGGCGTCGAAGCGGCGCCAGTAGAGGAAGGGATTGAGGTAGATGGTCTTGCCGGCCAGCTGGATGCTGTCCTGCTGGAGTCGGCGCTGCAGCTGGACGTCCAGCTGAGGGGCGGCAGTCACAGGTCCATGGCCGGGTGCCGATCGTATCGAAGGCCAGCCGTGCCCACCAGCCCCGCGCTGATCAGTCGCAGGGGCTCACTCCCACTCGATGGTGCCGGGGGGCTTGCTGGTGATGTCCAGCACCACCCGGTTCACCCCCTTCACTTCATTGACGATGCGATTGGAGATCGTTTCCAGGAGGTCGTAGGGGAGGCGCGACCAGTCGGCGGTCATGCCATCTTCTGAAGAGACGCAGCGCAGCACGATCGGGAAGGCGTAGGTGCGCTTGTCCCCCATCACCCCGACGGTGCGCACGGGCAGCAACACGGCAAAGGCCTGCCAAATCTCGTTGTAAAGACCCGCCTCCTTCACCTCCTCGCGCACGATCAGGTCGGCATCACGCAGGATGTTGAGCTTCTCGGCGCTCACCTCACCGAGAATGCGGATCGCCAGCCCCGGGCCCGGAAAGGGATGACGCCCCACGATTTCCTGGGGAAGCCCGAGGCTGCGACCCACCTTGCGCACCTCATCCTTGAACAGGCGCCTCAGGGGCTCCACCAGCTTGAACTGCAGATCCTTGGGCAAACCACCCACGTTGTGGTGGCTCTTGATCTTCACCGCCACCCGTTCCCCGGTCTTGGGATCGACGTCGGTGCCCGCTGACTCGATCACATCCGGATAGAGGGTGCCCTGGGCCAGGTAATCGAAGGGTCCCAGGCGCTTGCTCTCCTCCTCGAACACACGGATGAATTCCGCGCCGATGATCTTGCGCTTCTCCTCTGGGTCCGTGATGCCGGCGAGCCTGCCAATGAAGCGCTCACGGGCGTTGATGTATTCGACGTTGATGTGGAATCGTCTATCGAAAAACTCCACCAGGAATTCAGGCTCGCCTTTGCGCATGAACCCCTGGTCGATGAACATGCACGTGAGCTGATCACCGATCGCCTGGTGCAACAGGAACGCCAAGGTGGAAGAATCCACACCTCCCGAGAGCGCCAGCAACACCCGCTTCTCACCAACCTGGGCGCGCACGGAGGCGACGGCCTCATCGATGAAGGCCGCGGTGGTCCAGTCGGGTTCACAGCCGCAGATGTGATAGACGAAATTGCGGATCAGGGCCATGCCGTGGGTGGAATGGACCACCTCCGGGTGGAACTGCACCCCGTAAAGCCGGCGGGCGTGGTCGGCGACCGCCGCCTCGGGCGTGTTGTCGGTGTGGGCCAAGCGACCGAAGCCCTCGGGCAAGCGCTGCACGGAATCACCGTGGCTCATCCACATGGTCGAGCCGCTCTCGACGTTGGTCAGCAGATCGGTGGGATCATCCACTTGCAGAGGCGCCTTGCCGTACTCACCACGGCCGGCCGCTTCCACCGCCCCCCCCAACTGCTGCACCATCAACTGCATGCCGTAGCAGACCCCCAGCACAGGGATCCCCAGCTCCCAGATCGCCGGATCACAGACCGGGGCCCCCTCGGCGTAGACCGAGCTGGGTCCACCGCTGAGGATGATTCCCTTGGGCGCCAGGGCCCGCAACTCTTCAGCCGTGGTGCTGTATCCCATCACCAAGGAGTACACCTCCGTTTCCCGCACCCGGCGGGCGATCAGCTCCGAATACTGGGAACCGAAATCGAGGATGACGATGGCTGGGTGGCGCTGACCCTCCAGCGGCGCATCGGGAGGCTGGGACTGGGACATACGGCCGATCACGGGGCCACCGTGCGGTAGCCACTTGGGTGGCGTCACCCTAGGGCGCCTGGCCTGGAGAACCCATGGCACTGAACGCCTCCCAGAGCTGACCTCCCAGGGGGCCCCGGGCGCTGATCCGACGCTGGCGATCGAACAGCACGGCTCCGATCATCAGATCCGCTGCGCCGTAGCGGGCGACATAGGCCGCGCTGCGTTGCTCAATCGCTTCAGCGATTCGCTGGCGCAGGCGATCGGCAAGGACCGGATCAGTGGCGGCCAGGGCGGCCTCCACCGTGGCCGCGCCGTGGAGTTCACGCAGGGCCTTCCCCTGCAGGCCCTCCAGGGCCGCCAGGCTCGTGAGCACCTCGGCGCGGCCGTCGGCCAGATGGTGGTGGGTGTGGAAGATGCCGCCGGCCAACTTGATCAGCTTGCCGTGATAGCCGAACAGCAACAGCCGCCGCACGCCCCCCTGGGCCGCCGCCACCAGCAGCGGACCGACCCAGTTGCCCCCTTTGAGCAGCAGGGGGAGCGGCAGGCCCAGGCGGGGTGCCAGGTCGAGTCCGTTCTCGCCGATCACCAGCACCAGATCGCCCGAAAAGTCGTCCTGGCGTGTGCGTGACTTCAGGTCCAAGAGGCACTGTTGCAGCTGTTCGGGATCGGCGCTGCGCTGCACCTCCGCCTGGGTGCCGATCAGGGCCAGGCCTTCCACCACCCCGAAGGCGGCATTGCTGGTGCGCTCCGCCAGGGCCCGGCCGTTGGGAAAGACGATCCGCAGGTTGAGTCCACGGCCCGGCGGAACGAGCGAGCGCAGATTTGACTCCAGCAGGCTTCGGGCATAGGCGGAGAGGCACAGCTCCCGGTTGTGGGCATGGACCCCCAACCCCTCGCCGGCCTCCAGCTGCAGCCACTCGGCGCCTTGATCCCGCCAGCTGGCCAGCACCCAGATCACCAGGTCGCGGGTCAGGTCGAGCCCGACGCCGGGATCGCAGCGGGCCACCGCCAGGGCCCCGGCTGGGCCCAAGGAGGAGGCGGCCACCACCGGCACCGTCCGCACCCCGGCTGGCTCCAGCAGCTCCAGGGGCTGGCCTGGCTCGAAGGGCTCACCGCGCAGGGCGACGGTGGCCGCCCGAGCCGCGGCGGCCACCCAGACCGGCAACGTCAAACCGCCTGGTGAATTCATGACGGCCTCTTTTTTAAGATCGGCGATTGCGCCGCCGTGCGCCCGCGCCCGCCCCCCCCATGCAGGACAAGCTCACCCTGATGATCCCCGGCCCGACGCCGGTGCCGGAAACCGTCCTGCTGGCCATGGCCCGCCATCCGATCGGCCACCGCAGCGCCGACTTCCAGGCCATCGTCAAACGCACCACGGCGCAGCTCAAATGGCTCCATCAGACCAGCTCCGAGGTGCTCGTTCTGGCCGGCAGCGGCACCGCCGCCATGGAGGCCGGGATCATCAACGTGCTGAGCAAGGGCGATCGGGTGCTCTGCGGGGACAACGGCAAATTCGGCGAGCGCTGGGTGAAGGTGGCCAAGGCCTACGGCCTTGACGTTCAGGTGATCAAGGCCGAGTGGGGCCAGCCCCTGGATCCTGAGGCCTTCCGAGCGGCCCTGGAAGCCGACACCGAAAAGCGCATCCGGGCAGTGATCCTGACCCACTCGGAAACCTCCACCGGAGTGATCAACGACCTGGAAACCATCGCCTGCCACGTACGGGCCCACGGCCAGGCCCTCAGCATCGCCGATTGCGTCACCAGCCTGGGGGCCACCAAGGTGCCCGTCGACGACTGGGGCCTGGATGTGGTGGGCTCTGGCTCCCAGAAGGGCTACATGATGCCCCCCGGCCTGGCCTTCGTGGCCATGGGTCCTCGGGCCTGGGAGGCCTACGAACGCTCGGATCTGCCGAAGTTCTACCTGGATCTGGGCAAATACAGGAAATCGGCCGCCGCCGACAGCAACCCGTTCACCCCTGCCGTGAACCTCTACTTCGCCCTGCAGGCCTCCCTTGAGATCATGCAAGCCGAGGGCCTCGAGGCGATTTTCGCCCGTCATGAACGCCATCGCCGGGCCACCATGGCGGCCATGAAGGCGATCGGCCTGCCCCTCTATGCCGCCGAAGGCCACGGAAGCCCGGCGATCACCGCCGTTGCCCCCGAGGGCCTCGATGCCGAGGTGCTGCGCAAGAAGGTGAAGGAGCGCTACGACATCCTGCTGGCCGGCGGCCAGGACCATCTCAAGGGCAAGGTGTTCCGCATCGGACACCTGGGCTTCGTCTGCGACCGGGATGTGCTCACCGCCGTCGCCGCCATCGAAGCCAGCCTGCAGGAGCTGGGGGCCGCGGTGAAGCCCGTCGGTGCGGGCGTGGCGGCGGCGGCGGCCGAGTTCGCCCGCTGAGCCGGGGGGCTCGCCAGGGCTCCCATCGGACGGGGGCCCGGCCGGCCTGGCAAAGGCGACCTGCGGCGCAAGGGCTTTTGCTAGTGTTTGAACATGCGGGTGTAATTCAGTGGTAGAATGTCAGCTTCCCAAGCTGAACGTCGCCGGTTCGAATCCGGTCACCCGCTTATCAGTTTCAAAGTTATAGTCTTCTCGGAGAGATCAGGTCATTGACTCTGATCCAAGGCTTTTTGACGATCAACCGACTCGCCCACCAGTCGCTGGTTCGCGCCTTCAACTGAACTCATCATCGCCTCAAAGGGCAGAATTCACGCCCTTGGCTTGATCAGCAGCAGCACCTGGGGGCCCAGACTTCCGGCCCGGCGCTCGCAGTCAAGAGACAACAGAATGTGGCGGGCCGATTCAGCAAGATCACCACGATCAGCGGCCGCTTCAGCAATCAGGGAAAGTTCTGAAGCCTGACGCAACAGCTCAGATCGCTTGGCTTCCGATCCCCTTTGGATTTCCTGGTGTGGTTGCCTGGATTGCACCTGAAACGAGCTGGCCACTTAAGTGCCCTGAGGTTGTTCAAGTGTACTGGGCAGTGCAAAGATCGTCAGGTACTTAGACGAACGCTTTGGTGTGATCCGTGGTTAAACCGATCAAGTGCCTGGTTCTTCGCGATTGCCCCCCAGGGCGGCAATCTGGGCGCGAAGTTGATCGGAACGGCTGTGATCACCCCGAGTGATAGCAACCGCCAAAGCGAATTCAAGTTTTTCAAGCTGATGGCCCCCCTCAAGGGAGCTCACCGGCTGAAGACAGGCCGGGGTGACGCTGGAGCTCGGTGAAGCGAAGGTCCTGTTACCGCTGTGAAGCCCGTTGGAGCTGCCCATGGTTCGCTTTCTTCCCATTCTGACACCCCACGCCAGGGTCAGGCGGCATAGGCCTGTGGACCATGGTCTTGGCCGTGGTACTCGATGTCCTCGGGGTCAAGGGCCTGGGGCTCGATAGCCCCGAGGAGCACCGATGCGGGCACCTCCGAGTCCTCAAGAAGCGTGCGGCAGTCGAGGAGCAAGCGCTCGACGCTGTCAAGCGTCGCCAGCTCTTCGGCCCCAGGCTGGGCCCTGTGGTCGGCCTGGAACTCCAACCCCGCCAGTCGCTGCTCCAGCCGCACAAGACGATGCGAGAGCGCGGTGACGGTGTGGGCGAGATCCTCAGCCGTACGCGTGATCCGGAAGGAAACCGATTCGGTGGTCATCGAGTGCCAACTGCTGGGCCGATGACAACACAGAAACCGGTTGATCTCAAGACGTCCCCCAGACTTACAGCGCCCCGATGCCGCGCCGAAGGGCCATGAGCACCCCGTTGAATCTTGTTGTCTACGTGTTGGCGGGACTGGGAGGAGGCCTGCTGGCGCTGCGCACAGGGATCCCCGCCGCTCCCCTGGCGGGGGCGCTGCTGGGGGCTGCTCTGGTGAGCGTGACGGGCCGCCTGGAGGTGGCCATCTGGCCCGCAGGCACCCGCACCCTGCTGGAAATCGGCATCGGAACGGTGATCGGCACCGGCCTCACCGCCACAGCGCTCACGGAACTGCGTCAACTCTGGAAACCGGCGATTCTGATCACCGTGGCCCTGGTGGCCACAGGCCTGGTGGTGGGTCTGTGGTGCAGTCGACTGCTGGGCCTCGATCCGATCGTTTCCCTGCTCGGGGCCGCCCCTGGTGGCATCAGCGGCATGAGCCTGGTGGGGGCCGAATTCGGCGTCGGAGCGGCGGTGGCCGCCCTGCATGCAGTGCGGTTGATCACCGTTCTGCTGGTGCTGCCTGTGATCGTGCGGTTCGTGGTCTCGTTCACAGCTGGTCACGCCTCGAGCTGAAGCGGCCGGTACGCGCCCCCTGGACAGCTCTTGGAGGCTCGATACGTTGGGCCGTAGTCACTTCTGTCCTTCCAGGCCCATGGCGAGTCGTCCCCTCTTGCGCATCCGACGCTCCCTCACGGCCAGGGCCGCCGCCGGTGCCCTGGGGCTTCTCAGCCTGCAGGCGGGCCTGGCGCCAGCGCTGGCGGTCGGCGTGGGCGACACCGCCGGCAGCAAAGGTGCCCAGGTGTACTGCTTCATGCGCGGTGCCAATAACAGTCACGAGGTGAGTTGGGTAGCGGCCTATGCACTGATCAAGCGCCAGAGCGCCAGCCTGTTCAAAACGTCTCCGGAACATGCCGCTGTGATGATCACCGAGGCTGTCGTGCAGAACCCTGGCAGTTACCCCGATTGCGGCCGCTTTCTGGGTTCTCTCTACGAGAAAGCCACACCGGCCAACACCACCAGTTCCAGTTCCAGCAGCGAGACGGCAGGTCCGACTCCGATCAGCAGCAGCGGCACCCGTGTCCCGTCCAAGAGCGCAAACAACCAGTCGAACCGCTACGGCTACTGAACCGGCCGCTCACCAGCGGCTCAGCAACTCCCTTGCCAGCGCCGGCATGGTCCTGCGCTGCAGAAGCTGGGTGATGCGCTCGGCCTTGGAAGCGATCAGCTCGTCGACGAACTGATCGGCCACGCCCAATTGCAGCCAATGGCAGGTGAGGCCGCCCACCATGCCAAGGCGATGGCAGCGGTCCTCCGCCTGCTCCGTGTCACCCGGGGTCCAGGGGCGCTCAATCAGGACCACGTGTCCGGCCCGGTGCAGGGTGAAGCCCAGGCCACCGGCCCCGTAGGTGGCCATCAAGACAGGATGTGTGCCCGCCTGGAAAGCCTCCACCTGGCGCTGACGGTCGTCGGGCGGCTGGCGGCCGGTGAGCAGGGCCCCGCCCAACTGACGCTGCAGCAGGACTGCCGTGGCCACAAAGGCGGTGAACACCACCACTGATTCGCCCTCTGCCAGCAGCCCGGACACCAGCTTTGCGGCGGCGGGCAGCTTGTACTCGGAACCGATCTGTCGCAGGGCCGTCAGCACCGCCAGGGCCTCCGCATCCCGTCGCACCTCGCCCCGGGCGGCCCGCTGCCGGTAATCGTCCACCTTGAGTTGCAGGCGGTGTTGAAAGCCGCGCCCCTGGTTCTCCTCCAGCTCCACTGGGATGAAGCGCCGAGACTTGGGCGGCAGATCAAGGCAGGTCTGCTTGGAACGGTGCAACACCAACGGGCGGGTGAGGCGTTGGAGCTCCTGGAGCTGACTGGATCCGAGGGGGTGCCAATGGCGCAGGCCTCCATTTTCCCGCCAGTGGCCCGCGCAGAAACTCTCCTCGAACGCCCGCTGATCCAGCCCGAGGGGGTGGCCGATGGCGGCCAGCAAAGGAAAAAGTTGGACGGGTCGGCCGTTTTTCATCGGCGTACCGCTGAGCAGCCAGATCGCCCTCAGACGAGGGTGACGGGCCAAGCGCAGAAACCGCTGGGTGCGCAGGGAATTGAGGTTCTGGGCGTAGTGGGCCTCATCGGCGATCAACACCGTGCCCGCCGCTGGCAAGGCCTGCGGCAAGCGCGACCAGCTGTGCAGTTCGATTTCCAGAGGTAGGCCGGCGGCCTCCTGACGCCAGAGCCCATGGAGCCCCACCGGCGCAATCACCAGCACACGAGCGGCGGTGACGCGCGCCAGGGCACGGGCAGCCATCAGAGCCGTCAGGGTCTTGCCCAGACCCATGGCATCCGCCAACACCGCGCCCCGCCGGGCCAGGAGCCAACGCACGGCGCTGCGCTGATGAACCAACAGGGACCGACCATCCGCCACGGGCTCTCGCAACTGGGCTTCGCCCACCAACTCCCGAAGGGGAGGCAGGGGAGGAAGGGGCTGCTCAAGCCAAACGAACCAGCGGGCCAGTTCGGGATCGAGACCAAAACGATCACCCAACCGGTCCTGAAGCAGGCGCGCTGCCTGAAGGGGAAACTCCCAGCATCCCCTGCGCGGCCGCCAGTGGCCCCGGGGCCGAATCGCTCGCAACTGAGCCTGGGTGACGGCATCGAAGGGCAGCACCACCTCAATCAACCCGGATGGTCCCAACCGCATCAGACAGCGCAGATGGTTGCCCTCCGAGGCTCCCGCGGCGACGGTCAAGCCCCCGGTGCTTGAGGGGCTGGTGGAAGCACTCAGCGGACCTCCTGCCAGCTAAGCCAACTCTAAATCTAAGTCCCCCTGGCCAGAAAACAGCAAGCTTCCAGCAAACTTGAAAAGTGCAGTCTTCGACACATTGACAAACCAGTGGTCAAGGTCAAACTTTCTGCAACCGAGGCATGCCAATGCACGCGAGGGATGGGGTTTTCCTTGAGGATCTCTGCCCCAAATTTCGTGTTCGACGTTGGCGACAATCCCTTCACAAGTTTACCGATCAAAGTTGCATCTATTGCGGCTGCCCTTCTGAATCCATCGACCATGTGCTGCCCCGCAGCCGCGGCGGATTGAGTGTCACCGAAAACTGCGTGCCCGCCTGCCTGGCCTGCAACGGCCACAAGAGCGACGCCGATGCCTTCGAGTGGTACCGCCGGCAGCGCTTCTATGACCCCCGTCGGGCCATGGCCATCCGGGCCTGGATGGACGGGGATCTGCGCCTCGCGCTCAGGCTGCTGCAATGGGTCAGGCCTGGGGCCACGCCAACCGGGACGAGCGAACCGCAGCGGAAGCACGGACCCATGGTTCAAGCCGCTGACAGTTCCGGCTGGAGCCTGCTGGCCGCCTGAATCACCAGACGCGGCAGGCAGCGACACCGTTGTGGCGCTGGCAGATTGAGGCCTGCTCTCCCGGCTGCTCAGGAGCCACCAGAGCGGCCACCAGCATCAGCACCAAGGCCAGACCAATGGCCGTGGTGCTGGTCTCGGCGACGAGCGCCCGCGGCGGCTGACCGAGATGACGTCGAACCGGAGGCGGCGCGATCGGCGCTGCCACGGGAACACGCCCATGTGCAGTAGAGAGGCAGGAGGCGGTCATGGCCACAGATCGCTGACAATACATTTGTACTCATGTCGCCTGAGGCTGTCAACCACCTCCCCCCGCCGGTCGCCTTCACCCAGGTCCCTGACGGCCTCAGGGGGGGCAAGTTGCTTGTGCTGGGAGCTGGTTACACCGGTGAGCGCTTCGCCAGGGCCGTGGCCGCCCTCGGAGTGCCCGTCGTGTTGACCCGCCGTCAGCCCCACCCCTCCGCGAGCCCCCCAGAGCCTCATATCACCTGGGATGTCTTCGACGGGGAGAAAGGTCTGCTGCCCTCGGACGAAGCCTTGGCCGGCACCACCCACGTGCTCGTCACGATTCCCCCCGCCGCCGATGGACGCGATCCTGTGCTCACCTGGCTGGCCGCACCCCTGGCCCGCCTGGATCTGCACTGGCTGGGCTACCTCTCCACCACCGGCGTCTATGGCGACACCCAGGGGGCCTGGGTGAACGAAGACGCCCCCACCCCTGCGGGGCTCGGGCGCAGCCAGGCGCGACTGAACTGCGAAACCGCCTGGCGCGCCAGCGGACTACCGGTGCAGGTGTTCCGGTTGCCAGCCATCTACGGCCCCCAGCGTTCAGCATTCCGCTCCCTGGCCCTTGGACAGGGGCGTTTGATCCATAAGCGCGGCCAGGCGTTCTGCCGCATCCACGTGGATGACATCGTCGGGGCGTTGCTGCACTGCTTGAACCTGGAGGCCTCGCGCCGCCCACCGGTGCTGAATCTCAGCGATAACGAGCCCTGCCCCTCCAGCGAGACCCTGGGCTACGCCGCCCACCTGCTGGGCTGTCCCCTGCCGGAGGTCCAGAACTTTGCGGAGATCGCTGCGACGATGAGTTCCATGGCCCAGAGCTTCTGGCTGGAGAACCGTCGAGTATCCAACCGCAGGCTCTGCGAAGAACTCGGCTATGTGTTGCGGTATCCCACCTATCGCGAAGGCTTTCGATCAATTCTGGAGGCCGAGGCAGAGGACCCATTGAAGGCCTCATGTCCCTAACAGAACTCTCCTACTCGGCTTTGATCAGATCGCGGAAACTCTTCGAACTGCTTGATTCTGGAGTACCCGCGTCGGTCTTCTCGTTGGTTTTATAAATATCGGTATTCCAGGTCTTCGAATCGGGCAGTTTCATGTCGCGGGCAATGCGATCCCAGTTGGCAACCACCCATTCTTTGTCCAAGGCGATACCTGCCCCCACCAGCACCAGTCCCACAAGGAGCCAACGAAACATGAACCGCCTGCCTAATGCTCCAGACATTAACGCCAATCGACTGGCGATTTCCGTAGGCGATCCTGCTGGGATCGGGGCCGAAGTGACCCTAAAAGCCCTCCACCGGCTCCGTCATCTCGAGCTTCATCCCGTGCTGGTGGGCTGCCGGCGCCAGCTGGAGCAGATCTACCAGGGGGTGCGGGTCCTCAGCCCCGAGCCTCTCATCGACCCCGGAGAGCTCGAAATCATTGATCTTCCCTTGCCGCGAAGGGTCCTACCAGGTGAGGGAACGGCGATCAGTGGGCAAGCTTGTTTCCGTTGGCTGACCGCCGCCGCCGAACAAGTGCTGAGCGGAGATTGCCAGGCCCTGGTCACCGCGCCGATCGCCAAACATGCCTGGCATGCCGCCGGCCATCACTACCCCGGCCAGACCGAACGGCTGGCGGAACTCTGCGGCGTCAGCGAAGCCTCGATGCTGTTCACGGCCCGCTCACCCCATGGTCCCTGGCGGCTGAACACCCTGCTGGCCACCACCCATCTACCGCTGGCGCAGGTGCCCGGCGCCCTGAACGCCCGAAGGGTGGAAACGAAACTTGATGCACTCCGCCAGTTCAGCCAGCGCTTCAACCCCTCACCACAACTGGTGGTGGCCGGCTTGAACCCCCATGCGGGCGAAGCCGGCGCCCTCGGGGAGGAAGAGGTCGCCTGGCTGGCCCCCCTGCTTGAGCGCTGGCGCGGCAAGCACCCGGAGGTGGATCTGGTCGGTCCCCTGCCCCCGGACACCTGCTGGCTGAGCGCCGCGGAGGCCTGGCGCAAGGGCGTGGGAGGCCCGGACGGGTATCTGGCTCTGTACCACGATCAAGGTCTGATTCCAGTGAAACTGCTGGCCTTCGACGCGGCGGTGAACACCAGCCTCGGGCTGCCGTTCCTGCGCACCTCTCCCGACCACGGCACTGGGTTTTCGATCGCGGGCCAGGGGATCGCCCGACCCGACAGCATGCAGGCGGCCTTGGAAACGGCCCTGGAACTCAGCCCGGCTTGACCCGCATCAGCACCTGGCCGAATTCCACGGGGGTGCCGTTGTCCAACAGGATCTCGACCACCTCGCCGCTGAGCTCGGTTTCAAGCTCGTTCATGAGCTTCATCGCCTCGAGGATGCAGACGGTCTGACCGACGCTGATGCGCTGACCGATCTCGACGAAATTGGGCTCACCGGGGGCCGGAGCCCGGTAGAAGGTCCCCACCATCGGGGCCGTGATCGCCACAAGATCCCCACGGACGGCAGCCGGCGCGGGAGGAGCCGCCGATGGAGATGGAACCGCGGTCGGCCCAGGCGGTGTCGCTGCCGCCACGGGGATGGCCGGGGCCAGCGGAGCGGCCTGCAGCAGCGACACCGCCTGGGCCGCAGGCAGGTTGCGCCGCACCTCAAGACGGAAGTCGTCGCCCTCGAGCTTGATTTCCTGGATGTCGCTGTCCCCCAGCAGGGCCAGCAGCTTTTGGAGCTGGTCGTAATCGAGCTGCATGGCGGCGCCTCAGGACTCCCGTCCCAGATAACTGTCCGTGCGGGTATCGATCTTGATCTTTTCGCCGATCGTGATGAACAGGGGCACCATCACCTGGGCACCGGTTTCGACGATCGCCGGCTTGGTGCCGCCGGTGGCGGTGTCGCCTTTGACACCCGGATCGGTCTGGGTGATCTCCAGCACCACCGAATTGGGAAGCTCCACCTCCAGGGGCTTGCCATTCCAGGAAACGACACTCACCTCCATGCCCTCCTTGAGGTACTTGCGGCCGTCACCGATCTGCTTGGCCGTGAGCCTGGTCTCCTCGTAGGAGGCCATGTCCATGAAGACGTAGTCCTCGCCCTCCATGTAGGTGTGCTGGAGGGTGGCCTTCTCAAGCAGGGCCTGGGGCATGGTCTCGCCGGCCCGAAAGGTCTTCTCGACCACATTGCCGCTCTGGACCCCCTTGAGCTTGGTGCGGACGAAGGCCGAGCCCTTGCCAGGCTTGACGTGCAGGAACTCCACCACACGCCAGACCTGGCCATCCAGCTCGATCGTTGTGCCGGTACGAAAGTCGTTGCTGGAGATCATTCCGGCGGAACGGGTTATGGCGGATTGTACGGCTGTGCCAAAGTCCAGTCAGAGGCTGGATTAGCCATGACAAAGGCAGATCGAAGGATCGACGCAGGGCACGACGGACAGGCCCTCACCTGGCTGTTGGCCCTGGTGCTGGGCGGCCTGGTGAACCTCTGGGGTGCGGTTCCCGTCCTGGCGGCCCTGCCCCCCGGCAACGCCATCACCGACCCCGCGGCGCTGCTGCGGGATGCCCTGCCGGTGGACCAGCCCCAACTTCAGGATCTGCAGCACCGGCTGGAGAACTCCAGCAATGACCTGCGTGCCAAGCGCTGGAGTGCCCTGGCCAACACGGTGCGGCGCACCCAGTCGCAGTTCAGCGGCCAGCGGGGGGCGATCCTGGCCAGCTTCCCCGAGGCCGATCGGGACGCCACTGAGGGCTTGCTCGATCAACTGGAGGGGCAGTTGCAGGCCCTGGCCGCCAGCACCGAAACCCAGAACCGCGACGACTTCCTGGCCGCCCGCCACCAGGCCCTGAGCACGATCGGCGCCGCAGAAGCGCTGCAGGTGGGGCCGTTCCCGTTCGCGATCCCCGATCAATTCGCCGAACTGCCCCGCCTGCTGGGTCGAGCCACCGTGCTTCTGACCACCAACAAGGGTGATCTCACCGCTGTAGTCGACGGCTACAACGCTCCACTCACCGCCGGAGCCTTCGTCGACCTGGTGCAGCGCGGCTTCTACGACGGCCTGCCCTTCAACCGCGCCGAAGATTTCTACGTGCTCCAAACCGGAGATCCTGCCGGCCCTGCCGACGGCTTCGTCGATCCGGTGAGCAAGCAGCCACGCCGGGTGCCCCTGGAGATCAAGGTGCCTGGTGAAAGCGAGCCCTTCTACAACCAGACCTTCGAGGAGCTCGGTCTGTTCAAAGCGGCCCCCAGCCTGCCGTTCGCCACCAAAGGCACCCTGGGCTGGGCCCACTCGGACGCCGACCTCGGCGACGGCTCCTCCCAGTTCTTCCTGTTTCTGTTCGAACCGGAACTGACCCCGGCAGGCCTGAACCTGATCGACGGTCGCTATGCCGCCTTCGGCTACGTGGTGGACGGCTTCGATGTGCTGGCCGAACTCACCGCCGACGACGGCATCGTGAGCGCCAAGGTGCTGGAAGGGGCCGAGAACCTGCGGGCCCATGGCTGAGCCGGCCACCCTGGCCCAGCTGGGGGAAGCCGAGCTGATCAGACGCCTGGAGGCCTACGCGCCCCCCGGCCAATTCAACGATGACGCGGCCCTGCTGCAGGAACGGAGCGGCAAGGTGCTGGTGGTCACCACCGACGTTCTGGTGGAAGGCATTCACTTCAGCGACGCCACCGTGGCAGCGGCCGATCTGGGCTGGCGGGCCGCAGCGGCGAACCTCTCCGATCTGGCGGCCATGGGCTGCCACTCGGTGCGAGGCCTCACCGTTGGACTGGTGGCCCCCGGCTCCACCGCCTGGAACTGGGTGGAAGGGGTCTACGGCGGACTGGGGGAGGCCCTGGCGCGCTACGGGGGCCAGTTGCTGGGGGGAGACTGCAGCGCCGGGGAGCAGCGGATGCTGGCGATCACGGCCCTGGGCCACCTGGCGCCGGGAGGGGCGATCGGCCGCGGCGACGGCCGCCAGGGAGATCGGCTGGTCAGCACAGGCCCCCATGGCCTCAGCCGCCTGGGGCTCTCCCTGCTGCTGGGGGAAACGCCCGAAGGATTCCTCAAGGGCGATGGCGTCCAACGGGCCATCCGGGCCCACCGGCGTCCCCTGCCCCGCTTCGATGCCGTGGAGGCCCTGGAGCGCAGCCGACCGCCCCAGGAGCCCTGGCGGGTGGGTGGCACCGACAGCAGCGACGGCCTGGCCACGGCCGTGGCCCTGCTGGCCCGTGGCAGCGGCTGCACCGCCCTGCTGGAGCGGGCTTCCCTACCGATCGATCCGACCCTGGCACCCCTTGCCCAGGCGGAGGCCTGGTGCCTTGGGGGCGGGGAGGACTTTGAACTGGTGTTGGCGCTCCCCCCCGTCTGGTGCGAGGCCTTCCTGGCCGCCCTGCCCGGCAGCACGGCCATTGGCCGACTCGTCCCAGGCCCTGGCCAGGTGCTCTGGGCCGAAACGGGTGAGTCGGTCAACCCGCATCTCGGCTACCGCCACTTCGAGCCCAACTGAACGGCTCCAAGGCCAGAAGCGTTGCACAAAAAAGCCGCCCCCTCTATGGGGGCGGCCGACACAAAGGTTTCTGAAGGTTGGTTCTGAAGCGGGATCAGAACAAGGCGCGGGCCGTCACTTCCAGTTCCTGGCAACCACTTCGGCCAGATCGACCACCCGCTGGCTGTAGCCCCACTCGTTGTCATACCAGGCGATCACCTTCACCATGTTGTCCCCCATGACCAAGGTGAGGTCGGAGTCGACGATCGTGGATTCATCCGTGCCGGCGTGGTCGGAGGAGACCAGGGGCAGATCGGAATACTTGATGATGCCCTTCATGGCACCTTCGGAAGCTGACTTCAGCACGGCGTTCACCTCGTCCCGGTCGGTGCCGCGGCTCACCTCCAGCACCATGTCCACCACCGACACGTTGGGGGTGGGCACCCGCATGGCGATGCCGTTGAGCTTGCCCTTCATCGGCGGATACACCAGGGCCACGGCCTGGGCGGCGCCCGTGCTGGTGGGGACGATGTTCACGGCGGCGGCCCGGGCCCGGCGCAGATCGCGGTGGGACGCATCAAGAATGCGCTGGTCACCGGTGTAGCTGTGGGTAGTGGTCATCGTGCCCTTGACGATGCCGAAGGTCTGGTCGAGAACCTTCACGAGAGGCGCCATGCAGTTCGTGGTGCAGCTGGCGTTGCTGAGGATGTCGAAATCCTCGTGCCGGTACTGATCAGCGTTCACCCCCACCACGAAGGTGCCCACGCCGGCACCCTTGCCGGGGGCGGTGAGAATCACCTTCTTGGCGCCCGCCTGAAGGTGCTTGCTGGCACCCACGTCATCGTTGAACACACCGGTGGCCTCGATCACCAGATCGACACCCCACTCCTTCCAAGGGAGGTTGAGGGGATTGCGGTCCGAAAAGCACTTGATCGTGCGTCCGTTGACGATCAAGCTGTCGCCTGTGTGGCTCACCTCCGCATCGCGGATCCGACCCAGCATCGAGTCGTACTGGAGCAAGTGGGAGTTGGTGTGGGGATCGGAGGTGTCGTTGAGACCAACCACCTCAATCCCGGTGTTGACCCCGCGGCTCAGCCAACAACGCATGAAGTTGCGACCAATTCGGCCAAATCCATTGATCGCAACACGCAAGGTCATGGCAGGGGAGGGAAACCCGCTACTAAAACGGGTGATTCGGCTGCGAATCATACAGAAATAGGGATCTGGCCTCCCCCGCCCACGGCAGGACCCGACAGATCTCGGCTTGCGACAGGCCCTAGAGACAAGGGGATGATCCCGGCTTAACTTCGTTCAGGTTTGGACGCTCCCTTGGGACCAGTGCTCGATCGTCAGCGACCTCTCCACTTCATCGGGGTTGGCGGAATCGGGATGTCGGCGTTGGCGGGGATCCTGGCCGATCGGGGCTTCAACGTCAGTGGCTCGGATCCCAAGGACAGCGCTGTGCTCCAGGACCTGCGCCAGCGAGGGGTTCGGGTGTTCCGTCAGCAGAACGGCGCCACCATTGATGCCATCCGCAGCGGCATCTCAAGGTCACCGCTGGTGGTGATCAGCACCGCCGTGCCGGAGCTGAACCCCGAACTGACCGCGGCCCGATCCGCGGGCCTGGAGATCTGTCACCGCTCCGATGTGCTGGCGGCCCTGATCAACGGCCAGACCTCGATCGCCATCGCCGGCAGCCACGGCAAAACCACCACCAGCACCTTGGTGTCGACGCTGTTGATGGCCACCGACCACGACCCCACGGCCGTGATCGGCGGGATCGTGCCCGCCTTCGGCAGCAATGGCCGCAACGGCGCGGGCCCGCTCCTGGTGGCGGAGGCGGATGAATCCGATGGCTCGCTGGTGAAATTCAGGCCCACCCTCGGGGTGATCACCAACCTGGAGCTCGACCACACCGATCACTACCCCGACCTTGGGACCCTGATCGCCACCCTCAAGCGGTTCGCCAGCGGCTGCGAGTCGGTGCTGGCCAACCACGACGATCCAATCCTGCGGAAGCACTTCGAGCCCCAGGCCTGGTGGTCGGTCAGCCAAAGCGAAGGGATGGATTTCGCCGCCCTACCCCGGCGCCTCGATGGCGACCGCACCGAAGCTGAGTTCTTCGAACAAGGCCAGAGCCTCGGCCTTTTCGTGCTGCCCCTGCCGGGCCTCCACAACCTCAGCAACGCCACCGCCGCCCTGGCCGCCTGCCGGCTCCAGGGGGTGTCCTTCGCCGAACTGAAGCAGGCGATCCAGTCGCTGCAGCCCCCCGGCCGCCGATTCGACTTCCGCGGCAACTGGCACGGCCGCCAGGTGGTCGACGACTACGCCCATCACCCCAGCGAAGTGGGGGCCACTCTGGCGATGGCGCGGTTGATGGTCAGCAGCGGCCGCAGCCCCCTACCGGTGCCCCCCCGACGGCTGGTGGCGGTGTTCCAGCCCCACCGCTACAGCCGCACGGCCGAGTTCCTTGAGGGCTTCGCCAAGGTGCTCTGCGAGGCCGACGTGGTGCTGCTGGCGCCGCTCTACGCGGCCGGCGAGGCCCCCATCAACGGCATCTCCAGCGAAGCGCTCGCCCTTTGCATGGCGCGGCTCAAGCCCGATCTGCCCGTGTGGGTGAGCCAGGACCTCCTGCACCTGGCTGAACAGGTGGGTCGTCACAGCCGCGAGGGGGATCTGGTGCTGGCCATGGGTGCCGGCGACGTCAATGGTCTCTGGGACGGGCTCCAAGCCCTGGAAAACCCGAACGCCGCCACGGCCCTGGCGGCCTGAGCGATGGCCACTGGTCTGCGCCCCGCCGGCCTGCGCCAGGCAATCCCGTTGGCGGAGTTCACCACCTGGAAAGTGGGGGGGCCCGCCCAATGGTTTGCGGAGCCGGAAACCCCCGAGCAGCTGATATCGCTGAGCCGCTGGGCGACGGGCGAGGGTCTCGAGCTGCAACTGATCGGTGCCGGCTCCAACCTGCTGATCGCCGACGCTGGCCTGGGCGGTCTCATCCTCTGCCTCCGCCGTCTCCAGGGCAGCACACTTGAGGCAAGCTCGGGGCTGGTGGAAGCCCAGGCGGGGGAGCCGATCCCCACCCTGGCCCGCAAGGCCGCCCGCGCCGGTCTGAGTGGGCTGGAGTGGTCGGTAGGCATTCCCGGCACCGTGGGCGGGGCCGTGGTGATGAACGCGGGCGCCCAGGGGGGCTGCACGGCCGACTGGCTCGAGGAGGTGACCGTGCTCGACCCAGGCCGCGACAGCACACCGTTCGTGCTCAAAGCGGCGGAGCTGGCCTTCGCCTACCGCCACAGCCGACTGCAGGAGGAACCTCTGCTGGTGCTCTCAGCCCGGTTTCGGCTGGCCGCGGGCCATGATCCGGGGGAGATCAGCCGGCGCACCAGCGCCAACCTGCTGAGCCGCACCAGCACCCAGCCCTACCAGCAACCCAGTTGCGGCAGCGTCTTCCGCAACCCGGAACCCCTCAAGGCGGGCCAACTGATCGAGAACCTGGGGCTCAAGGGCACCCGGGTGGGCGCCGCCGAGGTGTCGACGCTGCACGCCAACTTCATCGTCAACACCGGCGGTGCCACGGCCCGGGACATCGATGGACTGATCGCGATGGTGCAGCAGAAGGTGCTGGCCGCCCATGGACTTTGGCTGCATCCCGAGGTGAAACGACTGGGCCTCAGGACCTAGCGTGCCCACATCCCTGCACCTCCCCCATGTCCGGCTTCGGGCTTCCCAACTTCGGCCAACTCACGGAAGCGTTCCGCAAGGCCCAGCAGATCCAGCAAGACGCCCAGAAACTGCAGGATGAACTGGATGCGCTCGAACTGGAGGGCAAAAGTGAGGATGGCCGCGCCAGCGTCTGGCTGTCGGGCAATCAGCAGCCTCTGAGGATCAGCCTGGCGCCCGAGCTGGTGAGTGAAGGCGCCGAAGCCACCGAAATCGCCACCCTTGATGCGCTCAAGGCGGCCTATGAGCTCTCCACCACCACCATGAAGGAGCGCATGGAGCAGCTCACCGGCGGTCTCAACTTGCCGGGTTTCGGGAGCTGATCTCCCCTTCTTGCTCAAGTTCCTCCCGGAGACGCTGACGCTGCAGACGGCGGGAGTCCCCTGGCCGCTGGGCCTCAGCCAACGATCGTTCTCGGGGGACCTCGGCGCCGGAGGCGATGTCCTGCAGGCACTGGCCGTAGAGCCCGTAACGGTCCCAGTGCTGGCCAACGGCGCAGCCGGGATCCCCTTGATGGAGACAATTTTTGAACCGACAGGGGCTCAGTTCCAGGGCCTGGCGGATCTCGGGAAACAGGCTCCCCAGGGCCATGGGATCGCTGGGCAGATCGGGCCGGTTGAAGCCCGGCGTGTCCGCCACCAGGGCCCCCTTGGCCAGGGCGAACAGCTCCACGTGGCGGGTGGTGTGGCGGCCCCGCTGCAGGCGACCTGACACGGCGGCCACCCGCAACCGCAACGCCGGCAGCAGAGCATTGAGCAGGCTGCTCTTGCCCACCCCTGAGGGCCCGCAGAGCACGCTGAGCCCCGGGGTCGAGAGTCGGGCTGCCAGCTCGCTCAACCCCAGACCACTCAGAGTGGACACCGCCAGGGCCGCATAGCCCCAACCCTCCAACCGCCTGACCCATGCCTCCACCTGCTCGCTGGGCACCTGGTCGGCCTTGCTGAACAACACCTCCACCGGCTGGTGGCTGCGCTCGGCTGTGATCAGGAAACGGGTGAGCTGAAGGGGGTCGGGTTCGGGTTGGGCCAGGGAGGCCACGACAACGATGCGGGTGCAATTGGCCACCGCCGGCCGCTCCAGCAGGCTCTGCCGATCCCCCCTCTCAGCAATGGCGCCTCTCCGCTCCACCCAGTCGATCGCCTCCACGCTCACCCAATCACCCACACAGATCTGATGACCACGCTTGCCCAGCCTGGTGCGGCGGGTGCAAAGCAGGCGCTCAATCTCACCGGGACCGGGCCGACTGAGCTCCACCAGGCAGAAATTGGCCTGCAAGGCCACCACCCTGGCCTCAGCCGCCATGGCGGCGGATCAGCAGGCGCACGGAGCCGTTTTCGTTGGGACTCACCTCAACCACATGGCCCTCCCGGCGCAATCCCTCTCCCACTGAACGCTCCGGCTCCCCAGCATCCAGATCCACCCAGAGGCACTCGCCTGGCTCGATCGCCTCAAGGGCCAACCGGGCGCGGATGAAATTCACCGGACAGGGGGTGCCGCGGAGGTCGAGGGCGTTCATCAACCGAACAGTCCGCCGAATAGGCCGCTCTTGTGGGGATGGTCCTTGCTGGCGTGGTGACCCGCCAGTTGATCGAGCAGGGAGCGCTCCTCGCTGGAGAGCTTGGTGGGCAGCTTCACCTTGATGGTGAACTGATGGTTGCCTCGGGCCACGGGGTTACCGAGCTTGGGCACCCCCTTTCCTGTCAGCGTGAGAACGGCGCCAGGCTGGGTGCCGGCTGGAATCTCCAGGGTTTCTGGGCCGTCCACGGTTTCCACCTCGATGCGATCGCCCAGGATCGCCTGCAGGTAGCTGACGCTGACCTCGGAGTGGATGTTGATCCCGTCTCGTCGCAGCTGGGAATTGGTCTGAACGGTGAGGAACACGTAGAGATCCCCGGCCGGGCCGCCCCGCTGGCCAGCGTTGCCTTCTCCGGCCACCCGCAGGCGCGTACCGGAATCGACCCCAGCGGGGATGTTCAGGCGGAGCTTTTTGCGCACCTGCTGCAAGCCCTGGCCACCGCAGGCCGGGCAGGGGTCGGCGATCACCTGGCCAGTGCCCTCGCAGGTGGGGCATGGGGCCACCTGGGTGAAGCTGCCGAAGGGGGTGCGGGTGGCCCGGCGCACCTGACCGGCGCCGTTACAGGTACCACAGGTGGTGGGCCCGCTGCCTGATTTCGCCCCTGAGCCACTGCAGGTGGTGCATGTTTCCAGATGGCGGATCTGCACCTCCCGCTCCTGGCCGAAGATCGCCTCCTTGAAGCTGATCGTGAGGTCCAGTCGCAGGTCATCCCCCTGGCGAGGGCCGCGGCGGCGGGGGCCCTGGGCGCCACCAGCTCCGCCGAATCCACTGAAGAACGTCTCGAACAGGTCGGCAAACCCGCCCATGTCGCCCATGTCGGGGGCGCCGGCGGCACCGCCGAGGCCCGCCTCACCGAACTGGTCATAGCGGGCGCGGGTCTGGGGATCGCTGAGCACCTCGTAGGCGCGGCCGATCTCCTTGAAGCGATCCTCGGCGCCGGGATCCTTGTTGATGTCCGGGTGGTACTGGCGGGCAAGACGGCGGTAGGCCCGCTTGAGGGTCTCGGCGTCCGCCTCCCGCGGCACCCCAAGCAGGTCGTAGTAATCCGCCATCAGCCCTGTCAGTCGTTGCCACCCTAAAACTCGCCACCGGCCGCTCCGAAGGGGTGAGAACCGACCCCCGCACCTTGGCCCAGGAAGAGGTCTCAGTCCGTCTGGACTTCATGCCCTGCCGGGCTGGGGGAGTCGCCGGAGCTGGGACCAGGGCCCATTGACACCTTCACCAGCGCGTGGCGCAACACACGCCCATCCAGGTGGTAACCCCGCTGCAGCTCGGCGATCACCACGTCTTCGGGGTGCTCCTCGCTTGGCTCCCGCAGCACCGCCTCGTGCAGGCTGGGATCAAAGGGTTCCCCCTCCACCCGCATCGGAGACACCCCCAACTGCTTGAACACATCCACCAACTGCTTGTAGAGGCCCTGATAACTGCGATGCAGGTTCAGGGCCTCCTCCCCCTCGGGGTTGAGCTGCTGGCGGGCCCGGTCGAAATTGTCCACCACCGGCAGAACTTCACTCAAGGTGGAACAGGTGATCTGCTGCTTGAGATCGTCCTGGTCGCGGCTCTGGCGCTTGCGAAAGTTGTCGAAATCGGCGGCAAGGCGCATGTATTGGGCCCGCAGGCTCTCGTTGTCGGCCTTAAGGCGCTCGATCTCGGCCTCGAGAAGGGGCCGCTCGGCATCGCCCCCCTCCGTCTGGGGAGCCTGGAAGGCGTCAGCCTCGGCCGCACCGCCAACCTGCTCACCCTCTGCCTGGCCGACGTCGGTCCGGAGCCCTTTGAGATCATCCACCGGGTGGTCTGACGCGCCCTCGGCGTCATGGTTGCCCTGGGGAGAGGAAGGCGTGGCTTCGCCGCTCATGCTGACTGGACCAGAATTTGGACTTAGACATGTTGAACGTCCGGGCCCGACTCCCACAAGCGGGGGAAGCCCGCACCTCAGAACCGCCAGCTTGCCGTCGCCATGACCCTCACGCCCGCCCGACCGGTACCAGCTGCCAAAACGGTGGCCCAGCAGCGACTTGAAGTGGAGCTGCTGATGGGGGAGCAGGTGCTGCGGCCGGAGGTGCTGGCCAAGGGGAGCGCCGAGGCCAATGCCAACGACGCGGTGCTCTCACCTGAACGCAGCCGCGAACTGGGATGTCTCGTGGTGGGCCGGGAGGGGAACCGGGCAACGATCGCCATCCCCACCTTCTGGGGCCTGGAGCAGCGACTGGCCCTGGGGGAAGAACTGACGGCCAAAGGCCTCGAGACGGAACTGCGCATGGCCCTTCAAGAGGAGATCGAAGCCGCCCTCAGCGGTAAGGACCTGGCTCCCATCGACAACGATGCCTACGCCCAGCTGGAGGAATCAAACGATGGGGAAGACGAAGAAGAGTTCCCACCGCCTCGGCTCTCACTGCTCGATGACCTCAACATTCCCGGTCGGTTGGAGGAGTCCCAGGAGGACGACCCCAACAACATGGACCTGGAGTCCAGCATCAACGCCTCCAACGCCTCACCAATCATCAGCCTGGTGGATAAAATCTTGATCCAGGCGCTGAGTACGGGTACCAGTGATATTCACGTCGAACCACAAGAAGATGGCCTGGTGATCCGTTTTAGGCAGGATGGCGTGCTTCAACAGTTGGAAAAACTACCCAAGAACATCATTCCAGCGGTGACCTCCCGCTTGAAAATCATGTCCGAACTGGACATCGCCGAACGTCGCATGCCCCAGGACGGCCGAATCCGGCGGGTATTCAGGGGCCGCACCTTTGATCTTCGGGTCAGCACACTTCCCACAAAATATGGGGAAAAAGTGGTCATGCGGCTGCTGGACAGCGGCGCCACCCAGCTCGGCCTCGACAAGTTGATCACCGATCCCGTCGCCCTGGAAACCCTACGCGACCTTGGCTCGAAACCCTTTGGCATGATCCTGGTCACCGGGCCAACCGGCTCGGGTAAGTCCACCACTCTCTATTCACTCCTGGCTGAGCGCAACAGCCCGGACATCAACATCTCCACGGTCGAAGACCCGATCGAATACACCCTCAAGGGCATCACCCAGAGCCAGGTGAACCGTGAAAAGGGCTTCGACTTCTCCCTGGCCCTGCGGGCCTTCATGCGCCAGGACCCCGATGTGCTGCTGGTGGGGGAAACCAGGGATCTGGAAACCGCCAAGACCGCCATTGAGGCAGCCCTGACTGGACACCTGGTGCTCACCACCCTCCATTGCAACGACGCCCCCAGCGCCATCGCCCGCCTGGCGGAAATGGGGGTGGAACCGTTCATGGTCAGCGCCTCCCTCTTGGGGATCATCTCCCAGCGCCTGGTGCGACGCGTCTGCCCCAACTGCCGCATCGAGTATCACCCAACCTCCCAGGAATTAGGACGCTTCGGATTGCTGAGCAGCTCCGAGGAAAACGTCACCTTCTACAAAGCCAAAAAAACCAACAATCGGGGCAGTGGGATCTGTCAGACCTGTCAGGGTAGCGGCTACAAGGGTCGCATCGGAATCTACGAAGTTCTGCGCATCAATGAAAATCTGACCTCGGCCATCTCCCAGCAGGCCACCACCGATCAGATTCGTAAGATCGCGATCGAATCTGGCATGAAGACGTTACTCAGCTACGGCCTTGATTTAGTCCGTCAGGCCTATACTACTCTGGAGGAAATCGAACGCATGATTCTCACCGACTCAGGCCTGGAATCTGAGCGTCGGGCCCGTGCGATCACAACGAGCACCTGCCGCGGCTGCGGCGCTGGCATGCGGGATGAATGGCTCGAGTGCCCCTACTGCCTGACAGCCCGTGGCTAAAGCCTGCGCGAAAGCTTGCTGTTTGCCTTCTGATCCAACAGAATAGGGAAAAGCATCGTGGCCATGGAGCTCTTGATCGAAGACCTGATGATGAAAGTCGTCAAGGATGGCGGTAGCGACCTTCACCTCGCCACCGGGCACCCCCCCTACGGTCGTTTCAATGGCCAACTTCAGCCGATCACAGAAGACAAACTCTCCGAGGAAGATTGCAACCGGCTGATCTTTTCCATGGTGAACAATGCTCAGCGCAAACAACTGGAGCAAAACTGGGAACTGGACTGCTCCTATGGCCTCAAGGGCGTGGCCCGTTTTCGGGTGAACGTCTATCGCCAGAGAGGAACCTACGCCGCCTGCCTGCGCGCCCTCGGCAACGACGTTCCCAGCCTGGAATCCCTCAACCTGCCGCCTGTGGTTGAGGAAATGAGCCGCAAACCCCGAGGTCTGGTGCTGGTCACAGGGCCCACCGGATCGGGGAAAACCACCACACTGGCCGCCCTGCTCGATCACATCAACCACACAAGGGCCGAGCACATCATCACGGTCGAAGATCCGATCGAATTCACCTACAAAAACGACAAATCCCTTGTGCATCAACGCCAGCTCCACGACGACACCAAAAGCTTCGCCAATGCCCTGCGGGCGGCCTTGCGCGAAGACCCGGATGTGATCCTGGTGGGGGAAATGCGTGATCTGGAAACGATTCAGCTGGCCATCACCGCCGCCGAGACGGGCCACCTCGTTTTTGGAACCCTGCATACCAGTTCCGCCGCCCAGACCGTCGACCGGATGGTGGATGTGTTCCCAGCCGCCCAGCAGACCCAGATTCGGGTGCAGCTGAGCAACAGCCTTCTCGCTGTCTTCTCACAGACCCTCTGCAAACGGCTCAATCCTGAGCCGGGCCAGTTCGGTCGTGTGATGGCCCAGGAGATCATGATCAACACTCCGGCCCTGGGGAACCTGATCCGTGAAGGCAAAACCGCCCAGATCTACTCCCAGATCCAGACCGGTGGAACCTTCGGCATGATCACCCTGGAAAAAGCCCTGGCCGATCTCGTTCTCAGTGGCGAGATCAGTGCCAAGGAGGCCCAGGGCAAAGCCAGCAAGCCCGAGGAATTGAACCGGCTGCTCGAAAACAAGATTTGACTCATTCCCTCTCCTAGCGATCGATGCCAACCTTCACTGCCACCTACACCAACACCCTGGGCCAGCAGCGACGGCTGCAGCTCACAGCAGCCGATCAAAATTCGGCCAAACGGGACCTGAGGCGAAGGGGCATCGCCCCTCTGACCCTGGTGGCCGGCGATGGCGCTCAAGCCAGCGCCAAAGTAGGAGATGGAAAGCAACGCGCTAAATCACTCCTCAGCCTGGATCTGGGCGAAGCCTTCGAAAAAGTCCCTGGAGTCAAGGAGAAGGCGATCTTCGCCACCAAGTTGGCGGCCATGGTCGATGCGGGCGTGCCGATCGTGCGCAGCCTTGATCTGATGGCCCACCAGCAGAAGCTGCCCATGTTCAAACGGGCGATCGGACAAATCAGCATGGATGTGAACCAGGGCGGCAACCTGGGTTCCTCGATGCGCAAGTTTCCGAAAATCTTCGATCGGCTGTTCGTGGCCATGGTGGAGGCGGGCGAAGCGGGTGGTGTGCTGGATGAAACCCTGCGGCGCCTGGCGATTCTGCTGGAGAACATCTCAAAGCTTCAGAACCAGATCAAGGGGGCCCTGGGCTATCCCGTTGCCGTGTTCGTCATCGCCATCGGGGTTTTTCTGGGCATGACAATCTTTGTGATCCCTCAATTTGCCGATATCTTCAAGCAACTTGGCGCTGAACTGCCCGCCTTCACGCAAGCCCTGGTCAATCTCAGCTCCTTGTTGCGGTCGCCCTTCTCCTTCTTTCTCGTCGGTGGAATCATGCTGGCGGCCTGGTTGTTTTCCCGCTTCTACGCCACCCCCGCGGGGCGGCGCAAGGTGGATGCCTTGATGCTGAAGATTCCTCTCTTTGGTGACCTGATCCAGAAAAGTGCCACGGCCCAGTTCTGTCGCGTCTACAGCTCCCTGAGCCGTGCCGGCGTGCCGATTCTGCTGTGTCTGGAGATCGTTCAGGAAACCTCCGGCAACTCAATCATCTCCGATGCCATCGGCGCCTCCAGAAAAGATGTGCAGGAGGGCATTCCGCTGAGCAACTCCCTTAACAAAGGCAAGGTATTTCCAGAGATGGCCATGAGCATGCTCGCGATCGGCGAAGAAACTGGTGAGATGGACAAGATGCTCACCAAAGTGGCTGATTTTTACGAAGATGAAGTCAGTACCACCACCAAAGCCCTGACGGCCTTGATCGAACCCTTCATGATCGTGATTGTCGGTGGCATGGTTGCCTCCATCCTCGTGGCGATGTACCTACCGATGTTCTCTGTCTTCGACAAGATTCGCTGAAGCGGCCAACCCCCGGCCCGCCAGCCAACCTGAGCTCCAGCAATGTTGGAAATTGAAGCCGCCCGTGATGCCATCCACATCCAGGAGCTCGCCGGCGAAGTAGAGCCCCACCACCTTGCGGCTGGCCATGGTGGCCAGGTTCACCTCCCCAAGGCTCACCCCTCCAGCGGTGACGAACTCCTCGCCAAAAGGGCCACGGCCCCCCACCGTGTAGCGGCTGGTGCGAAGGGCATCAATCAGGGCGTGCTGCTGGGGCCGTCGCAGCTCCGCCCAGCGGCCCGTGGCCTCGATGCCGCTCACGGAGAGGAGATGCAGCCATAGCCGGCGACTGAGCTCAGGCCAGGGCCGCCAGCTGCTCAATTGGCGCCGGGCCTGATCACGCCGCAGACCCTCGAAGACGGCCTCCAGATCCTGCTGGCTACGGCCACCGCTCCAATCCACCCTTAGTTGAGCGCGGTATCCGTGTTCCTTCATCGCCCGGGCGGCAAAGGCGGTCAACCGCAGGGTGGCCGGACCGCTCAGCCCCCAGTGGGTCACCAGCACCGGTCCCTGCTGCTGGAAGCGAGCTCCCGGAAGCTCCAACTTCAGGAGCACCGGATCCATGACCACCCCGGCCAGCTCCTGCAACGGGTTGGGTTTCAGCGCCAGCGTGAACAGCGAGGGCACCGGCGGCACCAACGTATGTCCGAGGAACGCGGCGATCTGACGGCCGCTGGGGTGGCCGCCGGTGGCCAGCAGCAGCTGGCGGCAACGCAACACCGTGGGGCCTTCGCTCGCTCGCAGGCTCAGCTCAAAACCCTCCGGCTCGAGCGGTTTGGCCGTTTGCAGGGCCGCTCCGGTGCGCAGGGTCACCCCCGCCGCCTGGGCCGCCTCCCGCAGGCTGGCCACCACCGAACTGGAGCGGTTGCTGCGGGGGAACAGGCGCCCATCGGCTTCCTCCACCAGCTCCAGGCCGTGGGCCTTGAACCACTCCACCGCCTCGGCGGTGGCAAAGCGGCTGAAGGAACCCAGCAGCGCACGTCCGCCCCGGGGGTAATGGCCCACCAACGTGCGGGGATCCCAGCAGGCGTGGGTGACATTGCAACGGCCACCACCGCTGATCAACACCTTGGCCAGGGGCGTGGGAGTGGCCTCCAGCAGCAGCACTCCTTTCAAGCCCGCTTCGGCGGCGCTGATCGCCGCCATGAACCCCGCTGCACCGCCACCGGCCACCACCAGGGGCCAGGGGGACGCAGACGTTGGAGGCATGGGTGGACCGGGCGAAGGGCAGCATGGGTCGATGGATGACGTCTTCGCCGCCCATCGCTTCAGTGTGGCTCCGATGATGGACTACACCGATCGGCACTTTCGGGTGCTGATGCGCCAGATCACCAGCTTCAGCCTGCTCTACACCGAGATGGTTGTGGCCCAGGCCCTGCACCACGGCCGGCGGGAGACGTTGCTGGCCTTCGATCCCAGCGAAAAGCCCCTGGCCCTTCAGGTGGGTGGCGATGATCCGGCCTTGCTCGCCCAAGCCGCCCGCCTGGCCGCCGAATGGAACTACGACGAGATCAACCTGAACGTGGGTTGCCCCAGTGAAAAGGTGCAGAAAGGCCGCTTCGGGGCCTGTCTGATGGCGCAACCGGAGCGGGTGGCCCAGTGCGTTGAGGCGATGGCGACCGCCGGGCCCCTGCCCGTGACTGTCAAGCACCGCATCGGCATCGATGCGCTGGATTCCTTCGAAGCCCTGCTCGCCTTCGTGGACCAGGTGGCCGCCGCCGGAGCGAGTCGCTTCAGCGTGCACGCGCGCAAGGCCTGGCTCAGCGGCCTCGACCCCAAACAGAACCGCACCATCCCGCCCCTGCGCCCCGAACTGGTTCACCAGCTCAAGCAGGAACGGCCGGAGCTGCGCATCGAACTCAATGGCGGTCTCCTCCACCTCGAGGACTGCCATCCCCACCTGGAGCGGCTGGATGGCGTGATGGTGGGGCGGGCCGCCTACGACCACCCCCTGCGCTGGCGAAGCGTGGACCGGGAGCTGTTCCGCCAGTACGGGACAACGCCGGCCACGGCCTCATCGGTGGTGAGGGGTTTGATTCCCTATGCGGAGCGCTGGTGCACCGGAGGTGGGCGGCTATGGCCGATCGCCCGCCACCTGGTGCAGGTGGTGGAGGGGGTGCCTGGAGCACGTCACTGGCGCCGACGGCTTGGAGAGGCCGCTGGGGCCAGAACCGCCGGGCCGGAGGTTCTGGAGAGAGCGGCCGTGCAACTGGAGGACCAGGGCCTCTGAAGGCGGAGGGGGATCACCCTGAAACCGGCAGAGCCCAGGCGCCTGGGAGCAGCCCCCGCTCAGACCTCGGCGCCGCCGTAGCCGTCGTCGCTGGAGTGGTCAGCCCCAGCACCTGTGCTGCCGCTGCGCCTCCGGCGGCTGCGGCCCTCATCGAAGCCATCGGCGGCGCCGCCGTAACTGCGGTCCTCCCAGCCGCTGGCCCCGGAACCCCGCTCGGCCGGCGCACCGGTTGCGGGGCTGACGGCGCCGCGATAGCCGCCACCACCGCCGCCATAGCCGCCACCTCCGTAGCCACCGCGCTCGGCCGGACGATCACCTCCGTAGCCACCACCACCGCCACCGCTGCCGCCGTAGCCGCCACCCGAGCGCCTGGGTCCACCACTGCCACGGGGCTCTGCCTTGTTGATCCGCAGCGGACGACCCATCAACTCGGCACCCTGGAGGGCATCGATCGCACGGGTTTCAGCGGCATCGTCAGCCAGTTCGACGAAGGCGAATCCCCGCTTGCGCCCCGTGTCCCGCTCCAGGGGGAGGGAGCAATTGACCACTCCACCGAAGGGGGCAAACAACTCCGCTACGTCTTCCTGCTCCGCGCGGAAGGGGAGGTTACCGACAAAGATGCTCACGGACGGATGGGACCGAATGACCGGGATCGTGGGGGTCCCTACAGACGATCAAACGATCGAACCGGTGACCTCTCACCAACCAAGGTTAGTCCGAATGTGAGCTCCGGCCACGCCCCCTGGAACCGCACGTTCAAGGTTCCAGCCGGGCCGCAGCCCTGCGCAATTGCTGGGCCACCTGCTCGAATCCGGTTCCCCCCTCGCTGCATCGGGCCGCCACCACCTGGCGGGGGTGGATCGCGTCAAAGATGTCGGCGCTGAACGCCGGATGAAGCTCCTGCCAACGCTCCAGGGGCAGCTGGCGCAGCAGGAGCCCCTCGGCCAAACAGCGCTTCACGAGTCCTCCCACCAGCTGATAGGCCTCGCGGAACGGCACCCCCTTGGCCACGAGGTAGTCGGCCACATCGGTGGCATTGGAGAAATCGGCCGCCACCGCCGCCTCCAGGCGCTCAGGGCGGAAGCTGATCCCTTCTTCCAACAGGATCGCCATCGCCTCAAGGCAATCGAGGGTGGTGCGCACCACGTCGAACAGGGCCTCCTTGTCTTCCTGAAAGTCTTTGTTGTAGGCCAACGGCAGGCCCTTGATCATCACCAGCAGGCCCTGGAGATGGCCGAAGACGCGGCCGGCCTTGCCCCGCACCAGCTCGGGTACATCGGGGTTCTTCTTCTGGGGCATCAGGCTGCTGCCGGTGGCGCAGCGGTCGCTGAGGCTTACGAAGGCGAACTCCTCACTGGCCCAGAGAATCACCTCCTCACTCAGGCGACTGAGGTGCACCATCACCAGGCTGGCAGCGGCACTGAACTCGACCGTGAAATCCCTGTCGCTGACAGCATCGAGGCTGTTGGCGTAGATCGCTTCAAAACCCAGGGCCTCGGCGGTGTGGCGGCGATCGATCGGCACCGGGGTCCCCGCCAAGGCCGCCGCTCCCAAGGGGGAGATGTTCACCCGCTTGCGCAGGTCCTTCAGGCGCTGGCGATCGCGCTCGGCCATCTCCACATAGGCCAGCAGATGGTGAGCCAGGCAGATGGGCTGTGCCCGCTGCAGATGGGTGTAGCCCGGAATCAGGGTCTCAGCATGGGCCTCGGCCTGGGCGAGCAACGCCCGCTCGAAACGCACCAGGGCAGCATCGATGTGGTCGATCTTCCCCCGCAACCACAGCCGCAGGTCGGTGCCCACCTGGTCGTTGCGGCTGCGGCCCGTGTGCAGCTTCTTGCCCAGGGAACCCAGCAAGTCGATCAGCCGCCGCTCGACGGCGAAATGGACGTCCTCGGCCTCCAGCCCGGGGTTGAAGTCACCGACAGCCGCCTCGGCGCGGATGGTCTCCAGGCCCGCCACCAATCGCTCGGCCTCCTCGGCCGTGATCACGCCGCAGCTGCCGAGCATGCGGGCATGGGCGATCGATCCATCCAGGTCCTGGGGCAGCAGCTCGATGTCGAAGCCGATCGAGGCGTTGAACCGCTCGATCACCGGATGCAGCCCCTGCTCGAAACGGTTGCTCCAGCTGCCGGCCGCACCCCCCGTGACACCGCTGGCCGGCGTGGATTCAGGTGCGTCGGGTGCCATCGGTGCCGCTGAACAACCGCCATCGCTCAGCTTGACACCCCATGCCAAGGGTTCAGATCAGCAACGAGGGCAGCGCCACCTCCTCCCGCACCTTCAGCACCACCATCGAGGCGTCGTCCTCAAGCTGGCGATCGGGACCGACGAAGCGATCCAGGCGGCCGAACAGCTGATCGAGAATGCCCTGGGCGCCGATGCCGGAGCGGCCCGCCGTCTGCAGGGCCCGCATCAGCCGCTCCTCGTCAAAGCGTTCGCCGGACAAGCCGGCGGCCTCGGTGACCCCATCGGTGTAATAGAGGAGCACGTCACCCGGATCCAGCACCAGTTGCTCGCTGCCGTAGTCGGCATCGGGCTGCAGGCCGATCAGCAGGCCCGGCGCATCGAGCCGATCGACGCTGTTGCGCTGACGGCGCCAGATCAGCGGCGGGTTGTGGGCCGCGTTGGCATACCGCAGCAGGCGGGTGCGCGGGTCGAAGTCGGAATAGAACAGCGTCACGAAACGGTGGGAGTGGGCCAGGTCCTCCTGGGCCAGCTGGTTGAGGTCGTGGAGGATTCGATCCGGCGGCAGGCCGCTGAGCACCTCAGCCCGCAGCATTCCCCGCAGCAGGGTCATCAGCAGCCCGGCGGGCACCCCCTTGCCCATCACGTCCCCCATCACCAGTGCCCAGCGCCCCTGCTCCCGCAAGCGACCCAGCAGTTGGGGGCGGGTGGGGATGAAGTCGTAATAGTCGCCGCCCACCTGGAAGGCGGGGCGGCAACGGGCCGCCAACTCGACGCCCTCGATCACCGGGCAGTGGTCCGGCAGCAGCTGGGCCTGGATCTCAGCACCGGTGCTGAGCTGACGGTCCAGGCGCTCATGCAGGCGCCGGTCCTGCACGAGAGCTTCGCTCTCGAGGGCCACGCCGGTGAGATCGGCCACCAGTTGCACGTGACGCCGGTGCACGTCACTCCAGTTCAGGGTCTCCCTGGCGCCGAACACATAGAGACGCCCCCGCTGGCGGTTCCGCGCCACAACGGAGGTGCCAAAGAAGTGCTGATCCTTGAGCAGGCGGCCCAGATGCTGATCGAGTCGTTGGGCCACCACCTCCTCACCCGCCTTGATCGCCAGCTGGCGGTCCTCGAGCACCGCCAGCTGGCGCAGCAGCTCCCCGTAGCGTTCAGGAGCGCTCACCTGCAATTGCTCCCGCCACAGCCGGCCATCGCTGTGGAACACCACCAGCACAGCTCCCTCAGCCCCCACCAGACGGGAGGCCACCAGGGGCACCAACTCCAGAAAGCGGTTGAGGTTGGTGTAACTGCGCAGGGCAAAGCCCAGGGAACTGAGCAGTTCGAGATTGCGGCGCTGCTCGCGGCTGAGGCTGTCCAGCAGCTCACGCAGCGAGGCCGTGGCCGATCCGGCGGCCTGCAGCGGCCCCGAAGACGACAGGGGAGATCCGAAGGTGGACGGCTGGCTGCTCAACGGAGCGGCCGCGGAGGACACGAAAGGTAGCAGCGGCTCCTGGGAAACCCCGGGGCGGTGGCCCTAGATCGCCAGCAGAGCCTCGACGAACTCGAAGCTGTTGAACGGCCGCAGGTCGCGGATCGACTCGCCCGCGCCGATGAAGCGGATCGGCAATCCCGCCTCGGAGGCCACCGCCACCGCCACACCACCCCGGGAGCTGCCATCCAGCTTGGTGAGCACCACGCCGGTGAGACCGGCGGCCTTGGCAAAGGCCATCGCCTGGCGCAGGCCGTTCTGCCCCTGGCTGGAATCAAGCACCAACAGCGATTCCACTGCGGCCTCCGGCGCCAAGCGATCGACGATGCGCCTCACCTTGGCCAGCTCCTCCATCAGGTTGTGCTTGGTCTGCAGCCGTCCTGCGGTGTCCACCAGCACCAGATCAAGGCCCTTGGACTGGGCCGCCCCGATCGCATCGAAGACCACGGCGGCAGGATCAGCATTGGCTGAAGTGTTGGCGATCACGGCCACACCGCTGCGCTCCCCCCAGACCTTCACCTGCTCCACCGCCGCGGCCCGGAAGGTGTCGGCGGCGGCGATCAGGCAGGAGTAACCGCTGCGCACCGCCAGGTTGGCCAGCTTGCCGAGGGTGGTGGTCTTGCCCACACCGTTCACCCCGACGAGCAACCACACGTTCAACCGGCCCCGCTCCGGGGCCAGCAGGGGGCGCCCACTGGCACCAATTGGCCGTTCCAGCAACTCCTGGAGCTGCTGCTTGAGGAAGCGAATCCCCTCGGAGGGGTCCACCACCTGCTCGTTCAGGCGGCGGCGCAGGGCCTCCAGCACCTGATCGGTGGCCGTGACACCCACATCGGCCCGCAGCAGCAGAGATTCGAGATCCTCAAGCACCTCCGGCCCGAGCGGGTCATCACCGAAGGTCTCCAGAAGCTGGGTGACCAGCCCCTGGCGGGACTTCTCCATCCCCCGCCGCAAGCGGGTGAGCCAGTCGATCTCCTCCAGGGACACCTGATCGAGCTGACGGCCCTGGGCCGCCAGCACCTCCGCCGACCAGGTGAAGTCGGCGTCGAAGGCGCCCAGCTGGGGCTGATCCTCGGGCGCTGAGAGCACACCGGGGTGGGCGGCTGGAGATGGGGTTTCAGGCTCCGGCGCTTCGGGAGCGCGCTCCAGTAACTGCCGTTGGCGCTCACCGCGCTCGGCCGCGGCCTGCTCCAGCAGCGACAAACCAGCCTGTGGTGACTCGGCGGCGGTGACCACGGAAGGGGCCGACTCCGAGACCTCCGGGTGCGCGGCGACCTCCAGCCCTGCTGCCGCCTCAGCGGCCAGGCGCTCGGCCTCCTGCTTCTGCTTCAGCCGCGCATAGGCCTGGCGTGCCCATTCCAGGGCCTCCTCGCGGGCCGGATCCGCGGCTGCGGCGGGGACCGGTGCGGCGGGTTCCAGCGGGGGGGACTCCACCGGGGCCGTGGCGGCTGGGATCGGCTGCTCTGGGGCGAGCCCAAGCTCAGTCCCAGGATCAGGGCCAGGACTAGACGTGGCGGAGGCGCCCTCGCTGGCCGTGCTGCGGCCCCGCTGAAACCAGTCGAACTCCATCGCTCAGGGAACCGCCTGGGTGAAACGGCGCAGCACACCATTGATCATCCGACGGCCCTGCTCGTCGCTGTAGCGATTGGCGAGCTCCACGGCCTCGTTGCAGGCCACCGCCGGCGGCGTGCCGAACGCCTCGATCTCCGCTGCCGCCAAGCGCAGAATGTCCCGGTCGATGCGCGGCAGACGGGTGAGGCGCCAGCCCTCCATCACCCCATCGAGGCGTGCATCCAGGGCCTCCCGCCGCTGGAGTACGGCCCGGGCTCGCTCCAGCGCACTCCGACGCACCTGCTCCTGATCGGCCAGGAGCAGCAGCCGCGGCAGATCCAGGCTGGCGGAGAGCTGGTTGAGCGCCAGCTCAGCCTGGGTCAGACCCTGCTGCAGGTGGTCGCGCACCTGGGGCAAGCGGTCCTGGCCATCGAGCAACTCACTCTCGAGCAGATGCTGTTGCGCCTCCTGAAGGGCGCTGGCGGAGCGGTCGAGGGCTTCGCGCACGTGCTGGGCCAGGGTCGCCAGGGCCTGGTTGAGCAGACCATCCAAGGCCAGATCGGCGGCTGGAACGCGGTCGTTGGTCTGGCCCAGCATCAGCAGGGCCAGTTCTCGGGCAACGGATCGACTCTGCATCGGGCACCTGGAAAGACCAGCCTGGGCTCAGGCCTTGTTGGGGGGGGGAGTGGAGTAGGCGGGGGCCCGCAGTTGGGCTAGCAGGCTGGAAAAACTCCGGCTGGCCGGGGTTTCACGCTCATCAGGGCTGACGATGCCGGCCGAGATGATCGTGCGGAAGGCATCCTCCACCGACAGGTCGATGTCCTGAACGGACGCCTCGGGCACGACGGCATACCAACCGGTGGTGGGATTGGGGGCGGTGGGGATGAACACACTGAGCATGGGCTGAGAGAAGCCGGCCTGCACCGAAGCTCCAATCACTCCGGTGACGAAACCGAGCGCATAGAGGCCCTCACGGGGGTACTCCACCAGGACCACCCGCCGAAAGCGGGTGGAGTTGTCACGCAGGAAGGTTTCCAGCAGCTGCTTGAGGGTCTTGTAGACCGATCCCGCCAGGGGAATGCGCAGCAGGGTTCCTTCGCCGAACTCCAGCAGCCAGCGACCGACGATGTTGCGGGCCATCAGACCGATCAGCAGGATCCCCAGCAGGGGCACCAGCAGACCGACGCCGAGGTTGATCAGCTCCTGCAGGAGCGGATTGAGGGTGTTGAACGGGTTGAACTGCTTGGGGATCGTGGTCAGGAACGCCAGCACAAAGCGGCTGACCGTGGTGGCCAGCCAGATGGTGGTCGCCAGCGGAATGACCACCAGCAGACCAGCGATCAGGTCATTCTTGAGATCCTGCTGGAGCCTGCTGGGCAGCGGTTGATCGGTTCGGGGGCTGGATTGAACCAAGTGGCGACCCGGAAATCCGGCGGTCGTAGATCTGCGTGCAACCTAGCCAGCCGTCAGAGCGCCGAGGCGAGCGCCATCAAGGTGAAGGCCACCGCCAGCACCAAGGCCGAGCCTGTGCCGCCGAACCGACGCTGGTTGATCGACAGATCCCGGGCCCGTTCGGCCTGCTGAATCTGCTTTTCCGCCTGCTGCAGGCGGCTTTCGAACTGCACCTTGACCAACTGCAGTTTCTGCTCGGCTGTACCGCCGGGGGGAAGCTGACCGGACTGCTCCAGCTGGGCCACCAACTGCTCGAGGGCCTGGGGGTTCTTCAGTTGGGTGCGGGCCGCCTCCACCTGACTGCGCTGGGCGACCAGCTGCTGATCGGCCTGCTCGGAGAGGGCACGATCGCCGCTGATCGACACCGGCACGGCCACCAGCAGAGCCACGGCCAGCACGGCACTGATCCCGGTGACCAGCCAGCGCACAGGGGTGCGCTTCTCGTTGGGATGGTCGAGGCGTGAGGAGAGCAGGACCAACAGCAGCCCGATCAGGGCCAGGGGTGCCTGGCTCACCAGCCGTTCCACCACCAGCTGACGGAAGGCCTCTTCGCCCCAGGCCCAGGGGATCAAGATGGCCACGAGCTGCAGCAGGAGCAGCACCACGAGGGTGAGACCGAGCCAGCGCAGAACGGTGGAAAAGCGCCCGGAGGCGGCAAGGGTGGTCACATCACAATGACGGTGTCGCGCAACTGTACGGGTGAGAACCGACCTGGCCCAGCGGCTGAAACAGGAGGCGAAGGCCCTGGGCTTCGATCCTGTCGGCATCGCCGCCGTGCCCGGTGGCGCCAATCTGCGCCTGCGCAGCGCTGCCTTGGAACGCTGGCTCAAGGCCGGCCACCAGGGGTCGATGGTCTGGATGGCGGACCCCCGCCGCACCCGGGTGGAACGCCTGCTGGAGGGAGTGCGCAGCCTGGTGGCGGTGGGATTGAGTTACCACGTGGCCGCCGAGCGGGCCCCCGGCTCCCTGGCGATCGCTCGCTACGGCTGGGGCCGGGATTACCACCGGGTCATCGATGGACGGCTGCGGCGGCTTGGGCGCTGGCTGGAGCAGCAGGTGCCGGACTCTCGCTGGCGGGTCTGCGTGGATGCGGCGCCACTGCTCGACAAGGCCTGGGCGGAGGAGGCGGGCCTGGGCTGGATCGGCAAAAACGGCAATCTGATCCACAGGCACCGGGGCTCATGGCTGCTGCTCGGTCACCTGCTCACCACCGTGGAGCTGCCGGCCGACGGGCCCGCGGAGCCCCTCTGCGGCAGCTGCAGCAGCTGCCTGGAGGCCTGCCCCACCGGCGCGATCAGCGAGCCCTTCGTGGTGGATGCTCGCCGGTGCCTGGCCTTCCACACGATCGAAAGCCGCGAGCCATCCCTTCCGGCAGCGATCAAGGCAGGCCTGGGGCCCTGGGTAGCCGGCTGTGACATCTGCCAGGACGTCTGCCCCTGGAACGGGCCGGCGCTGGAGCCCTCCAGCGATCCGGATGTGCAGCCACGGCCGTGGATGCTGAACCTGGAACCCGAGCAAGCCCTGGGCTGGAGCGACGCGGCTTGGGATGAGCAGCTGCGGGCCTCGGCCCTGCGCCGCATCAAACCCTGGATGTGGCGCCGGAACGTCAGAGCCTCCCTGGGGCAGGACCCCTAGGCTGCTTTGCATCTCGAAAGACGTTGATGACCCCCCGCTGGTTGCGGTCCCTGGCGGCCGCTCCTCTGGCCTTCGGCCTGGTGGCCGGTGGCCTGGTGGCTGGTGGGCTTGCGGTGGGGACGGCGCCGGCCCAGGCGTTCGTGCCCTATGTCTACATCCCTCGCCCCCAGGAACTGGAGGCGTCCGGCCTGGGCATCGCCCAGGCGGCCTCCCGCCTGCTGCGGTTGGGTCAGCCCGAAGACGCCGCCAAGCTCGCGGCCCTGACCGTGCAGCTGTTGCCGGGTGACCCCCGGGGTTGGGTGCTTCTGGCCGAAGCCCAGTTGCGCAGCAACCAGATCAAAGAAGCCTCGAAAGCGCTGGCGCGGGCCAAGCAGCTGGATCCCCGCAACCCCGGCATCCTGTTCGCCCAGGGCTCCCTGGCCCTGCGGGACGGCCAGCCGAAGCAGGCGCTTGGCTACCTGGAGCAGGGTCTCAAGCTGAATGGCAAGAACCCCGGGGCCCACTTCGACCTGGGCAACGCCCAGATCCTGCTCAACAACCCCAACGCCGCCCTCGCCTCCTTCGAGAAGGCCGCCTCCCTGCGCAAGGGCTTCTGGGAAGCGATCAACAACCAGGCCCTGGTGCTGTTCGAGCTGAGCCGCCCACGCGAGGCGATCGAGCGCTGGCGTCAGGCCCTGCAGATCAAATCGAGCGCCTCCGAGCCCACCTTGGCCCTGGCCGCGGCCCTGAACGGCAGCGGCAACAACAGCGAAGAAGCCCTGCGCCTGGCCAAGAGCGCCCTGGAGGGAGAGCCCAGCTACGTCCTGGAGACGTACCAGAAGGAACAGCTCTGGGGCAACAAACTGCGGGCCGCCACCAAACGGCTGTTGGGCCGCCCCGAGCTCAAATCGGTGGTCGAACGGGCCCTGGCCAATGCCGGCAACGGCAGCCAGGAACCCGACAACTGAGGTCGTCCCCAGGGGTTTTGGGGCCAGGGGCAAGATCTGTAGGCTGAGCCCCTTCCGCGCCCAGAGCCCAAACCCGGATGGCCGAGGAGCGCATCCAGCCCATCGCCCTGCATCAGGAGATGCAGCGCTCCTACCTCGAGTACGCCATGAGCGTGATCGTGGGGCGGGCCCTGCCGGACGTGCGCGACGGCCTCAAACCAGTGCAGCGGCGCATCCTCTTTGCGATGCATGAGCTGGGGCTGACTCCAGATCGGCCCTACCGCAAGTGCGCGCGGGTTGTCGGGGATGTGCTCGGCAAGTACCACCCCCATGGCGACCAGGCGGTCTATGACGCCCTGGTGCGGCTGGTGCAGACCTTCGCCAGCCGCCACCCCCTGCTGGACGGGCACGGCAACTTCGGCTCGGTCGACGATGACCCGGCCGCCGCCATGCGCTACACCGAGACGCGGCTGGCAGCGATCTCCCACGAAGGGCTGCTTGATGAGATCGGCAGCGACACCGTCGATTTCGCGCCCAACTTCGACGGCTCCCAACAGGAACCCACGGTGCTGCCCGCCCAGTTGCCCTTCCTGCTGCTCAACGGCTGCTCGGGCATCGCCGTGGGCATGGCGACGAACATTCCCCCCCACAACCTCGGGGAGGTGGTGGACGCCCTGATCGCCCTGGTACGTCAGCCTGAGCTCAGCGACGAGAAGCTGCTGACCCTGGTGCCCGGCCCTGACTTCCCCACCGGCGGAGAGGTGCTGACCGGCAGCGGCGTGCGCGACACCTATCTCAACGGCCGCGGCAGCATTCCCATGCGCGGGGTGGCCCACATCGAGGAGGTGCAACCCGGCAAGGGACGCCACCGTCGGGCTGCCGTGGTGGTCACCGAGCTGCCCTATCAGCTCAGCAAGGCGGGCTGGATCGAGAAACTCGCCGAGCAGGTGAACGATGGCAAGATCGGCGGCATCGCCGACATCCGCGATGAAAGCGATCGCGACGGCATGCGCGTGGTGGTGGAGCTGCGCCGGGATGCCGAAGCCGACAAGGTGCTGAGCGAACTGCAGCGGCGCACGGCCCTGCAGAGCAACTTCGGCGCCATCCTGCTGGCTCTGGTGAATGGCAAACCCCAGCAACTGAGCCTGCGCCAGCTGCTGGAGCAGTTCCTGGAGTACCGCGAACACACCCTGATCCGCCGCACCAACCATGCCCTCAAGCGCGCCGAGGACCGGCTGGAGGTGGTGGAGGGGCTGATCAAAGCCCTTGATTCCCTCCAGCGGGTGATCGAGCTGATCCAGGCGGCCAGCGACGCCGCTTCAGCCCGGGCCAGCCTGCAGGTGCACCTCGACCTCAGCGAGCGCCAGGCGGAGGCCGTGCTGGCCATGCCCCTGCGCCGACTCACCAGCCTGGAGCAGGACGGCCTGCGCAGCGAAGCCGAGCAGCTGCGGAGCGAGCGCACGCGGCTGCGGGAGCTGCTCGACAACCGCAGCAGCCTGCTCGAGGCGCTGGTGAATGAGCTCAAGGTCCTCAAGAAGCGCTTCAACACCCCCCGCCGCACCCGCCTGGTGGAGGGTGGAGATGCCCTGGTGGCCCTGCGGGCGGCGGCGGTGCGTCCCAATGCCGAGCAGCAACGCCAACAGGCCTACGGAGCCCTGGCCAGCGATGGCCGGCTATTGATCAGCAGCGATGGCCAGGTGCGGATCGTGGCCCCCCAGACCCTGGGACGACTGCACCTGGAAGAACCCGTGGAACTGGGGGAGCACCCAGCGCCGGCCCGACTGATCCTGCCGATTGCCGGACAACCCAGCCTGCTGGCCTTCACCAGCGGTGGCCGGGTGGCCCTGCTGCGCTGGGAGTTTGCCGGTCAGCAACCAGGCAACCTGGAGAAGTTCCTTCCCGACAGCCTGGAGGGCGAACGGGTCGTGCAGGTGCTCCCCCTGGAGAGCGATCCAGCCCTCAGCCTGGGGCTGCTGAGCAGCGATGGCCGCTTCAAACGCCTGCCGATCAGCGAGTTCCAGGAGCTCTCCGGGCGGGCCGTCAGCATGCTCAAACTGCGCGATGAGGTGGTGCTGAGGCGGGTGGTCTGCTGCCGGGAAGGGGACGACCTGATCGTGGCCAGCAGCACCGGTCGGGTGCTGAAACTGGCGGTGAATGAATCCAACCTTCCGGTGATGGGCCGCACGGCCCAGGGGCCCATGCTGATGCGGCTTCTTCCAGGTGAAACGGTGGTCGGGGCTGCCGCCGCTGGGGATCGCGACGACGTGCTGCTGGCCAGCCGAAGTGGTCAGCTCAAGCGCCTGAGGGCCGCCGGCCTACGCCGCTGCCAGCGCGGTGACCTGGGCCAGATCGGACTGCGCTTCCAGGATCGGAGCGATCAGTTGGTGGATCTGCAGGGCCTGGGCTCAGCCGTGGTGAGTGTGATGGTGGGCGACAAGCGCCACTTCCGGCTCCACGCCGACCAGCTTGAATCCCAGGAGGCCAGTGGCAGCGGCCAGCTGTTCCCCCTGCCGGCGGGAGAGAGCGTTCAGGCGCTGGTTCCACTGATCCGCTGAGCGGACCCCACGGGTCAGGCCAAACGATCGGCCCTCAGGCCAGCGAGCGTTGGGGGCAGTCGCTGGCAGGAGGCTGATTGATCGGATTGCGCTGCTCCGCTGGTGGCCTTGAAAGTCTTTGGAACGTCAGATGGCAGAACGATCAGATCGAAGCGAATCGCGTTCGATACAGCCTCAGACCGTGGCCGCGAGCCCGGTTGGTTCGAGCATCAATTTGCTGGAGCGCATCTCTGCCTCCATCTCGATCGGGTAGTTGCCATCGAAACAGGCCGTGCAGAAGTTGGCGGAGGCGGCATGGGCCGCTTCGACCATGCCCTCCTTGCTCAGGTAGGCCAGGGAATCCACCCCCAGGTGAGCTTCGATCTGCTCAAGGGTGAGACGCGCGGCGATCAATTGGTCCTGGTTGTCGGTGTCGATGCCGTAGAAGCAGGGATGGGTGACCGGCGGTGAACTGATGCGCATGTGCACCTCGGTGGCCCCCGCATCGCGCAGGGCCGCCACCAGTTTGCGGCTGGTGGTGCCGCGCACGATCGAGTCGTCGATGACCACCACGCGCTTGCCGGAGAGCACATCGGGCAGGGGATTGAGCTTGACCCGGATGCCCGCTTCGCGCATGGCCTGGGTGGGCTGGATGAAGGTGCGGCCGACGTAGCGGTTCTTGATCAACCCATCGGCGTAGGGGATGCCGCTCCGCTTGGAATAGCCGATGGCGGCAGGAATGCCTGAATCCGGCACGCCGATCACGATGTCAGCTTCAACGGCGGATTCCCGTGCCAGCACCTCGCCGATGCGGTGGCGGTAGCTGTAGAGAGATTCGCCAAAGAAGCGGCTGTCCGGACGGGCGAAATAAATCATCTCGAACACGCAGAGCTTGGTGGGTTGCTCGATCCAGCGGGAGCGCTCGGGCTCAGCCGATCCGAAGCGGAACACCACCAGTTCCCCGGGGGCCACCTCGTCGATGTAGGAGGCCCCGATGATGTCGAGGCCGCAGGATTCACTGCTCACCACCCAGTGGCGCTCGTCGCCATCGCCGAAGCCACCGAAGACCAGGGGGCGGATACCGTGGCCATCCCGCAGGGCGAACAGACCCTCGGGGGTGCCGATCGCCAGGCTGAAGGCGCCGCGACAACGGCCGACGGCGCAACGGATCGCCGCCTCCCAGCCCAGGCCGTCGTTGACCGCCTCCTGAAGGGCGAAGGCGATCAGCTCCGAATCGGTGGTGGAGGTGAGCTCGGCGTCAGTGGCGGCGATCGCTTCCCGCAGTTCGCCCGCGTTGACGAGGTTGCCGTTGTGGGCCAGGGCAAAGGGTCCGAGGCGCGTCATCAGCACCACGGGCTGGGCGTTGCAGACGCGACTGCTGCCGGTGGTCGAATAGCGGTTGTGACCGATGGCCAGATCACCGGGCATGCGGGCGAGCACGTCCTGGTCGAACACCTGGCTCACCAGGCCCATGTCCTTGTGCAAGCGCACCTTGTCGCCGTTGAAGACAGCGATGCCGGCTGATTCCTGGCCGCGGTGCTGAAGCGCGTAGAGGCCGAAGTAGGTGAGGTTGGCCACCTGCTGACCCGGGGCCAGCACGGCGAACACGCCGCAGGCCTCCTCAGGTTTGTCAGGGCGTTCGGGCCGATCAGCGGTGCTCACCGATCCAACGGGATGTTCGCTGAGCGACACAGGGCCTGGCGCCTTGAAAGGGTGATGAACAGTCTGCCTCAACCCCGGGCCCCGAGGCGGCGGGGCAGGGCCTGCTCATAGCGCTCACGCAGGGCCTCGATGGCGCTGGCGAGCAGCGGCTGATCCGCACGGCTGATGCTGAGCTGCGGCTCGAGGCTCACCTGCCCCAGGCGCTGGGCCCAGGACAGTTCACCCGTGGTGCGTTCGCCCACAGCGACAGGTTCAACGGCACCGGCACGCTCCAAGGCCGCCTGCCAGGCAGCCGCCTGGCCCGCAGGCACCGACACCAATATGCGGGCGCCGCCTTCGGCGAACAGCAGGCGATCAAGACGCCCCGTACCAGCGGGCAAAGCGACCATGGCCCCGAGCCCTGAGGCGATCGAAGCCTCCGCCAGGGCCACCGCCAGGCCGCCGTCGGCGAGGTCGTGGGCGGAGGCCACCAGGCCTGTGGTGATCGCCTGGCGCAGGAAGGCCTGCACCCGAACCTCCAGCTCCAGATCGGTGCGTGGCGGCCGGCCGGTGGCCAGACCATGGATCCGCTCCAGGTAGCTGCTCCCCGCCAGCGAGAGCCGCTCCTCGGCAGCGGCACTCTCCCCGGTGGCCTCCAGGGGAACCCCCAGCAACCAGATCGCGTCCCCTGGGGTTCGCCAGCCCAGACCGGTGACGTGGGCCAGGTCATGCACCAGCCCCACCATGCCCACCACAGGGGTGGGGTGGATCGGCTGCATCCGTCCATCGCTCAGGCGGGTCTCGTTGAAGAGAGAGACATTGCCGCCCGTGACAGGAGTGCCCAGGGTGCGGCAGGCCTCGGCCAGGCCGCGACAGGCCAGGGCCAGCTGCCAGTAGCCCCGGTCGGTGTCGGGGGAGGGGAAGTTGAGGTTGTCGGTGACCGCCAGGGGCTCGGCGCCCACACAGCTGAGGTTGCGGGCCGCCTCGGCCACCGCCGCGATTGCCCCACGTTCAGGGTCGAGGGCCACCCAGCGGTTCGGGCAATCCACCGTGGCCGCCACCCCACGGGTGACCGCCGCGAGGGAACCGGCACCCTGCTGGGGCCGCAAGCGGACCACGGCTGCATCGGCGCCACCCGGAGGCACCACGGTGTTGGCCTGCACCTGGTGGTCGTACTGGCGCCAGACCCAGCGCTTGCTGGCGATGGTGGGATCGTCGAGCAGCTGTTCCAGCACGGCTTCCCAGGTCAGGGATCCCTTGGGGGTGACGATGCCGGAAACCATGGCCTCGGGCAGCTTCTCTTCGCTCCAGCGCCAATGGGCCAGCAGATCCGCAGGCGGTTCACTGATCAGCTCATGGTGGTTGATCGGGGTGTCATCGGCCAGGGCATTGGCTGGAACCTCAGCGGCCACCTCCCCATGCTGGAGCACCCGCACAATCGGCTCCGCAAGCACCCGGCCGACCACGGCGGCCTGGAGCCCCCAGCGGCGGAAGCGCTCCATCAGCGGCTGCTCCCTGCCGGCCCTGACCACGAACAGCATCCGTTCCTGGGACTCGGAAAGCAGGTACTCGTAGGCGCTCATGCCCGATTCCCGGGCAGGCACCCGATCGAGATCCAGCTCAATCCCCACGCCGCCTTTGGCGGCCATCTCCGAGCAGCTGCAGGTGAGTCCGGCGGCCCCCATGTCCTGGGCGGCCACCACATCACCGCTCTGGAAGGCCTCAAGGCAAGCCTCGATCAGTCCCTTTTCCAGAAACGGATCTCCCACCTGCACGGCGGGGCGATCGTCGAGGGAGGTCGCGCTGAGCTCAGCGGAGGCAAAGCTGGCGCCGCCCATGCCATCGCGACCGGTGGTGCTGCCGACGTAGACCACCGGATTGCCCACCCCCTCGGCGCCGGAGCGCACGATCGCATCGGTTTCCATCAGCCCCAGGGCCATGGCGTTCACCAACGGGTTGCCGCTGTAGCTCGGGTCGAACGCCACCTCACCGCCCACGGTCGGCACCCCCACGCAATTGCCGTAATGGGCGATGCCGGCCACCACACCTTCCATCAGACCCACGTTGCGTTCGTCCTCGAGCGGGCCGAAACGCAGGGCGTTCAGCAGGGCAATCGGCCGCGCCCCCATGGTGAAGATGTCCCTGAGAATCCCGCCCACACCGGTGGCCGCCCCCTGAAAGGGCTCCACGGCCGAGGGGTGATTGTGGCTCTCGATCTTGAAGGCCAGGTGCTGACCCTCGCCAAGATCCACCACGCCGGCGTTCTCACCCGGGCCCACCAGAATGCGCGGCCCCTCAGTGGGAAAGCCCTGCAGCAGCGGCCGTGAATTGCGGTAACAGCAGTGCTCCGACCACATCACCCCGAACATGCCCAGTTCGGCCCGGTTCGGGGCCCTTTCCAGACGGCGGACGATCTCGTCGTAATCGGCCTGGCTGAGGCCCTCCTTGCGCAGCGCATCGGCGACCGAGAAGGAGGAACTGGCAACCACGGAGCGGAGGCAAGAGAGCGCCAGTCTGGCTGAGGGGGATCACACCCAGGGCACGCCACCTGGATCACTCAGATCCAGGGATCCTCCTCGGATGCAGGGTCACGGGGCTGACGGCGCCGGCTGGCGGCCTGGCGCTGCGGAAACTCCTGATCCCCCAGACGCTGCTCCCTTGGCTCCTCAGGGTCAAAGGCTTCCCAGGGCTCCCGATCCTCGAAAGAGGCCGGGCGCACCTCCCGCTCGCCCCTGGGGCTCTCCTCCCACGGGGGCTCCTCCAGCCAACCCTCAAGCCGGTCCTCGAAGCGATCACCGACCTGCTGGAACTGGTCCCGCAGCCGGGCCGTCTCCTGGCCCATCTGCTCCCGCCAGCGTCGTGAACGCTGCAGAAACTCCTGGCGCAAGCTGGCCTTGGCCAGGGGAAGATCATCCAGGCCCACCGCGGCCGTCACCACCTGGCCGGGCTGCTGATCAGCGATGCGATCCGGGGACAACCGCCAACGACTGCTGCCGGGCAGGCGGGGATCACTGCGGGCCACCAGGTAATGGAGGATCCGGCCGGTTCGCAGCTCCACCGCCAGGTCCACCAGGGTGCCGATCGGCTCGGCGGATCGGTTCACCAGAACCGCCTCCAGGAGGGTGGGAAGTCGCGCCAGGGTGTCCTGATCGGTTTCAGCCGGATCACCCTGCACCAGGGCCTCCTGCTCCCCCAGACCCCGCAACTGATCCAGGCGCCAGACCAATCGGCGGGAGCCAAAACCGGCCGGTTGGCTGACCCAGCCAAGGAGTCGGTGCACCGGCGGATGCATCCAGCCCTGCTGGCCGGCGCCGCGATCGAGTCCCTGGTCGCAGCGAACCCGCAGCCGGAGCAGGTCACTGAGCAACAGGTGCTCCGGCAGGGCCACGGGCTCAGGTCCGAATCTGAATGGGCATCACCAGGTAGGTGAAGCCCCCATCCTCCACCGCCGCCAGCACCGCTGGAGTGGTGGGGGCGTTGCAGCGCAGCTCCACCCGGTCGGCGACCATCGCCTTGAGGCCATCGAGGACATAGCGCACATTGAAGGCGATCTGGATCGGCTCACCGCTGATGGAGGCCGCCAGGGCTTCCGAACCGCTGCCGACATCCTGGGCATCGGCGCTGATCGCGAGCTGGCCGTTGGCTGGATCACTGCTGAGCTTGACCACGTTGTTGTGCTGGTCCGCCAGAACCGCCACCCGTTCGAGGGCAGCGATCAGACCGCGGCGGTCCAGCTCCAGCACGCGGTTGAAGCTGTCAGGGATCAGCTGGCGGTAGTTGGGATAGCTGCCGTCGAGGCTGCGGCTGGTGACCACCTGGTCCCCCCAGAGGAACACCACCTGACCCCGGTCGCAGAAGAGGTTGACCGGCTCGGCCGCCGGGCGCGCCGACAGCAGCCGCTCCAGTTCCCGCAGGGAGCGGGCCGGCACGGTGACGGCGAAGGGCTCCCCTTCACCGGGCTCGATGGCCCCCCCGGGCAGGGCGTTGGCCAGCCGCAGCACGGAAAGCCTGTGCCCATCGGTGGCGGCGAACTCCAAATCCTGTCCCTCCAGGCTCAGATGCACACCTGTGAGCAGCTGCTTGGCCTCATCGCCGCTGCTGGCGAACAGGGTCGCCCGCAGGCCCCTCACCAGGGCCTCGGCCTCCAGCCGGATCGGCACACCGGTCTGGAGCAGGGGCAGATCGGGGAAGTCTTCCGCGGCCAGGCCGCGCAACTGGTAGCTGCCGGAGAGGCTGGTGAGTTCCACCTGCTCGCTCTCCTCGGAGCTGCTCAGGGTGATCGGAGTCTCACTGGACTGGCGCGAGACGATTTCACCGAACAGGCGCGCTGGCAGCGTGATCGCACCACTGGCCTCCACCGAAGCGGCGAGGCTGGTCTGGATGCCGAGACTGAGATCAAAGCCGGTGAGGCTCAAGCGACCGGTGCCCGCATCGGCTGTCAGCAGCACATTGGCCAGCACGGGGTGGTTGGGCCGTGCGGCGACAGCCCGGCTCACCAGCTGGAGGCTGGCATTCAGTTCGGCCTGGGAACAGACCAGCTTCATCGGCGCAGACCCTGGCTTGAAATGATGGATGGGCCATCGGGCGACACCAAGCTTCCACAAGGCGGTCGGATCCGCAACGGCCCGATCGGGAGTCCGTACCTCGATCCACCGGAACCGACCGGTTGGCTTCAGCCCGACTGATCAAGAACGGATTAATTTCTTTAAACCTAGAAACCTCGTAGTCGTAGGGGCTGTGGAAATCGTGGAAAACAGTTCAAAAGGCTTCCAAGAGAATGGATGAGAGCTGAGATCCACTGGGGAAAATGAGCGTGAATGAATCAGTTTCGAGTTGTTTTCCACTCTTTCCCCCGACTGGGGAAAAACAATGACCACTTATGACCCGGTTGGGTCAGCTGTTTTCCATGGACCAGCAGCGGTTTTCCTCAGCCCCAGGCCGATCCGTTGGGGACCAGTTCGTGAAATGACTGGTCTGGGTGGGCAGCTGGAATCAGCCTGTGATCGGGCCTAGAAGCCCATCACCTTCGCCACCGTGGCCACGTCGGGGGTCAAATCGGGGTGGAAGGTGGCGTCATTGTTCTCGATCGCGCAGGTGGGGTCTTTCAGGCCATTTCCGGTCAGCACACAGACCACCGTGGCTCCGGAGGGCACCGCCTCCGACTGCTGAAGCAGTCCCGCCACCGAGGCGGCGCTGGCCGGTTCGCAGAACACCCCCTCCTGACTTCCCAGCAGCTTGTAGGCGGCCACGATTTCCGCATCTGTGACCGCGTTGAAAGCGCCTCCACTCTCGCTGCGCACCTTCAGCGCTTTCTCTCGGTTGGCCGGATTGCCAATGCGGATGGCCGTGGCGATGGTGTCCGGTTGCTCCACCGTGTGGCCCAGCACCAGGGGTGCCGAACCGCTGGCCTGAAAGCCCATCATCTTGGGCAAGGTGCGGCAGAGGCCCGCCTGGCGGTACTCCTGGAAGCCCATCCAGTAGGCGCTGATGTTGCCAGCGTTTCCCATCGGGATGCACAGCCAGTCGGGGGCCTCACCGAGGGCATCCACCACCTCGAAGGCGGCCGTCTTCTGGCCTTGCAGGCGGTAGGGATTGAGGGAATTCACCAGGGTGACCGGATAGCGCTCGGCCACCTCGCGCACGATCGTCAGGGCCTGATCGAAGTTGCCGCGCACCGCCAGCACCTCGGCGCCATACAGCAGAGCCTGGGCCAGCTTGCCCTGGGCCACGTAGCCGTCAGGGATGAGCACGAAGGCACGCATGCCGGCCCGACGGGCATAGGCGGCGGCGGCGGCGGAGGTGTTGCCGGTGCTGGCGCAGATCACTGCCGCCGAACCAGCCTCCTTGGCCTTGCTGATCGCCATGGTCATGCCCCGGTCCTTGAAGCTCCCGGTGGGGTTGAGACCGTCGTATTTGAGGAACACCTTGACGCCCCGGCCGATGCGCTCGGCCACGGCGGGGGCAGGAATCAACGGAGTGCCTCCTTCCCGCAGCGTGATCACCGGGGTTCGCTCCGACACCGGTAACCAGCGTCGATAACCTTCAATCAGCCCCGGCCAGTCTTGATAGGCCGGCTTTCTGCCCAGATTCCGCAGGGAGGCAAGCAGCGGCACAGCAGCAGAAGGGGACTCTGGCGAATCTACGTGTCAGGGGCGTTGGTTCTGATTCAGGGGGAACCCTTGGGGGTGCTGGGGGACTTCAGACCATCAAGGGGCGATTCCGAGAAAAACCTCACCAGCTCGGCGATCGAACTGGCTTTGCTCATGGTGCCCATCAGGGCAGGCAGGCTGATCGCCAGATCTTGGTTGGGGTAGGCCCGCAGGAAACCCACCGCCGAGAGACCGTCGTTGTTGCTGTTCAGGCCGAGGACGGTGGCGGCCCGCAGGGCCGGAACCGCCACGTGCTTGGCGTTGAGGGGATAGACGATCAAGGCCACCCGGCTGAGCACCGCTTCACCGATGCGGGTGCTGAGCAGGCGGCTGGTGAGCACCAAGGGCAGGTTGATCTGCTGGTTGAGCAGCTTGGCCACGTCCTGGGGTTTTTGCTTGCCCAGCCGAAGCACGTCGGCCAGCAGCCCCTGGGCCTGGCCGGTCTTGGCCAGAGATTCCAGATCGGCCACGGGAATGGAGCGCCGGAAAGCACCGCTTACGAACACCACTTGATCGGCTGCCAGGGCGCCCTGGGGGATGGTGGTCAGGGCCAGTCCCAGTAGCGCAGCGGTGAACAGGAGGGGCTGTCGCAAATTGAGACTCCGATCGTTCAGGAATCCTAGGAGGCGGCCTTCAGGAGACGGCGACAGCGCTGCGGGTTTCCGATGCCACGAGGACATCCCGCAGCAAGCGCACCACCCCCCGCTCCGCCAGACGACGGGCCAGCGCCATTCCCATGCGCCGCAGGTCCGGCTCCCGCAGTAGCCGGGGCAAGCGACTGAGCAGGAGCTGGGGGTCGAATCCCGGCAGCTCGCGCAGGATCGCCACCAGCCGCGCCACGGGCTCCAGTGTCAGCAACTCCAGGTCCTTGTCGCTGATCGGATCGAGCCCCCGCAGACCAGGGGGCTGCAGCCGCCAGGGCAGCCGCTGACCCAGCCGTTGCACGGTCTGCCAGCCGATGGCATCCATTTGTTCCACCGCCGCTTCCACCAGTTGCTCGCGCAGCATCCCGCCCCCGGGGGAGAACAGGAAATCCAGCACCTGATCGAGCAGGCCCTCGAGGTCGAGTTGATCCTGCAGCGAGGCGCTGGTGATGAGGTTGTCCAGACGCTGCCAGCGGAACTGATCTCCATCGAAGAGCATCTCTCGCAGGCTCTCGCGCAGTTCGGGGTCGGGATCCTCCATCAGCCGTCGGGCGAAGTAGGGGTAGGCGGCCCCGAGGATCTTGAAGTTCGGATCGACGCTCAGGGCAATCCCCTCAAGGGTGACGAGTGAACGGATGATCAGGGCGTAATAGGGCGGCACCTGGAAGGGGAAGCGGTACATCACCCCGGACAGATCGTCGGTGACGGCCTTGAAATCCATCCGGCTCACACCTTGCTCGATCGCCTGGCCGAACACCTTTTCAAAGGCGGGCACGATCGGCTCGAGATCCACGGTTTCGGCCAGGAAGCCGAGTTGCACGAAATCGTGCGAGAGGGCGGAGAAGTTGCGGTTGACCAGGTGCACCACCGCCTGGATCAAACCCGTGCGCGAGCTGCGGCTCACCTCGCTCATCATTCCGAAATCCAGGTAGGCCAGGCGACCGTCCGCCAGGGCGAGCAGGTTGCCCGGGTGGGGATCGGCATGGAAGAAGCCGTGCTCCAGCAACTGCTGCAGGCTGCAGTTCACGCCCACCTGCACCATGTCGTCGGGATCGAAACCGAGGGCCTTGACCGCTTCCAGGTTGGTGAGCTTCACGCCCTCGATCCAATCCATCGTCAGCACCCGACGGCTGGTGGCCCCGTGATGGATGGCCGGCACGGCGATGCGGCGGTTCTGGCGGTGCAGCGCCGCGAAGCGCTCGGCGTTGGCGGCCTCGTTGAGGTAGTCCATCTCCTCGAACACCCGCTGACCCAGTTCGTCGATCAGGGCCACCAGATCGCTGCGGATCAACCCCACGTAGCGGTTGATCCAGGCGGCGATCAGCCGAACGATGTAGAGGTCAAGAGTGATCTGCTCCCGCAGACCCGGTCGCTGGACCTTCACGGCCACCGGGGCGCCACCCTTGAGCACGCCCTTGTGCACCTGCCCCAGGGAGGCGGCGGAGATCGGCTCGCGGTCGAGCTGCTCAAAGATCGCCTCCACCGGCTGTCCCAGGTCTTCCTCGATGCAAGCCATCGCCAGGGCTGAATCGAAGCCCGGTAGCTGGTCCTGCAACTGGGCCAGCTCTTCAAGCAGCACCGGTGGCACGACGTCGGGGCGGGTGGAGAGGGCCTGACCGGCCTTGATGAACGCCGGTCCCAGCTGCACCAGCAGTTCGGCGCATTCCCTGGCCCTGGCCCTGGCCCGCTCGGCATTGGCCAGCAGGCCGGTGGACCAGTCGAAGCCGACCCCCAGCAGATACAGGCCGATGGGCACCAGGGTCTGCCACAGCCGGCGCAGCAGCCGCTGCGGATGGCCGACGTAAATGCGGCGGATCGCGGCCGGGTCGTAGCTGAGCAGACCGGCGGCTTCGATGAAATCGCCGGTCGAGCCGTCCATGGCGCTGGAGTCGCTGAACCCCTTCTAAACGAATCCGGCAGCCGCTACGGTCGGAGCGATGACCGGAGGCCGGCGTGCTCACGGGTCTGCGGCTGCAGCAGATTGCCTTGATCGAGGCGCTCGAACTCAGTTTCGAGCGGGGTTTCACGGTGCTCACCGGCGAAACCGGCGCCGGGAAGTCAATCCTCCTCGATGCCCTCGATGCCCTGCTCGGCGGCGGCCAGGGCAGCGTCGGAGTGCGGCTGCTGCGCCCGGGGAGCGAGCGCAGCACGATTGAGGCCAGTTTCAGCCTCAACCCACCGCTGCTCGATTGGCTCCGGGAGCAACAGCTCGACGGCGCCGACGAGGAGGAGCTTGTGATCAGTCGCGAGTGGCGCCGCCTTGAGGAACGCGTCAGCAGCCGCAGCCGCGTCAACGGTGTGGTCGTCAGCCGCGCCCAGTTGCTGGAACTGCGGCCGCTGTTGCTGGAGCTCACGGTTCAGGGTCAGACCCAGCAGCTGGCCCGGCCTGGTCAGCAGCGCCGCTGGCTCGATCGCTTTGGCGGAGAAGCCCTACTGGCGGGCCTGGAATCAGCTCGCAGCACCCAGCGGCTGTGGAAGCAAGCTGAGGCCGCCCTGGAGCGGGCCCGGTGCGACCTCGAGCGGCTGGAGCAGGAACGCCAGGCCCGCCAGCAGGTGCTGGATGAACTCGAGGTCGCGCGGCTGCAGGACCCCACTGAGCGCCAGGCGCTCGAAGCCGACCAGGACCGGCTGGTGCACGGCGTGCGCTTACAGGAGGGGGTGATGACCCTGATCGGTCGCCTGCAGGAGGGGGCGGAAGGGGCCCCCTCGGCGCTCGATCACCTCGCCGCCTGTGAGCAGGAGCTGCAGGCGATGGCGGCGTTGGATGTGGCGCTGCAGACCCAGCTGCTCGCCATCGGGGAGGCCCTGGGCCAGATTCAGGATCTTGCCCGCGACCTCGACCGCTATGGCGCCGGTCTGGAGAGCGACCCTGAAACCCTGGCCACGCTCCAGGACCGCATCGCCCAGCTGCGCAGCCTGGAGCGGCGCCATGGCCTCGATCTACCCGAGCTGATCGCGGAGCGGGATCGGTTGCGGGAGTTGCTGGGCCCGGGTGGGGCCGCGGCCTCCCTGGCGGAGCTGGAGCGGGCGGAAGCGGAGACTCGCCAGGGCAGGGATCGGGCCCATGGCCTGCTGAGTGAAGGCCGCCGGCAGGCGGCCGCCCAGCTGCAGGACCAGCTGATGGCGGCCCTGCGGCCCATGGGTCTGGCCAACGTGCGCTTTGCCGTGGCGGTGGAGCCAGCCCCCGCCAGTGAGGACGGTTCCGATGCGGTGCAGTTCCTGTTCTCCGCCAACCCGGGCCAACCCCTGGCCCCCCTGGCGGAGGTGGCCTCCGGCGGCGAGATGAGCCGCTTCCTGCTCGCCCTCAAAACCTGCCTGGCCGCGGCCGACCCCCACGTCACCCTGCTGTTCGATGAAATCGATGCCGGTGTGAGCGGCCGTGTGAGTGGCGCCATGGCCCAGCTGCTCCATCGCCTGGCCGAGCGGCGACAGGTGTTCTGCGTCACCCACCAGCCGCTGGTGGCCGCCGCAGCCGATCATCACTTCCGCGTCAGCAAGGTGGTGCAGGGCGGCCTCACGCTCACGGGAGTGTCCCACCTGCGGGACACTCAGGAGCGCCAGCGGGAGCTGGCGGAACTGGCGGGGGGGGACAGCGGCGAGGCCCGCAGCTATGCCGCCAGCCTGCTGGAGAAGCGGGCGGCCTGAGCGGACCCTGCCGGGGCCTCCGTAGACTTCGTTGTTCTCGTGGTCAGTGCATGGGCCGAGCGGCCGGGGCCTCGAAAGTGCAGAACAAGACGGCCTCCGCAGGCTTCAACGGCGCCGTGGGCGGAGGCCAGCTCGGGCGGGGAAGCCTGGAGGACGTGATCCGGGTGCGCGGCGCCCGCCAGCACAACCTCAAGAACATCGATCTGACGATCCCGCGCAACCGCCTGGTGGTGTTCACCGGGGTGAGCGGCAGCGGCAAGAGCTCCCTGGCCTTCGACACGATCTTCGCGGAGGGCCAGCGCCGCTACGTCGAGAGCCTCTCGGCCTACGCCCGCCAGTTCCTGGGCCAGGTGGACAAGCCCGACGTGGATGCGATCGAGGGCTTGTCACCGGCGATCTCGATCGACCAGAAGTCCACCAGCCACAACCCCCGCTCCACTGTCGGCACGGTGACGGAGATCCAGGACTACCTCCGGCTGCTGTTCGGCCGCGCCGGCGAACCCCACTGCCCCCAGTGCGACCGCTCGATCCGGCCCCAGAGCATCGACGAGATGGTCGATCAGATCCTGGAGCTGCCGGAGGGCACCCGTTACCAGCTGCTGGCGCCGGTGGTGCGGGGCAAGAAGGGCACCCACGCCAAGTTGCTGAGCGGCCTGGTGGCGGAGGGTTTTGCGCGGGTACGGATCAATGGGGAGGTGCGGGAGCTCTCCGACAACATCGAACTCGACAAGAACCACGCCCACCACATCGAGGTGGTGGTGGACCGGCTCGTGGCCCGTGAGGGGATCGGCGAACGGCTCAACGATTCCCTGCGCACCGCCCTCAAGCGCGGCGATGGCCTGGCCCTTGTCGAGGTGGTGCCCAAGGCCGGCGAGGAGCTGCACGAAGGAGTGGAGAAGGAGCGTCTCTACTCGGAGAATTTCGCCTGCCCGGTGCACGGCGCGGTGATGGAGGAGCTCTCGCCGCGGCTGTTTTCCTTCAACAGCCCCTATGGCGCCTGCCCCGATTGCCACGGCATCGGCCACCTGCGCAAGTTCACCTTTGAGCGGGTGGTGCCCGATCCCTCCCTGCCGGTCTATGCGGCGATCGCCCCCTGGAGCGACAAGGACAACAGTTATTACTTCTCACTGCTTTATTCGGTCGGGGAGGCCTTCGGCTTCGAGATCAAGACTCCCTGGAACCAGCTCAGCGCTGAGCAGCAGCAGGTGCTGTTGAACGGCAGCACAGAGCCGATCGCCATCAAGGCCGACAGCCGCTACCGCAAGAGCGAGGGTTACCTGCGTCCCTTTGAGGGGATCCTGCCGATCCTGGAGCGCCAGCTGCGGGACGCCAGCGGAGAGGCGGTGCGCCAGAAGCTGGAGAAGTTCCTGGAGATGGTGCCCTGCGCCACCTGTGCGGGGCTGCGGCTGCGGCCTGAGGCCCTGGCGGTGAAGGTGGGACTGTTCAACATCGCCGATCTCACGGCCGTGAGCGTGGCTGAATGCCTCTCCCGGATCGAGGCGCTGATGGGGGTGGGGGCCAGCGAAGGGGCCGATCCGTTGCTGACGCCGCGCCAGATCCAGATCGGTGATCTGGTGCTGCGGGAGATCCGCCTGCGCCTCCGCTTCCTGCTCGATGTCGGTCTGGATTACCTGAGCCTGGATCGGCCGGCGATGACGCTCTCGGGCGGCGAGGCCCAGCGCATTCGCCTGGCCACCCAGATCGGGGCCGGTCTCACCGGGGTGCTCTACGTGCTCGATGAACCGAGCATCGGCCTGCACCAGCGGGACAACGACCGCTTGCTGGCCACCTTGGTCAAGCTCCGGGATCTGGGCAACACCCTGATCGTGGTGGAGCACGACGAGGACACGATCCGTGCCGCCGACCATATCGTCGACATTGGCCCCGGAGCAGGCGTTCACGGGGGCCACATCGTGGCCCAGGGCAGCTTTGAGGATCTGCTGGCGGCCAAAGACTCGCTCACGGGTGATTACCTCAGCGGCCGCCGTTCGATCCCCACCCCTGCTGAGCGACGCAGCGCCAGCAGCCGCAGGCTCACCTTGGTGGAGTGCCGCCGTAACAATCTCTCCGGCATCGATGTGGAGATTCCCCTGGGGCGGCTGGTGAGCATCACCGGGGTCAGCGGCAGCGGGAAGAGCACCCTGATCAACGAGCTGCTGCACCCGGCTCTGGAGCACAAGCTGGGGCTGAAGGTTCCCTTTCCCAGTGGGCTCGAAGAACTGCGCGGCATTCAGTCGGTGGACAAGGTGATCGTGATCGACCAGAGCCCGATCGGCCGCACCCCCCGCTCCAATCCGGCCACCTACACCGGCGCCTTCGATCCGATCCGCCAGGTGTTCGCCGCCACGGTGGAGGCCAAGGCCCGCGGTTACCAGGTGGGCCAGTTCAGCTTCAACGTCAAG
>CALRNH020000010.1:0-149888 GCA_943369485.1 Synechococcus sp. UW140 | reverse complement strand
CAGGTTCAGCCCCCCAGGGCGGGGACTGGCGGCTGAAAGCAGCAGAGCAATCGCCGAAACAGCCCCCCGCGTGGCGTTCACCTCAGCCGGCGAAACTTCGCCAAGGCCATCCGGTCACGAATTGGCGGCTATTTCAGCGGCCTCCTAGGTCCGCCAGTCAGTGGTTCTTGGCCGCCGCTGCGGCGCCCCTGCCCCCTGATTCGTCGAGCACCGTGACCGGCTGACCCTCCAAGCCGGCGTAGACCACCACGATCGTGGCCGGCACGGTTCCGGGGTTCTCGCCTAAATGGGGTGTGTTGACCATCTCGATGATCGGATCGCCCGCCTTGAGCTCCAGCACCTGGCCGTTGGCGGCCACCACGCGTAGACGCCCCTCCAGGAGCACTCCGGCGTTGATCACCGGATGGTGGTGCAAGGGCAGACGCTCCCCCGGTGGGATCGTGATCCGCAGGATCGTCACCTCGGGCTGGCCGGCTCCATAGGCGGGCAGCGGCATGCCGTTCCAGGAGAGGCTTGAGCGCACCAGCGTCTCCACCAGCGCTCCTTGGCTGGTTGGCACCCGTGACCCATCAGCGTGGGCCGGGATCGGGCCCTGGCTCCAGAGCGTTGTGGTCGCCAGGCCCAGAGCCAGCAGAAGCGGCCCACGGCGCCGTGAGCTGGTCATCAGCCCAGCACGGCGATGGCGTCGATCTCCACCCGCGCCCCCTTGGGCAGGGCAGCCACCTGCACACAGGCCCGTGCCGGAGACACCCCCGTGCCAAAGCTGGCTGCGTAGAGGGCGTTCACCTTGGCGAAGTCTTCAAGATCCGCCAGGAACACAGTGGTGCGCACCACCTGCTGGGGCGTGGCGCCCGCCGCCGCCAGCACCGCCTCCAGATTGGCCAGTACCTGGCGTGTTTCCGCCTCCACATCCCCATCGCCGACCAGCGCTCCGGTGAGTGGATCGAGGGCGATCTGACCGGAGCAGAACAGCAGCCCCCCGGCCTTGACCGCCTGGTTGTAGGGACCCACCGGGGCCGGCGCCTGGGCCGTGGTGATCGCTTCGAGGGCGGGGGCGGCAACCATGGGGGGTGAAGATGGGGCGCTGAGCTTATGGCCGGACGCCCATCGTCGGCATCGTTACCCCACCATCCACGTTCCCAGGTTCTCCGGCCTCACCCCAGCTGGAGTTGCGTGACCTGTGGCACCGCTACGGCAGCGTCGCCTCCGGCGCTGACTGGACTCTTTCGGCGATTGATTTCCAGCTCCGGCCCGGGGAACTGGTGGGCCTTCTGGGCCCCTCCGGCTGCGGCAAATCCACCCTCTTGCGCCTGATTGCCGGGTTCGAGCGACCTGAGCGCGGCAGCGTCTGGATCGAGGGCCGCGAAGTGGCAGGACCGCACCGCTGGCTGGAACCGGAGCGCCGCGGCGTGGGCATGGTTTTCCAGGACTACGCCCTGTTCCCCCACCTCGATGCCTGGCGCAACACCTGCTTTGGCCTGCGTCCCCATCAGGACCGCAGCCGTGCCGCCTGGCTGCTGGAGCTGCTGGGGCTCAAGGGCCTCGAACAGCGTTACCCCCATGAGCTCTCCGGCGGCCAGCGCCAGCGCCTCGCCCTCGCCCGGGCCCTGGCGCCGGCGCCGTCCCTGGTGCTTCTGGATGAACCGTTCTCGAACCTGGATGTGGAGGTGCGCACGCGTCTTCGTGGCGAGCTGCCCGGGGTACTCAACCGCTGCGGCGCCAGTGGCCTGATCGTCACCCACGACCCGGAGGAGGCGCTGGCGATCTGTGATCGGGTGGCCGTGCTCCAGGCCGGGGTTCTGCAGCAGTGCGCCAGCCCCCGGGAGCTTGTGGACCACCCCGCCACCGCCTTCGTCGGCCGCTTCGCCCTCCAGGGAAATCTGGTGCCGGCCTGGCGTGAGGGAACCCGGATCCGCACCGCCGTTGGCCTGTTCCAGCCCGATGGCGAGCCCGGGGCCGAACTGGGCAGCACCGCTCGTCCTCTGGAGGTGCTGATCCGCCCCAGCGGCTTTGATCTAGAGGAGGACATCAGCGGAGAGGCGCTGGTGGTGGGCCGGGAGTTCCTGGGCCGGGAGTGGCTCTACCAGGTGGAGACCGGAGCGGAGCGTCTGCGTCTGCGCCTTCCCCTTGAATGCGAACTCGAACGGGGGCAGCGGTGCCGGCTGCTGCTCAGATCCGAATCGTCGGCGCTGCTGTTCCCCCAGCGGCTGAGCTTGAGACCTGTGGCTGGATCGGCGACGGTGCTGTGAGGCCGGTGGTCTGAGATCCCATCCGCAGGATCGCCTGGGCGTTGTTACATCCTCGAGAGGGCGTTGATCTTGGCAAGCTTCTTGAGATCGAGGCCTTCGAGTTCTCTGAGCTCGAGTAAGCCATCTTTGACCATGCCTGCAAAGGTGAACAGCAGAACGGAGGGCTTGAAATCATACTTTCCATCGAACTCGTATCTCCTTGTGCTGAGATAATCGTGGAGTTCCCAGGCCTGATCAAGAGTGTGGATGGATTGGCTCATTTCCTGCACGCTCCTCGCGAGATGGGCCAGATCCCGTTCGTAGGCCAGGGCAAAGGCCACTCTGGCGGCTTCCTGCTCATCACAGCTCCAGTCATCCTCCACGATCTACCTGCCTTCAAGGTCAATCAGTCATCGTAGCGCTCAGCTGGGCGTTAGTGCGAGGATGGTTTGATTGCATGGACCCGTGGCAACAGGTGCCAGGGAACGTGAGGATAGCGGTGGTGTTCCCAGTGATAGCCGAAGTGATAACAGCTCACCAATGACAGCAGCGGCGGAAGCGCCCAGCTGCGAACCTGATGGGGCTTCTCGGTTGTGCCCACGCTTCCCCTGTGGGGAAGATAGGTTCCGAACAGGAAGAGCTGAACCGAGCTCAACAGCAGGGGCAAGGTCCAAAACAACAGGATGGAGGCGAGCAATCCACTGCCCGTCGACCGCAGGGCAAGCCAGCCTCCAGCCCAGGTTCCAATCAGAACGGTCATCTGCAGGGGGGAGAGATAACCACCCATGAATCTGATGTACCAGCTCAGTGGGTGGGTGCATAGGCCATCGTGGTAGTCGGGATCCTCAGAGCCTGCCGGTGAGGCGTGGTGGCGTTGATGATTGCTGAGGCAGTGGTCGTAGTTCAGGCAGCCATAGAGCCCAAGTGCAAGACGCCCGACGAGATGGTTGAGGCCGATGTTGGCCGGCAAGAGACTGCCGTGCATCGCATCATGGGCAACGATGAACAGGCCTGTGTGCAGGAAGGTGCGACATAGCAGGGCGCCCACGATCCATGGGTTTGAGAGCGATTCTGCTTCGATCAGACAGCCGGCCAGGCTGAGAATCCAGCCGATGATGATCATCGTCGCCAGGACGGCTCCAGTCGGGTCAGTGGGATCAGGGACACCCGTTGGAGTTCTGGCTTTCCCAGGGGTCTGATGCCGGAGAAGGGGCCCCGATCGATCGCTTCGGCTCGGCTTTGCGCTCAAGCGGGGCATGGTCGGAATCAGAGGATCAATCTCAGCGGATCAAGTTGAGGAGTTCCTTCGGGGAGGCAAGCAGATCGATGGCCACGAAGAAAATCTTGTTCTCCGGATTCAGCAGGAATCTCCAGGCCACATCCATGCCCACACCCGCTCCGAACCAGGGCGTCTGGACCTTCCCTGTGACCTTGACCTGGGTGAAGCCGCCATCCGCTGGCTCACTGACACCCTTGCTCGGAACAAGCACCAGATTCTGACAATCCCGCTGGAAGAACTTCAGCACCGCCTCCCGGCCGATGATCGGCTTCTGGAACGGCGGTTGGAGGGCTCCATCGGGTAGGAACAGCTCGATCAGGTTGTCGAAATCATTGGCATTCAAAAGATTCATGTATTCGATCACTGTGGGATTGTCCACATTCTCGATCGAAACATTTGTGCGCTCGGAAGCAGCGGTCGGGCTGACGAGGGGCTCGCTGATCATCTCGGCACCTTCCAATTTCTTGGGGTCATAACCCATGTCCACAACCATGTTCCTGAGAACGGTGATCTGCTGACCCGGCTCCATTCCCTTGATGGTGCTCAGAACGGCAGTGGCGTTGGCAGAGAGTTGGTAGCCCACGGGAATGGGCGCAACGATTCCTTGCTCCATCGAGACCCCCAGCTCATACCAGAAGCCGAGTTTGATGTTGTTCGACCAGAGGGCATAGGTACGGTTGATGGGCGTGTTGACGCGATTGGCAAGATCGAACATCACCTTCGTCTGCTCGGCAAAACTCATCGCGCGAATTTCGCCAAGGGTTCGCTCGGCGAACTGCATTCTTGCGGCTCCCAGGGCTGCGACGGTGATTGTATTGCCCATTTCCTTGTAGGCAAACCAGATCAGGGCCAGTTGATCTTCAACTGTGAGCTGGTTGAAACGAGCGATGGTGCTGGGAACGATGTCAGCCGTGCGCGTCTGCGGAAAAATGCTGCGGGCTGCATCGATGGTGAAAGACATGGCTCCCAGATTCAGGATGAAAGATGTACCTACTTTATCAGAGTAGCTTCGGTGTAATTGAAGCCGCTTTGATGTCTGAAAACTTATGGTTTGATCCGCGTTGAGTCTAATCACGCTCGTTGGCCCGTGGGGGATCCCTCCCCCGCTCTGCCAGGGGGCCTGGCGGCCCTAGCCGCGCCAGTTGTTCTTGCTCTCCCGCAGGTCCCCCAGCTCTGAGGCATCGGCGGCGCGCAGGAAGAGGTTGGTGGCCAACTCCGCTCCGATGCTGCTGGGCACCGTGAACCGCCCGGCGGCCCGAAGCTCCCGCACCTGCTCCAGGCGCTGGCCCACCGCTGGATCGTGGGGCCGTTCAGCCGCCGCCCAGGTGAAGTTGCCTTCGGTGTACTCGTGGGCGCACCACACCCGGGTGTCCGCTGGCAGGGCCGCCAGGGTTTGCAGCGACTGCTGCATCTGGGCCGGGCTGCCTTCGAACAGGCGCCCGCAGCCCCCCACGAACAGGGTGTCCCCGCAGAACAGCTCCCCCTGGGCGACCGCTCCGGGTACGGGAGGCAGGTAGTAGGCGATGTGGGTTCTGGTGTGGCCTGGCACGTCCAGCACCTGCACCGGGCGGCCCAGCAGCGTGAACCGCTCGCCTCCCGCCACCGAGCGGGTCTGAATGGGGATGCGGGCGATGTCAGCGCCGGCGGCAAACACATCGGCCCCGGGCCAGCGGGCCAGCAGACCCGGGGTGCCGCCGATGTGGTCGTCGTGGTGATGGGTCTGCAGGATCGCCACCAGCTCCAGCTGGCGCTGCTCCAGCCAGGCGATCACGGGTTTGGCAACGGCAGGATCCACCACCACCGCCTTTGTGCCGGGTCCCCCGTGCCAGACGAACACGTAGTTGTCCTCGAGCACCGGGATCAGGTCCACCGTGTCTGCGGCCTTGGTGGCCACCGCGTCTGCGGTCATGGTCGGGGTCTCGCGGGGGGGCGGGGTCGCGGCCATCGTTAAAGTCCACGCTGCGGTGCAACACCATGATCACCGTCGCCCTGGCCAAAGGCGCCCTTCTCAAGGATTCGGTACGGCGTTTCGCCGCCGCCGGCCTCGATTTCAGCGCCCTGCTCGATGCCGACAACCGACTGCTGCGGGTGCCGAGCGCCTGCGGCCGTGCCCGCGCCCTGCTGGTGCGCAACGCCGATGTGCCTGTGTATGTGGCCTATGGCCAGGCCCAGTTGGGCGTGGTGGGCTACGACGTGCTCAGGGAGCATCCGTTGCCCGTGGCCCAGCTGGTGGATCTCGGCTTCGGCGGCTGCCGCATGGCCGTGGCTGTCAAGGCCTGCAGCGGTTATGGCCGGGCGGCTGATCTGCCCCCCCACTGCCGCGTTGCCAGCAAGTTCACCCGTTGCGCCGAGGCCTTCTTCGCCGACCTCGACCTGCCGGTGGAGCTCATCCATCTCACCGGTTCGGTGGAACTCGGCCCGATCACCGGCATGTCCGAGGCCATCGTGGATCTGGTGGCCACGGGCCGCACCCTGCAGGAGAACGGTCTGGTGGCGATCGATGAGCTGTTCAACAGCACGGCGCGGCTGATCGGGCACCCTCTGGCCCTGCGGCTGGATGGTGGACCGCTGCAGGCGCTGGTGGACCGGGTCGCCGCCGCGGGCTCCCCTCCTTCAGCCCCCTCGCCCTGATGGCCTCCCGCGATCGCCAACGGCTGCGTCTGCTGATCCCCTACATCGGCCGTGAGCGTCGCCGCCTCACCCTCTCCCTGGTGCTGTTGATTCCGGTGGCCCTGGCGGCCGCCGTCCAGCCCCTGCTGGTGGGTCAGGCGATCTCGGCCCTGCGCCATGAACCCACCATGGCCTGGCTGGCGGGTCAGAGCGTGCCCCAGGCCCTGCGCACCCTGGTGGGGCTGCTGCTGGTGGCGGTGCTGGTGCGCCTCGCCCTGCAGGGAGTGCAGACCTACAACATTCAGGTCGTGGGCCAGCGGCTCACGGCTCGCATCCGCGACGACCTGTTCGCCCATGCCCTGGCCCTTTCCCTGCGTTTTCACGACCGCACCCCGGTGGGCAAGCTGCTCACCCGGCTCACCAGCGACGTGGATGCCCTGGCTGAGGTGTTCGGCAGCGGGGCGATCGGGGTGCTCGCCGACCTGGTGACGCTGCTGGTGATCGCCCTCACGATGATCTCGATCGAGCACCGGCTGGGGGCCCTGTTGCTGGCGATCCAGGTGCCGGTCACCTTCGCGATCGTGTGGCTGCAGGGTCGCTACCGCAAGGCGAATTACCGGGTGCGCGAGGAGCTCGGCCAGCTCAATGCCGACCTGCAGGAGAACCTCCAGGGGCTGGAGGTGGTGCAGATGTTCCGGCGTGAGGCCATCAACAGCCGCCGCTTCGCCGCCACTGCCCAGGCCTACCGCAAGGCGGTGGACGGCACGATCTTCTACGACAGCGCCATCTCGGCTTCGATCGAATGGGTGGCCCTGGCGGCGATCGCCGTCGTGCTCGCTCTCGGTGGTCTGCTGGTGGATCGAGGTTCCATGGGACTGGGCACGCTCACCACGTTCATCCTTTTTTCCCAGCGGCTGTTCGACCCGCTGCGCCAGTTGGCCGAACGCTTCACCCAGATTCAGGGGGGGCTGACGGCGATCCAGCGCATTGATGAGCTGATGGAGGAGCCGATCGAGATAGCCGTGCTTCCTGTGGGCCAGATCAGTGACGCCGCCATGCGTTCAGGCGCCGAGCGCGCCAGCGCCGGGGAGGTGGTGTTCGAGAACGTCTCGTTTGCCTACCGCAGTGACGATCCGATCCTCACCGACCTCAGCTTCCGTATCGCCGCCGGGGAGCACGTGGCCCTGGTGGGCCCCACCGGCTCGGGCAAGACCACGGTGATCCGGTTGCTCTGCCGGCTCTACGAACCCCAGCGCGGGAGAATCCTGCTTGATGGCATCGACATCCGCCAGCTGCCGATCGCCACCCTGCGGCAGCGGCTGGGAGTGGTGCTCCAGGACACCTTCCTGTTCAGCGGCAGCGTGGCCGACAACCTGCGCCTCGATGCACCGATCGATGATGTCGAGTTGCTGCGGCTCTGCAACGAGTTGGGGCTCGAAGGCCTGCTGGAACGGCTGCCCGACGGCCTGGCCACGGAGCTGCGCGAGCGGGGTGGCAACCTCTCCTCCGGAGAGCGTCAGTTGCTCTCGGTGGTGCGGGTGGCGATCCGTAACCCCTCGGTGCTGGTGATGGATGAGGCCACGGCGTTCATGGATCCCTCCACTGAAGCCACCCTCCAGCACGACCTCGACACGCTGCTCTCGCAGCGCACCGCCATCGTGATCGCCCACCGGCTGGCCACCGTTGAAGCGGCCGATCGCATCTTGGTCCTTCGGCGCGGTCGCCTGATCGAGCAGGGCACCCACCGGCAGCTGCGGGCCGCTGGGGGCCTCTACGCGCAGTTGGCTGATCTCCAGGAGCGTGGACTGGCCAGGCTCTGAGCCTGCTCGTCGAGGATCGGCTCCAGCCAGCGCTCGATCAGGGTGGCGAGCTGAGCGGGGTCCTGGCGCATGGGCAGATGGCCCAGCCCCTCGAGAAGCTCCACCGAATGCAGGGGCGCATAGCCCGCCAGGTGGCGCACGTAGCGGGGTTCCATCACCCCATCTCGGCTGCCGCTGATCCACAGGCTGGGCACGTTCAGCCGGGTGGTGAGCTCGGGCAGCTGGCGCACGGCGCCGCGGTTGGTGCTGCAGGCCAGGAGCCCCCGGGCCGCCCGCAGATCGGCCACCAGGGGGCTGCGGATGGCGCCGGTGCCGGGCAGGCCAGCCAGCCAGCGGGGGCGCAGCCTCAGGAAGGCGCAGCCGCCCTGACGCAGGCGCGCGAACGGCCTTGGCTGGTAGACCCCCCCACCGGCGGCGATCTGCACCAGCCCCAGCAACTGATCGTCCAGGGCTCCGGCGGCATGGAGGGCGACGCTGCCGCCAAGGGAATGGCCCACCAGCACAATCCTGCGTCCTTTGGCTTCTGCGAGGCTGGCCTCGGCCACCCAGCGGCCATAGCTGGCGAGGGTGGGTTGGAGTTGCCGGGGCCGGGGCCGCTGGCCGAAGCCCGGCAGATCGGGTGCCCATACGGGCCAGCGGGGGGCCAGGGCCTCCTCCCGGGGCTCCCAAAGCCGCCCTGAGAGCAGCCAGCCGTGCAGGCAGACCAGCAGTGGCGCCAGCAGCGGCGCCGAAGGAGCAGGGCGGGTGGGGGAGGGGCTCAGGTGTGCCTGGAGCGTGGATCTCCAGACTGCAGCAAAACCAGCCCGATCGGGCAGGATCTTGTCCTTGCATCATTTCGCCGCTGGTCCCCGTTCGTTTGGATTCCCACCCCGCCCTGATCCCCCACTACGGCGAAGGTCACCGTCTCTGCCCGGTGGCCAACACCCAGTTGACCCTCGTGCTCAGCCAGGACCGGGAGATCGATCTGGTGGAGCTCGAGCAACTCTGCGATGCGGTGGGCTGGAGCCGACGCCCCCTGCGCCGGGTACGCAAGGCCCTGGAGCACAGCCTCTTGCGAGTGGGCCTCTGGCGCCACGACGCCCGTCTGCCCCGCCTGGTGGGGTTCGCCCGCTGCACGGGCGATGGGGTGAGCGAGGCCACGGTCTGGGATGTGGCGGTCCACCCCCGCTACCAGGGGGCGGGCCTGGGGAAGCAGTTGATGGTCTATGTGCTCGATCAGTTGCGCGCCATGGAGGTGGAGCGGGTCAGCCTGTTCGCCGATCCAGGAGTGGTGGGGTTCTACGCCGACCAGGGCTGGGAGCTGGAGCCGATGCAGCGCCGCTGCGCCTTCTGGTATTCCCCCTAGGGACCCAGGCTCAGTTGCCGTAGTAGGCCTGCGCCAGCCGTTCGAGGCTCTCCCCGCCGCGCCAGGCCCGGCGCAGCTGCCAGTTTCGCCAGGCGGTGCGCACCACCCCCTGCCGCCGCCAGCGGCGCCCATCCACCGTCAGCTCCGCCCCCAGGCAGCGCACGGGCCCATGGTCTGCCAGCCGTTCCACCAGATCCAGGTCCTCCATCAGCGGCCAGGGCCGGTAGCCCCCCACTCGCCGGTAGAGGGAGCTGGGAATCAGCAAGCCCTGGTCGCCGTAGGGGCGATGGAGCAGGCAGGTGCGCAGGGCTACCGCCCCCTCCACCAACCTCAAGCCCAGGCCGGCCCCTTCGATGCGCAACCGGAAGCACCAGGGGGCGGGGGGCTGCGCCAGGGCCCGCTGCAGTGCCTCAAGGCCAGGCGGGCCGATCCTCCCGTCGGCATGGAGCAGCAACAGCCAGCCGCCGGCCTCCGTGGCGCCGCTCTCCCCTGCCCCCCCTTCCCTTCCGCAGCACACCCGTGCCTTGAGATCCAGCTCCGCCAGGGCGAGCTGGGCCCCTCGCTGCAGCTGGATCCCGCGACCGGGGGGGCAGCTGATCACCCGGGCCCCGGCCAGGCGCGCGAGCGTGGGAGTGCCATCGCCGCTGCCACCATCCACCACCAGTGGCCGGCAAAGCATGGGGTGCCCCAACCGCTGGCGGGCGGCCGCCAGGTCCGCCAGCAGCAGCGGCAAGCGCAGGGCTTCATTGAGGGCAGGGATCACCACTTGAATCGAAGGTTCCACGTTCGTTCCACTCCCCTGATCTGCGGGGGGCGCCGCCTGATTCAGCCCATCCATGGGGAGAGGTCCTGGGGTTGATCGAGGTCGCTGAGCTCCCCCAGGAGCAGAGGCTCTAGCCCCTGGGCAGCCGCCGCTTGGCAGGTGAGCTCCAGCACCCGGGCCGTGCCCCAGGGGATGCCGGCCAGCAGCGGCACGATCGGCGTGTTGGCCCCCAGGCCGATCAGCCAGTAGCCGCCATCGACTGCCGGCCCCAGCACCAGTGGTTGAGAGGCCCGTGATTGCGAGGTCCTTGATTGCGAGGCCAGTGGCTGTCTAGCCAGCTCAGCCAAGGCGGCCCCAAGGCCATGGCGATCGAGGCCCGGCAGGTCGGTGCCGATCAGGGCCACCGCCTGGGCCCCCTCCCGGAAGCTGTGGCGCAGCTGGCGCAGAAGGCGCAACCCCAGCCCGCCAGGCCCCTGCAGCCGCACCTGATCGGCTCCCAGCTCGTCGCCCCAGCGCCCGGCGGCCCTCGGGCCAAGCCCGTCGACCGCCAGCACCAGCTGGGCGCCGGACGCCGCCGTAGCCGAACGGGCCGTCGCCAGGGTGTGGCGGGTCAGTGCCCACTGGATCCGGGCGGCGGCCTTGGCGCCGACCCCCGCCGCCAGCCGTCGCTTGCAACGCCCCGGTGCCGGCCAGCGGGCCATCACCACCAGCTGGAGGTGGCTGCCGCCCGCGATCCAGGCCTCTCCAGAGCGCAACTCAGCCTTCGCGGGGAAGTTCAGCCGGTTGCAGCTGCAGGTCGAGCCGTTGCTCACCCCGGCGCACCTTCAGGGGCAGGGGGGCCCCGACCTTCCCCTGGTCCACGGCCACCTGCACCTCGGAGGGGCTTTTGACCCGCTCGTTGCCCACCTGCTCGATCAGGTCACAGTTTTTGAGGCCGCCCTTGGCGGCGGGGCTTCCCGCCAGCACCTCCACCACCACCACCCCGTTGACCTCGGGCAGCTTGCATTCGGCCGAGGTGGCGTTGATTTCCCGCGCCAGCTGCGGGTTGAGCGCCTGCAGGCGAACACCGATGTAGGGATGGGAGGCGCGGCCGCGCTCGAGGATCTGGGCGGCGATCTGGCGGGCGAGACGGATCGGGATCGCGAAGCTCAGGCCAGCGCCGGGGGCCTGACGGATCGCGGTGTTGATGCCGATCACCTGGCCCCGGTCGTTGATCAGTGGTCCGCCGCTGTTGCCGGGGTTGACGGCCGCATCGGTCTGCAGATAGGGCACCCGCTGGCCTTCTCCGACCGCATTGGAGCGGCCGATGGCGCTGATGATCCCGGCGGTCACCGTGTTGTCCAGCCCAAGGGGGTTGCCGATCGCGATCGCCCACTCCCCTGGCCGCACCCTGTCGGAGTCACCCAGGGGGGCCACCGGCAACTTCGAGGCCACCACCTTGACCACGGCCACATCGGTGACCGGATCGCTGCCCAGCACCTTGCCGTGGAAGCTGCGGCCATCCGGCAGGGTGACGGTCACATCGCTCGCCCCCTCCACCACGTGGGCATTGGTGAGCAGCACCCCATCGGAGCGGGTGATGAAGCCAGAGCCCTGACCCTGCTGTTGCTGGATCGATGGCCCGCCGCCGAACAGGCCCCCGAGCGGGTTCAGCACCCGCTTGACCGTGTCGATCCGCACCACCGCCGGCCCCACCTTGTCGACGGCGTTGACGATGAAGTTGTTGCCCGCCTGCAGCGGGGCTGGGGGCGGCGCGTCGCTCACCTGGGCCGGGTCGCCTCCCCGCCGCGCGCCCGGCAGGCCAGGAAACCCGGGCAGCCCTGGAAATCCCGCGACGCAGCCCCCCAGCAGCAGCCCGGCAAGTGACCCTGTGGCCACACCCGTGAGCAGGGCGGCGGCACGAGCAAGGCGGGGAGCGGGACGGTGTTCAGGGGTCATGCAGGCGTGCTTGTGGCCAGGGCGAAAGGCGCCTCATTCAAGACGTCCGTGGCCTGCCACTCTGCCTATATTCGGCCCTCGGTGGTGAGCGAACGGTGCAGCAGGGTCAGGAGCTGTGGCACCGGGTTCAGCAGGCTCTCCAGGCGAATCTCAGCAAGCCCACCTTCGAAACCTGGATCCGTCCGGCCCGATGCGCCGCGTTTGAGAACGGGCGTTTGCAGTTGCTGGCGCCCAACAGCTTCGCCAGCGGCTGGCTGCGCAAGAACTACCTCTCGATGATCAGCGAGGTGGCCTCCGAGCTGGCCGGTGAGCCGGTGCTGGTGGAGGTGGAGACCGAGCCCGTCGTGGAGCCGGTTGCGATGGCTGATCCACTGGCCGCAGGGCCGTTGCGGGTCGGTGCCACAGAGTTCCAGGTGGGCCAGGCCGGCCCAGGCCAGAGCGGCTTCGAGGCTGGCCGCGAGGCGGCGCTGCTGGCCGCCACCGGTGAGGCGGCGAAACGGGCGGCGCCAGGCCTCAACCGGCGCTACGTGTTCAACCGCTTTGTGGTCGGCCCCAACAGCCGCATGGCCCACGCCGCAGCCCTGGCGGTGGCCGAAGCACCCGGCCGCGAGTTCAACCCCCTGTTCGTCTGTGGCGGGGTGGGGCTGGGTAAGACCCACCTGATGCAGGCCATAGGCCACTACCGCCTGGAGATCGATCCAGGCGCCAAGGTGTTTTATGTCTCCACCGAGGCCTTCACCAACGATCTGATCCAGGCGATCCGCAAGGACGCCATGCAGAAGTTCCGTGACCGCTACCGGGCCGCTGATCTGATTCTGGTGGACGACATTCAGTTCATCGAAGGCAAGGAATACACCCAGGAGGAGTTCTTCCACACCTTCAATGCCCTGCACGAGGCCGGCCGCCAGATCGTGATTGCCTCGGATCGGCCGCCGAGCCAGATTCCGCGGCTGCAGGAGCGGCTGATCTCACGATTTTCGATGGGTCTGATCGCCGATATCCAGGCGCCGGATCTGGAGACCCGCATGGCGATCCTGCACAAGAAGGCTGAGCAGGAGCGAATGGCCCTGCCGCGGGATCTGATCCAGTACATCGCCGGTCGCTTCACCTCCAACATCCGCGAGCTGGAGGGGGCCCTCACCCGCGCCGTGGCCTTCGCCTCGATCACGGGGCTGCCGATGACGGTGGAATCAGTGGCGCCGATGCTCGATCCGGCCGGCAACGAGGTGGAGGTCACCCCCCAGCAGGTGCTCAACAAGGTGGCGGAGGTTTACGGAGTGAAGGTCGATGAGATGCTCAGCAGCAGCCGCAAGCGGGCCGTCAGCCAGGCGCGTCAGGTGGGCATGTACCTGATGCGCCAGGGCACCAACTTGAGCCTGCCGCGCATCGGTGAAGCCTTCGGCGGCAAGGATCACAGCACGGTGATGTATGCCGTCGAGCAGGTGGAGAAAAAGCTCGCCAGCGATCCGGCCGTGGCCCGCCAGGTTCAGCAGGTGCGCGATCTGCTCCAGATCGATTCGCGCAAACGCCGGTAGCCCCTCACTCCGTCAGGGGCAGGCTGGGGTCGAGCCCTTCCACTTCCCCCTGGAACACCCGGCTGGAGGTGATGTCGTCGGCCTCGATCGTGATCAGATCGCGCTTGGTCAATCCACCGCCGCTGTGGTTGAAGAGACGGTTGGCCTGGCGCATCCGGGCCCGGTCGATGGCGTTGCGGATCGAGCGGGCATTGGCGAAGAAGGGCAGCTGCATGCGCCGCACGATGTAGTCGGCAAAGGCAACGTTGGCCTCGTCGCTGAAGCGGTAGTTCTCTGCCGCCAGAATCAGCTTGGCAATCGCCAACAACTCCTCGGCGCTGTAGTCGGGGAAATCGATGTGGTTGGCCACCCGTGATGACAGCCCGGGGTTGCTCTGGTAGAAGACATCCATGCGGTCCTTGTAACCGGCAAAGATCACCACCAAATCGTCGCGGTTGTTCTCCATCACCTGCAGCAGGATCTCGATCGCCTCCGCGCCGTAGTCGCGTTCGTTTTCAGGGCGGTAGAGGTAATAGGCCTCGTCGATGAACAGCACGCCGCCCATGGCCTTTTTGAGCATCTCCCGGGTCTTGGGAGCCGTATGGCCGATGTACTGGCCGACCAGATCATCGCGGGTGGCCGTGACCACATGGCCTTTGCGCAGGTAGCCGAGGCGGTGCAGGATCTGGCTCATGCGCTCGGCCACCGTGGTCTTGCCGGTGCCGGGCCGTCCGGTGAATGACATGTGCAGGCTCGGGGCACCTGTTGCCAGCCCCACCTGCTTGCGGGCCCGCTCCACCACGAGCAGGGCGGCGATTTCACGGATGCGGGTCTTCACCGGCCTGAGGCCGATCAGCTCCTTGTCGAGCTGCTCGAGCACCTCATGGACCTGGGAGCCCTCGTAGGCCGCCTTGAGGTTGACCGGAGTGGCGTCATCCAGTTCATCACTGATGGGTGTCGAAGCGGCGGGAGCAGATCCGGAATCAGCGGAGGAGACCATCGATGGCGGCGGCGAAGGAATGGTCGGCATCGCTGAGCGGTTCGCCCTCCCCCTCCGAGCGCAGGGTGATGTTGACGTAGGTGCGGCCGAAGCTGATGTCCGGGTAGCGGCCCTGCTGCTCGCAGAAGTCGTTGAGGCGATCGAGGAAGGCGCGATTGCTGGCGTAATCGGTGAATTCAACGCGCCGCTCCAGCCGCACGGGCTGCTCGGGTTTGGGGCGCGGCGTCCAAGGCTGGTCCATGACGTCCAAACTAAGTGAGCGGCTGTTCGCTGCCGGAATCAAGGCCATCCGTCGGTCACGGCCATCGGTCAGTAAAGACGTCGGTCAGTCAAGGCAATCCGTGCGGGCCACCGCCAGGCGGCCGGCCCAGGCGGCGGCATAGGCCTGGTTGGCGGCTTGGTCAGCCGGATCCTCGCTGCTGAGCGGCCTGGGGAAGGTGCCCCGAATGGCGGCGTTGGTCACGCAGAACATCGCCTTCTGGAAACTCATGCAGATCTTGACGCGCACGTCGCCTTCGCCCCGCGTGCGCTCCAGGTACCAGGCGTGCAATCGCTCCGGCAGCTGGCGGTACATGTCCTGCATCAGCAGGCTGGGCGGAATGCCGGCTCCCATGCTCGGCAGCGGGTCGGCATAGAGGGCGCCGTAGGCGAACTTGGCCTGGTCAGGGGAGATCTGCTGGGCCTGGGCGTTGAAGCTCACCGTGCCCAGGAATGGCAGACCACGCAAGAACACCGCTTCGACATAGGGGACGGCCACGTCCACCAGGAAGGTGAGCCCCGCTTCAGGCGGCAGCACCCACAGGTGTTCCCCCGCCACCGTCACCCCGTAGGTGATCGGGTTGGCGGCGGCGGCCACCAGGCCGTCCTTGATGAACTCCACCACCGCCTCGATCGACGCCACGCGGCCATCGGCCTCGGCGCGGGCCAGATCGAGGAACAGATCGCTCATCACCCTCCAGAACTGGCCGAGGGCGTGGGTGGTGGCGGCGGTGCGGATCAGCTCGATCAGGAAGCCCGGAAAGAGCGGATGCAGCAGGCCAAGTAAGGGATCGCGCTGGGTCTTGCGGCGGATGATCGCGGCGCAGCCCGCGGCGAAGGCCTCCGAATCCAGGTAAGCATCGAGGCCGCCGGTGCCATGCCAGAGCATCGCCTTCATGCAGTACTCGGCGTACTCGAAATTGATCCGGTCGTGGTTCAGGTGGCGCCAGATCTTCGCTGGGCTGTTCTTGCCGTCGAGGTACTTGAACAGCGGAAACGGAAGCAGGAACTGCTGCTCGGCCTGGAAGATCAGGTTGGTGCTGTAGGCGTCCAGCACATCGCCGTAACTCTCGAGCACATCCACCACTTCGATCAGATGGTCGGCGCTCTCGGCCAGCAGCGTGTCGCCGGCCAGCAGTTTTGACTGCAGCTCCTCGGCGCTGGGCATGGACCCGGCCTGGACCAGTTCGGCCGAGATGATCGGCATCAGCCCAGGCCCCCGTTCTGCAGGGCGGCCGCCAGGGCCGGCAACTGAGCCATGGCCGTGGTGGCGGCCTCACTGAGCCGTCCAAGTCCAGCCGGCAGCAGGCCGATGGCGACCACCCCAACGGCCAGGGCCATGGCGGGGATGGTTTCGCGGGGGGCTACCGCGGCGAGATTCACATCAAGGCGGCCATGCAGCACAGGATCGCTGATGGGGGTCACGGCCAGACGGCCGAAGAAGGCCCGGTTGACGAGTAACAGGAAGTACACGGCCGTGAGTCCCGATCCCACCATCGAGAGCAGGGTGGCCAGGGGATAGGCGCTGATGCTGCCGCGGAACACCATGAACTCGGAGATGAAGCCAGCCATCCCGGGCATCCCGGCGCTGGCCATCACCCCCAGAATCATCAAGGCGCCGGTGAAGGGCAAACCCTTCTCGGGATTGAGCAGACCGTGCAGCACGGTCAGATCCCGGGTGCCGGTCTTGCGGTAGACGATCCCCACCAGCAGGAACAGCAACGCCGAAATCAGGCCGTGGCTGACCATCTGGAACACGGCCCCGAGGATCGCCACCGGCGTGGCCGCCGACGCCGCCAGCAGGATGTAGCCCATGTGGCCCACGGAGCTGTAGGCCACCATCCGTTTCATGTCCTTCTGGGCGATGGCCGCCAGCGATCCGAACAGCACCGAGATCGCCGCCCAGATCGCCAGCCCAGGGGCCAGCTGCGCCCAGGCCTCGGGGAACAGCCCCAGACAGAAACGCAGCAGACCGTAGGTCCCCAGCTTCAGCAGCACACCGGCGAGCAGCACCGACACCGGCGTGGAGGCCTGGGTATGGGCATCGGGAAGCCAGTTTTGGAAGGGAAACAGCGGCACCTTGATGCCGAAACCCACCAGCAGGGCCCCCAGCAACAGCAGCTGTGCGCCCATCGAGAGCCGTTCACTGGTGATCGGTGTGAGGCTGAAATCCGCCGTGCCGGTCAACAGGGCCAGGCCGAGGAAGGCCCCAAGAATCAAAAAGCCCGACACCGCCGTGAAGATCAGAAACTTGGTGGCGGCATAGTCCCGGTTCGCTCCACCCCAGACGGAGATCAGGCACCACAAGGGGATCAGTTCGAGTTCATAGAAGAGGAAGAAGAGCAGCAGGTTCTCGGCCAGAAAGGCACCGTTCACGGCCCCACTGATCACCATCAGCAGGGCGAAATAGACCCGCGGTCGCTTGTCGATGTCGCGGGTGCAGATCGCCGAGACCAGCGTCAGGGAGCCGTTGATCAACACCAATGGCAGCGACAGGCCATCGACGCCGAGTTTGTAGTCGAGCCCCAGGCTGTCCACCCAGCGCAGGGATTCCTGCAGCTGCATGGCGCTGTTGCCGGGGTCGAAGCGGGCCAGCACCACGAGGCTCCAGGCCAGCTGGAGGCCCAGAACCACCAGCGTGACCGTGCGCATGCGCCCCTTGGTCGGGTTGCCCGGCCAGAGGGCCAGCAGCAGGGCTCCAGCGAAGGGGATCAGCAGCAGCAGGCTCAGCATCGGCCGGTCCTCATACCTGAAGCCACCGCAGGGAGATGAGCAGCAGCACGATCGCCACAATCACCGTGAGAACGTAGGTTTGCACCTGGCCGTTCACCGCCAGCTTGAGCCCTTCAGCGCTGGCTAACGAGAGGCGCCCGATGCCATTCACCAGGCCATTCACCAGGACCTGGTCCACCCAGTTGGTCAGCCTCGCCAGGCCGGCCACCGCCGCCACGATCGTGGCTTTATAGATGCGATCGGTGTAGAAATCGGAGGCGAGCAGGTCTTGCAGGACCCGCAGCGGCTGGATCATCGAACGCGACCATGACTTGTTCAGCGGCGCCAGGGCGCCGCCGGCCACCCCCGCCAGGCCGCTGGCGACCACCGCAGCGGTCACTGTCCATGGGATGGATCCGATGCTGGGTACCGGATTGAAGCGGGCCATCAGCGCCGGGATCAGCGCCACCAGCACCGTGAGGCTCACCATCGGCAGCGCCATCAGCCAGTTCACCTCCGGGGCGCGCTTGGTTTTGGGCATCGGCGGGCCAAGGAACACGTGCCGGAAGACACGGGTGAGGTTGAAGGCGGTGAGTCCATTGGTGAGCAGGCACACGACCGCGAAGATGGGCTGCTGAGGCGCGAAGGCCTCCACCAGCAGCCCAAAGCACCAGAAACAGCCCAGGGGTAGCAGGCCCACCAGACCGGCGCCGCCCACCAGGTAGGCGGTGGTGGTGGCGGGCATGCGCGAACCGAGGCCGCCCAGCTCGGTGAGGTCCTGGCAGTTGGTGGTGGCGATGATGCTGCCCACGCTCATGAACACAAGCGCCTTGGCCAGGCCGTGGGAGAACAGCAGCAGCAGCGCGATCGCCGGCTGCTGCAGGGCGATGGCGATGAACACCAGCCCCAGATAGGAGGTGGTGGAGTAAGAAAAGGCCCGTTTGATGTCCACCTGGGCGATCGCCACCAGGGCGCCGGCGACGGAGCTGATCGTGCCCACCACCAGCAGCACGGTGGTGGCCAGGGGGGAGAAGCGCAGCAGCGGCATCACCTTCATCAGCACCAGGGCTCCGGCGGTGACGACCACCGAGTTGCGCAGGATCGAGGCGGGGTTCGGCCCCTCCATCGCCTCATCAAGCCAGAGGTGCATCGGGAACTGGGCACACTTGCCCATCGGCCCGGCGATTAGCCCCAGGCCCAGCAGCGTGCCGGCCAGGGGCGAGAGCGCACCACTGGCATCGGCCTCGGCGGCCCAGACGTAGAGATCCTCGAATTCCATCGAGCCCGCCCAGGCCGAGAGTGCCACCATCCCCATCAGCAGCAGCACATCGCCCACCCGCTTGGTGAGGAAGGCGTCGCGGGCGGCCGTGACCACCAAGGGCTGGGCATACCAGAACCCCACCAGCAGATAGGTGGAGAGGGTGAGCATCTCCAGCAGGAAATAGCTCATGAACAGGCTGCTGCTCAGAACCACCCCGGCGAGCGCCCCCTCAAAGAAGCCCACCAGCGCGTAGAACCGCGCCAGCGACCATTCCTTGTCGAGGTAGCCAAGCGCATACACCTGGCCCAGCAGGCTCATGCACGTCACCAGCTCGAGCGCCGCCAGGTTGGTGAGCGAGAGGTCGAAGCCGATGCGCAGGTTGAGGTCGGCGGCCTGGAACCAGGCGAATTCCAGGTGCTGGGGGCCGTGCTGCCACACCTGCTGCAGGATCCAGCTGCCGTGCATCACGGCCAGCAGGGTGACCAGCAGGTTCAGGTACGCCGCAGGGCGTGGGCCGTTGCGCTTGAACCAGCCCGCCGCCCATGGCAGCGACAGCACCATGCCGCCGAACCCGTAGAGCGGGATCAGCCAGACCAGCTGAATCGGCAGGGGCAGGGCGTTGGACAAGGGGTGGGGGAGGTGACCCGCATGGGGTTCAGAAGGTGGCGCGATCCATGTCGCCCGCTCGCCCGCCGCCGAGCTCGCCCAGCCACTGTGCCAAATCCTCTCCGTGGAGCTGCTCGTCGTTCAAGAGCTCGCGGAAGAAGGTCCCGTTGTCGTGATCGCCGATCAGCTGGCAAAAGCGCACGGCTTCGGCGTAATGATCCACCAGTAACGCCTCGAGCTGAGCATTCTGGCGCAACAGTCCCAGCAGATCTCCGGCCGTGGTGACCGGTCGCAACTGGGAGGCGGCAGGGGCAACGCCCAGGGCGAGCATGCGCTGCACCAGGCGTTCCGCATGTCGAAGCTCCTCCACGGTTTCGAGGCGGAAGCGCTCCGCCGCCAGCTGGTCGCCCCAGCGCTCGGCCAGGGCGGACTGGGTCATGTACTGCTGAACGGCGCTGAGTTCGAGGCTGAGGGCCCGCCCGAGCAAGGCCAGGACCCTGGCGTGAACGGCGACCATCGTGATCAAAGCCGGCGGATGGCGTCGGTTGGAACGAGCACGGGCTCGACTTCGCTGTGGGGCCGGGCAATGATGTGGGCCGCCACCAGGCCATCGCCCACGCGCTCGCAGGCATCGGCCCCGGCCCGCACGGCGGCGTTCACTGCACCGGTTTCACCGCGCACCATCACGGTGACGTAACCACCACCGACGAATTCCCTGGCCACCAGGGTGACTTCGGCGGCCTTGGTCATGGCATCAGCCGCCTCGATGGCAGGCACCAGACCGCGGGTTTCGATCAGACCGAGGGCGATGCCTTGATGGGAGGGAGCCATGGGGAGGGGGGAGGAGGAGGAGGGACGGTTGGGGGTGGAGCTGCCGCCTGAGCTGGCGCCGCTGCCCGAGCGGGAGGTGGAGGCCCGGACCGGAGTGCTCCGGGCGGGTGCGACCTTGGCGCTGGTGGTTCGGGCCCCTGGGGTGTCCGAAGCCGCCGCTGCCGCTCTCGCGACGGGGACGGCTTTGGCCAAGGCAACGTCGGGCTCAGCGGGCTTGGCCTCGGCAGCTGCTTTCGCAGGGGCTGGCTCGGTCGCCGCCGGCAGGGCCTTGGGGCCGCCGGCGGGCGGAGTGATTGCTTTTCGGGAGCTGCTGGGGCGGGAGCGGGGGATGGCCATGACGGTGAGGTGGTGGGAATGGTTCAGGGGAAAAGCCTTCAGCCGTCCGGTGTCCAGTGGTCGATGATGCCGGCGATGGTGAGATCCGTGAGGGTCTCGGGATTGGTGCAGGCAAAGCGGGCGGCGGAACCACTGGAGGTGAACACCCAGTTGCCTGGAGAGGCGCCCACGGGGTCCACCGCCACGCTCTCCTTGCCCTTGGTGCTGCGCAGGACGCGCAGGTTCATGTGGCCAAGCCCGTCGACCCGCTGGGTGCACGTGATCGAGCCGGTGACCTGCATGATTTCCATCAGCGGAGTCCCCCGCTGTTGGCCCCATCGACGGAGCTCTCGGCTGCGGTGGTTTCGGTGGGGAGGACGCTGGCGGCAGGCTTGGACTCCGGTTTGCCGGCGTCGGGATTCCAGTGGTCGATGATCCCGACGATGGTCAGATCACTGGGGTAGGACTTGCTGCCGGCCGCCTCCCGGGCCGCCGAGCTGCCCACGCAGATGACCCAGTCGCCGGGGATGCAGCCAACGGCGTCGACGGCCACTTTCTGGGTGCTGCCATCGAGCACCACCTGCAGATGTTTGTGCTCGAAGCCTGGGATGCGGTTGGTGGAGACGAGCGGTTTGAGCACCTGGCAGATCAGCATGTCAGTGGACCTCCTCGGCATCGAAGCAGATCGATGAGCCGACGGTCTCCGCCGGGCTGTGGCGGTCCCGGTCGCGCACCGTCAACAGGGTGTGCAGCAGCCCGTCGTGGCAGAGGGCGTCGTAGCGCGACTCGATGGCGGAACGCACGCGTTGGCAGTGGCCGATCGCCCGATCCCGGGCGCCGGGCACGCTGCCGTGGTAGTCGAAGCGAATCACCACCGGGATCGGCAACCCCCTGGAGACGTTGAGGCCACGGAAGATCTTCACCCCCACATCGAGGTCCGGAGCCCCCTCCTCCACGGTGTCCATGTAGGCGAAGTAGGTGAGGTTGCGCAGGTGGATCTCCTTGAAACCGATGCCCACACCGATGAAGCGTTCGGCATGGCCCGCTTGGCCGTAGCTGCCGCCGTGGTACTGGCGCACGTAGTCGATCTGGGAGAGGTTGTTCTCAAGCAGCCTGGCGATCAGGCGCACCATGCCGGGTTCACTCGGACCCGGTGCCGCCTGCTCCACCAGCGCAAGGATCCGTTGGCGACCCTCATGGGCCCCCAGGAGCGCGGTGTCGTCATACACGCTGCGGGCGTCGAGCCAGCTGGTGAGGTCGGTGTGGCCATCGCGGCTGGGCACGTGCACCCGGATGGCGTCGGTGTCGGTGTCCAGGCCGATCAGCAGGAGATCCACCGAGGCTCCGCAGCAGAAACTGTTCTCGACCGCCTCACGGAAATCGTTGAGGCGCCGCAGGCCGGCGGCGGCGGCGGCACTGTCGTCGCTGCCGTGGGCCGCGCAGCCCTCGTGGTGAGGGTCGCGGGAGCTGAAGTGGTAGATCACCACCTTCAGATAGTGGGTGGGTTCGTGGGCCCCGTTGGGAAGTCCCTCGCGGAAGCGCAGGTGCTCGGTCTTCACCCACCGGTCCACAGTGTTTTCCACATCGAACAGGGCACCGGCGTGGGAGCGGCGGCGCACGGAACTGAAGGGCAGACGCAGGGCGTAGGCGATGGCGTGGGCCAGACGACCGTCGGAGCAGGGAGTGATGTCCAGCAGGTGGAAGCCATCGGCGATCAGCTCGGCGTTGAACGCCGAACCATCACGGCCATGGAGGGGGTCGCCAGCGAAGAAACCATCGCTAACGGAGCGGTAGGTCTCGAACACGCACCAGGCGAACAGGGTGCGCATGTCCAGTTGGCTGACCCAGGCCTTCTCGAGAATCTGGACCGGCAACGCGAATCCGAGGCTCGCCTGGGCCAGGCGCTGGGCCAGCGCGACGAAGTCGCTCTCGTGCTGCAGGGCGGAGATCTCCTTGAGCACCGGCACGATGCGCTCGAAGGAGGTCTGCACCCGTGCCTCGTAGGACTGCAGCAGGGCATTGGTCCGACCGTCGCTGAGCGGATGCAGGCTCCCCCGCCAGGCTCTGGCCGGCGCTCCCAAGGATGGGGCGGTGGATGCTGGGGCGAAGATCGACTCTCGAGCGGGGGCCTCTGGCGCCAGCGCGGCAGGCCTACGACGGGGCGCCGTGGGGGCCAGGGGCCGTGGAGCGGTCGCAGGGCGACGGGGCATCAACCTCGGGCGCCTCCGGAGACGGTGATCAACGAACCCTGGTCGTAGTTGCCGCTGGAGCCGGTGACGGGGCTGGCGGGGCGGGGCAGATCCTCGTTGCGCTTGCGCTGATGGGGCGCCATCGCCGCCATCGAACCGATGCGGGTGGGGTTACGTCGACGTGCCGAAGCCCCTTCCGTACCCGTGACACGTTCACCGCGATCCCAGTCGTCGCCGGTGATCTTCAACCCGGCGGAGATTCCTTCACCGGTGACCCGCGACACCGGGCGCACATCCTCATCGACGCTCACGGGGGCGTGGCTGGCGCTGGCCGCGATGCTGGTGGGGCGACGATCGAAGCGGAATTGTTCCGTGCCGGTGACGGTGTCACCGGCCAGATCAAAAGGGCCGGTAATCTTCGCGCTGGTTTCGTAGCGGGTGCCGGTGACGGCGCCGCTCCGTGGCTGGTTCTGATGGGCCGCCTGGGCAGGGGACTGCACGCTGAACCGTTGCCAGGCTGCCTGGGTTTCCAGTGGCTGGGGAAAATCGGGTTCCTGGGAGATCAGGGCCGCTGCAGCTGTGCCGCAGGCTGAGCTGAACTGATCGCCACCGATGTACGGGGTGCCGGTGATGTTTTCGCAGGCGCCCTTGGCCGCGCCGGTCATGACTCCACCGATCCCAGGCTGGATCCCACTCAGGCGTGCTCCGGGAGTGCCGGCTCGGGCCGGGGTGCGTTGGCGGATGGAGCTCAGATCGTCACGGCTGCACCACTCCCCCGCCTGCTCCAGGCCGGCGTAGGGGGTGCCGGTGACCGACTTGCAGGTGCCGGCTTCATCGCCGGTGACGCTGGCGGATCGTCCGGTGCGGGTTCCCGAGACCACCTGGGCCTTGTTGGTGATGCTGAAGCCCACCTTGGCGGCCTCTGGTGTTGGCTGACTGCCGCAGAAGTGGTCAAACTGCTGGCTGCCGATGTACTCGTCGCCGGTCACGATCTTGCAGGTGCCCGGTTCATTCCCCGTGACCTTGTCGGAGCGACCGACCAGGGTGCCCGTGACACCCGTTCCCCTCAGGGTCAGGGCTTCGCCCACTTTTGCAGGGGCCTGGCCGGGCGTGGCGAGCGAGTCGTTGCTGACGTACTGGGTGCCTGTGGGTTGAATCCCGGCTCCGTGCTCATCACCGGTGACCCGCTCGGATCGGCCAACGAGAACGCCGGAGACCTTGCGTCCACCAACGGTCTGGGCCACTCCCACCTTCCTGGGGGAGGGGGTGCCGGCGCTCTTGCTGCCGCAATAGGCGGCGGCCTGGTTGGCCGAGATGTACTCGGTGCCGGTGACGTTCTTGCAGGTGCCGGGCTCATCGCCGGTGACCTTTTCAGATCGGCCCACCTCATTGCCGGTGACCCGGTTGCCGTGGCTGGTGGCGCTGACGCGCACCTTGGCGGGCTGGTTGGGGGCAGGATCGCTCTGGCAGAAGCTGCGGAAGATTTCGGCGCCGAGGTATTCGGTGCCGGTGATCGTGCGGCAGGTACTGGCTTCGTTGCCGGTGGTCTTCTCGGAGCGGTTGGCCTGGGTGCCGGTCACCACCTGACCGCGACCGGTTTCGCTCGCGCCCACCTTCCAGGGGGCGTCCTGGGCGGCGGCGACGGTCGTCTCGGTGTGTTTGCCACGGCGAGGACCGCAGGGACGGGAACTGCCAGCGGAGTTGCGCGCGATGGCCGAGGCGCCGGTCTTGCTCCTGAGGTCGCGGATTCGGTGGGACAGTTCCCGGCTGTTCATCTCGGGATTGGCCTGGCGCATGGCGGCCCCGCCGCTGACGCTGCCGGTGTTGGCTGACTTGCCATGTTTCGAGAGGGCCTCCCGTCGTGCCAGAACGAGGGCTCGGCTGGGATTGTGCTGAGACAGGGCCCGCTTGCCCGAGGAACGGCTGGGCGTGGTTGCGCGACTTGGAGCCGTCGAGGGGCGATCTTTGAAGAGGCTTTCCTGGGACGCGATCGCCTTCTGCTGGCTGGGGGCCGTCACCGGAGCCGCAGTGGCCCTGACCGGTGCGCTGCGGGTTCGATCAAGGCTGGTGTCGGCGCGTTTGCCTTTCTTGCTCAGGGCGTCACGGCGTGCCAGGGCAAGGTCACGACTGGGGTTGGAGAGTGGGCTGCGGTTGATGGTCCTGGGGGCTTCGCTCCAGGCTCTTGTCCGGGCCGGGGGGCTTGGCGGAGGGCTGACCTGCTCAGCGGCTTTCGGGGCGACTGAGGGGGCCGCCTGGGTCCTGCTCGCCCGGATTTCCGGCGCACTGCGCACCCGGTCGGGGCTGCTGGAAAAACGCTTTTCGGCGCTCTTGCCGGAGTTGGAAAGCGCCTTCCGGCGCGCAAGGGCCGCTTCGCGACTGGATTGAGTTGCCATATCCGCCCGATGAAGAAAAATCCTGGTTGCTCCAGTTCCAGGGATCGTTTCACCGACCCCCTGGACTGGATATCGACACCGTGGCTACGGGATCGCGTTGGTCATGAAAGACAGAGCCCCGACCGAAGCCGGGACCACTGCTGCCTCAGCGTGCTTCGAACACCACGAAGCAGGAACCCTGGCTCTGGGTGTAGGCGTCGTAACCCACAAGACGCACGTGGTGGTCGGGGTAGGCCCGATGGCAGGACTCGAGTTCGTTGACGATCACACCGAGATCCTTCTCGCCGAAGAAGGGAAGCTTCCAGTACGACCAGTAGGTCGCCATGGAACGGCTTGGGTGAACGTGCTCCACCAGGGGGCTCCAACCCTGGGCAATGATGTAGGCAATCTGGTCGTAGATCTCGTCCTGGGACATCGGCGGGAGGAAGCCGAAGGTCTCCAGGGTGGCGACTGTCTGGTAGTCACCCACGGTGCTCTTGAAGGGCATGGTGGTTGGTTGGGGTGAACGGTGTTGGACGTGTGACGGGGGCGGGGTCAGCCGCGAAACGTCGACCCCTTGTCAGCTCACTGGACGTCGAGCTTGTCGACCGTGTCGAACTCGAACTTGATCTCTTTCCAGGTCTCAAGGGCGATCGCCAGTTCAGGGCTGTGCTTGGCCGCTTCGAGCAGGATGTCACGGCTTTCTTTCTCGATCTCGCGGCCGGCGTTGCGGGCTTTGACGCAGGCTTCGAGGGCCACGCGGTTGGCGGCGGCTCCAGCGGCGGAGCCCCAGGGGTGGCCATGGGTGCCACCACCGAACTGCAGCACGGAATCGTCGCCGAAGATCGCCACCAGCGCGGGCATGTGCCAAACGTGGATGCCTCCAGAGGCCACGGCGAAGACGCCGGGCATGGAGCCCCAGTCCTGGTCGAAGAAGTTGCCGCGGCTGCGGTCTTCGGGAATGAAGGACTCCCGCAGCTGGTCGATGAAGCCGAGGGTGGTCTGGCGGTCGCCTTCAAGCTTGCCCACCACGGTGCCGGTGTGGAGTTGGTCACCACCGGAGAGGCGCAGGCACTTGGCCAGAACCCGGAAGTGGATGCCGTGCTTGGGGTGACGGTCGATCACCGCGTGCATGGCGCGGTGAATGTGGAGCAGCATGCCGTTCTTGCGGCACCACTTCGACAGACCGGTGTTGGCCGTGAAGCCACCGGTGATGTAGTCGTGCATGATGATCGGCTGGTTGAGTTCCTTGGCGAACTCGGCCCGCTCATACATTTCCTCAGGAGTGGCGGCGGTGCAGTTGAGGTAATGCCCCTTCTTCTCGCCGGTTTCATCCTGGGCGAGCTGCACGGCTTCGGCCACGAACTCGAAGCGGTTCTGCCAGCGCTGGAAGGGCTGGGAGTTGATGTTCTCGTCGTCCTTGGTGAAGTCGAGACCACCGCGGAGGCACTCGTAGACCACCCGGCCGTAGTTCTTACCCGACAGACCCAGCTTCGGCTTGATGGTGCAGCCCAGCAGAGGCCTGCCGTACTTGTTCATCCGGTCACGCTCGACGCAGATGCCGTTCGGGGGACCCGGGCAGGTCTTGATGAAGGCCATCGGGAAGCGGATGTCTTCCAGGCGCAGGTGACGCAGGGCCTTGAAGCCGAAGACGTTGCCGACCAGGGAGGTCAGCACGTTGGTGATCGAACCTTCCTCGAACAGGTCCAGGGGGTACGCGATGAAGGCGTAGAACGACTCCTTGTCGCCTGGAACGTCTTCGATGCGGTAGCAACGGCCTTTGTAGAAGTCGAGATCGGTGAGGAGCTCGGACCACACGGTGGACCAGGTGCCAGTGGAGGATTCAGCGGCCACGGCGGCGGCCACTTCTTCCCTGGGCACACCTTCCTGGCCGGTGACCTTGAAGCAGGCCAGCAGGTCGGTGTCTAGGGGGATGTAATCAGGAGTCCAATAGGTGTCGCGGTACTCCTTGACGCCAGCGTCGTACTTCTTGCTCATAGGGAGATCTCCAGTTGGGTCGGTAGGGAATTGTTTAGAGGGGTGGGCGCTTGATCAGCGTCGCCTCAGACCTCAGTCCTTCTGACCGAGAAAGTTGCTGCTGCTTCCCAGGGCCGGTTCCACTTCGCGATGGGGGCGAGCAATGATGTGGGCGGCCACCAGGCCATCACCCACACGCTCACAGGCATCAGCACCGGCGCGGACGGCGGCGTTGACGGCGCCGGTTTCGCCGCGCACCAGGACGGTGACGTAGCCGCCGCCAACGAATTCGCGACCGATCAGGCGCACTTCTGCGGCCTTGGTCATGGCGTCAGCCGCCTCGATGGCCGGGACGAGCCCCCGGGTTTCGATCATGCCGAGGGCGATGCCCATGATTTCGTTAGCCATTGCCTACTCCTGGAAGAGGGGGGGTGGAATGTTCGTTCGTCACCATGGTCGGCGGCTTACCCCGTCGTCAAGGACTTTTGGCATGCCGAGTCATCACGGTCCGTGCTGGCATCAATAAGTGGGTCTGATCATTGCGACACAAAACGTTGGTTTCGCTTTTGACTCGTTCTGCTCATGCCTCCCTGAAGCCCCTCCTGGGAAGGCCTCGAGCCATCGGCTCAGAAGCGCTCCGCATCGGCCACAAAAGCCACGCCGCCGTAGTAGTTGAGGATCGGACGGACGCTGGTGCGCAGTTTGTCGAGCACGTCGTGCTCGCAGAAGACGATCACGTGGGCGTTGGCTCCCAGGCTGCTGAAGTCCATGCCTTCTGACACCTCTCCGTTGGGGCCTCGGCCGGTGACATGACGCATCACCGAGTAGCCGGGGGCGCCGGCCCGGTCGATGGCCGTGCAGATCTTGTCGAGTTCCCGCTCGCTGAAGATCAGGTCGATGCGTTTCATGGCTCTCAGGTGGCAGGGATCAGGCGTTGGACGATCGCCATGTAGGCAGGAATGCCTACCACGATGTTGAACGGGAAGGTCAGCCCCAATGAGGTGGAGATGTAGAGGCTGGGGTTGGCCTCCGGCACCGTCATGCGCATGGCCGCCGGTACGGCGATGTACGAGGCGCTGGCACAGAGCACCATGAACAGCAGAGCGTTGCCCTGGGACAGCCCCAGCATCAGGGCAATGCCCAGGCCTACCAAGGCATTGACCGGTGGGCAGAGCAGGGCGAAGGCGATCAGGAAGGCGCCCGCTTTCTGCAGTTCCGCCAGCCGCTGGGCGGCAACGATGCCCATGTCGAGCAGGAAGAAACTCAGGGCGCCGTAGAAGAGCTTGTCGGTGAAGGGCTCCATCTTGGCCACCCCAGTGGGGCTGTACTGGGCCACCAGAAATCCGATCACCAGGCTGCCCACCAGCAGGAAGACCGAGCTGTTCAAGAACGCCTCACGAAGCACCGAGCTCCAGGGCATCTCGCCGCCCCCGGGCCGCTGCTGGGGGCCGGCCAGCTTGACCAGCAGCAGGCCGATGATGATCGCCGGTGATTCCATCAGGGCCAGGGCGGCCACCATGAAACCGTCGAAGCTCACCCCCAGCACCCCGAGGAAGCTCTGGGCGGTGATAAAGGTCACGGCGCTGATTGAGCCATAGGTGGCGGCGATCGCGGCGGCGTTGAAGGTATCCAGGCGGGTGCGCAGCACCAGGAAGGTCGCCACCGGCACCGCCAACGACATCAGCACGGCGGCGCTGATCGTGGGCAGCACCTGGCCGGCCAGACCGCTGTGCTGAAGTTCCAGTCCCCCGTTGAAGCCGATCGCCAGCAGCAGGTAGAGGGAGAAGAGTTTGGGCAGCGGCGAGGGGATGTCCAGGTCGGAGCCCAGCAACACCGCCAGCACACCAAGAAAGAAGAACAGAACGGGCGGCGAAAGCAGATTCTGCAGAACCAGGCTGGTGTCCATCGCGGCCCGGTCGAGGGTTTCAGCTTCGGGCGCAGCCTACGGGCAGCGCTTGGATTCGGGTCAGGGCCGTGGCTAAAAGCAAGGGCCCGAGGGCCCCTTGGAACCCATGGGGTTGTTCGATCCTCAGATGGTCAACGGAACCGTGCCTCCCGAGGAGCCCATCCTCGGCAGCCCATCCCATGGAGCCCAGTCAGTCCGACGTCGCCGAAACGTCGAACAACCAGGCTCCGCTCGATGGCCTTGACGTCAAATGTTTGGAACCGGTGTCTTGGTTCCGGGGTCGTGTCCTCGCTCACCTGGCCCCTTGGTGGACGGCCTTTGGGGCTCGGCCATGGCTTTGCCGTTGCAGCCCTTCGCCTGGGGGGTCGTGGCGGAGAATGGCCCCTGCACGATCCGGTTGTCCTTGGGTGTGTTCGCTGATCGTTCGGCTCCCCGGCCGGTGCTGGTGATCGCCAGCGGAAACCCCAGCAAGGTGGCTGAGATCGGCGCCATGCTCGAAGGCCTGCATCTCGATGTGCGCCCCCAGCCCGAGGGTCTGGAGATCGAGGAAACCGGTGCCAGCTATGCGGAGAACGCCCGGCTGAAGGCCGAAACCGTGGCCCGGCTCACGGGCCAGTGGGCCTTGGCGGATGATTCCGGCCTGGAGGTGGATGGCCTCGGCGGTGCCCCTGGCCTTTACTCCGCCCGCTATGCCTCCAGCGATCCCGAACGGCTGGCGCGGTTGCTGCGGGACCTGGGGGATACCCCTTACCGCAGTGCCAGCTTCAACAGCGCCATGGCCCTGGCCGACCCCTCTGGAACCACGGTGCTCGAGGCCCAGGGGGTCTGTCGCGGCGAGATCCTCACGGCGCCCCGGGGTGAGGGTGGTGGTTATGACCCGCTGTTCTGGGTGCGCGAGGCGGGGCTGACCTACGCCCAGATGTCCAGCTACCAGAAGGATCGGCTCGGCAGCCGTGGAAAAGCGGCCCGGAGCCTGGCCCCAGCGCTTTTAAGTTTGCTGGAGGTGCCGCTCAGGCGTTGATCTGGGCCACGGCGCGCATGGCCGCGGCCGCCGCCTCTTCCACGTCTCCTTCCCGGCCGGCGAGGATGAGTCGGCCGAAAGCACCGACCGCCTTGACATCGACAACCGTGATGTTGGCGGCCTTCTCGGCGTCATTGGCGGCGATCAGTACGTAGCCGGCGGGTTCGGTTTCGAGGATGAACATGCTCATCCCGGCCTGGATCATCGAACCGCGGCGGTTCTGACGGTTGATCAGCACCGCATGGTCGGGGGTGATCGCCCGGATGATCTCCGTCCAGCTCACGTGGCAGTTGTTGCGGCGATCGATGCTGCTGCCGATCGCCTCCAGAACCACCTGGCCGGAGTGGCGGACATTGCTCTGGTCGCGGTGATAGAGCGCCAGAGAGCCGAAGGCGCGCTCCACCACCATCTGCCCCAGGCGCACGGTACTGGCCTTGAGGGCGATGTCGGTGACACGGTGCACGGCCATGCCGGGGGACACCTCAAGCCAGAGGCAGGCATCGCCGGGGATCGGCAGGAACCCCTGGGACACCGTGCCCATGTAGGCGGCCAGTTGAGGCTGCAGGGAGTCGATGAAGACGTAGGTGCGCAGCTGAATCGACTGAACCGCACCGCTGCTGTTGGCAAGGCGGTGGCCTTCGCTGTCGGTGGTGATCGTGACGCAGCTTGGGCCGCTGGACTCGATGTCGATCTGGGTGCCGGTGATCGGCGTGGCACCGCTGGGTGGACTGGGCCGTCGCCGCCGCTGGTCGTCGAGTCTGGAGAGACGATCCAATGGCTCCGGGGGCTGGGATTGCCGCTCGTCAGGCCATGGGCAAGGAGCTGGGGGCGATCTTAACTTGCGCCCCGCACGGGACCCAATGACGCCGGCGGGTCAAACGGTACCCATCGACACGACGGCCCCCGGGGCCGTCGCTATCAAGAGTCATCCCCGGCGTCTGTTTCCATGCTCAGGTCCGCCACCCGCCTGCGCCTGCAGGCGATCATCGAGCGCATCGGCAACGACCAACCCGTTTCCCTCGGCGAGCGCATCTATCTGCAGAAGTTCGCCGACCGTGACCAGAGCGTGGCCAGCTGGCTGCGGCGGGCCAGGCGCCGTCAGCTGGTGGGGGATCCCCAGGCTGGACTCGACCGGCTGCTGGCGGATGTCGATCTGGGGGAGCTGGAACCAGGCAACCCGCACTCGGACGATCCCGGGGACATCGGGGAGTGGTTCAGTGGCGCGCCCGGCTGGTTGCGTCGCAGCTGAGGGCGACCCCTTGCGCCAGCGGCCGAAGCGGGTACCTTCCGCCCAGGCACCCTGTGGAACCTTCCGTGGCCACGAAACACACGATCCCGACCCAGCCGCTCCGCTCTGAAACGGAGAGCGTCACGTTCTCCGACTGGATTGCCCAGGCCGTCGACCAGGGCGTCAAACCAGAGCAGGCCCTCGCCTTCATCGGTCTGGGGTTGATGCGGCGCCTCGGGGCCAACGCCAGCGAGGCTCCTCTGGTCTGGAACGACGGTGGCGATGAGGGCCAGCTGGATGCCGCGGCCCTGCGCCAACGCCTTGAGCTCACTGACCTGGCCATCCGCACCGGTGCCCCCTTGAGTACGGCCGAGGTGAGCCTGCTGCTCGGGGCCAGGCCCGGATCGGGCTTCGTGGAGCGGGCTGGCCTGGTGGCCCGCCGGCTCAGCCGCAATGTCTGGAAGCTGAGCCGCAGCAACGCTGACGCCGAGCGCAGTTCCTACGGCGATGCCTTCCGCCGCAGGCTCTGAACGCGGCGGTTGAGTAGGAACAGCCCCAGCACGGTGGTGGTGGTGACCATGATCACCAGGGCCGAAAAGGCGCTGTCATCGATCAGACCAGCCTTGAGGGCAGCGCCGGCGAACACCAGTCCCGGCAGACCGCGCGGGATCAAGCCGAACACCACGGTCCAGGGATCAACGCCCTGGGAACGGGCTGTCTTGCCGACGCCATACCAACAGAGAAGTTTGCTGATCAGGGCCATGGCGATCAGCAGGCCAGCCAGTTGCCAGGCGGCCGGGCTGAGCAGGGATTCCAGCTTCACCCGCATGCCCACGGTCACGAAGTAGAGCGGCACGAACACATCGGAGAACACCACCAGGTTGTCTTCCACGGAGGCATCAGGCGGGCTGATCCGTGCCAGCAGCATCCCTCCGAACAGGGCTCCAAGCAGGCCCGTGAGTCCAAGCGCTTCGCCTACAGCGGCACTGCAGATCATCAGCAGAACCAGTGCAAACGGGCCCAGCTTCCTTGGGCCGTAGCGCTGCACCCAGGCCTTCACCAGCTGAAAGCTCAGGCCGGCCAGGGCCAGTCCGACAGCGATCCAGCCCAGTCCGCCGGGGGCGAAGGGGCCGCCGGCCGCCAGCGGACCTGCTCCGCTGCTGCCAACGCCGGATCCCCGTGCCACGACCGTGGCCAGGGCCAGCAGGCCCACTGCGGGCAGATCATCAAGCACCGAAACACCCACCAGCAGCCGCGCCGAGGGGGTGGCCATCGCCCCCAGGCTGCGCAGGGTGCGCAGGGTTACGCCGGTTCCTGTGGCGGCTACCACCGCCAGGAACAGCAGCACCTGTCCGTCGCTGGCGCCGGTGAGCGCCTTCAGCGGCACAAAGAACAGCAGCGGCGCCAGGCTGCTGATCAGCACCGTGCGCAAGATGGCGCCGCGGTGATCGGCCAGCAGATCGCCTCTGGTTTCCAGGCCGACCAGAAAGAACAGGCTGATGACCCCCAGTTCCGCGATGCCCGACACACCGTTCAGGCGTTCGTAGGCCAGAACGGTGTTGCCGAGCAGGAAACCGACCGAGAGTTCCAGCAGAATGGCCGGCAGGGCGGCGCTGCCCAGCAGACCTTGCAGACGCCTGGCCACCACGACCGCCAGCAGCAGGGCGAGAAGGCTCATCAGCACCGAGGGGGAGGCCATGGGCTGATGGCAGTTCGCAAAGGCCGCCGCGGACCCTAACCAGCCGGGGCGATAATCAGCACTTGGTTGACCGATAGGCAACGCCGTTGCCAATTCACACCCAAACACTCGCCGCCGTTTTTAGTGTTCGCACCACCGAATGCGGTGACCTTCGCTCGCTCCCTTGATGACCGTCTTTTTCACCGAGACGGCCTGGCTGGTACCCCTCTACCCGCTGCTAGCCGCCCTCGCCTCGCTTGCCTGGTCACCCGGTCTGATCTGGAAGACCGGACCACGTCCCTGCGGATACATCAACCTGACCATGGTCAGCGTGGCCTTCGGCCACAGCCTCCTGGCCCTGTTCGGGGCCAACGCCCATCCCGAGGCGCTGCCGATTCATTTCGGCTGGACCTGGCTCAACACCGCAGGTCTGCGCATTGGCTTCGATGGCAGTGTCAGCCAGGCCGCCCTGGTGGCGATCCTGTTCGTGACCGGGCTGCACGTTCTGGCTCAGATCTATGCCATCGGCTACCTGGAGATGGATTGGGGCTGGCCGCGTTTCTTCGGCTCCCTGAGCTTCTTCGAGGCCGGCCTCTGCGCCCTGCTGCTCACTGACTCTCTCTTCTTCAGCTATGTGCTCCTGGAGCTGCTCACCCTGGGCACCTACCTGATCGTCGGCACCTGGTACAACCAGAGCTTGGTGGTCAAGGGGGCACGCGACGCCTTCCTGACCAAGCGCATCGGCGACCTGATTCTGCTGGCGGGGCTGGTGGCGATCCTGCCGGTGACTGGAACCTGGAACTTCGAGCAGCTGGCCGTGTGGGCTGCCCAGCAGGGGGCCGACGGCAGCCTGCCGGCGAGCTTTCAATTGATCCTGCTGGCGCTGATTGCCGGCCCCATGGGCAAGTGTGCCCAGATTCCGCTGCACCTCTGGCTCGATGAAGCCATGGAGGGTCCGATGCCCTCCACTGTGTTGCGCAATTCAGTTGTGGTGGCGGGGGGGGCTTGGCTGTTGCTGCGACTTCAGCCCCTGTTGGCCCTCAGCCCGCTGGTGAACGGCGTCCTGGTGGTTGTGGGCGGCACGACGGCCGTGGTGGGGGCCCTGATCGCCCTGGCCCAGATCGACATCAAACGAGCGCTGTCTTTCCTGGTCAGCAGCTGGATGGGTCTGCTGTTCGTGGCGGTCGGACTGGGCGGCCCCATGGTGGCCGGTCATCTGCTGCTGGTCTATCCGTTGCCCATGGCCCTGGTGCTCATGGCCGTCGGCACGGTCCTGGTCAGCAACGTCACCCAGGACCTGACCCAGCTCGGCGGTCTCTGGAGTCGGCGCCCATTGGTGGGGCTCGCCTTCCTCACCGGCGCCGCGGGCCTCATGGCCCTGCCACCTTTCGGTGCCTTTCCGGCGCTTCGGGAATTGCTGGAGCTGGCCTTCGACAGTCCCCAGCCAGGTCTGCTCGGGGGTCTGGTGCTGGTCACGAATGCCCTGATCGCAGCCGGGCTGGTGCGGATGTTCGGGCTGATCTGGGCCGGTCAGCCGAGTGTGTTCACGGTGCGCTCGGCCGAAGTCCTTTGGCTGTTGGTGCTCCCCACCTTGCTGTTGATGGGTCTGGTGCTGCACCTGCCGATGCTGCTGGTCCACTTCGGTGTGTACACCCCTGAGCTTCTGCTGGGCTGGGGTCACCAGGCGCTTCCTCTTCTGCTGTCCACCCTCCTGGGTGGGGGCCTCTCGGCGGTCTTCTACCTGCGGCCCCACCCCATGGCCCAGCTGCCCTCCGGCCTCGGTGGTCTCCAGCACTGGCTGGCCCACGACCTGAACACCGAGGCCTTCTACCACCGCACCGTGGTGGCTCTGGTGCTCGTGCTGGCACGCCTGAGCTCCTGGTCCGATAACCGGCTGGTGGATGGTTTCAGCGGCGCCACCGGCGCAGTGGCCCTGCAGGGCGCCCGCCGTCTCAGCTTCACCACCTCCGGCCGCACCCAGACCTATGCCCTCACCCTGCTCATCGGTGTGCTGGTGATGGCCATTTGGCTGGTGATCAACCGCAGCCCCGCGCCCGTCGCGCTGATCCCCTGATGGACCTCTTACTGCTTCTGTTCCTGCCCCTGCTGGCGGCGGTCATCCTGAGGGTGCTTCCTGACCGGCTACCCCTGTTGCGCAACGTTGGCGTCGGCGGCGCCGTTGGTCAGTTGCTTCTGGCGGGACTCTTTCTCTGGGGCAGCCCCCCGAGGGAGTTCACCCAGGCCTGGCTGCCGCGGATCGGCCTCTCCCTGGAACTGGGCCTTGATGGCATTTCCCTGGCCCTGGTCGTGCTCGCGGCCTTGATCACGGGGCTCACGATTCTGTCGATGCCCCCCGATCAAAGTCGGCCCAGGCTCTTCCTCACCTTGGTTCTGGCCACGGATATGGGACTGGTGGGCTCATTTCTGGCCCGCAACGCCCTGTTGTTCGTGCTGGCCTTCGAGCTGATCTTGATTCCCACCACCTTGCTGGTGGCGGTCTGGGGCGGGCCGCGTCGGGCGGTGGCGGCGATTCGTTACTTGATGTATGGGGCCGTTTCCGGCCTGGCCCTGCTGGCGGCCGTGCTGCAACTGGGCTGGCTGAATGCCAACGGCTTCAGCTTCTCCTACAGCGATCTCGCCCAGGTCTCCCTGACCCCTGAGCAGGCGGGTTGGGTCCTGGCCTTGCTCTTGCTGGCCTTTGGTCTCAAGCTCCCGATCGTGCCCCTCCATGGCTGGCAGCCCCTGGCCTACAGCCAGGCCTCCAGTCCGGTCGCGATGCTGCTCAGCGGCAGCGTCTCGATCCTTGGCGCCTATGGGCTGCTGCGTTACTGCATCGGTTTTCTGCCGGATCTCTGGATGGCCTGGTCCCCCTGGATTGCCGTCGTGGGTGCCGTGAGCGCCGTGTACGGAGCGCTCAACGCCATCAGCCAGAGCGACATGCGCCTGCTGGTGGCCTATGGCTCCCTGGGGCACATGGGACTGCTCTTCCTCGCCCTGGCCGCGGCCACGCCGCTGAGCTTGCAGGGGGTGGTGGCCCAGTTGCTGGCCCAGGGCATGATCGCGGCCTTGCTCTTCCATCTGGTGGGCCTGGTGGAGCGCAAGACGGGCTCGACCTTGATTCCCGAACTGGCGGGCCTCTTGAACCCCTATCGAGGGCTCCCCTTCACGATGGGTCTGTTGCTGCTGGCGCTGATGGCCAGCGCCGGAATCCCCGGTCTGGCTGGATTCGTTCCTGAGTTTCTGATGTTCGAGGGCAGCTGGACCGCGTTCCCCGTGCCCACCATCGTCTGCCTGGTGGCCTCGGGGCTTACCGCGGTCTATGCGGTGCGCCTGTTCAACCGGGTCGGCTTTGGTCGTCTCGACAACGACCGTGTCGACTACCCCACCACCTCCTTGTACGAGCGCTTCCCCGCCGTTCTGCTCACCCTTCTGGTGCTGCTCGGCGGTGTCTGGCCCACCTTGCTTTTGGGCTGGAGCGAGCAGGGCACCTCCGGCCTGGCCCTGCGCAGGCAGTCGTTTCTTCCGCTCGTGGCGGACGCCCCGATCAAAGCTCGGCTCATCGCTCTGGCGCCCACCAGCTTCAAACCAGTCACCATCCCGCCGGTCACCCTCGGCGTTGTCTCGACCGGGTTCGCCCCGCCGCTGCCCTCATGACACCACCCATCGCCACGGCTACCGAAACCAAGGCGCAACCGCTGATTCCCCCCTCCCAGCACCGCTACGCCGAGGTGATTCACCGGCTGGAGGCAGGCGGTTCGATGCTTCCGGACACGCCGGAAAACCTGATGCAGATCATCGGCATCTACAAGGCCTACGCCGTGCCGATGGATTTCTATTGGCGCGATCTGCTCTACATCGCCGAGCGGGTGTTCCTTGACCCACTCCCAGCCTTCAAGTACTTCCCTTCCCAGGAGTACCTCGACCTTCCCAACTCCTACGCCGGCGACGACTCCAAGCTGCGCATCTGGCGTGGACCGGCCACAGCCCACCCCGAGCTGCTGGAGTTCATGGCCAAGGGCGAGACCCGCTCGATGTCCAAACTTCTTCATCATTTGTGGCACGACCGCATCAACATGGAGTTCGCCGAGGCCTGCATGGATGCCATGTTCTGGCACCAGGGCATGGGCGGCCGCTTCTACGACTACCTCGAAACCGACGTCTACAAGGCCAACGCCGACCGGGCGATCAAGGCCTACTTCAAGGGCAACCCCCTGATGCTCGCTTTGTACAAGCTGTTCCCGGAGATGTTCCTGGAGCAGGTGCGCAAGATGAGCTACTACGCCAACCTGGGCCTGTTCTGGGAGGTGATGGCACCGGTCTTCTTCGAGATGAGTGACATCTACGACGAAGGTGGATTCAAAGGGGTCCCTGACGCCATGGACTTTCTCGTCAACGGCATCTTCGCCGTGGCCGGCCGGCCCATCTACCACCATGTGTACATCGGTGAGGAGATGTTCGAGATCATCCCCAAATCCGAAGGTTTCACCTGGCTGTACGAAGCGGCGCTTCCCTACGTGGAGGCGGTTTTCTACCGCACGGCGCCTTTCCGTGGCACCAAGAGTTACAACGCCCAGGCCGGCCAGGTGCCAGCCGAACAGGCCGACTTTCACTACGGCATCCTCTATGCCGATGTTTTCCCTGTGGGCTCGGCAGGCATCCCCCCCACGCTGCTGATGCAGGACATGCTGCATTTCCTGCCGCCCTACCTCACCGAGCTCTATGACCAGCACAAGCGCGGCGAGGGCGACATCCTCATTCAGCTGGGGGTCACGTTCCAGCGCTCCATGTACAACGTCACCTCGGCCGTGATTCAAGCCCTGCGCTGTGCGCTTCTCTACCCCCTCGACGACACTGATCCGGAGCACCTGATGGCGAACCGCCGTTTCTTCGAGGCCCAGATGGACCGTTTCATCAGACCAGAGGCGCGCCTACCCCAGATCCAGACCCAGGACTACCGCTAGGAGATCTCCCCATGGCCAACATCATCGAAACCGCCAAGGGTGCCGGCTGCTTCGGCACCCTGCTCACCGCCGTTGAGGTGGCGGGTCTCACCGGTGCGCTTGAGAGCCCCGGTCCGTTCACGGTGTTCGCCCCCGTCGACGATGCCTTCGCCGCCCTGCCCCCAGGCACGGTTCAGACACTGGTGGATAACGTGCCTCAACTGGCTCGGATCTTGAAATTTCACGTCCTTTCAGGGGCGCACACCCGCGCGGAATTGATCGATCAGCCCGAGTGGGAGAGTCTCGAGGGCGCACCTGTGCCGATTCGCCGCGCTGAGCCCTTCGAAGTCAAGAACGCCACGGTGGTTTCCGCCGATATCGTCTGCGACAACGGCATCGTGCATGTGATCGACCGCGTGATCCTCCCGGGATGAGAGCACGGCGCCGCTCACGCTTCAGGCGGCATCTGCCCGCCAACGTCTGGCTTTGGAAGGCCAGGCGACTGCTTCTCTGGCTATGGCGTCAGGAGGGCAGCCGTGGCCAGCGCACCCGCGGCCTGGCGGCTGGGGTCTTCATCGGTTGTTTTCCCTTCTTCGGTCTGCAGACCGTGCTCGGCGTTGGCCTGGCCAGCCTGGTGCGCGGAAACCATCTGCTGGCGGCGGCGGGCACCTGGGTCAGCAACCCGTTCACCTCGCTGCCGATCTACTACCTCAATTTTCAGGTGGGCAGCCTGTTGCTCGGGCCCGGGCCTGCCTGGCCCGGGGCTGACATCCTCTCCCACCCGGATCCGATGTCCCTGGGCTGGTCCTTGACCAGCCGCCTGATGCTCGGCTCCACCCTGGTGGGCCTGGTGACAGCTCTGGTCTGCAGTGGGCTGTTCTGGCGTTGGCTGCAGCACAAGGAACGGCAGCATGCCTCCGTCGCTATAAATTCGCTCAACTGATCCCGATGACAACCTTGAACCGAATGGCCCAGCCCTCCCTTCGTTGTGGACGGTCTCTCCCCCACCAAAGGTCACGCCGATGAGCGTGTCGCCGGCTCAGCTGACGCCACCCGAGATGCTTAAGGAGAGCGGCCAGCGGGAAGTGTTCTGCGGCCTCACCTCCATCGTCTGGCTGCACCGCCGCATGCCCGACGCCTTCTTTCTCGTGGTTGGCTCCCGCACCTGTGCCCACCTGATCCAGTCGGCCGCCGGCGTGATGATCTTCGCTGAACCACGTTTCGGCACGGCGATCCTGGGCGAGCGCGACCTGGCGGGCCTGGCGGATGCCAACGATGAACTCGATCGTCTGGTGAAGGATCTCCTGGAACGCCGGCCCGAGATCCGCACCCTCTTCCTGGTTGGCTCCTGCCCCAGTGAGGTGATCAAGCTCGATCTGGCCAAGGCGGCCGAACGACTCTCCGCCCAGTTGCTGGGCCGGGTGAGGGTTCTGAACTACTCCGGCAGCGGCATCGAGACCACCTTCACCCAGGGGGAAGACAACGCCCTGCTGGCGATGCTGCCCCTGATGGGCAGCAGCGACGAGGAGCAGCTGCTGATCGTCGGCACCCTGGCCGATGCGGTGGAGGATCGCTTCCGGCTCATCTTCGAGCGGATGGGCATCAGCTCGGTTCGCAGCCTGCCGCCGCGGCGTTCCACCGAGCTGCCGCCCGTGGGCAAGGGAACCCGAGTGCTGCTGGCCCAGCCCTTCCTGAGCGCCACGGCCCGGGCCCTGCAGCACCGGGGAGCGACCCTGCTGCAGGCGCCCTATCCCTTCGGTGTGGAGGGCAGCCGCGACTGGATGGCGGAGGCCGCCAAGGCTTTCGGAGCGCCTTCCGCCCGGGTCGCCGAGGTGCTCGATCCCCTGGTGGAGCGGGGCCGCTTGGCCCTCGAGCCCCATCGGAAGGTGCTGGCGGGCAAGCGATTGTTTCTGCTGCCGGACTCCCAGATGGAGATCCCCCTGGCCCGCTTTCTCAGTCGGGAATGCGGCATGGAGCTGGTCGAGGTCGGAACCCCCTACCTCGACCGCCTGCTGATGGCCGCCGATCTGGCCCTGCTTCCCGCCGGCACCCAACTCAGCGAGGGGCAGGACGTCGATCGGCAGCTGGAGCGGGTACGGGCCGAGCGTCCCGATCTGGTGCTCTGCGGTCTGGGGCTGGCGAATCCTCTCGAGGCCGAAGGCATCGCCACCAAGTGGTCGATCGAACTGGTGTTCAGCCCGATCCACGGCTGCGACCAGGCCGGTGACCTGGCCGAACTCTTCGCGCGGCCCCTGCGGCGCCGGGCCCTTCTGCAGCTCTCCTGAGAACCCCATGGAACTGACCCTCTGGACCTACGAAGGCCCCCCGCACGTGGGCGCGATGCGCATCGCCACCTCGATGGAGGGGGTGCACTACGTGCTGCATGCCCCCCAGGGCGACACCTACGCCGATCTGCTGTTCACCATGATCGAGCGGCGGGGACGGCGGCCTCCCGTCACCTACACCACCTTCCAGGCCCGCGACCTGGGTGGCGACACGGCCGAGCTGGTGCAACGCTCGATCCGGGATGCGGTGGCCCGTTTCCGCCCTGAAGCGCTGCTGGTGGGCGAGAGCTGCACCGCTGAGCTGATCCAGGACCAGCCCGGCGCTCTGGCCGCCGGCATGGACCTGGGAGTGCCGATGGTGAGTCTGGAATTGCCGGCGTACTCCAAGAAGGAGAACTGGGGGGCGGCCGAGACCTTCTACCAGCTGGTGCGCACCCTGCTCAAGGACCAGCTGCCACCGCCGGGCACCCCCAAACCCTCCCCCTCCCGTTGGCGTGCGGAGGGCCGACGTCCCCGGGTCAACCTGCTCGGTCCCAGCCTGTTGGGTTTCCGTTGCCGCGATGACGTGCTTGAGATCACACGTCTGCTGGGGGAGCACGGCATCGATGTGGCTGTGGTGGCGCCACTGGGTGCCCGGCCCGCGGATCTGCTCCGACTTTCCAGCGCCGATGCCAATGTCTGCCTCTACCCGGAGGTGGCGGGGCCGGCGTGCAGCTGGCTGGAGCGCAGCTTCGGCCTGCCGGTGGTGCGCACGGTGCCGATCGGTATCGGTGCCACCGCTGACTTCCTGCGGGAACTGCATGCCGTTCTCGATCTTGAACTTCCGGTAGAGCTCCAGACAACCGAAGGCCAGCCGAGTGAGGCCGAGCGCCGATCCCGACTGCCTTGGTACTCCCGTTCCGTCGATTCCACCTACCTCACCGGCAAGCGGGTGTTCATCTTCGCCGATGCCACCCATGCCATCGCCGCCGCCCGGATCGCTTCGCGGGAACTCGGCTTCAAGGTGGTGGGGCTGGGCAGCTACAGCCGCGAGCAGGCCCGGGAGGTGCGGGCCGCCGCCGCCGAACTCGGCCTGGAGGCCCTGATCACCGACGACTATCTGGCGGTGGAGAAGGCCATGGGTGAGGCGGCCGCCGAGTTGGTGCTCGGCACCCAGATGGAGCGCCACAGTGCCAAGCGGCTCGGTCTGCCCTGCGCGGTGATCAGCGCTCCGCTGCACGTGCAGGACGTGCCGGCCCGCTACGCCCCCCAGATGGGCTGGGAGGGGGCCAACGTGATCTTCGATTCCTGGGTGCACCCGCTGATGATGGGGCTTGAGGAGCATCTGATCGGGATGTTCCGCCACGACTTCGAGTTCGTGGACGGCCACCGCAGCCACCTGGGGGATGGGGCCCCATCAATGGCCCCCGTGGCCGAGCAGGTTCCCCCTGTGGAGACCGCCGTGGCTGTGGTCACCACGGAGACCTCCACAGTCACGGCCCTGCCGATCCAGGAGCCTTCCCCGTTGCCCGGAGAGCCCACCTGGACCCAGGACGGAGATGCGGAACTGGCGAAGATTCCCTTCTTCGTGCGGGGCAAAGTCCGCAAAAACACAGAAGCCTTTGCCAGGGAGCGGGGGTTGGCGCTGATCGATGCCGAAACCCTTTACGACGCCAAGGCCCACTTCAGCCGCTGAGGCCTCAGGCACTCCTGATGTTTCGGTTTGCTTGTTCAAGCGACAACCGCGATCTGACTTGATCAGGCTGGTCCCTTAGGAGTGATCCGCCGGTTGACCGGCCTTCCTTCCCCATTCGTTACCCCATGACCTCCACACTCATTCCTCCTGCGACCACGGGCGCCAGCAATCCCCGTGAAGATGGCGAAGGCAGCTTGCAGGTGCATCAGGAGCCGGGCATGGCGATTGAGGAAGGCGCTCTGGTGATCGCCGTCTACGGCAAGGGTGGCATTGGCAAATCCACCACTTCGTCGAACCTTTCCGCAGCTTTCTCGAAGCTGGGCAAACGGGTGCTCCAGATCGGCTGCGATCCCAAGCACGATTCCACCTTCACCCTCACCAAGAAGATGGTGCCCACGGTGATCGACATCCTTGAAACCGTCGACTTTCACACCGAGGAACTGCGGCCTGAAGATTTCGTGTTCGAGGGCTTCAACGGGGTGATGTGCGTGGAATCCGGGGGCCCGCCCGCCGGCACCGGCTGCGGCGGCTACGTCACCGGGCAGACGGTGAAGCTGCTCAAGGAACACCATCTGCTGGAAGACACCGATGTGGTGATCTTCGATGTGCTGGGCGATGTGGTCTGCGGTGGCTTCGCCGCTCCGCTGCAGCACGCCAACTACTGCCTGATCGTGACCGCCAACGATTTCGATTCGATCTTTGCGATGAATCGGATCATGCAGGCCATCAACGCCAAGGCCAAGAACTACAAGGTGCGTCTTGGTGGTGTGATCGCCAACCGCTCCGAGGAGACCGATCAGATTGACAAGTTCAACGAGCGCACCGGCCTGCGCACCATGGCCCACTTCAAGACCGTCGACGCCATCCGCCGTTCACGGCTGAAGAAATGCACGATCTTCGAAATGGAAAGCAGCCCGGAGGTGGATGCGGTTCAGCAGGAATACCTGAGCCTGGCCAGCAAGATGCTCAACGATGTCGAGCCGCTGGAGGCTGAATCATTGAAGGACCGCGACATCTTCGACCTGCTTGGTTTCGACTGATTCTCCCAAGGGGAAAGCCAAGGAAGGGGTTGGCTCAGGCCAGCCCACCAGTTTCATCGAAAGATCCCAGGTGCGCCGGGCGGTGCTCGGGTCGCTGGCTTTTTCAGAGAGCTCCTGAAGGAACTGCTTGCCCCCCTTCCTCTGGCGATTGCCCCAGCTCCAGTGGGCTCCAGATACGGCGAACTCGGGATCAGCCACCACCTGGGCCACCCGCTCCCCGGCCAGGGCCTGGGTGATGTAGCCGCCGGTGATGTTCTTCTGAAACCAGGGAAAGATCTTCTGGAACAGCCGTGGCGTGTTGCGGAACAATGGCGTGTCGGCGACGCAGCCGGGGTAAAGCGAACTGAACACAATTCCGGTGGAGCCGTGCAGCCGGCGGTGCAATTCCTGGGTGGTGATCATGTTGCAGAGTTTGCTGTCCTTGTAGGCCTTGCCGGGCTTGAAGGGCAAGCCGCTGGCCATCGCGATCGGCGCCTTGAAGCCTTTTTCGAAGCCGGAGAGATCGCCCAGATCGGCGGGCGCTGGGATGGGGATCTTTCCTCCGAGCTCCTTGGAGTTGGCGGTTACGGTGCCCAGGATCACCACCCGCCTCGAAGGGTGCTTCGAGCGTTGGAGATCACCAAGCAACATCTGAATGAGCAGGAAATGGCCGAAGTGATTGGTGGCCATCGAGATCTCATAGCCCTGGGGTGATCGCTCCGCCTCCTTGAGCTGGGGCTTGTAGATCGCCGCGTTGATCACCAGGGCGTCAATGGGAAAGCCAAGGGAATCCACCAGGGCCTCGACTCCCACGCGCACGCTGTTGAGGTCGCCCAGGTCGATGCGCAGGTGATGCAGATGATCGCAGGGGATGCCCAGGGAGGTGGCCGCCGCTGCCGCACGGACCGGGTCGCGGTTGGCGGTGACCACGGTCCAGCCCCGATCCACCAGAGCCTTCACGGCATTGAGGCCCACCCCTGAGGTGGTGCCTGTGATCAGAACGGTGCCGGCATCGCCCCGGCCGCTGGTTGCGGCCGTGGAAGGGCTGGTCGATGGCTCGGCGGACATGGCAACCTGACGGTCACGGGAGCCTCAACCTACGGACGCAGGGTGGCCTTCCCGGACTGGACGGGAACGTGCTCAACAGAAGGAAATGCGCTCTCCTGGGGTTGTTGCCAGACCACCCGCAGACGGTTGGGGGCGATCCACTGGTTCTGCTCACCGATCAGGCGCTGTTCACCGTTGGTGGCAAACAGGCTGTCGAAACGTTCTTCGGCCTTGGTGAGTTTGGCGTTCTCGATGTCGAGGATGGCGGAGAGCTCACCGTTGCGATCCAGCCGTTCCTGGTAAGCGCCGGCGATACGGAACAGGCTGACGGCCACCACACAGGACAGCCCCAGCTTCACGGACAATCCGATCACACTGCAGAGCAGTTCCCGGCGCTCGCTGGAAAGGCCTGAAGTGGCCAGTCGATCTCCCGCCGCCTGGGGGCTGAGGGCCGCGTCCGCCAAGGCCGGCACCGACTGAAGCGGCACCGACTGCCACGGCATCGCCTTTGGGCTCGACGCCCTGGTGGACTCCTGACGGGATGCCTGGCGTCGCCCTTTGGGGCGCTGGGATGAGCGGCTCGCGGCGTGAACGGGTGAGCTGGTCAACGCTGGGTCTCCGATCGACACTGCTTGTAGCAGAGGCCGATCGCCATGCCAAGGGATTCGAGCCGATTGTTCCGCTGATCAGGCCTTGTAAAGACTCACGGCCAGGCGCACGGCGAGCACGCCGGCATGGGCGGCCACCACGAGGGCAATCAGAACTTCGGCCTGGGTGATAGGAGAGATCATGACCCTTGGCGATTCGACTTTGTCCTGGCCATTGTCCTGGCTGTGAGCGGAAAGGTCATCCCCAGGGCTGTTGCTGTCACAGCTCTTGATGGCTCGACGCTTGATCGCTCGACCGCCATCCCCGCTCGAGGCCCCTTAGGGTCCGCTCGCGCCGATGAGCCCCTGACTTTGCCGCTTGCCCCTCCCACCTTGATCAAGCTCGATCCCGTGGTGATCCGGAGCCTTGATCTGGCTCCGCTGGCCCCCTGGGCAGCGCTGGGGGCGGCGGAGTTGCTGGCCCTCGGACCGGTGCTGGAACTTCAATTCGATTGGCCCCTGCAGGAGGGCGATCCGCGGGAACGCTCCGAGATTCCTGAGTTGAGGCTCTGGAGCCTGCGGGCGGATGCCCTTTATCCCTGGTTGCCCCTTGTGCTGGAGCGTGGCGGCGGCCAGCTGGCCCGCCATGTGGCGATGCTGCTGCCCCACGGCTTCAGTCCCAGCGAGGGGTTGCGCTTCGCCCCAGAGAGTCTGGAGCTCTGGATCACCCACCGGCTGTTTCAACTTGAGGGCTGGGGTGCACGCCAGGGGATCGCCACTCGGGCGAACCTGGCCCAGATGGCCGCCGTGCTCGGGTACGAGCTGGATCAGGAGTTCTGGAAGCCCCTGGACGTGTCGACCCTTAACCCTTAATCCGAAGGCTTCAACCGGCCAGCAACAGAGTCGTGGCTCTTCGGCAGCTGTCCAGCGCCAGGCTGATCGCCACCAGCCGCAGCATCCACACCAGCCGCCCCTCACTGACACGGTTGAGCCGGGAGGCTGACCACTGGGAACCAACCGCGGCCATCCCCCCCAGCAGCAGGGCCGTGGCCAGTTCACCCCGGCCATCGGCCAGGAAGGCGGGTGAGGCGGCGGTGGACGAGCAGAACACGGCCAGGGTGCTGAGGCGGATCGCCAGATGGATCGGCAGCTTCAGCCCCCGCACCATCAGCGGCACCATCACCAGACCGCCGCCCACCCCCAGCATTCCCCCGGCGATCCCCGCCACCAGTCCCACCGCCCCCAGGCCCCACAGGGGTGGAACCCCCTGGGTGAGGTGGTGAAGCTGGGCCGCTTCAGGCCGCGACTCCTTCGACTGGATCGAGAACGCCACCACCAGGTACATCAGCGCCTGCAGGGCCAGCAGTTGCCAGCCGTTGAGCACGCGGCCCACTTGGCTGAACAGCACCCCGGTGACCACGGCGCCAGCGCCGATCGCGATTCCCGGCCCCAGGGGAAGGCTGCGGCTGCGCAGATGGGCCCAGGTGCCGGCCAGGGTGGTGGGGACGATGGCCAGGGTGCTGGTGGCCATGGCCTGGTGGGGATCCAGGCCCAGCAGAAGCAGCAGCGGCGAAAACACCAGGCCGCCGCCGATGCCCAGCACCCCTGAGAGCAGACCCGCCAGGATGCCCAGGGGTAGCAGCGGCAAAAGCTGCCAAGGCATGGTCCCGCTGCCCCCCGATTCCTCTGCCGACCCAGCATCCCCCATGGCCCCTACCCCTCGGCCCTGGCGATGGATTCCACCGCTGACCCTGCCGGGTGATTGGCAGATGGCCATTGACGACTGGCTGCTCGATGAACTGGTGGCGGGACGGGGCGGTCCGGTTTTGCGGCTCTACCGCTGGTCGCGTCCCACCCTGTCGTTGGGCTGGCACCAGCGCAGCCTGCAGGCCCACTGGGCGGATCTGCCGACCGAACAGGGCATTGAGCTGGTGAGGCGCCCCTCGGGCGGACGTGCGGTGCTCCATGCCGGCTGCCTCACCTATGCCCTCATCTGGCCCGATCCCCCCGCCTCCCGGCCACTCGCCTATCAGCAGGCCTGCGCCTGGCTGCGAGAGGCCTTCAGCGAGCTTGGGCAACCCCTCCACCTGGGTACGGCGGCGGCCAGCGGTCAGCGCAGCAGCTGCTTTGCCACCAGCACGGCCGCCGACCTGGTGCAGGCGAATGGCGCCAAGCGTGTGGGCAGTGCCCAGCTCTGGCGACGGGGCCATCTGTTGCAGCACGGCAGCCTGCTGCTGGATCCGCCCGAGGCGCTCTGGCGGCTGGTGTTCGGCCAGCCGCCGCCGGTCCTGGTCCCGATGCCGTTGCCGGATCAGGCGCTGGAAGCGTTGTTGCTCCGATCGGCGGCCACTCACCTGGCGGGCGGAGAGCTGATCTGTCGGCCCCTGGAGGGCAGCGAGCTGGACAAAATCGAGGCCAGGCGGGACCGCTACCGCTGGGGCGACGCTGGGGCCTGAGGCCCAGTGGGGGGCTCGGCCACGGTTTCGCCGCTGGCCAGCATCGAGCGGGCCACCTGACCGAGGGCCAGGCCGAGGGGATAGCCCCCCTGGCGTTGGGCGGCCTCCAGCAGACCCTTCGGCAATGTCAAGCCCATGCGCGCCAGCACCGCTTCAGAGAGGTCTGAGCGCTCCAGGGTGCCGCTTGGGAGCCCAGCGGCACTGAGCACCAGCAGCCGTCGCAGGTCAGGTTCATCCAGCTGCAGGGCGGCCTCCCACAGGGGCGCATCCTCACGGATGCTGGAGAGGCTGCTGAGCGGCTGCAGATGGTCGCCCAGGCGCTCCCGATCCCAGCGCTGCACCGGCAGGGCCTTGAGCGGTTCGTCGTCGATCACCCCCTGCCAGCGGCCCCGATCACAGACCAGCATCCAGTCGCCGTTGCCGTCATCGTCGGCCATGCGCACGCGGCTGAGCTCCCGCAGGCTGGTATTGGATTCCATCACCCGGAAGCGGCGCTTGGCCGCGTCCCGAACCTTCAGATCTCTCAGGGCCTTCTGCAGCGCCAGCACCTGAACCTGATTGCGGGCGGCACCGAGGCCGAACCAACCCAGCAGGATCAGCCAGAAACCGCTGATGCCGCCTCCCCGCAGCACCAGCACCGTGCCGATCCCAACGGCCAGAAGGGAAAGGAAACGTCCGCAGCCGACAGCCACCTTCACGCCCTTGCGCTGGCTGCCGGTGGCCTGCCAGACCAGCGCCTTGACGATCAGACCGCCATCGAGAGGCAGGCCGGGCAGCAGGTTGAACAGCCCGAGCACCAGATTCAGGGCCCCCAGTTCAGCGGCCATGGCGCCCAGCAGGGGCGAAACATGGGCCAGCACATGGGTGGAGCTGATCAGCCCAGCCGCCAGCAGCAGGCTGACCACGGGTCCGGCCACTGCCACCAGGAAAGCTCCCAAGGGCGTGGTGGATTCCCGCTCGACGCTGGCCACCCCCCCCAGCAGGAACAGGGTGATGCTGCGCACCTTCACCCCCTGGGCCATGGCCACCAGGGAATGGCCCAGCTCGTGCAGCAGCACCGAGACGAACAACAGCAGCGCCGTCAGGAAGGCCAGCACCCAGAGGCTGCCGGCGCTGGTGGACCCGGCCAGTTCCTGGCCGTAGCGCTCCTGAAAGCCCAGGGTGGCCAGGGCCAGAATCACGAACCAGCTGGGGTGGATGCGCAGGGGGATCCCCCGGATCGTCATCAGCTGCCAGCCCTCACCCACGCGATCTGCCTCGGCGATGCCCCGCTTGGCCAGGGTCCACTGGGGCTGATCCTAGAAAGGTCCAGTGCCCCGTCCGAACTCCCTTGCCGGCGCCTCGACTCAAGATCTGCGGCCTGCGCCAGAACGAGCAGGCGGCGGCCGTCGCACGGCTCGGAGTCGATGCGATCGGTGTGATCGGCGTCGCCGGCACCCCGCGCTTCCTGGAGGCGGCCCTCCGTCCCGCCCTGTTTGCGGCCGCGACAGCCGTCAACCCATCGTTGCTGCGCGTGCTGGTGGTGGCGAATCCTGATTCCACCATCCTCGAGGAGCTGCGTCCCGACCGCGGCCACCAGGTGCTGCAACTGCACGGAGAGGAAAGCCCGGCGTTCTGCGCCGACCTGGGCGGTCGCCTGGGCTGCCCGATCTGGAAGGCCCTGCGGGTGCGCTCGGCGGCTGATCTGGATCGGGCCCTGGCCTATGAAGGCGCCGTGGAGGCCCTGGTGCTGGATGCTTGGGTGCCCGATCAACTCGGGGGCACGGGCCAGGCGATTCCGCTGGCCTGGCTGCGTACTTTTACCCCTCCCATGCCCTGGTGGCTGGCGGGCGGGGTGTCGCCGGAGCGGCTCCCCGGGCTGCTGAACGAGCTGCGGCCCGATGGCTTCGACGCCTCCAGCGCCGTGGAGCGCTCCCCCGGGGACAAGGATCTGGCCAGGGTGGAGGCCTTGGTGAGCGCCCTCAGGCAAGGGGCAGGGCCCGAGATGGGCGAAGATCGCCGAGGTTGATCCTCGATCGATGCGCCGCCTTCACCCTTTGACCCTGTTGGCCCTCCCGGGCCTGGCTCTGTTGGCCTGCGCAGGTTGGCCGGCCAGGGCCCAGGACATGCTTCCCGGTTGTCAGCTGGTGGAGGGCAGCTTGCAGTGCGTGCCCGGGCTGACAGGGGATCCCCAGCAGCAGATCGGCGTGCTGCGCCAGCAGATCGGCGCGGATCAGAAGCTGGAAGGGGCAATCGAGCAGACTGTGACCGGGCTCGCTGGAGTGGTCCTGGCCGGTCAGGCTGTCGAGGGAAATCTGATCTGGGCGAGCCTGCGGGCCTCCTCCCTGGCTGGTCTGCCCGCCAGGGCTTACCACTGGTACCGCCGCGCTCCAGGGGAGCTCCGCTGGAGCCTGATCCCAGGGGCGGATGGGGTGACCTACCTACCTGGTCCAGCCGATGTGGGCCGTCAGCTGGTGGTGGTGGTCGTTGTGCCCCAGAGCGGCAGTGTCAAGCGGGTGGCCTCTGCCCCGGTCGGTCCGGTGCTGAAGGCCAACTGAGGCGATCGTGGAGCGCCGTAGCCATTAAGGCTGTGGGCCTCAGGTGGTCAGCAGAGCCTGCTGCTGGCGCACCAGTTCAAAGAACTCCTGCTTGAGGCTGGGATCGTGGCGGAAGTCGCCGCGCACCACCGAATTGACCATGCTGGTCTGGGGTTCCTTCACCCCGCGCCACTTCATGCAGTAATGCTGCGCCTTCACCAGGATCGCCAGACCCTGGGGCTCGCAGAGGCGCTCGATCTCGTCAGCCAGGATCATCACCGCCTCCTCCTGAATGTGGGGTCGGGAGAACACCCAATCGGCCACCCGGGCGAATTTCGACAGACCGATCACCCGTTCACCGGGCTTGATCCCGATCCAGCAGTTGCCGAGGATCGGCACCAGATGGTGCGAGCAGGCGGAGCGCACGCTGATGGGGCCGACGGTGTAGATCTCGTCGAGCTGTTTGACGTTGGGGAAGCTCGCAATCTTCGGTTGCATCTGGTAGCGGCCCTTGAACACCTCATGGAGGTACATGCGAGCGACCCGCTCCGCCGTTCCCTCGGTGTTGTGGTCGTTGTCGATGTCGATCACGAGGCTGCGCAGCAGTTCACGCACCTTCCCGGCCACCTCGATCTCCAGCTGGTCGAGTTCGCCCTCCTGGAGGTACTCGGCGAGGTTGTCGTTGGCCATGAAGGGGGCCCCGGCCTCCTCCAACCGCTGACGGATGCGCAGGCTGACCGGTCCGGGCACGGCGACAGGGGTGTTCACCAGCTTGGGCGCAGCGGTCTTGAGCCCCCTACTGGACGGGAGAGTGGTTGTCATGGAGATCAAAATGTTCCTGTGGCGGGCATGAGGGTGATGTCATCCACCACCTGAGATTGAGGCTGTTGGGCCAGAAACAACAGGGCTTCCGCCGCTTGATCTGGAGAAAGCATGGCACGGCGATCGAAGTCGGCGTGGACGGTTTCCGTCCCCCAAAGAGGCGTGTCGACCGCCCCCAGGGTGAGGGTGCTCACCCGGATGCCGTGGCTCCGCTCTTCCTCGGCCAGGCAACGGCTGAACGATTCAAGGGCGGCTTTGCTGGCGCAGTAGGCGCCCCATTCGGGGAACGCCTTGCGGGAAGCGTGGCTGTTCACGTTAATGATCAGCCCGCCTCCGGCCGAGCGCAAGTGGGGAAGCACCACCTGGGTGACCTGGAACACACTGGTGAGGTTGAGTTGAAAGAGCCACTGCCAGTGGTGCAACTCCATGGTCGCCAGCTCTCCGGTATAAGCCCCGCCGGCGTTGTTGATCACCACCGACGGGAGCAGCCCCCGCCCGAGGAGATCGTCGAGGGCGGGGACGACCGCTACTGGATCACTGAGATCCACCGTGATGGTTTCCACCCGCCGGTCCAGCGGAGCCAGGCTCGTTGCCAGCGCCTCCAGGTCGGAAGCGGTGCGAGCCAGTAACAGGAGATCATGGCCGGCCTGGGCGAACCGTCGGGCAGCCGCCGCTCCGATTCCCCGTGAAGCCCCTGTGATCAGAACGGCGGCCAAAGGCGATTGCGGTTCAAGGTGAACTTTAGGAATTGGCAGGGGAATCCGTGGCCCCGAAATCGGATGCATCGCTGCTGGAGACTCCCGACGGGTTGTCCTCCACCCAGCCAGGTTCTGCTCTGGCCGACTCGGCCAGCGTCAATTCACCAAGAGCCGTGACCGCCGACTCCTGGAACTGGCCCATGCGCCGGAATTTGGCGTAACGCTCCTTTAGAAGACTGCTCTCGCTGAGTTCCTTGAGCGCTCCAAGGTGCCGCAACAGGGCCTCTCGCAGGGCGGCGGCAGCCTCCAGTGGGGCCCAATGGTTCCCGCCTGAAGGTTCGCGGATCACATCATCGATGACGCCAAGCCGGAGCAGATCGGAAGCGGTGATCTTGAGGGCGGCGGCCGCCACCGGAGCCTTGGCGGCATCGCGCCAGAGGATCGAGGCGCAGGCTTCCGGGCTGGCGACCATGTAGACGCTGTGCTCGAACATCAGCAACCGGTCGGCGACGCCGATCCCCAGGGCACCTCCGGAGCCCCCTTCGCCGATCACCGTGGCGATGATCGGCACCCGCAGGCGGAACATCTCGCGCAGGTTCACGGCGATCGCCTCCCCCTGCCCCTGTTCTTCCGCCAGCACCCCGGCGTAGGCCCCCGGGGTGTCGATGAAGCTGAGGATCGGCAGCCGGAAGCGGTCGGCGTGTTCCATCAGCCTCAGGGCCTTGCGGTATCCCCCTGGGGAGGCCATGCCGAAGTTGCGGGCCATGTTTTCCTTGGTGTCGCGACCCTTCTGGTGGCCGATCAGCACCACCGACTGGTCGCCCAGGCGCCCCACACCGCCGATCAGGGCCTGATCATCCGAGCCGCGGCGGTCGCCGTGGAGTTCGTACCACTCATCGGTGATCAGCTGGATGTAGTCGAGGGTGCTGGGCCTCTGGGGGTGGCGGGCCACCTGGATCTTCTGGGCTGGGGTGAGCGCACTGAAGATGTCCTCGCGCCGGCGGGCCGCCAGGGTTTCCAGCTGCAGCAGCTGCTGGCTGACATCCACCTCTGAATCCTTCGCCAGTTGTCGGATCTGCTCGATCTGCTCCTCGAGTTCCACCAGGGGTTTTTCGAAGTCCAGCAGAGGGCGGCGGGCCATGGGTTACGGGTGGATGAACGGCGCGATCGGGAGTGAGCAGAAGGGCCTTCTCAAACGCTCGCCAGGGCCCCGAGCTGGGAGGGGGTCAGGCCCAGGGCCTGGAAGCCGTGGCGCACGGAGGCCTCACCGATCTTCTCCATGTTGGCCAGGGTGATGTTGTTGCGCCCCCAACTGAAGTTGGTGTGAAGGCCCTCGAAATCGAGCAGCATCGCCTCGGCAAAGCAGGCGAACAACTGGCGTTGGGGTTGATCCATCTCGGCGACATCCATCATCTTCCAGCCGATGTCCTGCCAGAACTCGACGATGCCGCCCTTCAGCACGTGCACGCCATTGCCGGCCACCTTGGTGTCGAGGTTCTTGGGATAGCCGCCGTCGATCATCAGGCAGGGCTTGGGCAGCCGAGCGGCGTCGATCTCCAGGGTCTGGGGAAGGCTCGCCACCCATACGACCACATCCGCTTCGGCCAGGGCTGCCTCCAGTTCAAGAATGCGGGCACCCACCAGTTCCTCCGCCAGGTCGAGCAGGGGCTGGGCCTGGCGGGCCACCAGCAGCAGCTCAGCCACGCCTGTGCGGTGATGCAGCCAGCGGCAGACGGCGCTGCCGATGTCGCCGGTGGCGCCCACCACCGCCACCTTGGCCCGGTTCAGATCGATGCCCACCAAGGGTGCGTTGCTTTCCACCTGACGGCAGATCACCCAGGCGGTGTGGGTGTTTCCGGTGGTGAAGCGCTCCCACTGAAGGGTGGTGGAGCGGATCTGCTGGAACTGCAGCAGCTTGAAATTCTCGAAGATGATCGAGGTGAAGCCCCCCAGGGCGGTGATGTCGATGCCGCTCTTCTGGGCCAGTTCCATGGCATTGAGCACCTTGCGGCGGGCCGTTTTGAAGCGGCTGAGCATCTCCGGCACGAAGCAGGAGTCGATGTAGGCCCCCTTGATCGTGGTGCCCGTGGCGCTGGTGACCTGGACCGTTTCCAGCAGCTGGGGTGGGGCGCTGCACCACATGTCCAGATCGCCGTCGGCGTAGTCGTCGTAGCCGAGGGCGCGGGCCTTCTGGCGAGCTTCCTCGAAACTGCTGGAGTGACCGATCAGACCAAACATGCGCGGCGGATGGGCGGAATCTGAACCTGGATCCAGTGGAGCACGCGACGTTACCGGCCCCCATTTGTGCAAGAGCCGGTTGACGTGGAGGCTCAGACCAGGGCCGCCGCAGCCATCCGGGCAATTTCCCGGGTGCTGAAGCCGATGTGGGTGAGGGCTTCCTGGTAGGCGATCAGGAAATCCTCGATCAGATCTTCCTTGTCCATCTGCAGCACCGACGCGTCGGCGGCCACTCGATCGAGCATCAAGCGCACGAGGGGCAGGTTGGCCCGGTTGGCTTGCTCGAGCTCCTCGCGGCTCGCTTCGAAGTTGGCCTTGAGCCACTCCTGGCCGTAGTTGAGATGGGTGTACTCGTCTTGGACGACCCCTTCGGTGATCTTGCGGGCGAAGGGATCAGCGACAGGAATGTAGATGTGATAGGCCGCGATCGCGAAAGCTTCGATCAGCAGGGCCTGGATCAGCAGGCAGGTGACCACCTTGCCTTCAGCAAGGGCGACTTGGAAGTTGCCGTGGAGCGGAGAGAAGAATTCCTTGGCGAAGTCCATGTCCGCTACCACCTCAAGGTTCTTGGCGCAGGCGGTGAAGCCCTTCATGTGCTTGAGCTCCATGCGGGCCAGCCGGCCCAGCTCCTCCACCTGATCAGGAATCAAGGTGCCCAGGGAGATGTAATTGTCGTGGGCTTCCTGCTCACCTTCGATCACGATCGCATTGATGCGGCTGTAGGCGTCCTTGTAGGTGGCGCTGCTGAAATCGGGCAGCTCGGTGCCGCCAACCCCGCCAGAAACGTCCAGGGAAGGGATGGAGCGAGCCGCATCGGATTCGAGGGTCGGCATGGCGTCCATTCACTGTTGAAGAAGCTTTGACTGTAGCCATGGCCGTAAGGCAACGGCTATGGGCGCTTTCAAGGCCATGACACAACCCCTCAGCCTGGTTCCGGTCCCCTGCCTGGCCGTGGCGGCCAGTCGCTGGTCAACAGATTGGTCAGCAGCTCGCTCCAGCCGTCGACAAGGGCCCGGTTGAGGGTGCCCCCGAGCTGATCCGAGGCGTTGGCGGCATCGCCCACCACTCCGCAACTTGAGAGGTCACCCGTGAGCCAGGCATCGGGCACCGCCCCCTCCAGGCTCCAGCCCGTTGGGGGCGCGATGCTCAGCTGGCCATCCCTGGGACGCTCCGGCCCCACCAGTTCCGGGGCCAGATGCAGCATCAGGCTGGTTTCCGCCAGGCCCGCATGCAGACCCTCGCTGCGCTCCGGTTCCGGCAGCTGGGCGCTGATCCCCGCCGGGCCGCTCCAGAGGAAGCAGGGCAGCACGGCCAGCTCGGGATGTTCAGCCCGCAGTTGGCGGGCCGCCGCCTGCAGGAGGCCGATCTGACCGCCATGGCCGTTGAACAGCACCACGCGCTCGAACCCCGTGCGCGCCAGATCCGCTCCCACCTCCACCACCAGTTGAATCATCAGCTCCGCCCCCAGGCTCACGGTGCCAGGGAAGTCCCGGTGCTCGGGCGAGAACCCGAATGGACTCAGGGGCAGCTGCCAGATCGGCAGATGGGGGTCCAGGCGCTCGAGCACAGCGCCCGCGATCCGCTCGGCGAACAGCCCGTCGGTGCCCAGGGGCAAGTGGGGCCCGTGCTGCTCGAAGGCGCCGAAGGGCCAGAGCACGGTGCTGCCGGGGCGGGCGGCGGCCGCCTGCACCTCGGGCCAGGCCATCTGGGCCAGGGAGCGTGTCATCCGAAGGGGCCTCTCTAGAGTGAAAGGCTGTCACCTTTCCCAGGCCATGGCCGGATCCGGCACCCCTCAGCCGCCTCAACCGGCCCGCTCCCCCCGGCCTGTGCCGCCGAACTCCCTTCGTCCTGCGGTGGAGGCGGCTTCTGCTCCCGCCCCTTCCCGTCAGCCTCTGCAGGTGCTGCACATCAGCAAGCGGGAGGAACAGCAGAAGCTCGAGCGGGAGGCCGCCGCCGCCAGGGTCGAGGCCGAGGCGGCCAGTCAACGGGCGAACGAACTGGAGAACGCCGTCCGGGTCGCCCGCGGCGAAGCTCCGCTGCAGGCCCCTCTCCGGCCGGAAGCGCCATCGCGGCTGAAGCCTTCAGGTGATGAGGAGCTGTTCGACCTCGGTTCCCTTGAAGGGCTGACCATGGCCGATCTGCTCGGCCCCGCCGAGAGCGGCTCCAAGCGGCGCCCCGCGGCGGCTGCCACGGCAGTTGGCATGGCGGCTGGCACGGCGGCTCCCTCAGCGGCCAGCATGGCCCGCATCGTCGATGAATTCGACTTCGATGAGGAGGCGTTCCTGGCCGCCCTCGACGAGAACGAGCCCGTGGGGACCACTGGTGAGGTGGTCCGTGGGGTGGTGATCGGCCCCGAGAGCGACGGGGTCTACGTGGACATCGGCGGCAAGGCCCCCGCGTTCATGCCCAAGAGCGAATGCGGCCTCGGGGTGATCACCAACATCAAGGAGCGTTTCCCCAAGGGGCTGTCGATCGAGGTGCTCGTCACCCGCGAGCAGAACGCTGACGGCATGGTGACGATCAGCTGCCGGGCCCTGGCCCTTCGCCAGAGCTGGGACAAGGTCAAGCAGCTTGAGAAGGACGGCAAGGTGGTGCAGGTGAAGATCACCGGCTTCAACCGCGGCGGTGTCACCGGCGATCTCGAGGGCCTACGGGCCTTCATCCCCCGCTCCCAACTGCAGGAGGGCGAGAACCACGAAGCCCTGGTGGGCAAGACCCTCGGCCTGGCCTTCCTTGAGGTCAATGCTGACACCCGCAAACTCGTGCTCTCGGAGAAGCGGGCCGCCGTCGCCGCGCGCTTCTCCGATCTTGAGGTGGGTCAGTTGGTGGAGGGCCAGGTGGTTTCGGTGAAGCCCTACGGCTTCTTCGTGGATCTCGGCGGCGTCAGTGGCCTGCTGCACCACTCCTGTGTCACTGGCGGCCAACTCAGGGAGTTGCGCGAGGTGTTCGACCAGGGCGACCGGGTCAAGGCACTGATCACCGAGCTGGATCCAGGCCGGGGTCGCATCGCCCTGAATACCGCCCTGCTCGAGGGGCAGCCCGGAGAATGGTTGATCGACAAGGAGAAAGTCCTGTCCGAAGCCGTCGAACGGGCCAACCGCGCCCGCAGCGTGCTGCGCCAGCAGGAGCAAAACGCCGGATGATCACGGCCGTCCTCGCCGACTGGGAACTCGACTATTACTCCAGGCCGGTGCTGGAGCCCGATGGCAAGAAGCGCTGGGAGCTGCTGATCTGCTCAAGCCCCTCCCTGGAGGGAGCTGAGCCGGTCTTTCGCTGGTCCCTGACCTGCCCCGCCAGCAGCGTCAATTCCGCCTGGCTCAAGGGAGCCCTTGAGCAGGCCCTGGCCCAGGCGAGCCACCAGGGTTTCGGCCCGCCCCGACGGCTGCGCTGCTGGCGTGGGTCCATGCGCACCATGGTGCAGCGGGCCGCGGAACAACTGGGCCTCGATGTGGTGCCCTCCCGTCGCTGCTATGCCCTGGTGGAGTGGCTTCAGGAACGTCAGCGCTCGGTTTACCCCCAGGAGCCTGGCTACATGGCCGGTCCCCTGGCACCACCCCCCGCAGCGATTCAACCCCTGGCGCTGCCCCTGCCGGAGGAGGTGCGCGGGGACAGCTGGGAATGGGCCTCGATCCCCTTGGCGGATCTGCGCGATGCGTCCCAGTGGCCGATCGGCTTCTCCGGTCTGGTGGCGTTGCCGACGGGCCTCGATGGCGATGTGCCGGTGCCGGGGTTGCGCCTGTTCAGCCGCGGCCGGGCTTTGGCCATCGCCGGCTGGCTGGCCGGTCTGGAGCCCGTGCGGCTGGAGATCGCGGGCGAGCAACTGGTGCTGGAGGCGGGGATCGAAGCGCGATGGCTGTTGGCCAATCTCCAGCCAGATGAAGCGGCGGCGGCGGCGGCGGCCTTCCGCACCGCCCGCGAGCAGGCTGGCGGTGTGCAGTTCATCGGCGTCCAGGCCAGTGATGGCGACTCACGCTTGGAAGGCTTCTGGCTGCTGCGGGATCTCCCCGACCCCTGAATTCAGCCATGGCTGAAGCCGTCGACGCTCCTTTCGATCGCCCCGATGTGGCCTTCAACGGCCTGGAGGGTTGGAGCTGGATCGGTTGCTACGGCGGCTATTACCTTCAGTGCGAGTTGCTCCAAGGCTTCGAGCACGGCTTTTTCACCCGCCAGTGGCAGGGTCGTGGTCCCGAGGTGTTCGCTGGTGTGATCAGTGCGGGCGTGAGTGTGCACCGCTGCCGTCAGATCCACAGCGCCACCGTGCTGGCGGCCTCCCAGGCCACGGACGCCCCATGGCCTGAGGCGGATGGGCTGGTGAGTGATCTGGGCGCCCAGAGCCTCTGGGTCTGCGGCGCCGACTGCCCGCCGGTGTTGATCGCCGATCGCTCCAGCGGCCGGGTGGCCGCCTGCCATGCCGGCTGGCGGGGGGTGGCGGGTCGGATCCTGCCGGAGGCGATTCGGCAGCTGGAGGCAGCCGGAAGCCTGCGGGGGGATCTGGTGGTGGCACTGGGGCCTGCCATCAGTGGCACCAATTACCAGGTGGAGCGATCTGTGTCTGAGCAGGTGGCCCAGTCCCTGGGCGGTGACGCGCTGGACCGGCCGCTGGAAGCCCTTGAAGCGGCTGCAGCCATGACCCCTGACGCAGAACCGGGACGTGATCGTTTGGATCTGCGCCGGGCGATCCGGTTGCAACTGGAGCGGGAGGGCATCGGTGCTGGACAGATCAGTGCCTGCCCGCTGTGCACCCATGCCGAGCCGCTGCTGTTCCATTCCTGGCGGCGGGATCAGGTCAAGGCCGTGCAGTGGAGTGGCATCGTCGCCCAGGCGTAGATCGTGATGGTCATGGCGATCTCATGGCTGACTACGGGAGCTTGTTGGTGAAACAAGTGGTAACTCTTTTGTGCCAGAGGTGAGCATTGATGGCTATTCACGGCGCCGCTGGGGTGAGAAGATGATTGGGTACGACTACACGAGACCATGCTCACAGGTGCCGAGCTTCTTGCGAAGGTCAAAGAATTGGGTGAGGCCGGAAAGTCGGAGATCGTGCGCGCCTGCGGCTACGTCTCCAGCAAGAAGGATGGCAGCGAGCGTCTGAACTTCACGGCTTTCTACGAAGCCCTATTGGCGGCCAAGGGTGTCGACTTTTCCTCTGGATCCAAGAGCTCCAAGGGTGGTCGCAAGCTGAGCTACATCACCAAGGTGCAATTCAACGGAAACCTCATGGTTGGTAAGGCCTACACCTCGATCCTCGATCTCTCCCCCGGCGATGAGTTCGAGATCAAACTGGGTCGCAAGCAGATTCGGCTGGTACCGCTGGGAAGTGACGATGACGAAGAGTGAGCGCCACCGCCTCGGCCACTTCGATCCCATCCATCGCCGCCGAGAGAATTCCGCCGGCATAGCCGGCCCCTTCCCCCGCTGGGTAGAGCCCGCCGGTGTTGATGCTCTCGAACGACTCGCCCCGAGGCAGCCTGACCGGTGAGGAGGTACGGGTCTCCACGCCTGTGAGCACCGCCCCTGCCATGGCGAATCCGGGAATCTGTCGCTCGAAGGCTGGCAAAGCTTCCCGGATCGCCGCGATCACTTCGCCCGGCAGGCTTTCGCCCAGATCTGTGAACCGAACCCCCGGGGTGTACGAGGGCAGCACCACACCCGCTTCTCCCGAGGGCTGGCCTTTGAGGAAATCACCGAGCCGCTGGCCCGGGGCTTGGTAATTTCCCCCGCCGAGGGCAAAGGCTTTGGCTTCCCAATGGCGTTGAAACGCCACCCCCGCCAGGGGATCCCCGGGCCCCTTCCCGAACGGGGCCAGATCCTCAACGTTGATGCCCACCACGATGGCGCTGTTGGCGTTGCGCTCGTTGCGGGAGTGCTGGCTCATCCCATTGGTCACCACACCGCCGAGCTCGGAGGCGGCGCCCACCACCAGACCCCCGGGACACATGCAGAAGCTGTAGGCCGTTCGGCCGTTGCTGGCGTGGTGCACCAGCTTGTACTCCGCCGCGCCGAGCAGGGGATGGCCGGCGCAAGCCCCCCAGCGGGCCTGGTCGATCAGGGACTGGGGATGCTCGAGGCGCAGCCCCACCGCGAACGGTTTGGGCTCCATGGCCACCCCTTGCTGATGGAGCGTGGCGAAGGTCTCACGGGCGCTGTGGCCAATCGCCAGCACCACCTGTTCAGCACCCAGTTCGCTGCCATCGCTGAGCTTCACCCCCACCACCCGTCGCCCGTCGTCGTCAGACTCGATCAGCAGCCGCTCCACCCGGCTCATGAAGCGCACCTCCCCCCCCAGAGCTTCGATGCGTGAGCGCAGACCCCGCACCACCGTGGCCAACTTGAAGGTGCCGATGTGGGGCCGGTGAAGGGTGAGGATTTCCGGGTGGGCCCCGCAGGCCACCAGTTCCTCGAGCACCTTGCGGCCGATGTGACGCGGGTCCCTCACCTGGCTGTAGAGCTTGCCGTCGGAGAAGGTGCCGGCCCCCCCCTCGCCGAACTGGGCATTGGATTCGGGGTCGAACGGGCGGGTCCCACGCCAGAAACCGAAGGTGTCGGCGGTGCGCTCCTTCACCGCTTTACCGCGTTCCAGCAGCAGCGGCCGGAAGCCCATCTGGGCCAGCAGCAGGGCCGCGAAGTAGCCGCAGGGCCCTGCTCCCACCACGATCGGCCGTGGTTCCCCACCCGTGCCCCAGTGCTCCGGCGCCCTGGCCACGGGCCGGTAACGGGTGTCGGGGCATCGATGAAGGTGGGGATCGCCACGGAAGCGGCGCAACAGCGCGGTCTCCCCGTTCACCTCCAGATCGAGGCCATAGGTCAATTGGATGGATTGGCGTTTGCGGGCATCGATGCTGCGTTTGACCACCCGGTGGCTCAGCAGATCCGAGGCGGGGATGCGCAGGCGCCGCAACACCGCCGCCAGCAGTGCCTCGTCATCGTGATCGAGGGGCAACTTCAGCGCGTTCAACCGCAGCACTGGAGCTCCTTGAACGCCATGCCACATTCCAGCATCCAACGAAACACCAGCGACGGCTTGTGATCGGTGCCACCCTTGGGCACAAACCACGGCCATCCATGTCGCTGACCCACTGCCCGCTCTGTCTATCCCTGGCGGTGCTCAGCGTCCTGCGCTCGGCGACCCACCTGATGCTCCTGTGGCAGCGCTACCGCCCAGCTCCGCCTCGATCGCCGCAACTGAGAGGCGCGTGGCCAGCAGCACATCCGGGTTGAGGCTGATCGAGTCGATGCCCTCCTCGATCAGAAAGCGGGCGAAGTCTGGGTAATCGCTCGGGGCCTGGCCACAGATGCCGATCTTGCGGCCGTTGCGCCGCGCTCCGCGGATCGCCATCCGGATCAGTTCGATCACGGTGGGGTGGCGTTCATCGAACAGCTCCGCCACCAGGGCCGAATCCCGATCCAGTCCGAGGGTGAGCTGGGTGAGGTCGTTGGAGCCGATCGAGAAGCCATCGAAGCGTTCGGCGAAGGCATCGACGCCGATCACATTGCTGGGCAGCTCACACATCACGTAGACCTGCAGGCCGGCGCGGCCGCGCTCCAGCCCGTGGCGTGCCATCTCCGCCAACACCCGATCGGCCTCCTCGGGGGTGCGGCAGAAGGGCACCATCGGGATCACCTGATCGAGCCCCATGTCCTCGCGAACCCTGCGGAGCGCCGCGCACTCGAGCGCGAAGGCTTCTTTGAACCCGGGAGAGCCGTAGCGCGAGGCTCCCCGCCAGCCGAGCATCGGGTTCTCCTCCACCGGTTCGAACCAGCGCCCCCCGAGCAAGTTGGCGTACTCGTTGCTCTTGAAATCAGAGAAGCGCAGGATCACCGGCCGCGGATGGAAGGCGGCGGCGATGCGGGCCATTCCCTGGCTGAGCCGATCGACGTAGTAATCAGCGGGGTGCTCATAACCCCTCGTCAGCTCGACGATCGCCTGCCGTTCCTCGGGATCCTCCACCCGCTCCGGGGCCAGCAGCGCCATTGGGTGGATGCGGATCAGGTTGGCGATGATGAACTCCAGGCGTGCCAGGCCCACGCCATCGCAGGGGATGGCTGCCAGCTTCAGGGCCTCCTCGGGGTTACCGACGTTCATCAGGATCTGGGTGCGGGTCGGCGGCAGATCCCCAATCACTGTTTCCTCAAGCCGATAGTCGAGGGCTCCCCGGTAGATCTGACCTTCGTCGCCCTCGCAGCAGCTGGCCGTGATCGTTTCCCCATCGGTGATGGCCGTGGTGCCGTCGCCGGTGCCGACGATGGCGGTGAGGCCCATCTCCCTGGCGATGATCGCGGCGTGGCAGGTGCGGCCACCCTGGTCGGTGATCACGCCGCTGGCCCGCTTGAGGATCGGCTCCCAGTCGGGGTCGGTGCGGGCGGTGACGAGCAGATCGCCGCTCTCGAAGCGATCGATCTGGCTTGGGTTCTCGAGCACCCTGGCGCGGCCACTGCTCACTGAGGCGCCGATGGCGCGCCCGTGGCTGAGGCACTCGGCGTTGTGGGGCTCCAGGTGCCAGCGGCGCAGCACGGCACCCGTACGCCGCGATTCCACGGTTTCAGGCCTGGCCTGGAGAATGAACAGCTCTCCCGTGAGGCCGTCCTTGCCCCACTCGATGTCCATCGGTGTGGGAGTGCCCCGTTGGCTGGAGTAATGGGCCTCGATGCGGCAGGCCCAGGTGGCCAGGGTGAGGGCCTCGTCGTCGCTGAGGGCGTAGCGCCTGCGCTCCTCCTCCGGCACCGGCAGATTGCAGGTGGTTGACCCCTCCAGAGCGGAGGAGGCCCCGTAGACCATGCGGATCGCCTTGCTGCCCAGCCGCCGGCTCAGGATCGGCCGGTGCCCCGTGAGCAGGGTGGGCTTGAAGATCAGCCATTCGTCTGGGTTCACCGCCCCCTGCACCACGTTTTCACCCAGGCCGTAGGCGGCGGTGAGCAGCACGGCGTCCCGGAAGCCTGTTTCGGTATCGAGGGTGAAGAGCACACCGGAGCTGGCCAGGTCCGAGCGCACCATGCGCTGAATGCCGATCGAGAGGGCCACCTCGTCGTGCCGGTAGCCGTGGAGCTGGCGGTAGGAGATGGCCCGGTCGGTGAACAGGGAGGCCAGGCAGTGATGGCAAGCCCCCAGCAGGGCCTGCTCGCCCTGGATGTTCAGGTAGGTCTCCTGCTGTCCGGCAAAGCTCGCGTCCGGCAGGTCTTCCGCCGTGGCGCTGGAGCGCACCGCCACGGTGGGTGGTTGATGGTCGTCACCGGATTGATCGCAGCGTTCCGCCAGCCGCCCGTAGCCGGCTCGGATCGCCGCCGTCAATTCGATGGGCAGGGGCGCTTCCAGGATCAGCCGCCGGGCCGCCAGGCCCGCCGCCTGCAGGGCCCCCAGATCAGCGGTGTCGAGGCCTCCCAGCAGGGCGTCCAGTCGTTCCGCCAGATCATTGCGTTGGATGAACAGGCGGTAGGCCGCGGCGGTGGTGGCGAAACCGCCGGGCACCTTGACCCCCTGGGGGCCCAGGCGCTGGATCAGTTCACCCAGGGAGGCGTTCTTCCCTCCCACCTTGGCGATGTCCGCCAAGCCCACCTGCTCGAACGGCACCACCAGGGCCTCAGGGGCATCGAAAGCCGGGAGAATCGCCATGGCGGTTCAGGGTTGGGGTGGACGGTCGCTCAGCGGCAGGTCGGCGTTAGGAGAAACGGCGGGAGCCAGATCCAGCTTGCTTGCCGCACCGCGGAGCGACAGCTTCTTGCCCTCGCGTCGTAACGCCAGGGCGGCGCAGAGATCCTGGGCCTTCAGGTGAGGGTCCAACCAGAGCAGGTCCCAGCCCTGCTGGCCGGACGACTGGGGCGGCACCGCGGCCACGGCCGACAGCTGGCCGGCGTCATAGCCAGCGGCCTCCACCAACCCCGGGCTGTAGTTCCAGCGCCGGCGAAACGCCTCGGCAAAGTGCCCCCAGCCCGGACCCTGGCTGGTGGTGTCGATTCCCAGCTGGGCGACGGCCAGGCTGCTCTCGATCGGGAAGGGCCAGACCAGCGCCAGACCCTGGGGCCAGGGGGCGGTGGTCGCCGCCTTGGCCAGGGTGCTGCCGGGGCGGGTGATCACCACCAGAGCCTGAGGGCCATACCAAGCAACATCTTCGAGCAGCTGGTTCCAGAGCTTCGGCTGGGTGGGATCCACATGGATCGGGGTCTCCTCTGCGCCAACGGCTTTTCCTCCGGCCTGTTGAAGGGCTCCCAAATAGCGCTCTGCCAGCTGACGGGCTTCGGCAGATCCATCGCGGATCACCATCACCTTTCGCCAACCGCGCTCCACGGTGCCGCGGGCCAGTTGGTCGGCGGCCAGGCCGCGCGCGGGTGTGAGCGGCCAGAGCCGGTCCGCCCCGGGCAGTTCGGCCAGGTGCTGCAGTGACAGACCCCGTTGCAGTGGCAACAGCACCGTCACACCCAGCCGCTCCGCCAGTTGGCCGTAGGCGGCCAGGGGGGCGGCCGGCGGGGCGATCAGCAGTGAGAGGCGCGGGCCGGCCTCCAGCGCCGCAACTGGATCGGCCCCTGGGGGCACCCAGCCCAGGCCCAGTTCCGGCGCCAATTGGCCGCAGGATCGGCTCTGTTCTGCTGCCAGCTTGTAGCCGCGCCTGAGGCCATCCCCCAGCCCCGCCAACAGGCCCTCCGATGGCAGCAGCATCACGACGGGCCGCGGCATCGGGCTGCTTCCGGTCAGGGCCTGCACCCCCAGGACCGCGGCGATGACCCCAAGGGCCAGCAGGCCACGCGTGCCAGTGGTCATGACCCGCACCGTCCAGCCGGTGAAGGTTAGGTCCCATCCCGTGCTTAGGCTTCGGGTCTCCATGATGAGCACGAATGCGGGCCCGCTCTCCCTTCTCCACCCCTGGCTTGCGGGCCCGACTGGGCCGTTTGGGCGCCGCTGTGGCCCTGGGTTCCCAGATCAGCTTGCTCGCCGCTGGCACGCTGCTGGCGCCTCCCCAGGCGCAGGCGATCACCGAGGCTGTTGCAGCCAAGAAGCTGGCGGTGATTCCTGTCTTCGTGCTCACCGATGAGAAGGGAACTCCCTTGCCCATCCCACGGGACAAGGACCTGATCCTTCCCCTCTACCTCGATCGTGCCAAGGCCGAGGCTGAACTGGCGGCCTTCAGGAAGACCAATCCGTCGGTGAAGGTCAAGCTTCTGCCGATCCCGCTCAATGTCGCCAACGAAAAAATCCTCGAGCTCAACAAGCAGCTCAAGACCAAGAAACTCTTCGGCGCCGTGATTCCCCGTCCCCAGGACCGGGCCCAGGCCGTGAAGTTGCTCAAGGCGCAGGGGCTCAACGACAAGGCCATCAACGACGGCCTGAGCGTGCCTGTGTTCTTCACCAAGCCGTTCCTGACGATCAACACCCCCCAGGGGCCACGGGGTGTTTTCTTTTTCTCCTACGACGCCCTTGAAAGCGCTCTGGCGAAGGTCCCCGATCGCCAGAAACTGAATCCCCAGGCGGCAGATCTGTCCGCCGTCCTTCGCGAGATCATCAAACAGAAGGACGACCTCTACGTCTTCTTCCCCACCCCCGACTACTTCAAGCTGGTGCAGGAGCAGGGCGGCGGGTCTGGAGCGGCTCCCAAGCCTGCGGCGCCCAAGTAGAAGCAGACAGGAATCTGTTCGTTGCGGGCCGGGGCTCTCAAGGGGGCTCCGGCAGGAACTGAATCAGCAAGCCGGCGCCCATCAACACCCCGCCAATCGCCAGGGCCACGGGCCGGTTGGCGGCAGCTTCCCCCTGAAGCCACAGGCCGGCCGAGAGGAACGCTCCTCCCAGCAGCAGGCTGGGCACCAGCACGATGCCCTTGGCGGTGCGGTTCAGACTCATCGCTCAGCGCAGCAAAGGCTCCAGCTCTATTGAACAAGCGAGCCGCCATGGCAGGCGCTCGGCCGTTGGGCGCCGCCCAGGGGCGCCGCCAGGCCGGCCTCCACCAGGGAACGGCCGAGATCGTCACCGCCGGGCAGGATTTTCACCTGGGCGAGCAGTTCACCATCACTGGCTCCCACGGGCCTGAGATTGATCCGGCTGTGCCGAGGCAACCGCTGACGCACCAGATCGAGGGCCGCCGCTTCCTGGGGCGGGTTGACCTGGACGCAAGCCAGGCGCACGCCATAGATCCGGTTGTGGTCCCCCACCTTCAACAAGGTTGAACTGCGCACGGACAGCACCTCAGCGGCCCAGGAGGCAGATGGACCAAGCAGAAGAGCGCTGATCAGAAGGGCGCTGAGTGCCAGAGCCTGCAGAACGTTCTGTCGCCTGTTCAGAGCTTGGCCCCGCAGCTGGGGCAGAACAGATGGGCGCTCGCGGTGCTGCTGCCGCAGCTGCCGCACTGACGGATGGTGTCGATCGCCAGTTCCGGATGGCTGGGCAGTCCCACCATCTGGGCGTTGCTCGCCCCCGGGGGGACCATCGGATAGCAGTTTTCGTTGCGGCGAACCTGCACATCGATGAACACCGGGCCAGGGTGGGCCAGGGCTTCGGCCAGGTCGGCGTGAAGCCGCCCTCGCTCCGTGATCGCCATGCCCCGCACCCCGAAGGCCTCAGCCAGGGCAGCGAAATTGGGCATGCCGCCGGTCATTTCGGAGTTGGAGTAGCGCTCTCCGTAGAAACTCTCCTGCCACTGGCGCACCATGCCCTGCCAGCCGTTGTTGATGACCACCACCTTGACTGGCAGCCCGTACTGGTTGAGGGTGCCCAGCTCCTGGATGTTCATCAGGATGCTGGCGTCACCGGCCACGCAGACCACCTGGGCCTCCGGGTAGGCCACCTGGACGCCCATGGCCGCTGGCATGCCGAAGCCCATGGTGCCCAGGCCGCTGCTGCTGATCCAGTGGCGGGGAGCGTTGTGGAGGAACTGTGCGGCCCACATCTGGTGTTGGCCGACGTCGGTGGTGACGTAGGCGTTGGGGGCCAGCTCCTGCAGAGCCACCATCACCTCCTGGGGGGCGATCATTCCCTCGGGGGTGGGCACGACAAGGGGGTAGTGATGCTTCCAGCTGTCGATCCGCTCCAGCCAGGCCTCGGTGCGGTTGCTGGGGGGCTCCCCTTCGGAGGCCGTGAGCAGGGCTTCAAGGGCCGCGCGCACATCGGCGACGATCGGCACCTCCGGAACCCGCACCTTGCCCACTTCGGCGGCATCAATGTCGATGTGGATCACCTGGGCCCTTGGGGCGAAGCTGTCGACGCGCCCCGTGACCCGGTCATCGAAGCGGGCACCGGCGGCGATCAGCAGATCGCATTCGGTGACGGCGAAATTGGCATAGGCGGTGCCGTGCATGCCCAGCATGCCCACCGCCAGATCCGCCTGCTCGTCGAAGGCTCCCTTGCCCATCAAGGTGGTGGTGACCGGCAGGCGGAAGCGCTCGGCCAGGGCCTTGACGGCCTCGTGGGCCCCCGAGCTGATGGCTCCACCACCTACGTAGAGCAGTGGCCGACGGGCCTGACGAATCAGGTCCAGAGCCTTGGCGATCGCCGCTCCCTTAGGGGGTGCGGGCAATGTGTAGCCAGCAGGCCTGGCGCTGCCGGGTTGCACCGGCACGTAGTCGAATTCTTCAAGGCCCACATCCTTGGGTACGTCGATCAGCACCGGGCCCGGTCGGCCGCTGGAGGCGATCAGGAAGGCTTCGGCCACGATCCGACCGATGTCGGCGGGGTCGCGCACCACCCAGGAGTGCTTCACGATCGGCAGGGTGATGCCGAAGATGTCGGTTTCCTGGAAGGCGTCGGTGCCGATCGCGGCGCGGCTCACCTGACCGGTGATCACCACCAGGGGCACCGAATCCATCTGGGCGGTGGCGATGCCGGTCACCAGGTTGGTGGCACCGGGGCCGGAGGTGCCGAAGCAGACCCCCACCTGGCCGGTGGCCCTGGCGTAGGCGTCGGCGGCGTGGGCGCCGCCCTGCTCGTGGCGCACCAGGATGTGGCTGAACCAGCCCCGACTTTCAGCCTTGTGCAGTTCGTCGTAGATGGGAAGGATGGCCCCGCCGGGATAGCCGAAGATGTGTTTCACCCCGTGGCGGTGCATCGCATCCATCAGGGCATAAGCCCCACTGACACGGCCAGGAACGGTGAGAGCGGCGGCGGCTTCCACCGCAGGGGAGACGGACGTGAGGGTCACGGCTGCGGCAGATCCCAGTCGGTGAGATCAACCCAGACTAAGGCCCGGTCAAGGCGCAGGTGGAGGGGGGCGGCGGATCGTCTCTCAGCGAGGCGGTTCACGGTGACCTGGGGGCTGGGGATCGGGCTGGCTCAGCGGCGCCGGCTGAGCACCATCGCTTTGAGGATCACACCGGGGTTGAGCCACTCGCCGCGGTAACGGATGCCCCAGTGGAGATGGGGGCCTGTGGTTCGTCCGCTCATGCCCACATGGGCAATCTCCTCGCCGGCCCGTACCCGCTGGCCCTTGTAGATGACCAGGGAACCGCTGCGGTACCAGCCGCCGCTGACCGAGCCGGAAAGATGGCAGTAGATGTGTTCGTAGTCCCCGGAGCGGACCACCAGACCGATGCCGCAGGCTCCGTCGCTGATCACGTCACTGACGGTTCCGCTCCACCAGTTACGGATCGGGGATCCCATGGGAGCTGCGATGTCCAGGCCGTTGTGGGGCTCCCTTGAGCCGCTCGGACCGGTGCGGGTTCCGAAATGGCTGGTGTAGCCAAGGAAGCGGGTCACCGGGAACACCCCCCGGTTCCAGGCAGGGTTGGCCCCGGCCGGAGCCACAGCCAGGGGCACCTGGGCCAGCGCCAGGGCGGCCATCAGAGCTACGGGGCGGCGGCGAACCATCGTTCTCAAAGCAGACCCAGGGCGTGCAACGGCCCCTTGCCGCTGATCAGCTCGAGCAGGAAGGCCGAGAAGCCCACCATGGCCAGGCGGCCGTTCCAGACTTCGGAACTGTTGCTCCATCCCCATGACCACTTCTCCTGGGGATAGAGCTTCACGCGGTTGGGCAGCTGGGCCGCCTGGTCGAGGTTCACCTCAGGACCCTCCAGTGACTCCTGCACCAGATCCGCCAGGCCACGGATGAAGCTGGGGGTCACATCGAGGGCGGGCACCCGCTGGAAGTTGGTGATGCCCGCCTCTGTGGCGATCTCCCGGTATTCGATATCGATTTCCTCGAGGGTTTCGATATGCTCGCTCACGAAGCTGATGGGCACCACCACCAGCTCCTTGACGCCCGCTTCCCCCAGCCGAACCAGAGCCTCATCGGTGTAGGGCTTGAGCCATTCGACCGGACCCACACGGCTCTGGTAGGCAAGGGTGAAGGGATTGCGGTGGCCCAGCTCGGCTTCGAGCCGGGCCATGATCAGCTCCGCACAGCCCTCGATTTCTTTCTGGTAGGGGTCGCCCGCTTCCTCCACGTAACTCTTGGGCACCCCGTGGGCACTGAAGAAGATGTGGGCAGTGCTCGGATCAGCGCAGCATTCGAGTTGGCGGGAGATCAGCTCGGCCATCGCGCCGATGTACCCGGGGTGGTCGTACCAGCTGCGGATGCAGCGGATCGGCAGCCGTGAGAAGGCCGGATCCACCTGGCGCAGTCGCTGAAGCTCGCGGAAGCTGGAGCCGCTGGTGCTGATCGAGAAGTGGGGGTAGAGCGGCAGCACGACCACTTCATCCATGTGGTCGGCCCTGATGTCGGCCACGGCCGATTCGGTGAACGGGTGCCAGTAGCGCATGGCCACATAGGTGGTGGCCTCCACGTCGCGGGAGCGCAATTCACTCTGGAGTTCCCGTGCCTGCTGCTCGGTGATGCGACGCAGGGGTGAACCGCCGCCGATGGCCCTGTAGGCCTCCTGGGAGCGGCCACTGCGCAGGGTGCTGATCAACCAGGCCAGGGGCTTCTGCAGCAGCGGTGTGGGCAGCCGGATGATCTCCGGATCGGCGAACAGGTTGTAGAGAAACGGACCCACGTCCTGAATACGCTCTGGACCACCGAGGTTCAGCAGAAGCACGCCGACCTTGGCCATGCCTGGGGTGTGGGGAGTGCGCCGAGCGTAACGCTGTCGCCGCGCCAATGGCCGTTGGTGCCCCAACCTGAAGGATCCCGTCCGGCCCTGGCCGGAGCCGATTCGGCTCGATAGCGTCGGGGGGCCCTTCGATGCGCCCGTGTCCGCCTCGATCGAGCTGCTCATCCGCGAGCAGAACGCCCTGCTGGCGGCTGGGGGATTGTCCTTGCGCCTGGAGCTGCGCGGCCAGCGGCTTGGTCTTCGCGGTCCGCTGCCTTGCCGGCGGGGAAGCGGCCTCCATCCGGTTCAGCGCATCAGTCTTGGGCTTCCGGCCGACGAAAGCGGCCTGCGCCAGGCCCAGCAGCAGTTGCGCAAGCTGGTGCAGCAATTGCAGCAGCAGCGGTTCCAATGGTCGCAATGGGCCCGCAGCAAGGGGTTGGCTGCCTCGGTCGTGGGGGTGGCCGCAGCACCGGCCCGCGGGGCCGCGGCCCCAAGCAAGTCCCTTGGCGCAGGATCGTCTGTGCAGCCCGCCCTCGACGCCTTCGCCGGCAACTTCCACGCCGAGGCCCGCCGCCGCCATAACCGCGCCGGCACCCACACCACCTGGCGCAGCGCCTACCTGCCTTACCTGCGGCGGCTCGGGGCCCAGGCCCAGGAAGCTGATCGCCCCCTCGATGTGGCACTGCTGCTGCAGGTGCTTGAGAGCTATGGCCCCGCCAGCCGCAGCCGCCAGCAGTGCGGCATTGCCCTGGCGGCCCTGGCCCGCTTCCTTGAACTGGAGTTGCCGTCCGACTGGAGCCAGCGGGCTGGGGGCTACGGCCTGCATCGGGCCCAGTTCCGCCAGCTGCCCAGTGATGATTTGATCCTGGGGCTGCTGGAGCGCATCCCCAACCCCCAATGGCGCCTGGCCTACGGGCTGATGGCCACCTACGGCCTGCGCAACCACGAACTTTTTTTCTGTGATTGTTCCGCCCTGGCGTGCGGTGGTGATCGGGTTTTGCGGGTGTTGCCCACCAGCAAGACCGGCGAACACCAGGTTTGGCCGTTCCAACCCGGCTGGGTGGAGCGCTTCGATCTGCCCCGGCTGGGGGTGGAGGCCGCTGCCCTGCCTCCCGTCTGCACCGACCTGGAACGCACCACTCTGCAGCAGGTGGGTCGGCGGGTGGCTGAGCAGTTCCGCCGCTACGGGCTGCCGATCACCCCTTACGACCTGCGGCACGCCTGGGCCGTACGCACCATCCACATCGGTCTGCCTGACACGGTGGCGGCCCGGATGATGGGCCACTCGGTGGCGATCCACACCCGGACCTACCACCACTGGATCACCCGCCGCGATCAGCAGCAGGCGGTGGATGCAGCCCTTTCCCGCCAGCGCCAGAGTGCAGCGACCGCCTGATGCCTTCCGAATGCCTGAAACGCCCTCCGATCTCGACCAGCTGGCCGGTGAGATCGGCCCGGGGGGAGCCCTGGCCCCCGAAGCCGATGCCGAGGGGTACCGCCGGCGCATGGAGCGTCGCCGCGAGGTGCAGAGCCAGCGGGTTGGGGAGCGCAACCTGGAGAAGGGGTTGGTGCTGGTGTTCACCGGCGAGGGCAAGGGCAAGACCACCGCGGCCCTCGGCCTGGTGTTGCGTGCTCTCGGCCATGGGCAGAGGGTGGCGGTGATCCAGTTCATCAAGGGGGGCTGGCTGCCGGGCGAGGCCCGGGCCCTGGCGACGTTCGGCGAGGCCCTGCACTGGCAGGCCCTGGGCGAGGGATTCACCTGGGAGACCCAGGACCGGGAGCGGGACCGCCAGCTGGTCCAGGAGGCCTGGGCCGAATCGCTGCGGCATCTCGTCGATCCGCAGCGCAAGCTGGTGGTGCTCGATGAGGTGAACGTGGCCCTCAAGCTGGGCTACCTGGAGCTGGAGCAAGTGCTGGCGGGCCTCGAGCAGCGTCCGCCCCTCACCCACGTGGCGCTCACGGGCCGCGGTGCCCCGCCGGCCCTGGTGGAGCGTGCCGATCTGGTGACCGAGATGAAGCTGGTGCGCCACCCGTTCCGGGAGCAGGGGGTGAAGGCCCAGGCCGGTATCGAGTACTAGAGCGCCGAAGGGCCATCGGTGGCGGTGGAATCTCTGCCGGGGGCTTGAGTTGGCTGCTTGCTACTCTGCGGCCGAATGCAGATGCCGAGCGCTGAACCGGATGGCTTATCGGCGTGTCCTTCTCAAACTCAGCGGCGAAGCGCTGATGGGCGAGCAGGGTTACGGCATCGACCCTGCCATCGTCCAATGGATTGCCGCCGACGTGGCCGCCGTTGTGGCCGCCGGCACTGAGGTGGCGATCGTGGTGGGTGGCGGCAACATCTTTCGGGGCCTCAAGGGTTCCGCCGCCGGGATGGACCGCGCCACCGCCGATTACGTCGGCATGCTGGCCACGGTGATGAACGCCATCAGCCTCCAGGACGCCCTCGAGAGGGCGGGGGTGCCCACCCGGGTGCAGACCGCCATTGCCATGCAGGAGGTGGCCGAGCCCTACATCCGTCGCAAGGCCATCCGGCACCTTGAAAAGGGACGTGTGGTGGTGTTCGGGGCCGGTTGCGGCAACCCCTTTTTCACGACCGACACCACGGCAGCCCTGCGCGCCGCCGAGATCAACGCCGATGTGGTTTTCAAGGCCACCAAGGTGGATGGCGTTTACGACAAGGATCCCGCCAAGCACGCCGATGCCGTGCGCTACGACACCCTCACCTTTCAGCAGGTTCTGAGTGGGGAACTCGAGGTGATGGACAGCACCGCCATCGCCCTCTGCAAGGACAACGACATCCCGATCGTCGTGTTCGACCTGTTCGGCCCCGGCAACATCGGCCGGGTCGTGGCGGGTGAACCGATCGGCACCCGCATCACCCCCTCCACCTGAGCCCCCTGCCATGGATCTCGAAGCCAGCATGCAGAAGTCGCTGGAATCCACCCTGCGTACGTTCAATTCGATCCGCACTGGCCGCGCCAACCCTTCGCTGCTCGACAAGATCAGCGTGGAGTATTACGGGGCCGATACACCGCTGAAGGCGCTGGCCACCCTCTCCACTCCCGACGCCCAGACGCTTCAGATCCAGCCCTTCGACAGCGGCTCCATGGGCTTGATCGAGAAGGCGATTGCCACAAGTGATCTCGGTCTGACGCCCAACAACGATGGCCGGGTGATCCGCATCAACATTCCGCCCCTCACCGAAGAGCGGCGCAAGGAGTTCTGCAAACTGGCCGCCAAGTACGCCGAGGAGGGCAAGGTGGGTCTGCGCAACATTCGCCGGGAGGCGATCGACAAGATCAAGCGCAGCGAAAAGGACGCTGAGCTCTCCGAAGACCAGAGCCGCGACGAGCAGGACAAGGTTCAGAAGCTCACCGATCGCTTCATCGCCCAGATCGAGAAGCATCTGGCCGAGAAGGAAGCTGACATCCTCAAGGTTTGAGCCACGCCGATGTGATCGTGATCGGCGCCGGCGCCGCCGGTGCCGCCACCGCGTTCCACCTGGCCCAGCGCGGCCGTTCAGTGCTGCTGCTGGAGCGGGAGCATCTGCCGCGGAGCAAGCCCTGCGGGGGAGGCATGGCCGCCTCGGTGCAGCGCTGGTTCCCCTTCGATCTCGCCCCGGCGGTGGATCGGGTGATCGAGAAGGTGCGCTTCACCTGGTGCCTGGAAGACCCCGTCACGGCTGAGCTGCCGGGCCGCTCCCCGTTCTGGATTGTGCGCCGCTCGGTGCTCGATGCCTTTTTGAGCAGCCAAGCGGTGGCGGCAGGAGCCGAATTGGAGCAAGGCTGTGCCGTGGAGGCCGTGGAGCGGAACGGCGAGGGCTGGAGTGTGCGCACATCGCTCGGGCGCCAGCTCAAGGCCCGTGCACTCGTGGTGGCCGATGGCTCATCCTCTCGCTTCGCTGCCTCCCTGGGGCTCGGACCCGCACGACCCCGTTTTGCCCAGGCCGCGGCGGTGGATGTGGAGGGGGAGCAGCTGGAGCCGGACATGGCCCGGTTCGAATTCGGCCTGGTGCGCCATGGCTTCTGCTGGGCCTTCCCGCGCCAGGGGGGCACCAGCATCGGTGTGGGCTCCTTCATCGGCCGCGAACCCCTGCAGGTTGAAGCCGTGCTCGGGCGGCTGTTGCCGGCTCTGGGTTTGAGCGTCGATGCAGGCGCGCTCCGCTCTGCTCCACTGCGCATCTGGGACGGTCATCACCCTCTCCATGGTCCGGGGGTGGTGGCGGTGGGCGATGCGGCGTCCCTGGCGGACCCGTTCCTGGCGGAAGGCCTGCGCCCGGCGCTGTTGAGTGGCACCCGCGCAGCCGAGGCCCTTGATCGCTGGCTCGGGGGCGAACTGAAGGACCTGGCGAGCTACAGCACCACGATGCGCACGGAATGGGGCGATTCGATGGCCTGGGGACGCCGCATCGCCCAGGTGTTCTACCGCTTTCCGAGTGTGGGCTATCAGCTGGGGATCAAGCGCCCCACTGCCCCCCAGCGCATTGCCCAGATTCTCTCGGGAGAGATGGGCTACGGCGACATCGCCCAGAGGGTGATCCGTCGCCTGCTGTTCCAGGGCGCCTGAGAGCCGGTCTGGTTGGGAGCGTGTCGCTTTGGCAGCCGAAGGCTCAGACCCGGACGGCGTCCTTGAGCTGGCGCAGACGCTCATCGATCGAGGCGAGCAGCTCGATGGCGAACATGGGGGCCTCCTGAACAGCGAACAGGAACTTCTCCCGGTTCATCACCAGGATGCGGGAGCGGCTGATGGCCCGGGCATTGCCGTAGCGGCGGTGGTCATGCATCACCAGGGCGCCGGCACCGAACACATCGCCTGCCTTGATCTGCTCATGGCCTGCATCGCCGTTCCAGGTCAACTCAACGGTGCCCTCCAGCAGGCCGAACATGCAGTCACCCTGCTCGCCGGCGCGAAAGATCAGCTCACCGGCCTCGATGTCACGCACCTCACCCTGGCTGGCGAGGGAGCGCATGGTGTCGAGAGCATTCACGGCAGAAGGGTCGGAAGATTCAATCCACTCTTGCGCACAGTGGTTAAGCCCAGATGAACCCAGGAATGGTCAGGGCCGTCTCAACGCTCAGGCACTTTGGGCTAAGGCCAGGGCGGCCCCGAGCCCGCCGCGTACATCGTCCGGAACCAGCCGACCATCGTGGTCGGTGTCGAGGGCATCGAACACCGCATCGCTGCCCAGCCACTCCTCGCGGGTGATGCAGCCGTCGCCATCGAGGTCGTTGAGCAGGAAGATCTCCTGGGCCGCATGGGTGAAGGCGGAGGCCCCCTCCAGTTCTGCCAAGCGGTGGGCCAGCTGGGCTTCGAGGGTTTCGATCGCCTTGCAGAATCCCCGGATTCCCTCGTCGAGTTTCTCGTGGGCCATGGCATCGGCGGCCATGGCTGCGTCGAAGGCGGCCCGGTCCAGATGCACGCGCGCTTCGCTGGCGGCGGGATTGAGGGCATCGAGCTTGCGCTCGAGCACCCCATCGCTGGATCGCAGCTGATCGAGCAGCTTCGGAGAAATGGTGAGCAGGTCGCAGCCAGCCAGTTCGAGGATTTCCTCAATGTTGCGGAAGCTGGCCCCCATCACCTCCGTGCGGTAGCCATGGGTCTTGAAGTAGTTGAAGATCCGGGTCACGGACACCACACCGGGGTCTTCGCTGCCGGGGTAGTGCTCCCGGCCGGTGGAGGCTTTGTACCAGTCGAGGATGCGACCCACGAAGGGGGAGATCAAGGTGACGCCGGCTTCAGCGCAGGCCACCGCCTGGGCGAAGTTGAACAGCAGGGTGAGGTTGCAGTGGATCCCTTCCTTTTCCAGCTGCTGGGCGGCCTGAATGCCCTCCCAGGTGGAGGCCACCTTGATCAGCACCCGTTCGCAGCCGATGCCCGCCTCTTGGTAGAGGCCGATCAGCTTGCGGGCCTTGGCGATGCTGCCCTCGGTGTCGTAGCTGAGCCGGGCGTCCACCTCGGTGGACACCCGGCCTGGAACGATCTTGAGAATCTCGCGGCCGAAGATCACACAGATCTCATCGAGGGCTTCGAGCACCACGACTTCAGCGGGGGCCTCGGGCCCGATCACTGCCCGGGCTGAGCGCAGGGCGTCATCGATCAGGGGCTGGTAGGCGGGGATCTGGGCCGCCGCCAGGATCAACGAGGGGTTGGTGGTGGCATCCCGCGGCGTGAACTGCTTGATCGCATCAAGCTCGCCTGTATCGGCGACCACCACTGTGATGGCGGCGAGCTGGTCCAGCAGGTTGGCCATGGAAGTGGGCTGGCTCAGTTCGAACCACCGTAGCTAGAGCGCCGGGACCACCAACTCCTGAGCGCCAGCACAAGAAGGCTGTTTGAGGGTTCCCGCACCTGGCCAGGGATCACCATGGCGAGTGACACCGCTTCAGTGTGAAAGCAGCGCGCCGCCTCAGCCGGTGGTTTTGGCCTTGGCGGGGGACGCGGCCTTGTCGCCGTTCAGCGCCGGGCTGGGCGGAATCTTCTCAAGCACCAACAGGGCTTCGACGATCTGCTTGGCTACGGGCACGGCGACGGTGGAGCCGTAGGCGTTGCCCCCCTGGGGCTCGTCCACCACCACCAGCACCACGAAACGAGGATCTTCGATCGGCAGGTGGGCCACGAAGCTGCAGATGCGCGCCCCGGGGATGTAGACGCCATTGAGGGCTTTCTGGGCCGTCCCGGTCTTGCCGCCGATGCGGTAGCCCGGGATGCGCATGCCCTTGCCGCTGCCCTTCTGGACCACCGTTTCCATCCAATGGAGCACCGTGCGCGCCACCTGGGGTTGGATCAGCTGCTGGCCGCTGTCGGGGGGCGGGCCCGCCAGGCCCTCGCCGGAGCGCAGTCCTCGGGTGATGTGGGGGCTCACCAGGCGACCGCCGTTGGCGAGCATGGCGTGGAGTTGCAACAACTTGAGCGGTGTGAGTGAGAAGCCCTGGCCGAAGGCTGCCGTGGCGGGCTCGATCGGCTGGCTGACGAAATCACTTTCACTTTTGAGTTGACCCGCCACCGCCCCGGGCAGGTCGGTGTCGGGCACGGTGTCGATGCCGAACTTGTGCAGCCAGGTCCAGAAATGACGTGGTTTGACGTGGCGCATGGCCTGCACCATCCCGACGTTGCTTGACACCTGCAGCACGGTGGGGAAATCCATCACCCCGTTGGCCCGTTTGTCGTGGTTGAAGATCGGCCAGCCGCCGATGGTGAGCGAGCCGTTGTCGGTGACGGTGCCGCCAGGATCGATCGCTCCCTCTTGCAGGGCGAGGGCCAGATTGATCGGCTTGAAGGTGGATCCGGGTTCGTAGAGGTCCTGCACCGACCACTCCCTGAACAGCGATGGGGAGTACGCCCAGAAGCGGTTGGGGTCGTAACTCGGGACCGAGGCGAGGGCGAGCATCTCACCGTTGCGCACGTCCATCACCAGGGCGACCCCTTTCTTGGCGTTCCACTGCTTGACCTGCTTGGCCAGCGCGGCCTGGGCCACCTGCTGAAGGCGTGCATCCATCGTGAGCTGGAGTCGGAGGTCGTCGCCATAGAGCACCCCTGCCTGCAGGCCATCAGGAAGGGGGGTGCCATCGGCGCCCCGGCGCATGGAACGGGAGGCTTCGTGGCGTTTGAGGTCGCTGTCACGGCTCTGCTCCAGACCCGCCTGGGGAACCCGCTCCTGGTTCAGAAAGCCCACCACGTTCGCGAACAGGCTCCCCTGGGGGTAAATCCGCTGCGGAAACGCTTCCAGGTCGAGGCCGCTGATGCCGAGACTTCTGACCCGGTGGGCCGTTTCCGGGTCCAGGTCCGTGGCCAGCTTCACCCCGGAACGGCGTGTGCCGATGGTTCCCAGAAGCTTGTCTTTTGGCACGGCCAGCACCGCGGCCAGCCTGGCGGACACCTCCTCAGGGCGGCGAACTGCGTTGGGGTCATCGCCGGGGAAATTGAAGTAGCGCGGATGGGCCCAGAGGATGAAGCGCTCCTCATCGAGGGCCACCAGGCGGCCTTCGCGATCGACGATCGTGCGGCGCTTGCCGATCGGTGAGACTTTTTGGGTCTGGATCGCCCGGGCGCGGGCCTCAAGCTTGGGGCCTTGAATGATCTGCACCCAGGCCAGACGCACCGCCAGGCCCGCCAGGCCTGCAGCCAGAACCAGATAAACCGCCAGCAATCGGCCGGCCGGAACGCTGTGGAGATCGACGACGCGCCGCTGGACGTTGGTCAAGGTTCAGTAACCGGGCAGCACCTGGCGCGTGCTGATGCCTGCCAGCAGAGAGGACATCGGGCTCGCCGGCCTCTGTTGGGGGGTGTTGAGGTAGATGAGTTTTTCACTGCTGGTGGGCACCAGAAGGCCTGGTCTGTGGGCGGCCCCAAGGTGGTGCTGTTCAAGCACCGCCGCTGATTCCTGGAGACGGTGCTCGAGCACCTGGGCCGCCTCGAGCCGTTGGTACGACTCGGTCCATTGTGTCTGCCAATGAAGCGAGAGACCGGCCAGACCAACCATGCTCAGGCCCAGTCCCGCCAGGGCCCCGTCCGTCACCCGATGCAGCCCCGCCAGCCAGGGGGCCTGCCGGGCCACCTTGTTGGCCGAGAGGGAGCCCTGGATCAGTTCCAGGGACCGGCCCCGGTGGCTGGGTGTCTGGCGGGGAAGCCTTTGGGAGGGAGCGGCGACCAAGGAGCCTGAACAGTGACTGCGCCAGTGAACCACGCCACCGATGGTGCAGCAAGGCACAGATTCGGAACCGCGCGCCGCAGGGCTGGTGGTTGCCGGCTGTTCAACTGCCCAGCAGCACCAGGTTGGCGAAGGTGATGCCGTTCCAGAGGGCGTGCATCAGCACAGAGGCCCCCAGGCGACCGCTGCTCCAGCGCAGCCAACCCAGCCCCAGCCCAAGGACGAACAGGGGAGGCAGCTCCCCCAGGCTGAGGTGGGCGAGGCCGAACACGAGGCTGCTGACGACGACCCCCCAGACCACGCCGAGTTCCCGGCCGAGCACCGGCAAAAGGACGCCCCGGAAGATCGTTTCCTCAAACAACGGAGCCAGCACGACGGCCGTGAGTCCGAAGCAGAGCAGGGTCGGCAGGCTGTCGCTTTCCAGCACAAGTTCCAGCAGGGGGTTGCTGCCACCGGGGTCACCCAGAAGCTGGCTCTGCAGCCAGCCCACCAGACTCACGAGCGGCAGCACGATCAAGAAGCCCTTGAGGGCCCGCACGAAGTTCAGCCCGAGGGGGTGCCAGCGAAACTGCAGCCAACCGCCTTCGGGGGGTGCCTGCTGCCGCAGCATCAAGGCCAGGATCAGCAGTGGGCAAGCCATCAGCCCCAGGTAGAAGATCACCACCGAGATCCCTGAGGAAAGCGGAGATCCGACCTGCAGGGCCTTGAGCAGGGCTTCCGTGGGCTGGCGGATCACCAGGGGGGTGACCAGATCCCCCAGCACCACGAAGCCACCGGCCACCAGCAAGGTGACATCCACCAGGTTGAGTGGGGGGGCGACCAGGGCCGCCGCGGCCGCCGCTTTACCCCGCCAGCGCAGCCACAGCTCGCGCACCAGCAACATCAGTCCGGCCAACAGGGCCATGGCTGGCAGCACGTTCACCGCCAGCAACTGCAGGGCCGCCCTGCGCTCCGCGGCGGCATCTCGGCAACCGCCCGGAGGATCCCCAGGTCCGGCTTTCAGAAGCTGCTGGCAGGCCAATTGGCGCAGAAGATTCTGGCCGGCCAGGGGGGAGGTGATGGTCTGGACCTGTTCAAACGGCAGCCGCCCGGTGGCCAGAAGCTTCTCCACCAGGAGGGACTGGCCGGGTGGTGGGCCGTCCTGGTGGAGCTTGAGAAAAAGAGTCTGGGCCGCTTCTTTTCTCCCGAGGCTGGCCTCCAGCAGTCCCCGCTCCAGCAGCTTGGCGCCAGTTTCGGGCTCTCCAGCTTCGCTTGTGCTGGTGGCCTGCCGATTGAGTTCATCTAGAAGTTGCCGCTCCGGATCCGCGCCCACGAAGGCTGTCTTCAGGCTTCCCGGCAACTGGGGGGCCGCCAGGATCGCCAGTTCCAGTTGACGTTGGCTGAGGGCGTTGCCCACGGACGGCCGCTGCAGGCTGTCGAGCAGCCCATTGACCCAGAGCAGCAGGCTGAGCAGCAGGCTGAGCAGGGCGAGGCCAATCTTCCAGGGTTGCGCACGGGGCCTGCTGCTGCTCGTTGTCACCCGTTAGGCCCTGCAATCGGTCGATTCTCCCTGGAGGGGGGATCCGTTGGCGGCGGCCTGGTCCGGGCCGTTCCCATACGATGACCACCTCGACGGTTGAATCCCTGTGCCCCTGAGGATTGTGCTGGTTCGCCACGGGCTGAGCAGCTTCAACCTGGAGCACCGCATTCAGGGCCGGGACGACCTTTCCGATCTCACCGAGTTGGGGGTGCGCCAGGCCCAGGCCACCGGCGCAGCACTGAAGGAGTTGACCCTGACGGCGATCTACAGCTCACCGTTGCGCCGGGCCGCCGACACGGCCCGCCAACTGCTGGCTGAGCAGGGCAGTGGCCTGGAGCCGGTCTTCGACGACGACCTGCTGGAGGTGGATCTGGCCCCCTGGAGCGGTCTGCTAAGCCAAGAGGTGCACGAGCGCTTTCCCGTGCAAGCCCACCAGTGGCTCCACTCCCCCGCTGAACTGGAGCTCGAATCCGCCGATGGCCGCCGCTATCGGCCGATTCCGGAGCTGCTGGAGCAGGCCGGACGCTTCATTGAGGGCCTGCTGGCGCGCCATGCCGTCGATCGCTCGGCCACAGGCACCGTGCTGGTGGTGGCCCACAACGCCATCCTGCGCTGCCTGCTGCTGCACCTGCTTGGGCGCTCCGCCAATGAGCTGCGTCGGCTACGGGTCGACAACGCCTCCATTTCGGTGCTGAATCTGGAGCGCTCCGCCGAGGGAGGTCTGCAGGTGCAGATCGAGTCGCTGAACGCGACCGGCCACCTGGGGGCGGGCCTGCCCCCCAAGGGCCCTGGCCCGCGTCTGTTGCTGGTGCGCCATGGGGAAACGGACTGGAACCGCCAGGGGCGCTTCCAAGGACAGATCGACATCCCCCTCAACGCCAACGGCTGGGCCCAGGCCGAGGCCGCCGGCCGTTTCCTGGAGCCGGTGTCCTTCCAGCGCGCCTACACCAGTTCGATGGCTCGGCCGCGCCAGACCGCCGAGGCGATCCTGAAGGCCCATCCCGGCGTGCCCCTTACCAGCGTTCCAGCGCTGGTGGAGATCGGCCACGGCCTCTGGGAAGGGCGTCTGGAACAAGAAATCGCCGAAGGCTGGCCAGCGTTGCTGGCCGACTGGAAGCGGGCCCCCCACACCGTGCAGATGCCAGAAGGTGAGAACCTCCAGCAGGTCTGGGACCGCTCCCTGCTGGCCTGGAACCGCATCGTCGCTGGACTCGATCCGAGCGAAACGGCCCTGGTGATTGCCCACGACGCGGTCAACAAAACCATCCTCTGCGCCTTGCTGGGGCTGGCCCCGGCCGACATCTGGGCGGTCAAGCAGGGCAACGGCGGTGTCACCGTGATTGATTACCCCCAGGGCCCGGAGGGCCTGCCGCTGGTGGTCGCCCTTAACCTCACGGCCCACCTTGGCGGGGTGATCGATCGCACCGCCGCCGGCGCCCTCTAGATCGTCACCACACCAAGGGGTTCGATGTCCGCCCGCTTCCTGCGCCAGGTCCAGCTGTTGGAGGGGCCCGATCAGCCCCTGCGCCACGAAGACGTTCTGCTCAAGGACGGTGCCATCGCCGCCTATGGCTCCGAGGCACGTCATCAGGCCGCTGTTGATGCTCTGCCAACACTGGAGGCCCAGGGCTGGCTTCTGGCCCCCAGCTTGGTCGATCCCCATAGCGTGCTGGAGGATCCGATCAGCGGCAGGGCCGAAACGCTGGCCACGCTCGTGAGCTCGGCTGCCGCTGCGGGTTACGGCACCGTTGCGCTGCTGCCCCGGGCCCGCAGTTGGCGCGACAGGCCCGAACGGTTGCAGCTGAGCGCCCCCGCTCCTTTCGAACTGCTGCTCTGGGGCAGTTTCAGCTGCGGCGGGCGGGGCGAGGACCTGGCCCCCCATGGGGACCAGCTGGCCGCCGGGGCGATCGGGCTGGCCGAAGACGGCGATCTGCCGCCCTTGGCCTTGCTGGAGCGGGGCCTGCGCCTGGCGGAGGGCGGAGATCGGCCGCTGCTGTTCGCGCCCCGGGATCGCTCGCTGACCCAGCAGGGCTTCGTGCGGGAGGGGGTGGAGGCCCTGCGGGCCGGCTGGCCCCTGGATCCGGTGGCGAGCGAAATCCTTCCGTTGCAGAGCCTGCTCACCCTGGCCGCCCAGGCGCTACCTGAGCCCATCCCCCTGAGGCTGATGAACCTCAGCACCGCCGCCGGCGTGCAGCAACTTCGTCAAGCCACCTCAGCCACTCGCGCTGGCCTGCCGCTGGCCAGCGTCGGCTGGTGGCATCTGGTGGCCGATAGCGGCCTCCTTGATCCCATGGCCGAGGGTTGGCACGTGGTGCCGTCCTTGGGCACGCCGTCGGATCGGGAGGCTCTGATTGCGGCCCTGGCCGAAGGGCTGCTCACCGCCGTGGCTGTGAACCACCATCCCCTCGATGCGGAAGAGCAGTTGCTGCCAGTGGACCAGCGCCAGAGCGGTGTGGCCGGCCACCGCTTCGTGCTGCCGGCGCTCTGGCGGGAGCTGGTGGTGGGCCGTGGCTGGAGCGCGGCTGAGCTTTGGCAGGCCCTGAGCTGGGGACCCTCCCGCCTGCTGGGTCGGCCTGGGGAGCGCCTGGAACTGGGCGGCCGCCGCTGGCTGCTGTTCGATCCAGATCAGGAGTGGGACCCGCTAGCGGACCCCGAGGCGCCCCTGGCCGCGAACGAACCCCTGGCGGCCGAGCGTCAGCGGGGCCAGGTGCTGGCCACAGGTCTCAGGGCTTCCCTGTGGCGGGGGCCGCAGGCCTGAGGGGATCAGGAGCCCCCAAACTTCCCAGGGCGTTGAAGGGGAAGAAGCGGTAGAAGGCGCGGCCGATGATCTCGCTTTGGGGCACGAAAGGTCCCCCTGGCCAGAAACGCCCGTCCCAGCTGTTGGAGCGGTTGTCTCCGAGCATCAGCACGTGGCCCTTGGGCACCACGGCGTTCAGGGGGCGACAGGGGCCCATGCCCTGGTTGTCGACGGGGCAATAGCTCTTGACGTAGGGCTCCACCAGCCGGCGGCCGTTGATGTTCACTTCGCCCCGGGGGTTCACCACCACATGGTCGCCGGGCACGCCGATCACGCGCTTGATGTACGCATCGCAGGCGGGTTCCTGAATCCCCGGCAGGGCCCCCACCAGGGGCAGGTTGACCAGCAGGCAGCGCAGGGGACCCACCTTGTGGTCGACGGAGAGGGCGGGATCGAAGTGGTACGGGGAGTGGAACACCGCGATTTCTCCCCGCCGTGGTTCCCGCTGCCGGTAGCTGAGCTTTTCCACCAGCAGCCGGTCCTGGATCTGGAGGCCCGGCAGCATCGAGCCCGAGGGGATGAAGCGGGCCTCGAGCAGGAACTGACGAACCCCCAGGGCGATCGCCAGAGTCATCACCACGCTGCGCCAGAACCCCCAGGCGCTCTCCACCGGTTTCTCGGCGGAAGCCTTGTTGACGGGTGCTGCTGGCGAGGTCGGGGGCGGCGGGGCTTGGGGGTCCTGGGCGGTCAAGGGCTGGCGCTCCTGGGGCGCGGTGAATGCTGGAGATTAGGCAGGGCCCCTTCCCTAGCCTGATACGTCGTGTGTTGACCCCATGGTTCGGCCCCGCTGGCACGATCCGGTCCCCCCGGAAGCGGCGCCGCTGTGGCGGGGCTGGGACCGCTTCGTGGCCCTCTGGGCCGCCGTCAACCTGATCTTTGTGGGCTTCGACCTCAGCTACGTGCCCCTGCGCAGCTTCTGGCTGCAGCGCAACCTTTACCCCCTGCCGTCGCTGCCGCTGAAGCTGCCCATGACGGTCCTGCCCGACGTCACGCCCCTCTACGACCCGGTGAAGGGGATCGAGCCCCACCGGGAGACCCGCACTTTTCTGCTGCGCTTCGAGGACCTTGATCGGGCCATGACCCAGCCCGGAGGCGATTCCCGCCAGCGGGCAGAACTGCGGCGTCAGCAGTTGGAGCTCACCCGCGCTCTGATCGACACCAACCCGTTTCAGGCCTCCGGTGCGACCGGAACCCTGGAAAAGATCAAGAACCGGCTGCGTCAGCGCGCCGATCTCGATTCCGCCAAGGCTTCGGCGGAGCGGTTGCTCAGCGACACCTGGCTGCAGCAGCACCCCTGGAGCCGTGAACGGCAGTTCTGGCGCAAGGAGGTGTTGCCTCTGGTGGCCACCAACTACTGGCGATCGATTGATGAGAGCGGCCGCCCCACCGACCACTTCTGGCGCATCGACCTGCTGCTGTTCCAGTGGATCTTCCTGCTCGACATCCTGCTGCGTCTGGTGCGCCTGCGCCGGCGTCTGCCGGGTCTGAGCTGGCGTCAGGCCTGCCTGCGTCGCTGGACCGACCTGCCGCTGCTGCTGCCCTTCTGGCGGCCGCTGCGCCTGGTGTCGGTGATCGAGCGCCTCCAGTCGAGTGGCTTGGTCAACTTCGAGCCCCTGCGGGCGGTGCTCAGCCGCGGTGTGGTGGCCCTGCTGGCGGTGGAGCTGTTTGAGGTGCTGGCCCTTCAGCTTGTCGATGGGATGCAGCAATTGATTCGTTCCCCCCAGTGGCCCGACCGGATCCGCACCCTGCGCAGCCACCAGAGCGTGCCCTCCCAGCAGGAATGGGAGGTGGTGGAACTGTTGCGGATCTGGGGCCCGCTGGTGCTCGCCCAGGTGGCGCCGCGTCTGGCGCCGGAGCTTCGCGCGATCGTCGGACATGCCCTGCAGCAGAGCTTTCGCACCACGGTGCTGCCACCGGCCCTGCGCAGCCTTCAGCCCTTGCTGCAGGTGGAGCAGGAGCTCAGCCGGCAGTTGGCGGCTGGAGTTGTGGACAACCTCCTGGGGCTCTCCCGCAGCACCGGCCAGAGGTTGGAGCAGGCCGACGATCAGCAGGTGCGCGAGGTCCAGGACCTGATCGATCGCTTCTGGGATGAACTGGCCTTGGCCCTGGAGTCGGGAGGCGGACTGGTGCGCAGCCAGCAACTGATCTGCGCGCTCCTGGAGAACCTCAAGGTGACCTATCTGGCCCAGATCAACCGGGCCGGTATCGAGCAGCTCATGCAGGAGCTCGATGCCCTCACCCTTACGCCACAGGTCAGCGAAACGCCTCCAGCCAGCGCTGAGGATCAAAGCCGGTGAGGGCCTCGCCGCTGGAGGTGATCACGAAGGGCCGCTTGATCAGTTTGCCGTCGGAGGCGAGGGCCGAGAGAGCCTCGTCGTCGTTCATCGACTGGACGGCGGCGGCACCGAGGGCGCGGTAGCTCAGGCCGCTGGTGTTGAACAGGCGCCGGCGATCTCCCAGAGAGGCCAGGGCCTGGCGCAACTCCGTCAGGGAGGGTGGCGAGCTGGTGATGTCCACCACCTCGTGGGGGATGCCTCGCTCCTGCAACCACTTCAGGGCTTTGCGGCAGGTGCTGCAGGTCGCGTAGCTGTAGACAAGCAGGGGGTTCCCCGGCCCTGGTGCCGTTGGGGCGCTCATGGCGCCCTTACTTTCCGATCAGCGCTTTGAGGGCTCCCACCAGGCTGTTGGAGCCTTTGCCCACCCCAGCATTGGGGCGGGTGCGCACGGTCACGTCGCCGTTGACGGTGGTGCGGCAGCTGAGGCGGTAGTTGGCCGGACGGTCGGCCAGGTAGACCTGCTCGACATCGCTGCGGGGAGAGAGGTTGCGCTCGCCTTCGAGCACCTCCATCACACAGGTGCCGCACTGGCCGAGGCCACCGCAATTGTTGAAGTTGTTCAGGCCCTTGTAGGGGTTGATGCCCGCGTCCAGGGCGGCCTTGCGCAGATTGGCCCCCTCGATGCAGCCGACCTGCTGGCCTTCCTGTTCGAAACGGATGGTGGGCACTGGCGATAGGGGGGCATGGCGCCGTCCAACCTACCTGTAGGTCGGCGGCTTCTTTTGCCCTGTGCAACGGATCTTGGCGGAGGTGCTCCCTAGCATCGGCTCAGCTGTCCCTCCGCCGTGGTCGCCCACCCCCATGAACCCCAGATGACGAACGGCTACGACCTGATCCTGCAGCAGCTGATCCCCGGATACACCAGCCTGGCCCGCCTGGCGGTGGCGCTGCTGGCCGCTGGTCCCAGCGCCGCTCAGCAGGGTGCAGCGGTTCTGGTGGCCGGCTGTGGCACCGGCGCCGAGCTCCTGGAGGCGGTGGCCCAACGACCCGACTGGCGGCTGACGGCCATCGACCCATCGGCGGCCATGCTTCAGGTGGCCCAGGAACGGCTCAGCCATGCGCCCTCGATCGAATGGCGCCCCTGCACGGTGGAATCGCTCGAAGAGAACGGACGGTTCGCCGGGGCCCTCTCGGTGCTGGTGCTTCAGTCGCTGCCCGATGACGGAAGCAAGCTGGCCTTCCTCACGGCCCTCGCCCAGAGCCTTCAGCCCGGTGGACAACTGGTGTTGGTCGATCTGATGCGCTCGTCCCTCAGTGGCCTGGGTGAGCAGATCGAGGCCGCCTGGCTGGGCTTTCAGCGGGCCAGTGGGCTGTTGGCCAGCGACGAACAGCTGGTGCCACTGACCCAGGCCCTTCACCCCATCGGTGTGGCCCGCCTGACGGCTCTGGTGAACGCGGCTGGATTCAGTGATCCGGCGCGGATCTTCCAGGCCCTCGACGTGGAGGGTTTCCTGCTTCAACGGCGCCGCTGAGTGGCCCCTGGGCGGCCTTGATGCAGCGCTCCAGCAGGGCTGCGACCCGGTCGCAATTCTGCCAACCGAGAATTGTGGTGGTACGGCCCTCCAGATTTTTGTAGATCCGAAAGAACTCCGCCACTTCCTCCAGCTGGGTGGTGGCGATCTGGCGGATGCTGCGGATGCCGTCCTGGCGTGGATCGGCTGCCGGCACACAGAGCAGCTTGCCGTCGGGGTGGCCGCTGTCGATCATGTCGAGCACACCGATGGGCCGGGCAACGATCAGGCATCCGGCGAAGGTGGGCTCCTCCATGATCACCATGGCATCGAGCGGAGCACCGTCATCGGCCAGGGTGTTGGGGACGAACCCGTAGTCGAAGGGGTAGCGCACGGAGGAGTGCAGCACCCGATCGAGGGCCATGACTCCAGCTTCTGGGATGTATTCGTATTTGTTACGGCTGCCGGCGGGAATCTCCACCACCAGATTCACCAGCCCTGGGGCGGGTGAGGCGGGCAGGCATTCGAGATCCATCGTTCAGGGTGGCCGGAAGGGTGAGAACAGCCCCAGTCTCGGTTCCGCTACTCCTGGACGGACCATTGCCAGAACCGTCACGGCCGAGGTCGCCGCCGTCCACGCCGAGTTGGGCGGGACGGTCACCCATCACGCTGGCGAGAGGAAGGGCAAGGGCCAGGAGGGCGATCAAGACGCCAGCCAGGGCGGAACCTGTGGCCTGAAACGGGTGTTGACTGAAAGGGTCCTCTCCGGAGTCCGCTGCCGTGGAGTCGTCGGTGAAGGGTTGACTGGCGGCGGTTCGGGGTGGGGGGTCGGAGTCCATGGACGAGGGTGAGGGGGCAGCCCCGGCCTGCGATGCTCGGATCGAAGGACGAAGCGACCGAATCGTGGAATCGAAGGGTCAGCCACCTGACGCCGTCGCGCACTGATTCAGTCCTCTTGATTCTGACACCTAAACGAAAGACGATCCAGTTTCCCCCTGGACCGGTCCCCCCTGGTCTCAGGCCGCAGGGCGGGATTGCTCGTTGCGCTCGCGCTTGGCGCTGAACTCCAGGGGCGGACTTTCGATGCCGCCAAGGTGCTGGCGGATCGAGCGCAGTTCCTCAAGGATCGCGCTCAAGAGTTGTTGGGTTGCGGTGGAGGGGGAGTTGAGCACCTCCACGGTGACCTCCTTGATGCGCAGCACATCGCGGGCGAAGCGGGCCACTTCGTTGGGATGGAAATGGAGCGGATCCTTCTGGTCGCTTCGGTATTCGGGGTTGAGCTTGCGAGGGTTGAACGGTGGATTGAGGTTGCGGGGATCGGTGTTCGTGTAGCGGTAGACCGAGGCCCGCGAGCGGTTCAGCGCTCTCTGCACCTCATCGATGCCGATCAGGGCATCGCCCACCACCATCGGTGCCCCATGGGTGCCTGCAGGCATTCCACCCTGGAGCGAAGCCGCTGAAGACGCGCCCACCCCACCGGCGGCAATCGAATGGGCGAGCATGAGACGACTTTGCGACGGTTGGGAGTTCAGGGGACCTTAGCAGAGCTTTTCGGTCTCGCCAGTGGCCATGGGAGCCGAAGCGATGTCCCTGCAGGATCGAGTGATAGCGTCCGACCCCAACGCTCCCTCGACTCCTCCCATGCGCGTCTCCCGCCTGATGCTGGTGACGCTGCGGGACGACCCCGCCGAAGCCGAAATCATCTCCCACAAGCTGCTGCTGCGGGGCGGTTACATCCGTCGGGTGGGCTCCGGGATCTATGTCTACCTGCCTCTGCTCTGGCGCGTGCTGCAGAAGATCTCAGCGATCGTGCGCGAGGAGATGAACGCTGTTGGGGGTCTCGAAACGCTGCTTCCCCAGCTGCAGCCCGCCGAACTCTGGGAACGCAGTGGCCGCTGGCAGGGCTACACCGCGGGCGAGGGAATCATGTTTCACCTGGTGGATCGTCAACAGCGCTCGTTGGGTCTGGGCCCCACCCATGAGGAGGTGATCACCGCCCTGGCCGCCGATCTGTTGCGCTCATACCGCCAGTTGCCGGTCTGCCTCTACCAGATCCAGACCAAGTTTCGCGATGAGATCAGGCCGCGGTTCGGCCTGATGCGCGGGCGTGAATTCATCATGAAGGACGCCTACTCCTTCCACGCCAATGAGGAGGATCTGCGGCGGGCCTATGGCGATCTCGACGCTGCCTACCGGCGTATCTTCAGCCGCTGTGGTCTGAGAACCGTGGCCGTGGAGGCCGACAGCGGCGCCATCGGTGGTTCCGCCAGCCAGGAGTTCATGGTCACGGCCGAGGCCGGCGAAGACCTGATCCTGACCAGCCCGGACGGCACCTACGCCGCCAACCAGGAGCGGGCTGTTTCCCTGGCCAGCGAGGCGGTGCCGCTGATGGCCGGCGAGGCCTCGCTTCTGTCCACCCCTGGCCAGACCAGCATCGAGGCCCTCTGCGCCGCCCATGGATTCGATCCCAGCCAGACCGTCAAGGTGTTGCTGCTGCTGGCCCGCTTTGCCGCCGGGCCCGCCCAGCCGCTGTTGATCAGCCTGCGGGGTGACCAGCAGCTCAATCCCGTCAAGTTGGCGAATGCCCTGACAGCCCGTCTGGGGGGTGAACGGGGCACCCTGCTGGATGTCGAGCCGATCAGCGCTGAGCAGCTGCAAGGCCAGGGGCTCGCACCCCTGCCCTTTGGCTATCTCGGCCCCCAGCTCGAGGATGCCGTTCTCGCCGGCGCCAGGGATTGGTCACCATCCTTCCTGCGACTGGCGGACACCAGCGCCGTCGCGCTCGAGAGCTTCGTCTGTGGGGCCAACCAGCCGGAGTCCCACCTGGTGGGGGCCCGTTGGAGTGAGCTGGGCACCGGCACCGCCCCTGAGAGCCTTGACCTGCGTGCGTCCCAGGCCGGTGACCGTTGCCTCCATGACTCCAGCCAGGTGCTGGGGGCCAGCCGCGGCATCGAGGTGGGTCACATTTTCCAGTTGGGGCGGAAGTACTCCGAAGCGCTGGGGGCCCACTTCACCAATGAGGCCGGCGAGGAGGAGGCCCTTTGGATGGGTTGCTACGGCATTGGTGTCTCCAGGCTGGCCCAGGCGGCGGTCGAACAGCACCACGACCCCAACGGCATCATCTGGCCTGTGGCCATCGCCCCCTTTGAACTCATCATCGTGATCGCCAATGTCCAGGAGGAGGCCCAGGTGGCCCTCGCCGAGCAGTTGTACGGCGAACTCCAGCGGACCGGCATCGATGTGTTGCTTGACGATCGCCCCGAGCGGGCCGGGGTGAAGTTCAAGGACGCGGACCTGATCGGTATCCCCTGGCGGGTGGTGGTGGGCCGGGGCGCCCAGGCGGGCACGGTGGAACTGGTGGAGCGCCAGGGCGGATGGAAACAGGAACTCGCGGGCCCCGAAGTCTCGGCCACGCTGCTCTCCCGCCTGCTCGTCCAACGTCGCGGCCTGGGCAGCGGAGTGACCTGACGCACGCGATCCCACCATCTGCCCTGGAACCTCTGGCCCTTGATTCCCCAAAGCACATCTCTATCTAGGATTCATCCCTTCCCGGTTGCATACCCCCATGGCTGCGGTGCTCCTTCGGCTCAAGGCTTCCCTGGTGGCGCTCTGCCTCTGCCTGGTGCTGGTGCTGTCGGCCTGCACATCCGCCAGTGGTCCGATCACGGGCAACTACGTCGATGACACCGTGGCCGTGGCCCAGAGCCTGCTGACCACCATCGCCCTGCCGCAGGACGACCCCAGCCGAGAGCAGGCCGAAGTCGAGGCCCGCAGCCTGATCAACAGCTACACCGCCCGCTACCGGCCCCAGGCTCGCCTGAACGGCCTCAGTTCGTTCACCACCATGCAGACGGCGATGAACGCCCTGGCGGCTCACTACGCCTCCTATGCCAACCGCCCTCTCCCTGAAGCCCTGAAGTCACGGCTCGACAAGGAGCTCAAAAAGGCCGAAGCAAGCGTCGTGCGCGGCGCCTGACCCCCCCCGGACAGAACGTGCCGGCCAGAACGCGCCGCGTCCGTTCCCTTTGACGAAGGGCTGGGCGATCTGAGAAGCTCACTGATTGTGCTTTGAAGCGGCTTTGGGCCGCTGTGTCCTTGGCCAATGTTGTCGTCATCGGAGCACAGTGGGGCGACGAGGGGAAGGGCAAGATCACTGATCTGCTGAGCCGCTCCGCCGACGTCGTCGTCCGTTATCAAGGTGGGGTGAACGCCGGTCACACGATCGTCGTGGACGACAAGGTGCTCAAGTTGCACCTGATTCCGTCGGGGATTCTCTATCCAGAAATCATCTGCCTGATCGGATCGGGCACGGTGGTTGATCCCAAGGTGATGCTTGGTGAGCTCGACATGCTCACCGAGAACGGCATCGACATTTCCGGGTTGCGTCTGGCCTCCACCGCCCACGTGACCATGCCCTACCACCGCCTGCTCGACCAGGCGATGGAGCAGCGCCGCGGTGATCGCCGCATCGGCACCACCGGCCGGGGGATCGGTCCCACCTACGCCGACAAGTCGGAGCGCAACGGCATCCGGGTGATTGATCTCCTCGATGCGGACCGGCTGCGGGATCGGCTGCTGGCACCTCTGGCCGAGAAGAACTTGCTTCTGGAGCGGATCTATGGCCTCGATCCCCTCGATCCTGAACAGGTGATCGCCGAATACGCCGCCTATGGCCGCCGCCTGGCTCCCCATGTGGTGGATTGCACCCGAACCATCCATCAGGCGGCCCGCGAGCGTAAGAACATCCTGTTCGAGGGCGCCCAGGGCACCTTGCTGGATCTCGACCACGGCACCTACCCCTACGTCACCTCCTCCAACCCGGTGAGCGGTGGGGCCTGCATCGGCGCCGGGGTCGGCCCGACCCTGATCGATCGTGTGATCGGTGTGGCCAAGGCCTACACCACCCGTGTGGGAGAAGGGCCCTTCCCCACCGAGCTGGAGGGGAGCCTCAACGACCACCTCTGCGACCGCGGCGGCGAGTTCGGCACCACGACCGGCCGCAGGCGGCGTTGCGGCTGGTTCGATGGCGTGATCGGGCGCTATGCCGTGCAGGTCAACGGACTTGATTGCCTGGCGATCACCAAGCTCGACGTGCTTGATGAACTTGATGCGATCGAGGTCTGCGTCGCCTATGAACTCAACGGCGAGCGGATCGAGTATTTCCCCAGCAGCGCCGAGGATTTTGCCCGCTGCCGGCCGATCTACGAGAGCCTGCCGGGCTGGCAGTGCTCCACCGCCGATTGCCGTCGGCTGGAGGATCTGCCCCCCACGGCCATGGCTTACCTACGCTTTCTGGCCGAACTGATGGAGGTGCCGATCGCCATCGTCTCCCTCGGCGCCAATCGCGATCAGACGATCGTGGTGGAAGATCCCATCCATGGCCCCAAGCGGGCTCTACTGAGTGTCTGAGTTGAACGAACCGATGGTTGAAACCTTTGATGTGGTCGGCATTGGCAATGCCATCGTCGATGTGCTGGTTCAGGCGGATGATGGCTTTCTTGCTGATCACGGTTTGACCAAGGGGGCCATGGCCCTGGTGGATGAACATCAGGCGGAACGGCTCTATGGCGCCAGCGGCGTCGGTCTCGAAACCTCCGGCGGCTCGGCGGCCAACACCCTCGCCGGCATTGCCCAGCTGGGGGGCAAGGCCGGCTTCATCGGCCGGGTGCGGGACGACCAGCTGGGGGCGATTTTCGCCCACGACATCCGTGCTGTTGGCGCCCACTACACAACCCCTCCCGCCAGCGCGGGACCCTCCACGGCCCGCTGCCTGATCGTGGTCACCCCCGATGCCCAGCGCACCATGTGCACCTACCTGGGGGCCTCGGTCAATCTGGATCCGGCCGACCTGGATCTGGAGCTGGTGCGGCGGGCCAAGGTGCTTTACCTGGAGGGTTACCTCTGGGACAGCGAGCCGGCCAAGCGGGCCTTCATCGCCGCCGCAGAGGCGATCCGTGCCAGTGGCGGTGAGGTGGCCCTGAGCCTCTCGGATGCCTTCTGCGTGCAGCGGCACCGCGACAGTTTCCTGGAGCTGGTGGACGGCCACGTGGATCTGCTCTTCGCCAACGAAACGGAGATCACAGCCCTCTACGACACTGACAGCTTCGAGGCGGCGGTCGATCAGGTGCGGGGCCGCTGCCAGGTGGCCGCCCTCACCCGCAGCGAGCGCGGTTCCCTGGTGCTTGCGGGTGAACGCAGCCATGGGATCGCACCCTTCTGCCTGGGTGATCTGGTGGACACCACCGGTGCGGGAGATCTCTATGCGGCCGGCTTTCTCTACGGCTACACCCAGGGGCAACCACTGGAACGCTGCGGTCAAATGGGTTCCCTGTGTGCTGGCCAGGTGGTGACCCAACTGGGTCCCCGTCCCCAGGGCTCCCTCAAGGAGTTGGTGGCGGCTCACCTGGGCTGAGGGTGCAGCTCTCGGCCACCCAGGCCCCATAGCCCCCGCCGCTGAAGGCGGGCCAGTGGATCCATTCCGGAGTGTCGTAGCTGTGCAACCGGTGCAGCACCTGGCGCAGTTCTTCCAGACGTTCCGGGTGGGTCTTGATCAACAGCTGGACTTCATCGCTGCGCTCCAGACGCCCTTTCCAGCGGTAATGGGAGCTCACTGGATGCAGGCTGACGCAGGCCACCAGGCCCAGTTCCAGCAAATCCCTTGCCAGCGATTCGGCCAGCGTTCCATTGGCTTCGCTGGTGAGCACCAGCTCCAGGGGCTGTTCCTGGGTCATGGGCGCGCGCTTGGGCTCCCCAGCTTCTCCAGCAGCGCCTCCAGGGGCAAGACGTCCATGGTGTTCGGTTCCAGTGGTCGCCGCAGCAGCAGCAGTCTGAGCCCCTCCTCCCTGGCCAGCTGGCGCCACAGGGCCTCGGTGAGACCACCCGATTGACGGGCCAGCACGGCCGTGCTTCCCCAGTGGCGGCAGAGGGCTCTCTCCAGGACCAATGGAGCTAGGCCAGGCTCCCCTGGCCTGTGGCAGGCGATCTGAGCGTCGCTGAGACCAGCCGACTGGGCCAACCTCAGGGCGGTGGGGCTCGGCAGGATGCGGGCCCCGTGTCCAGCGGCGTTGGAGGCCGCCAGGGCCGCCCCCAGCTGGCGGGCGCCGATGGCCAGCAGAAGCTGATCCGTGGACAGATCCACGTTGGCCAGGGCGGCCAGATCCCCCAGAAGCATGATGTCCTGGCCAGCGGCCTCGCTGCCGTCCTCGACTCCGATCCATGGCCGCCCTAGCCGCAGCAACGGTTGGCCCTGCCTCCGGCAAACGGCGGCCAGCTGGGCGCTGATCACCCGGGCAAAAGGGTGACTGGCATCCACCACCCAGGTGAAGGCGGCAGATCGTCCGCGCGCGGCCTCAAGCTGCGCTTCGATGGCGACCTCCCCCGCCAGGGCGCCGATCGCAAGTTCCAGGTCTGGATGTGGGGCATAGGCCCGCCCGGCGGAGGCTCCCACCAGGCTCACCTGAACCCGCCATCCCCGCTTCAGCAGAGCGGCCGCCAGCAGGGGCCCCTCGCCTGTGCCCGCCACCAGCCAGAGATGTCGCTGGGGTGTCAGCTCCGGGGCGGGTTCGTGCATCAAGATGATCCCCCGAAGCAGCTCTCAGCTCCTTGAATCACGCCGTGCTGGAAGTGGAGGTGCTGGAGGCGCCCCAGATCCGTTACACCCAGGACAATCAGACCCCGATCGCTGAGGTGTCGGTGCAGATCGATGGGCTGCGGCCCGAGGATCCTCCAGGTCAGCTGAAGCTGGTGGGATGGGGGAGCCTCGCCCAGGACCTGCAGAACCGGGTGCTGCCCGGCCAGCGACTGGTGGTGGAGGGTCGCCTGCGCATGAACACCTTCACCCGTCAGGACGGCATCAAGGAGAAGCGGGCCGAATTCACCCTCTCGCGCCTGCACCCGATCGGTGCCGTCCCAGCGGGAGAGGCTCCAGGCCTGTCCCCCCTTCCGCCGGCTGGGTCCCCTGCTGGAGCTGCCCCCCCGCGCCCGCGCCAGGGCTCCGCTCCGGCACCGGTGCGCGTAGGCCCTGGCCCTGGACCTGATCCTGCCCCTCGCCCGGCTCCCGAGCAGGCGGCCGGCCCCGCCCTTCGCCCGACCCCGGAGCAGGTCACTGCTCCTGTCTGGAACACCTCGCCGCTGGTGCCGGATTTTCCTGAGGGGGACGACGACATTCCCTTCTGATCCGGGGGTCACGGGACGGCCCCATCCATCAGAGCCTGAGCCTCTGGGCGGCCTGATCGAGCAACTGACCCAACTCTCGTTCAAGTGCGGCCAGGTCCAGGCGGAGGTCTGGCCAGGCGCCGGCATCGATCTGCTGCAACAACCAGAGGCGATCGGCGGCGAGCTGCTCCAGCAAGAGGCCGTTGGACGGCTCGGTTGCCGCGCCACTGGCGTCGCCAGGGGGAACGCTCGTGGGGTCTGGGGCCATGGCCTTCGTCAGGGGCGATCGTGGCCATCCTGCCCGGCCTTAACCGAAGATGGCGGTATGAATGCTCTTGCCTCCCCCGGCACCCTGGTGACGATCACCGGTGCGGCCCTGACGGTGATCGGCTCGATCGCCTACGTGAGCGACAGTCCCAACCTCAGCTTGGCGGGGGTTTTTTACGGCGTGCCGGTGCTGCTGGGCGGCCTGGCGCTCAAATCTTCGGAACTCCCCCCGGCTGTGAAGCTCGAGGCCGAACCTGGTGCCCAGGAGCTGGGTTCTCTCCCCGCCGCCGAGGCGCTGCGCAAGCTTTTCAAAGACGTCACCCGCTGGCGCTACGGGCAGAAGGCTCACCTGGAAACGTCGCTCCAGGCCCTGCGCCTCTGGGACGACGAGGCCCCGCCCGAGCTCAGCGCTGTGCGCGAGCTGGTCCGCGATGGTGGCTACGGACTCAGCCTCCAGTTCCGCACCGGCGGGGTACCCCTGGAGCGCTGGCAGGATCGCTGCGAGCGGCTCGGACGCTTCTTCGCCCCTGGCCTGGTGGCCGAAATTCACCCCAGCGGCTCCGATGGCTTCGAGCTGCTGCTGCTGCCCCTTCCCGATTCTCCGCCCAGCGATCCTTGAGCCACGACCCCGTCATCAGCGCCCAGGACAGCTTGCGAGCCTCCGTCCTCAGCGAGGCGCTGCCTTACATCCAGCGCTTCGCCGGCCGGAGGGTGGTCGTCAAATACGGCGGCGCGGCGATGGTGCGTGAGGACTTGCGCGAGGCGGTGTTCCGCGATCTCACCCTGCTGGCTTGCGTAGGGGTCCAGCCCGTGGTGGTCCATGGGGGCGGGCCGGAGATCAACCAGTGGCTCACCCGCCTGGCGATCGAACCACACTTCGAGGGGGGACTGCGCGTCACCGATGCGGACACCATGGATGTGGTCGAGATGGTTCTGGTGGGCCGTGTCAACAAGCAGATCGTCAACGGCCTCAACCGTGTGGGGGGCAAGGCAGTGGGCCTCTCAGGCAGTGATGGAGGCCTGGTGGAGGCCCGCACCTGGGGTGATGGTTCCCATGGCCTGGTGGGGGATGTGGCGGCGGTCAACCCCGCGGTGCTCAAGCCCCTGCTGGAGAACGGCTACATCCCGGTGATCTCCAGCGTTGCGGCCAACCCCGAGGGCGCCGCCCACAACATCAATGCCGACACCGTGGCCGGGGAAGTGGCGGCGGCCCTCCAGGCCGAAAAGCTGATCCTGCTGACAGACACCCCCGGGATCCTGAGGGATCGCGGCGATCCAGGCTCCCTGCTGCGCCAGCTTTCCCTGGCGGAAGCGCGAGAGCTCATCGCCACCGGTGTGGTGGACGGCGGCATGACCCCCAAGACCGAATGCTGCATCCGTGCCCTCGCCCAGGGGGTGGCTGCCGCCCACATCATCGACGGCCGGGTTCCCCATGCCCTGCTGCTGGAGGTGTTCACCGATGCGGGCATCGGCACGATGGTGACGGGCCGCCATCGACCCCGTGGCTGAGGAGTCCCTCGATCGGTCCCGCGCGGCCCTCGATCGTGGCGACTACGGCACTGTTTTGGCTCTTCTGGAGCCCCTGGCTGAGCTCCATGGTCCCCGCACCGTCATCGGCGGACGGTTGCGGTTGCTCATGGCCACGGCCTTGATGGGCCAGGGGGACGCTGAGCGGGCGCTCCGTCTCTGCCGGTCCCTGCGCGCCTGCGCCGACGCCGAATTGCGGCTGGAGGCCAAGGCCCTCGAGATGGTGCTGGAGGCCCCCGAGCTCGGGCGGCCGAGCAACTGGTCCCTCACCCTGCCGGCCCTGGGCGAGGTGGAATCACTCCAGGGTCGGGCCAAGGCCGGTTCGTTGGGCCGAACCCGCCATCGCCGCGAGGAGTCTCCCCCACCGCCGCCCGTGGGTCCGACGACGGTGCCCTGGGGCTTCGCCGCTCTGCTGAGCGTGCTGCTGTTGCTCGCCGCGCTGTTGGGGGGGTGCATGCGGGTGAGCACCGCGGTGCATTTCCCTGCTCCCGGAAGGATTCAACTGGAGCAAACCTTCAACAGCACCACAGGCCAGCGGCTGCCCTGGCAGGACCAATACGCCAAGGGGATCGCTGATCTGCCCCACCGGCTGGAGCAGCGTGGAGGCGAACTGCGGGTGATCAGCCCTGTGCTGACCCCGGAGCGGGCCGCCTCCTGGCTCCAGGACAGCGTCGCGGTGGCGGGCCGGCTGGGGGGGCTGGAGCTGCCGCCGCCCCAGTTGTCGCTCCAGGAGCGCAATTGGCTGATCGGCGTGCGTCAGCAGCTGGTGCTCGAGTTGGATCTCGGCGCAACACGGGCCTGGCCAGGGGTGGATCTGGAGCTGAGCTTCGAACCCCTGGCGATGGGCTCGGTGCGCGTGGCTCAGCCCCTGGCGGCTGGCGCTGAGATTGTTTCTGGTCGAGAGGTGGTGGTCTGGCCCCTGCGCAGCGGCGCCGTGAATCGCCTGGAGCTCAGTGCCTGGCGCTGGAGCCGCCTCGGCCTGGGCAGTGTGGGGATCGCGCTGGTGCTGGCGGTGGTGCTGATCCTGCAGCGGCTGCGCTGGCAGCTGGGCTTCCGACTCCCGGAGCTACCGGCCTAGAGCTCGAGCGGATCCGGATCAATCGCCAGACCCACCCCGTGGGGCAGCCCTTGGCGCAGCTCCTCCTCCGGCGGCAGTGGCAGCTGGCTGCCGGGCGGGCCGTGCAGCAGCAGCTGCCAGCGGCTGCGGCCCGCCACCCGGGTGATCGGTGCCGGCGCCGGTCCCACCATCACCCAGCCGGCGGCCTCCACCTGGGGGGCGATGCGCTCCGCCAGGGCGGTGGCGGCGGTGGCGGTGGCGCTGGCCGAGATCCCCACCAGCCGCAGCAGGGCGGCCCGGCTGAAGGGCACAAGCCCCGCCTGGCGACGGATCTCGAGCTCCTGCTCCAGAAAGCGTTCATATCGGCCATCCACCAGGTGGCGGATCACGGCGTGGTCGGGGCAGTAGGTCTGCACCAGCACCTCCCCTGGTCGATCGCCCCGGCCGGCCCGGCCCGCCAGCTGCAGCAGCAGTTGCAGGCTCTGCTCGCTGGAACGCAGGTCTGGGCGATGCAGCAGGCCATCGGCCGCCAGCACCGCCGCCAGGGTCACTCCTGGCAAATCCATGCCCTTGGCCAGCATCTGGGTGCCGACCAGCACGTCGGCCTCGCCGGCGGCGAACTGCTCCAGCAGGCGCCGGTGCCCCCCCTGGCCTCGGGTGGTGTCGCGGTCGAAGCGAAGCACCCGCAGGCCTTCCAACTCCTGGGTGAGTTGCTCCATCACCCGCTGGGTGCCGGCGCCGAAGGGCTTGAAGGCGGTGGAGCCACAGGCACCACAGCGCTCCTCGATCACCTGACGGTGATCGCACCAGTGGCAGCGCAGCCAGTCACCGGAACGGACCGAGCGGTGCACCGTCAGGGCCACATCGCAGTGGGGGCACTGCACCACCTCGCCACAACTGCGGCAGCTCAGGAAGCTGCTGTAACCGCGCCGAGGCACCAGCACCACGGCCTGCTCCCCCTGCTCGCGCAGGTGCTCCAGCCGCTCCATCAGCGGCCGGCTGATCAGGCGGCGGTGACCTTCCGCGAGTTCCTGGCGCATGTCCACCACCCGCACCGGCGGCAGAGGTCGCTGGCCGATGCGCTCCGGCAGCCGCACCAGGCCCGTGGCGCCAGGGCCCTCGCTCTGGCAGGAAAGCCAGGTTTCCAACGACGGGGTGGCACTGCCCAGCAGCAACCGGGAGCCGCTGCGGCGGGCCCGGTGCCGGGCCACATCGCGGGCGTGATAGCAGGGCATGGGGCTCTCCTGCTTGTAGGAGCTGTCGTGTTCCTCATCCAGGACGATCAGCGCCAGGTTCCGTAGTGGTAAGAACACGGCTGAGCGGGTGCCCACCACCACCACCGGCTGGACGTGGTCAGCCTCCAGGCAGCGGCGCCAGCCGGCGATGCGCTGGGTTTCGCTCAAGCCGCTGTGGTACTCCACGATCGAGCCGGCGAAGCGGGCCTTGAAGCGGTCCAGCAGCTGCGGGACCAGTCCGATTTCGGGCGTGAGCACCAGGGCGCTCTGGCCCTGGGCCAGGGCCAGAGCGCAGGCCTGCAGATACACCTCGGTCTTGCCCGAACCGGTCACCCCCCAGAGCAGCAGGGCACCACCAGGTGGTGTGGCGGCCAGTCGTTCGAGAGCATGGCGCTGGGCTTCGCTGGGCGCCTGCGGGAGCTCAAGGGTCGCTGCTGTTCCGTCCATGGCGTCCACCCCGGCAGTCTGCAGTGCCAGCCACTCGGCGCTGCCGGAGGCCACGGCCCGGCGCCGCAGACGCCCCTGGCGCTCCAGTCCTTCCACCACTGATCTGCTGAAGCGCTCCGCAGTGGTGAGCGTGCTCAGCCAGGCCCGTCCACCCCGTTGCTTCAACCGCTCCAGCAGCGCCTGCTGACGGGGGGTGAGATCGGAGGGCGAGCCTGTGGCGTCATCCCTGTGCGGCCTCAGTTCGATCAGCCAACGGTTGCGGGCCGGGCCGCCCTGGCGCTCGGGCCTTTGCCCCAGCCAGCCTGGTGGGAGGGCCGTTTTCAAGGTCTTGAACAGGCTGGTGTGGCAGTCCGCCGCCACCTCGCTCAGCAGGGCCCGCCAGTGGGGGTCCACAGCGGCGCTCTGGTGCAGCCCTTCCACTGGTTGAAGGCGATCGGCATCCAGCTCCTGCGGCAGTCGCTCGAGCCTTTCCACCACCAGGCCGATGTGACGCCGGCCCCGCAGCTTCAGTCGCACCAGATCACCACTGGCCAGGGGCAGCCCAAGCGGGTTGGAATAGGTGAAGATTCGTCCCTCGCGTCCCGCCTCCAGCCAGATTTGAAGCCAGGTGGGGCCAGGGGTCACCGGCTCGGATCGCTCCAACCTTGCAAAGCCCACATCAGATTCTTAGAATGCCGTCGTTGAGCAGCCGCTAAAGCTGCTGTCGGAACCCCGCAGAGTTCCGTCCAGAGGGAAGACCTGAAGAGAGTGCCATGGTGAGTCTCCCTCCCCATCGGTCCTCCCGGTCTGAGACCACCCCTGACAGCGCTGCTGGGCTTTGGCCCCTGATCACCGTGTTCGTCGTTTTCGAGTTGGGCTTGCTTTCTTCAGACGCTTGATGCCGTCGATGGACATCGGTCTTGGGGCGATGGTCGATCGCCGGGCCTTTGTCGGCATTGTTTGTCTGGTCTGCGGCCTGGCCTGATCGGATGTCACCGCCCTATCTGGGCCGTTCGTTTTGCGTGTTAACGCGCCCCCACACCCTGTCTTCGTCCGTCATGAGTCCTGCTGCCGCCGCCAACGTCACCAAGCCCGTGTCTGAGATCCTGTTGGTTGCCAACGGAATGGGCGATGAGGTCAAGCTGACCAAGCCGAAGGCCACCCGCAGCCGCAAGCAGGACGTCCCCCCCATCGCTGACAACGCCACCTCCGTCAGCGACAGCGCTGATTTGCCTGACGCGGCGAACAAAGTGAGCCCCACCCGCAGCCACAAGGCGGCTACCCCCAAGGGCACGTCGGCAGCAACGGCTGAGGCAAAGACCGCCGGCTCCAGGACAACCGCCTCGAAGCCCGCTGCTTCCAAGGCCACTGCTTCCAAGGCCACTGCTTCGAAGGTCGTTTCTGCCGAGGCCGGCACCGCCAAGGCAACGGCCAAAAAGGCTGTTGCAGCCAATAAGACTGTGGCTGCCAAAGCTGACGTCAGCGGCAACGGCGCCACCGAAGGAGATCTCGATCTGGCTGCCGATGAGCTCCTCGATTCCAGTGCTGACGAGCGCAAGGACCCCAAGGCTGCCAAGGTCCTGGCCAGCATCAAGGTTGGCCCCAAGGGCGTTTACACCGAGGATTCGATCCGGGTGTACCTGCAGGAAATAGGTCGTATTCGCCTGTTGCGGCCCGATGAGGAGATCGAGCTGGCTCGCAAGATCGCCGACCTGCTCCACCTCGAGGAACTCGCCGCCCAGTTCGAGCAGGACAACGGCCATGCCCCCGACAACAAGGAATGGGCCGTCCTCCTGGACATGCCCCTGGTCAAGTTCCGCCGCCGGCTGATGCTTGGCCGCCGGGCCAAGGAAAAGATGGTCCAGTCCAACCTGCGCCTGGTGGTGTCGATTGCCAAGAAGTACATGAACCGGGGCCTTTCCTTCCAGGACCTGATCCAGGAGGGCAGCCTCGGCTTGATCCGTGCCGCTGAGAAGTTCGACCACGAGAAGGGTTACAAGTTCTCCACCTATGCCACCTGGTGGATCCGCCAGGCCATCACCCGCGCCATCGCCGACCAGAGTCGCACCATTCGGCTGCCGGTTCACCTCTACGAAACCATCTCTCGGATCAAGAAGACCACCAAGGTGCTCAGCCAGGAGTTCGGGCGTAAACCCACCGAGGAGGAGATTGCCGAATCGATGGAGATGACGATCGAGAAGCTCCGCTTCATCGCCAAGAGCGCCCAGCTACCCATTTCACTGGAAACACCGATTGGTAAAGAAGAAGATTCTCGCCTTGGTGATTTCATCGAAGCCGATATCGAGAACCCCGAACAAGACGTTGCCAAGAACCTCCTGCGGGAAGACCTCGAAGGGGTTCTGGCCACCCTCAGCCCCCGCGAGCGCGACGTGTTGCGCCTGCGCTATGGCCTTGACGATGGCCGCATGAAGACCCTTGAGGAGATCGGCCAGATTTTTGATGTGACCCGCGAGCGCATCCGCCAGATCGAAGCCAAGGCCCTGCGCAAGCTCCGTCACCCCAACCGCAACGGGGTGCTCAAGGAGTACATCAAGTAACCTCGCATCGTCTGAGGCTTCCTTCCTTTGCTCGAATCGGTCATCGCGTCTGCCGGCTCCTCTCCGGCAGCGCGGGTCACCATCGTTCTTCCCACCTTCAACGAGCGGCCGAACATACAGCCGATCCTCCAGCAATTGCTGGCACTTCGAAGCCGTTTTCAGTTGGAACTGATCATCGTCGATGACGATTCGGCGGACGGCACCGCTGATCTGGTGAAGGAACTGGCGCAACAGGAACCCACTCTTCGCCTGATCCGTAGGGTGGGGCGATCAGGCTTGTCCAGTGCGATCAAGGAGGGCCTGCTTGATGCCACCGGCGACCTGGCTGTCGTGATGGATTGTGACGGCCAGCATGAGCCCGCCGCCGTTGCAGAGGCTCTCGACACGCTGATCGCCCAGAACGCCGATCTGGTGATCGGCAGTCGCTTTCACCCCGCCGCTTCCATCAAGGGCTTGAGCAGCAAGCGCGAAGGAGGTTCTGTGATGGCCAATCGCCTGGCACGGTTCACCCTGCCTCGCTACAGGCATCTCACCGATTTCATGAGTGGCTTCTTCGCCCTGCGGCTCAACCGCTGCATGCCGATGATTCGCCTGGTTGATGCGCAGGGCTTCAAGTTCCTCTATGAACTCCTGTCGATCAGCCGGGGGCAACTCGTTGTCACTGAAACTCCCCTTACGTTCCAGTCCCGCAGCTTTGGCCATTCCAAGTTGGATGTTTCCATCCTCTGGGATTTTGGTGTCTCGATTGTCCATACGCTGCTGTTACGCATGGTGCCACGGCGTGCGGTGAGTTTCGCCTTGGTCGGTGTTTCTGGAATCGGGGTTCAGCTGCTGGCTTCTAAGTTATTAATGTTACTTGGATTTTCCTTTGTTGCCTCATTGCCTCCGGCGGTGATTGCTTCTGCATGTAGTAATTATCTGGTCAATAACACGCTCACCTTTCGCCATCTGAGGTTAAAGGGTCTTCCACTGTTTGCAGGTCTGATCAAGTTTCTAATTGTTGCATCATTACCCATGCTGGCCAACATCGGTCTGGCTAGTGTTTTTTATTCCAGCGTGGCCAAAGATACTCTTTTTGCTCAGATTGCCGGTATTGCCGTCGTGTTCGTATGGAATTACGCCGCCTCTTCCCGTTTCGTCTGGAACACCCCCTGAGCTGATCTGTGTCCCAGTCGTTCGTTTCTGAACGAGCGGTTGTTCTTTCCACTCCCCATCCCGTGCCCTGATCGCATGGCCCTTTCGACGCCCCCGCAGACGCTCTCCGCGCGCCTGGCTCTGCTGACAGCCGCCGGTCTGCTGGTGCTCTGCTGGCTGGCCTTCTTCAACCATCTGGGCACACTCAGCCTGATGGACAAGACCGAAGCCCTGTTCGTTGAGGTGGGCCGGGAAATGCTGCAGCGCAACGACTGGATCACGCCCCACTGGAACGGTGAGCCGTTCTTTGACTATCCCGTCTGGGGCTACTGGATGGTGGCCCTGAGCTTTCGCTTCTTCGGTGTCTCGGAGTGGGCCGCCCGGCTACCGGTGGCCACCGCAGCCAGCGCCGTGGTGCTGGCGGGCTTCGCCCTGCTCTGGATCAGCGGCTCTGACCAGGCTGGGCAACTGATCCGCTGGCAGCGGGCATGGCTGGGCGCCGGGGTGCTGGCCCTCAACCCTGGCTGGGTGGGCTGGGGACGCATCTCCGTCACCGACATGTTTCTGGCGAGTGCCATCACGCTGTGCCTGTTCGGCTTCTTCCTGAGCTATAGCCAGCCGGAGCGTCCCTGGCTGCGACGGCTGGGTTACGGGGCCATGCCTGTGTTCAGTGCGGTGGCCGTGCTGGCCAAGGGGCCGGTGGGGCTGGTGGTGCCGGGCCTGGTGATCGGAGTGTTCCTGCTCTGCCAGGGCCAGCTGCGGGCCGTGTTTCGCCAAATGCCGATCCTGGCGATGGCCCTGGTGTTCCTGGCCGTGGCATCGCCTTGGTACGTCCTTGCAGCCCGGGCCCATGGCATGGCCTTCCTGGGTGGATTCTTCGGGTTCAGCAACCTGGAGCGTTACACCTCCGTGCTCTATGGCCACGCCGGGCCCTGGTACTTCTACCTGCCCTGGCTTCTGCTGCTGCTGCTGCCCTGGTCCTGTTTTCTGCCGTTGGCTGTGGCGCGGCTGGGCTACTGGCGGCTCGGGCGATGGCGGCAGCAAGCGCGGCGGAACCAGCTGGCACCCTTCTTCCTGGTCTGGTTGACGGTGGTGCTGCTGTTCTTCTCCGCCGCAGCCACCAAGCTGGCCGGTTACATCCTGCCCCTGGTGCCAGCCGCCGCCCTGCTGATCAGCCTGCTGTGGTCTCCTCTGCCCGGGTCAGCTGGACAAGCAGTTGGTCCTGATCGGCCGCAGCGCTGGAGTGCCGGCTTCAACGCGCTCCTGCTCTCGGCCCTCGCCGTCGCCGCGGTTCTCGCCCCCCGCTGGGCCGCCACCGATCCGGCCTATCCGAACTTTGCACAGTCGTTGAGCAGCTCCGGCCTTCCCCAGCTGCTGGCGGTCGTTCTGGCCTCCGCGGCGATCGCTCTCGTGCTGCTGCTGCTGCGGGCCGGGCCGCCGCGCCTGCTCTGGCTGCCGAATCTGGCCGGATTCGCAGGGGTGCTGCTGTTCGTGGTGCCGCCACTGGCGCCGCTGATGCAGGACCAACGGCAAACCCCCGTTCGCGACCTGGCCGTCCTGGCCGGAACGGTGTCGAAGGGCAACGAAGACCTGCTTGTGATCGGCTATAAGCGCTACAGCGTTGTGTATTACAGCCGACAGCCCGTGACCTTCTTCGACACTGCGGAAGGAGCCCGCGAGCAGCTGGGCAAGCTTGCTGCACGCCCTGGCCAGCCTTCGGCGCCGAGACACCCAGCCCCCACCGTGCTGCTGTTCGGTGAGGCCTCCAAGCTCGGGGAGTTCAACCTTGACCCGTCCCGAATCAAGACCCTGGGAAGCCGTGGCAACCACCGGCTGTGGCGGGTGCTGCGGGCCGATCTGAGCGAACAAGCCCGCGGGATTCAGCCTTGAGCGGCCTGCGGACCTGGTTCCGCTGCCTCGGAGCCTGGCGCCTGTCCCTCTGCCTCGTGGCCGCCCTCGTGGTGATCTGGATCGAGCTGGCGATCGGCAACCACGACACGCCGCAGTTGGATGAAGCCGGGCTGGCCTGGCTGGGGGACGTGATTCCCGCACCCCTGGGCCGGGCGCTGGTGGTGGTGTATCAAGTGAGCGGCACCCGGTTCACGGCCTTGCTGGTGCTGGCCTCCCTGGTGTACCTGATCCTGAAGCGGGCCTGGGATGAACTGACCTGGTTGAGCGTGGGAACGGCGGGGATTCTGCTGATCGTCGATCGATGGCTCAAGCCCCTGTTCGATCGCGCCAGACCCCACGAAACCCTGGTGGAGGTGAGCGGCCGCAGCTTTCCGAGCGGCCATGCCGCCGGTGCTGTGGTGTTCTACTTCCTGATGTGTGCCTTCCTCTCCAGGCGCTATCCCCAGTGGCGCCGACCGCTCTACATCGGCTCGGCGATCTGGGTTGCGCTGATCTGGATCAGCACCCTCTATGCGCGGGTGCACTGGCCCACCGACATCGTGGCCGGTGCCGGGGTGGGCTTCATCTGGCTGAGCGTCTGCATGACCAACTGGAAGCTGGCTGCAGCCCGGCAGAGTGAACGGAACCGCGTTCTCGCTCCTTGACCAGCCAAGCCGATCTTGCCTCCCTCGCCGACCTCTGCGGTTTGCGCACCGCCCCTGCCCTCACTGGATTGCAACGCGATCGGATCCGGCAGGAGCTGCAGGCACGGCTGGCCGCCTGCAGCTGGTTCACGGTGGGTGTGATGGCCCCCTCCGATGCGGCGGCCCTTGAGGCCCTGCGCTCCTGTGAGCGGGCCCTGGGCTGGAAAGCTCTGGTGGGCGATGACCTGCCGGCGTTGTCAGGCCCGGTGTTCCTGAAGGGAAACCAGAGCACTGGCCTGTTCAGGATCCGGGCCGAAAGCGGCCTCGGTGACGGGCTGTTGATCACCGGCCATCACCCCACGGTTCCCGAGGTCGAAGGAACCTGGGGGCCCCTGCCTCTGGATTTCTTCGCCTGATCCCAGGACCGGCCAGTCCCTAGGCTGGGCGGCTGTATCAGGCAGTCGCTGCCGGGTTGAGGTTGATCTGATGGCTGGCTCCACGTTGCGCATTGCCTCTCGCCGCAGTCAGCTGGCGATGGTGCAGACCCACTGGGTGCGTGATGAGCTGGCCAGGATCCATGGGGGTCTGGAGATCAGCATCGAAGCGATGGCCACCCAGGGGGACAAGATCCTCGATGTGGCCCTGGCCAAGATCGGTGACAAGGGGCTCTTCACCAAGGAGCTGGAGGCCCAGATGCTTCTGGATCGAGCTGACATCGCCGTTCACAGCCTCAAGGATCTGCCCACGAACCTGCCTGAGGGTCTGATCCTCGGTTGCATCACCGAACGGGAGGATCCCGCCGATGCCCTGGTGGTGCATGAGCGCCATCGGGACAAGACCCTGGCCACGCTGCCCGCCGGGAGTGTGGTGGGCACCAGTTCGCTCAGGCGCCTGGCTCAGTTGCGCCATCACTACCCCCAGCTTGCCTTCAAGGACGTGCGCGGCAACGTGATCACCCGCCTGGAGAAGCTGGATGCGGGTGACTATGACTGCCTGATCCTGGCGGCTGCGGGCCTGGGGCGCCTCGGCCTGGCCGATCGCATCCATGAACTGATCGATCCAGCCGTTTCGTTGCATGCGGTGGGCCAGGGGGCCCTGGGCATCGAATGCCGCGGGGGGGATGAGTCAGTGCTGGAACGCATCAAGGTGCTGGAGCACCTGCCCACGGCCCGTCGTTGCCTGGCGGAGAGGGCCTTCCTGCGCGAACTGGAGGGCGGCTGTCAGGTGCCGATCGGCGTCAACACCCGTTTCGAGGGCGAGGAACTGGTGCTCACCGGCATGGTGGCCAGCCTGGATGGCCTGCGCCTGATTCGCGACGAGGCCCGCGGCCACCAGGACGATCCGGAGGCCATCGGCATCACGCTGGCCCATGCCCTCAAGCGCCAGGGGGCAGGAGAGATCCTGGAGGAGATCTTTGCAATCGTCCGACCCGAGGCCTGAGCTGGTCGTCTCCTCCCTTCCCGCGGCGGCAGCGGAGCTTGAGGGTGAGTCCCTGCAGCTGCCGTTCCAGTGGAGTCTGCTGGCCTGGGCCGCCCTGGTGGGGATCCTCACCGGAGCGGCGGTGGTGGGGTTCCACGAACTGCTCGGCTTCATCAACAATGTTCTGTTCGGTCCGGTGGTCGACCTGTTGCTGGGCCTCGCTGGGCACCCCGAGCCTCCGGCACCGCTGCCGGTCGAGGTTCTGGTGCCCCTCGATAACGGCACGCCCCTGAGGGCTCTGCTGCAACTTGGTCTGGGTGGTCTGGGGTTGTTGCCGCCACCACCACCTCCTCCGGAGCCGTTGCCGCCCCTGCCGTTGCCAGCCAGGCCGCTGGCTTGGCTGGCCCTTTGGCCGGTGGTGGTGGTGCCGATGATCGGTGGCCTGGGGGTGGGGTTGCTCAGGCAGGTAGGCGGCAACCTGGGTCCGAGCCTGCCCAGCTTGATGGCGATGGCCGACGGGGCCGTGAAGGCCGCCCCACGTCTGCCGCTGCTGCGCCTTGTGGCGGCCTCCTTGAGCCTGGGCAGTGGCGCCTCCCTCGGGCCGGAGGGCCCGAGTGTGGAAAGCGGGGGAAACCTTGGCTTATGGGTGGGCCTCAAGGGAGCGGTCGCGCCCCAGTCCCAGAAGGCCCTGGTAGCGGCTGGGGTGGCGGCGGGCCTTGCGGCGGGGTTCAAGGCTCCGATTGCCGGCGTGTTCTTCGCCTTTGAGGGCTCCTACAGCTCAATCCCCGGGCGACCCAGCCTTCGCGCCGTGCTGGTGGCCGCCATTGCCAGCACCCTGGTCACCCAGCTGGCCCTGGGGGACGATCCGATCTTCCGTCTGCCCTCCTATGAGGTGCGCTCGCTGCTGGAGTTGCCCCTTTACCTGGGCCTGGGGGTGGTGGCCAGCCTGATGTCCTGGGCCCTGGTGAGTCTGCTGGCGGCCGGCCGCAGCGACAGGGTTCAGAGCTATTTGAGTCGGCTGCCTGGCTGGCTGATCACGACCCTGGGGGGACTCGGGGTGGGGCTGATGGCCCTGGGCTTTCCCCAGGTGCTTGGGGTCGGCTACGACACGATCGAAGCGCTGCTGGGCAACCAGGGCGGCGTGGCCCTGACCACCCTGTTGGCGCTGCTGGTCGTCAAATTGCTGGCCACTGGGCTCAGCAACGCCACCGGCTTCGTCGGCGGCGGTTTTGCCCCCTCCCTGTTCTTGGGGGCTGTTCTGGGCAATTGCTACGGCCAGATCCTCGGAGACAGCGGCCTGCATCTGCCGGTGGCCGAACCTCCGGCTTACGCCATGGTCGGCATGGCCGCGGTGCTGGCGGGCAGTGCCCGCGCCCCGCTCACGGCCCTGCTGCTGCTGTTTGAGCTCACCCGTGACATTCGGATTGTTCTGCCATTGATGGCGGCCGCAGGGCTGAGCGCCCTCCTGGTGGAGCGTTGGCAGGGTCTGGTGGATCCAGGTTTGCTGGGGGCCGATCCGATGGAGCAGGAGCGGCGCCGGAAGCTGCGTGCCCTGCCGGTGCAGGAAGCCTTCGATTCTGAGGCTCCCCTGGTGCTCGCCGCAGGCACCCCCGCCCGGGACGCCCTCGTTCAGTTGGTGGCGGCCCATGGCCATTGCCTGATCGTCGAACGCGATGGCATGGTGATTGCTCTGGTGACCTTGGTTGATCTGCAGCGGGGCATCAGCAGCGACAAGGATGAACTGAGCGTCGAGGAGTGCCGCCGCTCCGACCTGGTCTGGCTGAGCGAGGACGCCAACCTGTCCCAGTTGGAGGATCAGCTGCTCCCCAATGATCTGAGACAGCTGCCGGTGTTTGCCCTCCATCTCGCCCCCCAACCATCTCCCTTGCCCCATGGGCTTCCTAAGCTCGGCCTCCCTTTGGCCGCTCTCAAGGGAATGGCCAGCCGCGATGGCATGGCCCAGGCCATCGCCAGACGGGTGATCGCACCATCCGAGCTTCAGGCGTTGCCGCTGCCCAGTTGATCGATCATCACGGTGGCCACCGGGTCAACGGCGCAGAGCAGTTCCAGCAGCCGATCGCGATCGACCCGTGAGAGTTCACCGTCTTCACCCCACTTGAGGCTGGTGCTCACCACTGAATGGGCCTGGGGGTGCGGGAGGTCTTGGTTCATGCGCGGGCTCCCGCGTTGTTCGTGGAGGAGTTTGACAAGAAAAAAAGGGTCACTGAGGACCCCTAGATGCGGAGAATGTAGCGACCTCAAGGGCTTCTGATCAGGGCCAGAGGCAGCTTTGGGGGCTGCCTGGCACTGATTTGCAGATTTGCTTCAGGGTTTGACCACCACGGGCGTGCCGATCTCCACCTGGTCGAACAGCAGCCTCACGTGCTCATTCTTCATGCGCACACAGCCATGGCTGACGGCCGCGCGGGCGTCCACCCACCAGGGCCAGGGTGTGCCGTGGATGCCGAAATCGTCCTTGCCCTTGGAGTGGAAACCGATCCAGCGATCACCCAGGGGACCGGAGGGACCGGTGGTGTGGTTGATCTTGCCGCTCACGGTGCTCTGGTACTTGGGGTTGATCACCATGTTCTGCACCTTGAAACTGCCCGTGGGTGTGGGCGTTCCCGGGGCGCCGATCACCACCGGCCAGCTGCCGACCAGCTTGCCGTCGTTCTTGAGGCTGATCTCCCGCCGGCCCAGGGAAAGGATGATCACCTTGGTACTGGTGACGGCCGCCACGGGCGGGTTGGCCCGGAGGGGCACCCCCGTTGCCGGGACAGGCGCCTTCGCTGCCGATGGGATGGCGGGCGAGGCCGCTGCAGGTGCCGCTGCAGGCGCCACTGCGGAGGCGGTGGTCGGTTCGGCTGCCCGCAGGGGGACCGCCATCAAGGCCCCCGCGGCGATGCAGGCGACGGTGACGCCGAGGCCAAAGGCCACGGAACGGGGCCGGCTCAGAGGCCCGCCCGTGTGTTTGGTGATGGCGCGAGATTGGAGGGAGGGGGAGGTCATCCGTTCACCAGCTGGGGTTCGATCAACTCGAGGTAGCGGCTTTCGCATTCCTTGATGATTTTGACAGCTTCTGCAACGCCGAAGAAGCCATTCACCTTGCAGGTGCCCGGCTTCTTGAGGTCCTTGTAGTGCTCCCAGTAATAGGTGGTTTCCTTGATCCAGTGCTCGCCCAGTTGCTCGTAGCTGCTGATGTGGTCGACCCGCTTGTCATCGGCCAGCACCGCAATCACCTTGTCGTCCACCTCGCCGCCATCGTCGAACTTCATGATGCCGATGATCCGGGCCTCCACCAGGCTCCCTGGTACGAGCGGTTCGGTGACATTGACGATCTCGATGTCGAGGGGATCGCCGTCCTCGTCCCAGGTACGGGGAAGGCAGCCATAGGCAAAGGGGTAGGCGAGGGACGAAAACCCAACCCGATCGAGCTTCAGCTGGCCCGTTTCAGTGATCAGTTCGTACTTGTTGATCGTGTTGGAGTTGAGCTCCACGATCGCGTTCAGGCGCCCGCCCGCTTCATCGGCAAAGGCCGGCAGCACGTGCAGCAGGTTGAGCTGGAAGCGGCTGGGGGGATGGTCGATATTGGCCATGAAGGAATGCGGTTGGAGCGTCGGCCGGCATCCTACGGAGCCCTGGTCGCTGACCTCAGGCGGCCTCCAGCCGTTCCAGCTTGTCCTCCAGGTAAGCCAGGAAAGGATCAGCGCTCAGGGGCTGGCCACTCACACGCTCCACCAGCTCTGCGCCATCGACGCTGCGGCCCAGGGGATGCACGTGCTCCCGCAACCAGCCCAGCAACGCCTTCTCCTCGCCTGCTGCCACCCGGGCCTCGATCGGCCCCAGGTCATCCTCCATCGAAGCGCTGAACTGGGCGGAGATCAGATGCCCCAACAGATAGGAGGGGAAGTAGCCGAACAGCCCTTCGCTCCAATGAACGTCCTGCAGGCAGCCCTCGCCGTCGTGGGCCGGGGTGAGCCCCAGCAGCTCCTGCATCAGCCGGTTCCATTCGCTGGGCAGGGCCTCCACGGGCAGGTCACCTTCCAGCAGGGCCAGCTCCAGCTCGTAGCGCAGCAGGATATGCAGGCCGTAGCTGAGCTCATCGGCCTCCACGCGGTTGAGGCCGGCTTCGAGCGGGTTCAGCGCACGCCAGAAGTTCTCCGCTGAGCCCCAGGGGTCGCCCCCCAGCGCCGCCTTGAAGCGGGGATGCCAGCGGCCGGCGAAGCTTCCGCTCCGGGCCACCCGGCATTCCCAGAACAGCGATTGGCTCTCATGCACGCCCATGGAGGTGGCATCCCCCAGGGGCCAGGCGAACCACTGGTCGGCGCGGCGGGGCAGGCCCTGCTCGTAGAGGGAGTGGCCCCATTCATGGGCGGTGGCCAGGAAGGCGGAATAGGGCGAACCGGGCACGATGCGCGTGGTGAGCCGGAAGTCCGAGGGCCCCAGGGTGCAGGAGAAGGGATGGGGCGAGCGGGCCAGTGCGGCGATGCGTCCGTCGAAACCCCAGTCTTGAAGCAGGATCTGGCAGAGCTCGAGCTGAACCGCCTCCGGAAGTTCCACCGGTTCCCGCCCGCCGCCGCCCTGGGGCCGTCGCCCCCGAACCCGATCCAGCAGGGCCGGCAAGCGCTGGCGCAGGGGGGTGAACAGCACGTTCAGCCGCAGCTTGCTGATCTCAGGTTCGAAGGGCTGGGCCAGGGTTTCCCAGCAGCTGCGGGGCTCCCCATCAGAGGCAGTTTCACCCACCGCCAGCTGGGCGGCCTGTTCACGGCGCAGGCCTATCAGTTCTGTGAGGGCGGGAGCGAAAAGCTCGAAATCGGAGCGCGAGCGCGCCTCCTGCCAGAGGCTGTACCCCCGCGACTGGGCTTCCACCAGGCGGCCCACCAGGGCCGGGTCCTGGTTCCGCTGGCGCCGGAGGTCCTGGCGCAGCAACTCCAGGTTGCGCGGCCAGCCTGGATCCATGGCTGCGGCGGCCGTTGGATCCGCCTGGTGCGCGCGCTCCAGTTCCAGTGCCGCGGCCTCGATCAGATCCCCGTAGGCGGCGCTGCTCTGGCGGCCATGGAGCAAGCGGGCGAGCAGGGCCAGCTGCTCCCCCCGCCAGTCGGCCCCAGCGGCGGGCATCAGGGTGTTCTGGTCGAAATAGAGGGTGCTCTGGATGCTCCCCAGCAGCCGGGTGCCATGAAGATGGGAGCGGAGATGGTCGATGGCCTTGCCCATGGCGCTCAACCTGCCACAGCCGCCCATCGCTCGGGGTTACGGGCGAGCGGCTGCTTGCGCCATTGCCCTGACCACGGCTCTGCTGACTCTGGCGGCCAGACCGCTGGCCGCGTCACCGTTGCAACCCACGGCCCAGGAGCTGGGGGCGTACGCCATGGCTCGGGCGCTGACCCTCTGCTATTCCACGCGCCTGGCCATGGGGCTGAACCGCTCCCGCAGCCTGGCGCGGGAGATCCTCCTCAAGACGGGCTTCGATCCCGATGGGGCCTGGGTGGCGGTGGCACCGGCCACCGAGAGCCTCGCTGACGACCTCTACAAGGGTCTGAACGCGACCTGTGAGATCAGCGAGGCCTACGTGCAGGAGGCCTCGAAACGGGCCGCCGAAACGTTCAAGCCCTGAAGGTCCAGTGCAGTTCCATGGCCACCGCACCCTCGAGGCTGCGCTTCACCGGACAGCCCTCGCCGGCCGCCATCAGCCGCCGCTGGGGCTCTTCGCCCAACGCCCCTGGCACCGTGATCCAAACCTTGAGGGTTTCGATCCGGCGCACGCCGGCGGTGGTCATGATTTTTTCCACCCTGGCGGTGCAGCCGTCGATACTCCAGCCGTGGCGGTCGGCGGTGATGCCCATGATCGTGAGGATGCAACTGGCCAGGGCCGTGGCCACCAGATCAGTGGGGGAGAAGCGCTCCCCCTTGCCCTGGTTGTCGCTGGGGGCATCGGTCTCCAGCTCGCTACCGGAGGGAGCGTGAAGGGCGTGGCAGCGGAGCTGGCCGTCGTAGCGGCAGTGGATCGTGGTCATGGGTCCGTTGGCTAGCCCATAGGCTGACAGCTGGCATCGTTCCCCCCCGTTTTGTTGCTGACCTCGCCGGATGCCCCCGTCATCGGCCTGGCCAAGGCGATCCAGCTCTCGGTGGCACCGGTGTTTCTGCTCACAGGCATCTCGGGATTGCTTGGGGTGCTCAGCAATCGCCTCGCTCGAATCATCGACCGGGCCAATGTGCTTCAGGAGACAGGTGAGCACAGCGATGTCTCGGGCAGTCGGCGTGTGCGGCTGGAGCTGGGGGTGCAGAAGCAACGGATCCGCCTGATCAACGGGGCGATCACCTGCTGCACGGTCACGGCGCTGCTGGTGTCGGTGGTGGTGGCGGTGGTGTTCATCAGTGCGGTGGCCTCGATCGATCTGGCACCGATCGTGGTGCCCCTGTTCGTGGTGGCGATGTTGTCGTTGATGGGCGCCCTGCTGCAGCTGCTGCGGGAGGTGCAGTTGGCCACCAACCAGGTGAACCGCCGTTTCTGAGTTGGGCGTTCAGGGCATCAACTGGTTCTGGTGCGCTTCGATGCGATCAAAGATGTTGTGGATCAGCCGGGTCCCGGTGCGGGCCACGGCATCCCCCCAGCGCCGCTGGCCCGCGCGCAGGCGGTCGGCCCCGTCGGGCCCCAGGGCGCCGCGCACGTAGTCGTGGTCTTCGTCGAGCCAGAGTGCGAGGGCTTCAGCGCCCACCTCCACGTGGAACTGCAGTCCCCAGGCGTGCTGACCGAGCCGGAAGAACTGCTCCGGGCAGTGGAGACTGGAGCCCAGCAGGGTGGCCCCGGGCGGCAACTGGATGCGGTCGCCGTGCCAGTGCAGGACCAGTTCGCTGGCGGCCAGTCCGTCGAGCACGGGCTCTTCACTGGTGTTGGCGGTCCAGTGGACGGCCCCCCAGCCAACCTCCCGCAGCGGCAGCGGCGGATCGCCGACGGTGAGCGGCACCACACTGCCGCCGGCGGCATGGGCCAGCAATTGGGCCCCCAGGCAGATGCCGAGCACCGGGTGACGGGCGGCCAGACGGGTAGCGATCAGGTTGGATTCCCCAGCCAGCCAGGCGTAGGCCGGATCCGCCAGGTCACCCACCCCCATCGATCCGCCGAGAACCACCAGCAGCGATGGATCGTCGTGGTCGTAGGTGGGCAGGGGCTCGCCCCGGTGGTGGCGCACCACGCTGATGTCCCAGCCTCGGTCGGCGGCGCAGCCGGCGATCAAGTCGGGCCCTTCCCGATCGAGATGTTGCAGGATCTGGAGTTTCATTGGCAGCGGCAAGAGCGCCCACCGACGTTCATCCAGCCCGACAGGCAGGCCTTGCCGTGGGTCGACATCACGATGTAGTTCGTCAGGCCCAGGGTGGCGCACTTGCCGTTGAGGGTGTCCACATCGCCCAGGGGGCAGATGTTCCCCAGCTTGGGCACCACCCCCTGGGCCATCGCCGGAGCGGCAACGGCCTTGAGCAGCACGCTGGTGGGGCCAGCCCATCCCCTTCGCTGCGACTTGGAGCCATTCGCATGGGTCAACGCAGCAGGCAGGGTCGTCATGGATTCCTAGCAGTGATTGGATGGTAAGGATGGTTTCCTTCGACGGCGGAGTGGCGCCGTGGTTTAGGCGCGCACGCTGCCCTCGATGGTGCGCTGTTCCCCTCTGACGCAGGGCCTGTTCGATGCTCCATCAGCAATTGCACCGGTTGGAGATCACCACCGCTGGAGAGGGCTTCACGGACCTCACGCCCCTGATCGAGCGCACCATCAGCTCCTCGGGCCTGGGTCAAGGGATCGTGCAGTTGATGGTTCTGCATACCAGTTGCTCGTTGACCATCAACGAGAATGCTGATCCCCGCGTGCTCATCGATCTCGCGGCCCACCTGAGGGCGCTGGTGCCGCAGGAGGGGGCCCGTCCCCTCAGTGGGCGAGGGGACCTGCGCCCCTACCTTCACGACGACGAGGGGCCCGACGACATGCCCGCCCACATCCGCACGGCCCTGACCACCACCAGCCTGGGGTTGTCGTTCGATGCGGGACGACCGGTGCTGGGAACCTGGCAGGCCATTTATCTGTGGGAGCACCGCTCTGCGCCCCACCGGCGCCGGCTCAGCCTTCACCTGATCGGAGAGTGAACGGATCCCATGGCTGACCCTCTGCTGAAGGAACTGGCGGCCCTGCGGGGCGCGATCACTGAGCTGCGTCAGGAGCTCGCAGCCCTTCGGCAGGTTTTCGCCTCCGAACCGGTTCGGCCCGGGAGCGTGATCCCAAACGCCTCCGACGATTCCGTCCGTTCACCCCAGGCCACCCCGGCCTCCACCCTGCTGGCCCGCCGGAATGCGACGCGGCTCAATGATGAAGTGCTCCGCCGCACCTCCGCTGGTCTTGATCCCGAGGGTGACACCGAGGTCGATCTGCTGATCGATCGTCTCCATGATCTGGTGGATCCCCTTTGACCCCTGCAACCATGACGGCCCAACCCCTCAGCCCCGAAACGATCGCCGCCCTGCCCCAGACCTTGCCGCTCTGGAGCGTGGTGGAGGGCAAGCTGCGCCGGGAATGGCGGTTCACTTCCTTCGTTGAGGCCTTCGGCTTCATCAGCCGCGTGGCCCTGCTGGCGGAGTCGCTCAACCATCACCCGGAACTGTTCAATGTCTACGGCCGCGTTGTCATTGATCTGATCACCCATGACACGGGCGGTCTCTCCAACCTCGATCTGGAACTGGCCGAGCGCCTCAATGCCCTGGCGTGAGGTCCTCAAGGCCGCTGAGTTTCTCCCAGATCGCCATCAGCAGGGCGGCGGGTTCGCCTGCGGCCCCATGCACGAGGCAACGACTCCGCTCCAGGGCGGTCAGCGGTTGGGCCCATTCCGCCTGCTGCCTGGCAATGGCCAGGTCGGCGTCACTGGGGTCGTTGCCCTTGCACTGGCGTTGCTCCAGTCGCTGGGCGATCAGCTCCTCAGGGGCCTCAAGATCCAGGATCAGCCAGGGAGACTTCCGTTCCCCCGCCAGCTGGCAGGCTCGATCCCGGCTGCCCACGCCCAGGTGGGTGGCATCCAGCAGCACGGTGCGCCCTTGCTCCAGGCTGCAGCGGGCCGCCGCCAGCAATGCCGCCTCGGTGCGAATGTTCGCCTCGCTCGAGTACAGCTGAGCGCGCTCCGCCGCGGTGGGCCGGTGCAGCGGGGCCAAGCCGTGCTCTCGTTTGCGGATCACATCGCTGCGCAGGTGGTCCGCCAGCAGCCAGGGGGCCAGCCTTGCTGCCAGATGGCTCTTGCCTGTACCCGAGCGGCCCCGCAGCAGGATCAGGGCCGGCGGCCCCAGGTGTGAGTGGGCGTAGGCCAGGGCCAGGCTGAGGTGCGCTCGAGCCGAACCGGCGGCCTCCCGCCGCTGCTCAGCCGGCAGCGCCGTTTCGCGGCTGGTCACCGCCGCCACCTTGGCGCGCACGTGGGCCCTGTAGGCGCCAAACAAGGCCAGCATCGCTTGATCGACCGGCAGGCCATACCCCTCCAGCAATGCAGGCACCAGATCTCCGCGGCCCCTGGACTGGAGGTCCATCACCAGGAAGGCCAGATCGGATAGGGCATCCACCTGGCGCAGGGCCGGGTTGAACTCCACCCCATCGACGATCGACACCCGTGATGGTTCTGCTCCCCCGGGGTTGTCCTCGATCACCACGTGCTCCAGGCGCAGATCACCGTGACCGTCCACCCCCCAGCCGGCGGCGATCCGGCGGACCAGCTCCCGCCGCTGCCCCCTCAACCGCCACGCCAGGGTCCGCTCCAGCAGCTGGTGCACCGATGGGGGAAACAGCTCTGGGCAGAAGTCTGCGGTGGCCCGCAGGTTGCCGTGCAGCACCCAAGCGAAGGCACGGGCCATGGCGCGAGGGGCCGCTTCCGCCAGGGGATGCTCCCGATGGAAGCGTCCGATCCGTTCCCCCAGCCGTCGCAGTTCCACCGCTCCGGCCCGGCCACTGGCCAGCCGCGCTTCGAGGGTGTCTGAGGCTGCGAAGCGGCGCATCACCACCACCGGCTCCCGGCCGGGGCCCAGCCGCGCCACCCGTAGGTAGATGTCGCTGGCCAGGCGGCGGTTGAGCCGCAGCTCCTCCTGGCACCAGTGCCAGCGCCGCTCGGGCGTGGAGTAATCGAGCAGGCCCCAGAGGGCCAGGGGCTTCTTGCGCTTGAAGGCGTGCCGTGGGGTGAGGGTGACGACGCTGATGTGGGTCGCGACCTCCTCCCGGGGTCTGCTCGTCGCGGCCACCGGCTCAGACCAGGGCGGGCAGCCGGGCCGGTTCGGCCGCATCGAAGCGCAGGCGCTCGTTCTCCACCTTGACCTGGATCACGCTGCCCTCAGGGAAGGTGCCGGCCAGGATCGCCTTGGCGATGGGGGTTTCCAGTTCACGTTGGATCGCGCGCTTCAGGGGCCGGGCGCCATAGACCGGGTCGTAACCCACGTTGGCGAGCCAGTCGAGGGCGGACTCCTCCAGCTCGAGACCCAACTTGCGGCTCTCCATCCGCCCCAGGAGGCGCTTGACCTGCAACTCCACGATCTGGCGCAGTTCATCGCTGCGCAGGCTGTGGAAGATGATCGATTCATCCAGCCGGTTGAGGAACTCGGGCCGGAAATGGGCCCTTAGGGCCTCGTTCACCCGTTTCTCCATCTCGCCGTGGCGGGCCGGATCGCCGGCCAGATCGAGGATCGAGGCGCTGCCGATGTTGCTGGTGAGGATCAGCACCGTGTTGGTGAAATCCACCGTTCGCCCCTGCCCATCGGTGACCCGGCCGTCATCGAGCACCTGCAGCAGGACATTGAACACATCCGGGTGGGCCTTCTCCACCTCGTCGAACAGGATCACGGCGTAGGGGCGCCGCCGCACCGCCTCGGTCAGCTGGCCGCCTTCCTCGTAGCCCACGTAGCCAGGAGGGGCACCGATCAGGCGGCTCACGGCGTGCTTCTCCATGTACTCGCTCATGTCGATGCGCACCATCGCCTCTTCGGAATCGAACAGCTGGGCAGCCAGGGCCTTGGAGAGTTCGGTCTTGCCCACGCCGGTGGGGCCGAGGAACAGGAAGCTGGCGATCGGTCGGTTGGGATCGCTCAATCCGGCCCGGGAGCGCTGGATCGCATCGGCCACCGCCGTCACCGCCTGGCCCTGGCCGATCACCCGCTGGTGCAGGTCCGCTTCCAGGTGCAGCAGTTTCTCCATCTCCGACTGAACCAGCCGGGCCACGGGGATGCCGGTCCACTTCGCGATCACCTCGGCGATGTCCTCCTCGGTGACCTCTTCGCGCAGCAGGGATTTCTCGCCGTCGCCCGCATTCAGTTCGCCCTCCTTGGCGTTGAGCTTCTTGTTGAGTTCGGCCAGGGTGCCGTATTCCAGCTCGGCGGCCTTGTTGAGGTCGTAGCTGCGCTTGGCCTGGTCGATCTGCAGCTGCACCTGCTCGATCTCTTCTTTGATGGCACTTAGCTCATCGATCGAGCCCTTCTCCTTCTGCCACTGGGCATTGAGGCTGCTCTGCAGCTCCCCCAACTCCGCCAGTTCCCGCTCGATCCGCTCGAGGCGGTCCTTGCTGGCGGAATCGGATTCACGGCCGAGGGAGAGCTTCTCCATCTCCAGCTGCAGGATGCGGCGATCGAGTTCGTCGATCTCCTCGGGCTTGGAGGTGATCACCATCTTCAGCCGGGCGGCCGATTCATCCATCAGATCGATCGCCTTGTCGGGCAGGAAGCGGTCGGCGATGTAACGGCTGGAGAGCACGGCGGCGGCCACCAGGGCGTTGTCGGCGATGCGCACACCGTGGTGGACCTCGTAGCGCTCCTTGAGGCCCCGCAGGATCGAGATCGTGTCTTCCACCGTGGGCTGATCCACGAACACCTGCTGGAAACGGCGCTCCAGGGCCGGATCCTTCTCGATGTGCTGGCGGTGCTCATCGAGGGTGGTGGCGCCGATGCAGCGCAGTTCGCCCCGGGCCAGCATCGGCTTGAGCAGATTGCTGGCATCCATGGAGCCGCCGGTGGCGCCGGCCCCCACCACGGTGTGGATCTCGTCGATGAACAGCACGATCTGGCCTTCGCTGGAGGTGACTTCCTTGAGCACCGCCTTGAGCCGCTCTTCGAACTCGCCCCGGTACTTGGCGCCGGCGATCAGGGCCCCCATGTCCAGGGAGATCAGCTGACGGTTCTGCAGGGCCGAGGGCACATCACCGTTGACGATGCGCTGGGCCAGGCCCTCCACGATCGCGGTCTTGCCGACGCCGGGCTCCCCGATCAGCACCGGGTTGTTCTTGGTGCGGCGGCTGAGGATCTGAATCGTGCGCCGGATTTCCTCGTCGCGGCCGATCACGGGATCGAGCTTGCCGTCGCGGGCGGCCTTGGTGAGATCGCGACCGTATTTCTCGAGGGATTCGTAGGTGCCCTCGGGGTTCTGGTCGGTCACCTTCTGGCTGCCACGCACGGTTTCGATCGCCGCACGCAGTTTGGCCGCATCGCTGCCGGCCTGGGAGAGGAGCTGGCGCCCGCAGCGTGAATCGCTGGCCAGGGCCAGCAGCAGGTGCTCGATCGAGATGTAGCTGTCGCCGAAACTGGTCTTGAGGCCATCGGCGCTGTCGAGGGTGGCGTTGAGCGCCTTGCCCATGTAGACGTTCTCCGCTGGCGTGCTCAAGCTGGGTTGGCCGTTGATGAACGCCTCCACCCGGCCCGAGAGCTCCTGGGGATCCACCCCGGCCTTGTCGAGAATTCTGCCGGCCAGGCCGTCTTGACCCAGCAGTGCGGCCAGCAGATGCTCGGTCTCCATCTGTTGCTGGCGTTTCTGCTGGGCGAGTTGTTGGGCCGCCACGATCGCGCCCCAGGCCTTTTCGGTGAACAGTTCAGCGGTGGGATGCATGGCGGCCACTCCAGCGATCGGCAATGGTTGAACGCTATGGGGAACGACCCCATTCACAGGTTGGGCAGACCGCATCGAAATGGCGTGGGAACCGGCCGTCTCGGTTCACGAGCCGTAGCTTCAAGGGAACTGAATGACCAACAGTCCCTTGGCTTCAGCGAGTTGATTTCGCTGGCTGACTGCGATTGGGCCTGAGCCGATGGCTGGCCCAGGGACGTGGATCCCGCCGTTCGCTTAGGCCCGTCGAGGAGGCCCCCATGGGACCTCACCTCAGAGGTTGAGGCCCTTGGGGTTGGGGCAGAGCTTGGTGGGGCAACCGTCCGGCCCATAGATCGCATCGGCCGGCGAGAGGCAACCGGCGGCGTTCTTCAGCGGCACTTCAGCGGGCTTGAGGCGCTTGGGCTGAAGGTAGGGGGCATCAACGGGCACCAGCAGGGGGCAGCTCTTGGCGTAGCGATCGGGAAGCATGGACTGGGCCTGGACCGCACTCGCCGTGATCACCAAGGCGCTCATCAGCGCGGCCTGGCGCAGGTGTGGAGTCAGGGTCACGGGATCGGCGATGCTCGCCTTAGTCTGCCGTCTCGATCAGCGTTGGGCCGCAGGCGATGGGCACGCTTTACCCCGTGGAACTGGTGCAGCGCCTCGGGGTTGAAGCCCGCCACCTGGAGGCGACAAGCCGCGATCTGGAGCGAAATTGCTGGATGGTCGCCCACCGCCATGTGCATGGGATGCTCCCCAGCGAATACGACATCCGCGAGGTGCCCGAGGAGCTCTTCCTGGCGGTGCTGGAGTGGAGCCGGGCCTCAGGCGAAACGGCCGAGGGCTGACCCCATGAAAAACCCCTTGCGTTCGGCAAGGGGGCCACGTTTGAGCTGATTGAGGGCTCGGGGATCTGGTCCAGGGGGATCAGGTCCAGCCTTTGCCGGCCTGGGCTTCCACGTAGGCCGCCACATCGGCGATGTCACCGGCGCTCAGCTTGCCGCCGAAGGCGGGCATGGCGTTCTTGCCGTTGGCGATCTGGTATCCGATGGCCTCTTCATGGCCAGCGGAGTAGTTGGCGAGGTACGACTCCAGTGCACCTTGCTTGAGGGTGCGCTCGGCGTTCACCACGTTGCCGCCACCGATGTGGCAGGCGGCGCAGTTGGCGGAGAAGATCTGGGCGCCGTGGGCGGCGTCGGCGGCGAAGCTCGGAGCAGCACCGAGAACCAACGCGAGGCAGAGGGCGAAAAGGGACAGAAGACGGCGCATCGATGCTCGTGCAACCGTCCAAAGTTAGAGCTGCGGCGGCCCGACCAGCCGGTCGGTGCCGAGGGATCGAAACAGTTGTTGTGAATCCTTGCGCGGCTGCAGCCGTGGGGCGCCCCTCAGCGCCCACCGTGGGGCAAACCTGCCGTTTCGAACAGGGCTTCGAGGCTGGGTGCATGGCTGACCAGGCCGAATCGTTCCGGTGGACTGATCGTGTCGTGAACGAAATGGCGGTAGCGGAGCGAGAAGCGGTCCCAGGGGGTCATCTCGATGCGCAGCAGCTTGATCAAGGCCTCCACCAACCAGGGGGTCAGATCGAAGCCGAACGGGGCCGGCCAGCTCCGGCGCCAGCGGCCGAGGCTGGCCACGGTCTGATTCACCGTGACCGCTTCCTGGGCCAGCACCAACCTGCGGATCACGCCCTGGCCTGGCTCCGGGTTGACCCCATGGGGCGTGGTGGCCAGGTGCACGCAGACCCGAGCGATGTCCTCGGCGTGGATGAAATGGAAGCTGGCGTCGGTTCGAAGCCACTTGGCCAGCCACAGCCAGCGCACCGCCTCCTTCAGCCCGGCGGTGGCGTAGCTGGTGGGGTGGGGATCCCCCGACTGGATCGAGCCCCCGAACACCACCGTGGGAAAGACGGCCACGATCCGATCCGCCAGCCCGTGGCGTTCCAGTTGACCGAGGCACTGGGCTTTGGTCTGGATGTACTCGGTGCCATGGACCAAGGCCTCGGGTAGCTGCTTCAGCTGGCGATCGAGGATGCTGGCGGTGGAGAAGTAAATCATCTGCTCAAGCCGCTGGGGATCCACCCGGCCCAGCAACTCCTTGACGGCCACCACGTTCACCGCGTGGGCGCGTTGGGGATCGCCCCAGGCCGTCGCGGTGTGGATGATCCGATCGGCCGAGGCAATGGCAGCGGCGTGGGGTTCCTGATCGCGTAGGTCACCCACCAGCAGCGTGATGCGCGGATCATCCCTGGGAACCGTGGCCAGCTTGGCGGGATCCCTCAGCCAGAGCAGCAGGTGGGCGTCGCTATGGCGGTAGAGCTGCTCGGCGATTGTTTGGCCCACGCAGCCGGCTGCGCCCGTGATCAGGATCCGTTGCCCCCCCCCAGAGTCCGCAGCCGGAGGCGAGGCGCTCAAACAGCCGCTCCGCTCAGCTCATTCACGGATTTGCCAGCCTCGAAAAACACCCGGGCGTTTTCCTCGGGCGTGCCGGGCAGGATGCCGTGGCCGAGGTTGAGGATGTGACGGCGTCCCCGGGCCTTGTCCACGGTGTCGACGATCCGGGCGCGGATCGCTTCGGGGGTGCCGAACAGCAGGCCCGGATCCACATTGCCCTGGACACCGAGGTGCTCAGGCAGACGGGCACAGCCGTCGGCCATGTCCACCGTCCAGTCGAGCGAGATGAAGTCGACCCCTGTGGTAGCCATACGCTCCAGCACGCCGGCGCTGCCCGAGATGTAGAGGATCAAAGGGGTGTCCGGGTGCTTGGCCTTGACCTGATCGATCACCCGCTTCTGGTAGGGGGCCGCGAAGACGTCGTAGTCGATCGGGCTCAGCTGGCCGGCCCAGGAATCGAAGAGCTGCACCACCTGGGCACCACTCTCGATCTGATAGCAGACATAGGTGGCGATCGAATCAGCCAGGTGGCCGAGCAGCTGGTGAAGCAGCGCCGGCTCCCGGAACGCCATGGCCTTGATCACGGCATAGTTCTTGCTGCTTTTGCCCTCCACCGCGTAGGCGGCCAGGGTCCAGGGGGCACCCACGAAGCCCAGCACCGCCGCCTGATGGCCGACGCTGTCACGCAGGCGGCCCAGCACCTCACCCACGAAGGGCACCGATTCGGCTGGGTTCAGGGGTCGCAGGGCGTCCACCTGGGCCTGGCTGCGGAGGGCAGGCTGGATGATCGGGCCCTTGCTCTCGATGATGTCGAAATCGATGCCGATGCCAGGCAACGGCGTGAGGATGTCGGAAAACAGGATCACCCCATCGGGCTGGAAGGCCCGGAAGGGTTGCATCGAGATTTCATAGGAGAGGTCGGGGTTTTCTGAGCGCTCCCGAAAGCCCGGATGACGATCACGCAGGTCGCGATAGACCTTCATGTAACGCCCTGCCTGGCGCATCATCCACACCGGCGGACGCTCCACCTGCTCGCCTCGAGCGGCGCGTAGCAGCAGGGGAAGGGAGTCGACCATGGGGACGTGCGATGCCAGCGGGCAACCTACCTGACGGGTCGGTCGGTTTCGAGTTCAGAGCCAGTGAAGCTCTGGCTGCGGCGATCGTCGCGGCGTAACACCAGAACACTGAGGGGCGGCAAGCAGAGATCGAGGCTGTGCTCGTAGCCGTGGAGGCCCCATTCCTGGCTGTACTTGCCCCCCAGATTGCCCAGGTTGCTGCCGCCGTAGCGGCTGCTGTCGGTGTTGAAGGCCTCTTCATAGAAGCCTTCCATCGGCACCCCAATCCGGTAGTGGGAGTGGCTCTGGGGTGTGAAGTTGCAGATCACCACCACCCAGCGACCGGTGGTGCTCTCCCGGCGCATGAAGCTGATCACGGAATGACGGTTATCGTTGCAGTCGATCCACTGGAAGCCGTACTGATCGAAGTCGTCGCGCCAGAGGGCGGGCTCTTCTTTGTAGAAGCGGTTGAGGTCGTCGACCAGATGCTGGAGACCCTGGTGGGGGGCATGCTCCAGCAACTCCCACTGCAGGTCACCCCAGACATTCCATTCGCTGCGCTGGCCGAACTCCATGCCCATGAAGATGGTCTTCTTGCCCGGATGGGTCCACATGTAGGCCAGCAGGGCGCGCACGTTGGCGAACTTTTGCCAATCGTCCCCGGGCATCTTGTGCAGCAGATGGCTCTTGCCATGCACCACTTCATCGTGGCTGAGTGCCAGCATGAAGTTCTCGGTATAGGTGTACCAGATCGAGAAGGTGACATTGTTCTGGTGGAACTGGCGGAACCAGGCATCGAGCTCGAAGTAATCGAGCATGTCGTGCATCCAGCCCATGTTCCACTTGAGGTTGAATCCCAGGCCGCCGATTGACGTGGGCTGGGTGACCATGGGCCAAGTGGTGGATTCCTCGGCGATCGAAAGCGCACCCGGGAAGTGCTCAAACAGCACATGGTTCGCCTGCTGAAGGAAGCGCACCGCTTCGGTGTTTTCACGGCCCCCGTGTTCATTGGCGAGCCATTCACCATCGGGCCGCAGGTAGTCGCGGTAGAGCATTGAGGCCACCGCATCGACGCGAATGCCATCGATGTGAAACTGCTCAAACCAATAGACAAGATTGGCCACAAGGAAGTTGCGCACTTCGTTGCGGCTGTAATTGAAGATCAGCGTGCCCCATTCCTTGTGTTCGCCGATGCGCGGATCGGCGTGCTCGTAGAGGTGCACGCCATCAAAGAAGGCGAGGCCGTGGCTGTCCTTAGGGAAATGGCCCGGCACCCAGTCGAGGATCACGCCGATCCCCTCGGTGTGGGCGCGGTCGACGAAGGCGCGGAACTCATCCGGGGTGCCGAACCGACTAGTGGGGGCATACCAACCGGTCACCTGATAGCCCCACGACCCATCGAAAGGGTGCTCGCTGATCGGCATCAGCTCGATGTGGGTGAAGCCTCGGGCCTTCACATACGGAATCAGTTTGTCCGCCAGCTCGTTGTAGGTGAGCAGGCGGGCGCCTGGCTTGAGGTCGGCGGCGGGCACCACCGGCCGGGCGCGACCATCGGCCTCGATGTAGGGCGCATCGGCGGCGGCATGGAGCCAGCTCCCCAAATGCAGTTCGTAGACAGAAATCGGCTGATCGAGCGGATCGCGTTGGTCGCGCTCCTCCATCCAGCCGATGTCGTTCCAGGTGTATCCCTCCAGGGAGGCGATCACTGAGCCTGTGCTGGGGCGTACCTCGTGCTGGAAGCCGTAGGGATCGGCTTTCTGGTAACAGTGCCCCTGGGGGCTGCGGATTTCGTATTTGTAGACATCGCCAGGCTTGAGCCCAGGCACGAACAGTTCCCAGCAGCCCCCCAGTCGCTTCTGAAAGGGGTGATGTCGGCCGTCCCAGCCGTTGAGGTCGCCGAGCAGGGCGACGCTGCGGGCATGGGGTGCCCAGAGGCAGAACTGCACCCCACTGACGCCATCGTGCTCAAGAGGATGGGCACCCATGCGCCGCCAGATGTGGTGGTGGTTGCCCTCGCTGAACAGGTGGCGATCCACCTCGCCCATCCATTCCTGCCTGAAGGCCCAGGGGTCATGCTGCTCGTGCTCGATGCCGCCGCGCCGCACCCAGATCCGGTAGGAGCTGCCGGGGTCGGCCTCCAGAACCGTTTCGAAGATCCAGGGATGGTGGGGGTTGTCCAGGGGCAGCCGCTGGCCCGCCAGCAGCAATTCCACCCGTTCGGCCTCGGGCATCCAAACGCGCACCACCCAGGAGCCATCGGCAAGGGGCTGGGGACCCAGGAGCGCGAACGGGTCATCGTGGCGGCACTCCGCCAGCCGCTGAGCATCCTCCGCGATCGAATCGAGCCGGCTGAGGACCATGGAGGGGGATCTGTCGATAGCCGACGTTAGGCGTCCTTCAGCCGCCTCACGGGGCATCAATCGGGAAATCGATTCCCACGATTCGGTTCTTGCCGTCGAAGATCACGAACAGGTTGTCGGTGAGCCGGGCAAAACGAGTCGTGACGAGCACCAGTTGTTGGTCTCCGCCCGCATGGGCCACCACGGTGCCCTTGATGTCCTTGAAATCACCCACCCGCCGCTCAAGCCCCTGCCAACGGGCCTTGATCGTGGCCGGTGGCAACTCCTCCTGCAGGCTCAAGGAGAGTCGGCTGCGGGCGGTCACAAGCTGCCCAGCGGCCACCTCCGCCACAAAGCTCCTGGCCAGAGCCTCGATCGGCAGCTGGGTGCTGTCGAAGCGCCAGGCGATCAACTGCCCGAAGGGATCAATCACGAGGGTCAGCGGCCGGCGCTGCTCTCCGGCCACCAGCTCGGCCCTGATCGTGCTGTCATCAGCGCCGCTTTCCACGTCCAGCACCCGAGCGCTCTGGATCGGGGCCAGCTGGTCGATCCGTGCCTGCACCGCCTGGGGGGTCGTGAACCGGCGCACCTCCGGGGCGAGGCTGGCGAACAGCCGTTGGCCATTGCGCTGGCGCAAGGCCTCCAGCAGAGTTTCAGCCCGCGAGCGGGACTCCGCCACCCCCAGGGCCGCCGGTCCTGCCTGGGCGCCCGCCGGAGACGCCAGGGCAAGCAGCGCGCCCCCGGCGCCCAGGCTCAACCCCAGCGCCAGGGCCAGCACGGGACGAACAACGTTGGAAGGTCTGATCACGGCGGAGTCATCAAGCTCGGGGTCAGTGTGCCCGAGGCCATCGGCTCCAGAGCCAGCAGGGCTGAATCCAGCTTGAGCTGCAGGGTGATCACCCGGTGATCCGGACCGCTACCGCCCAACGGCCAGGCACCTGTGCCGGGGTTCACGGTGATCTGGGGCCAGGCGGCTGCCGCCAGCGAAAGCCGCAGCCGATCGCCGGCCGACAGGGTGACCAGCAGTGGTTGGAGTTCCAGCCGGCGCCGCTGACGCCGCAGGCACTCGGGTCCCAGGAATCGGGCCACGCCGGTGGAGAGCTGCTCCACAGACGCGCTTCCGCCGCGCAGAACCGAAAGGGCTCCGCAGAGATCGAAACCAGGCTGGTCCGCCTCCAGTTCCAGCTCCAGCACCGGGCGGCCCAGCAGCTCCGTGGGTGCCGTCAGGGGTTCCGTTGTGAAGCAGGCGCCATCGCTGCGGCGATCCAGGTGCCTGCGGTCCACCGGCCCGGCATCCAGTCCGAGATGCCCTCCCCGAGCGGGCCTTGGGCGCCAGGGGTCGTGCACAAAGCACACATCGCCACCACCTTCCCCCGCCGGGCCTAGACGGCCTTCCTCCGGGTCGATGGCAGCCCGGCCACGGGAGCTCAGGCCCCAGGGACCGCCATGGCTTTGCCGCGGCGACCGCTCCAGCCACTGGCCGATGCCTGAATCAAACAGCCATTCCTGGGCTTCGGCCGGTGCCGGTCGATCGCGTAGGTGGTGATCGAAGAAGGCCAGTTGCAGCGGGTCGATGCCGCCGCCCCAGTCGAGGTGGGTCCAGGGCCCGAGGCGCAGCAGCGGCGCACCCCCCTCCTGGCAGGAGCGGCCATGGAGATCGAGCACACCATCAAGGAAGGGATCGTGCCAACCGCCGGTCAGCAGCATGGGTCGTCGCAGCAACCCGGCCGGGGGGGTGTGCCGCGTCCAGCCCTCGCTCTGAAGCGGGTCGAGGTGGATCCAATCAAGAACCATTGACTCTGGATCCAGACGCTCGAGCAGGGCCAGGCCCTCCACCAGGAAACGCTCCGAGTCCAGGCTTCGGCGGATCTCGCGCCAGCCATCGGCATCAGCGCGACGCCGGCAACGCTCGGCCGCCAGCTGCAGACCCCAGGCCAGGGTGAGCGCCCAGCGGTGGGCCCCGCCGCTGCAGGCCCAGTGCAGGCGCTCATCAAGCCCCGCCATGGCCGGGGCCAGGCAGTCGGGTTGCTCGGAGGCGGAGTGGCCCAGCAGCTGGGTCAGACCCTGATAGGAGAAGCCATAGCAGCCCACACGACCGTTGACGTAGGGCAGCGTGCGGGCCCAGGCCAGGGTCCAGCTGCTGTCAGCGGCCTCCTGGGCGAAGCCACGGAAGTTGCCGCCTGAGTCGCCGCTTCCGCGCACGTCCTGCACCACCACGGCGTAACCCTTGGAGGCGTACCACTGGGGGTGGGCGTAGGTGGGGGTCGAGGCGATCGCCCGTCCGTAGGGCTGGCGCATCAGCAGAACCGGCCAGCGGCCTGGTGCACTGGGCTTCCAGACCCGCGCGACCAACTCGACCCCGTCGGGGCAGATCAGCCGTTCCTCAACGGCCTGAACCTCCACTCAGCGCACGTCGGGGCAGTGGAGGCCAACCACGTAGGTGGTGAGGATTTCAGCGTCGGTGGAATTGAGGCCTTGGCGGCTGGCCACCAGGGCGACGGCCTGGGGCGAGGTGGCCGACACGCCCTTGGCGTTGAGGCCCCGCAGCTCGCCGCACAGGTTGCGCGCGATCTGGGGATTCTGCTTCACCGATTCCAGCAGGGGTGAAGCGGCCAGGGCCGGGAGGGCGAGGCTGGCTGACAGGGTCAACAGGCCGAGCAGCCCTGGCCATGGGTGCGTGAACCCCAGACGTTCAGGGCGCTGCTGTGCGGGGGTGGTGACGGTTGACATCGGCCTCCTCGCAGAGTGTTATATCCATTTGAATGTCGTCTGTGCCAGCACCGTGGGGGCCAGGGTCAGTTCCCCGAGCGACTCGTGAGCCGGCGGGCCCGCTGGATCCAGGCCTGCACGGTGGCTCGATTGATGTGACCGCCACCATGGCCGAGCAGGCTTCGCTCCAGGCGCCCCAGTTGCAGCAGCAATCGCTCCGGTGTGGCTTCTGCCAGGGCCTGGCCACTGGCGATGCCCCCGTGCAGCAGCATGGCCGCCTCCGCGGGGGCCAAGCCAAGCTCCACCACCAGAGCGGCCTGGCCGCGAAGGCGCCGCAGCCGTTGCTCCGAGGCTGAGCCTGAGGCCGCCAGCTCCCTGAGCTGGCCGTCACTCAGGCCAGCCAGGGCGGACCAGTCATCAAGGCCGGCCTGCTGGAGTCGCAGCGCTTCAGCGCGGAAATGGGCCGGTAACTCGAGCATCTCCGGGATCTGCCTCAGGCTCCGGGGGCGTTCACGGTCACCTCAACGGTGCCGTCCGCCAGCTGCCGCGTCGCTTCGGCGAGCACCACCGGTCGGCTCAGGCCTGGCTCCAAGGCTTCGATCCGGCGCAGGCGCACCCGCACCTGGCCGCTGCCGGTCTTGCGGGCGTTCCCGCGCAGGTTGAGAGCCACCTGCTCGACCGTGGGGGCGATGGCGCTGGCCTCCAGTTCATCCGGGGCCGCCGCCACCACCAGATCGGTTCCGTTGTCGAACACGATCGGCACGGTCACGGCACCGGGAATCACCACCCGTGGGGTGTAGCTGATGGCGAAGGCCAGACATGAGAACGCCAGCAGCAGGGTGAAGCTGGTGACGCCCACCAGGCGGAAACGGGTCCCCCAACGGGCCAGGAAGGAAACCAAGGTGATCAGCGCCAGAACACCCCCGGCGGCCCCGAGCCATTGGCCGGCGCTGAGCAGCAGTGGGTCGGCGGGCATGGGGTCTGGCGCTGCGGAGTGAGCCCTTTATATTGCGCCCGCCTCAGACGGTGACAGCCACGGGCCGATGAGGTTGAAGCGGGATGGATCGCCAGGGGGCGCTGCGAACCGGGGCCCTCGTCGCCACCTCGTTCCCCTTGCCATCGGGCTCCTTGGGCTCGCTGGAGTCTGGTGGGGCGCCGATCACCTGGTCTCCGGCCTTTACGAGCTCTGGCGCCCACGGATCGAGCGCCCGGTCAGCCGGGCCCTGGGTCACCCCCTGCGGCTGGGCCCCTACGAGGGGCTCCAGCCCTGGGGGCTTGTGGTCGGCCCAAGCCGGTTGCTGCCCGGACCCAAGGACGGCTCCAGTGCCCTTGTTCAGCGCTTGATCGTCAGCTTGATGCCCCTCGAGAGCCTGCGCCAGGGGGTTCCGGTGCTCGGCCTGCGCCTGGAGGGTGCCTCGGCCCAGATGCGGCGCAATGCCCTTGGTCAGTACTGGGTGCTCGGCCCCCAGGACCCGGTGGCAGCCGCCCCGCGGCTGGCCCTGTCGATCGCCTTGGCCGAGCCCGCCAGCGTGCGCCTCGAGCCTGCCGGTGTGCCCGTGAGCCTGGGGGCACGGTTGGATCTCAACCTCCATCGGCGGCACCTCGACCTTCGCGGCAACGCCGGCCTGGCCGATCGGGGCCAGCTGCAGTTCGTCGGCGCTGGCTCCTGGGCGCGCCGTGACTGGCGAGCGCGACTGCGCTTCCAGCGGCTCGCGTTGGCACCTCTCTCCCGCCTGCTTCCCTGGCCGCAGGTGCGCCGACTCACGAGCACGGTCAGTGGCCAGGCCGGTGGTGAGCTGCGACTGAGCGGACGTGGTCTGGCGCCCCGCTGCACCGGCCAGGTCCGCCTCGATGATCTGTCCCTGCGGCCGCCGTCTCTGGCGCCGGAGGCCCTGCAGACGGGTCCGGTGAACCTGAGCTGCTCCGGGACCACCATCGCCATGGACCGTGCCGACTGGCGGCTGGGGACCTGGCGCGGAAGCGCGGACCTGGCCGGCCCCTGGCAGCACCCCAGCGCCAGCGTCGAGGCCTTTCAGGCCCCACCGGCGGCGCGGACGCTGGCCCCTGAACCGATTCGGCTGCAGGCCAAGCTCGATCTCGATGGCCGCCGGGGCTTCCGGCTGGCCCTGCGCGACCTGCGGGTGCGCTCCGGCGAGGCCACGGCTCGGGTCCGGGGCGAGATCCTGCCCAAGCTCGACCTGCGCACCCAGCAGCTGGCCCTGACGCCCGATCTCTGGCGACGTACGGGTTGGGGCCCAGCGCTCATGGGCTTGGGGGTCCCTGTGACCGGTGTGGCCACGGCCAGCGGCCGTTGGGATCAGCCCCGGCTGCGGGCCCAGCTGGTGCATCCGCGCACGCCACTGCTGGATCGAGTCGCCCTCGATCTGGCCTGGAGCGCCGGTTTGCTCACCCTCGAGGATTTGACAGGCACTGGCTTGCGTGCCCATGGAACCCTGCCCCTGAGCTGGGGGCGAGCGCCCGTCCGGCCCGGAGCAAGCCCACGTCCTGGGGGACTGCGTTGGGGGGAGGTGGATCTGGCCCTGGATCTGCGCTATGCCCTGGCCCGCCTCAGCCCGCTGCTCGGCAGCCGCCTTCAGGGTCAGTTTCAGGCCTCCGGTCACCTGCGCGGCCCCCTGAATCAGTTGCGACCTGATCTGGCGCTGAGGGTGGAATCGCCCGGTGCTGGGCCCCTGAGGGTCTGGCAGACCTGGGCCGGCAGTCTCGAGGCTCGACCTGGGGGTGGTGGCAACCTGGCCCTGACCCAGGAGGGATCCAGGGGAGAGGCCAGGATCACATCCCTGTTGGATTCCCACTGGCTGCCCAAGGATGTGCTGCTGGTTCGTGGTCAAGGGCGCCTGCGTTTTCAGGGCAGCCCCCGTCGTTACCACTGGGACTCCCACGACTTCCCCCTCGATGGGCTCCAGCTGGCCCTCGGTGCCAGGGGCCGCCACCAGCCCCTGGACGGCCGCCTGTCTGGGAAGGGTGTGCTGGAGCTTCAGCCCCTGCTGATCGCGGGCAAGGCCCGGGTGACCTCCCCATCGGTGGCCGGCCTGGCCCTCCAGCAGCTCACCGCCACGGGGCGCTTCCACGATCGCCTTTACAACCTCACCGGCCAGGCCCTGCCCCGCGGGGGAGGCCAGGTGGCCGTCCGGATCCGAGGTGAGCGCGGCGGCAGCTTCTGGAGTCGCTTCGAGGGCCGCCAGCTTGCGGGCCCGTTCTTCGAGCAGCTGGCGGCCGCCTGGCCCCTCTGGCGCGGTCAACCTGAGCACGCTCGGGGCCGCGCCAGCGATCTCGGCGACCTGATGATCGACACCTTCGGCGGCACGATCGCGGACCAGCTACTGGCCCTCGACCGGGCCAAGGAACAGCTGGCCAGTGTCGAGCAGCGGCTTGGTGGACGGCCGCGGGTGGGCAACCTGAAGCGGCTCAGGGGGCTGGTGGATGCGGATCTCGCCATTGAGGGCCCGTCGATTCAGCGGCTGAACCTTGATCTGGCCGCCAAGGGGCACCTCTGGATCGATGGGGCTGACCAGGACAGGGCCCTTGGTCTGGAACCCTTCGTGGCGCGGCTGGAGGGTCCCTTGGCGGAGGGCCCAGGCCGCTTCAGCCTTGAGCACCTGCCCCTCAGCCTGCTGGTGCTGGCCACTCCAGTGCCTGGAGAACTGCGCGGTGGACTCAGCTTGAAGGGTCGCTATCGCCTGGGGGGGGGAGCCCCCAGCCTGGAGCTCGCGCTCGATCTGGAGAACGCCCGCTACCGCGATGAGGCCCTCAACCTCACCCGTGGGGAGCTGCGGCTGGCGAACAATGGCCTCAGCGGTGAACTCTCGTTCAATGTCGGCGAGGCGCGGAACAGCATTGATCTGAGCGGGCGTGTTCCGCTCGACCCCACCGAAGAGGGGCTGCAGCTGCGCCTGGCCAGTCGGGGGGATGGCCTGACCTTTCTGACCTCCCTGGGGGGTGATGGTCTGCTGTGGCGCAAAGGCAGTGCCGATCTGCAGTTGCTCGTGCGAGGCAGCCTGCTCAAGCCGGTGGCGAACGGCTTTCTTCGCGTCCAGAACGGAGAGTTGATGCTGGCAGGCCAGGAGGTGCGTGATCTTCAGGCCACGGTGCTGTTTGATTTCCAGGCGCTGGATGTCGAGCAGCTTCAGGCGCGGCTGGGGGAGAACGGCAGCCTCAGCGCCGCCGGCAGACTCAGCCTGTTCGAGCCTGATGATCAGCCGAAACAGCTCAAGATCAAATTGCAACAGGCGCGCTTCAGCCAGCCGCGGATCACGGCCCTGGCTGATGGCGACGTCCTGGTGGGGGGCACCCTGCTGCGGCCCACATTCAGCGGCGAGATCCAGCTGAGCAAGGGCTCGGTGAACATCCGCCCTGGCCAGTTGGCCACGGCTGTTCCTGAGAAGGCTGTTCCTGACAAGGCTGTTTCGGCCAGTGCCATGGCCGCTGGGGCCATGGGCGCCGGCTCAGCACTGGAGGGCGCCTCGGCGGTGCGGCCGGTGAGCGTCAGTCAATTGCTTGAGGAGAAGTGGAACTTTCAGCAACCTTTGGTGCTCCTGGGTCCTGAGGTGCCCAGCGCCGGCGCCGAGGCCGTCAGCGCGAACGTTCCCGATCTCCCCTTCCTGCGGCTCGATCGGCTGCGGCTGCGGCTCGGCCCCGACCTGCGGGTGGTGGTGCCCAATGTGCTGAACTTCAACATCGGCGGTCTGCTGACCCTCAACGGGCCGGTGGATGCCTCCCTGCGGGCCACCGGCGTAGTGCGGCTCAAGAGCGGCCGGCTTGGGCTGTTCACCACCAATTTCAGCCTCGATCCCGATGCCCCGAACGTGGCCGTGTTCACTCCGTCACTCGGACTGATCCCTTACCTGGATGTGGCCCTGCGCACCCGCGTCTCTGACAGCCTCGGCACCGCGGTCGGTGGCGTTGGTACATCCATCTACGACCTCAACCAGAACCGCACCGACTCCGCCCTTGATCAGCTCAACCTGGTGAAAGTGGTGGTCAAGGTGAGCGGTCCGGCCGATCGCCTCGGCGAATCGATCGAGTTGCGCAGCACTCCTCCACTCTCGCGCGAACGCCTCGTGGCCCTGATCGGCGGCAACTCCCTGGCGGGCCTCGCGGGGGGAAATGCCGGCGCCGCCCTGGCCACGGTGCTGGGTCAATCCCTGCTCTCACCGATCGTGGGCACCTTGACCGATGCCCTGGGCCAACGGGTGAGTTTTGCCCTCTACCCCACCTATGTGGCACCGAATGTGGAGGGCCCCTTGGCTAACAACCGTTCCCAGCGGGTGCCCTCCCAGCTGGTGTTGGGATCCGAGATTGGTCTCGATCTCAGTGAGCGCTTTAACTTCTCGGTGCTGGCCGCCCCGAACCGCAGCGATGTGCCCCCCCAGATGACCCTGCGCTACCAGGCCAGCGACAAGCTGGGTCTGCAGGGTTCGGTTGACACCCAGGGACGCTGGAAGAGCCAGTTGCAGCTCTTTCTTCGTTTCTGAGAGGCTTCTCTGTTGGCTTCCACCTCCCCACCATGTCCCAGCTGATCGGCGTCGATCTAGGTGGAACGGCGATCAAGTTTGGCCGTTTTGATTCCTCAGGTCTTTGCTTGGCGGAGTTGGAGCTGCCCACCCCCCAGCCCGCCGTCCCCGGCGCCGTGTCCATGGCGATCGCCGCAGGGGTGGAGCAGCTTGATCCCGATCGACTGGCGCCCTGGATGGGCATCGGTCTGCCGGGACCCACCGACCGGGGCAACCGGGTGGCACGGATCGCGATCAATCTCCAAGGCTGGCTGGAGGTCCCGCTGGCGGCCTGGCTGGAGCCCCGTCTGGGACGGCGGGTCACCTTGGCCAATGACGCCAACTGCGCGCTGCTGGGCGAGGCCTGGCACGGGTCCGCCCGCGGGGTGGCGAATGTGTTGCTGCTCACCCTCGGGACGGGTGTGGGCGGAGGTGTGTTGATCGATGGAAAGCTGTTCACAGGTCCAGGCGGGGCGGCGGCCGAGCCGGGACTGATCGGGGTCGATCCCGATGGTCCCCCCTGCCGCAGCGGCAACCGGGGCTCCCTGGAGCAGTACTGCAGCCTGGCTGGGCTGGCCCGCCTCAGCCCCCTGGATCCCGAGGAGCTGGACCGCCGCGCCGGGGCCGGCGATCCTGAGGCTCTGGAGGTCTGGCGCCGCTATGGCCAATGGCTGGGAATCGGCCTGAGTTCCCTGCTTTACGTGCTCACCCCGGAGCTGGTGCTCCTGGGGGGCGGTCTGAGCGGGGCCAGCCGCCATTTCCTGCCGGCGGTCTGGGCGGAGGTGGAGCAACGGGTGCTGGCGGTCAGCCGGGAGGGTCTGCGCATTGAGCCCTGTGCGCTCGGCAACGGCGCCGGCCGGCTGGGAGCCGCCTGGCTGGCGCTCGAACGCTTCGGGCCCGGCGACTTGGGATGATGCCTCCAGCACGACCTGGCTGACCTTGAGCGTTCCGGATCCCACCCCTGAACTGCTGCAGCGTGCCGCCTCCGTGCGGCGCTCCGCCATGGCACTGGGTCGCCTTGATGGGCAGGCGCGCTGCACGGCGGTGCTGGCCATGGCGGAGGCCCTTGCGGCTGATGCCGAAGCGATCTTGGCCGCCAATCGCCGTGACCTGGAGGCGGCTGCCGCCGAGGGGCTGTCGCCCGCCCTGGTGGCCCGTCTCAAGCTGGATGGCCCCAAACTTGCGGCCGCCATCGAGGGGGTGGCTCAGGTGGCGGAGCTGCCCGATCCGCTGGGGCGTCGCCAGTTGCACACCGAACTCGACACCGGCCTGGAGCTGGAACGGGTCACCGTGCCCCTGGGGGTGGTGGGGGTGATCTTCGAGGCCCGGCCGGATGCGGTGATTCAGATCGCTTCGTTGGCCGTGCGCTCCGGGAACGGCGCCATCCTCAAGGGCGGTCGCGAGGCCACAGCCAGCTGCCTGGCGATCCATGGCGCCCTGCTTAAGGGGCTGGCCACCAGCGCCGTGGCGCCGGAGGTGCTCGAGCTGCTCACCTCGAGGGAAGAGAGCCTGGGGCTGCTCAAGCTCGATGGCCTGGTCGATCTGATCATCCCCCGGGGCTCCAATGCCCTGGTGCGCTTCATCCAGGACCACACCCGCATCCCGGTGCTGGGCCACGCTGACGGCATCTGTCACCTCTACGTCGATCGCGAGGTGGACGTGGCGCCGGCGGTGCGCATCGCCGTGGACAGCAAGACCCACTACCCGGCGGCCTGCAACGCCATCGAGACCCTGCTGGTGCACCGACAGGCTGTGCCCACTTTTCTGCCGGTGGCCATCGACGCCCTCCGCGCCGCAGGAGTCGAGCTGCGTGGTGATGACGAAGCCCAGGCCGCCGGTGTGGCCCTGCCGGCGAGCGAGGCCGATTGGGACAGCGAATACGGTGAATTGATCCTGGCCGTGAAGGTGGTTGACAGCCTCGATGCGGCCCTGGAGCACATCTCCCGCCACGGTTCCCGCCACACCGACGCCATCTGCACCAGCGACCCCGAGCGGGCTGAACGCTTCTTGGCCTCGGTAGACAGTGCCGGTGTGTTCCACAACTGCTCCACCCGCTTCGCCGATGGCTTTCGCTACGGCTTCGGCGCCGAGGTGGGCATCAGCACCCAGACCCTGCCGCCCCGGGGTCCGGTGGGCCTCGAAGGCCTAGTCACCTACCGCTACCGGTTGAGGGGCCACGGCCAGATCGCCGCTGATTACGGGAGCGGTGGTCGCTCCTACAGCCATCGGCCCCTGCCCCTGTGAACCCCGAGCGGCCGGTGCCGGAGGCGATCCACGTGCGCGGCCTGCGGCTGTGGGCCCACGTGGGTGTGCTGGAGGCCGAGCGGGAGCTGGGTCAGTGGTTCGAGCTGGAGTTCAGCCTCTGGGCTGACCTGGGCGCCGCTGGCCGCAACGACGATCTCACCCTCAGCTACGACTACGCCCAGGCCATCGCGGCTCTCCAGGATCTGGCGGCCGGTCTGCGCTGCCTCACCCTGGAGCACTTCGCCGAGCGGGCGTTGGATGAACTGGAGCAGCTCTACGGCCCGCTGCCCCTGCGGGTGCAGGTGATCAAGTGCCGCGCTCCCGTGAGCGGCTTTGTCGGTTCGGTGGCCATCGAGCGTTTTCGCCGGGTGTCGCGCTGATGGCAACGGCTCCCCCCCCACTGGTGCTGGTGCACGGCCTCTGGGATACGCCGCAACTCTTCCGACAGCTGGTGGAGACCCTCGATGGTCGACGGGATCCCCTGTTGATGCCCTACCTGCCCCATCGCTTGGGGGCCACCCCGATCCTGGATCTGGCCGAGACCCTTGGCGAGGCCATCGAGGGGGCCTTCGGTGCCGAGCAGCCTCTGGACCTGCTGGGGTTCTCGATGGGGGGAGTGATCGCCCGCAGCTGGATTCAGCTGCTGGGTGGGGCCTCCCGCACCCGTCGCTTCATCAGTGTGGGCAGCCCTCAACAGGGCACCCTCACAGCGCAGCTCTGCCCCCCCTGGCTGATGGCCGGCATCGCCGATCTCAAGGTGGGCAGCCCGCTGATGCGCCGCCTGGGCGACGACCCCTCGGCCCTCGTCGGCATCGACTGCCGCAGCTACTACTGCGTCACGGATCACATGGTGGTGCCAGGTCGTTCAGCGGTGTTGCCGGTGGGCAAGGCCTATCCGCTGCCGATCTGGAACCACCGCAACCTGGTGCGTGGGGAGTCCGCCGTGATGATCCTGACCAAGTCCCTGCTGGAGCCTTGAGCAGGATCGCCTGAAAGAGCCCCTGAACAGGTGTCAGGCGGTCGCCAGCAGCCCTGAATGGCGGATCAGCGCCTCAGGGGAGGGCTCCCTGCCCCGGAAGTCGGCGAACACCTCCCCCGGATGGCGGCTGCCACCCAGGCTGAGCACCGTCTCGCGGAACCGCCGTCCGGTGGCGCGCACCTCGTCGTCGTTCTCCAGTCCCAGTTCCTCGAAGGCGCTGAAGGCATCGGCGCTGAGCACCTCGGCCCACTTGTAGGAGTAGTAGCCGGCGGCATAGCCCCCGGCGAAGATGTGGCCGAAGGAGCAGAGACTGGCATCTTCCGGGATCAGGGGCAGCACCGTGGAGGTCTGGGCGATCTCCCGACGCAGATCCTCCGGGCTGCGGCCGCTGCCGCGCTGCCACTGGCTGTGGAGCCGCAGATCGGTGAGGGCAAAGAACACCTGGCGCAGGGTGGCGCTGCCGCCCATGAAGGTGCGGGCGGCCTGAAGCTTGCGGAAGGCGTCTTCGGGGAGGGGTTCACCCGTTCGCCAATGACGGGCCATGCCCAGCAGGGTGGCGCGGTCGTAGCACCAGTTCTCCATGAACTGGCTGGGCAGCTCAACCGCATCCCATTCCACATTGTTGATGCCCGCCGCCTGGGGCCGCTCGACGGTGGTGAGCATGTGCTGAAGCCCGTGGCCGAACTCGTGGAAGAGCGTCTCCACCTCCTCGAAGGTCATCAGGCTGGGGGTCTCCCCCACCGGCGGGCTCTGGTTGCAGATCAGGTAGGCCACGGGCAGCACCGGCGTTCCGTCCGGGCCGAGCGTGCGCCCCAGGCAATCGTCCATCCAGGCGCCGCCCCGCTTGCTGCCGGGCCGGCTGTAGGGATCGAGGTAGAAGGCCGCCAGGGGCGCCTGGGTGGCCGCGTCGCTGACCCGGAAATAGCGCACATCGCCATGCCAGATCGGGGCCTCGCCATCGGCGGCCTCGATGCGGATGCCGAACAGCCGGCCGCACAAGGCGAACACTCCATCGAGCACCCGGGGCAGGGGGAACCAGGGCCGCAGCGCTTCGCTGTCGAGATCGAAGCTGCTCTGACGCAGCCGTTCCGCCCAGTGACTCACATCCCAGGGCTTGAGATCGCTGGCCTCCGGCGCACCTTCGGCAGCCGCTCGCTCTGCGAGGGCCTTGAGCTCAACGTGGGCCACCGGCAGGGCCGCGACCCGCAGCTGTTCCAGTAACGCCTCCACAGAAGCCACCGAGTCGGCCATCTTCGAAGCCAGGCTGACTTCGGCCCAGTTGGCGTAACCGAGACGCCTGGCCTGGTGTTGACGCAACTCCAGAATTCGCTCCAGCACGGGGCTGTTGTCGTGCTCGCCGCTGGCCGCTCGGCTCACGTGGGCCTTGTAGGCCAGCTCGCGCAGGTCGCGCCGCTGGCTGTATTTCAGGAAGGGACCGAAGCGAGGAGTATCCAGCCCCAGCCGCCAGGGACCCGCTTCGGCCGTGGCCTCAAGGCCGCCTTCACCTCTGTCACCGGCATCTCGGGCGGCCTGGGCCAGGAGCTCCAGAAGGCTGGCGGGAAGGCCCTCCACCTCCTCCGGGGTGCGCAGGATGAGCGACCAGCCGTTGGTGGCATCCAGCAGCTGATTGCCGAAGCGGGTGGAGAGTTCCGCCAGTTCCTGGTTGGCGGCATTGAAGGCCTCCTGCTCCTCGCCTTTCAGTCCCACGCCACGCAGGCGCATGTCCCGCAGTTCCGCCTCCAGGATGCGACGCCGGGTCCCATCGAGGGGTTCCTCGCTGTCTTGAAGTTTGAGCAGCGCCAGGGCCAGATAAATCGCCCGGCTCTGGCCCATACGGTTGCCGAAGCGCACCACGGCGGGCTGCTGGCCCTGGTGCGCTTCCCGAAGTTCGCTCGAATTACAGACCCCATTGAGGTGGCTGACGACCCCCCAGCTCCAGCGCAGCCGTTCAGCGATGCGCTGGAGTGGATCGAACACATCGTGCCAATCCAGGGGTTCCTGGCTTTCCATCCGGGCGTCGAGGCGCTCCTCCAGAGCTGTGAGTTCGGCGTCGAGGCCCTGCAGCAGCAGGGGAATCTCCTCGCTCACCTCTCTGGCGTTGATCTCAGTGAAGTCGGGTAGCCCTTGGCCCTTCAGCAACGGGGGGGGGGGTGCTGCTGAGGCGTCGCAGGGGAGGGAGACTTCGGGGCTGGACGTCATCGCGGCAACCATCGGGCCAGTCTGGTGCCGGGGATTCGGCGACCGGGTTTGGATCTATTTCAGCGGAGATCAAGCCCCAACGTGGTTCAGCCCAGGGTGGAGATCCGGCCGAGGGCGATCTGGGCGTGGCTGGCCAGGTCGACTGAGAGGGCTGTGGTGGTGGCCTCGTAGATGTCGATCGCCACCCGGGGCCAGAAGCCGATCACTAGGGTGGGCACCAGCAGGCTCAGGCCGATCACCAGTTCCCGGGGCCTCATGTCACCGACCACCGCCAGGGCCGGAATCCTGGGACCGAAGAACACCCGCCGGCACATCGAGAGCAGGTAGACGGGGGTGAGCACCAGACCGATCGCCGCCAACAGCACCGTGATCACACGGAATCCAGTGGTGAAATCGGCGTTGCTGGTGATGCCCAGGAACACCGTGATTTCACTGATGAAACCACTCATTCCCGGCAGCGCCAGGGAGGCCAGGGAGCTGGTGAGGAAGAAGGCGAAGGTGATCGGCAGCACTTTGGCCAGGCCGCCCATGTTGGGAATCGACAGGGTCTTGGTGCGCTCGTAGAAGACCCCGGTCACGAAGAACATCGCGGCGGCGATCAGTCCGTGGCTGATCATCTGCAGCATCGCCCCACTCAGCCCGAGGCTGTTCACCGCCCCGATCCCGAGCAGCACAAAGCCCATGTGGCTCACTGAACTGCAGGCGATCCGTCGTTTGACGTTGTCCTGGGCGAAGGCGTTGAGCGCCCCGTAGACGATGTTGACGATGCCCAGCACGATCAGGGCTGGTGCCAGTTGCAGGTGGGCGTCGGGAAGCATCTGCACGTTGAAGCGCAGCAGGGCATAGCCGCCCATCTTCAGCAGCACCCCGGCCAGCAACATTGATACCGGTGCATTGGCCTCGCCATGGGCATCCGGCAACCAGGTGTGCAGGGGGAAGATCGGCAGTTTCACCCCAAAGCCGACCAGGAATCCCAGGTAACAGAGAATGGCAAAACTGCCGCCGTAGGAGCGCTGGCTGAGTTCCTGCATGTTGAGGGTGTAGCTGTCGCCGCCCAGGGCGAGGGCCAGGCCGCTGATCAGGATCAGCAGTGAAGCCGTGGCCGTGTAGAGGATGAATTTGGTGGCGGCGTACTGGCGCGCTTGGCCGCCCCAGATGGCGATCAGCAGATACACCGGCACCAGTTCGAGTTCCCAGGCCAGGAAGAAGAGCAGGAAGTCCTGGGAGAGGAACACCAGTGACTGGGCCGAGGCCTGCAGCAACAGCAGACCGAAGTAGAGCTGTGTCTTGCGGTTAATGTTCCAACTGGCGGCCACCGCCAGCAGGGTGACCAGGCCGCTGAGCACCACCAGGGGTGTGGAGAGGCCATCGGCCGCCAGGGACCATTCCAGGCCCAGCAGCGGCACCCAGGCCACCCGTTCCACCAGTTGCAGGCCGCTGAGAGCGCCGTCGTAGTGCTGGCTGAACACCCAGAGCATCAGCAGCAGGTCCGCCAGCAGCACCCCAAGGGCGAGGGTGCGGGGGCCGCGGGGGTCGGTGCCGTCGCCTGGCAGGAAAGGCATCAGCAGCGCACCCGCCGCCGGCAGCAGGGCAATCAGGCTGAGCCAGGGAAAAGCTGCCCCCGAGAGGCTGGACGCGGCCGAAAGGGGCAGGTTGGCGTCCATTCGGGGCTGCGGAAGGGTCGGTTGTAGCCGGACGGACCGGCGTTTGGGCACTGAATGTATCAGTTAGGTGTTTGTACTCAGGCGTGCCTGGTCAGGGGCGATCGGGGAGTTTGTGCCAGCGGCTTCCTTGCTGCTGCAAGGCCAGCACCGAGGCCCGCGACGCCACGCCTTCACTCTCCCAGGTCCGCACCATCGCTCGGCTGACAGCCTCGGCGGTGCTGCGGGGGGCCAGGGCGAGAAGGCTGGGACCGGCGCCGCTGATCACGCAGCCCCAGGCCCCGGCCTTGATCGCCGCCTCACGCACCTGACGACCACCCTGGATCAATCCCCAGCGGTAGGGCTCGTGCAGTCTGTCGTGCATCCCATCCGCGATCAGGTCGCCGTTACCCGTGCGCAGGCCCTGCAGCAGCAGCGTGAGTGAACCCAGATTGGTGACCGCATCAGGGATCGTGATCAGCTTGGGCATCGCCCGCCGGGCCTCGCTGGTGGAGAGCCTGATCGTGGGGATCGCCACCACCGCGGTCACCTGCTCCGACCATTCGCAGCGCACCACCCGCCAGCGGTGGGAGGCCGCCTTGGCGGTCATGCAAAGACCCCCGAGCAGGGAGGGCACCACGTTGTCCGGGTGGCCCTCGATGTCGATCGCCAGCTCCAGGAGCTTCTCTTTGCTCAACGGTTCCCCCACCAGGGCATTGGCGCCGATCAGGCCAGCCACGATCGCCGTGGCGCTGCTGCCCAGACCCCGGGCCGGTGGCACCCCCAGGCGGACGCGTGCTTCGATCGCCACGGGCTGTTCGCCCGCCTCCTTCCAGACCCGCTGGGCCGAGCGGTAAACGAGGTTGTCAGGGCCGCCGCGCAGGTGGGAGCCTTCGCTGCCTTCGATGATCAGGTCGAAATGTTCACCGGCTCCTTCGATGCAGCGCAGCTCGAAGTGGTTGTTGAGATCAAGGGCGGCGCCGAGACAATCGAATCCGGGCCCGAGGTTCGCGGTGGTGGCCGGTACATCCACCACGACCCCCTGGCCGATCTGGGGCCGGGTCATGAACTGTGTTCTGTTCGGCACAGTGTCCCACCCGCTGGGCCCGACCCATGGGTCAACCGGCGGCTCACCCCAGCAGCGCTCGCGCCCGGCAGGCGGCGCTGAACAGCCCCGCCTCCGCATCGATCAGGGCCATGACGGGGATCGACTCCAGGACCGAGCCCAGACGTCCCTTGGCCTGAAACGGTTCAAAGAAAGCCGCTGAGCGCAACTGGTTCAGCAACTTCCCGGCGGTGCCGCCCCCCAGCCAGAGACCACCGTGGCAGAGGCATTGCAGCGCCAGATCACCGGCCACGGCGCCATAGGCCCCCAACCAGAGCTCCAGGGCGGCGCCGGCGAGCTGATCCCCGCTGGCGGCGGCTGCCGCCACCGCCGCCGGCAGATCCGCAGGTTGCAGGCCCGGAGCGGCGGGAGAGAGCGGATGCCGGCCCTGGAGCTGCCGCGTGGCCACAAACCAGCGGAACACATGACCGAGGCCGGTGCCACTGACGATGCGCTCAATCGAGAGCCTTTCCAGACCAAGATCGGCCTGCAGCCATTGCTTCAGATCCCATTCCTGGGTGGTGCGGGCGGCGAAGTCGGCGTGGCCCGCCTCGCTGGCCAGGGCGATCAGTCCGCCGGGGCCCTGGGCGCCGATCGCCACCCCCAGGCCGGTTCCGGCGCCAAGGATGGCCACCGGTGCCCCCTCCACCGCCTGGCCCGCGCGCAGCTCGGCCTGCTGGTGGGGCTCCAGATGGGGCAGGCCGTAGATCAGCACGGCGAAATCGTTCACCAGCTCCAGCCGCTCGAGGCCCGTGCTCCGGGCCAGGGCGGTTTCCTCCAGGTCCCAGGGCAGGTTCGTGACCTTCACCCTCCCGGCCTGAACTGGGCCGGCGATGGCCAGACAGGCCGCCCGGGGGCGGCCCAGCTCAGGGTGCCGCTGTTCCGCCTCGCCCAGGAAATGGTTCATCAGCGCGGCGAAGTCGTCCCAGTCGGAGGAGGCGTAGCGCTGGGCGTGGTGTTGCACGAGCCCGCCCGGGCCGCTCCGGTAGAGGGCCAGCAAGGTCTTCGTGCCGCCGATGTCGCCGGCCAGCAGGGTGTCCATGGAGCGCTCAGGCGCTGGCCAGCTGGAGACCAGCGGCCCGCTGACCGTTGGCCTCCGTTGCGGCGCTCACCAGATCGTCCACCGCCACGCTGCCCAGATCCCCCTGGCGGCGGCTGCGCAGGTTCAACGTCCCGGCTTCGACCTCGGCAGCGCCGATCACAGCGAGCACGGGAATCTTCTGCTGCTCCCCATGACGAATCAGTTTGCCCAGGCGCTCGCCGCTGCGATCGAGGTTGGCACGCACTCCCGCCGCCTTGAGTTGGCTCAGCACGGCTTCGGCGTAGCCGAGCACTTCGTCGGTGACCGGTAACAGCCGCACCTGCTCGGGCGCCAGCCAGAAGGGGAAATCACCGGCGTAGTTCTCCACCAGGATGCCGAAAAAGCGTTCCAGGGAACCGAAGATCGCCCTGTGAATCATGATCGGACGCGCCCGGTGGCCATCGGCGGCCACGTACTCCAGTTCAAAGCGCTCGGGCAGGTTGAAATCCAGCTGGATGGTCGAGCATTGCCACATCCGGCCGATCGCATCTTCGATCTTGATGTCGATCTTGGGGCCGTAAAAGGCGCCGCCGCCTTCATCGATCTTGTAGCTCCAGCCCTTCCGCTCCAGGGCATCGATCAGGCCCTGGGTGGCCAGCTCCCACACGGCATCCTCGCCGATCGACTTCTCCGGTCGGGTGGAGAGGTTCACCTCGTAGGAGTGGAAATCAAAGGTGGAGAGGATCGTCTCGGTGAGGTTGAGCACCCCGAGGATCTCGTCGCTGATCTGCTCCGGCAGGCAGAAAATGTGGGCGTCGTCCTGGGTGAAGCCGCGCACGCGCATCAACCCGTGCATCACCCCCGGGCGCTCGTAGCGGTACACGGTGCCCAGCTCGGCCCAACGGATCGGCAACTCCCGGTAGGAACGCAGGGTGCTGGCGTAGGTGAGCACGTGGAAGGGGCAGTTCATCGGTTTGAGCTGGAACTGGCGCTCATCCACGTCCATGGCCCCGAACATGCTCTCCTTGTAGAAATCCAGGTGGCCGGAGGTCTTCCAGAGGCTGAGGTCGGCCACGTGGGGGGTGTAGAGCAGCTCGTAGTCGGCCTGGAAGTGGGCCTCACGCCAGAACTCCTCGATCAGCAGGCGCATGCGGGCGCCACGGGGATGCCAGAACACCAGGCCGGCTCCGGCCTCGTCCTCGATCGAGAACAGGTTCAGGTCGGTGCCCAGCCGGCGGTGGTCGCGGCGCAGGGCTTCTTCTTTCCTGCGTTTGTGTTCGGCCAGCTGTTCCGGGGTCTCCCAGGCTGTGCCGTAGATGCGCTGGAGCTGGGCCTTGGTCTCGTCGCCGCGCCAGTAGGCCCCGGCGACGCTTTCGAGATCGAAGGCCTTGGGGTTCAGTTCACCCGTGTTGGCCACGTGGGGACCGGCGCAGAGGTCCCACCACTCCTGGCCGAGGGTGTACAGGGTGATTGGTTCTTGAAGCCCAGAGAGGATTTCCAGCTTGTAGGGCTCGTTCTGGGCCCTGATCCGGCGCTCGGCTTCCTCCCGGCTCACCTCGATCCGCTCCATGGGCAGGCGGCGCCCGATGATCTTGCCCATTTCCTTCTTGATCGCCTTGAGGTCGGCCTCGGTGAAGGGTTCAGGGTTGTCGAAGTCGTAGTAGAAGCCCATTTCGGTCCATGGGCCGATGGTCACCTGCGCCTTCGGGTGAAGGGTCTGCACCGCCATCGCCAGCACGTGGCTCATCGAATGGCGGATGCGCAGCAACTGGGGGCTCTCGCTGGTCTTGGGTAGGGCGATGGACTGGGGGTCGATGCTGGCAGGCAGGTGGGCGCTGCCTTGCTGGTCCGACAACGACCCTGCGAGCACTGTTGACACCATCGATCCCCAGGAAGGGCCATTCTATGAGCCTGCTCTTTCCCCTCCAAAGTCGCCCGTGGGACCCGCCGCTGCATCCAAGCGCCGTCGGCGCGCTCCGGCCGTCCGTCAGCTCGGCTGGAGCAGCCTGGTTCTGATGGTCGCTCTCGCCCTGCGCAGCCGCGGACTGCCGTTGCCCCTGCCCGGCTGCCCCCTGCGCGCGCTCACGGGCCTGCCGTGCCCCACCTGCTACCTGACCCGTTCGGCCCTGGCCACCCTGCACGGCGACCTGGGGGAGGCGCTGGAGCTGCATTGGTTCGGCCCACCATTGGTGGCGGGTGGTTTGTGGTTGGCCCTGGTGCAGGGACTGCTCGGCCGGCCGCTGCCAGGCTGGCCATGGGGCCGGCTGGGGCTGGCGTTGGCCGTGGCGTTGCTGATCTATTGGCTGGTGCGTCTGCTGGGCGCCCATGGGATTGGGGTCGTCTCCTTTCCGGCTGGTGGCTAACGCTGGCCGGGGGGCACTCGAAGCCCCACCCCCGGAAGGGGCTCAGCTGGTGGCGCGGATTTGTTGCAGGTTGCTGGCGTAGAAGCGGGCCAGCTCATCCCCCCGGCGCACGGGTTGGCCGTAGACGCTTGCGCCCGAACGGTCGGGGAACGAGGCCCAGGTGGGAGCCAGCCGGGCCATCAGCTCGGGAGTGAACTGGCCACGGTCGATGGCCTCCAGGGCGCCGCTGCGCTTCACCAGGTAGAGGGCCGCCTGGTCCTGATTGGCGGGACCGAACCCCTTGAGCTTCAAGGATCCCGCGGCGGCCTGCCAGGTGTCAGGCATGAACTGATAGGCGCCGGCTGCGGCGCTGGCGTAGCGGCGCACCACCACCCGATCAGGGTGTGCCCTGAGGCTGCTGATCAACTCACCGCCGTAGATCATCCGATAGCCGTCGGCGCTGCCGCCGCGCCAGGTGCCTTCCGCGAAGCGGATCGTGTTGAGCAGAGCCTTGCGCTCCGGTGTCACGGCGAAGGGCGCCAGCCACCGCTGCTCGCTCGGCTGCGTTGCGGGGATGGCCGCCACGGGAGGGGCCGAGGGATTGGCCTGCCCCTGGCGTTCGGAGTGGGCGGCCGGCACCAACGGCACCAGCAACAGGGCGCAGGAACAAAGCAGCTGGGGCAACAGACGCATGGGCAGCAACACAGAAGAAGCGTTGCCAAACGTTGGCCTGTGGTCGATCCCAGGTGCGAGACCCTGCGAGCCGAACTGGACAAATGCGACGCGCTGTGCAGCTGTCAAGCCCTCCAGAGCCGGACACTGTCAAGACCACTGGGACGGCAGGGGCTCAGCGCGACTGGCGGCCGCCACGAATCGACCAGGCTCCAGGTTGTCTGTTCAGGCTGAACTATTAGTGGCACTGATCAATGCAGCGAGGCGCAATCAGGACACCCAGGGTGGCGTGTCGCCCAAAATCCGCTAGGGCTGGGTTGGTGATCAGGTGGCGGGCAGGAAGCCCAGGGCCGCGCGCACGCGCTCCAGGGTTGCCCCGGCCACGGCGCTGGCCCGCTCCCGTCCCTGGCGCAGCACCTGATCGATGTAACCGACTTCAGCCTCGAGGTCCGCGTAGCGCTCCTGCACTGGCCTGAGCGCCTCCACCGTCAGTTCTGCCAGCAGGGGCTTGAAGGTCCCCCAGCCCATGGCGGCACAGTCTTCAGCCGCCTGCTCGCGGCTGCGGCCGCTCAGCAGGGCATAGAGCCCCAGCAAGTTGTCGGCTTCAGGACGCTCAGGGTCGTCGAAGACCAGGCCGATGATCGGATCGGTCTTGGCGCGCTTGATCTTCTTGAGGATCAACTCCGGTGGATCCAGCAGGTTGATGCGGGAGCCCTCGTTGGGATCGCTTTTGCTCATCTTGCTGCGGCCGTCGGTGAGGCTCATCACCCGGGCGCCGGCCTTGAGGATCAGTGGCTCAGGCACCTTGAGCAACGGCGCGTCCTCCGGGGCGAAACGGCTGTTGATGCGCTGTTGGGCGATGTCGCGGGCCAGTTCCAGGTGCTGCTTCTGGTCTTCGCCCACCGGCACCAGGTCGGCGTCATAGAGAAGGATGTCGGCGGCCATCAGCACCGGGTAATCCAGCAGGCCCACCGAGACGTTGTCGCCCTGCTTGATCGCCTTTTCCTTGAACTGGATCATGCGCTCCACCCAGTTCAGCGGCGTGACGCAGTTGAGCAACCAGCAGAGCTCGCTGTGGGCGCTCACATGGCTCTGGGCGAAGACGGTCGAGCGCGCTGGATCAATGCCGCAGGCGAGATAGAGCGCCGCCGTGCGGCGGGTGTCCGCCGCCAGCACCGCTGGGTCGTGGGGCACGGTGATCGCGTGCAGATCAACGACACAGAAAAAGGTGTCGTGGTCGTTTTGCAGCTCCACCCAATTGCGGATCGCTCCCAGCCAGTTGCCGAGATGGAGGGCACCGGTGGGTTGGACACCGGAGAGGACCCTGGGCCTTGCCATCGCTCAGCCCTCGCTGGCGCTCTCGGAGGTGGAGGCGTGGATGGTTTCGTCTGACTCGCTGCCGGTGAAGGCGGTGTCGTTTTGATCGCCGCTGAGCTCGGAAGCGGACTCCTCGACCTCCGGGAGCGCAGGTTCGCTTTGGATCGGGACCGGGGGAGCTGGGCGGCTGGGCCGTGCGAAGGGATTGGGCCTGGAGGAAGGGCGCTCGCCCCGTCCCTCAGCCGAGCGCTCCGGGCGGGGACCGCGGCGCTCAGACGGGCCGCCCTCTGCTCGCAAGCCACCGCCGCCGCGTGAACCACCGCCGCCCGAGCCACTGTTGCCCGAACCACCGCCGCCCGCCCGGTGCTGAGCCACCAGTGCATCCAGCTGCCCCTGCTCCAGCAGCTGGGCGACGGTGCGGATCGAAAGCCCCAGGGCGGCCACGGTGGAGCGCAGCTGGAAGGCCTCCTGCACGGCGCGGGCGGCGCGCAATTCGTTGTCGCTCAGGCGGATGCGGAAACCACCGGCTTCACGGCTGCCTCCACCCCGTTCGCCACCACCGCGTTCACCCACACGTCGCGCTCCAGCTCGTCCCTCGCCAGCACGTCCTTCGCCAGCAGCCTCTTCGCCAACCAGTTGGGCATGGCCCTCCTGCTGCTCCTGGGGTTGGTCGGAATTGATCTGTTCGGCCATCGCCACAGCCTGCACTCAGGCGCAAGTGTGACGCATGGGGGTCGGGGCCTGGCCTAACCAGAGGAGCTGATGGGGCCTCCCGTCGCCCGTTCGCGCCAGCACGATCAGGGGCAGGGCCGATCCCTGCGGCGCGACGAAGGTCTGTCGGTAGGCGGCCAGGAAGGCCAGGTAACGCTCCAGGGTCCAGCCGTGGTGGCCCTTGTCCTGGGCATGCCAATAGCGCCGCAGGGCCCCCTGGCAGGCCTGTCGTCCGAATTCATCCCAGCAGCGTTGCTCCGCCCCCAGGGACCCGACGCCCTCAGCCCGCAGCTGGCGGAAGCGCACCAGTTCAGGTGCCTCGGCGCTGGCGTCGGGGGGGAGCTGTCCGGCGAGATCCTTGACCGCCACGACCTCAAGACGCAGCCAACAGCGATCCAGCAGCAGGACGGGCAGGTCGCCATGAAATGTTGCGGCCTTTCTCACCAACGCCAGCTGCTCGCTGGCCCGTTGGCGATGGCGCTCCAGGGGGAGGAGCAATGAAGGGATTCCAGCGTTAACCATGGCTCCCTTTGACGCCGCCGCTGGTTCCGATTGGCTTCGATGTCCGTTGAGTGATGGCAAAGCGCAGCGCTTGGGCCTTCTCCCGGAGGGATGGCCGACCTCCTGGCGGGATGACCTGAACCATGGGCGGTCGAGCCCGTTACACGGATCCAACTTAGGCGGAGCCTGCAGGTTGGGCCAGCAGGTTGAGCCAGTAGCTCCAGCCACCATGACCAGCAAGTGTCAGACCTGACGCCTGTATGGGCAGCCCCTTGGAGCTGAGCTAAACATGCACCGATCTGCGGCCCGTCCTTGCCATCTCCCGCCGACCCGCCGATTCCCGAACCTTCGATGGGTTCGTTCCCGTTGGAGCGGCTGCCGCGCTGGTGGCCGGTGGCCGGTGTGCTGGCCGGTGGCTGGGTGGTCGGCGATGCGCTTCAGCTTCAGCTTTCGGCGGTGGTGCCCCTGGGGGCCGTCGCCGCGGGCTGGTGGCTGCTCTCCCGGCGGCGTCACACTCCCCGGGTACGCTTGCCCCGGACTTCTGCAGCCTGGATGTTGCGCTGCGAGGCTCTTCTGGAGCAGTTCCCCCAGCTGGAGGCCTCAGGCCATCCCGCTCTCGAAGGGCATCGCCGCACGCTTGAAGCCCTGCGCGAACAGCAACAGCGCACCGCCCTGGAGGTCGCCTTGGTGGGCCTGGCCACACAGGATGTGGCACTGTTGACTTCTCTGGCGTGCGCCCTGAAGGGCTCCCTGCCGCTCCGCTTCCATGGCACCGCGCCCCTGGATCGGGCCAGTGCTGACTGGCGCTGGCCAGAGGCCTGTCTGCGCTGCGACCAACTGCTTTATCGACTGGGCCTGCCTCTGCAGGCCGCCGATCTGCGCTGGCTGGAGTCCCTGCCGAAGGATCAGCCCCTCTGGTTGCTGGTGGAGCAGGGGGCCGCTGAAGGCGAGCCTTCCCTGCGCCATGAGCTGCTGGCCCAGCTCCCGGAGGGGCTCGCCAGTCAGCTGCTGTTCTGGAATGGCGAAGCGGCGACGCTTGATGCGGCGCTGCAACCCCTGCGGCGGTTCCTGCTGGAAGCCGGCCGCCAGCAGTTCGAATCCACCCAGCTGCGCGCCATGCTCCGGTTTCACGGCAAGCTCCAGGGGGATCTGGAGGCGGTGCGCCGGCGCCACTGGAAGCGGCTCCAGCAGCGCACCCAGTGGGTGGTGGCCGCCGGTGTGTTCGCCGCACCCCTCCCCAGCCTCGATTTGCTGGTGCTTGGCGTTGCCAACGCGCTGATGCTCAAGGACATGGCCCAACTCTGGGACTGCCCCTGGTCGAGCGATCAGCTCAAAGAGACGGCCCTGGAGCTCTCCAAGGCGGCCCTGGCCATGGGCCTGGTGGAATGGAGCACCCAGGCCCTGGCCGGGGTGATCAAGCTCCATGGCGCCACCTGGCTGGTGGGGGGGGCGATCCAGGCCCTCAGCGCCGCCTATCTCACCCGGGTGGTGAGCCATGCGATGGCCGATGTGCTGGCCCTTTCCGTTGGCGTGGAGGCGGTGGATCTGGAGCAGTTGCGGCGCCAGGCGCCGGTTCTCGTGGCGAGGGCGGCCGAGGCGGAGAAGCTGGATTGGGCCGTTTTTCTGCAGCAGGGCCGAGACTGGTGGCTGCGCCAGGGGGCTGGTGGCGCAGCGGCGGCCCTCCCGGAAATCGCGTAAAGAATTCTGAAGTTGGCGGATTAATTCGTAAAGTTACTTCAAGCGATTGAAAGTTTCGTATCCCCTTCGGCCCTTGATCTGGCCTGCTCCCTAGCCTTTTAGGGCTGATGTTTTGTGCCTTATTCAGGGCGCACTACCTAGGCATCCATCCCGTCCTCATAGGTTTTATGACCACTGCCATTCGCAGCGGCCGTTTGGGAAGCTGGGAAAGCTTCTGCCAGTGGGTCACCTCCACCGATAACCGCCTCTACGTGGGTTGGTTCGGTGTGCTGATGATCCCCTGTCTCCTGGCGGCCACCACCTGCTTCATCGTCGCCTTCATCGCCGCTCCCCCCGTCGACATCGACGGCATCCGTGAGCCCGTTGCCGGCAGCCTGCTCTACGGCAACAACATCATTTCCGGCGCCGTTGTTCCCTCCAGCAACGCCATCGGCCTGCACTTCTACCCGATCTGGGAAGCCGC
>CALRNH020000009.1:0-159943 GCA_943369485.1 Synechococcus sp. UW140 | reverse complement strand
TGAGCCAGCCGCCCAGGGCCAGGTAGGCCGTGGGGAACAGCAGCAGACCGGACCACCCCACGAAAACGAAACGGTCGCGCTTGAGCCAGTCATCGAGGACGTCGAACCATCCCCGGGCCGAAGGCGCGCGCCCTACAGCAATCGTCATGAGGGTGTCTTCATGTTCCTTTACACGGCAATGGTACGGACAACCGATGCCGATCGGGGGCCTCCGCCGCCCAGGGGGCCGAATTGAGTAGATCCACTCAGGGGGGCAACGATTCGCCAGAGTGGCGGCACCTTCTTTCGGGCGCCCGTGTACGTCGTCGAGCTCTCCCTCAAGCTGAGCCCCATGCCGGTGGCCGTGCAGCGCAAGGACCTGGAGGCGGCCCAGGCTCTCCACAGCCAGATCAAAGAGGCCCTGGAAAGCGGGCACCCCCGCGTGCTTGAACTCACCTGCGAAAAGGACGAGGAGAAACGCATCGCCCTGCTCAGCAGTGAGCTGGTGGCCGTTCAGCTCTACGAAAAATCCACCACCGGTGGCGGTGGCGGCAAGCGCCCGGGATTCTCCTTCGACGATTGAGGCACTTGACAGGCAACCTGCTGGCGTCCCCTGAGCCACCGCCGAGCGAGCCGCCCCTGGTCATCGAGCAGCTGGCCTTCGCGTGGCCCACAGGGGCCACGGCCCTGGCCCATTGCAGCCTCACCATCCCCCGTCCAGGGCTGTGGATGATCGTGGGCGGCAACGGCAGTGGCAAGAGCACGTTGTTGCGCCTGATCGCCGGCCTGCTGGAGCCCAGCCGGGGGCGGCTGCGGCTGGCGCTCAAACCCGCCCTGGTGTTTCAGAACCCCGACCATCAGCTGCTCCTGCCCAGCTGCGGCAGCGACCTGCAACTCTCCATGCCGGCGAACCTGACGGCGCTTGACCGTCAGCGCCGCCTGCGGGCAGCCCTTGAGCAGGTGGGCCTGGGGGGATTGGACCAGCGGCCGATCCACACCCTCAGCGGCGGCCAGAAACAGAGGCTGGCCATCGCCGGCGCCCTGGCCAGCGAGGCCGGGCTGCTGCTGCTCGATGAACCCACCGCCCTCCTGGACCCTGAGAGCCAGGACGATGTGTTGGATCTGATCTGCGCCCTCTGCCAACGCCCCAAGGAGCCGCTCACGGCTCTGTGGATCACCCATCGGCTGGACGAGCTGGAACGCTGCACCGCCGCAGCGCTGATGGAGCGTGGTCACCTGGGTTCCTGGCAGGACGGAAGCGCCCTGCGACGCCTGCTCACCCCCTTGCCGGTCGGACAGGCCGAGGGGTAGGTTCGAGCGGTTGCCATCCTCGGTAGCTCAGCGGTAGAGCGGTCGACTGTTAATCGATTGGTCGCAGGTTCGAATCCCGCCCGGGGAGTTTGCCAAGACTCCAGCCCCATGGCTGGGGTCTTTTTTTGGCCCTCGGGCATGCCCCGTGGCCTGCGGAAGGCCCCGGCAACCGGCTTCAATCGTGAAGAAATTCTTAAGTTCTCCGAAGACAGCCGTGGCCCGCCCATCGGCTCACCTCAGCTGCCGCAGGGCTTCTGCGCCATAGGTAGGTGCAATTTCATCTCATTCCTGGCCAGTGGCTGAGGGTCCAGGCCCTGCCAGAAGGCCGTCATGGTCGCAGGCGCGTGGAAATCGGATGAAAATGCGAATCGAAAGGAAAAGCGTTGACTTTGCCCCGGTGCTGCTCACGACCGACCCTCTGCCCTCCGTTGGCCCCAGGCCCCGGCGCTCCACCGCCGGCCCCCGTGACGCTCCCCTGGAGCCGTCGCCAGCTGCGTCAACGGCCGCAGCCATGAAGCCCAGCATCCTGTTGATCGACGAAGACCGCGCCATGCGAGAGCAGGTGACGGCCCAGCTGGAACGCACTGGCTTCGACGTGCAAGGCGCCGAAGACGGCCTCAAGGGCCAGGCCCTGGCCCTGCAGTTCAGCCCTGACCTGATCCTGCTGGAGCTGATCCTTCCCAAAGTGGATGGTCTCACCCTCTGCCAGAGGCTGCGCCGGGACGAGCGCACCGCCCACATTCCAATCATGGTGATTTCGACCCTGGGGGGCACCAAGGACATCGTGAGCGGATTCAATTCCGGCGCCGATGACTACCTCACCAAGCCCTTTCACCTCGAGGAGCTCCAGGTGCGCATCAAGGCCCTGCTGCGCCGCACCGAGCGGGCGCCGGTGTCCTCCAAACCCAGTGAAATCCTGAGCTACGGGCCTTTGATCCTGGTGCCCGAGCGCTTCGAAGCCAACTGGTTCGACGCGCCGGTGCGGCTCACCCACCTGGAATTCGAACTCCTCCACTGCCTGCTGCAGCGCCACGGTCAAACGGTGGCCCCAGCGCTGATCCTCAAGGAGGTGTGGGGCTACGAACCCGACGACGACATCGAAACGATCCGGGTCCACATCCGCCACCTGCGCACCAAGCTGGAGCCAGACCCGCGCAAGCCCCAATTCATCAAGACCGTCTACGGGGCCGGCTACTGCCTCGAACTACCCAACGGTGCGCAGCTCGAGGAGCTCCATCCATTGTTCGTTGCTCGCCGCGGCAACACCGGCCAGCCGCTGAACGCTTCCACCGCCGCCTGAAGCCCTAACGGTCAGAAGCGTCAGGGGAACCCTCAGCTCAACAAGGCCACTTCCCAGGCCAGGCGGGGTTGCACATAGGCCCTGAGCTGGGAACGCAGCTGCTCCAGGCGCCGCTGACGCTGGATCGAGGGGGTCCGGCGCCAGAGTTGCAGTTGCCACCAGTCGAGCAGCCAGAGCTGCTGCTCCCCATCAAGGGCCTCGGTGAGATCGCGGGCCAGGGCCAGGGCCTCCATCGGATCGCTCGAAAGAGCCAGCAGGCGGTCCGCCAGTCCCTCGGGCAACTGGTCCCACTGCTCCCGGTGCCGCAGAAGCGCCCCCGGTGAGCCCGCGGCCAGTTCCAGCAGACCCGGGGCCTCCGAGGCGGCCACGGCTGCGGAGCCCAGCGCTTGGAGAACCTGATTCATGGCCAGCGGATCCAGCCGGGAAAAGGGAATCGCCTGGCAACGGGAACGGATCGTGCTCAGCAGCCGGTCGGGGGCCGCCGTGAGCAACAGCAGCAGGCCGCCACCTGGCTCTTCAAGGGTCTTGAGCAGGGCGTTGGCCGCCCCCTCGGCCATGGCCTCCACCGACTCGATCACCACCAGGACGCGGTTGGCCTCCAGGGGCCGGCGGGCCAGAAAACGGCCCACGGCGCGCACCTGCTCCAGCCGCAGCTGGGGGGGCGCGCGCCGACTCACGCCGCGCTCGGCGGCTTCGGAGGCCGGCACCAGTTCCCCCTGGTGCTGGTACGTGGGCTCCACCCAGAGCAGGTCGGGGTGGTTGCCGGCCGCCAGTCGCCGGCGCACGGCCTCGCTGCCCTGGGGGCCGGCCAGTACCCCTTCGAGAAAGCCCAGGGCCGCCTGCCGGCGGCCGATGCCCTCAGGGCCACAGAACAGGTAGGCGGGGGCCAGCCGCTGGCGTTCCAGAGCGGCCCGCAACAAGGTCAGGGCCCGCTCCTGGCCCACCAGCCCCGCGAACGGATCAGCCATGACTCTCCCCCACCGGCGACAGCGCCTCAGCCACGACTGGTGCGGGCGTAACCAGCGGAAACCGCTCCTGGATCTGCTGACGGATCGCCGCGCTCACCTGCTCGGGCCCCTGGTCGGCCTCGATGCGGCACCAGCCCCTCTCGCTGGCCAGCCGGGCGAACCCCCCAGCGACCCGCTCCAGGAAGGCCCCGCCGGCCGATTCGATCCGATCCGCCGGCCGGTGACCCCGCCGCTGCTGCGAGCGCTCCAGGGGCAGATCAAGCCAGAGGGTGAGATCCGCCATCAGATCGCCCGTGGCGAGGGACTCCAGGGTGTTGATCCACTCAGTCGGCAGTCCCCGGCCATCGCCCTGGTAGGCGACGGTGGAGCCCACGAAGCGGTCGCTGAGCACCCAATCGCCGGCCGCCAGGGCCGGCTCGATCCGCTGGCGCACATGCTGGGCGCGATCGGCGGCATAGAGAAGCAATTCAGCCAACGGATCCGGGGTCGCCTCCCCGGGGGGATGCAGCAGCAGCTCCCGCAGGGCCTGGCCGAGGGCCGTGCCACCCGGTTCCCGGGTCACCACCAAGGAGGCCCCTGGAGCCAACAGTCCACTGGCCGGAAGCCAGTGGCGAAGGGCTTCGAGCTGGGTGGTCTTGCCGCAGCCATCGATGCCCTCGAGCACCAGAAACCGCCCCCGGGCCGCAGGAGGTCTCAAGTTCCCTCCCTCAACCATGCCCCCGCTCATGCCAGACGGGGCCGCAGCAGCAGGGCATTGACCACCACCGTGATCGAGCTGCTGGCCATCAGCAGGGCCGCCAGCGGAGGCGAGAGCAGGATTCCGAAGGCCGGCAGCAGCACCCCGGCGGCGATCGGCAGCACGATCAGGTTGTAGCCGAAAGCCAAGGCCAGGTTCTGGCGCACCTTGGCCATGGTGGAACGGGCCAGCCCCAAAGCGAGCGCCACCCCCTCCAGGCGCTCCCCGAGGATCACCAGATCGGCCGTGTCCTGGGCGATCTGGGTGCCGGTGCCGACGGCGATGCCCAGGTCGGCCGCGGCAAGCGCCGGGGTGTCGTTGATGCCATCCCCCACCATCGCCACGGGCCCCCGCTCCCTGGCGGCCATGATCCGTTCCAACTTCTGCTCCGGCAGCAGTTCCCAGGACAAGGCCTCGGCCGGCAGTCCGAGGCGGGTGGCCAACTGACGCACGGGCTGCTCGCGATCTCCGCTGAGCACCCCCAGATCCAGGTCCAGGCGCCGCAGTTCCGCCAGGGTGGAGGCGGCATCAAGGCGAGGCTGGTCTTCAACGGCCACCAGCCCCAGCAGCCGCGAGCCCTCGGCCACCGCCAACACCGTGGCCCCCAGGCGCTCCAACTGATCGAGACGCCGCTCCAGATCCGGATCGAGCGCCAGGCCCACCTCCCTCAGCCAGCCGGGTCGGCCGACCCGGGCGCCGCCCGCCAGCCCATCGATCGTGCCCTCCACCCCCTGGCCGGCGTGGGTGTGGCTGGAGGTCACCTCGAGCAGGTTCAACTGGCGCGCCTGGGCCTCCTGCAGCAGGGCATGGGCAAGGGGATGACGGGTCTGACGCTCCAGGCTGGCGGCGATCTGCACCAGGCGATCAGCTTCCACGCCAGGGGCCGCCTCCACGGCCGTCACCAGCGGCCGCCCCAGGGTGAGGGTGCCGGTTTTGTCGAACAGCATCACCTGCACCCGGGCCGCCATTTCGATCACATCTCCACCCCTGAACAGCACACCGGAGCGGGCCGCCAGGCCCGTGCCCACGGTGATCGCCGCGGGGGTGGCCAGACCGAGGGCACAGGGGCAGGCCACCACCAGCACCGCGATCGCCAGCTGCAGTGCCAGGGCGGAGGGAGTCGTCGCCATCGCCCCCAGCACCGCATGGCCGGCCTGCAGGCCGCTCGCTCCATGGAAGCCGTGGGCAGAAAACGCCGGTGCCGCCAGCAGCACCTGGGGCCAGAGTGCCGCCCCCCAAAGCCACCAAAACAAGAAGGTGGCGGCGGCCAGGGCCAACACCACCACACTGAAACGACCCGCCACCCGATCGGCCAGCCCCTGGATCGGTGCCTTGCGGGCCTGGGCTTCCTCCACCAGCCGGATGATCCGGGCCAGGGCGGTGTCGGCGCCGGAACGCTCCACGTCCAGCTCAAGAGGCGCCTCCAGATTCAGGCTGCCGGCCGCGAGGGAGGTCCCAGGAGCGGCCATCAGCGGCAGGGGCTCTCCGGTGAGGCTCGAAACATCCACCGCCGAATGGCCTGAGCGCACCAGCCCATCCACGGGCACCCGATCGCCGGGCAGGATCCGCAGCCGATCTCCGGGCCGCAAGCCCCCCACCCGCACCAGCCGCGGTTCTCCGCCATCGAGCAACAACAGCGCGGTATCGGGCTGCAGGGCGGCCAACTGCTCGAGGGAGCGACCGGTGCGGTAGCGGGCCCGCTCCTCCAGAAAACGCCCCAGCAGCACGAAGCCCAGGAGCATCACCGGCTCGTTGAAGAAGCACTGCCAACCCAGGGCGGGCCAAAGGAAGGCCCCCAGGCTCGCCAGGTAGGCACTGCCCATGCCGAGCCCCACCAGGGTGTCCATGCTCGGCACACCCGCCAGGGCACCCCGGGCCCCGGCCACCAGGATGGGGCGACCAGGGCCCGCCAAGGCCACGCTGGCCACCAGGGCATGGAAAGGGATCTCCGCCAACAGCGGCACCGCCAGCTGACCCGATTCCGCCAGGTGACTGGCCACCGACACCAGCAGCAGGGCCAGGGCCACCACAAGCTGGCGCCACTGCTCCCACCAGTGCAGGCGTTGGCGGCGCTCCTCTGGGCCGGGTGGATCTTGGTTGCGGCTGCGGAGCTTCGCGGTGAACCCCAGGCCCCCCAGGCTGGCGATCAGTGATGGCAACGGATCGCTGGCGCCACCCTCCGGGCTTGAGGGATCGAGGCCCACCCAGGCCGTGTGGGTAAGCAGGTTGACGCTCACCTGGGCCACCCCGGGGTGCTCCAGCAGCCGCTGTTCAACAGCCCGCACACAGCTGCCACACTTCATCCCCTCCACCTCCAGCAACAGGGGTTCGATCGCCCCAGGCGTCTGGATCTCCATGGCGGGAACCAGCGAAAGGGGGGCGCGAAGGCTGGGGACAGGAAGGAGAATCAGATTCTGAGCAAGGGACCCAAGGTTAGGGACCGGAGCCAAAAACCTCCCCCTCCCCGCCCCCCGGTTGGAGGCAGCGGTGCGGGGGGGAGGATGGGGGGAACTTCACGACCCTTCGCCGTGCCGCGCAGTCAACGCAACGACAACTTCATCGACAAGAGCTTCACGGTCATGGCCGACTTGATCGTGAAGCTGATGCCGATCAGTTCCAGGGCCAAGGAGGCCTACATCTATTACAAAGACGGACTCTCCGCCCAGGGTGATGGGGACTACGCCGAGGCATTGGACAACTACGAAGAGGCCCTGAAACTGGAGGACAACGCCATCGACCGAGGCGAAATCTTCAAGAACATGGCGATCATCTTCATGAGCAATGGCGAGGAGGAGAAGTCTCTCGAGTACTACGCCAAGTCTTTGGAGGAAAACCCAAACTCGCCGTCCTGCCTCAAGAACATGGGCCTGATCTATGAGAAGTGGGGTCGTCTCGCCCAGGAAGAAGGGGATCAAGATTCGGCTGATCGCTGGCTCGACAAGGCCGCGGATCTCTGGGGCCGCGCCGTGCGCCTCTACCCGGGCGGGTACCTGGAAATCGAGAACTGGCTCAAGTCCTCCGGCCGCAGCAACGTCGACGTCTACTTCTGAACCCCGGACTCAATCGTCGCCGGCAGGGTTCTCCCCCAGGGCTGCCACCAGCGCCTCGGCGACGGTGGCGGCCTCAAGCAGCTGCAGCTCCAGCAGCGCCGCCATCGGCCCCAGACCACTGCCCCGGGGCACCACCGCCCGGCGGAACCCCAGCCGCGCCGCCTCCTGGAGCCGCAGTTCCAACTGCCCCACCGGCCGCAGCTGGCCGCCGAGTCCCAATTCGCCCACCAGCACCGTGCCCGGCGGCAGGGTGAGATCGCGGCTGCTGGCCACCACCGCCGCGGCCACCCCCAGGTCCGCCGCCGGTTCCTCCACCTCCAGTCCCCCCGCCACCGCCAGGTAGCAATCGAAGCGGGACAGGGGCAGCCCCAGATGCTTCTCCAGCACCGCCAGGATCTGGTGCAGCCGGTTGGTGCCGATGCCGGTGGCCGTGCGCCGGGGGCTGGCGTAGCTGGTGTTGCTCACCAGGGCCTGGAGCTCCACCACCAGGGGCCGGGTGCCCTCGCAGGCCACGATCGTGGCCGTGCCGGCGGTGAGCTCCTCACTCCCCAGGAACAGCTCGCTGGGGTTGCTGACCTCCACCAGGCCCTGGCCCCGCATCTCGAACACCCCCAGTTCATGGGTGGCGCCAAAGCGGTTCTTCACGGCCCGCAGCAACCGGTGGCTGGCGAAGCGGTCGCCCTCGAAGGTGAGCACGGCATCCACCAGGTGCTCGAGCACCTTGGGTCCTGCCAGCAGACCCTCCTTGGTCACATGACCCACCAGCAGCATGGCCGTGTCCTGGCGCTTGGCGATGCGGGCCAGGGCGGCGGCACAGTCGCGCACCTGGGCCACCGAGCCCGGAGCACTGCTGAGCTCCCCGTCGTGGAGAGCCTGGATGCTGTCGATCACAGCCACCGCCGGCCGCAGGGCCTCAAGCTCCTGCAGCACCTGATCCAGGTCGGTTTCGGCCAGCAGCTGCAGGCCCGCTGCCGCGGTCGTCGGCTCCAGGACAGATGCGGGCTCCCCATGGTCAGCGCCTTGAGCCGAAAGCCGCTCCCCCAGCCGCCGCCAGCGCAGCTTGACCTGCTGGGCCGACTCCTCGGCGCTCACGTAGAGCACGGAATGGCGACGGGCCATTGCCTCGGCGCACTGCAGCAGCAGGGTGCTCTTGCCGATGCCCGGGTCGCCCCCCACCAGCACCATGGAGCCGGGCACCAGACCACCCCCAAGCACGCGATCCAGCTCGCCATAGCCACTGCTCAGGCGCTGGAAGGCCCCCTCCCCAACGCTGTGAATCGGCAGGGATCGGCGGGGGCGGCCGCGCTCGCCAGGGTCGCTACCAGGGCCGCCGCCGGGGGCGGTGCGCCGCCGCCTGCCATCCGTTGCCGGGGCGTTCTGCTCCACCAGGCTGTTCCAGCTGCCACAGGCGGAGCAGCGGCCAAAGAACTGGCGTGACTGGGCTCCGCAGCTCTGGCAGACGTAGGAGGTGGTGGGGCGGGCCAAGCTGGGTGTATGAAGATTGGTGGTATTCGGTGAACCTGTGACCCTTCGGAGCTTTTCAGTAGTGCCACCGGTTGTAACGCTGACACCGCCGCGATGACGGCTACCCCACCCGCCAAGGAAACCATCCTCGTCGTCGACGACGAGGCGAGCATCCGCCGGATCCTGGAAACCAGGCTGACGATGATCGGGTACCACGTGATCACCGCCAGCGATGGCGTCGAAGCCCTCGAGGCCTTCCACCGAGTCACCCCCGATCTGGTGGTGCTCGACGTGATGATGCCGAAGCTCGACGGCTATGGGGTCTGCCAGGAGCTGCGCAAGGAATCCGACGTTCCGATCGTGATGCTCACCGCCCTGGGCGACGTGGCCGACCGGATCACCGGCCTGGAGCTCGGCGCCGACGACTACGTGGTCAAGCCCTTCAGCCCCAAGGAGCTCGAAGCGCGCATCCGTTGCGTGCTGCGGCGGGTGGACAAGGAGCAGGTGGCGGGGATCCCCAACTCCGGTTTGATCCAGGTGGGCGACCTGCGCATCGACACCAACAAACGCCAGGTCTACCGGGGCGACGAGCGCATCCGGCTCACCGGCATGGAATTCAGCCTGCTGGAGCTGCTGGTGAGCCGCTCGGGCGAGCCCTTCAGCCGCGGCGAGATCCTCAAGGAGGTGTGGGGTTACACCCCCGAACGTCACGTGGACACCCGGGTGGTGGATGTCCACATCTCGCGGCTGCGCTCCAAACTGGAGGATGATCCTGCGAACCCCGAGCTGATCCTCACGGCCCGGGGAACGGGATACCTGTTCCAGCGCATTGTGGATGCCGTTGCCTCCGAAGGAACCTGAGTCCAACCCCCCCAGCGCCCGCCGCGTGAAACCCAATCGCGCGATCCGGCGGCTTGTGATCTGGTATCGCCGCAATGCCGCGGTCACCTCCCTGGTGGACACGGCCACATCCGCCGCCACCACCGCTGGATCCGTCGCCGGCTCGGTGGCGGGATCCATGGCCAACACGGCGGGTTCGGTCGCCGGATCAGTGGCCAACACCGCTGGTTCGGTCGCCGGATCCATGGCCAACACCGCCGGATCCGTGGCCGGATCCGTGTTGCACCCACTGGTGTTTGATCCGCTGCGGCGACTGCAGCAGGGCCCTGGTGGTGGCGACGCTCCGATCCGCGATGGTGACCGCCTCTGGGTGGCCGTCGATGGCATGGGGGGCGATCACGCCCCCGGCCCGATCCTGGAAGGCTGCCTGGAGGCGGTGCGACGGCTGCCCCTGCGCATCCGCTTCGTGGCCGAAACCGATCCCACCCGTCAGGCCGTGGCGGCCCTCGGATTGGAGCGGGAGCTGCAGGCGGCCCAGGAGGCCGGGCTGATCGTTCTGGTGCCCAGCGGGCCCTCGGTGGGCATGCACGAGGAAGCCACCGTGGTGCGGCGCAAGCGCGACGCCAGCATCAACCTGGCCATGGACCTCGTGAAAGCCGGAGAGGCCCTGGCGGTCTATTCCGCCGGCAACTCCGGGGCCGTGATGGCCTCGGCGATCTTCCGGCTGGGGCGCCTGGCGGGCATCGACCGACCGGCGATCGGCGCCCTGTTCCCCACCAAGGACCCCGCCCGGCAGGTGCTGGTGCTGGATGTGGGCGCCAACACCGACTCCAAGCCCGCCTGGCTGCACCAGTTCGCCCTGCTGGGCAGCATCTACAGCCGCGACGTGCTGCGGGTGAGCAAGCCCCGGGTGGGACTGCTCAACATCGGCGAGGAGGAGAGCAAGGGCAACGAGCTCGCCCAGCGCACCTACCCGCTGTTGGTAGAGGAACCGAGGCTGCGCTTCGCCGGCAACTGCGAGGGCCGCGACGTGCTCTCCGGCGACTTCGACGTGGTGGTCTGCGACGGCTTCACAGGCAACGTGCTGCTGAAGTTCCTTGAGTCGGTGGGCAGCGTGCTGCTGGATGTGTTGCGGGCCGAACTCCCCCGTGGAAGACGGGGCAAGGTGGGCTCCGCCTTCCTGCGCTCCAACCTGGTGCGCATCAAGAAACGCCTCGACCACGCCGAGCACGGCGGTGCGCTGCTGCTTGGCGTGAACGGCATCTGCGTGATCGGCCATGGCAGCAGCAAAGCCCTCTCGGTGGTGAGTGCCCTGCGGCTGGTCCACTCGGCCGCCAACCATGGCGTCATGGACGATCTGCTCAAGCTCAGCGCCGAGTCCGGCGCCATCGCCTCGGCCTCCGGCACCGGCAACCCCGCCACCGCAAGCTCCGCCTGAGCTCGGCGGCCGGAGCGGCCGGCGCCTGTGATTGACTGACGCGATCTGGGTCGGATCAGGTGTCGCTCGGCCAACAAGGCTCAGGGATGGCACTGGTGGGCTGCGGCCGCGGCCTGCCCCTCCACAGCCTCAGCAACGTCGACCTGAGCCAGCGGGTCGAGACGAACGACGAATGGATCCGCAGCCGCACGGGCATTGGCGCCAGGCGGGTGGCGGGCCCCGGCGAATCGCTCACCAGCCTCTCGTTGGAAGCCGCCCGCGGGGCCCTGGCCCACGCCGGCTGGGAGGCCGATGAGCTCGATCTGATCCTGCTGGCCACCTCCAGCCCAGATGACCTGTTCGGCAGCGCCCCGCGACTCCAGGGGCTGCTGGGGGCCCACCGAGCCGTGGCCTTCGATCTCACCGCAGCCTGCAGCGGCTTCCTGTTTGCCCTGGTGACCGTCAGCCAGTACATCCGCGCCGGCAGCGCTCGGCGGGCCCTGGTGATCGGCGCCGACCAACTCAGCCGCTGGGTCGACTGGGACGACCGTCGCACCTGTGTGCTCTTCGGCGACGGGGCCGCCGCCGTGGCCGTGGAGGCCTGCGCCCCTGAAGCCGACGGGCTGCTGGGGTTCCGCATGCGCTCCGATGGTCGCAAGGCCGATTGCCTCACCCTGGCCCAGCGCAGCGAGCGCCTTCCCCTGGTGGGAGGGGCCACCTCCCAGGTGGGCGGATTCGATCCCATCGCCATGAACGGCAAGGAGGTCTACAAATTCGCCGTGCGGGAGGTGCCCGCCATGCTCCAGGAGCTGCTGGACGAAACCGACACCAGCGCCGAACAGCTCGACTGGTTGCTGCTGCACCAGGCCAACCAGCGCATCCTCGACGCCGTGGCCGAGCGCTTCGCGATCCCCCACGAACGCGTGCTCAGCAACCTGGCCGCCTACGGCAACACCTCGGCGGCCACGATCCCGCTGATGCTCCAGGAAGCTGTGGCCGATGGCCGGGTGCAGCCCGGTCACCTGCTGGCCAGCAGCGGCTTCGGCGCCGGCCTGAGTTGGGGGGCGGCCTTGCTGCGTTGGCAGGGGCCCCGGGGCTGAGGCGCCCGCCACCTACGCTCCAGCCGAATCGCTTCCTGTGCGTCCATGGGCATCGCCTGGGTCTTTCCCGGTCAGGGGTCACAGAAGCTGGGCATGGCCGCTCCGCTGCTGGATCTCCCCGGTGCCCGTGAGCGCTTCGCCCAGGCCTCCGAGCTGCTGGGCCGTGATCTGCTCGCCATCGCCAGAGGTGACGGGCTGGAGCATGCCGGCGAACCCAGCGATCTCAACGACACCCGCAACACCCAGCCGGCCCTGTTCGTGGTCGAGAGCCTGCTGGTGGATGCCCTCAAGGCCCAGGGGCGCCGTGCCGAACTTGTTGCAGGCCACAGCCTGGGTGAGCTGGTGGCCCTCTATGCCGCCGGCGTGTTCGATGCCGCCACCGGCCTGGCACTGATGCAGCGCCGCAGTGAGCTGATGGCCGCCGCAGGTGGCGGCGCCATGACCGCCCTGATCGGATTCGATCGCGCCGAGTTGGAGGCGCTTGTGGCCACCACCGAGGGGGTGGTGATCGCCAACGACAACAGCGCCGCCCAGGTGGTGATCTCTGGCACGCCGGCGGCGGTGGCAGCCGTCAGCGGCCAGGTGCTCAGCAAGCGGGCCGTGCCCCTGGCCGTATCCGGGGCCTTCCACTCCCCCTTCATGGCCGAGGCCGCAAGCGCCTTCGGGGCCCTTCTGGAACAGGTCCCCTTTGCCGACGCCACCATCCCCGTGCTCAGCAACACCGACCCCACCCCCGCCACAGGCGGCGCCGTGCTCAAGGAACGACTGCGCCGGCAGATGGTGAGCGGTGTGCGCTGGCGCGAAACCATGGATCGGTTCGCCGCGGAGGGCATCAGCACCGTGGTGGAGATCGGCCCGGGCAACGTGCTCAGTGGACTGATCAAGCGCAGCCTTGAGGGGGTCACCGTGGCCCAGATCGCCGGCAGCGGCGATCTTGGGCTGTGAAGGAGAGCATCCGCCGTCTGGGTCGCCGCCGAAGGGTGAGTGAGCCACCGTCGCTGTTGACGCCTCGGCCCAGCTTCACCTATCAGCTGATCAGCTACCTGCTGGTGTTTCCGGTGTTCCGGCTGCTGTTTCGGGGGCGGATTCTAGGCAAGGCCCACGTGCCCCAGGAGGGGGCTCTGGTGGTGGTGGCCAACCACGGTTCCCATCTGGACCCGCCCCTGCTCGGCCATGCCCTGGGGCGGCCGGTGGCGTTCATGGCCAAGGCCGAATTGTTCCAGGTGCCGCTGCTGGGCCGCATCATCCGCGCCTGCGGCGCCTACCCAGTCAGCCGCGGAGCAAGCGATCGCGAGGCGATCCGCATCGCCACCGACCGCCTTGAGGAGGGCTGGGCGACGGGTGTGTTCATTGATGGGAGCCGCCAGGCGGACGGACGGGTGAACGCGCCACTGCCGGGGGCGGCGCTGCTGGCGGCCCGGGCCGGGGTGCCCCTGCTGCCGGTGGCCATCTTGAACAGCCACAGGGCCCTGGGCACGGGCCAGAGCTGGCCCCGGCTGGTGCCGATCCAGATCCGCATCGGAACACCGATCCCGCCACCGACCTCAAGGCGCCGGGCTGATCTCGATCTGACCACCGCCGCCGTCCAGGCCCAGATCAATGACCTGCTGGACCAGGGCCTGCTCGCTGGAGCCGAGCCCCGAGCGGCCCTGCCCCCCACGAGCGCAAATCCCGACCCGTCAGCACCCACACCAGGGCCCTGAAACCATCCCCCCACACCTTGCGCCGCCCTTCCGGATGGCAGAGGTTGGCGCAGGGCACGGCAACGGGCGTGATCTGAATGCCGCGGCTGCCGGCCACGATCCGGCCGATCAGCAGCGCCCGGGGCATGTGGTCGCTGCTGGTGACCAGCAGCAGATGCCGTACCCGGGAATGTTTCAGCTCATCCACCAGGGAGGTGAAGTTGGTCAGGGTGTCACGGGCGCGGTAATCCAGCTGGAACTGGCTGCGCCGTAAACCCTCGTTGGCGAACAACCACTGGGCGTACTCGGGGTTGCTGCCACCGCTCACCACCACCGGCAGGCCGTAGCGGCGAGCCAGCCGGCCAGCTTCCTCCTCCCGGGCCACATCACCCCCCAGCACCAGGATCATCTGGGGTTGGGGTGGCGGTGGAAGCCAGATCCCCCGTGACATCCAGAGCAGGGCCCCGGCCCCCAGTGCCAACAGCCAGCGCCTGCCGCGTCGACGACGACGGGCGGGGCGTGCCCGAGTGGATCTCGCCGGCTCTGCTCGGGGTGCCCGGCGCCGCCTGGGGAGCTTGGAGCGTTGCGGCCCGGGCGTAGGGGAGGCTGTCAACGGCTCTCCTCCACTGGACTTGTGGGATAGAGAGGCAAGACGGCCTGCCAGGGGGCCGGCCGCTGCGCCCGGGCCGCCTCGGTGGCGATCTGCAGCAGCTGCTCCGCATCGGCCGCCGCCTCCACCCGCGCCTCCAGCTGCGGTCCCGCGGGGAGGTCTTGCTCAAAGGCGAAAAAGCGCGGGGCCTGGAGTTCAACGACCCCGCCCGACGTCACAGGGGCCGCCCCGTAGCAACCGGCCACCAGCCCATGGCGGGGGAGGGTCTGCACGAGCACAAAGCGCTCCGCCGCCGCCCCTGGCACCCCCTGGGCCCACAGGCGTCGGGCGATCAGAAGAAAACTTCCCACCCCATCGAGGGGGATGGCCAGCTGCTGGGCCAGGGTGCGGGCCATCACCACCGTCAGCCGGGTGCCTGTGAAGCCGCCGGGGCCAATCGCCACCGCCAGCCGGCCGATCTGACGCCATCGGGAGGCCGGCAGAACCTGCTCCACGCAGGCGAACAGCTCGGTGGAGAGGGTTCGCCCGAGGGGGAATTCAGCCACCACTGGGGCGGGCAGCGTGGCCGAAAGATCGACCGCCGACCACTCCTGCACCCCCACCGCGAGGGTGTCGCTGGAGCTGTGCAGAGCCAACAACAAATTCGCCTTCCCGCTCATGAAGGCAGGCAAGCACCGGGGCGCAGCCCATGCCAGCGGCCGGGCTCGGCGAGAAAGCTGGAGCAAGCGCGCACGTCCCATTCGACGCCGACGCCACCGTCGGGACGATCGATCACCTGGATGTGGATGCGGGGGTCCGTGGGCACCACATCGGGGGAAAGACTGAGATGAGGGACGCCATGCTGGCGCTCGACCGCGTGGTAGGCCTGGCAGCGGTCGACCCAGTGGCAATCCACGCAGATGCACATGCCGCCGCGCCCTCCGGAGGAACCCATTCTGGGGTCTGAGGCGGCAGCCGCGCTGTGGCAGGCGCTGGCGCCGGAGCGCTGGCCGCTGCCCTGGTCAGCCCTGCCGGAGGGAACGGCCCTGGTGGGGGGCGCCGTGCGCGATGGCCTGCTGGGGCGTCTGGGGGCGCGGCCTGACCTTGATCTGGTGGTGCGCGTTGAGGCGATCGCCCTGTGCCGCAGCCTGGCGGAGCGCTTCGGCGGCCAGGCGGTGGTGCTCGATCGGGAGCGCTCGATCGCCAGGTTGGTGATCCGCGGCTGGACCGTGGATCTGGCCCGCCAGGTGGGGGCGAGCCTGGAGGAGGATCTTGACCGCCGGGACTTCAGGATCAATGCCCTGGCCCTCCCACTGGCGATCGAACCCTGGCTGGTGGACCCCACCGGCGGCCTGGGGGATCTGAGGCGGCGCCAGGTGGTGGCCGTTGCCGAGCGGAACCTGCTCGACGATCCGCTGCGGCTGCTGCGGGGGCTGCGCCTGGCAAGCCAGCTCGACTTCGAGCTGGAGGAACGCACCTTGAACTGGATCCGCCTGCACCACGCTCGGCTCGAGGAGGTGGCGCCGGAGCGGGTGCTGGCCGAGCTGGAGAAACTGGCCGCCAGTCCCCAGGGGCACAGGGGGCTCTCCCTGGCGCGCTCCAGCGGCCTGCTGGAGCCCTGGGCCAGCAGTGGTCCGGGAAGTGAGCAGGGGGCTGATCCCGACGCGCTCAGCCCAGAGCGGGCGCGCACCTGTGGACTCAACCCGCAGGAATCGGATGCCGCCTTGCCCGTGGCCCGCCTGGCCGCCCTGTTCGATCGCGCCGCCCTGGAACGCTTGCGCAGCAGCCGAAAGCTGCAGGGTCGCTGCGGGCAACTGCGCCGCTGGTGGCAACGGCTGGGGGCCTCGGCCGATCAGGCGGAAGCGGCTTTGGGGAGCATGGGCGAAGCGGAGCGGCTGGCCCTGCACCGCCAGCTTGAGGTGGATCTGCCTGCCCTGGCCCTGCAGTTACCCCCGGAGCTGGCTCAGGGCTGGATGGACCGCTGGCGCGATCCGAACGACACCCTGTTCCACCCCCGGCCGCCCCTGGACGGCCGGGACCTGCAGCGCGACCTGGGCCTGACCGCCTCCCCCCGCCTGGGGGAGCTGATCGACCACCTCACTCTGGAGCGGGCCTTTGGTCGCCTTGACAACCGAGCCGAGGCCCTGGGGGCCGCGAAACGGTGGCTGGAGAGACAGACAGATCCTGCAACGGAAGGCCCCCGCCGTGATTAACTGCACAGGCAAAGGTGAATCAAGCCGCCTGATCCAGGCTGAAGGATTCAGCTGGACCCCATCCTTCGGGTCCTGCCCAGTCGCAGCGGCGGATGTGCCTGCCCTGTGACCCTCCCTCCTTTGGCCACCCCCTACCTTCTTTCCTCCCATCCTCTCCATGAGCGTTCGTCTGTACGTCGGCAACCTGCCGCAGAGCTTTGATTCCAAGGAGCTCGACGCTCTGTTCACCGCCGTGGGCGAAGGGGTCCGCTTCAAGGCCGTGCAGGATCGGGAAACCGGGGCCAGCCGTGGCTTCGGCTTCGCCAACGTCGATGACGAGGCGACCGCCGACGCGGTGATCGAACAACTGAACGGGCGCGACTTCGGCGGCAACCCCCTGCGCATCGAGCGCTCCGAACGCAAGGATGTGCGCCCCGGCGCAGACCGTCGCCCCGGCGGCGCCCCTTCGACCGTGGCCCGCAAGGCGGTCAACAAGGTGGTGCACAGCGACAGCATCGAGGAAGGCGCCCCCGACCCCCGCTGGGCCGGAGAGCTGGCGAAACTCAAGAACCTGCTGGCCAATCAGAAGGCGGCGGTCTGATCGCGGTTCGCCGCCGCCCCTGTTGCCCCGGCACCCAAAGGTGGCGGGGCTTTTTGTTGGGTCAGTTGCCCAAGGCTGAAGGATCTTGGCTGTTGGCCGACACCACCATCTGCGCGAAGACCTGTTCAGCGTCTCGATCGATTCAATCCATCCAGATGCTTGATGGGAAGAACGACGCCGTGACCAGATCGTTCACCCCCGAGTTCAGCAGGGAAACAGCCTCGCTGGGGCCGTTGACGGCTCAGGCCTTCTGGCCAGCATCGAGATGAAGACGACGCTTGCCAGCTGTTGATGCCTGAATCGCCCCCCCAGACCGGGTTACCCCTTCGACGGCCGTAAAGTCGCCCATCCCCGACCCGAACCATGACCCCTTCCGAGCCCCTTAAGGCTCAACCGAACCCGGTTGGGGGCCCATGGGACGTCCCCATCGCCCTGCCCGTCGTCACGGTGCTGGGGCTGGTGTCCGTGGCCGGCCTCCTGTTGTGGACGCTGCTGCCGCCGAAGCCTCAACCCAAGCAGATGTCCCTCCACCCATACCAACTCACGGCCCTCGGCCGGCACACCTCCACTGGTGGCCTGGTGAAACTGACCGTGGGATCGGGCAACGGCGGCGACAACGGGGTGGTGGAACGCTGGTTCGTGACGGAAGGGAGCCCGATCCGCAAGGGTCAACTACTGGCCCGGATGAACCGCTGGAACCAGCTGCAGGCTTCCCTTCATCAGGCAGAGGCCAAGTTGCGCTCCGACCGATCGCAATTGCCCAATCTGGTCATCCGAACGTCTAGGTACAAGGAGCTGTTCCGCGACGGAGCCATCTCAAGGGTGGAATTCGGCAAGAGCGAGGCCGGCGTGGAGGGCAAGCGGGCGATGATCCTGGCGGGGGAGGCGACCGTTCAGCGGGTCCGCCAGCAGCTCAGCGACGCCGATGTGCGCTCCCCCCTCGATGGGACCCTGATCCGGATCTACAGCTGGCCTGGTATGAAGCAAACCGACTGGGGGCTGGCGGTGATGGGTCGAACCGTCGGCACCATGTAGGTCTGACCGAGGTGTTCCATGGCGACGGCTACGAGCTTCGGCCAGGGGAACAGGTCCGGAATCAACGTCAGGAGAGCCGGAATCAAGGGCGAACCTGAGGCCCACCGCGGCAACCTGGTGGGTCAGGAGCAACTCGACCAAGATCCTGCCGACCGGGCCACCCTCGAGCGGCTCGCCGTCCTGAAGGGACCGCACGATTCGACAGCAAGCTAGCGACCACCAACCCGGCAGGGACCTCCCATGAAGGGGCCGCTGGGCCCGTTCCACATCGAAGCTTGCCGACAGGCCCCTGGCGTGGCTGCGGCTGAAGCACCAGTCGATCCGTAACCAGGTGGCGTCGCTGACGACGCTAAGCAACGTGCTGTTGCTTTGACCGATTGCCTGGGCGCCGGGGTCGAAACCCGAGCTGAAGCTGGCGGACGAACCCAACGCTCAGCTGGAGTGGCCCTAGGGCCAGGATGGGGGAACCTCGGGCGTCCATTGCTCGCAACGGGGCATCGACGAGCTGCTGGTGACCCAAGTCCTGCGGCGGGGCTCAAGGACGTCGATCAGGCAAGGGGTGTCGAGACTTGTCTCGTCCATCCCTGGACGAATGCCCGGACCCATGATTCCGTTGCCCAGACCCCCTGATGGCTCCCAGCCCCTACCCCACCGACCGCCTGCGCACCTGGAGCTGGGGCAACCAGCGGATCGGCTGGATCGTGGGTGGCGAAGAGCACCGAGGGCGCAGCGCCGTCGTGCTTCTCCACGGCTTTGGCGCCTGCAAGGAACACTGGCGCCAAAACCTGCCCGTCCTGGCTCGCCGGAGGCCCACCTATGCCCTCGATCTGCTGGGTTTCGGTGCCAGCAGCAAACCCAGAGCCACCCTGATCGGCGAGGAGTCATCCCCAGGATCCGTGCGCTACTGCATGGACCTCTGGTCCGACCAGGTGCTGGCTTTCCTGGATCATGAGGAACTCCCCTCGGTGCAGTTGGTGGGCAATTCCATTGGCGGGGTCGTGGCACTCACCTGTGCCAGAAAACTGGAGCAGCTGGGCCGGCCAGCCAAGCAGGTGGTGCTGATCGACTGCGCCCAGCGGGCCCTCGATGACAAACGCCTGGCCAGCCAGCCGCTGCTGGCGCGCTGGGTTCGCCCCCTGCTCAAAACGGTAGTGCGCCAGCGCTGGATCACCGGTCCCCTGTTCCGGACCCTGGCCTCCCCTGGGATGATCCGCAAGGTGCTGGCGGTGGCCTACCCGAGCGGACACAACATCGACGATCAGCTGGTGGATCTGCTGCTGCAACCGGCCCGCGACCCCCAGGCACCGGAAGCCTTCCGCGGCTTCATCAATCTGTTCGATGACCGACTTGCCCCCGATCTCCTGGCCGACCTCAGCACACCGGTGCGACTGATCTGGGGGGAGGACGACCCCTGGGAGCCTGTGGCGGAGGCCCGCCGCTGGCTGGCCTTCTCGTCGGTCAAGGACATCGCGGTGATCGCCGGCCTGGGCCACTGCCCCCATGACGAAGATCCCGAGCGGATCAACATGATCCTCGAAACACTTTTGGAGGAAGGGGATCCTTGCCCAGGCCACCAATCCTGATCCCCACTGGCTGACCGCCCAGTTCTGGGCGTCACCTCACCTGGGCGGTCAGGTAGGAGAAAGGCAGATCCAGCAACTTTCCTGTCCTGGGGACATAGGCGCGATGGTTGAACACGTCGTAGTCGTGGCGTTCGATCACATCGAGAATGCCGCGATAGAGACGCAGAGACGCCCACACCGGCCAGCGGGCATCAGGGGCCAGCCAGCGCACCCCCTCCTCCGAACGGGCGAACCACTGCCTGGCCCTGCGCAGTTGGAAGGCCATAAGGTCCCGCCAGTTCTGGTTCAAATTGCCAGCCATCAGATCGGCTTCGCTATAGCCGAACCGCTCCAACTCGTCCTGGGGGAGATAAATGCGACCCCGGCCACGGTCCTCGCCCACGTCCCGCAGGATGTTGGTGAGCTGGTTGGCAATGCCAAGGGCCACGGCCGCTTCGGATGTGTCCGGCCTGGAACTCCAGGGCGCCGTGGTGTAGGCCGAGTCGACGCCCATGACCTCCTGGGTCATCAGCCCCACCGTTCCCGCCACCCGGTAGCAGTAGAGCTCCAGTTCCTCAAAGCTTGCATAGCGGTGCTGGAGGAGATCCATCCGCTGGCCCTCGATCATGTCGAGGTAGGGCTGAACAGGCTGGGGGAAGCGCTCCAGGGTGTCGACCATCACCCGGTCGAGCCCATCCCGCACCGTTCCATCGAACAGGGCCCGGGTGCGGGCCTCCCAGCGGTCGAGCCGATCGGACAGCTCCTGGGCTGAAACATGCTGGGCCTCCGGGCCGTCCATCAGTTCGTCGGTGCGCCGGCACCAGACGTAGATGGCCCAGATGGCTCGCCGCTTGGCGGGCGGCATCAGCAGGGTGCCCAGATAGAAGGTCTTGGCCCACTCCGCCGTTTCCCGACGGCAGGCTTCGTAGGCCTGATCCAGACCCAGGTCGAGACTGGCTGTTCCAGGCAAGGGGGCCAACACGCCTAGGCCGCCGCCAGGCTCGGTTCGACATCCGTTCCGAGTTTTGATTCGGCCCGACGATCGACCGCCTCGGCGCATAGGCGCCCACTCAGAACCGCCCCCTCCATCGAGGCGAGGTAGCGCTGTTTGGTGAAACAGCCCGCCAGGAAGAAATTAGGGATCGGCGAAGCCTGATCGGGGCGCAGGGCCTGGCAGCCTGGCACGGTTTTGTAGACCGACAGCGGAGTCTTCACAACGATCGACTTCAGAAGCCGGGCTTGATCCTCACCGGTGAAGTGCATCGGAAACAGGCGCTCCAGTTCCCCGAGGGTGGCGGCCACGATGTCCGCATCGCTGCGACCGATCCAATCCTTGGCCGGGGCGAACACCAGCTCCAGCATCGAGCGCTCGGGATCCTCGTACTCGCGGCAGGTGTTGCTCATGTCGGCGTAGACGCTGAGCAGCTCGCTGCGGCTGAACAGCAGGTGATCGATCTTGGTGAGCTTGCGATCGAACCAGAGGTGAATGTTGATCACCGGCACGCCCTTGAGCCCATCGAGCTTGCTGAAATAGGGAAGCTCCCTCCAGGGCTCAGGAAGCAGCAACTTGAGCGGATCCACCGGCATGGCGCTGACGTAGGCATCAGCCTGCACGGTTCTGTCCTGCTGACCCTTGAGGCCAGCAAGACGGAAGCCACTGACGCTGCTGTCGGCGGCCAGTTCAATCTGGCGCAAGGGGGAGTTGAGCTGCACGTCGCCACCGCGGGCCTTGATGTAGTCGACAATCGGCTGACAGAGGCGCTGGGGCGGATTGCCATCAAGAAAGGCCATCTTCGAGCCGTCGCTCTCCTGCAGAAAACGGTTGAGCGCCGTGAGCACCACGGTGCTTGAGATCTCATCAGGGTTGATGAAGTTCAAGGCCTTGCTCATGGCCAGAAAGACCTCATCATTAACCCGTTCAGGAATGTTGTGAAGCTGCAGCCACTCTGTCCAGGAATACTTGTCACATTCCTCGACGTAGTCCTGCCCCTTGAGCATCGCGGGCACCAGGCCGAGCCCGAATCGGATCTTTTCCGGCCAGCTGAGCATGTCGTTGTTGCCCAGAATGGCCGCCACGCCGTTGAAGGGGGCTGGGATGTCCGGGAAATCAAAGCGGCTGTAGGTCCCCGGCACCTCCTTCTGATTGAAGATCATCGAATGACTCTTCCACTGGAGCCGCTCTTCGATATCAAGCTCGGCAAACAGCCGGCGCATGTTGCGGTAGGCGCCAAAAAAAATGTGCAGCCCCGTTTCGTACCAGTCGCCATCCTCGTCCTGCCAGGCCGCCACCTTGCCCCCGAGCACGTCCCGGGCCTCAAAAACAATCGGAGTGTGCCCCGCGTCGCAGAGGTACTTGGCACAGGACAGCCCGGCAAGACCCGCTCCGGCGATCGCGACACGCATGGGGAACCCCTAAACCAAGGGCAACCCTAAGAGCCCCTCTCCCAGCGCCGTTGGCACCGGAGGTTCCTAAAGTCAGATCCCTGAGACGTCTCGGGGCCCCGCCCACGTCTGATTCGTCCGAGCACCCGCCAGCCATGGCCGACACCCTGCTGCTCAAGTCCACCACCCGTCACATCCGCCTGTTCACAGCGCGGGTGGAAGGTCAGGACCTCGTGCCCAGCCCCGATCAGCTCACCCTCGATGTAGACCCCGACAACGAATTCCTCTGGGACGCAGCGGCCCTTGAGAAGGTGCAGCAGCGTTTCCGCGATCTGGTGGCCGCCCACGCCGGCGCTGAACTGAGCGAGTACCACCTGCGGCGCATCGGCTCGGAGCTGGAGGGCACGATCCGCACCCTGCTGCAGGCCGGCGAGCTCCGCTACAACCCGGAGGCAAGGGTACTGAATTACTCCATGGGCTTGCCCCGCAGCACTGAAAGCCTGTGACCCGCTCCCGCTACGGGCGTTCCACGGAGCCGGTCCGCAGCCGCGAGCCCTACGGCTACGACGACGACTACGACGCACCGCGCCGGGCCGAAGCCCCCCGTGGCCGGCGCCCCAGCGGCAGCGGCAGTGGAGGCGGCGGCGGAGCCCCCGGTGGCGGTGACGGTGGCGGTCCGTTCCAGTTCAACGTCGCGACCATGGCCGTGCTGGCTGGGGTTCTGGTGGTGGGCATCGGCATCGGCACGGCCCTCTCCAGCAACACCGCCGGAGATCAGGGCAACATCGCCAGCAGCCAGCAGCTCGACCTGGCCGTGCCCGACCCCGAGTTCTGCAAGCAGTGGGGCGCCAGCGCCTTCGTGGTGGATGTGGAGATGTACACGACCATGAACCCCAGCAGCAGCTTCGTGACCCAGCCCAAGCTCCAGCCCGGCTGCGTGATTCGCCGGGAGAACTGGTCCGTGCTCCAGAAAGAGGGGGCGGTCACCAATGAGCAGATGCGCCAGTGCAAACAGCGCATGAACACCTTCGCCTACGTCGGTTCGATCAAGGACAAGCCTGTGGTGCGCTGCGTCTACCAGACGGACATCGTTGACAACAGGTTCCAGACCAGGGGGGTGGCCGGCGCCGCCGACGACAGCGTCGGCATCACCCCCGAAGCCAACCAGTTCTAATCACCGGGTGTCTGGCTCGAATCAACGCCGGCCAGCGGCGCCACAGACCCGGCCGCCACGGTTGCCACGGCCTGGGGCACCCCCTGGACGGCCCGAGCCGGTTGGCGCAGGGGGCTGTCGGGGCTGGCGAACACCGGCAGGATTTCGCGCCGAAAAGCTTCAGACGCCCTTGAGCAGTAGCGGGCCGGATGGGTGATCAGCTTGAGCTGACGCCGCACCGACAGATCGACCAGGTTGGGGCGATAGAGGTTGCCCGCCGCCAGCTCCCGCTCGATCGAGACCACCGGCAGAAACGCGGCCCCCAGGCCCGATTGCACGGCGTTCTTGATCGCCTCGAAGGAGTTGAGCTCCATCTCGATCTTGAGCCGGCCCACATCCAGGCCGGAACGGGCCAGCAACTGGTCCACCATCTTGCGGGTGGTGGACTGGGCATCAAGGCAGACGAACCCAAGGCGATAGAGGTCGTCCTTGCTGATCTCGGCCAGACGGGCCAAAGGATGCTTGACCGGGAGCACCAGGGCCAGCTCGTCGCTGGCGTAGGGCACCACCTGCAGCAGTTCGTTGAGTTCGTTCGGCAACTCGCCACCGATGATCGCCAGGTCGATCTGGCCGTTGGCCACGCTCCAGCCGGTTCGTCGGGTGCTGTGCACCTGCAGCTGCACGGCCACATCCGGATACTTCTGCCGGAACAGACCGATCATGCGTGGCATCAGGTAGGTGCCCGTGGTCTGGCTGGCTCCCACCACCAGGGAACCACCCTTGAGGTTGTGCAGGTCGTCGAGGGCGCGGCAGGCCTCCTGGCACTGGCTCAGGATCCGGTCGCAGTAACTGAGCAGCAGGTGGCCGGCTTCGGTGAGTTGCGCCTTGCGGCCACCCCGATCGAACAGGGAGACATCGAGCTGCTTCTCCAGGTTCTGGATCTGGAGGCTGACCGCGGGCTGGGTGACATAGAGACTGTCGGCGGCCTTCTTGAAGCTGCCCTCGCTGGCGATCGCCCGCAGGATGCGCAGCTGATCGAGTGTGAACGGCAGATCAGCCATGGAAACGCCCTGGGGGGCTGGCACCTGCGTGGGGCTGAACTTTAGGGGGAACGGCCTCTTCCCTGGGTATCCCTCCGCCAGAATCCGCCGCTGAAGCCTGCCACCGAGAACCACCCCCGTGATCCCGCCCCTCCACCACAGCAGCCTGGTGATGCTGGCCCTGCTGCTGGCCTTCGCCGTTCTCCACAGCGGTGGGGCCGCCTTACGGGTCTGGGGGGAGGAGCGCGTCGGAGCCAGGGCCTGGCGGCTGTTATTCGCTGGCCTGAGCATCCCCGCCGCCGTGGTGGTGATCGGTTTCTTTCTGGCCCACCGCTACGACGGCCTGCGCCTCTGGAACCTGCAGGAGCAGCCCTGGATGGTGCCGCTGGTCTGGGTGGGGACGGCGATCAGCTTCTTTTTTCTTTATCCCGCCACCTACAACCTGCTCGAGATCCCTGCGGTTCTGGAACCAAAACTGCGCCTGTATGGCACAGGCATCATCCGCATCAGCCGCCATCCCCAGGCCGTCGGTCAGGTGCTCTGGTGTGCCACCCATCTGCTCTGGATCGGCAGCAGCTTCATGGTGCTGACCAGCCTGGGGTTGATCGCCCACCACCTGTTTGCGGTCTGGCACGGCGACCGCCGCCTGGCCTCCCGCTTCGGAGCGGCCTTCGAGGAACTGCGCTCCAGCACTTCCGTGGTGCCGTTCCGGGCTGTGCTGGACGGACGCCAGCGGCTGGTGCTGGGAGAATTCCTCAGGCCCTCCCAGCTGGGGATCGCCCTCGCGATCGCGCTGTTCTGGTGGAGCCATCGCTGGATCGGCGTGGCCGCCACGGCCTTCAACCGCAGCTCCCTAGGAGCCCTGCTGGGCTAACGGGACTCCAACACATCCGGCCGGAGCCACCTGGTCAGGCTGCCTACACTCCCTGCACCCAAACCCTTGCAGGATGAGCTCGGCCGCTGAACTTGCCTGGTTGATTCCGGTGCTGCCATTGGCGGGAGCCGCGCTGGTGGGGCTGGGATTGATCAGCTTCAACCGCACCATCAACCGGTTGCGCAAACCTGTCGCCCTGCTGCTGATCAGCCTCGTGGGGGCTTCAGCTGTGATCAGCTTCGTGATCCTGGCCCAGCAACTGGCCGGCGCCCCCGCCACCGAGGTGCTGTTCAACTGGGCCAGCACCGGCGACTTCAACCTGCAGATGGGCTACAGGGTGGATGCCCTGGGGGCCGTGATGCTGGCCCTGGTGACCACCATCGCCCTGCTGGTGATGGTCTACTCAGACGGCTACATGGCGCACGACAAGAGCTACGTGCGCTTCTTCACCTACCTGGCCCTGTTCAGCAGTTCGATGCTGGGCCTGGTGCTCAGCCCCAACCTGCTCGAGATCTACGTTTTCTGGGAGCTGGTGGGCATGTGCTCCTACCTGCTGGTGGGCTTCTGGTACGACCGTGAAGGGGCCGCCAATGCCGCCCAGAAGGCCTTCATCGTCAACCGCGTGGGGGACTTCGGCCTGCTGCTGGGCATCCTCGGCCTGTTCTGGGCCACCGGCAGCTTCAGCTTCGAGGAGATCGCCGTGCGGCTCTCCGAGGGCCTCGCCAACGGCAGCATCACCCACGTGGCCGCGGTGATCCTCTGCCTGCTGGTGTTCATGGGACCGATGGCGAAGTCGGCCCAGTTCCCCCTCCACGTCTGGCTGCCCGACGCGATGGAGGGCCCGACACCGATCTCGGCCCTGATCCACGCGGCCACGATGGTGGCCGCCGGGGTGTTCCTGGTGGCCAGGCTGCAGCCCATTTACCTCCAGTTCCCTGATGTGCAGACGGTGGTTGCCGTGGTCGGCACGATCACCTGCTTCCTGGGGGCATCGATCGCCCTCACCCAGCACGACCTCAAGAAAGGCCTGGCCTACAGCACCGTCTCCCAACTGGGCTACATGGTTCTGGCGATGGGCTGTGGCGCCCCGGTCGCTGGCATGTTCCACCTGGTCACCCACGCCTTCTTCAAGGCGATGCTGTTCCTGGGCTCAGGCTCGGTGATCCACGCCATGGAGGAGGTGGTCGGCCACGAGCCCGTGCTCGCCCAGGACATGCGCCTGATGGGTGGCTTACGGAAACACATGCCCATCACAGCGATCACCTTTTTGATCGGCTGCGTGGCGATCAGCGGCATCCCCCCCCTGGCGGGCTTCTGGAGCAAGGACGAGATCCTGGGCGTGGCCTTCGCCAGTTTCCCGTTGCTGTGGTTGGTGGGTTTCCTCACCGCCGGCATGACCGCCTTCTACATGTTCCGGCTCTACTTCCTCACCTTCGAGGGCTCCTTCCGTGGCCATGACACCACCCTGAAGCAGCAACTGCTCGCGGCAGCAGGCAAAGGCAGCACCACGGAGGATGAGGAGGGCCACGGCCACCACGCCAGCCACCCCCACGAATCCGGTTGGCAGATGGCCGCCCCGCTGGCGGTGCTGGCGGTGCCCTCGGTGCTGATCGGTCTGCTGGGCACCCCCTGGAACAGCCGCTTCGCGGCCCTGCTCGATCCCCAGGAAGCCGCTGAGGCGGCCGAGCACTTCAGCTGGGGAGAGTTCCTGCCTCTTGCCGGCGCGTCGGTGGCGATCTCCGTCACGGGGATCACCGTGGCGGTGCTGGCCTACGCCTTGCACAGACTTGATCTGGCCAAGCTGGTGGCAGCCCGCTTCCCCACCGTCAACGCCTTCCTCGCCAACAAGTGGTATCTCGATGCCATCAACGAGCGGATCTTCGTGCTCGGCAGCCGCAAGCTGGCCCGCCAGGTGCTTGAAGTGGACGCCAAGGTGGTCGATGGGGTGGTGAACCTCACCGGCCTGCTCACCCTCGGCAGCGGAGAGGGTCTCAAGTACTTCGAAACCGGCCGGGCCCAGTTCTATGCGCTGATCGTCTTCGGTGGTGTGATCTCCCTGGTGGTGCTGTTCAGCGCCTTCGGCTGATCCCGGCCTGGGCCCGGAGGCCCCCTTCGCCCCTGGATCGGATCCACCCAGCGCCCCCTGGGATCGCCGCCAAGCCACCAGGTGGCCACCTCATTTGCTTGAGTCTCGGCACCGCCCTGGCGGAATCCAAGCGCCCTGGGTGAGCAGAGACTCTGTGTTTAATCCCGTATCGGCACGGACCGCCCAGGACCTGCATTTCTACACTCCGCCAAGCCTCCCCTGCCTTGCCTGTGCTGCTGGACTTCGCCGTGACGACAGGTTCCGTAGCGGCCTTTCCCTGGCTGAGCATCTCGATCCTGTTCCCGATTGCCGCCGCCCTGGCGATCCCCTTCATCCCCGATGCAGGCGACGGCAAGACCGTGCGCTGGTATGCCCTCGGGGTGGCTCTGATCACCTTCCTGGTCACGGCAGCGGCCTACCTCAATGGCTACGACCCGTCCGTGGAGGGCCTGCAGCTGATCGAGCGGGTGGAGTGGCTGCCCGATCTGGGCCTGGCCTGGTCGGTGGGGGCCGATGGCCTCTCGATGCCGCTGATCCTGCTCACGAGCTTCATCACCGCCCTGGCGGTGCTGGCCGCCTGGCCGGTCACCTTCAAGCCGCGGCTGTTCTTCTTCCTGATCCTGGCCATGGACGGCGGCCAGATCGCCGTGTTCGCCGTTCAGGACATGCTGCTGTTCTTCCTGGCTTGGGAACTGGAGCTGCTGCCGGTCTACCTGCTGCTAGCGATCTGGGGCGCCAAGAAGCGCCAGTACGCCGCCACCAAATTCATCCTTTACACCGCCGGCGGCTCGGTGTTCATCCTCCTGGCGGCCCTGGCGATGGGGTTCCAAGGCGGCGGCGCCCCCAGCTTCGAGTACACCACCCTGGCAACCAAGGAATTCGGCACACGCTTCGAGCTTCTGGCTTACGCAGGCCTGCTGATCGCCTTCGGTGTGAAGTTGCCGATCGTGCCGCTGCACACCTGGCTGCCCGATGCCCACGGCGAGGCCACGGCACCGGTGCACATGCTGCTCGCCGGCATCCTGCTGAAGATGGGGGGTTATGCCCTGCTGCGCTTCAACGTGCAGCTGCTGCCCGATGCCCACGCCCAGTTCGCTCCCCTGCTGGTGGTTCTGGGGGTGGTGAACATCATCTACGCCGCGCTCACATCGTTTGCCCAGCGCAACCTCAAGCGCAAGATCGCCTACAGCTCGATCAGCCACATGGGCTTCGTGCTGATCGGCATCGGCAGCTTCAGCGCCGTGGGCACCAGCGGCGCGATGCTGCAGATGGTCAGCCATGGTCTGATCGGGGCCAGCCTTTTCTTCCTTGTGGGAGCCACCTACGACCGCACCCACACCCTGCAGCTCGATGAAATGGGCGGCGTGGGCCAGAAAATGCGCAAGATGTTCGCCCTCTGGACCATCTGCTCCCTGGCGTCGCTGGCACTGCCGGGGATGAGCGGCTTCGTCTCTGAGCTGATGGTGTTCGTTGGCTTCGTGACCAGCGAGGCCTACGCGCTCAGCTTCCGCATCGTGATGGCTGCGCTGGCGGCGGTGGGCGTGATCCTCACGCCGATCTACCTGCTCTCGATGCTGCGGGAGATCTTCTTCGGCAAGGAAAATCCCGAGCTGGCCAGCCACAACCAGCTGGTGGACGCCGAGCCCAGGGAGATCTACATCATTTCCGCCCTGCTGGTGCCGATCATCGGCATTGGCCTCTACCCCCGCCTGGTCACCGACAGCTACCGAGCCTCGATCGAGGCGCTGGTGGCCCGTGAAGAACTGGCCTTCAACAAGGTGATCGGACCCATCCCAACCGGCTTGATCCGCAAGAGCCTGGTGGCCCCCACCCTGTTGCCGCCAGCCCTGGTGCGGGCCCCTGCCCTGACCTGACCTGACCTGAGGCTAGAGGGGTAACGAAACTCTGCAGTTGCCCTCTGCCCGGACCAGATCCCCGGCGGCGTCCTTACGCTCCCAGACGCCCATCTCGATGTGTGGCCGAACCCGGCGGACCCAGCGATGCGACAGCTGAACTTTCTGCTGATCTTCAGCTTCGGCCTTGCGATGGTGATGTTCACCCTCGAGAACACCGAGGCCACCACGGTGCGCTTCCTGCCGGGGATCAACCTCACCCTGCCCCTGGCCGCGTTGCTTCTGGTGGTGGGAGGCGTGGGGGCCACCGCCGCCTGGGTGTTCGCCGTCTGGACCGGGGTGGTCAAAAAGGTGGAAACCCTGACGGACAACAGTGAGCTCGAAGCCCAGCAGGTGCGCATCCGCGAACTTGAGGAAGACGTGCAGCGCTACCGGGCCACGGTGGACGCCCAGCTGGGGCTGCTGCCGGCGGCCGGTGAAACTTCGGCGGTGGCTGGCCTGGGTGAAAGCGGGTAGGTTGCGCCCAGCGCACGGGGGCGATCGTTGGCTGAAGGGGGCGCCAGACTGGCCATCAGGCTGCTGCAGGACGCCGCTGAACGCGGCGACCTGGACCCCTGGGACGTGGATGTGATTGCCGTCGTCGATGGCTTCCTCGACCAGCTTCGCCAGCGCATCGTGGTGCCCCGGCTGGTGAGGGCGGATCACGGCCAACGGGGGGGCAGCTACGAGCAGGATTTGGCCGAAACCAGCGAAGCCTTCCTGGCCGCCTCGGTGCTCGTCTCCCTCAAGGCGGAGGTGCTTGAGGCCCAGACCTTCCCCCCCGAAGCATCCCTGGAGGATCCCTTCGATCTGGACCCTTCGGGAGATCCGGCCTACGACGTGGTGATCGAGCTGCCCAGGCGTCCCGAGCGTCACCTCTGGCGCAGGCCCGTCGCCCCACCGCCGTTGCAGAGACCGGTCACCCTGGGGGAGCTGATTCGCCAGCTCGAGGACATCGCCGAGCGCCTGGAACAGGAGGAGGGCCGCAGCCGGCCCAAGTACCGCAGCAAGCGCCTGAGCGACCGGGCCGCGATCGAGCAGGTGGCGGCCCTGGCCCACCGCGAAAAGTTACCGGAAACCACCGCCGCCCTGAGCCAGTTCCTGCTGCGCTGGCCCCGGGCCTTGAACTGGGTCGACTTCGAGGATCTGGTCACGATCTGGACCGCCCAGGCACCCCCGGACCTGGACAGCGACCGGGTGGGGGTGTTCTGGGCCCTGTTGTTCCTCTGCGCCCAGGGCAAGGTGGACCTGGCCCAGGAGGGGGGACTGTTCGCCCCGCTGACCTTGAAACGCAACCTGGTGGAAAGCGAAAGCGTCCAGTTGCCCTTGGTGCCAGCTCCTTTGCCGGCTCGGCAGGCGCTGGCAGCCTGAGATCCGCCCTTAGGCTGAGTCATCTTGAGTAAGGCAGACAGGCGTCGATGAAGGCGATGATCCTGGCCGCCGGGAAGGGAACCCGGGTGCGACCCATCACGCACACCATTCCCAAACCGATGATCCCGATCCTGCAGAAGCCCGTGATGGAGTTTCTGCTCGAGTTGCTCAAGGAGCATGGGTTCACCGAAGTCATGGTGAACGTCTCCCACCTGGCCGAGGAGATCGAGAACTATTTCCGTGATGGTCAGCGCTTCGGCGTCGAGATCGCCTACAGCTTCGAGGGGCGGATCGAGGAGGGTCAGCTGATCGGTGAGGCCATGGGATCGGCCGGCGGCATCAAGAAGATCCAGACCTTCCAGCCCTTCTTCGACGACACCTTCGTGGTGCTCTGCGGAGATGCCCTGATCGACCTCGACCTCACTGAGGCGGTACGGCGTCATAAGGCCAAGGGGGCCATGGCCAGCCTGGTCACCAAGCGCGTGCCGCGCGATCAGGTCAGCAGCTACGGCGTTGTGGTCACGGGGGATGACGGCCGGGTGCTCACCTTCCAGGAAAAGCCCACCGTGGATGAAGCCCTGGGGGACATGATCAACACGGGCATCTACATCTTCGAACCGGAAGTACTCGATCACATCCCCGTGGGCGTGCCCTTCGACATCGGCGCCGATCTCTTCCCCCGACTGGTGGAAGCAGGGGCACCCTTCTACGCCCTGCCGATGGAATTTGAATGGGTCGACATCGGCAAGGTGCCTGACTACTGGCAGGCGATCCGCAGCGTGCTTGAAGGGCACGTTCGTCAGGTGCAGATCCCCGGCAAGGAAGTTCGCCCGGGAGTTTTCACCGGCCTCAATGTGGCCGCCAACTGGGATCGCATCACGGTCAAGGGCCCCATCTACGTAGGGGGCATGACCAAGATCGAAGACGGCGTCACGATCATCGGGCCCGCCATGATTGGCCCCAGTTGCCACATCTGTGAGGGAGCCACTGTCGACAACTCGATCATCTTCGATTACTCCCGCATCGGTGCGGGGGTCCGGCTGGTGGAGAAGTTGGTGTTCGGCCGCTACTGCGTCGATCGCAACGGTGATCACTTTGATCTTCAGGAGGCCGCCCTTGATTGGCTGATCACCGATTCCCGCCGCCAGGACCACAGCGTCCCTTCTCCCCAGCAGAAGGCCATGGCCGACCTCCTGGGCACCGATCTGGCCGTGGGCAAGCCAGGCTGAACGATCGGCTGTTCTGGCCTGGGTATCTCAGCGAGCGTTGGCAGGATGGGCGCGTGGGGCCACCCCGGCGGCCGCCAGAATCGCCGGAATCCGCTCTTCGGCCTTGATCGCCATCAGGTGCACCCCCTGGGCGATCGAGCGGTACTCGCTCACCTGCTCGGCGGCGATGGCGATCCCCTCGGCGGCCGGGTCGGCGGCGGCGGCGAGGCGATCGATCAGCGCCTGGGGAATCGAGGCGCCCGGCACAACACGGTTGATGAAGGCCGCGTTGCGGGCCGACTTGAGCAGGAACACCCCCGCCAGCACCGGCAGCCCCATGGGATGAGCAATCTCCTGGCAGAAACGCTCGAGGGCCCTGGTCTCCATCACCATCTGGGTCTGGATGAAGCGAGCCCCGGCCGCCTGCTTGCGCTCCAGCCGCCGTTTGAGACCACTCCAGCTCCCCGACTGGGGATCGGCGGCGGCGCCGGCAAACAGCGCCGTCGGTCCATCGGGCAACACACCCTGCACAGGATCCTCACCTTGGTTGAAGGCCCGCACCAGTTCGAGCAGCCGCACCGCCTCCAACTCGTTCACCTTCCGGGCACTGGGCTGATCGCCCGCCTGCACGGGATCACCCGTGAGACAGAGCAGATTGCGGATGCCCAGGGCATGGGCGCCGAGCAGGTCGGCCTGCAGGGCGATGCGGTTGCGATCGCGGCAGGTGAGCTGCCAGACGGGCTCGATCCCAGCCTCCAGCAGCAATCGGCAGACCGCCAGACTGCTCATGCGCATCACCGCCCGGCTGCCGTCGGTGACGTTGATGGCATGCACCACGCTCTTGAGGGAGCGGGCCACCGCCAGGGCGCGACCGGGATCCCCGCCCCTCGGTGGGGTCACCTCCGCTGTGATCGCAAACTGACCGGTGCGGAGAGCCTCTTCCAGAAGCAAGGATCGATGAAGCAACCGAAGCCCCATCATGGATCAGCACCGCCAACGCCGCTGAAAGCCCTGGGTACAGTGATCGGGTCCGAGGGCGACTGACCCCAGATGACAGATCTCGGCGGCCTTCCTGCGGTGCGCTCCAACCTTTCGGAGCGGGAGATTGAGATCATCGAGCTGGTGGCCACCGGGCTCACCAATCAAGAAGTGGCCGAAAAGCTGATGATCAGCAAGCGCACGGTCGACAACCACGTCAGCAACATCTTCACCAAGACCGGCGCCAAGAATCGGGTGGCCCTGCTGAACTGGGCCATGGACAACGGCAAGATCTGCCGCGATGGCTTCAACTGCTGCACCCTTCCTGAGGCCGGCCAGCGGCCCTGATCAGGCGCGGCGAAGGTTCAAGCCAGCGTGTTCAGACGGCCCAGCTCCACTCTGCCCCGTCGTCACCCAAAGGCTCGAGCGTCACGTCGTCGACCTTGAGCTCGAACAGTTCGACATAGGCCTCGCAGGCGTCACGGTCGTTCCCGACGAAGCGCAGCAAACCTTGATGGTCGTAGAGGCCGATCACGGGCTCAAACAGGTCAGTTGGCGGAGGTGCCGGGAGGCATCAAACCCCCGAACCTGTGCCGTTGACCCCAAGCCTATGACCTAGGGAGCGGCATTGGCGCCGCCAAGATGCTGCAGGATGTGGCTGCGCTGCTCCTCCCCCCAGCAGGCGAACGGGTGGTGGGCCAGGGCCGCATTGCTGAGCGCCCCATCGCCTGTGATCTCCCAGCGGCACCAGGGCGGGACACACACCGGTTGGTCGGCTCGCTCCAGCTCCACCTCGGCGATCACCAGGGGGGCATTGGCCCCTTCGAACACGTCGAGCACCCAATCGCCACCACTCAGATCGAGCCGGTAGCGGAGCTTGCGCAAGCCCACCGGCGCCAGCGCCAGCAAGGCCTCCGCATCCTCCGGGGGAATCGCGTACTCGAACTCATGGCGGGCCAGGCCACCGGTGGGAGCCTTCAAGGTCAGCCAGGCGCTGGCCTCTCCGCCACGGGCTCGCTCGCCGGCCTGGCCGGCTTCAGGAACCGAGCTGCGTACGCGCACCGTGAACCCCTCCCGATCCCCGGCCAGGTAGCCCTGACGCAGGGTCTGCTGGCCGATCACATGGGGGCGCCAGGCCTCCCCCGGAGCAACCAGAAACCGCCGCTCGATCTCCAGCGCCATCAGCCGCCCCTCAATCCGCCGCCCCGCGGTCCGCTGGGCCGTGGTGACTCTGCCGCCGAAAGGCTGCCGGCCCAATGCAGCTTGTGGGTGAGGGTGCGGTAGTAGGAGGGGCTCTGCTCCAACACCACCATCAGGGCTTGATGGCGTGAGCGGCGCACCACACAGCGTTCGCCGGGAACGAGTTCCCCAGCCTGGGCCCCGTCCTTCCAGAGGCGCACCGGGCGGGCGGGGTCCCCGAGAGGGCGAATCATCAGCTGGGCCCGGGGCGGCACCACCACCGTGCGGCTGGAGAGACTCATCGGGCAGATCGGGGTGACCACGATCGCGTCGAGTCCCGGGTGCAGGATCGGACCACCGGCGGCCATGGCGTACCCGGTTGAGCCGGTGGGGGTGGCGATGATCAGACCGTCACCGCGGAAGTGGTCGATGACCTCGCCATCGATGGCCAGTTCCAGATCACAGGTGGGCGAGAGGGTTTCCAGGCTGGGGCGCACGTAGAAATCGTTCAGGGCGGTGTGAACCGACCCTGCGTCGTCGGCAGCGTCCGCTGCCGGCTCTGTGCCTGCAGAGTCAGCCGCAGGACGCCGGTGGGCTTCTCTCTCCAGGGAGGCCTCGAGCATCATGCGGCGCTCAAGGGCGAAACGGTCCTCACGCAGGCGCTGCCAGAGATTGGCTCCCCGGGGGGCGCCTTCGCCATCACTGAGGCGCAGCAGCTTGCGCTCGTGGGTAAGGAAGCCAAGGTGGCCGCCGACATTGAAACTGAGGATCGGCACCCCGAGCGGTCCCAGGTGACGGGAGGCCCCCAACACCGTGCCATCCCCCCCCAAGATCAGGGCCAGATCAGGCAGGTCAGCGCCTGCCGCGATCAAGGACGGGTAGGGGTCCAGGTCCAGGCCGCTGGCGGCCAAGGCCACGGCGATGCCCTGGCTGCGCAGATCAGCGGCGCAGCGGCGCGCCTGGCGTTGGGCCAGAGCGCTGCCGGCTCGGTGAATCAGCCAGACCGTCTCAAGGCGCATGCTCAGCCCCTGGACCCATGGAATGGTCCGATGAACAAACGCTCGGGCCTACCAGCGCAGCAGGTTGAAGCGTTCCATGTCGACGGTTTCACGGTTGCGGTAGAGGGAGAGCAAAATTGCCAACCCAACGGCCGCCTCGGCCGCCGCCACGCAGATCACGAAGATCGCGAACACCTGGCCGCGAATCAGCTGACCGTCGAGGTAGCTGGAGAAGGCCATCAGATTGATGTTGACACCGTTGAGCATCAACTCGATGCTCATCAGCACGCGCACCGCATTGCGGCTGTTGATCAGCCCCCAGACGCCCGTGCAGAACAGCAGCGCCGCCAGCACCAGATAGGCCTGGAGGGGGATGGTGGTGGGGAGTTCAAGGCTCATGGGGTTTTCTCCAGCAGGGATGATTCCAGGGCGGAGCGATCCAGCAGCAGAGGGCTGCGCTCCTTCTCGATCAGCCCTTGATCCACCGGCTCACCGGTGATCACGTCGCTGACGAGGACATCGCGGCGGGCGAGCACGATGGCCCCGATCATCGACATGAGCAGGAGCACCGAGGCCAGTTCAAAGGGCAGGAGGTAGTCGCTGAACAGATGCTCTCCGATGCGCAGGGTGGCCTCATCCCCCAGGGGCTCCGGCCCGGGGAGGGCCCAGGAGGTGGTGAGATCGACCCGCAACAGCAGGGCGAACAGGCCGGCACAGACCGCGCCGGAGAGCACACGACGCAGGGCCAGTCCGGGGATGGCGGCGAGATTTTCCTTCTTGTTCACGAGCATGATCGCGAACAGGATCAGCACGTTCACAGCGCCGACGTAGACCAGCACCTGGGCGGCGGCGACGAAGCTGGCGTTGAGCAGCAGGTAGAGACCCGCCACCGAAAGAAACACACCCCCGAGCAGGAAGGCGGAATAGACGATGTTGGGCAGCAGAACCACCCCAAGGGCACCCAGCACAAGGGTGATCGAGAGGGCGGCGAAGGAGATGAACTGGGCGGTGGAAGCGATGGTCATCAGGACGGGGCTCCGCTGTCGGGGGCAGGGGCGGCAGCGGCCTGGGCCGCCAGGATCTGATCGGGCCGGGCACCGGCGCGGGGACGGGACGGATCGACACCGTGGGGTTCGGTGACACCCTTGGGCAGGTAGCCCAGCTCCTTGAGGGGGGTCACTGCGGGATCACTGGTGACGCTGGTGGGCAGACGCCCGAGGGCGACGTTGTCGTAGTTGAGGCTGTGGCGATCGAAGGCCGCCAGCTCGTATTCCTCGGTCATCGAGAGGCAGTTGGTGGGGCAATACTCGACGCAGTTGCCACAAAAGATGCAAACCCCGAAGTCAATCGAGTAGTTGCGAAGCTCCTTCTTCTTGGTTTCTTTGTTCGCGACCCAGTCCACCACCGGCAGGTTGATCGGACAGACCCGCACACAAACCTCACAGGCGATGCACTTGTCGAACTCGAAATGAATACGGCCGCGGTAACGCTCCGAAGGAATCAGCTTTTCGTAGGGGTACTGAACCGTGATCGGGCGGCGCTTGAGGTGATCGAACGTGACCGACAGTCCATCGGTGATGTACCTCGCTGCGCTGACCGCATCCTTGGTGTAGTCACCGACCTGTTTCAGGAAACCGAACATGAGCCTGGGAGGAGAGGGAAGAATGCTGGAAGACTCGGGAGCATCATGACGGCAGAGGGACTCAGCCGCCGAAAAAGGCAGGGAACGCCAATTTGAGACCGGCGGTGACCAGCAGGTTGACCAGGGCAATCGGGAGCAGGAACTTCCAGCCCAGATCAAGCAGCTGGTCGATGCGCACCCGGGGCGTGGTCCAGCGCAGCAGGATGGCGATGAACACCAGCAGGTAGGCCTTGAGCACGGTCATCACGATGCCTACCGAGCCAGTGATCACCTGCACCAGGGGGGCATCAGGGGACTGGCCCAGGGCCGAGGCCAGCCACTCCACAGGCACCGGGAAGCCCCAGCCGCCGAGGTAGAGCACCGACACCAACAGCGCCGAGAGGACCAGATTGATGTAGCTGCCCAGGTAGAAGAGAGCGAACTTCATCCCTGCGTATTCGGTCTGGTAGCCGGCCACCAGTTCCTCCTCCGCTTCAGGGAGGTCAAAAGGCAGACGCTCGCATTCGGCCAGGGCGCAGATCCAGAAGATCAGGAAGCCCACCGGCTGGCGCCAGATGTTCCAGCTGAGGATCCCGGCGCCGTTCTGCTGATCGACGATGTCGACGGTGGAGAGTGAATTGCTCATCATCACCACCGCCAGCACCGCCAGGGCGAGGGGGATCTCATAGCTGATCGACTGGGCCGCCGCCCGCAGGCCACCGAGCAGCGCGTATTTGTTGTTGCTCGAGTAGCCACTCATCAGCAGGCCAATGGGCTGGATGCTGCTCAGGGAGATCCAGAGAAAAATGCCCACCCCCACGTTGCTGATCAGCAGGTGCTGGCCAAAGGGCACCACCAACCAGGAGAGGATCACCGGCACCACCACCAGGATCGGCCCCAGGGTGAACAGCAGCCCATCCGCCCTGGCCGGGATCACGTCTTCCTTGACCAGGAGCTTGAGGCCGTCGGCGATCGGCTGAAGCACCCCGAGGGCCCCGGCGTATTCGGGGCCGATCCGTTGCTGAACCGCCGCCGAAATCTTGCGCTCCAGCCAGACGGTCACGAGCACCCCGACGACGGCCGCGACCAGCACCAGCAGCATCGGCAGGGGCAGCCAGAGCAGGCGAGCGGCGGCGGGGGTGAGCCCTAAGCCCTCCAGCGCGGCGCTGAAACTCGATTCCAGATCAAGGCCTGGGCTGACCACGCCGACGGCTGAGACAACGGTGGAGACAACGGCGGCCGATGGGGGGACGGCTGCAAGTGCAGGGACCATGGGGGCGGCTGCGGTAGGGGCAACTTAGGCGCAGGTGGTCAGGAGCGGACGATTGCTGGGCGGGCCTTGATCGGTACCCAGGCCCGGCGGCTGGCACCGGTGTAGATCTGCGTGGGCCGATAAATGCGGTTGGCCCCCAACTGCTCCTTCCAATGGGCGAGCCAACCGGCCACCCGGGCGATGGCGAAAATCGGCGTGAACAGGTCTTCGGGGATGCCGAGCTTGCGGTAGACGAGCCCGGAATAGAAATCCACGTTGGGGTAGATGCCCTTCGGCCCCAGCCGCTCGGCGGCCACCACCTCCAATTTGCGGGCCAGGTCGTAGAGCGGGTCGTGGCCGAACTGGTCGAAGAGTTGCTCCGCCAGCTTCTGGAGGATCACGGCGCGGGGGTCCTTGACCTTGTATTCCCGGTGACCGAAACCCATGATCTTCTGCTTCCCGGCGATCGCCCGATCCAGCCAGGGCTCCACCTGGTCGTCGCTGCCGATCTCCTCGAGCATCGTCAGCACGTCTTCGTTGGCGCCGCCATGCAACGGCCCGGCGAGGGTGCCCACGGCCGAGGCCACCACCGCGTAGGGGTCGGTGAGGGTGCTGGCGGTGACGCGGGCACTGAAGGTGCTGGCGTTGAGGCTGTGCTCAGCGTGGAGGATCAGACAGGCATCGAAAATGCGAGCCGCCAGGGGATCGGGCTCCCGCTCGGTGAGCATGTACAGGAAGTTGGAGGCATAGGCCAGGTCGTCACGGGGCTGGATCGGATCCTGGCCTTTGCGGATCAGCTGGAACGCCGCCACCATCGTTGGGATCTTGGCGATCAGCCGCACCACGGCCCCGTAGATGTATTCCGGGTTGTCGAGGGCTCGGCGGGAATAGAACAGCCCAAGGGAGGCGGCACTGGCCTGGAGCGCATCCATCGGATGGCCCCCCGAGGGGAAGCTCTTCATCATGTCCCGGATGCGGAAGCTCACCCGGCGGTGCATCTGTACCTCCCGCTCGAAGGCCCGCAACTCCTCGGCGTTAGGCAACTCGCCCCAGATCAGCAGGTGGGTGGTTTCAAGGAAACTGCTGTGGACCGCCAGCTCCTCAAGCGGGTAGCCCCGGTAGGTGAGCAAGCCCTGGGTGCCGTCGATGTCACAGATGGCCGATTGGGTGGCGGGCACACCCTCGAGCCCGGGGCGGAAAACCACTCCGTTGCCCATGGCGGCCTGGGAGGAAGCGTCAACCACCATCGCGGCGCGGGGTGCGAGAAGTTTTGAAACCTAGGACCGTTCGCCAATAGACCGCAGTAGCGCTACCGACCGGCCGTGGGGCAGGGGGAAAGCCCCAGCGCCCTCAGAGCCCAAGACTGCGGGGGCTGAGCAGCAACTGGAGCGTGGCCCCCGCAAGGTGCCAGGGGCCCCCGCTGGAATCAGCGTCTCCAACATCCGCCAGCTCCAGCAGCACCACCCCCGCCTTGCGCAGCCTCAGGCTGCCGGCCGGCGCCCCGCAGAGCGCCGTGGCCAGCGCGCTGAGGTCAGGTTCATGGCCCACCAGGCCCAGGCAGTTCCAATCGCCCCGCAGCAGCGGTTCAGGTCGCCCCCCAGGAGCCAGGGCGGCGCTGATCTCCAGGCGCTCCGCCAGGCCCGCCGCCAGCGCCAGTTCGGCGGTCTGATGGGCCCGCACCAAGGGGCTGCTGATCAGGTGATCGCAATGCAGGCCGATCGCCACCAGCCTCTTCAGCACCTGTTCGCTGCGGCGGCGGCCCTGGGAGGTGAGGGCGCGCGCGCCGTCCTCCAGCGCTGGGGCCCGCTCCTGGGCGATGCCGTGGCGCAACAGCAGCAGTTCGCGGCGGACGCCCATGGGTTCAACCCAGCTCCAAGCGGGCCCTCAGCAGCAGGGCGCCCGGGCCTGGATCCATGGGGATCTCTGGAGCCGGGGCCGCAGAGATCCCCCGGAGGCTCAGCGCCAGCCCTTGGACCCGCTCCGTCAGAGGGGCGCTGGCCAGGCCACCCAGCAGCTGCCAGGGCTGCCAGCCGCCAAGCAAGGCCCGGGCCGGCACCGTCGCGAGGGCCCACTGGACCGGAGCCCCCGGACTGGCCAGGGCCTCCAGCTGATCAAGCCGCTCACGGGCGGGGGCGCGACCCTGCCACTGGTCCTGGAGCACCGCCAGGCCCTCGCCCCACCAGGCGACCCCCGCTTCGACGCTGCGGGCGCCGGCCAGGCTGGCGCGCAGCTGGTCGGGGTCGCCCTTGATCGGCCGGGCCTGGAGCTGGGTCCAGGCCGTGAGCTCGTGGCCGTCGGCGCTCAAAGGGGCCTCCTGGTAGCCGGCGGCGGCCAGGGCGGGCTGCAGATCGGCGGGCCGAGGCTGCTCTGTGGCGGTGCCGATCAACCAGCCCCCCGGCTGGGCCGCCAACAGCAGCGGTCCCGGCGTGCGCTGGGCCACCAGGGCCGGCAGGGGTCCCCTCAAACCGGCCAGAGCCTCTGCCAACACAATGCCCAGCAGGTCCTCCCCGCTGGGCTGCTCCCCCTCGCCGCCCTTAAGCAGATCAGCGGACTCTGCCAGGAGCAGCAGGCTGGTGGGGTTGCCGCGCAAGGCCGCCAACAGGGGCCGGCCAGCGGAATCACCGGCGGCATCGGTGGGCACCCCAAGGGTGCCCACACCCTCCAGGCGCGCCTGAAGCACCAGGCCGGGCCCGGAGGGGGCCAGGGAGGCGACCAAGGTTTGTCCGGGGGAGGCAGAGGCCAGGGAAGCCGGCAGACCCAGCCAGGAAGGCAGGGCTCCAGGACGGGCCGTCACGAGAACGATGCCGGGCCCCAGCTGCCCGATCGCCTCAAGCCAAGCCGAACTGCCCGCCTGGTTGAGTCCGTCGATCTGGGAGACATCCAGGGCCTGCTCCAGCACCATCCGCCCAGAGGCGATCAGCACCAGCTGGTCGTCGATCAAGGCGGTGGCCAGGGGCTGGGGCCTCTGGCCCACGAGTGCTCCACGGCCGCTGATCAGACCCATGCCCCGGTAACGGCTGATCTGCAGGTCGGTGCCTGCCAGGCTGCGGGTCTGCCAGAAGCGCTGCAGAAAGCTGCGGGCCCCCTGGGGATCTCGGCTGGCCAAAGCCAGGACCCAGCCGGGCCCAGCCCCCTCAGTGGGGGGGTCGAGCAGGGCCAGGCTGAGATCCCCGCCCAGCCAGCCGGCCAGCTCACCGGGGTAATCGAGGCCGGCGGCGGCGAACGCCCCATCCCGCAGCCGTTCCACGGCGGCAGCAGCCTGGCGCCGCTGGCGTGGGGCAGCGACCGCCCGGGCGTAGGCCACCGCCTGGTCGGGGCTGATCTGGAGATGAACGCTCAGCGGAGCGTTGCGTGGAATGAAGCGGGAGGCCAGGGGCACCCGCAGGCTGTGGTTCTGGAGCGCCAGGGGGCTCTGGCGCAACAGCAACCACCAGCCTCCGGCCGCCAACGAAAGCAGGAGCAAGGCCACCGCCAGCACAACCGCAAGGAAGGGGCGGAGCTTCACGCGGCGACACCAGCAGTGGCCTCATCTTTATGCATTGAGGTTCTGTTTGACACGCTTCCTTCTGAGAGCCCAACCTTCGGTTTGAAATCGTTCCGTTTCAGCGCCACTGGTTGGAGAGCTCCCCCTGTCGGACAGATCCAGAGCTCAGAGCGCCAGTTTTGGAACAGCTTGACCATCCGGCGACGGCCCTTCCCTCACCCAGCCACCGAACAACACCCGCCATGCCCCAACCCCTCAGCCTCTCCGCCACCGATCTCAACCTCCGTCTGACCAGGGGGGAGAACCTGCAACTGGTGGACGTGCGCGAAGCCTCGGAGCTGGAGCTGGCCGCCCTGCCCCATCCGGTGATCCACCTGGCTCTGAGTGGTTCAAGGGAGTGGATGGAGCGGATCGGCGACCTGCTGGATCCAGGCCGCCCCGTGGTGGTGCTCTGCCATGCGGGCATGCGCAGCTGGCAGTTCGCCTCCTGGCTGATCGAAGCCCAGGGTTTCAGCGACGTCTGGAATCTCCAGGGCGGCATCGAAGCCTGGAGCGTGGAAGTGGATCCATCGGTTCCCCGTTACTGAACACCGAGGGCTGGCCAGATCCCCAGAGCCCTCCAGAAGCCAACAGCCGAACGAGCCGCCGCGCCTTCCTGATCGGTTCCCCCTACGATCCAGACCAACACTCCATGACCCCCTGCTGAGCTCCGGTCTGCCTTCGCTACCCCGCCGCCAGCAGGAGGTGCTGCAGGCCACCGTGCGCCATTACGTGGACACGATGGAGCCGGTGGGCAGCCACACCCTGGTGCGGCGTTTCGGCCTGACCGCCAGTGCGGCGACGGTCCGCTCGGCCATGGGGGCCCTGGAGCAGAAGGGTCTGCTCACCCAGCCCCACACCTCGGCGGGGCGGGTGCCCAGCCAGCAGGGCTACCGGCTCTACGTCGACTGCCTGCTGCCCGCCCCAGGCGCCGCGGCCCTGCAGTTGGAGCGGGAGATGGCCAGCCTCAGCCTGCAGTGGACGGCCCTCGATGAGCTGCTGCTGCACCTGGCCCGGCGGCTGGCGGACATGACCGGCCTGCTCAGCCTGATCACCCGGCCCCAGCGGAGCCAGCCCAGCCTGCAGGCCCTGCGGCTCGTGCCCAGCGGCGACCGGCTGCTGGTGCTGCTGGTTGAAGGGTCCACCACCGCCACCAGCCTCAACCTGCGCCTGCCCGGGGGCACCGCCAGCGAGGTTCCGGCCCTGGAGCGATGGGCCGCCTCCCAGCTCCAAGACACCCCTCACTGCCCGCGAAGCGAAGGCGACGGCCTCGACTGGGACAACCTTCCACCGCAGCTGGAGCGAAGCGGCACGCTGCTGCGCCAGGCCCTGGAGCGCCACCGGCACACCCGCGCCAGCGAGAGCGAGAGTGCCCTGGCCCTGGGGTTGGGGGGGTTGATGGGCCAACCGGAGTTCAGCCGCACCGCCAGCCTGAGGCCGCTGCTCCAACTGGTGGAGGAGCAGCCTCAGCAGCTGCTCCAGCCTGAGGGCAGCAGTGCCCTCGGGGGCATCTGGATCGGGGCGGAGCACCCCCACAAGGCGCTGGAGCATTGCTCCGTGGTGCAGGCCAGCTACGCCACCGGCGAAGGGATCGGGGGCCACGTGGCCGTCATCGGGCCGATGCGCATGGCCTACGCCACCGCCCGGGCCGCCGTGCGCACGGTGGCTGCCAGCCTCAGCAGGCTGCTGAGCTAATGGCACGCCTCAGCCGGCAGGCCGCAGCTCATCACCCAGCCGGTCGGCCACCGTGTTCACATCCTTATCACCGCGGCCGGAGAGGTTGATCACCACCTCAGTGCCCGGCGCCAGGGTGGGGCAGAGCTGCTCCAGCCAGGCAAAGGCATGGGCCGTTTCCAGGGCCGGAATGATCCCCTCCAACCGGCTGACCCTCTGCAGGGCATCGAGAGCCTGCTGATCGGTGACCGCCGCGTACTCTGCCCGGCCGATCTCCCTCAGGTAGCTGTGCTCCGGGCCCACTCCGGGGTAATCCAGGCCGGCGCTGATCGAGTGGGCCTCCTGCACCTGCCCCTCGCTGTCTTGAAGCAGCAGGCTCATCGCCCCGTGCAACACCCCCACGCGGCCCTGGGTGATCGTGGCGGCGTGGCGCCCGCTGGCCACCCCCTCGCCGGCGGCTTCCACCCCGATCAGGCGCACACTGGTGTCGCCCACGAAGGCGTGGAACAGGCCCATGGCGTTGGAGCCGCCGCCCACGCAGGCCAGCAACACATCCGGGAGGCGGCCGAAGGACTCGGTGCACTGGCGTTTGGCCTCCAGGCCGATCACGGCATGGAAGTCACGCACCAGCATCGGGTACGGGTGGGGACCGGCCACCGAGCCCAGGATGTAGTGGGTGGTCTCAACGTTGGTGACCCAGTCGCGGATCGCTTCGCTGGTGGCATCTTTGAGGGTGGCGGTGCCGGTGGTGACCGGCTGCACCGTGGCCCCCAGCAGGCGCATGCGGAACACGTTCAGGGCCTGGCGGCGCATGTCCTCGGCACCCATGAAGACGACGCACTCCAGGCCGAAGCGGGCACAGACCGTGGCCGTGGCCACCCCGTGCTGGCCGGCGCCGGTCTCGGCGATGATCCGCCGCTTGCCCATGCGCAGGGCCAGCAGGGCCTGGCCGAGGGCATTGTTGATCTTGTGGGCACCCGTGTGGTTGAGGTCCTCGCGTTTGAGCCACAGGCGCGGGCCCCCTTCAGGGCGGCGGTAGTGCTCGCTCAGCCGCTCGGCCTCGTACAGCGGCGTCGGCCGGCCCACGTAGGTGCGCAGCAGGTGATCGAGGCGGGCGGTGAAGGCCGGGTCCGCCCAGGCCTCGGCCGCCGCCCGCTCCAGCTCCAACAGAGCAGGAATCAGCGTTTCGGGCACGTACTGCCCCCCGAAGCGCCCGAAGCGTCCCAGGGCGTTGGGTCGGGCCGACAGCTCCAGGGTCGCGGGATCCGTTTGGGGGGAGGAGAACGTGCTGGTCACCGGCGGCGGCTCGGAGTGGAGCCAGCGTAGGCAGCACCACCGATCGGTCGCTGCGGGCCATGGGCACGGATCGCCTTCCTAGGCTGAGGTCTGCGCTTGATGCGGCTCCGGATGGGGTCCTCAGGGCCGTCCGATCGCGAAGCTCCGCTGTGTTCAGCCGACCTGAAGAGCTCGCCGCCAGCACCCCCGAAACCAGCGGCGCCAAAGCGGAATCCCCGCGACAGGCCCTGCTGTCCCTGCTGCTGCCCTGCTGGCTGTTCAGCCGGCTCCTGTTCTTCGCTCCCCTAGCGATCAGCGTGCAGCTCAAGCAACCCGGCGAACTGGCGGCACGCCTGCGCCAGTGGGATGCCGCCCACTACCTGGAGATCGCGGCGAACGGCTACTCCGGAGACAACTTCGCCTTCTTCCCAGTCTTCCCTCACGCCACAAGGGCCGTGGCCGACCTGATGCACCTGGCACCGCTTCCGGTGGCGCTGGTGCTGGCCAACAGCGCCTTCCTGCTGGCCCTGGTGGCACTGCACCGGCTCAGCCTGCAGTGTCTGGGGGAGCGGGCCGCCCAGGCCGTGGTGCTGCTCACGTGCTTCAACCCGATGAGCATCTTCTTCTCAATCCCCTACACCGAATCCTTCTATTTGCTGTTCACAGTGCTGACGCTGCTCAGCCTGGAGCGGCCGCTCCTGAAGACTCCGGCGGCGGCCGTTCTCGGTGCCCTGACCAGCGCCACCCGGCCCACCGGCGTGGTGATCCTGCCATCGATCCTGATCGCCTTTGCCCGCCGGGGCCGCCTGACTGCCGGCTTGCTGGCCAGCTTGGCGACCCTGGGCGGCCTGGCGGCGGTGGCGCTCCTCAACCTGCGGCTCAGCGGCGACCCCTTCGCCTTTCTGCATGCCCAGCGAGCCTGGAACGTGAACCCGGGCTTCAATCTCTCCGGCCTGCCCTTCTGGCTGGAACGGCTATCGAAAGTCTTCCTCGGCCCGATCAACACCGAAGCGAGTGCCCTGGTCGATGGCATCTATCCCGCTCAGTTCACCGCCACCCTGGGCCTCGGCGCCGGTGCCGTGGCGCTGAGACGACGTCACCCCGGCACGAGCTTCGTGCTTTCCCTGGTGGCCTTCCTGGCCTTTTGGTTAGTGGCCGGGATGTCAGGCCTGAGTCTGCTGATGGTGATGGGCGCCCTGCTGCTGGGCGGCTGGGGCTTCAGGCGACTGCCCCTGGAGGTGTGGAGTTTCGGAGCCTTCAGCCTGCTGGCCTACCTGCTCAAGCAGCACACCGTGAGCCTGGAGCGCCATATCTTCGCCACCGCGCCCCTGTTGATGCTCTACGCGGCTTGGTTCAGTGAACGACCGCGCTGGCTGCGCTTCCTGGTGGGCTTCGGAGCGCTGCTGCTAGTGATCTACGCGCTGCGATTCGCCAACGGCCAATGGATCGGCTAATGGCCGCCAGAGCGCAGGGATCAGGGTTTCGGGAACACGGACGTCAGGGGCGCGACCGAAGGGAGTGGGGGACCTGCCTACGATCGCTCCATCCCGTAGGGCCGCTCGCCCGATGACCTATTGCGTGGGCCTCTGGCTCAACTCCGGTTTGGTGCTGGCCTCCGATTCCCGCACCAATGCCGGGGTGGACTACATCTCCACCTACCGCAAGCTGCATGTTTTTCAGCCCAGCCCCGACCGGCTGTTCGTGCTTCTGGCCGCTGGCAACCTGGCCACCACCCAGGGGGTTCTGAACCGGATCAACCGCGACCTGGACCGGGCCGCCAAGCAAGGTCACCACGCCGTAGCGGATGGGGACCAGCCCGATCTGCTCAGTTCCGACTACCTGTTCGAAGCCGCCGCCTACATCGGCCGCCTCAACGTTGAAGAGCTGAGCGCGAATGCCCAGGCCCTGCGCCAGGCCGGGGCCAGCGGTGAGGCCACCTTCATCCTGGGCGGCCAGATCGCCGGCCAACCCCACGGGCTGTACCTGATCTACCCCCAGGGGAACACGATCATGGCCACCCCGGAAACCCCCTACCTGCAGATCGGCGAGAGCAAATACGGCAAGCCACCCCTCGACTACGCCGCCCAGAGCAGCCTGTCACTGGAGGATGCGGCGCGATTGCTGCTGTTGTCGCAGGTGATCACCCGCCGCTCCAACCTGACCGTGGGCCCCCCCTTTGAGCTGGTGCTCTACCCCACCGGCAGCCTGGCCCTTTCCCAGCAGCTGAAGCTGGAGCGTGGCGCCCCCGAACTTGCTGAAATCGTCAAGGTCTGGACGGAGATCCAGCGGGACGGGCTGCAGCGGCTGCCGCGTTTTTCCTGGGAGACGCTGGCCCCGGTGGCCCAGGCCTGAGCTGATGACGGCCTCCGCAGGGCGCATCTCGACGGGCCATCTGCCCAGCGCCGAGGTGGTTCAGGAACTGGTGGCGGAGGCGCACCAACGCTTCAGCCCGCTGGAGGAGGGGGTCGTGGCGGATTACATCCCCGCCCTGGCCGCCGCCGACCCAGGCCGCTTCGGCGTCTGTGTGGCCGCCACCAGCGGCGAACTGTTCGAGGCTGGCGACACCGGCCACCGCTTCAGCATCCAGAGCCTCTCCAAGCCGTTCATGTTCGCCCTCATCTGCCAGGCGATCGGCGAGGAGGAAGCCCAGCAGAAACTCGGGGTGAACAGCACCGGCCTGCCCTTCAACTCGGTGATCGCCATGGAGCGCACGGGTGATCGGCTCACCAACCCGATGGTGAACGCCGGTGCGATCGCCGCCACCAGCCTGGCACCTGGCGACGACGCTGAGACGAAGTGGGCCTTCATCCTCGAGGGCTTCTCCCGCTTCGCCGGCCGCCCCCTGGACGTGGACGACGCGGTCTACGCCTCGGAGAGCGCCACCAACCAGCGCAACGCCGGGATCGCCAACCTGCTGAGCAGCTACGAGCGGATCTATTTCGACCCCGAGGCGGCCACCGACCTCTACACGCGCCAGTGCTCCCTGAGCGTCTCCACCGCTGACCTGGCCCTGATGGCCGCCACCCTGGCCAACGGCGGCTTCCACCCCCGCAGCGGCCAGATGGTGATCGACCCCATTCACTGCCAGCACGTGCTGGCCGTGATGGTCACCGCCGGGCTCTACGAAACCTCCGGCGATTGGATCTACGAGACGGGCCTGCCCGCCAAGAGCGGCGTGGCCGGGGGGCTGATCACCGTGGCCCCGGGCAAGGGCGGATTGGCCAGCTATTCGGCGCCCCTCGATGGGAGCGGCACCAGTGTGCGGGGCCAGGCCACGGCGCGCTTCCTCTCCGAGGAGTTGGGGCTCAACCTGTTCGCCTCCAGGCCTGGGTGCAGCTGCTGAAACGGTGCTGAGGGAGCAGCCACGTTCACTGGCTGGTCGAGGTGGCCTTGGGTGTGCGCTTGGAGGCGGCCGACTTCGCTGATGGCAGCGGCGGCGGTGGGGTCACGGGCCAACCCGCCGGCATCGGCACCTTGATGCGCCTCGCCTGGCAGAGCGGCACCCCGGCAAGCGAGCCGATCAGCACCTCCTGGTCGGGGGAGGGGGGCTGGCGGCAGGCGGGTGGTTCCTGACGACCCGGCAGCGCAACCCGCACCATTTCGACTTGAACAGGTGGCAGATCCACGGACGGTCGCTGCGCTGTGATGGCACAGATACCTGGGACGTTCGCCATGGGCAAGGGGGGCTGGCAGGAATTCAGCCGGGCGGAGAGCCTGCAGCGGCCGATGGAGGGAGGAGCCGCCCCCGCACCCCGCGCCCAGCGGCAGGTCCGGGTGCAGCGCACCAAGGCGGGCAAGGGGGGCAAGACCGTGACCCTGATCACCGGCCTGGATCTGGGTCCCGAGGAGGCCAAAGCCCTGCTCAAGGCCCTCAAGGCCCGCGCCGGCAGCGGCGGCACCGTCAAAGACGGGGTGATCGAACTCCAAGGCGACCAACTGGCTTGCGCCCTGGTCCTGCTGGAGCAGGAGGGCTTCCGACCCAAGCAGGCGGGGGGCTGAAACAATGGGCCGATCGCTTCTGCCTCCGGCCGCCGATGACGACCTCCCGGGCCTCCAACATCGTCTGGCACCACTCCTCGGTGGACCGGGCCGCCAGGGCCCACCAGAGGGGGCACCGCAGCGCCATCCTCTGGTTCACCGGCCTCTCCGGCGCCGGCAAGAGCACCCTGGCCAATGCGGTGAACTCCGCCCTGTTCGAGCAGGGCCTGAGCTGCTACGTGCTCGATGGCGACAACGTGCGCCATGGGCTCTGCAACGACCTGGGGTTCTCCGACGCCGCCCGGGAGGAGAACATTCGCCGCATCGGCGAGGTGGCCAAACTGTTTCTGGACGCGGGCGTGGTGGTGCTCACCGCCTTCGTCTCACCATTCCGGGCCGACCGTGAGCGCGCCCGTGCCCTGGTGAACACCGGCGACTTCATCGAAATTCACTGCGCCGCCGATCTGGAGGTCTGCGAAGGCCGCGACACCAAGGGGCTCTACGCCAAAGCCCGTGCCGGAGCGATCAAGGAGTTCACCGGGATCTCCAGTCCCTACGAGCAGCCAGAGGCCCCAGAGCTGCGCATCGACACCGGCGACAAGGACCTGGAGGCTTGCGTGCAGGAGGTGGTGGATTACCTGGCCGCCGCCGGGATCATTCCAGCGGCACCCTGATCGCATCGGGCTCCGGCAGCCCCAGGCCCTGGGCCCAGGCATCGAAAAAGGTCTTCAGGCAGCTGGCCACTGGCACCGCCAGCAGCAGCCCCAGCAGCTCCCCCAGCCCCAGCAGACTGCCCACCCGGGCACCGATCGGCAGGCTCACCAGCAGCCAGGCGGGCTGCAGGCCAACGATCTGGCCCATCAGCCGGGGCTGGATCACCTGGTCCACCACCTGGCCCACGGAAATGGCCGCGGCCAGCACCTCCAAGCCGGTTCGGGGATCTTCGAGGGCCAGGAGGACACTGACCAGGGTGATCGTGAGCGCGCTGGCGTAGGGCACCAGGGTGGTGAAGCCGATCGCGACGGCGAACAGCACGCCGTAGGGGATCCCCAGCAGGGTGAAGACGATGATCTGGGCACCGCTGAGAATCAGTGCGAGAACCACCTGGCCGGCGAAGTAGCCACGGAACGTGCGCATCACGGTGCTGAGCACCAGTTCCCGCCAGCTGTCCGGCAGCCAGCGGGCCAGGCCGCGGCTGATCGATTCACCCCCCAGGAGCAGAAACACCGCCAGCACAACCACGATCAAGGTGTTGACCGTGAGGCTCAAGGTGGCCCCCAACAGGCTCAGAAGTTGCTGGCTGAAGCGCGTGGCCAGCTGGGTGGAGCGGGTCAACAGCTCGTTGCTGAGGTTGCCGAAATCCGCCGGCAGACCCCAGGTGGCGATGCGGACCTGGAGCTCGTCGAGCAGCCGCTCCGCCTGGGTGAGCCAGCCCGGCAGCGCCGTGAGCAACTCCCCCAGCTGCTGCACCAGCCGCGGCACCAGCCACAGGGCCGCCAGCACCCCCAACGCCAGGGTGAGGCCCACCACCAGCAGCAGGGCCACTGGCCTGGGCAGGCCGCGGCCCGTGAGCCAGCGGCTGGGCAGGTCAAGCAGAAAGGCGATCAACGCCGCCCCCAGGAAAAGGGCGGGGAAGGGGGCCAGGGGCACCAGCAGCTGGCGAAGCACGTAGAGGTTGAGCACCAGCAGGGGCAGGGCCAGGCCGAGCCGCAGCCAACTGGGCACCACCAGAGAAGCGATGGGACTCATGGGTCAGGGGGCCATCTGGCGCAGGTATTCGGCGCTGCCAAGGGCCTGGAGACGCTGATCCTTCGCAACCACCTGATCCTGCAACTCCTGCCGGTAGGCCTCCACGGCCAAAAGCAAAGCGGCATCGGCGGTGGCCAGGATCTGGACCGCCAGAAGACCGGCGTTGGTGCCATTGCCGATGGCGACGGTGGCCACCGGGATCCCCGCCGGCATCTGCACGATCGAGTGCAGCGAATCCACGCCGGAAAGGGCCTTGCTCTGCACGGGCACCCCGATCACCGGCAAGGGGGTGAGGGCGGCCACCATGCCCGGCAGGTGGGCGGCGCCACCGGCGCCGGCGATCACCACCTTGAGGCCCCGGCCGGCGGCGGCGCGGGCAAAGGCCACCATGGCCTCAGGGGTGCGGTGCGCCGAGAGCACGCGTACCTCATGGGCAATTCCGAAACGCTCAAGGACCTTCACCGCCGGCTCCAGGGTCGGCAGATCGGAATCGCTGCCCATCACGACAGCCACCAGCGGGCTGGGGCATGGGGGGCGAGCGGCGACCACGGGGGCGGGGCACAGAGAATGGCATTCTCCGCTCCGGCGTGGCCCACCGCCAGCTCCCCATCTCCCATCTCCCCATGCGCTGGCTCAGCAATGTCAGGCTCCCTGGCGACGAACGGCTCTGGCGTGTGGGCCTGGGCGAGGAAGGCCAGATCGCCGCCCTGCGGCCCCTGGCCCCTGGCAGCCGCGCCGCAGGCGACGACTGGAGGGGCGACTGGCTCAGCCCGGGCGGGGTGGACCTGCAGATCAACGGCGGCCTGGGGCTGGCCTTTCCGGAACTGCAGGAGCGCGACCTGCCCCGCCTGCTGGAGCTGCTGGAGCGGCTCTGGAGCGACGGGGTGGAGGCCATCTGCCCGACCCTGGTGACCTGCGGCGTGGCCCCCCTGCGCCAGGCCCTGGCGGCGCTGGAGCAGGCCCGGGCGCTGCATTGCCGCGGTCGCTGCCAGCTCCTGGGGGCCCACCTGGAGGGGCCATTCCTGGCCCCCGAACGCCGCGGCGCCCACCCCAGCCAGCACCTGGCTGAGCCCAGCCTGGCGGCCCTGCGGGAGCGCATCGGCGGTTTCGAGGCCACGATCGACCTGGTCACCCTGGCTCCGGAGCTGGAGGGGGCCGCCGAGGTGATCGAAGCCCTGCGCGCCGAGGGGATCGTGGTCAGCCTGGGACACAGCGATGCCGATGAAACCCAGGCGGGGGCCGCCTTCGCGGCGGGGGTGGCGATGGTGACCCACAGCTTCAACGCCATGGCGGGCCTGGGCCACCGCGCCCCGGGGCCCCTGGCGGCGGCGGTGTTGCGGGGCGATGTGGCCCTGGGACTGATCGCCGACGGGGTGCACGTGGCCCCCTCCATGGCCCTGCTGCTGCAGCGACTGGCGCCCGAGCAGCTGGTGATCGTCAGCGATGCCCTTGGGCCCTACGGGCTGGGGGAGGGCCGGCACCGCTGGGATGAGCGGGTGCTGCTGGTGGAGGACGGCAGCTGCCGGCTGGAGGACGGCACCCTGGCGGGGGTGACCCTGCCTCTGTTGGAGGGGGTGAAGCGGTTGGCGCTCTGGGGCGCTGACGCCGCCAGGGCGATCCGGGCGGCCACGGTGACCCCCCGGCGGGTGCTGGGGGATCAGCGGCCGCTGGAGGAACTGCTGCTGGGGGTGCCGATCGAGGAAGGCCTGCGCTGGAGCGCAGGAGACGCAGGGGGCTTGAGCTGGCGGCGTGCTGCCTAGGATCCGCGCCCATGTGCCCTGGCCGCCAACGGCCCCGTCTCCATGACCGCCGATCAGCTGCTGGATCCCTGCCCGAAGGCGGCCGAAAAAGCGGAAGTGCAGGCCTACTTCAACAGCACCGGCTTCGAGCGCTGGAACCGCATCTACAGCGACTCAGGCGAGGTCAACAAGGTGCAGCGCAACATCCGCCTCGGCCACCAGAAGACGGTGGATCAGGTGCTGAGCTGGCTGCAGGAGGAGGGCGATCTGGGGAGCCGCAGCTTCTGTGACGCCGGTTGCGGCGTGGGCAGCCTCAGCCTGCCCCTGGCGGCGCTCGGGGCCGGCAGCATCGCCGCCAGCGACCTCTCCGAGGCGATGGTCTGCGAAGCCCGCCGTCGGGCCGATGAGCAGGGCGTCGATCCCGAGCGGCTGAGCTTCAGCGCCTCCGATCTCGAGAGCCTGACCGGCCGCTACGACACGGTGATCTGCCTGGATGTGTTCATCCACTACCCCCAGGAAGCAGCTGAGCAGATGGTGGAGCACCTGGCGGGACTGGCGGAGCGGCGGCTGATCGTGAGCTTCGCGCCTTACACGCCGCTGCTGGCGGCGCTCAAGCGGATCGGCGAGCTGTTCCCCGGCCCCAGCAAGACCACGCGTGCGTACACCCTCAAGGAATCGGGCATCGTGGCGGCGGCTGAGCGCAGCGGCTTTGTGCCCGTCCGCCGCAGCCTCAATCAGGCGCCGTTCTACTTCTCCCGTCTGGTGGAGTTCCAGCGGGGCTGAACAAAACAAGGGTCCCTACCCGTTGCTCAAGGCACTCAAGCAACGGACCCTGGAGCATGGGAAGCCCTCTCGATCCGTGGTTGCAGCAACCCCGCGGAAGGGATTTTCAGCGCTTTTCGGGTCTGCGGGTAGGGGGATCCGCTTGGGGTGATTGATTCAAGAACAGCGATTCGCAGGCAGGGTCAACGACCTGTCCATGAAAAGGACCGTTGCGAAAAGCTGGCCCCGTTCAGGCCTTTGGCCCCAGGCACTCCACCCCCTCCGGCACCGGCGCCTCCAGTTCAAGCAACGCCCCGTCCGGGCGCAGCAGGGTCAGCCGATGGGCGTGGAGCCGGTAGCCCCCTTCCCCTGGCAGCACCTCGGCGCGGGCCAGGCCGCCCGGCAGATACAGCGGATCCCCCAGCAGGGGCGCGCCAAGGGCGGCGGTATGGATGCGGATCTGGTGGGGGCGGCCGCTGGCGATCGAGACCTCCACCAGGTCGGCGCCGGGGCGGCGCTCCAGCAGGCTGAGGGTGCTCAGGGCCGCCAAGGCGCCGGGTTCCCCCTCGCCGGCAGCGCACCACACCTGGCCCAGCAGCCCATGGGGCCGACAGCCGATCGGGGTGGTGAGCGTGATCGACTCACCCACCTTCAAGGACATGGGAATGGGCTCCGTCAACGCCCGGTAGAGCTTGCGGCAGGGCTTCTCTGCGCCCGCCGTGCTCTCCCGCAGCTGGGCGCTCAACCAGGCCCGCGTGGTCGGGCGCCTGGCGCAGACCAGCAACCCCGAGGTGAAGCGCCCCAACCGGTGCACGGGACGGGGCACGCCGGCGGCGTCGCCACCGTGGCGCCGCTCCAGCAGCCGCAGCAGGGTGTGCTCCAAGAAGCCCCCGGCGGGCAGCACCGGCAGGCCACTGGGCTTGTCGATCACCAGCAGGTCGCCGTCGTCGAACACGCGCTGCCACGATCCCGGCACGGCGGCCTCCTCCCAGGGGGGCCGATGCCACTGCAACTGGTCTCCGGCCGCGAGGGCAGCATCGGCCCGGAGCCTGGCGCCGTTCCTGTGGATCTCCCCGGCCGTCAGGCGCTGCGTCCACACCGCCCGATCGGAATGGCGGTACCGGGCCACGTAGAACGTCAGCACCGACGCTCCCGCCTGCTGCGCCCCGATGGGATCGCGGTAGATCCAGCCACGATTGAGCGCCGCCGGAAGCCAGTCGGCCATCCCGGGGCCCTACACCACCAGGCCGTTCTCGAGGGCGTAGCGCACCAGCTCGGTGCGGCTGGCGGTGCCGGTCTTGGTGAACAGGCGGCTGACGTACTTCTCGACGTTGCGGATCGAGGTTTCGAGTCGGCGGGCGATCTCCTTGTTCATCAATCCCTCAGCCACCAGCTGCAACACGCTGGCCTCCCGGGGCGTGAACTCATGGTGCACAGGGCCGCCGGCGGCCTTCTTGCTTCCACCGGTCTGCAGCAGGGAGCGGATCTCGGTGATCTGCTTGGCCATCTGGCCGATGTCGGCGTCGGCGTAGCGGGCGGCCTCCGCCAGCAGCCGCTCCTGGCGCCGCACCACGTTGCGCACGCGGGCCACCAGCTCATCGGGATCGAAGGGCTTGGGGATGTAGTCATCGACGCCCGCCTGGAAGCCCTCGATGCGGTCGGCGGTCATGCCCTTGGCGGTGAGGAAGATCACCGGCGTGCCACCCAGGCGCTCATCGGCGCGCAGCTTCTTGAGCAGCCCATAGCCGTCGAGGCGGGGCATCATCACGTCGCTGAGCACCAGATCGGGCAGCAGTTCCTGGGCCAAAGCCCAGCCCTCCTCGCCATCGACCGCGGTGGTGACCTCGAAGCCCTCGTCCTGCAGGTAGGCCTGCACCGCCGTGCGCAGGCCAGGTTCATCATCCACCAGCAGCAACCGGGCGGGGGCGGCGGCCTGCACCGGGGCGGGCTCCTGCTCAGGCTCGAGCGGGGGTTGGGGGTGCTGCATGCCCGGGGAATGGGACATTGAAATCTATCGACCGGATGGACTGGGCAACAGGGTCTCCTTCTCCTGGAGGTTGCCGTTGTAGCCCAGCTTGAGGGCCAGGGGCCGCAGGGTGGCCGGGTCAGCGCCCGCCTGCTCCGGGAAGCAGGAAATCCACCAGATGCGGTGGTCCTGAAGGTTGAAAGGGGTGATCAGCCCGCCGGGGTTGAGCTCCCGCATCACCAGGTTGGTGCCGTTGTGGCTGATCCGCATCGGACCCGATGGCGAGCAGCGGATCGTCTCACTGCGGACGCTGACATTGTTGGGCAGCTCGTACCAGACCTTGATGCGCCGCAGGCTGGGGTCGTTCTCATCGACGGTGACGCCGTAGACCCCCACCACCTGGCGCCCCTCGAGGGTGGGCTTGTCCTGGATGATCACGATTCCCTTGGGCCGAGACTCCTCGGGAGTGCGAATCACGTTCTGAGCGGCGGCCGGCGCCAGGCCCCCGAGATGGAACAAGCCGAGGGCCAGCACCGCCAGCGGCCGCCGGCCCTTCAGGTGCTGGCCAAGCAGCCGCTGGCCCTGCAGCCGGGCGGGCGAGCTTCTTGGGAACGAATGGTGCTTGGCCTGGATGCTCGTGCCCATCGCTCCTCCCATCCATCGCTTCGATCTTGTCAGCATGGAGGCGTCGCCCGCTGAAAGGCTCCCCTGGCCGCCAACGTCCCCTATCTCGATCACCAGGCCACCACCCCCTGCGCCCCGGAGGTGATGGCCGCGATGGCGCCCTACTGGAGCGAGCAGTTCGCCAACCCCGCCAGCCGCCTGCACCGCCCGGGGCTGATGGCAAGCGCCGCCGTGGAGCAGGCGCGCAGCTCTCTGGCCACTGGCCTGGGGGTGGAACCTGAGGCGCTGGTGTTCACCAGTGGCGCCACCGAGGCCAACAACCTGGCCCTCAAAGGAATCGTTGAAACGCGGGCGGGCCAGGGCCGCCACCTGGTGACCCTGGCCACGGAACACCGGGCCGTGCTCGATCCCCTGCGGCATCTGGAGTCAAAGGGCTTCGAGCTGACGGTGCTGCCGGTGAACCCCGACGGCCTGGTGGACCTGAGCGAGCTGGAGGACGCCCTTCGCCCAGGCACCGTGCTGGTGAGCGTGATGGCCGCCAACAACGAGATCGGCGTGATCCAGCCCCTGGCGGCGATCGGGGCCCTCTGCCGCAGCCGCGGCATCAGCTTCCACTGCGACGCGGCCCAGGCCTTCGGCCACCTGAACCTGAGGCCAAGGGAACTGGGCATCGACCTGCTCAGCCTCAGCGGCCACAAGCTCTACGGCCCCAAGGGCATCGGCGCCCTGGTTCTGGCCGGCGGGGTGCGGCCGGCGCCCCAGCAGCATGGCGGTGGCCAGGAGGGGGGCCTGCGGGCCGGCACCCTGGCCGTGCCGCTGATCGTGGGGCTGGCCGTGGCGGCCCAGCTGGCGGCGGCCGACCGGGGGCCCCGCGCCGAGCGCCTCGGTGCCCTGCGGGATCGGCTCTGGAACGCCCTGGAAGCCCTAGGCGATGTGCGGCTCAACGGCCACCCATCCCAGCGCCTGGCCCATAACCTCAACGTGACCATCGGTGGTGTGGAGGGGAGCCGGCTGCATGGCGCCCTGCGGCGCCAGCTGGCGGTGAGCGGCGGCTCGGCCTGCAGCAGCGGCAGCCCCTCCCACGTGCTGGCGGCCCTGGGGCGCAGCCGCGCCGAGGCGGCCGCCTCGATCCGCTTCGGCTTGGGCCGCGGCACCACGGAAGCCGAGATCGATCAGGCCATCGCGGTGCTCAGCCGCACGCTGAACGAGTTGAGGGGCCAGCCCCTCAGCGCACCATCCCGGTGAGAAGCACGAAGCCCGCCACGCCGACCACCGCCAGGATCACCTGGGCCAGGCGGCTCACCAGCATTCCGGCCACCACCGCCAGCCCCACCAGCAGCGAGCGCTTCAGGCGCTCAAGGCCGAAGGGGCCCAGCTCGCCGGAGGCACTCAGCAGTTCACCCAGGGCGGCCCCCAGCAGCGGCCCCACCAGGGCCCCCACCAGCGGACCGCCCACGGGCAGGGCGGGCAGCAGCCCCAGCAGCCCCACCAGCAGCCCCAGGCCGGCGCCGATGTAGGCCCAGCGGGTGGCCTGCAGCCGTGCCGCCCCCAGCAGCATCCCGAGGGCGTCGGCAGCCCAGCCCAACAGAAGGATCGCGCTGGCCAGCGCCAGGGCCGGCCAGCCCATAGCCCAGCCCACCGACCAGGTCCAAAGGCCCGCCCCCAGGGGCAGCAGGGCCAGGCCCGGCAGCACCGGGAAGAGGGTGCCGGGGATCGCCACCAGCTGGATCAGCAGTGCCAGCCACCAGATCGCGTCCTGCTGGTTCATGGACTCTCCTGGTGCTGGGCCTGGGCCAGCCGCCGACGGGCCACCCGCAGCTTGGCGGAGCGGCTGCGGGGGTTGAGCTCCTGCTCCGCCCCATCGGCCACCAGGGGCTTGCGTGTGATCCGCTCCAGCCGCCCATCACTCAGAAAAGCGGTTTTCACCCGCCGGTCTTCGAGCGAATGGAAACTGATCAGCGCCAGCAGGCCGCCGGGAACCAGCCAGTCGGGGGCGTGCCGCAGCAGGCTGTCGAGGGCCCCCAACTCGTCGTTGACGGCGATGCGCAGGGCCTGGAAGGTGCGGGTGGCGGGGTGAAGGCGGCCGCGGCGGGCCTTGGGTGGGTAGCAGCCGGCCACCAGATAAGCCAAGGCCGCGGTCCCCCGATCGGCATCACGATCGGCATCAAGGGCCGCCTCGCTGCCCCAGGGCCGCTGCTCGACGATCCTGCGGGCGATGCGCCGCGACAGTCGCTCCTCCCCATAGGCATAGATCAGGTCGGCCAGCTCCCCTTCCGAGAGGCGATCGATCAGCTCGGCGGCGGTCTCGCCGGCCCCCGGATTCATGCGCATGTCCAGGGGGCCATCGGCGCGAAAACTGAAGCCCCGTGCGGCCACGTCCAGCTGAGGGCTGCTCACCCCCAGATCCGCCAGCACCCCGACCGCTGGCCCTGGGGGGGTGAAGTCGGCGAAGTTCGTCGCCACCAGCGTGACGCGATCGCCGAACGGGGTCAGGCGCCGGTGGGCCGCCTCCAGGGCGGTGGGGTCCTGGTCGAGGCCGATCAGGCGCAGGCCAGGGTGGGCCTCCAGCAGCAGGGCGCTGTGGCCGCCACCCCCCACGGTGCAGTCGATCAGCAGCCCCTCGGGCGGCAGGGACGCGAACCCCTCGGCCAAGGGTCCTGCGAGCACGGGGACATGCTCGAAATCCGAGGTCAAAGGGACCAGGGCTGGGTTGATTTCAGTCAAACGACGCTGCGGAGACCCAAACAAGCTCGCTCACCTTCCTAAGATCCCCCCCTACGACCTCGCTCACGGCGCCATGACGCAGCTCGAAACGCGCACGGAGCCGATGGTGATCAACTTCGGCCCCCATCACCCCTCCATGCACGGGGTGCTGCGGCTGGTGGTCACCCTCGATGGCGAAGACGTGGTGGACTGCGAGCCGGTGATCGGCTACCTCCACCGCGGCATGGAGAAGATCGCCGAGAACCGCACGAACGTGATGTTCGTGCCCTACGTGAGCCGCTGGGACTACGCCGCCGGCATGTTCAACGAGGCGATCACCGTCAACGCCCCCGAAAAGCTGGCCGACATCCCGGTGCCCAAACGGGCCAGCCACATCCGGGTGCTGATGCTGGAGCTCAACCGCATCGCCAACCACCTGCTCTGGCTCGGCCCTTTCCTGGCGGACGTGGGCGCCCAGACGCCGTTCTTCTACATCTTCCGCGAGCGGGAGATGATCTACGACCTCTGGGAGGCGGCCACGGGGCAGCGGCTGATCAACAACAACTACTTCCGCATCGGCGGCGTGGCGGTGGATCTGCCCTACGGCTGGCTCGACAAGCTGCTGGATTTCTGCGACTGGTTCGGCCCCAAGATCGACGAATACGAGAAACTGATCACCAACAACCCGATCTTCAAACGCCGTATCGAGGGCCTCGGGGTGATCAGCCGCGAGATGGCGATCAACTGGAGCCTCTCTGGGCCAATGCTCCGCGCCTCCGGCGTGCCCTGGGACCTGCGCAAGGTGGATCACTACGAGTGCTACGACGACTTCGACTGGGACGTGGCCACCGCCACCGAGGGCGATTGCTACGCCCGTTACCGGGTGCGGATCCAGGAGATGCGCGAATCGCTCAAGATCCTGCGCCAGGCCGCCAAGGCCATCCCAGGCGGCCCCACCGAAAGCCTGGAGGCGCGGCGGATCACCGAGGGCAAGGGGGGCGAGTCCTCCGGTTTCGATTACCAATACATCGCCAAGAAGGTGGCCCCCACCTTCAAGATCCCAGGTGGAGAGCTCTATGCCCGGCTCGAGTCAGGGAAGGGTGAACTGGGCGTGTTCATCATGGGCAACGATGATGTGACCCCGTGGCGCTGGAAGATCCGCGCCGCCGATTTCAACAACCTCCAGATCCTGCCCCACATCCTCACCGGGGCCAAGGTGGCAGACATCATGGCGATTCTTGGTTCGATCGACGTGATCATGGGCTCGGTGGATCGCTGACGGTTGTTCGACAACTTTTTCAAGGATCCCCCCGTTCCCGGCCACTGGTTGCACCAGAGCCGCACTGTCCGTTTTGGTGACACGGACGCCGCCGGGGTGATGCACTTCCACCAGCTGCTGCGCTGGTGCCACGAGGCCTATGAGCAGAGCCTGGAGAGCTTCGGGCTGAGCTCCGCCGAAATCTTCCCGGGCCCCGCCTGGCGCACCGAACTGCCTGGTGGCGTGGGCCATCCTGTGGTGGCGCTGCCGATCGTGCACACCCGAGCCGACTTCAAGCGGCCCCTGTTCGCCGGCGATGCCCTGGTGATCACCGTGGCCCCGGTGGCCCTGGAGGAGGGCCTGCTTGAGGTGCGCTACCGCTTCGAGGCCGGCGGTTTTGAGGCCGCCACGGCTCTCACCCGTCACCGGGCGATCGAGGCGGCGACCCGTCAGCGCTGCGGGCTTCCGGAGCCGATCGCCCGCTGGCTGAAGGCGTCGAACGCCGCTGAACCTGCTGCTGAGGCCGCCGTGGCGCCTCGGCCGGCAGATCACTAGGGCCCACAGCCCGCTCCAGAGCCCCGAGCAGCCAGCGACCGGCACGACCGGACCGGGCCAGTTGATCGCGCAACCTGGTCAGTTCGGCCTCACGCTCGGCCAGGCGCTCCGCCTCGCTGGGCACCCGGTCGTGGAAAGGCACCCGGGTCTGACGGGCCAGCCAGAGCCCCAGGGCGCGGGGCACGCTGGGGTCGTGGAGCACCTTGGTGAGGCTGAGGGCCTTGGGCGGCTGGCACTGACCGTCTCCACTGATCTCGATCGCCCGCAGGTCGTACCAGCGGTCGTTGTCGCTGTCGCAGGTTTCCAGCAGCTCAAGGGCCCTGGCCCGCCAGCGCTCACGCGCCCGGCCCCGGAAGCGGCGTTGCTGGACCAGCTGGCGCGGGCCGAGGCGCCATTCGATCCGGCCGAAGGCCAGCCAGATCGCACCCCAGCCGCAGAGGCCGGCCAGAACGGCGGCGACCACTGTCAGCGCCCACAGCCCCGGAGTCTCAAGGCTGCTGCGGGCCAGGGCTGCGGCGGCAGCGAGCACCAGGGCCGTGAACCCCGTCATCACCAGGGCCTGGCGGCGCCGGATGCGCCGATCACTCACCAGCAGCCGCTCACCCAAGGGATCGGACAGGGCCTCCCAGCCCGGGGGCGGCAGGGCCGGTGCGACGGCCATGGAGGCGCCGGCGGGTTCGGTGATGGCCTGAGCTTTGGCCTCTTCCGTCAACCCCAAGGCCTCGCGCAGCTGCAGGACCGCCTCGATCCACTGGGTCCTGGCGCCCAGATCGGTCAGCACCACCGTTTCGGACTCCAGCCGGGCCACCACGGCGCCGCCGCTGGAACCCCGATCACGCACGGACACCTGCTGAATCGCCCGGGCGTCGAAGCGACGGCGGCGGCTCATGGGTCCGAGCCGGCGAATCTGAACCAGTTCGTCACCGTTCAGTTCCAGGCCATCAACGGCCCAGAGCATCCTCAGCAGCTCACGGATCGCCACCAGACCACCCAGGGTCCAGAAGGTCAGCCAGACGAGCAGGAAGGCTCCGGCCAGCAAGGAGGACGTTCCGCCAACGCCGGCCGCAGGTCCAGCCGGGCCCAGACCCAGCCAGGCGACCAGGCCATGGACCAGCGCCGCCAGGGCGAACAGCTCGCCGAAGGCCCAGCCCACCAGCCAGAGGGCCAGAAACGCCGCGATGGCATACCGTCCCAGCCCCCGGTGGCGAAAGCGAAGGCGAAGGGGGGCGGCCGCAGGATCGCGCATGGGCGGAGTTTGACTGGACTGACGGGAAATGGTCCGTTGGGGACGAAACGGCGCTAGGGATGGAGGGCCCCAGGATCCTTCGACCATGCGCCGCACCGCCGCGCTCAGCCTCGCCCTGCTGGGCGTCTCCCTCGGCCTGTTGCCCCTGCCCGCCCCCGCCGCCGAGCAGGTTGTGTTCGTGAGCGGCGCCTTCCGGCGCTCGATCCCCGTAGCCGATCTGGAGCACCTGGCCAAGACGGGCGAGGCCAGGGGCCTGCTCGCCGATCTGATCCGGCTGGGCCGCCAGCAGCCCCAGACCGTGGCCGATCTGCTCAACCGCGGTGTCAGCCTGCCGCTGGTGACCACGAGCCGGCTGCTGGGCACACGCCTCGGTGGCGTGGCCCTTTCCCGGGTGGCCCGCATCCTCTATCCCCTCCAGGCCCCCCAGTCCGGGGTGCCGGCCCTGCGGGCCGCAACCGTGCTGGGGCTCAACGCCGGTGACGGGAAACTTTCCCCGATCGGCTTCCTGCGGGCCTACCCCACCACCGATCTGGCCGTGAACCTGCCCGCCCTGCAGGCGGCCATCAACCGCGTCAGCGCCCTCAGCGATGTGGTGCGCGTGTTCCTCGAGACCGACCTGGGCGGAAATCTGGGCAACGGTTCATCCAGCCCCAAACCCTGAGCACCCGCCACCCAGTGGCGCTCCCTCAGCGGCGCAGCACCCAGAGCAGCGCCGCCAGCTGGAGGGGCAGCAGGCTGGCCAGCAGGGCCAGGGGGTGAAGACCGTCCGAGATCGTGACCCCAGCCAGGCTGAAGCTCACCAGGGCCGCGACCGCCAGGATCAGCCGCAAGGCAGGGCGCTCGGCTTGGCGATCAACGGGGAGAGGGGCCGAAGGAACCTCCGCGTCGCTGGAGGAGCGGCTCAGAACCACTCCTTCTTGCCATCGATGTAGAGGGCCTTGAACTCCTCGGGTGTTTTGGTGAGGTAGATGATCCCCTCGATCAGGCCGATCACGCCGAACACGAAGCTGGCGAAACCGCAGGTGACCACTCCTCCGACCACCGAGCCCACCGCCATGATCACACCGGGGGTGGTGTAACCCAGCACGAACTTGTGAACGCCAAAGGCCCCCAGAAAGATGCCCAGCAGTCCGGCGGCGAGCTTCTTGTTGCTGACCTCGGTGAGATCGCTATCGGTCATCGGGGCACGGCAGGCCCTCTGCTTCTAGCCGAACCATTCGGCCCTGTCATGCGGGCAGCTCCGCGGCGTCACGGAGTGTCGCCGCAGATCAGGAAGGCGTTGGGGCCTCCTGGAGCCACCGCCCCCAGCGCCCCCGCTCCCATTTCCCCAGCGCATTCAGGGCCAGCTCCGGGCATGGCCGCCAATGGCGCGGCCGCTGGGAGGGGGGCAGGGCCGCCGCGGCCTGCTCCAGGCCAGCCACCAGCGCAAGGGCGTCGGCGCCGCTCTGGGCCCGCACCAACGCCACCAGCCGCTGACCCCAGAACGGGTCGGGCTGCCCCAGCACCAGCACGGCCTCGAGGGGCAGATCGGCGGCAGCCGCCAGCTCCCGCAACCGGCGCTCCACCTCCTCGGGGAACACCGTCTCGCCGCCACTGCTGAGGGCACCGTCCAGCCGGCCCAGAAGCTCCAGCCCAACCGCCCTCAGCCGGCCCCCGTCACCGCTGCTCCACCAGCCGCCCGGCGCCTGCAAGGGCTGAAAGGTCCCGGCTTCCCAGGATCCGGGGCTGAGGCTGGTGGCCTGAACCTGGACCGCACCGCTCGCTGGTTCGATGCGCAGCTGGGCATGGGCCAGCGGGTGGCCGCATCCACCCTCCCCCGCGAGAAAGCGATCCGGCAGCAAAGCGGTCACCATCGCCCCGGTCTCCGTGCTGCCGTAACAGGGGGAGAGCCGCAATCGCGCGCGCCGGGCGGTCTCCGCCAGCTCGGGCGCCAGGGCCGTCCCGCCGACCCAGATCACAGCGAACCCCTGCAGCCAGCTGATCCCGGCGGGATCGGCCAGCAGCCGCTGCAGCTGGGTGGGCACCAGCGACAGCAGCGCCGGCCCAGCGGCGGAGAAAGGTTCCCGTTCCGCGAGCGCCTCCGGCTCGCGCATCAAGGCCGGTTCCAGCCAGCGCAGCTGGCCCCCCCACAGGCGCGCGCGCACCAGGGGCATCAGGCCGCTGATGTGGTGCAGGGGCAGGGGATTGAACATGGTGGTCTCTGCCGGATCGAGGCCCTGGGCTTGCAGCCACAGGGCCGCCGCCGCCGCCGCCCGCTCCAGCCCAGCCAGGGGCTGGACGCACCAGCGCCTTCGGCCGCTGCTGCCGCCGCTGGCGATCACCACGCCCGGCCCCCAGGGGGAGGGGGTCTCCAGCCGGTCGGGCAGGGCCGCCGACAGCTCGCTCTGGTCCTGCGGAGACGACAGACCCACCAGGGTCCCCTCGGCCCAGAGCGCCCCCAGGGCGGCGGCCGTGGCCGCTGAATCGGCGCCAATGGTCAGGCGGCGGATCAAACCGCCGCCTCCCAAACCACAGCTGGATCGCTCTCGAACAGCGGCCCACCTGGGCACCAGCCCGGCGCCAGCCCCGGAGCCGTGGGTGTGGGGCCGCGGGCCTGCAGCGCCGCCAGGTGGGCCACCAAGCGCTGGCCCAGCCCCGTTTCCAAAGCGGTGCTGAGCATCCGCCTCGATGCCCCCTGCCTCAGCTCCAGCCACAGGGGCCGCGGATCTCCTTCGAGGGCGGGGCGACGCACCTGCCAACCGTTCCAGGTCGCGTGGAGCTCAGGGCAGGCCCGCAGGGATTCATCCAGGGCCACCGGCACTCCGGCCGCCAGTTCCAGCAGGCCGTCGTGGTCGCTGGGGGCGAGGGGCTGCTCCAGCCATTCCAGCCGCGGCTCCCCCGCCAGCCGATCAGCCCAGGCGAAGGCCGTGAGGCGATCCCAGCCGCCGTTGGCATCGAGCCGCAGCCGGGCCGTGGCGGGGAGGCGCTCCAGCAAACACTCCAGCCACTTGCGCTCCTGGCCATCGGCCCCTGCAGCCACCTTCCATTTGACGGTGAGGCCCAGCGGTGATTCCAGCCCAAGGATCTGCTCAAGTGATGCCAGCATCGCCGCACCGGCCGGCAGCAGCACGGCCGAGGCCGGCGCAGCAAGCCAGCAGCCTGCGCCGCCATCAACGGCGGGCCACCCATCCAGTTCCGCCAGGGCCGAGCCCAGGGCAAAGGCCAGGGCCAACGGCAGTCCTGGCAGGGCGAGCTCCAGATCGGAGCGCTCGATCGTCTCCCCCAGCCCCCGGATCGCGGCCGCCAGGTCAGACCGATCCAGGCCGCCCGCATCAGGCTCCGCCCCCTCGGCGATCAGCGCAGCCGCCTCCCCCCAACCCAGGGCGCCCCCGTCGCCCTCCAGCCGCAGCAGCCAGCCCCTCTTCCCCTCCAGCGCCCCATGGGCGGTGACCATCGCCCGGGGCAGCGCGAAGGCGAACGGCCGCCAGGCCAGGGCCAGCCGGCTCACCGCAGGGCGGCCAACCCAGGCCCGATCGCCAGGCCCAACGCCAGCCCCAGGCCGTTCAGGGCCTGGAAGCGCAGGGCAAGAAACTTGCTGGCATGGATCTTCTCCGGCACCCGGTGGTGCTCCCGCAGCAGGCCGATCAAGGCCGTGCCCGCCGGCAGTCCCGCGGCCCCCAGCAGGGCCGTGAGCGGCCACTGGCCCACCAGCACGGGCGCCCACTGGAACGCCAGGGTGCCGGCCACGAACCAGGGCACCAGAGCCGCGGCCCGGCCGCTGCCCAGGCGCACCACGGGTGAGCGCTTGCCGTGGGCCGCGTCCTCCTGCACCTGGTGGAAATGGGAACAGAACAGCACCAGGGTGGTGGCCAGGGCCGGCCCGCTGCCCAGCTCGATTGCCGCCCGCCAGGGCACCCCGGCCAGGGCCCCCGCAGGCGCCAGGGCCAGCAGGGCTGCGGCGGTGGCCAGGGGGCCGAAGGCCAGCCAGCAGAGAGGCTCCCCCAGCCCCCGGTAGCCCAGGCGCAGGGGCGGCCCCTGGTAGGCATAGCCGATGCCACAGCAGGCCAGCACCAGCGCCAGCACGGCGGGGTTGCTGCGCAGGGCCACCAGGGCGATCAAGATGAGGCCCGCCACCAGGGCGCCGTTGGCGATCCAGGCCACCCGGTCGCGGCGGCCGGTGAGGTTCACCAGCGAATGCGGCTTGCCGTGGCGGTCCACGCCGGTGTCAGCATCGAACACATCATTGGCCAGATTTTCCCAGGCCAGCAGCAGCACCGCCCCGACCAGGAAGCCCAACAGCTGATCCAGCCTCAACGCCTGACCCTGACCCAGCCACCAACCGGCCGCCAGCAGCACCGGCATCACCGCCACCGAGTACATCGGCCACTTGATCGCCGCTTTCCAGAGGCGTCGGCGATCGGGCGCCGGGGGCGCTCCGGCGGCGGCGTAACGGCTTGCGACGACCTGGGGCTCGGACATGGCGGCCGGCGGCGGACGACACGGGAAGGCCCATACATTTGAGCAGCTTCCACGGCCCTTCCCCCCTTTCCGTCACCGGTGCAGGCCAGCCCTTCCTTCCCTGAACTGCTGGCGGCGGCGGCCCACGGGGCCAGGCAGCTGGAAGAGGAGGGCGTTCTCAGCCTGGCGCTGCCCCTGGCCGAGCCCAAAGCCCACCACCGTCACGATCCGTTGGCCCTGCTGCCCCACCTGGGCGACGACCACGGGTTCCGCTTCCTCTGGGATGGTGCCCCGGGGCTGTGCCTCGCCGCCGGCGGCAAAACCAACCACCTGGAACTGAGTGGGCCCCGGCGCTTCGAGCTCGCCCAGCGCTTCAGCGCCCTCAGCCTCAGCCGCCTGGTGGCCCTGCCCCAGAGCTGCCCTCCCCTGGCCAGGCCGCGGGTGCTTCTGGCCTTCTCCTTCTTCGACAGCCCCCTGCTTGAGGGCATGGGCGTGCCGGGGGTGCAGGCGGTGCTGCCCCGCTGGCAACTGAGCCGCCAGGGGCGGCACTGCTGGCTGCGACTGCAGCGCAGCCTCGGCGGTGACATCACCGCCCGCTCCGTGGCCGAGGAGCTCTGGGAGGAGGCCCAGCGGCTCGCCGCCCTGCCGGCCGATTACGAGGCCCATGGCGAGCCGGCCCTGGGCCCCGGTGTGATCCAGCGCTCCAGCTGGCAAGCGGGCTACCGGGGCGCCGTGAAACGGGCCCTTCAACTGGTGGAGGAGGGTGAACTGCGCAAGCTGGTGCTGGCGGTGCGCCAGGACCTGGAGCTGGACCAACCCCTTGACCCCCTGCGGCTGCTGTCCCACCTGCGGCAGCGGCAGCCCGGCAGTTGTCGTTTCCTTTGGCAACTGCGGCCGGGGGAGGCCCTGATCGGCGCCTCCCCCGAGCGGCTGCTGGCGGTGCGCCAGGGCCAGCTGCGCAGCGATGCCCTGGCGGGCACCGCACCGATCGGAGCCCCTTCGGGTCAGCTCACCGGCTCCGTCAAGGACCTCCATGAGCACGAGCTGGTGGTGGAAGCGATCACCCAGGTGCTGGCGGAGAACGGGTTGCGGCCTCGGCGGCCCCGCCACCCCCGCCTGGCGCGCCACGGCCAGCTGCTGCATCTGCACACACCCATCACCGCCGATCTGGGCAGCCAGCAGCCCCTGGCCCTGGCCGCCGCCCTGCACCCCACCCCGGCGGTGGCGGGCCTGCCCCGGCGGGAGGCCATGGCCTGGCTGCGCAGCCTGGAACCTTTCGAGCGCGGGCATTACGCCGCCCCGATCGGCTGGATCGACAGCGAAGGGGACGCCGAACTGCGCGTGGCGATCCGCAGCGGAACCTTGCGGGGCCGGCGACTGGAGCTCACAGCCGGCGCCGGCCTGGTGCGGGGCTCGGAGCCCGAACGGGAACTGCAGGAGGTGGCCCTGAAGCTGGGGGTGCTGCAGCAACAGCTGAACCTGCCGAACAGTCATCAGCTCGTGGCGGGTGCAAGGGGGACCTCAGCCCAAGACTGAGCCGTTGGGTCGCGCCGCCGATACGGTGGGCCCCAACGTGGATCGATGACAGCTGAAATGCTGGGCCAAGAGCGGCTGAGGGACCTGCTGGCGGACTCCCCGCTGTTCCAGAACATCCAACCCGAGGTGATCGCGACCCTCGCGCCGGAAATCGGATCGCTCACAAAGGGGGCGCTGCTGTTTCAGGAGGGCGATCCAGCGCCCTTTGCCTGCCTGGTCGAGTCGGGAATCCTTGGGCTGTATACCGGCAAGCTGGAACCATCGACCTCCTTTTTCAGGAAAGCCCTCAGCGGCGACCTGGTGGGCGAGTACGGGCTGCTCTGCGATCAGCCCCGCTCCGCGTCCGCCGTTGCGCTCACGGACGTCACCTATCTGCGCTTCAGCAAGAGCGACCTCGAACAGTTGCTGTTTGCCGACCATGACCTCCAGTCAAGGTTCATCAGCTCCCTGGCCGAAGCGGCCTCGATCGGTCGCGATCCGCGCAAGCCACCGCTCAACACGATCGTTCTTCACGACGCAAGCCCCGGATCTCCCCTGATCGCCAAGGCCCTCGCTGGGCTGAGCAAGCAGCTCATGGTGGTGGGGGAGGGCCGCTACGACCTGGCGGCCGTCACCGATCTGGAGCCCTGCAGCGATGAAGAGGCGTTGCACGAATGGCTCACGGACGCGATCCAGACGCGCGAGCTGCGAATCGTGGTCACCCGAGGGCGCTCCACGATCAGCGAGAGAAACTCGGTGCTGATCGATCGGCTGCTGATCCTCGGGGATGGATCCGCCGCCGAGGCGGAGTTGCCCAGCTTGATCGAACCGAAGGCCATCCTGGTGCGTCTGTGGCCCAGTCACCAGCAACGCTGCTTCAGTCAGATCTGGTCGGGTGGCCACAACCTGCGCCATGTGGTGAACCTGCGGCCAGCGGAGGTGAGTCATCAACAACGCCTGGCCCGGTTGCTCCTGCGCATCCCGAACATCCTGGTGCTCGGTGGTGGCGGCGCCAGGGGATTCGCCCACGTGGGTGCTCTGGCGGCGATGGAAGAACTGGCCATCGACGATATCGACATGGTGATGGGCGTGAGCATCGGCTCATTGGTGGCCTCGCTGTATGCCTTTGGCCTCAAGGCCCAGGAGATCTTCGACAACCTCGAGCGGGTGATCATCCGCTCCAAGCCTTACCAGCTCACCTTCCCACGCGATTCCCTGTTCACCCTGGCCAACTCACGACGGGAAATCGGCAACTTCTTCTCGCCCTGCCTGTTGCAGGACAGCTGGCTCAACCTCCAGTGCTTCTCCACCAACCTCACCGGCAATGCCTTGCATACCTGGAAACAAGGCAACATCGCCACGGCCGTGATTGCAAGTATGTCGGTGCCTGGCATCTTCCCTCCCGTCGAAGACGGTCAGGGGAACCTGCACGTTGACGGTGGCATTCTCAACAACCTGCCGATCCGCGTCGCCCGCAGCATCACCGATGGCCGGGTGATCGCCATCTCCCTGAGCTCCAGTGCTGAGCCCGCCCCGCCCAACGGCCAACCGGCTCCGGTGCCAGCCCGCAATCCCTCACTGGCCAGCACCATCATTGGCTCGATGATGTGCGCCTCCCAGGCGGAAACCAAAGCCCAGGAGCGGCTGGCGGACATGATTCTGAAGCCGGAGATCAGCGGCTATTCCTTCCTGGAATGGAAGAGCTACCGCGCGATCTACGACGCCGGTTACACCTACACCCGTGGGCAACTGCGCGAAGCGAATTCATTGGCTTAATCTCTGGCCTGATCGTCTTGAGCCTGAAGCGATGATCGTCCGTTCCCAAGGCAGCCAGGAGGCTGCTGTGGCAAGCGAGCAGCGCCGCGCCGACCGCCTGATGAGCGAAGTCATCGAGGATGCGGTCCGTCCGCTGTTTCAGGTGAATCGCGGTCTGGGCTGGCTGCGCCTGTTCGTGCTCGTGGTGCCTGCCCTGGTTTGCCTCTGGGCCTATGGCCACGATCCAAATCTGGCAACGGCGCTGCTTTGGCTGGTGGCAGGCACGCTGTTCTACGCCTTCGCGATGATCAGCACCCACGACATCAGCCACGCCACCCTGCTGGACCAGGGCGACCTTGAGCAGGCGGTGGGGTGCGCCCTGAGCTGGCCAACCTTTTGGCCCTACCTCACCTACCGCAATCTGCATATGGTCCATCACCGCATGAACGGGATGGACCTGCGGGATCCGGAGCGACGGGAACCCACCGAGGCGGAGGCGGCCCGGGCCAGCCGCCTGCGCCAGTTCCACTTTCGTCATCCCTTCTGGGTGAGCGTGCTCGGGATGGGCGGGCTGCAGCTGATTGTCTCGATGTTCTGGTTCGGCTGGAAGCTGCGTGACATCCACTCGAAACTCAGCGCTGGGCTGCGCATCGACCTGATCGGCATCCTGGTGGTGCAGGTCTCCCTGTTCGCCTGGGCGATCCATCAGGGCCATGTGCTTCGCCTGGTGGTCGCCCTGATCGTTGTCGAGCGAATCGTCGGTGGGGTGATGCAGGCGCGCGGAATGATCGAGCACCACGGACTGTGGAGCCGCAACACCACCTACGAGCTCACCCAGCTTTATACCTCCCGCAACATCGAGTCCGGGCCGGTGGTGAATTTCCTGATGGGCGGGCTCCCCCACCACTCGCTTCACCACGCTTACCCGTCGATTCCCTACGACAAGCTGCCCCAGGCCACCGCCATCGCCGAAGCGGAACTCCGCCACCACGGCAAGCCAAGCCTGCCGAAGGTGAGCAGCTATGCCCAAGGCCTGGCACTGCTGTTCTGACCAGCAGCAGCCTGCAGGCAGCGCTTGAGCCTCAGCGGGCGGTCACCTTGACCAGCCACCAGCGCACGCCCACAAGCAGGAATCGCGGGTCGCTGAAGAACTCTGGCGGCTTGCCCTCCAGCGCATGGCCGCCGAACTGGAACGCCCAGCCCGCCAGGAAGAGCGCCAGGGCAGGAACCCTCAGGGACGGCATCCCGATGGCACCCAGGGCCAACAGAATCGAACCCACCACCAGGGGGATGCCCACCAGGTGAGCGGCCTGGTTGAGCGGATGGCGGTGGCTGCGGGAGTAGCTCTCGACCCACTCGCTCCAGGGCCTTCCGCCGAGCATCGTCCTGCGTGCCATGGGAATACGACAAACACTAGGCCGCTACGGCCGGGGCAACCCGCCCGAACAAACTCGCCCTCAGCCCGCCAGCAGCCGCTCCATGGTGAGATCGGCCAGGGGCACACCTCCGAGCCGCTCCACCTCCCTCACCCCCGTGGGGCTGGTGACGTTGATCTCGCTGAGGCGATCGCCGATCACATCAATGCCCACGAAGAACAGACCCTCGCTGCGCAGGGCGGGGGCCAGTTCCGCGCAGATCTGACGCTCCCGCTCGCTCAGCTCCGTGGCCTCGGCGGCGCCCCCCACCGCCAGGTTGCTGCGGAATTCCCCGGCAGCGGGCAGGCGGTTGATTGCGCCCAGGGGTTCGCCGTCCACGAGCAGGATGCGCTTATCGCCAGCGCTCACCGCCGGCAGGAAGGCCTGAGCCATCACCGGCAACTGCTGCTGCTGGGTCACCAGCTCCAGCAGCGCCCGCAGCCCGGGGGCATCCGCCGCCGTGCGCACCACCCCCTGGCCGGCGCGGCCCCCGAGGGGCTTGAGCACCACCTCCCCCTGCTCGGCGGCGAAGCCAGCCAGCTGCTCCACGTGGGCGCTCACCAGGGTGGGCGCCATCAGGTGGCTGTACCGCAAGGCACCAAGTTTCTCGTTCCAGCTGCGCAGGGCGGCCGGATGGTTGAGCACCCGCACCCCCTTGAACGCCGCCAGCTCCAGCAGGTGGGTGGCGTAGAGGTAGGCCTCATCCACGGGCGGGTCTTTGCGCATCCACACCCTCGGGAAGTGGGTGAGCGGCAACCAGGTGGGCTCCCCGAGGCTGTACCAGGGTTCGGGCAGCTCCCAGCCGCCGGCGGTGGGCTGGATGTCCGCCAGGGTGATCGGCTGGGCCCGCACCAGGGGCTCATGGCCGGGCTCGAGGCCCGTGACCGAGAGATCGGCCGGGGTGGCGACCCAGACCGGCTGACCGGCCCGCTGGGCGGCCTGCATCAGGGCGACGCTGGTGTCTTTGGTGGGGCGCAGGCGCTGGATCGGATCCAGCACGAACAGTTGGGGCTCCGCCACGTTCAGGCGAGCAGGGCGTCGAGCTGGCCGGAGCGCTCGAGGGCGTGCAGGTCGTCGCAGCCACCCACATGGGTGCCATCGATGAAGGTCTGGGGCACGCTGCGGCGACCACCGGCGCGCTCGGCCATGGCCTCACGGGCGGCCGAATCGCCATCGATGGCGTACTCGGTGTATGCAACCCCCTTGCGGTCCAGCAGGCCCTTGGCACGGATGCAGAACGGGCAGGCCCGCCAGGTGTAGATCTCGACCTTGGTCTGCGTGCCCACCGCCATTTCGCTGCCTTGTCCTGAGGAACGAATCCTAAGAACCACCCAAGGCCCGCTGGTACGGTCGACCACACTGACCCCCGAACGCCGGTGCTGGACCTCACCGACTTCAAGCGCGATCTCTCCGAGCTCACCGACCGCCTGGGCCATGCCCAGGACTGTCTTTGACGTACCGGCCCTGAACGCCCGCCAGCGCGACCTGGAGCAGCTGGCCTCCCAACCCGGCTTCTGGGACGACCAGCAGCAGGCGCAGAAACAGATGCGACTGCTTGATGAAGTCAAGGCCCAGCTGGGGCAGCTGCACCAGTGGCAGACCCTGATTGATGACGGCCAGGCCACCCTTGAGCTCTACGCGCTCGAAGCCGACGACGACCTGCTCGCTGAGGCCCACGGCGGCCTCCAGACCCTCAAGGCGGCCTTGGATCGCTGGGAACTGGAGCGGCTCTTGAGCGGCCCCTACGACAAGGAGGGGGCGGTGATCTCGATCAACGCCGGCGCCGGCGGCACCGATGCCCAAGACTGGGCGCTGATGCTGATGCGCATGTACACCCGCTGGGCCGAGGACCACGGCATGAAGGTGACCGTGGACGAACTCTCGGAAGGGGAGGAGGCGGGGATCAAGAGCTGCACGATCGAGATCGACGGCCGCTATGCCTACGGCTACCTGCGCAATGAGAAGGGCACCCACCGGCTGGTGCGCATCTCGCCGTTCAACGCCAATGACAAGCGCCAGACCAGCTTCGCCGGTGTGGAGGTGATGCCCAAACTGGAGCAGGAGGTGAAGCTCAACATCCCCGAGAAGGATCTGGAGGTCACCACCAGCCGCTCCGGCGGCGCCGGCGGCCAGAACGTCAACAAGGTGGAGACGGCCGTGCGCATCCTGCACATCCCCACCGGGCTGGCGGTGCGCTGCACCCAGGAGCGCTCCCAGCTCCAGAACAAGGAGAAGGCGATGGCCCTGCTGATGGCCAAGCTGCTGGTGATCGCCCAGGAGCAGCGGGCCAGTGAGATCGCCGACATCCGCGGCGACATCGTGGAAGCAGCGTGGGGAAACCAGATCCGCAACTACGTGTTCCACCCGTACCAGATGGTCAAGGACCTGCGCACCCAGCAGGAAACCACCGACGTCCAGGGGGTGATGGACGGCGACCTGGATCCCTTCATCCAGTCCCTGCTCCACCAGGGCGTGGACGTGGCCGCCGAGGCCGTCGCCTGAGGGCCCTGCGATGAGCGACCCCACCCCGCCCGAACCAACTGCCCCGAGCAGCCCGGCACCGGGCAACACGGCCTCGGCGCCGCCCCCAAGCTTCGTGAAGCTGGCGATGCGCAACATGGTGCGCAAGGGTCGCCAGAGCCTGCTTCACTTCGGCCTCACCGCCGTCGGGCTGCTGGGGTTCCTGGTGTTCCTGGCCTGGCTGGGGCGCCCGATCCAGCCCCACTGAGCCCGCCGCGGCCAGGGGGGAGCCCATGAGCGACGGCAACGGGAGCATCTGGCGGGATCTGGCCAGCGACGCCCTGGAGCGCCACGACTGGGTGGTGGCCGAAGGGGCCCTGCGCCGGCTGCTGGAGCTGGAGGCTCCGGAGCCCACCGCCGCGACCCTCGTTGAGCTCGGACGCTGCCTGCAGGGCCAGCAGCGTCAGGAGGAGGCCGCCTCAGTCTTCGAGCGGGCCCGGGAGCGAGGCGGCAACAACCGTCGCACGGTCCCTGGTCCGCGGGAGGGCCTCCCTTCCGCGGCTCTGGGGCTGGCCCCGGGGTTCCGTCGGCACTGGGCCAGTGATCCTCGCGGCCTCGGCGTGATCGGTGATCTCCCGCCCCAGCGGGCGGCCCTCCACCTCTGGGTTTCCGTTCCCGTCGAGGTCGTTGACGCCGGCGCGCCGCTGGTGCGGTTCACCCCGAGCCCGGGGTGCCGGCTGGTGGGCGGCTGCCTGCTGCGCGGGGGGCAGGTTCTGCCCATCTTCCAGCGGCAGGAGGCGCAGGGCTCAATCCTGCTGGCGCCCCCGGCGGAGCTGGGCGACCTCTGGCACCTGGTGCTGGTGCCCCCGCCGCCCGACCCCGGAGGGGAGACCAAACAGCTGGCTGGCTGGCTGGCGCTGACGGCAGAGGAGTCGCCCGGGGGGGAGAGGCTGCCGCTGCCGGCCGAGGCGGTCCGCCACCTGCCAGGCGATCCCTTCCCGGCGGAGGCTGAGCTGGAGATCGACCAGCAGCTGCGGGCACTGCTGACGGATCCCTCCCTCTCCCTGGCAGCGACCACCCAGACGCTCTCGGCACGGCTGGGCCCGTCGGCGCCGATTGAGCGGGTGCGCCTGGGGCTGCTGCTGAGCGAGGCGGTGCTGCGGGCGAGGGGCCGGCAATCGACGGCGCAGGAGGCCGCCCCGGAGCCGCAGCGATGGCGCGGGGGTTTCCGCATGTACTGGGACCGGCCCGAAACCCTGAGCGAATCCCTGCGGACCTGTCGGCTGCGGCTGGAGGCGGCGTTCCCCGGCACCCGCCTGCTCCAGGACGGGGATCTCGACGCCCAGCCGCTCGACTTCCAGGACCATCCCCTGGTGGAGCGCCACTTCCGGCAGGCGCCCCACCCGGCCCTGCGCAGCGATCTGCTGCGGTATGCCCTGCCCTACGACGACCACGCCTACATCGATCTCGACAACCGCTTCGACGAGCGGTTCCCGCCGCTGATCCGGCCCCTGATCGAGGGCTGTCTGGCCCAGTCGGTCAACCTGGTTCAATTCCTCAAACGCCCCCATCACTTCTGGGGCAGCCTCGCCAGCTGCTGGGACGCCTACCCCATCAACGATCTGCTGGTGCTGACCCGCCCGCTGCGGTGCCGATGGCTGGGCAGGCTCGAGGCGGAACTCGGCCCCGTGCCGTTCCGGGGCGACATCCACCACGCCACCGGCCCCGGATTCCTGGGGCGGGTCCTGTTCGAGGATCCCGGCTGCGACTGGCAGCTGTCGGGCGCCCTGAGCACACCGCTGGCGGAGCTGCCGCTCTGGGAAGATGGTCAGGGCGAGCGGTTCCTGTTCCTCACCAAGGACGTCCTGGGGCTGCACGACCTGGCTCCCGCCGAGAAGTACCTTCTCCCCAGCCAGGACTGGCGCACCTTCCCCGATCGCTGAGCTGCCCCCTGCCATGGCCCTGCCCGACCTGGATCTGGCCTTCACGGTCGACGCCGACCTGGCGGCTGAGCTGCTGGCGGCCGCCGGGCCCCTGGGCGACGCGCTGGAAGGGGCCGAGCGCTGGCACGTCCTGCTGGGCGACTGGCTGGCCCAGCTGGGCACCGAACTGGCCGAACCCCTGAAAGCCCCTGCCTACAGCATGGGGCTGCAACTGGTGGGCGATGCGGCCATCGCCGAGCTCAACGCCGACTGGCGTCAGCAGAGCGGCCCCACTGACGTGCTGGCCTTCGCCGCCCAGGACGAGGCGATCGAAGGCGCATCGCCGATGCCCCTGCCCCTGGGGGAGGACACCGAGGAACCGGGCCCCGATCCGCTGGAACTCGGCGACATCGTGATCTCCCTGGAAACCGCCGCCCGCCAGGCCCCGGAACACGGCCACTCACTGGAGCAGGAACTGCGCTTCCTCGCCAGTCATGGGCTTCTGCACCTCCTGGGCTGGGACCACCCGGATGAGCCCAGCCTGGCGGCGATGCTGGGGCGTCAGCAACTGCTCACAGACTGAGCTGGTCAACGGCGGTATGGTTCATTCCAGGAGGCTGAGGCCCAGCGCCGATGACCACCCTGAACCCGCCAGATCCCGCCACGACGATCCGCGCTCACCCCCCCGACGTCCACCGCCGCGGCCGCAGCATGAGGGTTGGAGCCTGGCGGGTGGCCGGCGATTTGCCCGCCAGCTTCCGCTACGCCGCCCAGGGCCTGGCCTACGGCTTCGCCAGCCAGCGCAACTTCCGCATCCACGTGATCACTGGATTGCTGGTGTTTCTGCTGGGCCTCTGGCTGGGCCTGAGCACGGAACGGCTGGCGGTGCTGGTGCTCACCGTGGCGGCGGTGCTGGTGCTGGAGTTGCTCAACACCGCCACCGAGGCGGTGGTGGATCTTGCCATCGGGCGCCAGTTCCATCCCCTGGCCCGCATCGCCAAGGACTGCGCAGCAGCCGCCGTGCTTGTGGCCTCGCTTGCCTCGATGCTGATCGCCCTGCTGCTGCTGCTTCCCCCGCTCTGGGCACGGCTCGGCCTTTGAATGGATCGAGTTGAGGGCCGTGGGGCCAAGGAGGTTTGATGCTGCTGGTGCTCGACAACTACGACAGCTTCACCTTCAACCTGGTGCAGTACCTCGGCGAACTGGCGGAGGAGCATCCGATCGCCGCCGAACTGCGGGTCGAGCGCAACGACGCTGTCAGCGTCGAGACGATCCGGGAGCTGCAGCCCGAGGCGATCCTGATTTCACCGGGTCCCGGCGATCCAGACCAGGCGGGGATCTGCCTGGAGGTGCTGCGGCAGTTGGGGCCGACCGTGCCGATCCTGGGGGTTTGCCTGGGCCACCAGTGCCTCGCCCAGGTGTTCGGCGGCCAGGTGGTGAGGGCCGCCGAATTGATGCACGGCAAGACCTCGCCCGTACGCCATGGGGGCCAGGGAGTGTTCGAGGGACTGCCCGATCCGCTCATCGCCACCCGTTACCACAGCCTGATCGCCGACCGAGCCAGCCTCCCAGACTGCCTCGAGGTGACCGGCTGGCTGGAGGACGGCACGATCATGGGCCTGCGCCACCGCGACTACCCGCACCTGCAGGGCGTTCAGTTCCACCCTGAAAGCGTGCTCACCGAAGGCGGCCATCGGCTGCTGGGCAACTTCCTGCGCCAAGCCGCCACAGCCACGACCGGAACGCCGCCCTGAACCGGCCGGGGCAACGCTGCTAGGTTCGCGCCACCGCAGGCGTCAGCGGGCGCCCCACACCCCCATGGCCCTTCCCCCCCTGTCCCTGCTGCGCCGGTGTGCGGGAGCCCTGGGCGGCACCTCCCTGGCGGCGGCGGTGGCCATCGGTGGTGGCGCCCTGCCCGCCACCGCTCAATCAGGCGGCGGCGTGAACGTCACCAGCTACGGCCACAGTGCCCTGCTGATCCAAGGGGGTGGCGCCACGGTGCTGATCAACCCCTTCAAGGCGGTGGCCTGCGCCGCCGGGCTGGCGGAACCGCGGGTGCGCGCCGATGTGATCCTGGCCAGCAGCCGTCTGCTCGATGAAGGGGCGCCGGTGGCCAGCGGCAAGTTCCTCGTCACCCCAGGCTCCTACAAGGTGGGGGGTCTGAGGATCGAGGGTGTCTCGGCACCCCACGATCGCTTCGATGGCCGCCGCTTCGGCGCCTCCACCCTCTGGCGCTGGAAGCAGGGTGGCCTGGAGATCGCTCACATCGGCGGCACGGCCGCCGAACTCAGGCCCGAAGACAAGGTGCTCCTGGGCCGCCCCGATCTGCTGATCATCGGCGTCGGCGGAGGCGCGAAGGTGTATGACGGCGCCGAGGCGGCGGCCGTGGTCAAGGAACTGCAACCGCGCCGCGTGATCCCCGTGCAGTACGTGAGCGGCAAGACCCCGGCCGACTGCGACCAGGGCAGCCTCGAGCCCTTCCTGCAGGCCCTGGGGGGCACATCGGTGAAGCGCGTTGGCCGCTCGGTGAGCCTGCCAGGCAAGCTCAGCGACGCCACCCAGGTGCTGGTGATGCGCTGAAGCGGAGCCGGGGCTTAGTTCAGTTCAGGCTCGATCCGGCGGTAGGCCCCCCAGAAGCGCTGCATCTGCTCGAGGGTGCCGAGGCTCACCCGCAGGGAGCCATCAATCAGGGGTTTGCCCGCCATCGAGCGCACCAGGATGCCGGCCGCCCGCAGCCGCTCCTCCACCTGGGCCGCCGCGGCCCGGGGCCAGATCAGCAGATAGTTGCCCCCATCGGCGTGGTATCGCACGCCGGCCTCGCGCAACTCCTCCAGCAGCCAGGCGCGGGCCCGGAGCACCTCGGCCACATAAGCGTCCACATAGGCCGGATCCGCCAGGGCCGCCCGGGCGGCGGTGACCGCGACACTGTTGATGTCATAGGGCCCTGTGACGCGGCTGATCCGATCCACCACCGCGGCGGCTCCGATCGCGAAACCGATGCGCAGCCCCGCCAAACCGGCCGTCTTGGCCAGGGAGCGCAGCACCAGCAGATTGGGCACCGCCGCGAAGGGATCACCGCCAACGCCCGCCGCCCGCAGCAGCGGCGGCAGCACACTGTCACCGGTGAAGGCCTCATAGAGCTCATCCACCACCACCAGGGTGCCGGGGGCCGAGCGCGCCAGCTCCAGGATCCGCTCCGGCGCCAATCGGGTGCCGGTGGGGTTGTTGGGGTTGCAGATCAGCAGCAACCTGGGCCTGGCCGCCAGGGCCAACGTGATCGCCTCCAGCGGGAAGGCGAAGGAGGGGCCCTGGTAGGGGATCGCCTCGATCGACATCCCCTGCATCCGGGCGCAGGGGCTGTAGTAGCCGAAGGTGGGACTGGTGGTGAGCAGGGTGTCGCCAGGGGCGCCGTAGGCATGGAACAGCGCGTGGATCGCGGCGTCAGCGCCGTTGAACAGGCCCACCTGCGCCTGGACCAGGCCACCCGCCAGCGGCCGAACCGCCGGAAACCCGGCTTCCGAGCGAAGTGAGGCCACCACCGCCTCCCGCAAGCCGTCGTACTCCGGGTAGATCGCGTAGTGATCGGCGGGAATGGCGCGGATCGCCTCCACCACCGCCGGGCTTGGGCCCACGGTGTTCTCGTTGAAATCCAGCCGCAGCAGCCCCCGGCGCCCCTCCAACGGGGCGCTGTAGGCCGTGAGCGACTCCACCTCGGGGCGCGCGTTCACCATCACATGCGATCGAGGGTGGGAATGCCCAGCAGGCCAAGGCCCAGTCTGAGGGTGTCGGCGGTGAGGCGGCAGAGAGCCAGGCGCGAGGCACGGGCGGGCTCGTCTGCCTTGAGCACGGGCACCTGGTCGTAGAAGCGGTTGAAGATCTGGGAGAGCTCGAACAGGTAGGAGCAGAGCCGGTTGGGCAGCAGCTCCTCCTCCACCTCGGCGATCACCGCGTCGAAATGCAGCAGCTGGCGGGCCAGGGCCCACTCCTGGGGCCGTTCAAACACCAGCGGCTCCGCCGCCGGTGCCTCCAGGGCGCCACCCTTGCGGGCGATGCCCTGGATGCGCACATAGGCATAGAGCAGGTAGGGGGCGGTGTTGCCCTGCAGGGCCAGCATCCGATCGAAGCTGAACTGGTAATTGGTGCCGCGGTTGGTGCTCAGGTCGGCGTACTTCACCGCCGCATGGCCCACGGTGGTGGCCCCATGGGCGATGAAGGCCTCGTCCTCGCTGCGACCCTCCTCCTCCAGGCGTCGGCGCAGGTCGGCATCGGCCCTTTCCACCGCCTCATCGAGCAGGTCCTTGAGCCGAACGGTGTCACCGGAGCGGGTCTTGAGTTTTTTTCCGTCCTCCCCCTGCACCAGGCCGAAGGGCACGTGCTCCAGCCGGCCGCCATCAGGGATCCAGCCGGCCCGACCCGCCACCTGGAAGACGGCGGCGAAGTGGCTGGCCTGGCCCGCATCGGTCACGTAGATCACCCGGCCGGCGCCATCGCCCTCTGGGGCAGCGGCGAAGCGGTAGCGGATCGCCGCCAGGTCGGTGGTGGCGTAGTTGAAGCCGCCATCGCTCTTGCGCACGATCAGCGGCAGGGGCTGGCCGTCCTTGCCCTTCACCCCCTCGAGGAACACGCAGCCGGCGCCGTCGTCGACCACCAGCAACCCGGCCGCCTCCAGATCGGCCACCACCGCCGCCAGGTAGGGGTTGTAGAACGATTCGCCGCGCTCGCTCAAGCGGATATCGAGGCGGTCGTAGATCTGCTGGAACTCCCGCCGCGACTGCTCGCACAGCAGCCCCCAGGCCTTCAGCGAAACCGGATCGCCCCCCTGAAGCTTCACCACCTCCTCGCGGGCGGTGGCCTGGAAAGTCGGGTCGGCATCGAAGCGAGCCTTGGCCTCGCGGTAGAAGGCCACCAGATCCCCCAGATCCACCGCATCGGCGGTGATGAGCGTTTCGGGGGCCACCTGCTTGAGGTGGGTGATCAGCATCCCGAACTGGGTGCCCCAGTCGCCCACATGGTTGAGGCGAAGCACAGGGTGGCCGCGGAACTCCAGCACCCTGGCCAGGGCGTCGCCGATGATCGTGGAGCGCAGGTGCCCCACGTGCATCTCCTTGGCGATGTTGGGGCTGGAGAAGTCCACCACCACCGGCGCCAGCGATGCGCCCTCGGGTGCCTGGGCCCGCTCCACTCCGAGCCGGGGATCCCCCAGGCGCGCAGCCAGTTCCGCCGCCAAGCGCTCGGGGCGCAGGGTGAGGTTGATGAAGCCGGGGCCTGCGATCTCGGGCTCCAGGCAGAGCTCTGAAAAGCTGGGGTCAGCCGCCAGTTGGCTCGCGATCGCCGCCGCGATCTGCCGGGGTGGCTGGCCCAGGCCCTTGGCCAGGGCGAGGGCCCCGTTGGCCTGGAAATCGCCGAATTCAGGCTTGCTCGCCGGCGCCAGCTGGGGGTCCAGGGGCTGCCGAGCCGCCGTGGCCCGCTCCGCCGCCTCGGGATAGGCCCGTTCGATCGCCTCCTGCAGCTGGTGGGTCAGCGTCTGGGCGATGCGCAACATGGGGAAACAGGCCGAGGCGGCGCGGGGCGTTGCCTGCGATCATCCCTCGCCGCCCTCAGGAGGCCTGCTCAGGCCGAAAGCTCCAACATCTCCTCCAACTCGGCGAGCACCACATCGGCCGTGAGCTTGATCCGGTAACGGCAGGCCTGGGTTTCACTGCAGTCGAACGTGCCGTGCTCCCAGTATTTGTTGCTGCCGGCACCGCCCCCACAGAGGCCGAAATAGGCGCACTCGCTCTGGCAGCGGGCGATTCCGGAGCGCATGTCGCGGTGGATGCGCTCGAATTTGGGGCTGGCCGCGATCGACACCAGGCTGTCGCTGAGCACATGTCCGAGCACGAAGTCGCCGTAGGTGTCGGTCTGGACCGCCAGCAGCTCCGGATCAAAGGTGGTCATCGAGCCGCGGGCATCCACGTTCACGATCGCGAACGGATGGGTCATGTCCGTGAGCTCCATGCGGGCATCCGCCGCCGCCAGGCTGCAGATGCCGTCGAATTCCCGCACCCGCATCAGCTCGGGGTTCCGCTGCCAGAGCTCCCAGAACCGTTTGAGGAAGCCCTGGTAGGCCGCCTCGGCATCGGGCCGGCTGAGGGTTGAAACGCGGTTCTCACCCTCGGTCTCTTCCATGTTGAAGGCCACATCGGTGACGCCGTTGTCCACGAAGAAGGCGAACAGCTCATCGGCATGGCCCAGGGCTTCCTCGGTGATCACAGCAATCATCTGGAAGGGGATGCCCCGTCGCCGAAGCACCTCGATGCCACGCAGGCTGGCGGCATGGGTCCCCAGGCCGGTGCGGGTGCGGCGGTGGACGTCGTGGAGGAAAGCCGGACCATCCATGCTCACGCCCACGGAAATGCCGTTGCGCTCGAAGCAGTCGCACCAGGCGTCGTTAATCAAGGTGGCGTTGGTCTGCACCGACTGGTGAATCGAGAGGGGCTCCCCCTCGCCTTGCCAACGCTCCAGGGCGGTACGGATGCAGGCGCTGGCCTCGTCGTAGAAGGCGATCGGCACGGTGAGCGGTTCGCCCGCATGCCACAGCAGGGTGAAGTCACCGCCCACATAGGGGCTCTCCAACACCCGCTCCAGGGCCGCCTCCAGGATCTCCAGGGGCAGGCGATGGCGGTCGTTGCGGTTGGGAAGGTAGCAGTAGTCGCAGTCGAGGTTGCAGTAGGGGGTGGGCTGGATCACCAGCAGCTGCAATGGCCCGAACCCCTCCGGGTTGCCGAGGGGCGGGGCTCCAGGCGGGGTCACCAGAAGTTGCGGAAGCCGCCGTTACGGAACCCGCCATTGCCGAAGCCACCGTTACGGAAGCCGCCATTCCCCCAGCCGCCATTGCGGAAACCGCCATTGCCGAAGCCGCCATTGCGGAAGCCGCCATTGCCCCAGCCAACCCCGCGCCCGCCGCCGTTCGCGAACACGAAGGCGAGGCGGCCATCTGGAGAGGTGGCGGGATCCTCAGGCCCCAGTTGCTCAGGGGACTTCTCCCTCAGGGCCTGGGAAATGCGCCGTAACCGGGCATCGATCGAGCCTGGACCGGCCTCCAACGGGGAGGCGATCGCCGCCGGTTGGGACTCCTCGCCGGCCAGCGCCGGGGCACCAGCACCGGCTGGGACCAGGGCGGCCAACAACAGCAGGAAACCGAAAAGGCCGGAGCGGGAAAAGGTCGCCATTGGGTTGACGCGAGGGGTGAAGAACGAAAGGGAGCGATGCAATCAGCGGGAAGCGGCGGGAGAAGAGCCCCCCAGGATGAAGCCTTCACGGCTCAGAAGCACGGATTGAAAGAAGGCGCGGACGCGCTCGGAGGGCACCATCAGCACACCCTTCGGTCCGATCCAGGGATCCACGCTGGCGAGGGCATCGGGACGGCCCTCCAAGTAACCCTGGAACAGTCCAGCAATCGCCAGATTGACCACGTTCAGCAAGGTGGAGTTGTTCTCGGGCACGATGCAACCCACCCCGTAGCTCACATAGGGCACCTGGGGTACGAGCGCCACGCCGCTGAGCTGGCGCTGCTGACGCAGCCCCGCCAGCACGATCGTGTCACCGAGAACACCGGCCACCTTGTTCTGCTCCAGGGCCGTCACGGCCTGGGCCAGGGTGGAAAAGCTGACCGCTTTGGCCTTGGGCTGCAGGCTCCCCAGGGCGCTGGCGCCGATGGAGCCTTCCACCACGGCGATCGAGCGGCCAGCCAGGGAGGCGGGGGAGCCATCGACGGTGCCGCTGCGGCTGAGCAGCCTCAGGCCGGAGAGCGCGATCGGGAGGGAGAAGTCCACCACCCTGTCCCGCTCCCAACTGAACGGCACGCCGCAGGCCAGGCCAGCCTGGCCGCTGGCCACGGCCTCCACCATCGCGGCGGCGTTGTCGACGGGAACGAAGCGGATCTGCAGCTTGCTGCCCAGCTCGGCCTTGATCTGGCGATCAATGCGGCGGGCCAGATCGATGGCATAACCCTCGGGCTCGCCCTTCGCCCCCAGCCGAATCAACGGTGGGAGGTCGGAGGGACCGACCATCAGCACCTCGCCGCCCTTGGCCGCCCGCTCCAGAACGGTTTCAGCGGAGACCGGCGCAGGCGCGAGCGCCGCCAGCGGCAGCACGGCACCCAAGGTTCCAAGGAGCAGGAGCCGCCAACGGCTCAGGGCAATGGAACCCACAATCACGACCCACAGGGATGAAATGGAAATCTAGGCCGAGGTCCCCCATTCATTCATCGCCACGTCCGCTCAGTTCGAGCCCCGCTCGAAGCGCATGCTCAGGTCGAGCCAGGGGCTGCGGGTGATCGGGGCGCTGGTGGAGATCAACTCGATGCCCGTGGCGGCATAGGCCCCCAGCCGCTGGGGGTCCACACCCGAGGCCTCCAGCACCACCTGCCCAACGGGTCCCGCTGCGGCCAGCGCCCGCAGACGCGGCACCAGTTCCTCGAGGGCCTGGGGCGTGAATTCATCCAGCAGCACCGCATCGGCGCCGGCCCGCACCGCCGCTTCGGCCTCGTCGATGGTTTCGGCCTCCACGATCACCCGGGCCGGCCAGGGGGCCGACGCGCGCACCGCCGCGATCGCGCCGGCCACCCCGCCGGCCCAGGCCAGGTGGTTTTCCTTGAGCATGGCGGCGTCATCAAGGCCCAGGCGGTGGTTGTGGCCGCCGCCGCAACGCACGGCGTACTTTTCGAGCACCCGCAGCCCAGGGGTGGTCTTGCGGGTGTCCACCAGGCGCACGCCGCTACCCGCCAACTGGGCCACCAGGGCAGCGGTGGCGGTGGCGATCCCCGAGAGGCGCATGGCCAGGTTCAGGGCCGTGCGCTCCCCCGCCACCAGGGCTGTCGCTGGGCCCTCCAGCTCCAGCAGGCGCGTCCCCGGCTCCACCACCGCGCCATCCGCCACCAGCAACTCCACCCGCACGGCCGGATCCAGCAGCCGGAACAGGGGCTCCACCAGCACACCACCGCAGAAGCTGCCGCCTTGCTTGGCGATCCAGGCGGCCAGGCCCCGGGCCCCCACCAGGGCGGGCGCGGTCAGATCACCGCGGCCGATGTCCTCGGCCAGCCAGCCCCGCAAGCGCTCATTCAGGCCTGGATCGGCAAGCAGGCTGGCGTGGGGGGCGGATCCAGGGGGCATGGTCGGGCGCGGCACCACCGCCAACCAGGGGAGCGGAGCTGGGTTGAAGAGAATTGTCGACCAGACTGGCGCGCACCAGCCCATTTCCCCCTCGGTCCATGGGATCCCCTTCCAACAGCTCAGGTCCCACCCCCAGCCTCCGCCGCCGGGAGCTGCTGCTGGGGGGCCTGGCCACCGGTTTCGCCATCGCCGCCGGGCCGACCACGGCGGCCACGATCAGCACGCCTTCCGATGGGCTGCTCGCTGGCTTCGTGAGCGTGCCGGCGGCGGATCGCTCGATCCCCGCCTACCGCGCCCAGCCCGCCAAGGGCAAGAGGCACCCCGTGGTGCTGGTGGTCCAGGAGATCTTCGGGGTGCACGCCCACATCCAGGACGTCTGCCGGCGCCTGGCCCGGCTGGGTTACCTGGCGATCGCCCCGAGCCTCTACGAACGCCAGGGGGACGTGAGCCGCTTGCCCGACATCCCATCCATCCTGCCGGTGGTGGCCCAGGTGCCTGATGCCCAGGTGCTGGCCGATCTCGATGCCACGGTGGCCTGGGCCGCGGGCCATGGCGGCGACACCAGCCGGCTGGGGATCACCGGCTTCTGCTGGGGCGGCCGCATCGTGTGGCTCTATGCCGCCCACAACCCGCGACTGAAGGCCGGCGTGGCCTGGTACGGCCGCCTGGTGGGCACCGCCACCCCCCTTCAGCCCCGCTACCCGATCGATCTGGTGAGCCAGCTCAAGGCGCCGGTGCTGGGGCTCTATGCCGGCGCTGACGACGGCATCCCGCTGGAGTCGGTGCAGCGCATGCAGGCGGCGCTCAAGGCGGCCGGCAGCCGCAGCGAGATCCAGGTGTTCCCGGATGTGCCCCACGGATTCCACGCCGACTATCGCCCCACCTACCGGGCCGAAGCGGCGGCGGCGGGCTGGGCCCGGCTGCAGGAGTGGTTCCGCCGCTTCGGGGTGGCGCCGCACAGATGAAGGTCGTCAAGTGGCTGGGTGACTGTGGCTAATCCCCGAGGGTGTTAATCGCCCGGGCGATCAGGATCATGAACACGAAGAGCATCACCACCGTATGGACGATCTGAAGCAACTTTGAGGGGAGCCCCACGATGTTGTGGCCCTCGGGTGGCCCCAGGGTGTTGCTGCTGAGCACTGTGAAGAAGAGGTAGTCGATCGGGTGCGGCAGCCACTGGGGCGGACGCACGTCGTTCTCCTGGGGAAAAGTGATGTCGGGTGTTTTCTGGGGGTTGTGGAGATAGCGCAACTGGGTGGGGAAATCCACATACCAGTACCAGAACAGAAAGACCACATTCAGAGAGATGTAGAGGCAGAAGGCTTCGCCCAGAAGCTGGAAAGAGCCCAGCTTCACCGTGTAGACGGCAACAATGACCGTCAACAGATTGAGGGCAAGATCGAGCGAGATGACGAGGCCCAGAAGCCTCAGTGCCACGCGGATGTCACGGGAGCGGTGCAGGCGGGTGCGCACCAGCAGGAAAGCGAACAGGGCCAGAAAGAGCACCAATAAAACGGCATAGGCATCCTTCTGATGAAGCATCAACCGACTGAGCGATGGTGGTACCTGGGTGTGAAGATCACCCAGCACCTGATTGCGCAGAAAGTAATTCAGCAGTGGCGAGAGTGCGATCGCCAGGATGTAGACGAGGTTCTCGCTCGGCTGGGGCAAATGGAGGCGGGAGCTATCGACCATCGCTCTGCGCTTCTGCATCACCCGGACTGTATCGAGACCAGGCGGAATGACTGGCTTTACTTACCGATGCAGAAGCGGGAGAACACCCGGTCCAGCACCGCCTCACTCACCTCTTCGCCGGTGATGGCCCCCAGGCTGCGGGCCGCCTGGCGCAGGTCGATGGTCCAGAAATCCCAGGGCAGACCCTGGCCCGCCGCCTCCAGAGAGCGCTCGAGGGCCGCTGCCGCCTCGGCGGCCAGATCCCCCTGGCGTCGGTTGAGGGCCACCTCCAGGCCGGAGCCGAGGCTGGCGCCACAGCGCTCCAGCAGCCGCTCCGCCAGCTCATCCAGGCCCGTGCGCCCCAGGGCGCTGATGGCCAGGTCCGCAGGCTCCAGGGGCGCCGACGCAGCCTGATCGGCCTTGTTGCCCACCAGCAGCAGGGGCACCTCCGATGGCACCTGGCGCCGCAGGACCTGATCGCCCTCGCCCCAGCCCTCGGCCAGATCGAACAGCAACAGCACCACGTCGGCTGCGGCCAGGGCCTGGCGGCTGCGCTCGATGCCGAGCCGCTCCACCGGATCCTCCGTTGCGCGGATGCCTGCGGTGTCGAGCAGGGTCAGGGGCACGCCGCGCAGCACCAGTTCGCTCTCCACCAGGTCGCGGGTGGTGCCGGGCAGGTCGGTGACGATCGCCCGTTCGCTGCCGCTGAGGGCATTGAGCAGGCTGGATTTGCCCACGTTGGGGCGGCCGATGATCGCCACCTTCAACCCCTCGCGCAGCACCCGTCCCTCGGCGGCCTCGGCCACCAGGGCGGTGAGTTCATCGCGCACGGACTTCAGTTCCGCCACCACGGCGCTGCCATCGAGGGGGGGCAGGTCCTCTTCGAAATCGATGCGGGCCTCCAGCTCCGCCAGCTGATCCAGCAACCGGTTGCGCAGGGCGCCGATTCGCCGCTCCAGGCCCCCGTCGAGGCCCGCCATCGCCAGCTGCGCCGCCCGGCGGCTCCGGGCCGTGATCAACTCGCTCAACGCCTCGGCGCGGGTGAGATCGAGGAGGCCGTTGAGGAAGGCCCGCTGGCTGAACTCCCCCGGCAGGGCCCGCCGGGCCCCCGCCGAGAGCACCTGCTCCAGCACCCGACCAACGGCCACCACCCCTCCGTGGCAATGGAACTCCACCACGTCCTCGCGGGTGAAACTGCGTGGGGCGCGCATCAGCAGCAGCAGCGCTTCATCGAGGCGCTCACCGCTGGAGGGATCGATCACATGGCCGTAGAGCACCCGATGGCTCTCCCAGGCCTGGTCCCCAGGAGCCAGGAACAGCCGGCGGGCGATCGGCTCGGCACCAGCGCCGGAGACCCGCACGATCGCCACACTGCCGACGCCCGGTGCCACAGCAGTGGCAATCGCCGCGATCGTGTCGGTGGCGTTGCCACCTATGGCGATGGTGTCCTCGCTCATCAAGGGGGCGTCAGCTGGACAACCCCCAGTGTCGGCTGGCGTCATCTGGGCCGGCTGTCCTTCAGCCGGCAGCCCTTCAGCCGGCAGACGGCAACGGGCAGAGCACCAGATCGATCTCCGGGCCGCTGGGGTGGCGCCACTCGCGGAATTCCGCCTCCAGGGCCTTGCATTCCGCTCCCTGCTGGCTCAACTGCAGGTGTTCAAGTCGGAGATGCACCAGATCGAGGGTGTCATCCAGCAGGGCGGCGGCTTGCTCAGAGGTCATGGGAAGCGACTCCTGAAATGGGTTGAGCCTGTCTAGCCAGCACCTGCCGGAGCTGGTGTGATCAAAAGCACGGCTTCAGGGGCTCACCACCTGAGCCAGCCACCCATGGAGGGGCCCCCAGTCGTCACGTTGATCGATCGCCTCCCAGATCCGCTCGATCACAGAACGCACCGGTGTTTCCACCAGGTTCCAGCGCGCCGCCGTGGCCGCCACCCGAGCCTGCTGCTCGGGGGGAAGGGCCTGGGCCTTGAGCCACCAGGCGTCGCGCCAGGCCAGCCAGGCCTCCCGGGGCGGCTCGGGGGCCCCGGCCACGAAGGGAGCGAGGGCCTCCGCTTCCGCCGGCACTCCCCCCTGCACCAGGCGAACGGCGAGGGAGGCGAAGAAGTCGCCGTAGGCCACGGGCCAGGCCGCCAGCAGCTGCAGGGTGGTGAGCACAGGGTCGGGGAGATCAGCCACGGTCGAGGCCGCCAGGGACCCTTCAGCGAAGCCCAGACGCCGCAGCAACCGGGCGCGATAATGCCCGTGGTAGGCGGGGGCGAAACGCTCCAAGCGCGCCTCCAACTCGGCGCGAGGCAGCAGCAGCGCCAGCGGTTCCTGGAGCAGCCGCAGGTTGTGGTGACAGGTCAGAGGCTGGCGGCCGTAGGCATAGAGGCCGCTGTGGTCGAAGTAGGCGGCGGTGAAGCCAGGGTCCCAGGTTTCGAGGAAGGCGAAGGGGCCATAGTCGAAGCTCTCGCCGGCCAGGGACATGTTGTCGGTGTTGAGCACCCCGTGGGTGAAGCCCGCCGCCATCCATTCCGCCGCCAGCCGCGCCACCCGCTCCACCAGCTCGTCGTAGAACGCCAGCAGCTGCGGTTCGGAGCCGCCGTCGCCAGCGGCCGGATGGGCCGCCGCCAGCTGCGGGTAGTAGATCGCCACCACATGGCGCAGCAGCCGCTCCAGTGGCTGGGGCTGGCCGAGATGCAGCAGGCGCTCACAGGTCCCGAAGCGCAGGTGCGTGCGCGCCACGCGCACCATCACCGAGCTGCGGGTGGGGGAGGGTTCATCGCCGCGCCAGAGATCTTCACCCGTCTCCACCAGCGCCAGGGTGCGGCTGGTGGTGACGCCGAGGCGCTGCAGCGCCTCCGAGGCGATCAGTTCGCGCACGCCGCCCTTGAGGGTCAGGCGCCCGTCGCCACCGCGGCTCCAGGGGGTGGTGCCGGAGCCCTTGGTGCCCAGGTCCTGCAGGTCGCCGTGGCGATCGCGCAGCTGGCCGTAAAGGAAGCCGCGGCCATCACCCAGGAACGGGTTGTAGGTGCCGAACTGGTAGCCGTGGTAGCGCAGGGCCAGCAGGGGGCTGCGGGCCTCAAAACGCCCAAAGGCCTCCTCCAGATCGCTGTCACGCACGGCGCGGGGATCGAGCCCCAGCTGGCTCAGCAGGGCGTCGTTACGGAAGCGCAGGGTGGTGCGAGGAAAATCGGCCGCCTCCACCACGTCCCAGTAGTCGTTGCCGAGACCCTCGATCGAGGCTTCGAACGGCAGAGCCAGAAGGGGGTTAACAGATGCTTGAGTGAAAAACATCACACAAGAGTGGCCCCTGGGGCCAGCAATGGGGGAATCCAGCACCTAACAAAATCGAGACCCTTGGGAGCTTCGCCACCAGAGCGGAACCATGGCTTCGCCGAAGAGTCCATAGGACAGGCTGGCAAATCAACCAAGCCCCCGACCCAAATTCAGGGGATGACAGGTTGCAAGCCCGCAACTTAGAATGTCATATCCAGAATGCCAATAGGTCGTCGGCAGCGTGCACAAGTTTATCAACAATAAGCTATGCGCCCCTAACGTCATAGAAGTTGATGTTGATATATCAATCATTCAGGAGTTTCTCCGAATTCTGTGCGATGGCAGCATTCAAAAAGACTACTTTGTTACAAGTCCCAACTGGAACAGCGACATCGCATGGATCTCACCGAACACGATAGAGGCCTTTCATTATTTTCACTCCAGGTTTCTGCGCCTGAAACTCCATGAGCACGTCTTATCTGTTCTAGACATCGAAGAGACCGCGAGAATGTACTCTGGCTTTTTGGTAACCCGCAGCATCTGCCATAAGCCTGATTTCCATGTGGACTGGATTGACACGAACAATGAGGCCTTTACCGTCCTAAGCCCTCTTACCAGCAGCTCGGAAGGATTTGGGTTACTTTATAAAACACTTGACAATAACATCGCAGAATACTCCTACCAATTAGGGAAGGCGCTTATCTTCGGCGACGACTTTATTCACTCAACTCAACCCGGTCAGTCATCACAACCAGTTGCACTATTGTCCTTCACATTTGGTACAGACAAAATGATTCACTGGCAGAAGATCGCCCAAACTGCAGCTGGCCAGGGCAATCTTTTGCGGCGACCTGATGGCAGTTTCCTGATTCTAGATTTTGACAAATACTAAGCTTGATGCGCACTTGGCCAGTGCTTGCTCTACAACCTCTGCCGGCCCTCTGCCACCAGAGGTCAACCAATTCCCGTTCGGCAGAGGTCGAGCACATCAGCCATCGAGCGGATCTGGTCCATGGTGGTGCCCAACTGAGCGGCAGTGGCGAGTTCCACCCGCAGGTCGATGCGCGCCGGCTTGCCGGGGTTGGTGCGCACGCGGGCATCACTCACGTTGATGCGACTGTCGGAGAGGCGCGTGAGGATGTCTTTCAAGACCCCGACGCGATCGAGCACCTCGATGCGCAACTGCACCGGGTACCGGCGGCGCTGGGGATCCCCCAGGGGGTTCCAGCGCACCGGCAGCCGCCTGTCGACCGGGACCGGGCTGATGTTGGGGCAGTCCTGGCGGTGGATGGTGATGCCGTGGTTGCCGAGGGCGACGGTGCCCAGAATCAACTCCCCGGGCAAGGGGCTGCAGCAACCACCGATGCGGTACTCAAGCCCCTCGAGCCCCAGGATCGGGCTGGCGGTGGAGGTCTCGTTCGCCGCAGGGGCGCTCTCCGCCTGGGCCGACACCGCGCGAGCCAGCTCCTCATTGCTGAGCACCGGAGCGGCCACCGCGGTGGCCAGGCGGATCTCCTCCCGCAGCCGGTTGACCACCTGCTGAAGGGTGACGCCCCCGAAGCCCAGGGAGGCCATCAGATCGTCGGTGCCGATCAGGTTGCAGCGGCGGGCCACCTTCGCCATCGCCGGGCCGTTGAGCAGGGCATCGAAGCCGCCACGGCCCAGCTCTCGCTCCAGCAGTTCCCGTCCCCGCAGGATGTTCTCCTCCCGGTGGCTGCGCTTGTACCACTGGCGGATACGGTTCCGCGCCGTGGGGGTGGCGACGAAATTGAGCCAATCGAGGCTGGGGTGGGCCGACTTGGCATTGAGGATCTGCACGAAATCGCCGTTCTGAAGCGGCGTGGCCAGGGGACAGAGGCGGTCATTGATGCGCACCCCCTGGCAGTGATTGCCCACCTCGGAGTGGATTCGGTAAGCAAAATCCACGGCCGTGGAACCCTTGCGCAAGCCCACCACATCGCCGTTGGGGGTGAACACGAATACCTCCTCATCGAAGAGGTCTTCCTTGATCGAAGCCAGGTAGTCACTGCTGTCGGCGCCGCCGTCATCCTTCTGCCAGTCGACCAGCTGCCGCAGCCAGTTGAAGCGCTCGGTGTCACCGGCGGCCGGTGAGCCCCCCTCCTTGTACTTCCAGTGGGCGGCGATGCCGTATTCGGCCACCTGGTGCATCTCGGCGGTGCGGATCTGCACCTCGATCGGCCGATGGCGGCCAATCACCGCCGTGTGGAGGGATTGATAGCCGTTGGGCTTTGGCAGACCGATGTAATCCTTGAAGCGGCCGGGGATCGGGCGGAAGGTGTCATGCACCACCGCCAGGGCGCGGTAACAGGCCTCGTCGCTGGGGGTAAGGATGCGCAGGGCCGCCACGTCGTAGATCTCGTGGAAGGCCTTCTGCTGGCGCTGCATCTTGCTCCAGATGCCGTAAAGGTGCTTCGGCCTGCCGCTCACGTCACAGGCCTGCAACCCCACCGCCGCCAACCGGTCGCGCAACAGTTGCACGGTGATCGCCAGGCGATCCTCCCTGTCGCTGCGCTTGCTGGCCACCTGCTGCTGAATCTCGCGGAAGGCCTCGGGCTCGAGCACCTTGAAGGCCAGGTCCTCCAGTTCCCACTTGAGCCGGCCAATCCCCAGCCGGTTGGCCAGGGGGCCATAGATCTCCCTGGTCTCGCGGGCGATGCGCTGCTGCTTCTCAGGCGCGAGAGCGCCGATCGTGCGCATGTTGTGCAGCCGGTCGGCCAGCTTCACCAGCACCACCCTGATGTCGCTGGCCATGGCCAGGAACATGCGCCGCAGGTTCTCCGCCTGGGCCTCGGTGCGGTTGGTGAAATGGATGCCCCCCAGCTTGGTGACCCCCTCCACCAGCGCCCGCACCTCGGGGCCGAAATGCTGCTCCAGCTGCTCGGGGGTGACGCCGGTGTCCTCGACCACATCGTGGAGGAAACCGGCGGCGATCACGCTCGGGCTGGCGCCGATCTCCCGCAGCAGATCGGCGACGGCCACCGGATGAACGATGTAGGGCTCGCCGCTGGCCCGCATCTGACCGTCGTGGAGCTGGTAGGCGAAATCGAAGGCTGCAGCCAGCAGGCGCTGATTGGCTGCTGCGAGCGGATGAGCTGTGGCGAGCGGGGCCTCGCCGGCGGCGGCGGATGCCTCAGGGGTGGAGGTTTGGGGGGGGACCTGCGCCTGGTCCAAAGCCCGCCGCAGCCATTCCGGCAGCGGAATCGCGTAGTCGTCGGAGCATCGGCGCTCAGAGCCATGGGCCACGACCGACGTCCCGATCACCGGGTGGTCACCAGCCGTCACGTCCGCAACGGGGTCCCCGAGATCGGCTTGATCAAGAGCCAGATCTCCTCGATCCCGATCGTCTTGATCCCGATCTTCGAGAACGAAATCTTCGACAGCCGTGGCCTGGGCCGCTTCGAGCATCTCACCCTGCGGATTGAACCATCGTATTCAGGCGCCGAAACAATTGGCAGGATGTGCTGGTCCCGGCATCCAAGCTGGGGAAATGGCCACCATCCCCGCCACCAAACCGGTGCTGCTGATCCGTGATCTGGTGGTGCAGTACCCCCCTGCTGCCGGATCGGAACGGGACTCAGGGGCCACCACCCTCGACGGCCTGAACCTGAGCCTGGCCCGGGGCGACCGGCTGGCCCTGGTGGGCCCCTCGGGCTGCGGCAAGAGCACCGTGGCCCGGGCGGTGCTGCAGCTGCTGCCGCACGGAAGCCGGTGCGAGGGCACCCTGTTGCTGGCGGGCTCCGATCCACGTCAGCTGCGACAGGGGGCCCTTCGCCAGCTGCGTGGTGAGGCGGTGGGGCTGGTGTTCCAGGACCCGATGACCCGGCTCAACCCACTGCTCACGGTGGGGGAGCACCTGAGCGACACCCTGGCGGCCCACCGCCCGCTGTTGAAACGCCGCCAGCGCCGGCAGCGCGCCGAGGAACTGCTGGCCCGCGTCGGCATCGCCAGCGAGCGCTATGGCAGCTACCCCCATGAATTCAGCGGCGGCATGCGCCAGCGGCTGGCCATCGCCCTGGCCATGGCGCTGGAACCGCCCCTGGTGATCGCCGATGAGCCCACCACCAGCCTGGATGTGGCGGTGGCCGCCCAGGTGATGGCCGAACTGAGCCGCCTCTGCCAGGAGGCGGGCAGCGCCCTGCTGCTGATCAGCCACGACCTGGCGCTGGCGGGCCGCTGGTGCGATCGCATCGCCGTGCTTGATCAGGGCCGGCTGGTGGAGGAGGCCCCCGCCACCCAACTGCTCACCCAGCCGCGGGCCCCCCTCAGCCAGCGGCTGCTGGCGGCCGCCCGCGTCCGCGAAGGCACCCCCAGCCCAGCCCCCAGCGAGGCACCGCTGCTCCTGGAGCTGGAAAACCTGCGCTGCTGGCACCCGCTCCCCTCCCTGCCCTGGAACCCCCGCTGGCTCAAGGCCGTCGATGGGGTGAGCCTGCGGGTGCGCGAAGGTGAAACCCTGGGCGTGGTGGGGGCCTCGGGCTGCGGCAAGAGCACCCTCTGCCGGGCCCTGATGGGCCTGACGCCGGTGCGGGGCGGATCGGTGCTTCTGCAGGGACAGGACCTGCTGGCGTTGCGGGGTCGCCAACGCCGCCGCGCCCGGAGGCGGATCCAGATGGTGTTCCAGGACCCCCTGGCCTGCCTGAACCCAGCCATGGCCGTGGGGGAGGCGATCGCCGATCCCTTGCTGATCCACGGTCTGGCGAGCCGCCCTGAAGCCCGGGCCAAGGCCCGGGCCCAGCTGGCGGCGGTGGGACTCACCCCGCCGGAGCGCTACGAGCGGCGCCTGCCCCGGGAGCTCTCGGGGGGGCAGCAGCAACGGGTGGCGATCGCCCGCGCCCTGATGCTGGAGCCCCGGGTGCTGCTCTGCGATGAGAGCGTGAGCATGCTCGACGCCGAGGTGCAGGCGGAGGTGCTGGAGGTGCTGCGCTCCCTGCAACAGCGCCTGGGCCTGGCGATGGTGTTCGTCACCCACGACCTGGCGTTGGCCAGCGGTTTCTGTCAGCGGCTGATCGTGCTGGAGGGGGGCCGGATCGTGGAGCAGGGGCCGGGCGATCAGTTGCTGAAGCATCCGCAGGCCGCCATCACCCGGGCCCTGGTGGAGGCCTCCCCGCGGTTGCCGTCGCTGGCCACCTGATGGGCTCCCTGGCCCCATTGATCCAGGCCAGCCCTCAGGCGCTCCGCAGCCTCGCCAGCAAGCGCTCGAACACCGCCGGCAGAGGCGCCTGGAACACCAGGCGCTCGTGGCTGATCGGATGGTCAAGCCCGAGCTGCACCGCATGCAACGCCTGGCCCGACAAGAGAACGGGCAGTTTGCGGCAACGGCCGTAGGTGGCATCCCCCACGATCGGATGGCCGATGTGGGCGCAGTGGACGCGGATCTGGTGGGTGCGGCCGGTGTCGAGCTTGAAGCGCAGCAGCGAGTAATCGCCAAGCCGCTCCACCAGCTGCCAATGGGTGCTGGCGTGGCGCCCGGAGGCGTCGGCCACCACGGCGTACTTCTTGCGATCCACCGGATGGCGCCCGATCGCCCCCACCACCGTGCCCCGCTCGGCACCGGGGGCCCCATGCACCACCGCCAGGTACTCCCGTGAGGCCACGCGGCTCTGGATCTGGCCCTGCAGCTTGACCAGGGCCTCCTGGCTCTTGGCAACCACGATGCAGCCGGTGGTGTCCTTGTCGAGGCGATGCACGATTCCCGGGCGCATCTCGCCGCCGATGCCCGGCAGATCGGGGCAGTGGTGCAGCAGGGCATTCACCAGGGTGCCGTCCTTGTTGCCAGGGGCCGGGTGCACCGTGAGCCCGGCGGGCTTGTTGAGCACGATCAGGTGCTCGTCTTCGTAGAGCACATCCAACGGGATGTCCTGGGGCAGCAGGTAGGGCAGGGGCTCCGGGGGCGGCATCCACAGCTGCACCGCATCGCCAGGGCGCAGGGGGGTCTTGGCGCGGCCGGTGACGCCGTTGACCCGCACGTAACCGGCGTCGATGAACTTCTGAATCCGGGCGCGGCTCTGCTCGGGCCGCTGGCTCACCAGCCAGCGGTCCAGCCGCATCGGCAGCGGCTTGGGATAGGTGAGCGTCAGCAGTTCGCCTTCGCCTTCGCCGAAGCCGCTCACGCCCCGGCCACCTCCAGGCCAGCCAACTCCAAGCCGGTCTCCCCCAAGCCAATGGGCAGCGGCGTCGGTGGCAGTTCCAGGGCGATCGGCCCGAGCACGCCGCGGCGGAAGTCATCCAGCAGGCGCTGGGCCTGGCGGGCGGTATCGCCGCTGGTGTGGCGGGCGGCGGCGGCCTCCAGCCACTCGGCCCCATCGGCATGGGCCGCCGGGGCCGCCACGCCGTAGCGCCGCTGCAGCAAGCCGGCGGCGATGCCGTTGGTGGGATCGATCTCCAGCCGTTCCAGCAAACGCAGAAACGCCCGCGCCACCGCCTCACCGTCGTAGGCCGCCTGGCCGATGTCGTCGCAGAGGGCCAGCAGCAAGGCGGAGCGCTGGTCTTCGAGCCGGGGCGGCAGCACGCCGGGGGCATCGAGCAGATCCAGGGCCTGGCCCAGGCGCACCCAGCGCAGAGTGCGCGTGACCCCGGCCCGGCGGGCGCTGTCCACCACCTTCTGGCGCACCAGCCTGTTGATCAGCGCTGACTTGCCCACATTGGGGAAGCCCAGCATCAGAGCCCGCACCGGCCGCGGGCGCATGCCACGCCCCGCCCGGCGGGCATTGAGTTGCTCACCGGCGCGGATCGCCGCCTCCTGCAGCTGCTTCACGCCCGTGCCCACCTTGGCGTCGCACCACCAGGGGGTCTCACCTTGGGCGCGAAACCAGCGATCCCAGGCCATCCGGGCCGCCTCCGGCACCATGTCACGGCGGTTGATCACCAGCAGCCTCTGCTTGCCGTCGGTCCAGCGCTTGAGACGGGGATGGCCCGTGGAGAGGGGAATGCGGGCATCGCGCACCTCGATCACCAGATCCACCTTGGCGAGCTGCGCCTTGAGCTGGCGTTCCGCACGGGCGATGTGGCCGGGATACCACTGGATCGCCGGCGCGCGACCGCCCGCCTCCCCTGGACCATCCATCAGGGAACCACCAGCACCGGACAGGGGGCGAGCTGGATCACCCGGGCGGCGGTGCTTGGAACATCGGCCTCCACGGTCAGCCCCCTGGTACCCATCACGATCAGATCGGCATTGATCTCATCGGCCACATCACAAATCACGAAGGCCGGCTTGCCCTCACGCTCGATCACCTGGGTGGGCACCCCCGCCTCCACGAAGCTGCTGCGGGCCTGCTCCAGCAGCTGGGCCACGGCCTCGGGGTCGTGCATCGCCCCGGGTTCCTCCTCCACCACCGAGAGCACCACCAGGTGACTGTCATGCTGCCGGGCCAGCTTCAGGGCCGTGGCAACCGCATCCAGGGCCTGGCGGCTCTGATCGATGGGGAACAGCACCGTTTCAAACATCGCCACTCTCCCAGGTTCCCTTGTCCTAGCGCCCGGGGCCACGGGCGGCAGAGGGCTGAGGGTTAATGTCGCCCATCCTTTACCTCAAACCCCCCACCCATGGCGAAGCGCTCCCTGACCAGCCTCACCGCCGACGACCTGCGCGGCCAACGTGTTCTGGTTCGGGTCGACTTCAACGTACCGCTTGATGAGCAGGGGGGAATCACCGATGACACGCGCATCCGCGCCGCCCTCCCCACGATCAACGACCTGACGGGCAAGGGCGCCCGGGTGATCCTGGCCGCCCACTTCGGCCGTCCCAAAGGCCAGGTGAACGAGGCCATGCGCCTCACCCCGGTCGCTGAGCGGCTGGGCGAGCTGCTGGGCAAGCCGATGCTGAAGACCGAGAGCTGCATCGGCCCCGACGCCGAAGCCAAGGTGGCGGCCATGGCCGACGGGGATGTGTTGCTGCTGGAGAACGTGCGCTTCTTCGCCGAGGAGGAGAACAACGACCCCGGCTTCGCCGCCAAGCTCGCCGCTCTGGCCGACGTTTATGTGAATGACGCCTTCGGCGCCGCCCACCGCGCCCACGCCTCCACCGCAGGCGTGACCGCTTACCTGAAGCCCTGCGTGGCCGGCCTGCTGATGGAGAAGGAACTGCAGTATCTGCAGGGTGCCGTCGATGAGCCCAAGCGGCCCCTGGCGGCGATCGTGGGTGGTTCCAAGGTGAGCAGCAAGATCGGCGTGCTGGAAGCCCTGATCGACAAGTGCGACAAGGTGCTGATCGGCGGCGGCATGATCTTCACCTTCTACAAGGCCCGCGGCCTGGCGGTGGGCAAGAGCCTGGTGGAGGAAGACAAGCTCGAGCTGGCCAAGGAGCTGGAGGCCAAGGCCAAAGCCAAGGGTGTTCAGTTGCTGCTGCCCACCGATGTGGTGCTGGCCGACAACTTCTCCCCCGACGCCAACAGCCAGATCGTTTCCATCGAGGCCATCCCCGATGGCTGGATGGGCCTGGACATCGGACCCGATTCGATCAAGACCTTTCAGGCCGCCCTGGCCGACTGCAAGACGGTGATCTGGAACGGCCCGATGGGCGTGTTCGAGTTCGACAAGTTCGCCGCCGGCACCAACGCCATCGCCCACACCCTGGCGGGCCTGAGCGCCACGGGCTGCTGCACGATCATCGGTGGTGGTGACTCCGTGGCCGCCGTGGAGAAAGTGGGCGTGGCCGAGCAGATGAGCCACATCTCCACCGGCGGCGGCGCCAGCCTGGAGCTGCTGGAGGGCAAGGTGCTTCCCGGCGTGGCAGCCCTCGATGAGGCCTGAACAGGACGCGGCCTAGATGCCCTGCTGGCCGGGGGCGGCGCCCGGCTTTTGATTCCAGCCCCGTTCGGGCCTGGGGGGCAGGCCGAATTGAGCACGGACCTGAGCCGCTTCGGCCCTGAGCTGGCCGCGGAGCTGCTGACGGGCCTGCTGTTCCTTCTGCTCGCAGGCTTTGAAGGCCTCCCTGGTCTGGGCGGCGGTGATGCAGCGATCCGCTTCCTGCAGGATGGAGATGCGGCCGGCATGGCTCCTCTGCTCAAGCGACCTCCGCTTCTGGAACAGCTCCTGGCGTTGGGTTTCGCTCAGGTTGGGCCTGGTCTGTGCGGCGGGAGATCCCACCTGAGCCAGGGAGGCGCCGCTGAGGATCGGAAGCGCCAGAGTCAGGGCCACGGCCGCCGGCTGCACCAGCGAACGCTGCAGGGAGAAGCGCAGCCGGCTGGTGGAAGGAGAAGCGGAAGGAAGGATTGTCATCGTTGGGTCCATCGCGAGGATTCCAGTGTGTCGGGCCGATGTGACTGAAACCTGACCGCCTGGGGGCGAAGGGATGTCCAGATCCTTCCCCAACCGCCGCTACCGGAAACCCATGATCACCAAGGGGCCTTGTCCGGGCTGACTCCCCCGGGACCAGGACCTGGGCCAGGACCTGGGCCAGGTCCTTTGTTGCCGTTCCAGCGGCGCGGCTGGGGAGCCGGCAGCCCCAGGCGTTGATACAGCCCGGCCACCTCGGCGCGTTGGCGCTGCATCAGCTCCCGCTGGGTGGTGCGCTCCTGCTGCTGGCAGAGGCGCAGGCCGTCGAGATCCTTGGCGCCTGAAAGGCAGCGTTCGCTCTGCTGGAGCAGCGCGATTCGCTCGGAAGTGGTGCGCAGGGCCATGGACCTACGGCCACTGAACAGCTCCTGGCGCTGGGCGGGGGTGAGGTTCAGCCTCTCGGAGCGGGGGCCCGGTGCCGCCTGGGGCGTGGGGACGGTCTGGGCCTGGGCGCCCCCCAGATGCAGAGCCAGGGCCAGGGCGGCAGCCACCGGCGGCAGCAGCAGGCGTTGAACGGAAACGGAAGTGAAGGGGCGCATGGCGTTGGGCTTGGTGACGTTGTCATCCTGTGGGACCCATCCGACTGAATCCCTACCGGGTCCGCGGCGTCCATGACTGAATCTTCCCGGCCCCCGGGGCCCCATGAACCGCCCTCCGTGGCCGTCAGCTTTCTCGGCCTCGGAGCCCTGGGCGAACCGATGGCCGCCAATCTGCTGGCGGCGGGCTATGCACTCACGGTCCACAACCGCAGCCGGGCGCGGGAGGCGCCCCTGGCCGCCAGGGGCGCCAGGCGGGCGGCCTCGCCAGCGGCGGCCGCCGCCGGAGCCGACCTGCTGGCGATCTGCGTCAGCGACGGACCCGATGTGGAGGCGGTGCTGTTCGGAGCGGAGGGGGCTGCCGAGGGCCTGCAGCCCGGCGCCCTGGTGGTGGATTTCTCCAGCATCGCTCCGGCCGCGAGCCAGCAGCTGGCGGAGCGGCTGCGGCTCCAGGGGGTGGCGTACCTCGATGCCCCGGTGACCGGTGGCACCGAAGGGGCCCGCGCCGGCAGCCTCTCGGTGCTCATCGGCGGCGACCCGGCCGACCTGGAGCGGGCCAGGCCCCTGCTGGAGGTGGTGGGGGGGCGTCTCACCCACTTCGGACCGGTGGGCGCGGGCCAGCAGGCCAAGGCCGTGAATCAGGTGCTGGTGGCGGGCAGCTACGCGGCGGTGGCCGAAGCCCTCGCCTTGGCCCGGCGCCTGGGGCTGCCGCTGGAGCTCCTGGTGGAGGCCCTCAAGGGTGGGGCGGCGGGCTCCTGGGCCCTGGAGCACCGCTCGGGCGCCATGCTGCGGGGCCACTTTCCCCTCGGCTTCAAGCTCGACCTGCACCGCAAAGACCTCACCATCGCCCTGGCCGCCGCCACGGCCCAGGGACTTGAGCTGCCGATCAGCGCCAGGGTGGCCGCCATGGAGGACCAGCTGATCGCGGCGGGCTTCGGCGAGGAGGACGTGGCCGCCCTGGCCCGTTGGTATGGGCAGGATCAGGGGGACAACCAGGGGCTGATCAGAGTTTGAGGGCCGCCGTGCTGCTCACCACCCGCACCCTTTTGCTGGCGCTGATGATGCCGTCGGGGTGCACGAGCAGCACCGCCCAGGTCTGGCCGCCGGGCTGATCGGGGGCCAGCACCGTTTTGAACAGGCCACCACCACCGAGGGCCGAGAGGCGCATCTCGGGGCTTTCCTGGGCCTCCACCTGCTGGGGGGTGACCGCCGCAATGCCGCCGGCGGCCACCGAGCCATTGAGGGGGTCATCGAAGACCACATCCACGTCGTAGCGCTGGCCGGTGAGCACCGCGTCGGGGATCAGCAGGCTGACCTTGAGATCGGCATTGCCGCTGCGCAGGATCGAGCTCTCCTTGAGCAGCTCCCGGGCGGTGATCCGGGATCCACTGCTGGTGACCGCCAGCACCTGCTCCGCCAGCAGGCTGTAGGTGAAAGGCCCTTCGCTGCGGGTGCCGGTGATGCGCAGGGTGAGGCTGGAGCGGCCATCGGCCAGGGGCGGACCGCTCAACACCTGCCAGCGGGCATCGGGGAAACGCTCCTTGAAGCTGCGGCGACGGCTCTCGATCGACGCTGGCACCAGACCAGGTCCAGGCTCCAGCACGGCGGCCAGGGCGCCAGGGGCGTCGCTGTTGAGGGCCGTCTCCAGACTCTGCAGGGCAGGCGGCAGCGGAGCCAGCTCGCCGCTGATCGTGGCAGGAGCCGCCGCCTGGGCGGCCCGCGGTGCCGCCGGCAGGACCAGGGCCGTGGCGCTCAGCAGGGCCGCCAGCCAGGGGCGAAGAAGTGACATCAAGCACACCGGCGGTGGACCTTAAGTTAGGCGCGCTCGCCCACTCCAGCGGCGCTTCAACTGACTTCCATGACCCGGCTTCTGATCGCCGCCAGCGGGACCGGGGGCCATCTCTTCCCCGCCCTGGCCGTCGCCGATGCCCTGCCCTCCGACTGGTCGGTGCGCTGGCTGGGAGTCCCCGACCGGCTCGAACGCGAACTGGTGCCCAGCCGCTACCCGCTGCACACCGTCCGGGCGGGCGGCCTCCAGGGCCGGGGCCTGCGCAAGCTCTGCCAACTGCTCCGGCTGCTGCTGGCCAGCCGAGATGTCCGCCGTCTGATCCGTCGGGAGAGGATTCAGCTCGTCTTCAGCACCGGTGGCTACATCGCAGCCCCGGTGATCCTGGCGGCCAGGAGCTGCGGCGTGCCGGTGGTGTTGCACGAATCCAACGGCGTCCCCGGGCGCGTCACCAGGCTGCTGGGGCGGCTGTGCACACGGGTGGCCGTGGGACTCCCGGAGGCCCAGCGGCGGCTGCCGGGCTGCCACCCCCTGCTCACAGGCACCCCCGTGCGCAGGGCGTTCCTGGAGCCCGCCGCGCTGCCGGCCTGGGTGCCTCCGGGGGAGGGCCCGTTGCTGCTGGTGATGGGAGGCAGCCAAGGGGCCGTGGGGCTGAACCGGATGTTGCGCCCCCTGCTCCCCGCCCTGCTGGAGGCCGGTGTGCGGGTGGTGCACCTCAGCGGCAGCAGCGACCCGGAGGCGGGCCATGTCCAGCACCCGCTCTACCTGGAGCGCCCCTTCAGCGAAGAGATGCCAGGCCTGCTGCAGCAGGCCGATCTGGTGATCAGCCGCGCCGGCGCCGGCAGCCTGGCCGAGCTGGCGGTGAGCGGGGCGCCCGCGATCCTGGTGCCCTTCCCCCAGGCCGCCGACCGCCATCAGGATGCCAATGCGGCGGCAGCGGCGGCCCTGGGGGCAGCGGTGATCGTCTGGCAGCACCCACCGGATCACCCTGCCCTGGGCGAGGCGATCTGGCACCTGCTGGGGCCCCGGCTGCGGGGGGCCGATGGCGCCGCCGATCCGCTCCTCACCCTGCGGCAGGGAATGGAGCGCCTGGCGGTGCGCGATGCAGGCCAACGGCTGGTGGATCTGCTGGCGGAGCTCAGGCCCCCTTCCTGAGTTCCCAGCCCAGGGCCCGCAGGATCCGCCCGTTGCCGCTGCGGTCCTGAAGTCCGATCCGCAGCCACTCGGGGCCCAACCCCTCGAACGAACGACCATCGCGCAGCAGCACCCGGTGCTGGCGCTCCAGACGCTCGCGCAGGGACACCAGGGAGCCCTCTCCCCGCACCAGCAAGAAATTGGCGGCCGAGGGCAAGGGATGGAGCCCGCCCAGGGCCGCCAGCCGTTGGCACAGCCGCGGGCCTTCTGTGCCCACCCAGCGCCGCACCCGCCGGGGCCAGCGGCCATCGGCCAGCAGAGCCTCCCCCGCCGCCGCTGCCATGGCATTCACCGGCCAGGGGTCCCGCCAGCGGCTCCAGCGGCCCAGCCGCTCCGGCGCGGCGACGGCGTAGCCCAGGCGAAGGCCGGCAATGGCGAACAGCTTGGTGAGGCTGCGGATCACCACCAGGTTGGGGTGATCGGCCACCAGGGGAAGGAGCGATTCGGCCTCGCCTCCCGGCACCAACGGCAGGAAGGCCTCATCAACGATCACCAGGGCAAAGCGCCCCAGCAGCGCCTCGAGGCTGGCTCGCGACCAAAGCTGTCCGGTGGGGTTGTGGGGGTTGGTGACCCACAGCACCTCGGCGGGGGCCTGCCCAGTGGCCGGATCCGGAAACGGCTGGGGCCATTGGTCGGACCAATCCAGGGCCAGGGGAAGCCGGCTCCAGGCGCCCCCCCAGCAGGCCAGGGCGCGTTCATAGTCGGCAAAACCGGGGGCGGGCAGCAGGCTGACGCCGGCGCTGGCGGCATCCCGGGCCACCCAGGTGAACAGCTCGGCGGCGCCGTTGCCAGGCAGCACCAAGGCCGGCTCAAGGCCATGGAGACGGGCGATCGCCCCGCGCAGGGAGGCGTAGGTGCGGTCGGGGTAGGCCCGCAGCGGGGCGGACCGCAGGGCCCGGAGCAGGACAGCGGGGGGCGCGAAGGGCACCAGGGAGGCGCTGGCATCCAACAGCTGGTCGGGGCGGCAGCCCAGGCGGCGGGCGGTGGCCGCCAGATTGCCGCCGTGGCGCTCGATCGGTTCGTAGCCTGCGCTGGACACGGATCAAGACGGCATCACCCCTAGCCTGGCGCCACTTGGGCCGGTCCATGAGTTCCCTGGTCTCCGTCGTGGCCCAGATCAGTCGGGTGCTGCTCGGCAAGGAACGCCAGGTGCAGCTGGCGGTGGCCGGGCTGGTGGCCGGCGGGCATCTTCTGTTCGAAGACCTGCCCGGGATGGGCAAGACCACCCTCGCCGAGGCCCTGGCCCGCAGTTTCGGTCTGGATTTTCGCCGGGTGCACTTCACCAGCGATCTGCTGCCGGCCGACCTCACTGGCATCCGCCTGTTCGATCAGACCACCGGCAGTTTCCGCTTCGAACCGGGCCCGCTGTTCGCCCAGGTGCTGCTGGCGGACGAAATCAACCGGGCCAGCCCCCGCACCCAGAGCGCCCTGCTGGAGGCAATGGCGGCCGGGCGGGTGAGCGTGGATGGCACCAGCCACCCGCTTCCCCAGCCCTTCTTCGTGATCGCCACCCAGAACGGCTTTGATCAATCCGGCACCGCCCCACTGCCGGAATCCCAGCTCGACCGCTTCTTGATGCGGCTCAGTCTGGGCTTCCCGGCGCGGGAGGCGGAGCGGGCGCTGCTGGCGGGAGAGGGTCTCGCGCTGGCCGACCTGCCCACCCTGCTGAGCCCACAGCAACTGCAGGAGGAACAGACGCGTTGCCGCCGTCAGCACGCCTCGCCGGCCCTACTGGATTACGTGCTCGATCTGGTGGCCGAGAGCCGCACGGTGGGGCCCGGTGCGGGCAGCCGGGCGGCGCTCTCACCCCGGGCGGCCCAGGGGCTGCTGCAGGCCGCCCGGGCCTGGTCGCTGATCGAGGGGCGCGATTTCGTCAAACCCGACGACGTGCAGGCGGTGTTTGAGGCGGTGTGCGAACACCGCCTCGATGGGGGGGAGCCTCAGGGGGCGGAGGGAGCCCTCTGCCGACCGTTGCTGGAGGCGGTGGATGGCGTGCGTTGAGGGGTCAGCCATGTCATGACAACGCCCCGTGAGCGCTTTCCCGACCGCCTGATCCGCCCCAAGGGCGGCGAGGACTTGCTGCTGGGGCTCCGCAACCTCTACATCCTCCCCACACGCTTCGGCTGGCTGTGGCTGCTGAGCTGCGTGGTGCTCTACCTGCTGGGCATCAATGGTGGCAGCAACGGCCCGCTGCTGCTGGGGTTTCTGGGCACGGGACTGTTTCTGATCAGCCTGCACCTCACCCAGTTCAACCTCCAGGGGCTGCGCCTGCGCTGCGGTGAGCCCGCGGGCGGCTTCGCGGGCGAGACCCTGGCCTACCCGCTTCAGCTCAGCAGCCGCGTGCACCGCTACAGCGTGCAGCTTCAATTGAGAGCCCGCGGCGGCCCGATCACGACGTTGACGGTGCCACCAGGGGAGGGAACGATCGCTGTGTCTTGGAGTTCCCCCCAGCGGGGGGAGCAGCGTCCAGGCCGGCTGCGGATCTGGTCCACGGCACCCCTGGGCCTGTTCCACTGCTGGAGCGTCTGGGAGCCCAGTGTTCCCCAGCTGGTCTACCCCCAGCGGCTGAACGGTGCGGTGGCCATGGTGGGCGAAGGCGAGAAGACGGTGGATGAGGCCGCCAGCCAGCACAACGCCAATGGCAGCGAGGACTGGAGCGAGCTGCGCCCCCATCGGCCCCAGGAGGGTCTGGCACGGCTGGCCTGGAAACAGCTGGCCCGCAGCGGTGGCCGCTACAGCAAGCGCTTCGAGGACCCCGCACCCCGCCACGGCCTGCTCGCTCCCCACCCGGACGCCCCCTGGGAGCGGGCCCTGAGCCAGCTCAGCGCGCGCATCGCCCAGCTCGGCCAGGGGAACGAGTCCTATGGGCTGCGGCTGGGGGAGCTCACCATCCCCATCGGCAGCGGCAAGGCCCACCGGGACCGGTGCCTGAGGGCCCTGGCCCTTGCTCGGCCAAGCCAGGTACGGCCATGAGTCAGGCCCATGTCGCCCTCAGTCCCCGGGCGATTCAGCTGCAGCAGATCGGCCTCGCCTGCCTGGCCCTGCAGCTGCTTGGCAGCGACACCCGCCATCCCCTGTTCTGGGGGGTGGTGCTGCTGGTGGTGCTGGCGGCCCTGAAGCTTTGGGAAGCCCGACGGCCCTCGGATCTTCAGCGCAGCGCCCTCACCCAGCTGCTGGCCGTGGGGGTGCTGGCGGTGATCAACCCCGGGCTTGCGCCAAGCCTGGCGCAGGGGGCCACGGCGCTGCTGGCGATCGCAGCGATCGTCCTTCAGGAGTTAGGGGAGGTCCCGTCTCTGCGGCGGGCGCTGGGGCAGATCCTGCGGCTGCTCGGGGCCTCCATTCCGCTGATGCTCGTGTTGTTCCTGCTGCTGCCGCGGCTGGGACCGCTCTGGCAGCTGCCCCAGAACCAGGCCGGCCGCACCGGGCTCTCAGACCAGCTCAACCCCGGCGGTCTGAGCTCCCTGGTGCGCGATGCCTCGCCAGCCCTGCGGGTGAGCTTCGGCAGCGACCCGCCGCCACCGCCCAGCCAGCGCTACTGGCGGGTGCTGGTGCTCGAGTCCTTCGATGGACGGGGCTGGAGTGTCCCCAAACGGGTCCCGGCGGCCCCCTCGACCACCACCTTTCCATCCCCCACAGCAACGAAGCCTGGCCCAGGGGGGGGCAGCCAGCTGTGGTTGCTGGAGCCGTGGCCCCTGGCCCAGCTGCCCTGGTCGGGGCAGGGGCTGCCCGAATCAGCCGAGCTGCGCATCAGCGACCAGGGCGTGCTGCGCAGTCAACGCCTGATCGGTGATCGGCCGATCTACACCCTCACCCAGACCCAGCGCATCGGTTCCTGGAGCCTGGTGGGCCCCACGGCTAGGCAGTTGGCGTTGCCCTTGGGCAGCAATCCGCGCCTGGAGGCCCTGGGCCAGTCGTGGGGCAGCCTGGCTAGCCCCCTGGAGCGGGTGCAAGCCGCCCGGCGCTGGTACCAGCAACGGCCCTTTCGCTACACGCTCGAACCCGGCCCCTTGCCATGGCTGGCGCCCATGGATGCTTTCCTCTTCCAGACCCAGAAGGGCTTCTGCGAGCACTATGCCGCCAGCTTCACGGCGCTGATGCGGGCGGCTGGCGTGCCCGCCCGGGTGGTGGTGGGTTACCAGGGGGGCGAATGGGTGGGGGACGCCAGCGGGGGCGGTGGCTTCCTGGATGTCCGCCAGAGCGATGCCCATTCCTGGAGTGAGGTGTGGCTGGGGACCAGTGGCTGGGTGAGGGTGGATCCCACCGGCTGGGTGGATCCAGCCCGGATCGAGCGGGGCCTGGCGGGGAGCCTGGCGGACCGCCCGGGGGAGCTGGCCCTGCTGCGGCTCGGCCCCACCTGGCTGCGGGCGCTGGGCCAGCGCTGGGGGAGCCTGGATCTGCTCTGGACCCGCTGGATGCTGGGCTTCGACGGCGCAGCCCAGCAGGCCTGGCTGGGGCAGTGGATGGGGCCCTGGAAGGACTGGCAGGGTCTGCTGCTGCTCCTCACCATGGCCGGGACGATCATTGTGGCCCTGGGCCTGATGCAGCTGCTGGATCGCTGGCAAAGGCGTCCGGGGGACCGCCTGAGGCGCCAGCTGGAGCGCAGCCTCAGGCCCCTTCGGCGCCTTGGGCTGGAGCCCCTCCCCGGCGAGAGCCTTGACACATTCTGCCGCCGGGTGGGTGCGATCCATCCGAGCCTCAGCGGTCCCCTGGCGCAGCTTGAGCTCAACTACAGCCAACGGCGCTTCGCCCGCCAGGCCCCGCCAGCAGCTCCTTTCTGGCGACAGCCGGGCCGCGACCTGGCAACAGCGATTCGACGCCTGGAGCTGCCGTGGTTAGAACACAGGCAGCGTCCTCAGCAGCGATGAACAAAGTTGTCCCTCTGATCAGCCTGGCCCTGCTGGGGGGCCTGGCCGCTGGCCAAGGCCTGGCGGCGGATCAGACCCAACTGATGCGGCTGCTGGAGAGTCGGCGCTGCGTGGGCTGCAAACTCCAGGACGCTGACCTGGTGCAGGCGGACCTGCGTGATGGCGACCTGCGAAAGGCTCTCTTGCAACGGGCGAATCTCAGTGGCGCCCGACTGGATGGGGCCAAATTGAGCGGGGCCGATCTGAGTTACACCAGCTTCGTCGGAGCAAGCCTGCGAGGCGCTGATCTGAGAGGTGCCCTGTTGCAAGGCACCGATCTGCGCTCCGCCGATCTCAGCGACGCACTGTTCGACCCCGATGGCCTGGCACGGACCCACTGGGAAAAGGCTATCGGGGTGTCCAGTGCCTCCCAGAGCTACGCCGCCCTCCACAACGCCGGAGCCGATTCCGCCATCCAGGGGCGCTTCCCGGAGGCGGAGCGCTTCTTCGGAGAAGCGATTCGCAAGAAACCCGATGCTGCGCTGAGCTGGGTCGCCCGGGGCATTAGTCGCAGCGAACAGGGCAAAAAGCAGCTAGCCGCCCAAGACTTCGCCTATGCGTCAACATTGTTCGAGAATTCTGGGGACCAAGCCACGGCGCTGGAGCTAAAGAAAGCGTCGGAACAAATGATGGCTTCAGGAGACAATAAATCGAAAGGCAACAATTTTGGCTCCCAACTCATCACTGGGGCCATGAGTGCCTTCCAATTCTTGGCCCCCCTTGCTATAAAGGCCTTTTCGGCGTTCTAAAAACTTCTGCATTCATCACTGAGAGCCAACGAATTGACGAGCATCATTGGTGGATGGTGAGTATCCGTAGCCATAGGTTCCTCCTTCAACATCGTTAATGATTCGCGGAGTGACAAGGATAACAAGCTCTCGCTTACGTCGGGAACCATTGGTACCGCGGAAGAACTGCCCGATCAATGGAATGTCACCAAGAATGGGCCACTTGTTGACAATCTGAGCATCCACATCAGAAATCACGCCAGTCAAGATAAGGGTTTGGCCGTCGCGGACGCGGGAACTTCCTGTATCTAAACGTCGAATTGACAAGATATCAATTGGTCCGCATTGGGGAACTTGTTGCTGACGAGTTGTGGCCGAAATCTGGGGTGATAGCGTGAAGGTCACGAACCCATTGTCATCAATCTTCGAAACCCGTGCACCGAAAGTGAGTCCGGCAATGGATAGCTGGGGCTGACAGCTGTTAGGAGCACCATTCTGACCGGCCGTAACCGTGTAATTGGTGATCACCTGCTCGCCGACTGTCAGGTAGGACTCGTTTGAACGAGGACGGCCAATCGATGCGCCACCAACGGTACCGGCCAGCCCCGAAGAACTGGAACTGGAACTGCTACTGCTCGATCCTGATGAGGTCGCCGCCAACGCCGCAGACACCTCAGCACCACCCTTAATTTCATCCTGGTTCTCGCTTAGGATTAAAGTAGGACTAGCAAGAACCTTTGTGCTTCTCGACTGAATAGAAGCTTGGACAAAATCGAAAAAGTTGTTTCTCGGATAGGCATTCCCAGGGTTTGCCGGCTGAGGATTCAAGGCCGACTCAAGAACGCGTGTGGTGTCAGATCCTACGTTAATGAACTGAGACTTTGCGCTGGAAGCGCCTCCAGTCATAACATCAAATTGAGAACCCAACGGAGGCAAGAACTGACCAAAAGCTCCTACTAGCTTGCCCTGATCATTGACAATAAAGTTATTGCCATAACGGAAAGCAAAACTATTTTTTGTCTCATTATCATTATCAAGTGTGACATCTAGAATCCTCACTGACAAGGCCACCTGGCGCTGGCGCAGATCAAGTTGACGAAGATAATTTTCAGCGATGGCTACCAATGAAGAATCGCCGATAAGGGTTATCGTACCTAGTCGAGAATCTGTTGTGCCAATGAGGCCCTGGAGAGGTCCGCTTCCTGCTCCGAAGGATTCAACGGTCTGCTGGGTTGAACTTGTGGTTTGTTGAGTCGCAGAACCGCCCGCTACTTGATTCGCTTGGTCAACTCCTTGAGAAACCGCCGTCGTGACAGTGCTCACCTTGGTGACGGTAGCCCCGAGGCTAGCCAGGTAATTGGCCGCAGAGGCAGAAGAAGCTTGATTGAGCCGGTAAACCTTGGATATCTGGGAACCAAAAGTCTTTGAAGCCACATTTGGGCCAGCAAAGATCATGCTCCCCTCAAGCTTGCCCTGCAGTCCGGACGCGAGAAGGATGGAATTGAATGCCCGCGGATAGCTTTCATTACGGAAGGCTATCGAAATCGGCGGCAGCAAAGAGGTCGTAGAACTCCCTCCGGTGGGCTGAGAATCGACAAAAACAAAACCGTAGTTTCCAAGCTGGGCCAGCGCCATCAACGCATCCTTGGCCGGTGCATTGCGGAGGGTGAGGGTAACGCGGGGACCACTGACATTGACAAAACTTCTGTTCCGCAGAACCATGCTGCCCACTGCCATGTCGCCTAGCGGCGGGGCCACTGCCCGGGGTTGCAGGGTTGGGGCAACCACGCTTTGGGGCACGCGCCCAGGGGTGTTCAGATCAAGCCGTCCGGTGATGGTGGTGGCCTGGGGATTGGCTGAGAACGAGAGGATCAGGTTGCGGCCATCGGCGCTCACCAGCGGACGGGCCAGGGGAGCCCCTCCCATCGGTTTCACCTGAATCTGGTAGCTGCCCCCCGATCCCTGCAGGGTGATCGATTCGATCCCCGCTTCAGGCAAGGCGAGACGCTGGGAGCCCGCCCCCAAGCGCAAGGGTTGGCTGGTGGCCAATTGACCGAACCAGATTCCACCGCTGTTGGACTGCTGCAGCACCGGAGCCGGGCCAGTGCCTTGAATCAGCACTTCCACTGAATCGCTCAGCCGCCGGGCCTTGAGCACCAGGCCTTCGGCTGCCGGCTGGGACTGAACGGAAAGCGGCACAGCCTGGGCCAGAGCAGAGCCACTGGGGGCTACCAGCTGGAGAACAGGAAAGGCGGTGGCTGCCGCCCAGAGGAACAAGCGCTGACTACCCACTGTGACCACCACCCTCAAAACATCCATGACCTGCGGATCGTAACGCTGAAATGACTTGAGTACCATCGCAAGAGAAATGATTCAAGGCTTTTTCGCCCCAGGAGACTGGGGTGCCTTCGAATAAAGCGCCACATTCAACTTCAAAACGGTGCGTGGAGGTGGTGGCGCGATGGCAAGGGTCGAACCGGGAGCAGGCGCCGGCCCTTGCTTGACATCCTCTAGCCTGAGGACAAGATCCTTTTGCACCACCAACAGCCCAAGGCTTTCAAGCCTGCGAAGCAAAGCCAACACCTGCGGATAGCGTCCCCTAGCCCCGATCAACACGGATGTTTTCTGTGTACCAGGTGCCAACAGCGGATCCTCGGCAACCGGAGTGACCCCCGGCTTGGCAGGAGCTGCAGGAGTCGCAGAAGCTGCAGGAGTCGCAGGAGGAGCAACTGCCAGAAGAGGTTCATAAGCATCCAATTGAACACCTGTGCGCAATCCTTCGGCACTGAGCTGGGCCAGGAAGGTGTTCATGCTGCCGCTGCCAGCAATCAGAGCGAATAGTTTTTCCCTTAGATTGGATGCCTCGGTTTCATTGGTTTGCTGCACCGCCAATTGGTTGCGCAACAGTGGAAGGGTAGCCTGCTGCTCGCGAAGGTCGTTAACTTGCGACTGAACCTTGTCCACCTGCTGCCAGACTGGGACAATCGCAAATCCTGCAAAAGCCAGGGCGATCACACCGCCAATCACTGCAGGCACCCCGACCAGTAAACGGTCACGGGACAAGAAGCCCTTGAGGTTGGTGCTCGGCGCTTGCGCCTGGAGATTGGTCATGGCATTACCCCCGCACGGCGAAGAAGAATCAAGCGCTGGGCCATTCCCTCAGCACCAAGACGCTTTAGTTCAGGTATGTTTGCTGATCGAGCCTCTGGGCTGAATTGAACCTTTAACTCGAAGTTGACCTTGGTCGATGGGGCAACACCAGGAGGAGCCAAGGAAGGGGGATTGTTGGCTTCGCGGGTCACCTTGACGACCTCGGCAGTTCCGGCCTCAAACATCGGCGCATTGGCAAGCTGAAGTTGGAGGGCATTGATACGCCTGAAGGCCTGCGGATCAGCCGCAACGCCCTTGAGGGTGAGGCTATTGCCATCGTGATTGACATCCCCATCGGTAAGTTGAATCCCCGCCGGTGTGATCAAGGAGAGTTGGGTGAGCAACGCCGAGCCCGAACGCACCGTCACCAAGGCATCAGCCTGTCTTTTGTTAAGGGCCTTCAATTTCGCGGTTCGGTCGATCGAGGCCTGGAGTTCGCCCTGCAGCGCCTTCACCTGACCCGGGACGTCGGCCAGCTGGGTGGCCTCGGCTTCCAAGGCCTGCAGCCGGAAGCGGAATCCGAGCCAAACAAGTAAGGAAACCAGCACCAGGGCGACCCCGACAAGGCCCCCCTTCAGGAGCAACCTGGAAGAATCGGTGGGGCCCTCCGGATGCTCGGGGAGCCCCAGTTCGATGCGACGCTGGCGCAGCAGATCGATCGAACCTGGAGATCGGGTCATGGGTTGAGTGCCTCATTCAGAAGACCCGCCACCCGCAGCAACTGACCACCGGTCGGCGTAGTGCTGTCAGCAGCATCAGCCGGACGATCGATCCAGCCCAGCCTGTACGCATCGACCTGCTCCACGCTCCAGCCCTCCGGTCGACTGAATAGATCGAACAGATCCTGGCGCTCCGCGAAGGTTCCCACAAGCCCCACCCGCACGGAACTCACGGTGGCATCCTGCTCACGCCAGTAACGAACAATGCCCTCGACCTTCTGCACCAACTCCTGATTGAGGTCCGCCTGGACTGGACGGCCCGCAGCCGGCAACGCCTGCTCAAACTCCGGCACCCCATGGCGGTAGAGAACCAAGCGGCTGCCTCCCTCATTGAGATCCACCTGGACAAACAAGGCTCCACTGGGCAGCTCACTGAGCAAGGGTTCAAGGGCCCGCCATTCGCTCAGCTGCGGCGGCTCCAACCGATCCAACTCAACGCCTGCCAGGGAGAAGATGTCGATCCAGGACTGAATGGCGGCGCGGCGGACGGTCACCAGCAGCGAGGTGGCCGCCTCGCTGGACGTCCTGCGAGGCAGAGGCAACAACGTCACATAGGCGGCCGTGAGGGGGTAGGGCAAGCCAAGATCGGGATTGAGTGCCTCCAGTTCCTTCTCCGGATTCGCCGGCCAGCCCGGCGTGCTCCATTGCACAAGACGCCACTGGGTGGCCTGGTGGGGCAGCGTGGCCACCACACGCGATCCGTTGAGACCGTGTTCCAGCAAGAGATCACCGATCAAATCGCCGATCGCCTCCGTGCGGCGCGGTTCACCAGCCACGATCGAACCGGCGGGCAGCGGCACACGCTGCAGCAATGTGGCTCGCCGCTGCTGGCTGCCGGAGGGGAAAGCTGAGAGTGTCAACCAGCGATCCTCCAGCTCAAGGAGAACACGAGGAGGGAAGAGCCAAGCCTTCAGAGGCTTGAGGCGATTCTGTACACCGGAGAGCACCAAAACCGAAGGCGGTCAAAGTTCTCCAAAGAGTACCGGTAGTTCAGCGCCAGGGAACCCCACTGCCGACCGCTTCACCAATCTCTCGGAATCCGTGGCAATCAAGCTGTGCCGATAGGCCCTCAAGAATCGCAGGAACCAACGCCGGCCCCTGGTAAATCCAGCCTGTGTAAAGCTGCACCAGGGAGGCGCCGGCGGTGATGCGCTCCCAGGCGGACTCTGCCGAATCGATGCCTCCCACCCCGATCAGTGGCAACGACGGACCCGCCATGGCCCGCAGCCGCCGGATCACCTCCACGGCACGAGCCCGCAGGGGGGCGCCGCTCAGCCCCCCCGCCTCCTCCGCCAGGCAGCGGCCGCTCTGGGTGAGCCGCCGCTGCTCCAGGCCCAGCCGGTTGAGGCTGGTGTTGACCGCGATCACTCCGGCCAGGCCCTCCTCGTAGGCCAGGCGAGCGATGGCATCGATGGCGTCATCCTCGAGATCAGGAGCGATCTTCACCAGCAGGGGCGGGCAGGCGGGCAACCGGCGCAGCCGCTCGACCAAGCGCCGCAGCTGCACCTCCTCCTGAAGCTCCCGCAACCCAGGGGTGTTTGGCGAACTGACGTTGATCACCGCGTAGTCCGCCAGGGGCGACAGCAGCTCCAGGGTGGAGGCGTAATCATCGGGAGCCAGCTCCAGGGAGGTGGCCCGGGACTTGCCCAGGTTGATCCCCAGCACCGCTGGACGCTGGCCCGCCGGGGGCAGCTGCTGGCGTTCGAGCGTGCGGCGCACGGCCTCGGCTCCGACGTTGTTGAACCCCATGCGGTTGAGGGCGGCCCGCTCGGCGGCCAGCCGGAACAGTCGGGGCCGGGGGTTACCGGCCTGGGCCTGCCAGGTGACGGTGCCCAACTCGGCGAAGCCGAAACCGAAAACATGCCAGATCGCCGCTGCCACCCCGTTCTTGTCGAAACCGGCCGCCAGCCCCACCGGGTTGGCGAAGCGACAGCCGAACAGGGTCTGCCCCAGCCGGGGATCGCGGCGCTGGAGCTCCGCCGCCAGTCCCGCCAGACTGCCGGCCACGATCGGCCAGTGGCGCCGCAGGGCCGCCTGGCCGAGGGCCGTCAAGGTGATCACGCTCAACTGTTCAGCGTCGGCGCCCCCATCGCGGGACAGCAGCGGGCCCACCCAGCGGCGGTAGAGCGCATCGGTGGCGCGGACAGCACTGCCCTGGGTCTGGTCCTGTGGCGTCCGTTCAGCCATCGGCCACCTCCCGCACCAGCCGCCACCGGCCTTCAGCCTGGGGCCGCACCTGCCAATCGCGCCAGCGCCAGGAAAGCTGCCGGTCCTGCACCTTGGCCAGCGGTTGTTCCACCAGCTGGGCCAGCTCCACGGCGCTCAGGCCGTAGCCCCCCCGCGCCAGCCGATCGGCCAGCTCAAGCCGACTGAGCAGCGCCTGCAAGGGCGCCGGAGCCAGGTCATCGGTGGGCAGGTCCTCGGTGGCTCCGGGGAGGCCTTCTTCGGCAGCTGGAAGCGAACCGGCCAGGGCGGGCCGGCCGCCGCGGGCAAAGGCCACGGCGATGGCGTCGCAGCGGTCGTTGTCAGGGTCGCCGCTGTGGCCCTTGACGTGAACGAAGGGCACATCCACCAGGCGGGCCCGATCGAGGGCCTCCCAGAGTTCGCGGTTGAGCACGGCGCCCCCGGAAGCGGTGCGCCAGCCCTTGCGCTTCCAACCGGCCATCCACTTGCTGAAGCCGTCGATCAGATAACGGCTGTCGGTGCGGATCGCAAGCGCGGGGTGTCTGGGCAGATCGGCGAGGGTCTTCAGCAACGCCAGGGCCGCGGTGAGCTCCATGCGGTTGTTGGTGGTGGCCGGCTCCCAACCGCCGTACTCCCGCACCGTGCCGTTTTCGAAGCGCAACAACGCGCCCCAGCCGCCAGGGCCAGGGTTGCCGCTGCAGGCACCGTCACAGGAGGCGGTGACAACCCGCCCTGCCTCAGTGGCCACTGGGCTCGGGCGGGGAAGTTCGGTAGAACGCAGGTCCGATCTCGACTAGGGGCATCCGTCGCATGCAGCGAACCTACCTCGCAGACCTTGGCCTTGGAGCACTGCTGGCCAGCGGAGCGGCGCTGGCCCTCTCGCCGCTGGCTCCCCTGCCGGCGGCCCGGGCCGTCAATCTGTTTGAAAGCCGGCCGGTGGAGGCCTCCCGGTTTGTGATCCTGGCCAAACCAGTGGCCCGATCCGACTGGAGCCTGATCGTGCTGGAGCAACTGCGGCCCTCCCCCTCCTGCTGGCAGCAGCGGCCGGATGGTCTGATTGACGCGTCCCTGACCCGCTTTGACTACTCAGGCATCTGCAGCCGCTACATCGACAGCAACGGCTATTCCCTACGGGTGAAAGAGGTGGACCTGGCGAACCGCTACCGGCTGCAGCTGCGCCAGCGGGGCCAGGAATTGCAGCTGCTCGGGTCCTCCCCCGATAGCAGCGAGGATCTGCTGCTCGGCCGTGGCTCGGTGCAGCGCCGGGACCGGGACGGCTTCGTGGCGATGTCGCTGGAGCCCGGCTGGCAGCTGCGCCGCCGGGTCTACGGGGGCCAGACCCTCAGCCACATCTACTTCGCCAGCGACGGCAGCCTGAGCCAACTCTCCAGGTCTGCGGAGACGCTCACACCCCTGAGCCTCGCCCGCGGGGAGTCTGCTGAACCAAGAGCACGAGGGGCCATGGGCCTTGGGCGGAGTGAGGTCCGATCGGGCTACGGCAGTGGTCCCATCAACCTGCGGGTGATCCCCTTCCGGGAGTGAGTCCCTCCAGGGATGAGGACAGTTGCCACAGCGTCCGCTCCCTGATCGACACCCAATCCCCTCCCTGTATGGTCTGGGCGTGTGAGGAGTGCGGAACGCTCTCCCGGGGTCGAAACGAGGAAAGACTCCCAGGATCGTTCCAATCTCAGAGCCCTGCCTTCGGCGGGGCTTTTTTTTGTCCGCGTGCCTGAAGACCTGCCTGGCAAGGGGTGCGGCGGGGCTGGCAACGGTTGGCCATAAAAAAGCCGGCCTGATGGGGCCGGCGGAGACATGGAGAAGATCCAACGGGGAGTGTGGCCCCCGCCGAGCCAGATCACTTGATGGTGACCTTGCCGCCGACCTCTTCAACGGCTTTCTTGATCGTTTCGGCGTCGCCCTTGGCGATGCCTTCCTTGATCGGGGTGGGAGCGGCTTCCACCAGGGCCTTGGCTTCGCCCAGGCCCAGGCCGGTGACCTCGCGGACGGCCTTGAGGACCTTGATCTTGGCGGCAGCATCAAAGCTGTCGAGGATCACGTCGAATTCGGTCTGCTCTTCGACGGGCTCAGCGGCGGCGGCAGCGGCCACCACCACAGCGCCGGCGGCCGGAGCCGCGGAGACGCCGAAGGCCTCTTCAATCTGCTTGACAAGCTCAGAAGCCTCCAGCAGGGAAAGCGCCTTGAGCGATTCGAGAATGGTGTCGGTTTTTGGGGACATGGTTAGGGGGGATCAGCAACAGATCTGTTGGGGAACAGGGGGATCGGTCGAACTCTTGGCGGCCTGGCCCGGCAAAGCCGGAGCCTGGATTCAGCTGTCGCCGGATTCGGCGTGCGCCTTCAGCGCCCGGGCAAGACCGGTCGGAACCTCGTTGATGCCCAGTGCAACCTTGGAGGCCACGGCGTTGATCGCACCAGCGATCTGTGCCAGCAGAGCCTCCTTGGAAGGCAGCTCACCAATGGCCTGAACATCGGACTGGGAAAGGAGTTTGCCCTCGTAGAGGCCTCCTTTGACTTCCGATTTCTTCGTGTCCTTCTGGAAGGACTGAACGGCCTTGACGGCACCGCCGACATCGCCCTTGATCAGGACGAAGGCATTGGTGCCCGTGAGCAGGGAATCGAGTTCCGACCAGGCGGCATCACCATCGATGGCACGGCGGATCAAGGTGTTTTTGGTCACCTTGCAAATGCCGTTGCTGGCCTGCAGACGGGTCCGCAGATCAGACATCTCCTTGATGGTCAGGCCCTTGTAATCAAGGACCAGCGCCATATCGGCCTCACCGAGGAGCCCTTTGAGCTCTTCGACGATCTGTTGCTTGCTCTCCAGCGTGCGGCCCATAGGTGTGGAACGGATCGGGGGAACAAGCGGGGCACGCAGCCTTGGAAACCTCCCAGGGAAGGGAAGCGAGGCCGCGTGATGATCCACCCCATGGGGGAAAAACCTTCGCGTGCACCTCGGCAGGATTTAAGGAAAACCTGCTGTCTTGGGTCGGGCGCGTGCCCGTTACTGGCATGAGCCAGTTGTTCACCCTACAGGCTGACGTACCCCAGCTGATCAACTCTCCTGCTTGATCTCCTGCAGGAGGGCAACATCCACAGGAACCGAGGGGCCCATGGTGGACGAGAGGTAAAGGCTCCTCCAGTAGCGGCCCTTGGCACCGCTGGGTTTCTGGCGATCAATCGTTTCCTGCAACGCCTTGAGGTTCTCCAGCAGTTTCTCAACACTGAAGCTGGCCTTGCCGAAGCGCACGTGCACGATGCCGGTGCGGTCGGCGCGGAATTCGAGCTTGCCGGCCTTGAACTCGTTGATCGCACCAGCCAGGTCGGTGGCCACGGTGCCGGCCTTGGGGTTCGGCATCAGGCCCCGGGGGCCGAGCACCCGGCCGAGCTTGGCGACCTTGGGCATCATGTCCGGGGTGGCGATCAGGAGGTCGAAATCCATCTGGCCAGCGGCGATGGCATCCACCAACTCGTCGTCACCGGCGAGATCGGCGCCGGCTGCCTTGGCCTCGGCCACCTTCTCGCCGCGGGCGATCACGGCAATGCGAATGCTCTGGCCCGTGCCGTTCGGCAGGGCCACGGTGGTGCGCAGCTGCTGATCTGTGTACTTGGGATCGATGCCCAGACGCACGTGGGCTTCGATCGTTTCGTCGAACTTGGCGGTGGCGGTGTCCTTGACCAGTTGCAGCGCCTCCTCGGGGGTGTAGACGCGGTCTTCGACCTGGGCTTGGAGCGCGGACAGTCGCTTGGAGATCTTTGGCATGGTGGGTGATGGGGTGCGAACGACCGTGTGACGGTCTCCCCCGGTAGGTGGATGAAAGAGATGGTGGCGATCAAGCGAGCCGGAGCTCGCCGGATCAGGCTCAGTCGCGGATGGCGACGCCCATGTTGCGGGCGGTGCCTTCGATGATGCGCTGGGCGGACTCCAGGCTGGAGGTGTTGAGATCGGGCAGCTTGGTGCGGGCGATCTCCTCGAGCTGGGCGCGGCTGATGGCACCCACGGAGCCCTTGGCGGAGGTGGCGGCACCCTTCTCGATGCCGGCCGCCTTGGAGATCAAGACGGAGGCAGGCGGGGTCTTGGTGATGAAGGTGAAGCTGCGGTCTTCGAAGACCGAGATCTCCACCGGAATCACATAGCCGGCCTTGTCCTGGGTGCGGGCGTTGTACTCCTTGCAGAACGCCATGATGTTGACCCCGTGCTGACCGAGGGCAGGACCCACGGGCGGTGCGGGATTGGCTTTGCCGGCATTGAGGGCCAGCTTGATCACGGCTACGACTTTCTTGGCCATCGGCTGGGCTGGGGAACGGGGACTTCCGTAGGGGGACGTCGGGACGGTCTGCGGATCGCCGACCCGAAGGAAACGGCGTGCGATGGACGGCCACCCTCCGCAGGGAGGCGGCCGCTGGGTTTCAGCTTTGTTTGCTGATCTGGGCGAATTCCAGCTCGACCGGGGTTTCCCGGCCGAAGATCGAGAGCAGGGCCTTGAGCTTGCTGCGCTCGCCGGAGACTTCGATCACCTCACCCTGGAAGTCCTTGAACGGACCGGCGGTGACGAGAATCTGATCGCCCTCGCTCAGGTCGAACTTGACAACGGCCTTCTTCTCGGCGGCGCGCTTGAAGATGCGGTCCACCTCCGTGCGGCTCAGGGGGCGGGGCTTGATGTGGCCGCGGACCCGGCCCGTGGCGCGCCGCTCCTCGGCCCCCACGAAGTTGATCACGTTGGGGGTGCTGCGCACCGCCATCATCGTGTCCTCGTCGAGGATCATGCGCACCAGCACATAGCCGGGGAACACCTTTTCCTCGGTGCTCTGGCGGTTGCCGTCTTTCTTGATCTTGATCGCCGGGGTCTGGGGAATCTCGATCTCCAGGATGCGGCTGTCGACCCCGAGGGTGACGGCCCGCTGCTCCAGGGTGGCCTTGACCTTCTTCTCGCAGCTGGAGGCCACCTGGACGGCGTACCAGCGGGCCACGGTCTTCTTGCCCTCGGCGCCCGCCTCTCCAGCAGGCGCTTCGCTCAGGTCAATGACCTGAGCCGGCGTGGCGGCCGCTTCAAGGGGCTCGTCGCCGGCGGAGAGATCAGAGGTGGCAAGTTGGGCTTCGGACACGGAGTTCAGAACGGGGAGGCGCAGCGGGAAGGGACCAGCGGTCGGGTGGTTCAGCGAAAGATCTGGGAGGACGCCCAACCGAAGAAGCGATCGACGGCGGCAATCGTGGCCGCCGAGAGGCTGACCATCAAGATCACGGCCACCGACTCGCTGAACAGCTGCTGGCGACTGGGCCAGACCACCTTGCGCAACTCATCCACCGTGGCGGCGACGAAGCCACCGGAATCGGCCTGGGCCGCCGGGGCGGCGGGGGTTTTGGCCGTGTCTTCGGGCGTTTGGAGGGTCACAGGTGCTGGCGCAACGGTGCGATCAGTCGTACCGGCAAACGAACACCCTACCGGACGTCCCCACGGGCTGGCCCAAGGGGGGTGAACCGCAGCGGCTCCGCCGGGTCATCGGGCACCTGCACCCGAACCCCCCTGGCGCCGCTGAACGTCTCGGCCAGCAAGGCCGTGGCCAGTGGATTCTCGATCTGACGACGCAGCAAGCGCCGCAGGGGCCGGGCCCCGTACTCGGGCTCGTAGCCCTGTTCGGCCAAGCGGACCACCAGGGATTCGTCCAGCTCCAACTCCAGCCCCTGGTCCGCCAGCAGCTGCACCAGCTCCGCCAACTGCAGGCGCACGATCCGCTGCAGATCTTCGGGCCGCAGGGGGCGGAATCGGATCACCTCATCGATGCGGTTGAGGAACTCGGGCCGGAACTGGTCGGCCAGGGCCCGCTCCACGGCGGCATCGAGGGCGGCCCCGTCGCCGCTGCGGCCGAATTCGAGAATCGCCCGGCTGGCCAGGTTGCTGGTCATCACCACCACCGTGTGGCGGAAATCGACCGTGCGGCCCTGGGAATCTGTGAGGCGGCCGTCGTCGAGCACCTGCAGCAGCACGTTGAACACTTCCGGGTGGGCCTTTTCCACCTCATCGAGGAGCAGCACCGCATAGGGACGCTGACGCACCGCCTCGGTGAGCTGCCCCCCCTCTTCGTAACCCACGTAGCCCGGTGGCGCTCCCAGAAGGCGGGCCACGGCGTTGCGCTCCATGTACTCGCTCATGTCGAGCCGCACCAGGGCGTCGGTCTCATCGAACAGGGCCGCCGCCAGGGCCTTGGCCAGTTCGGTCTTGCCGACGCCGGTGGGTCCGAGGAACAGGAACGAGCCCACGGGTCGGCGAGGGTCCTGCATACCGGCCCTGGCGCGGCGGATGGCGGCAGCCACGGCGGTGACCGCCTCGGGCTGGCCGATCACCCGCTCCCCCAGTCGGCTTTCAAGCTCCAGCAGTTTCTGACGTTCCCCCGCCAACAGCCGTTGCACGGGGATGCCGGTCCAGCGGGCCACCACATCGGCGATGTCCCCCTCCTCCACCTGCTCCCGCAGCAGCGACTGACCGGAGCGCTGGTCTTCGAGCATCGCCTGCTCCAGGGCGAGACGGCGCTGCTGCAGCCCATGGAGCTGGTCGTACTGCAACCGGGCCGCCTCCTCAAGATCCCCATCGCGCTCGGCCTCGGCGATGGCGTGGCGCAGGTCTTCGTCCTGGTGCTGGAGCTCCCGCAGCTCCGCCAGCTGCTCCCGCTCCCCCTGCCAGCGCTGCTGCAGCACCCCCAGCCGCTCCTGGGCGTCCCGGCGCTGGTCCTGAAGCTGCAGCCGTTCGGCCATCGGGGCGGATTCCGCCGCCAGCAGGGCCAGCTCAACCCGCCGCAGGGTCAGTTCGGCGTCCTCCACCAGCTGGGGCTTGGAGGTGACCTCCATCTTGAGCTGGGCCGAGGCCTCATCGATCAGGTCGATGGCCTTGTCCGGCAGGCAGCGGTCGGCGATGTAGCGCGCCGCCAGGCGGGTGGCGGCCACCACAGCCCCATCGCTGATCGTCACGCCGTGGTGGAGCTCGTAGCGCTCCTTGAGCCCCCGCAGGATGTCGATGCTCACCTCCAGGCTGGGTTCACTGACCACCACCTGCTGGAAGCGGCGGTCGAGGGCGGGATCCTTCTCCACCGTGCGCCGGTAATCGGCGGGGGTGGTGGCGCCGATGCAGCGCAGCTCTCCCCGGGCCAGCATCGGCTTGAGCAAGCTGCCGGCGTCGGCGTTGGAGCGGTCGCTGCTGACCACCGTGTGCAGCTCATCGATGAACAGCACCACCCCGGCATCGGGGTCGCTCACCTCCGCCAGAACGCTGCGCAGTCGCTCCTCGAACTGCCCCCTGAACTTGGCGCCGGCGATCAGAGCCCCAAGATCGAGGCCGATCAGGCGCAGGCCCTTGAGCGAATCGGGCACCTCACCGGCCACGATTCTCTGGGCCAGCAGCTCGGCGATGGCGGTCTTGCCGACGCCGGGCTCGCCGATCAGCACGGGATTGTTCTTGCCCCGACGCGAGAGCACCTGGATCAGGCGGCGGATCTCGGCGTCGCGGCCGATCACCGGATCGAGCTGACCGGCGCGGGCGGCGGCGGTGAGGTCGCGCCCGAATTGCTCCAGGGGAGAGGGTTCCCGCTCCAGGGTGAGCCCGCTCTCCGGGGAAACCGCCACCGCCGGCGCGGCCTTGAGCGGGGCGGGCGAAACCGGAGCCGTCTGCGGGGCCGCAGGCGGGAAGCGAGGCGGGGTCGTGTCGATCCAGTCGTCGTCGCTGCGCAGCATCGCGGCCGGGGGGCGGGGAGGCACTCCGTTCGTTTCTGTGCCGTTGCCTGCTGGGGCTCTGGAGGCCACAGGTGGTGCCTTCGGCGATGGGCTGGAGCGCAGGGGCGCCCCGGGACGCAGCTGCCGGAGCAGCCGCTCTTCGCTGAGCCCTTCGGCCGCCAGCACCTCGGCCCCGATTCGAGGTTCTTCCAGCAGGGCCAGGAGCAGGTGGGGCCCATCGATCAGGCGGGAGCCCCAGCCGCTCCGCCGGCGGTCGGCGGCCTCCAGCAGCTCCTCGAGGTCCTCGCCGATGAACAGCTCACCGCCACCGCCCGCGGGCTGATCGGCGCAGAAGGCCTCAAGACGATCGAGCACCCGGTCGACGTTGATCGGCAGCGGATCCACCCAAACGGCGAAGCGGGCATCGCTGAGCAGCACCTGCAGCAGATGCTCCACATCCAGCTGGCCATGGCGCCAGCGCCGGGCCTGGTCCTGGCTGGCCAGCAGCAGATCCCAGGCGGCGTCGCTGAAACGGTCCGGCTCGGCGGTGAGGCTGCCCGGGGGGGAAGGGTCAGTCCGCATCGTGCCGGGAGGAGGTTTGAATCAATTCCACCTTGTAGCCATCGGGATCCTCCACGAAGGCGATCACGGTGCTGCCGTGCTTCATCGGCCCAGGCTCGCGGGTCACCCGGCCGCCCTTTTCGCGAATCTGATCGCAGAGCGCCTGGATGTCCTCCACCCCGAGGGCGATGTGGCCATAGCCGCTGCCGATCTCGTAGCTGGCGGTCTCCCAGTTGTGGGTCAGCTCCAGCACGGCGGTGTCACGCTCGTCGCCGTAACCCACGAAGGCCAGGGTGAAACGGCCCGACGGGTAATCCTTGCGGCGCAGCAGCCGCATGCCGAGAACGTCGGTGTAGAAGGCGAGCGAGCGCTCCAGATCCCCCACCCGCAGCATGGTGTGAAGCAGTCGCATGACGAGGGGGTGGGGCATAGCCATTCTGACCAGTGGCCCGAGATCCGTGCCAACCGGCACAAATGGGCGGGCGGGGGAGGCCCATAAGATCCCCAACATCAACGACAGCCTTTCGTGTTCGATTCCCTCGATCTCGTCATCGACAGCGTGGTGGCCCGCGAGGTGCTGGATTCCCGTGGCACCCCCACGGTGGAAGCGGAGGTGCTGCTTGAAGGCGGCGCCCGCGGGATGGCGATCGTGCCCAGCGGCGCCAGCACCGGCGCCCACGAGGCCCACGAACTCCGCGACGGCGATCCCAGCCGCTACTTCGGCAAGGGAGTCACCAATGCGGTGACCAACATCGAAGAGAAGATCGCGCCGGCCCTCTGCGGCCTCAGCGCCACCGATCAGGGCACCGTGGATGCCGCCCTGATCGAACTGGACGGCAGCGACAACAAATCCTCCCTCGGGGCCAACGCGATCCTCGCGGTCAGCCTGGCGGTCGCCCGGGCGGCGGCCGAGGGGGTCGGCCTGCCCCTTTACCGCTACCTGGGGGGGCCGATGGCCACCCTGTTGCCGGTACCGCTGATGAACGTGATCAACGGAGGCGCCCACGCCGCGAACAACCTGGATTTCCAGGAATTCATGGTGGTGCCCCATGGCGCCTCCAGCTTCCGCGAGGCGTTGCGCATGGGCGCTGAGGTGTTCCACACGCTCAAGGGGCTGCTGGCCGAACAGGGGCTCTCCACCGCCGTGGGCGATGAGGGCGGTTTCGCCCCCGATCTGGCCAGCAACGATGCCGGCGGTGATCTGCTGGTGGCGGCGATCGAGAAGGCGGGCTACCGACCCGGGGATCAGATCTCCCTGGCCCTGGATGTGGCCAGCACCGAGTTCTTCAAGGACGGCCGCTACGCCTTCGGCGGCGGCAGCTACACGAGCGCCGAGCTGGTGGATCAGCTGGAGGCGATGGTCAGCCGCTACCCGATCGTCTCGATCGAGGACGGCCTGGCCGAGGACGACTGGGAGGGCTGGGCCCTGCTCACCCAGCGGCTGGGCAGCCGCGTGCAGCTGGTGGGCGATGACCTGTTCGTGACCAACACCAGCCGCCTGCAGCGGGGCATCGAGCAGGGGATCGCCAATTCGATCCTGATCAAGGTCAACCAGATCGGCTCGCTCACCGAAACCCTCCAGGCCATCGACCTGGCCGGCCGGGCTGGCTACACCAGCGTGATCAGCCACCGCAGCGGCGAAACCGAGGACACCACCATCGCCGACCTGGCCGTGGCGACCCGGGCCGGCCAGATCAAGACCGGCTCCCTCAGCCGCAGCGAGCGGGTCGCCAAATACAACCGCCTGTTGCGCATCGAGGATGAGCTGGGGAGCCAGGCCCTCTACGCCGGCGTCGAGGACCGGGGCCCCAGGGGCAAGGCCTGATCCAGCTCAGCTTCGGGTGCCGGGGAGTTGCTCGAGGCGGCTGTCCCGCCGCAACTTCGCCTGCAGCCGGATCCAGCCAACCCCCACGGGCACACCCGCCAGCAGGGGAAGCGCCGAGAGCAGCGGCCGACCGCTGCTGCCCAGCAGGGACGCGGCCACCACCAGGGCCCCCAGCAACACGGACTGACCCGCCAGTTGCTGACTGACCGCCAACCGCCGCAGCAGACGGTCGGTTTCTCCGGCGCGGATCTGAACCTGCAGATCGCCCTGCTCGATCCGGACCAGGCTTTCTTCCAGGCGCCGCGGGATACCCAGGGCCCGGGTGCCCACCTCGGCCGCCTGGCGGCCGAGTTCGTTGATGAAGTCGTTGGGACCGTTACCGCTGGCGGACATCAGAGGCAGCAGGTAGGGGCGGGCAATCGCCACCAGGCTAAAGGCGGGATCGAGGCTGCGGCCCACCCCCTCGAAGGTGGAGAGGGCCCGCATCACGAAGATCAGCTCCACCGGCAAGCGGAACGGCTGGCCATAGACCAGGTCGTAGAGGTCACCGGAGAGTTTCTCGATCACATTGCTGCTGAAGGGCGGCGTCAGGGCGTCGTTGAGCATCACCCGCACCAGCCGGCGCACGGGACCTGGATCGATGCCACGGGCGATCACACCGGCCGCCTGAAGCTCCTCCACAAGGCCGGCGGCATCGCGGGCAGCGGCGACCCGCACCATGCGCCCCAGGCGGCCGCGCAGCCGCTGGGAGATCTGGCCCATCATCCCGAAGTCGTAGTAGATGAGGCCGCCATCGGCCGCCACCGCCAGGTTGCCCGGATGGGGGTCGGCGTGGAAGAACCCGTAGCGCACCAGTTGCTGCAGGTAGCTGGCCGCCCCGCGCTCGGCCACCGCGGCGGGATCGATGCCGGCCTCGATCAGGGCCGCACGGTCGGTGATCTTGATGCCGGGCAGATAGTCGAGGCACAGCACCCGGCGGGTGCTGAGCTCCCAGACCACTGCAGGCACGCGGATGAGCGGGTCATCGAGAAACTGTTGCCGGAAGCGGGCCGCATGCTCGGCCTCGGTGCGGAAGTCGAGCTCACGGATCAGCACCCGGCGGCATTCCTGGGCGATGCCCACCCAGTCGCGGCCTTCCCCCCAACGGGGATGGCGCTGGAACAGGGCGGCCACCTGCTGAAGGATGTCGAGATCGAGGCGGAAGAGGCGTTCGAGGCCAGGGCGCTGGATCTTGAGCACCACCTGCCGGCCGCTGCGCAGGCTGGCCCGGTGCACCTGGGCCAGGCTGGCGGCGCCCAGGGGCTCGGCCTCCAGATCGATGATCTCAGCGCAACGTTCCCCTAACTCCTGCTCCAGCAGGCCCTGGGCCACGGCGAAGGGGAAGGCCGGCACCTTGTCCTGCAGATGGGCCAGCTCCTCCACGTAGCCGGCGGGCAGCACGTCCGGGCGAGCGGAGAGCAGCTGACCGAGCTTGATGAAGGCCGCCCCCAGCTCCAGCAGACGGGCGGTCAGCCAGCGGGCCCGCTTTCGTTGGCGCTGGGCGCGGCCTTCCTCGGTGACACCACCGGGGTAACTCCAGGTGACCCCATCCCACCAGAGGCCCACCACCATCGCCACCACCACCCACCACACCTGAAGGCTGCGGGCCAGTTCCCGCAGCCGGCGCCGCAACGGACCGATCAAGGCTGATCCTCGAGCCGGGAGGCGAGACCGGCCACCTGGGCCCTCAGGGCATCGATCTGATCCTGGGGATTGGGGCTGGCGCCGAAGGACTGGTCCTGGTCCGCCACTCCCGTAGCGGGGGCGCCTGTGGGCGCTGCGGCATCTGTGGTAGCCGTCGGGGGGGCCGGCTCACCCCGTTCCAGGCGCTCGGCCTCCTGCTCCACCTCCTCGACGAACAAGCTCCACTCCTGTTGCAGGCGCTCGGGTGCCAGCTCCGCCAGGCTGGTCAGGGCGGACAGGGCCTCGGCAACACCGCTCTGGAGGCGCGCCGACAGCCGGTTGACGGTGGCTTGAAGCAGGGATTGCGGGGCGCTCATCCAGGGCCTGCTGTGCTGGCCAAACTGTGGCAGATCGGAATCCCCGAGCGGGGCTCTAACGGGCGGGAGGCGACTCGGGCAGGGCGGGAGGGGCTGGTGCCTCCAAAGGGGGCAGCGGGTCAAGGGCCCCGTCGTCGGCACTTGAGGGCTTTGATCTGGCCTTCGGGGGGGCGGTCTCAGCGGGAACGAGCGGGTCGGGCGCGTCGCTGTTGTAGGGCTCCGGCCCCGGCAGCGGCTCAGGAAGCTGATCTGCAGGGGGTGCTTTCGCTGGCGGGTTGGGATCCCCGCGCAGGGATTCATTCTGGGCGCCGTAGCGCATCCGCAGGCTTTCCAGGCTGGTGCCCGGCGATGGCTGCACATCGAAACGGTGGCCCAGGTCGATGGAGGGGGACCCGCCCAGGGCCTGCAAGCGCTGGGTGAGGCCGAACCCCAGGGCGAAGCAGAGCCCGATCACCAGGGGACCACTCCAGGGGTTCCCGGGGCGAGCGGCACGGGCAGGGGCGGCACTGGCCTGGGCCATGGGGCGAAATGGGTGGGGCAGCGGTGCGCCCACCCATCCTGACCCAGGCTGAGCCGTGAAGCCTTGAAGCTGGTTCGCAGTAGTGGGAAGGATCAACGTGCGCTGATCGCTGTGTTCGATCGCCTGTCAGAGGCTGGAAAAGGCGACCAGGCCTCGACCCAAACCTGGAAGGAGCTTGGCTGGAGCGGGGCTTCGATCCTGAAGCGACAACCTCAAGCGACAAAGTGAACGCAGACGACCCGATCAGGTCGTTACAGGCGGGGATCCGGCCTTCGCGCCCTGGATCCAAACGAGAGCGGCCGACCTACGCTCAATTCAAGACACATAGAGGGTCGTGGTGGCTAAATCGCGGGTTGGACATCACACCCAGTTCAAGGCTCCCGCGCGAATCAGCATCACGATCCCCGAAAGCGTCAACGAACGACTGATCACCATCTCCCGTGAACAGGGACGCTCCCTGAGTAATCTCGCGGCCTACCTGCTTGAGTGGGCCATCTCCAACGAGCTTAACTGCCGCGCGATCCTCAAAGAGAAGGAGCCTTCTGAGTAGAAGAACTCACTCAGGTGGTGTAGTCGGCGTTGATGCGCACGTATTGATCAGAGAGGTCGCAACCCCAGGCGGTGCCTGTCCCGGGGCCCTCCCCCAGCGCCAGCCGGATTCCCACCGTGTCGCCGCCGGGGCCGCTGCCGCCCAGGTAGGCGCCGGCGGCGCGGCCCTTGAGGTAGCTGGAGGCGGCCGGGCGATCGAATGCCAGGGGCTGACCCGCCGCCATCAGTTGGTGCTCCCCGAGCCAGAGGGCCACCTCCTCCGGATCGAAGGCCGCCCCGGCCCGGCCCGCTGCGGCCACGATCCGGCCCCAGTTGGGGTCGCGGCCGTGGACGGCGCATTTCACCAGCGAGGAGCCACAGACCGTGCGGGCGACCGCACGGGCGTCGGCGTCGCTGGCGGCACCCTCCACCCGCACCTCGATCAGGCAGGTGGCCCCCTCACCATCGCGGGCAATGGCCCGTGCCAGGTGCTGCGACACCACCGTCAGGCCAGCCTCAAGGGCCTCGAAGTGCTCCGGTGGCAGGGGTTCACCGGCGGCAAAGGCCAGGAAACAGTCGTTGGTGCTGGTGTCGCCATCCACCGTGATCGCATTGAAGGAGCGCTCCACCGCCCGCTGAACCATGGCGCGCCAGATCTCCGCCGGCACACCGGCATCACAACTGAGATAGCCGAGCATCGTGGCCATCTGGGGATGGATCATTCCCGACCCCTTGGCCATGCCGCCGAGACGCACCCGGCGGCCACCCAGGTCGGCCTCCAGGGCGATCTGCTTACTCGTCAGGTCGGTGGTGAGGATCGCCATGGCGGCGGCCGCGCCGCCCTCCGGGCTGAGGGCCGCCACCAGGGGATCGAGGCCCGCCACCAGGGTGTCGATCGGGATCGGCACGCCGATCACACCGGTGGAGCAGATCAGCACCTCGCTCTCCTCCAGGACCAGGCGCCGGGCCAGTTCGGCGGTGGCCCGCAGGCTGTCGATCCGCCCCCGCTCGCCGGTGCAGGCATTGGCCTGGCCGGAATTGGTGAGCACCGCCCGAGCGTGGCCGCCGCTGGCGGCCAGCCGCTCGGCGCAGAGATCAACGCAGGCGGCCCGCACCCGGTTGGTCGTGAAGCTCCCCGCACAGACGGCCCCAACGGGCGCCAGCAACAGGGAGAGGTCGCTCTTGCCGGAGGCCTTCAGGCCCGCCGTGCTGCCGGCGGCGAGGAAGCCCTCAGGGGCGGTGACCCCCCCCGAAATGGACCGCCAGGAATTCGGAACACTCACGGCTGAGGTTTGCGCTCCAGGCATCCTGCCGCTCGGCCAGGTCATCCCCTGCGGTGAGGGTGCCGGGATCGATCCGCTCGTAAAGCCGCTCCACCTTGAGCGCCAACCGCCGCAGCAGGGCCGCACTGAACTCCGACGATTGCTGCAGCAGCCGTTCGAAGTGGGCGCCGCTGAACACCAGGGCGTGGACGGGGGCCGTGCCGGCCCGCACCTCCACCCGCCAGGGGCGGTCGGTGAAGAACGACACCTCTCCGACCGGCTCCCCGGCGGCGATGGTGGCAAACGCGGCCCCGCCGCGGTCCCGATCGGCGGCCGTCCAGACCTCACAGCGGCCCTCCAGCAACAGGGCCACCCGATCGTTCCGATCCCGGGGTGTGAACAGCACCTCCCCTGGCTCCCAGCGACGCTGCTCGCCCCAGTGCACCAGGCTGAACAGGGCGGACGGGGCCAGTCCAGCCACCAGGGGGACCCGCAGCAGCCGGCCCATCAACTCCTCCCCCTCCATGCCGTCGCCGGCCAGGAAGCGATCCAGGGCCGGGCTGCCGGGCAGGCCGATGCGGGAGTGCAGGCGCAGGGCCTGGGCCCGGGTGGGGGACCACTGGCACTGCACCCACAGGGCCCACAGGGCCGTGTCGGGGTCGGGATCCTGCCAGAGCTCATCGAGCACGGCGGCGGGATCGGGAAGCGGATCCAGGGCGGCGGGGGCCACCTGGCGGGCCAGTGCCCCGTGGGCGTGGTCCTGCTCCCGGCGCCGGACCTGGGCCCGCACGGCGTCGGGGAAGCGGGCCTCGAGGGACGCCATCCGGCGGCGCAGGGGCTCCTCGGGGCTGAATGCCTGCAGGGCGGGCAGGACCGTGACGGCGTGGCTGGTGATGCGCCGGTCCATCGTCAGCAACAGGGGCCGCAGCAGGGGCTCCGCCACCGCCGCCCGCTCCAGCGAGAGACGGGATGCGAGCTGGTGACGCAGCCGCTCCAGCTCACTCACCAACCGCTGGCGGGCGTAGGGGGAGGAGGGACTGAAGCGACTGAGGGTCTCGCTCCAGCCGTCCTCGTCGAGGCCGAAGTTGCTGCAGATCCGCTCGAGCCGCTCGCGGCCGCCCTGCTGCCGCAGGGCCTCGTTCAGATCGACGCGGCCGCTGGCCTGGAGGAATTCCTCGATCGCCTCCGACGCCGCCTCCTGACGCAGGGTCCGCTTCTCCCGTTGCAGGTACGTCAGCTGCAGAATCCGCGGATCGGCGATCGCCAGCTCCCGGATCGCTCCGTGGTGGTCTTCCTCCTCCAGATCCAGCGACGAGCGCAGTTCCTCCAACTGCACGAACGCCGCCGCCCGGTCCAGCCGGCCGGTGCTGAACAGATCGAAGATCACCTCCTTGTAGATCGTCTGCTTCGTCTGGCTGATCTGCGTGGGCAGCACCTTCGCCAGGGTGAACACCTCCCCGGGCGAGAGCTCCTGCAGCGAGCGCCCATCCAGGTAGGGCGTCAGATCCGGAATCAGCTTCTGCAGCTGACGGCGCAGGCTCGTGCTCGTGCTCTCCCGCGTGTACGTCGCGCGATCCCGGTACCAACCCCGGTGCAGCCACATCCCGCTCACGATCAACACCAGCGAGCGGATCACCTGCCCCCCCGCCGGACCCAGCAGACCGATCGTGGGGTCCGCAAACCAGAAAAACCCGTTCACCGCCACGAACGTCGCCAGCAGCCGCGTCCGGTTCATCGACACCTCCTGTGCCCGCTCTCCAAGCTCCGCCGTCAGCGCCCGACGCTGCACCCCTTGCAACCACGAGAACAGCCCCACCGAGATCCACCCCGACAGCACCAGCAGCGCCGGCACAGTGAGCAGCCGCGGCAGCCCCAGCGTCCAGAACCCATCCCCCAAAGGGTTCCACGCGTACTCCACGGTCTCGTTGTCGTAGGCCCACATGCCGCTGCGCAGGTAGTCCAGGCTCCCCCGTGATTCGTCCTTGATCAGCAGGAAGAACCCGATCACCAGCCCCGGGTACGACCACCACGCCCAGGTCAGTCCCCGCTTGCCGCTCAGCGTCTGCCAGTAGGCCCGCTCCGAGTCGATGTCGAGGCACGGCGCCTGGCAGGCCACGCAGGCGCTCTGTTCCTTCCCCATCTCGCCCACGCTCCGGCACATCGACTGGGTGATCCGCGAGCTCGCCCCCAGGTGCGCCGGGCTGCCGAAGAAGCTCCGCGGGCCCGTCAGCACCACCTGCACCGGCGCCATCGGGCAGACGTACTGGCACCACGCCTTGCCGCCATAGGCCCACCCCACCACCAACGCCGCCGCGATCGTCACCAGCAGGAACAACCCGAGCCCCAGGGTGCTGCTGTTCACCACCAGCAGCCGCAGGCACAGACCGGCGATGAACAGGCTCCACTGCAGCTGCACGTGGTGTTGGCCCAGCCATGAATCCCCATGGACCCGCACCACCTCCCGGCGGCCCCCCTTGCCCGCCACGGTCCGCTGCCACCCCAGGGCACGGAACAGCTGCGAAAGGAACGCCAGGGGGCAGATCCGGCGCCACAGCTCATGGCTCATCGCCACCAGCATCAGCAACCCCCCAGGCACCACCATCCCCCAGAACAGCTGGTTCCCCTCATGGGAATGGCAGCTGGGCATCATCGGCCCGCAGTGGTTGTTCTCGAACGGCCACGGGTCCAGACCCGGCACCAGCAGCGTCGCGATCAACAGCAGCCAACCCAGCAGCAGCACCCATCGGGTCAGATGCGCCCGGCGCTCTGACCACTCGCTGAAGAGTTGCATCGGTCCAACTTCGGTGGCCCGGACCGTACCGGGATCAAAGGGGTGATTCCGGACCGAGAAGAAGGCAGAACCTCAACCAGTTAGTGGCCTGGCATGTGTGCTCCAGGGAGCGCCGACCAGGGTTCTGTGCAGCACTGAAACGGGCCGAAGATCCGGGGACATTCCATTCACTGGTTGTCACCATTCACAGCTGGTCATCAGTCATGGATGGTCATCGCTGAGTACCCCTTGGTCAAAACTCAGGGGCTGGCAGGACCCCGGTCCACGTGGTCGGGACCAAGCTTGGCGTAGAGATCTTCCAGCCTCAGGGCCAGCTGCTTGAGCAGGCTGCGGTTGAACTCCGACGACTGTTTCAGCAGCAGCTCGAACTCGGAGCTGGTGAACACGAGCACCTCGGCGTCCCCGCCTATGGCCCGCACTTCGGCCCGACGGGGATGGTCGATGAAGAAAGCCACCTCCCCGATCGGTTCACCGCTGCGAATCAGGGCCATCGGCTGCAGGGGACGGTCCGGCCCGTCGGCGCGCAAAACCTCGCAGCTGCCCTCCAGCACGATCGCGACGATGTCGGGGGAATCACCGATCGAAAACAGCACCTCGTTCTCATCGAGGTGCCGCTGCTCGCCCCAGTGCAGCATGTTGATCAACGCCGCCGGCGTGAGCCCCGCCACCAGGGGCACCTCCAGCAGTTGGGCGATTTTCTCGCCCAGATCGAGTGCTTCTCCGGCTCTCAGTCGATCGAGTGCCGCGCTGCCGGGCAGTCCCACCCGAGGCTCCCGCCGCAGGGCGGCGGCCCGGTGGGGGTCCCGTTGGTCCTGCACCCACAGAGCCCATAGGGCCGTGTCGGGATCGGGGTCTCGCCAGAGACCATCAATCACATCCGCCGGGCCGGGCAGGGGATCGAGGGAGATGGGGGTTCGACCGGTCGCGGCAACCCATAACTCCTGGTCGCGGCGGCGCACCTGGGTGAGCACCGCCTCGGGCACGTGGGGGAGCAGGTCATTGAAGCGCTCCACCAGGGGGTCTTCCGCAGCGAAAGGCTGGAGCGAGGGCCAGAGGGTCACGTAGAGACTGACCAGCCGTCGATCGATCACCGGCAACAGAGGCCGCAGCAGGGGTTCGCTCGCCCCGGCCCGAGCCAGGGCCTGGCGGGCCGCGAGCTGATCCCGGGCCTCCTGGAGCTCCTCTTCGACCCGTTCGCGGGCAAAGCTCGATCCGGGGCCGAAGTGGGCCAGCAGCTCCGACCAGCTGGCCTCATCGAGCACAAACTCCCGGCGGATCCGCTCCAGCCGCTCCTGATGATCCTCATCAGCGAGGGCGGCAGCCAGATCGTTGATGTCGGAGGTTTCAAGCAGATCTTCGATCGCCTCGGCAGCGGCCTCCTGGCGCAGGCTGCGGATCTCCCGCTGGCGATAGTCGAGCTTCAGGATGCGGGGATCACTCACTGCCAGCTCCCGCACAGCGGCGTGGTGATCCTCCTCCTTAAGGTCGAGGCACTGGCGCAGCTCCTCCAGCTGAACCAGAGCAGCGGCCCGATCCAAGCGGCCGCTGCCGTAGAGGTCGGAGAGCACCTCCCGGTAGATGCCGCGCTTGGTCTGGCTGATCTGGCTGGGCAATACCTTGGCCAGGGTGAACACCTCCCCAGGACTCAGGTCTCGCAACGAACGGCCCTCCAGCAGGTCACCGATATCGGGCAGCAGTTTCTCCAACTGCTTGCGCAGGCTGGCGCTGGTGCTTTCGCGGGTGTAGGTGGCCTTGTCGCGAAACCAGCCGCGGTAGAGCCACATGCCGCTGACGATCAGCACCAGCGAGCGGATCAGCTGGCCCCCCTTGGGCCCCATGAGCCCCAGGGACGGATCGGCAAACCAGAAGAAGATGTTCACCGCCAGGAAGGTGGCCAACAGCCGGGTGCGCTGGCGCGCCAGCTCCTTCGCCCGCTCCGCCAACAGGGGCTCCAGGCGGCCCTGGAACCACCGTTCCATCCAATCGAACACGGCGACCGAGAGAAAGCCCGCCAGCACGAGCAGGGCCGGCAAGCTGATCAGCCGGGGCAGGACCGTGTTCCAGCCGAGGAGGTTCAGGGGATGGCCGATTTGCTCCACGGCACGGGCGTCATAGGCCCACAGGCCCGTGCGCAGATAGTCGACCCCCTCGCGGGACTCGGCACGAATCAACAGGAAGAAGCCCAGCACCAGGCCCGGATAGGAGAACCAGGCCCAGTCCAGGCCGCGCTTGCCGCTAAAGGTCTGCCAGTAGGCGCGTTCCGAATCGATGTCGATGCAGGGGGCCTGGCAGGCCACGCAGACGCTCTGGAGCTTGCCCTGCTCGCCGTAGCTGCGGCACATCGACTGGGTGATCTTGGAGCTGGTGTCCATATGGGCGGGGCTCCCCAGAAGACTGCGCGGGCCGGTGACCACGGTCTGCACCGGCGCCATCGGGCAGAAGTACTGGCACCAGGCCTTGCCGCCATAGGCCCAGCCCACCACCAGGGCCGCCGCCACCGTGAGCAGCAGGAACAGACCCAGGCCAACGGTGCTGCTGTTGACCACCAGCAACCGCAGGGACAGCCCGGCGATGAACAGGCTCCACTGCAGCTGGACATGGTGCTGGCCCAGCCAGGAGTTGGCCTCGATCTTCACCACCTCCCGCCGGGAGCCCTTGCCGGCCACGGTGCGCTGCCAGTGCAGGGCCCGGAACAGCTGGGAGATGAAGGCCAAAGGACAGATCCGCCGCCAGAGCTCATGGCTCAGGACCACCAGGATCAGCAGACCGCTGGGCACCACCAGGCCCCAGAAGATCTGGTTGCCCTCATGGCTGTGGCATTCCAGATGCTGGGCGCAGTGATTGATGTTGAACGGCCAGGGGTCAAAGTTCGGAATCAGCAGTGAAACGATCAACCCAAGCCAGCCCAACAGCAGCACCCAGCGGGTGAGATGGGCCTGACGCTCCGACCAGGCACTGAACAGTTGCAAGGCTTGAGCCTTCGGCGGATTGGACCCTACCGATGCCCTCCAAACCTGTCGAGTTGATGATGACGTTCAACCCGCCACCCCCTTCGCCACTCCATGCCTGCCTCGGGTTCCACCCGCCAACGACGCCTTGGCCTGACCGGCGGCATCGCCAGCGGCAAGAGCACGGTGGGGCGCCTGCTGGCGGAGCGGCACGGGCTGCCGCTGCTTGATGCCGACGCCTACGCCCGTGAGGCCCTGGCCCCCGGCAGCCCGGGCGCCCGGGCGGTGGCGGAGCGCTTCGGAGATTCCGTGGCCGGCGGCCACCCGGTGCAGGTCGACCGAGCTGCCCTCGGGCGGATCGTGTTCGCTGATGGACCCGCGCGGACCTGGCTTGAGGGCCTGGTGCACCCGGCCGTGCGGGCGAGGTTCGAAGCCGAGCTGACGCGGCTGGCGGCCGAGCCTGTGGTGGTGCTGATGATCCCGTTGCTGTTCGAGGCGGGGCTGGAGGGGCTGTGCACGGAAATCTGGCTGGTGGACTGCGACCCAGGGGAGCAACTGGAGCGGCTCTGCCGCCGGGACGGCTTCAGCCAGGCCGAGGCTGAATCCCGGCTCGCTGCCCAGTGGCCCCTGGAGCGCAAACGGGACCGCGCCGATGTGCTGATCGACAACCGGGGGGTGCCCGAGGCCCTGTTGGCACAGGTGGAGCGGGCCCTGGGCCTCAGCCCTTGAGCTTCGCCACGAGGATCTGGTTGGCCAGTTTCGGGTCGGCCTTGCCGCCGGTGCGCTGCATCAGCTGCCCGACGAAGAAGCCCTGGAGCTTGGTCTTGCCACCTCTGTAGGCCTCCACCTCCTGCGGATGCGCCGCCAGCAGCTCCGCCACGATCGCCGTCAGCGCCGCAGGATCGCTGATCATCCCCAGGCCCCGTTCCTCGACGATCGCGGCAGGGGAACCGCCTTGCTCCAGCAGCTCCGGCAGGATCTCCTTGGCGATCTTGCCGCTGATCGTGCCGCCCTCGATCAGCTGCACGAGTTCGGCGAGCTGCTGGGGCCGCAGGGGCAAGGCGTTGTAGTCGAGGCGGTTGGCGTTCACGTGGGCCGCGATGTCGCCGGTGATCCAGTTGGCCGCCCCCTTGGGGTCGGCGCCGGCCGCCACCGCCGCCTCGAAGTACTCCGCCATCGGCCGCTCATCGGTCAGCACGCGGGCGTCATAGACGGAGAGCCCCAACTGCTCGGCGTAGCGGTGGCGCTTGGCAGCCGGCAGCTCCGGCAATTCGGCACGCCAGGCCTCACGCCGGGCAGGGGTGACTTCGATCGGGCCGAGATCAGGCTCGGGGAAGTAGCGGTAGTCGCTGCTGCCCTCCTTGCTGCGCATGCTCTTGGTGAGCTGCTTGCCCTCATCCCACAGGCGGGTTTCCTGATGGATCGGCTCACCGGCTTCGATCGCCCTGATCTGGCGCTCGATCTCGTGATCGCAGGCCTTCTGGATCGCCGAGAAGGAGTTCATGTTCTTGATTTCCACCTTCACCCCGAAGGGTTCATCGGGCCCGCGACGCACCGAAATGTTGACGTCGCAGCGCAGGGAGCCCTCCTGCATGTTGCCGTCGGAGACCCCCAGATAGCGCATGATCCGGCGGATCTCGGAGGCGTACTCCGCCGCCTCCCGACCCGTGCGCAGATCGGGTTTGGAGACGATCTCCGCCAGGGCCACACCAGCGCGGTTGTAATCCACCAGCGAGTGGGTGGAGCCCGCCAGGCGGTCGCTGCCGGCGTGCACGAGCTTGCCGGCATCCTCTTCCATGTGAAGGCGCTCGATGCCGATGCGCTTGGTGTAGGTGTCCTTGCCCTTCTCAGCCACCTCTACCTCGATCCAGCCGTCCTCGGCGATCGGCTGATCGAACTGGGAAATCTGGTAGTTCTTGGGCAGATCGGGATAGAAGTACTGCTTGCGGTCGAACTTGCAGTGCTCGGCCACCTGCAGGTTGAGCGCCAGTGAGGCTTTGACCGCGTACTCCAGCACCTTCCGGTTCAGCACCGGCAGGGTGCCGGGCAGTCCCAGCACCACCGGATCGATGTGGGTGTTGGGGTCGTCGCCGAAGTTGGTGGAGGCGGCCGAGAAGATCTTGCTGGCCGTGGCCAGCTGCACATGGGTCTCGAGGCCGATCACCGCCTCCCAGCCCTCGTGACCGATCGCCGACGCCATACCGCTTCACTCCCTTGGCCTGAGGTGGCGATCCTAGGCAGGGGCCTCGAAGCACAGCTCGCGGTAACCGGTGGCGTGATCGATCGAGCGCTCGAAGCACACCGCCACGGGCAGCAGCAGGGCGATCTCAGCGGTGGTGCGGATAACGTTGCCCGCGAGCAGATGGCCGCCGCGGCAGTGGCCGCCCTGATCGGCGGCCGTGAGGTGCAGATGGACGCCGCCTGGGCCGAGGCTGCCCTGGAGGCTGAGCAGTTCCCAGGGGCCCGGCAGGCTCATCGCACGGTCGCTGCCGGCGGGGCGAAACACCAGCTCCGAGAGACTGCCGATGGCCGAGGCCACCCAGGCGGCCGCGATGGCGCGTTCCTGCACCAGGGCCTCCAGGGCACCGCGCAGATCGACCCCAGGCTGCAGCCGCAGGCTGAGCAGCCCGGTCGGCCCCGCTGATCCGGGTGGATAGGTTGTCGTCATGGCGCGTGCCGCAGGCGAACCGATCCTGATCCTGGGGGGCGGCCTGATGGGGCTGGCGATCGCCCACCAGCTGGCCCGCCGCGGCCAGGCGGTGAGCGTTCTGAGCCGGCGCCGCAACGAAGCGGCGGGCTTCGTGGCCGCAGGGATGCTGGCGCCCCATGCGGAAGGGCTCAGCGGGGCCCTGCTGGCCCTGGGCCAACGCAGCCTGGCAGCCATTCCGGCCTGGGTGGAGCAGATCGAAGCCGACAGCGGCCTGAGCTGCGGTCTGCGGCCCTGCGGCATCGTGGTGCCATTCGCCGATTCACAGGCGCGGGACGCCTATCCCACGGCCGCCCTCGGCAGGCCCCTGGATCGCCGCGAGCTGGAGCGCGAGATCCCCGGCATCGGGCCGGGCTTCCAGGCGGCTCTGCTGTTCGAGCAGGACGGCCAGATCGACAACCGCCGCCAGTTGATGCGTGCCCTGGAGCGGGCCTGCACCGCCCAGGGGGTGACCTTCCAGGAGGGCGCCGAAGTGCTGGAACTGCACCAGCAGGCCAGCACCGCGGGCCCCCAGCTCACAGGAGTGCGGCTGCGGCGGGCAGAGGGGGACGAGCAACTGCTCAGCGGCCGCCGGGCCGTGCTGGCCTGCGGCGCCTGGAGTGCCCGGCTGCTGCCGGAGCTGCCGGTGTTTCCGCTCAAAGGCCAGATGCTGTCCCTGCAGGGGCCGATCGGGGCCCTGGCGCGGGTGGTCTTCGGCCCCGGCACCTACCTGGTGGCCCGGGAGGATGGCCTGCTGGTGGTCGGCGCCACCAGTGAACCGGAGGCGGGATTCGATGAGGGCCTCACCCCCGCCGGCCAACGGCAGCTGCAGGCTGGCCTCGACGCCCTGCTGCCGGAGGCGGCGAAGTGGCCGCCGATGGAGCGCTGGTGGGGCTTTCGCCCCTGCACCCCCGATCAAGGCCCGCTGCTGGGGGCGAGTCCGATCGAAGGGCTTGAGCTGGCCACGGGCCATCACCGCAACGGCGTGCTGCTGGCGGCGATCACCGCCGAGCTGATCACGGCCAGGCTGCTGGGGGATCGCCTCGCTCCAGCCGATGGGGCCCTGCTGGAGGCCTTCGCCTGGGGGCGGTTCAGACCATGGGCGCTGGCGGCGGGGATGCCGGCAGGGTCGCCGGCAGCGTGAACACCGGCGTGGGCCCCATGCCCTTCACAGCCGGTGAGCCCTTGGATTCGGGGGCCAGCTCATGGCGCACCAGATCGGCTGTGACCTGATCGAACAGCACCGGCACCTCCAGGGTGCGGGTGAGACCCTCCAGCCGGCTGGCCAGGTTGACCGTGTCGCCAATGACGGTGAAATCCAGGCGGCGGGGGCTGCCGATCTGCCCGACCACCACATCGCCGCTGGCCAGTCCGACGCCGTTGCCGAGAGGTTCGATGCCGCGCTGGGCCCACCCCCCATTGAGACGCTCAAGCGCCTCACGCATCGCCCGGGCACAGCGCACCGCCGCCAGGGCCTCCTGCTGCTCACCACGGCTCACAGGCGAGCCGAACACCGCCATCACCGCATCACCGATGAACTTGTCAACGGTGCCGCCGTGGGCGGTGATCACCTCCACCATCTCCCCCAGGTATTCATTCAGTTGGCTGACCAGCAGCTCACTCTGGCCATCGATCGTGCGCTGACGGGTGAGCTGGGTGAAGCCCTTGAGATCCGAGAACAGCACCGTCACCCGCAGCACCCGGCCCCGCAGGATGCCCTCGGCCGCCTTCGGATCGGAGAGGATCTCCGCCACCACACTGGGGGCCACATAGCGCTCGAAGGTGCGCCGCAGGCGGCGTCGCTCCCGCTCCTCCCGCAGATAGGCATCGCCGCCGTAGAGCAGCCCGAGCACCACAAGCCCTGAGGCGGGGGCCAGCAGGGGCAACCAGCGGTGGCTGCGCTGCAGGGCCAGGAAGCCGACGGTGACCACCAGCACAAGGGAGGCCCCCACCAGGGCGAGGCGCCAGCCGAGGCCACCGCGCCAGACGCCAAGGACGGCCACCAGCAGCACCGGCGCCAGGGCCAGCAACGCTCGCCAGGGAGCCGTGGTGGGCCATGGAGCCAGGCCATCACCGGCCAGGGAATTGGCGGTGGCGGTGGCCAGCAGCTCCAGGCCGGAGAGATTGCCGAAGGGGGTGGGGTTACCAGCCTCTCCCTGGGAGACCACCGGCCCCACCACCACCAGGGCATGCTTCAGGGCGCCCCGCAAGGGGTGGCGGCTCCAGCGGGCCGGATCAAGCACTTCCCAGGCCGACAGGCGCGTGAAGCTGCCCTCAGGCCCGTAGAAATTCAGGGCCATGGCCGGATCGTTCTGGCGGGACTGGCGTCCCCCCAACTGGAGCAGCGTGGCCGACAGGGACGGCTGGGGCTTGAGGCCGTTGGCCGGCAGCAGGCCACGGCCGTAGGCCTCCGGGTGTTGGTCGGGATCACCCGCCTGGGCGGGCAAGGTGTTGGTGAGCCCCAGGGCATCCGGTCCTCCGACGGGGGTCAGGAAACGCTCCGGGAGCACCAGGGTGAGCCCACTGCCCACCTGGGCGTCCTGGGGCTCAAGCATCTCGGTGGCCAGGGCCACCTTGCCGCGATGGGAGGCCAGGGAGCTGGCCAGGGCGGTGTCGTCGGTGAACCCGCGGCTGCTGGAGCCCTCGAACACCACATTGAGGGCGACCGCATCGGCACCCGCCTCCAGCAAACGGCTGGCCAGTTGGCCATAGCTGGCCCGCGGCCAGGGGAGGGTGCCGGTGCCCCGGGCCCAGACCGGCACGGCGCCATGGCCCTCGAACCAGGCCCCCTGCTGCAGGGTGGCGTCATCGACGGCGACCACCACCACGGGCTTGGGCGGTTGGCGGGGGCCCCGCCAACGCACCAGCTGGTTCTCAAGACCCCGCTCCCAGCCTCGCCAGACAGTCGGTGGCCAACCAGCCAGCCCCCCCACCAGCAACACGATCGCTCCGGAAGCCAGGGTCACCACGGCCGAACGTTTCATCGCCCCACCTCAGGACGGGCGGAGCATGGCTCAGCCGGCCTCTCCATCAGAAGAAGCGGGGGAAGCCGAAGCTGGGCACCGAGGGAAGGCCCGGCACGCTGGGGATCGACACTCCGGGCACGTACCTGCGGATGTAGCTCTCCAGGGATCCGAACCCTGGGAGAGAGGAGTTGAAGCCGGTGAACAGGGGGCCGTTCAGGACGCTGGTGTAGTCCGAAGGCGACAGACGCAGAATGGCCAGCACCACCCCCACGGGCGAGAGCCGCACCTTCTGCCCCGCCTCCACCGTGGTGGTGGGGGCCCCGGTGGGTTCGCCATCAAGGCTGGGGGCCACCTCCACCGAACCCTCCAGCACCGAGAGCTCGGCGTCGCCGCTCTCAGAGACGTCAATCACGTAGTTGGTACCGCGCACGCTCATCCGCGACGACTTGGTGCAGCCGTTCTGCTTGCCGGACACCAGGATCTGACCCTTGTCGAGCAGGAAGCAGCTGGCGCCGAGCTTGAGCTGGGAAAAGCGGTTCAACCGGCCGGCGGCCCCGGTTTCGAAAGCCAGCTGGGCGCGGCTGTTGCCCGTGCTCACCAGCTGAGGGGTGGCCGCCTTCTCCTTCACCCGTGCCGGCTTGCTGTCGATGTACAGCTCCTTGCCATCAAGGATTTCCTGCACCGTGGCCGAATCGGCGGCGCGGGCGGCCGGGCCGGTGCCCACGCCAAAGCCCGTCGCCAGGGCGAGGCCCACCAGGAGCCCTGATGTTGAGAGGGAACTCAGGCCAGCGGAGCGGCGCCGTGCGGAAGCGACCATCGTCAGCGAAGACCAGGGGGCGCCATTCTGCCCCCGGTGGCCGGGCCCGGGCTCCCCGGGCTCAAGCCTCCGGCCGCAGGCCCTCGAGGGCGTAGACCGCCAGGGGGGTGGGCCAGCCCTTGACCGTGTGCTCCCCGAGCGGCACCACCGCCGCCCGCTCCCCCAACAGGGCCAGCAACTCGCCGCTGATCAGGATTGAGTGCTCCGGGAAGCGGCGGGTGAGACCCTCCAGCCGGCTGGCGACGTTCACGCTTGAGCCCACCACCGTGAACTCCAGCCGCTGGGAGGACCCCAGGTTGCCGGCGATCACCTCACCGAAATGGAGACCGATGCCCTGGTGCAGCACCGGACGGCCATCGCGCTCCAGCTCGGCGTTGAGGGCCGCGAGGCTGTCCCGCATGGCCAGGGCCGCCCGCACCGCCGCCAGGGCCTCCTGTTGATCGCCGCGGCTGCGGGGGACCCCGAACTCCGCCATCAGCGAATCGCCGATGAACTTGTCCAGCAGCCCCTGTTCCTCGATCACAGCGGTGGCGATCGCTTCGAAGTAGTTGTTGAGCAGGGCGAACAAGTCGGCGGGCTCCAATTGAGCGCTCAGAGGGGTGAACCCCACCAGGTCGGTGAACAGCACCACGCAATCGGCCCGGCTGCCCCCCACCTGGGTCCAGAGCGGCCCAGGCTCCCGCAGGATGTCCTTGAGCAGGGTGGGGGAGATGCGCCGGGCCAGCACCTGGTGCAGGTAGGCACGTTCGCGGCTTTCCTTGAGCCACTGGCCGCCGCCCCGCACGACCCCGGCGGCCAGGGGCATCGCAACCAGGGCCGCCCAGGGCAACACCAGGAAGGCCTGGGCCCAGAGCAGGGCCCCGAACCCCAGGGCCGCCAGGGCCAGGGCCAGGCCCGTGGCCAGGCTGGTGGAGGCGTTGGGGCCACGGCGCAACAGCAGCGCCGTCACCCCAGCCCAGGCCAGCAGCAGCAGGGTTTCCGCGCCAGGTTCCGGCCGCGCCAGCCCATCGCCCCGCAGCACGCTGGCCAGGGCGGCCGCCTGAACCTCCGTGCCGCTCTGGGGCCCGAAGGCGGTTTCCTGCAGGCCCCCCAGTTCCGGAGCGGTGGCGCCAATCAGCACGGTGCGCCCGCGCCAGAAGCCCGCGGGCTGCTCCAGCACCCGCCAGGCGGGAACACTGACCACGCTGCCGGCGGGGCCGGGAAAATTGATGCCCAGGGGCTGACCCAGCGGCCGCCGGCCGGTGGCCACGAAGGGCAGGGGATCGGGGCGGGGCGGGGCGAACGCCGCCAGGTTGCTCTCCAGCCACTCCCGGCCTGGGATGGCGTCGCTGAGGCCCTGGGGGCTCTGCAGCAGGGTGGTCAAACCGCTGCGGAACAAGGGGAAGATCGGGCGATCCAGCTGGGAGCGCTCCACCCCGTCCTGGATCTGGCGTCCATAGGCCGCCGCCAGGATCACCCGATCACGCCAGGGGGCCAGGCGTGCGCTGAAGGCCTTGTCATCGGCGGGGCCGTAACGGCTGGGCTGGGCATAGACGACGTTGAACACCACCCGGGCCGCCCCCCGATCGAGCACCGCTGACGCCAGCTCCGCCTGCAGGGCCCGGGGCCAGGGCCAGGGACCCATGCGCCGCCAGAGCGGCGACCGCCGGCGCTCCTCAGGGCCCAGTAAGCGATCGAGGGCGAGCGAATCGCCATCCACCGCCAGCACCACCAGCGACGGCGGCACCGGGCGCAGGCCGCGAAAGCGAAAGAACTGGGCCCCGATCGAGGCATCGGCGGCCACCAGGGCCAGGCCGACTGGACTGGGGCGCAGGGCCGGCAGGGCCAGGAGCAGGGGCGCCAGCAGCGCCAGACCCCACAGGGGCGGCCGCCTCACCGCGGCGCGGCGGCTGGTGCATGGGCTGGGGCTGGGTGAAGGGCGTCGAGCTGCCGATCGATCAACGGCAGGGTGTCCATGGGCACGCTGAAGTTCTGGAAGAGCGGGTTGCGCTCGCGGCGGATGCGGGCTTCCCCGGCGGCCAGCGGCCGGGGAAGGGCCCAGGTGTCACCGGTCTTGGCCATCACCTGGCCGCCCTTGAGCTGAATGCGCTGACCGGAGTCGGTGTCGACCTTCACATGGCCCTCCCAGCTCAAGAAGGTGACCTTGCCTGGGCTGGCGTCGATGAACACCGTGGTGCCCACGATCGAGGCGGTGGCCACCCTGGTGCGGATGCGCAGGGGCGAGGCGCTGCCCTTCTGGCCGGGGTTGACCCAGGCAATGATCTGGCCCCGGCGCAGATCCAGCTCCTCGCCGGCCAGGTGCAGTTCGGCATCACCGCCGAGGCGGAAACTGCGGCCATCGGCCAGGCGCACCTGCAGTCGCCCGGGGTTCTGGGTGCGCAGCACCGTGCCCGGGCCCAGCATCTGCCCCGGCTGCGCCGCCCGCTCGGCGCCACCGGCCACACGGGCGAAGGCGGGCCGGGCCGCCACATCGACGATGCGGGACGTTGCCGACTTCGGTGGCGCTGAGGCGGAAGCCCAGCCAGAGAGCAGGCCGGCAGTGATCGCGGTGGCCAGCACCAGGGGACGCCCGAGGACTTTCAAGCTTTCGTCGCAGAAGCCCCCCCAGCCTGCCAACCCTGGCAAGGGCCTGAACGGGCCCAAGCCAGGCGCCCGCCATTGGCTGGCTCAGCCTTCGCTGCGCCAGGTCTGGTCAGCGGGGGTCCAGTCGCTGAGCTCCTCGGGGCGGAACCACAGACCGATCTCGAAGACGGCGGTTTCCGGGGCGTCGGAGCCGTGGATCACGTTGCGGCCGATGTTGATCGCCAGATCACCACGGATGGTGCCGGGCTCGGCCTCCAGGGGCTTGGTGGCTCCGATCAGCTTGCGGGCGCTGGCGATCACGCCGTCGCCCTCCCACACCATCGCCACCACCGGACCGCTGGTGATGAACTCCACCAGGCCCGCGAAGAAGGGGCGCTCGCGGTGCACGCCGTAGTGGCTCTCGGCCAGCTCCCGGCTGGGGGTGAGCTGCTTGAGGCCCACCAGCTTGAAACCCTTGCGCTCGAAACGGCCGAGGATTTCCGCCACCAGCCCCCGCTGGACCCCATCGGGCTTGATCGCGATGAAGCTGCGTTCGCTGGCCATGGGTGCTCGATCCACAAATCCGGACCATCGTCAGCGCCGGTCGGCCCCGTTGGCAAGCACAGTGGAAACGCTTCATGCCCCCTGAGTGCTCCGATGGTCGCCGCCGCCACGACAGCTGACTCCTCAGCGGACTCCCCAGGCGAACTGAACGCCAGCGGCAATGCTGCGGCCACGGGCCACTGGTCGGTGGCTGACAGCGCCCACCTCTACGGGCTCGATGGCTGGGGGGAGCCCTACTTCTCGATCAACGGCCGCGGCCATGTGATGGTGCAGCCCCGGGGCGACCGGGGGGGCTCACTGGATCTGGTGGAGCTGGTGCAGGGACTGCGGGGGCGGAACCTGGGCCTGCCGCTGCTGATTCGGTTTGATGACATCCTCGAGGACCGGCTGGAGCGGCTGCACGCCGCCTTCGAGCGGGCGATCGGCCAGTACGGCTACTCCGGCCGCTACCAGGGGGTGTTCCCGGTGAAATGCCACCAGCAGCGCCACGTGGTGGAGCAGCTGGTGGAGAGCGGCCGGCGCTGGCATTTCGGGCTGGAGGCGGGCAGCAAGGCGGAACTGCTGATCGCCCTCTCCCTGCTCGATGATCCGGAGGCGTTGCTGATCTGCAACGGCTACAAGGACCGCCGCTACATCGAAACAGCGATCCTGGCCCGGCGACTCGGGCGCCAGCCGGTGGTGGTGATCGAGCAGGCCGATGAGGTGGAGCGGATCATCGAGGCGAGTGCGGCCCTCGGGGCGGCGCCCTTCATCGGCGTGCGCGCCAAACTTTCAGCCCGCAGCACCGGGCGCTGGGGCAGCTCGGTGGGGGATCGCGCCAAGTTCGGCCTCTCGATCCCCGATCTGCTGACCACCGTGGAGCGGCTCAGGGCCGCGGGGCTGCTGGGGGAGCTGCGCCTGCTGCACTTCCACGTCGGCAGCCAGATCAACGACATCGCCGTGCTCAAGGACGCCCTGCAGGAGGCGGGCCAGATCTATGTGCAGCTGGCCCAGCTGGGGGCGCCCATGGGCTACCTGGATGTGGGCGGTGGCCTGGGCATCGACTACGACGGCAGCCGCACCGCCACCGCCGCCTCCACCAACTATTCGCTCCAGAACTACGCCAACGATGTGGTGGCCACGGTTCGGGAGTGCTGCGAACCCCTGGGAATTGCCCTGCCCACCCTGGTGAGCGAGAGCGGCCGGGCGCTCGCCAGCCACTTCAGCGTGCTCGTGTTCGATGTGCTCGGCGCCGCCGGTGTGCCGGACTCGGTGCCCGAAGCGCGGGAGGGTGAACCACTGATCGTGCGCAACCTGCGTGACACCCTGACCGCCATCGGCGCCACGGAGCACGGTGACACCCGGCCCCTGCAGGAGGCCTGGAACGACGCTCGCAAATTCAAGGAGGACGCCCTCTCGGCCTTCCGCCTCGGCTACCTGAGCCTGCCGGAACGCGCCCTGGCTGAGCAGCTCACCTGGGCCTGCTGCCAGGCGATCGCCCAACGGCTACCGGCCGTCGGCGTTCCCGATGAGCTCAAGGGGCTGCAGGCCGCACTCGCCAGCACCTACTACGCCAACCTCTCAGTGTTCCGTTCGGCGCCCGACACCTGGGCGATCGATCAACTGTTCCCGGTGCTGCCGATCCACCGGCTGGGCGAACGGCCGGATCGTCTCGGCAGCTTCGCCGACCTCACCTGCGACTCGGACGGCAAACTGGCCCGCTTCATCAACCGCGGTCAGGTGAAGCCATTGTTGGAACTGCACGCGCTCAAGCCGGGCGAGCCTTACTGGATCGGCCTGTTCCTGGGCGGGGCTTATCAGGAGGTGATGGGCAACCTGCACAACCTGTTCGGCAGCACCAACGCCGTGCACATCCGCCTGGCCGCCGGTGGTGGCTACCGCCTGGATCACGTGGTCCGGGGTGACACCAACGCCGACGTGCTCAAGGCCATGGAGCACCAGCCGGAGTTGCTCCTGGAGCGGCTGCGGGTGGCCAGCGAGGCGGCGATCAGCCGGGGCGATCTGCGCATCGACGATGCCCAGCGGCTGATGGACCACCTGGAGAGCAGTCTGGGGCAGATCACCTACCTGCAGTGAAGGCGGTGGTCCCACCGCCGCGCATCATCGGCCTGCTCAAGGTCAAGAACGAGTGGCCCCTCGTGGCGGTCACCCTGATGCACTCCCTGCGAAACCATGTCGATGCGGTGTACGTTCTCGACCACGGCAGCACCGATGGCACGGCCGCTGGTCTGGCAGCACTGCAGGCCTCCCCACTGGGGGAGCGGATCCATGTCGTTCGCTTCGATGAGGAAGCCTTCATCGAAGAGGCGTTCATGAACGCCCTGGTGGAGGTGGCCCAGGCGGCCGCTCCTGAATGGATCTACCCCTTCGATGCCGATGAGATCCTGATCGCTCCCACAGGGCTCAGGGACCTGATCAGAAGCCTGCCTGACTCGATCAACGCCCTGCATTACCAGGTGGAGAACTGGCTCTCGACGCCTGACTTCGATGAATCCGAGCTGAACCACTACCGCAAGCTGCTGGTGCGCTCCCTGCCGGATCTGCCCATTTCGTCCACCCTCGATCCCCGCCTGGTGGAGGCGATCATCGCGGGCACGTTCAACTATTTCCGCTTGCCATTCGGCGGCAAGGTGATCTTCCGCAACACCGCCTCGGCTTGGCTGGCGGCCGGTGCCCATGAGCTCCGTCCCGCCATCCGCGCCCAGAGCCTGTTCGCCCACCGCCAGCATCTGCGCGCGGCCCACCTGCCCCTGCTCAGCCGTGGACGCCTGGCGCGCAAGGCTTCCATCGGCCGCCGCACGATCGCCGACGGCATGGCCCCCTGGTACAACTGGCAACACCAGATGATCGCGCGGGTGGAGGAGTTGGATCTGCTCGATGGCTACTGGGAGCGCCACAGCTGGCCGCCAGGCCGCGATCCCACCCTGTCGACGGCAGATGGACTGAAGGTGGTCGTGGATGACACGCTGCTGCAGGCCCTTGAGCCCACCTTGAACACCCTCAGTGCCTGGGATCTTGAGTTGTGCGGGTGCTGCGCAGCCGGGGTGCCTTCTGATGCGACCCTTTCCCTCCCTGCTGATCTGTACCGACTGGCCCTGCGAGCATGCGCTCCACACAACGCTCGAATGCCCGAGCATGGTCCGCCTCCTGCCGCAGTGGGGAGGCCTCCATCAGCGCCCGCAGACCCTTCCGCTCGGCGCTGAGCCCCACAGGATTCACCGCCAGTGCCTGGGCGATCGCCAGGTAGGCCCCAGGGTCGTCGGCGATCCATTCAGGCCGGCCCAGGGCCTCCAGCAAGCTCACTCCGCCTCGCCCCTGGGGCACCTCCCCCCGCAGGGTGACCACAGGCACCCCCATCCAGAGGGCATCGCAACTGGTGGTGAGGCCGTTGTAGGGGAAGGGATCGAGCGCGATATCAATGGCGTGATAGGCCGCCAGCTGATCCTCGCGGTGGTCGTAGGGCAGCAGCATGAGCCGCTCAGGGGCCAGCCCATGGGCAGCGAAGGCCCCCAGCATGCGACCGCGCCAGAGCGGATCCGCCAGCTGGCTGGATTGCAGCAGCAAGCGACTGTCCGGGCAGGCCAGTAACAGACGACTCCAGAGGGCGATCACCTCGGCGCTGAGCTTGTGCAGGTTGCTGCGGGAGCCGAACGTGATCCCGGATGCCTCCAGGGCCGGTAACGGCGACACATCCGGTGCTTCTGATGCTGGGCGGTAGACGAACTGGCAGCGATCCATCAGCATGGATCGCTCAGCAGCGTGGTGCTGCGCGGCCAGCAGCTCTGGATCTGAGCCATTGTCCACGCAGCCATCACTGAGGCGGTAGTCGATGGTGGGCAGACCGGTGCGGAAGGGGTAGCCGAGCCAGGAAACCTGCACCGGTGCAGGCCGTGCGGCGAGGGCATCGAGGCGGGTGCCACGGGTGTGGCCATTGAGCTCGACTAGCAGATCGATGCCCTCACGCTGGATCAGCGAGGCCAGGTCGCTGTCATTGAGGTGATGGCACGGATGCCATTCCAGAGGTAGCTGACGCAGCCGCTCGCTCACCCCATCGCTCTCCAGCTGGCTGGCGAAACAGACCACCTCGTAGCGCTGCCGATCGAGCTTCTCCAGCAACGGCTCAAGAAAGCTGGTCACCGCGTGGCGGCGCAGGTCGCTGGAGAGGAACCCCAGCCGCGGCTTGCCGCTGCGGGCGGGGGGCTGGGATGGCTCCCTGTGCGGGAAAGCGGCCTGAGCAGGCGCCAGCCGGGCCACCAGCGACGCCCCCCAGGCGCGGTGGCGCTCCAGGAGCTCGGCCTCACTGAGGTCGGAGCGGAATAGCTGCCGCATCAACTGGCCACTGCCCAGGTTGTGCAGCGCTTCTGGCTGATCGGCCTGGAGCTCCAGTGCCCGCCGGTGACAGGCTTCGCCTTCGGCGTGGCAAGCGAGCTCCTCGAGCGCGCAGCCCAGGTTCACCCAGGCCCCGACATGGTCAGCCTGCAACGCCAGGGCCCCACGGGCCGTCAGCTCCGCTTCCGATAACCGCCCCATGAGACGCAGGGCATTGGAGAGGTTCGAAAGGGCATTGACATAATCGGGCCGCAGGCCAAGGGCCCGGCGGTAGGCCCCTTCGGCAGCGGGGATCTGGCAGGCGGCCAGCAGCGCATTGCCGAAGTTGTTAAGCAACACAGGCCGCAGGTCATCGGGAGCCAACCCTGCGCCGGCCCGGCGGTGATCCAGCAGAGCAAGAAAAGCGGGATAGGCCGGCAGAAACCCCGGCCAACCGTTCACAAGCTCCTCGAACAGGGCCTGAGCGCGATCGAGCTGTCCCGAGCGAAACTCCAGCTCCGCCAGGTTGTGGCGGGGGGCCGGATGGCTTGGATCGAGCGCGATCGCGGCCTTGAGCAGGCTTCGGGCCCGGGTCACCTCTCCCTGGCCCAAGGCTTCCAAGGCTCGATCGATCGCCGCTCCGATCCCCTGGTCCGCCGGCTGGGCCTGCCCAGCCGCGCCTTGCTCCGACATCACCTTGCCCACATTGGGGCTCCCAGATGAGGGCTCAAACCCCGCCCTTGGTGGCGGGGCGCAGGAACAGCTCCACATCCACCTCGTCGATCTGCTCGGGCAGGAGGTAAAGCTGGGCATAGTTCTGGTAAATGCCGGAGCGCAGGAACAGCTCGAACAGATCGGCATCGATGTGCTGACGGTCGCGGAAACCGGCCAGGATCTTGAGGCACTCCGACAGCGTCTTGGCCTTCTTGTAGGGACGATCGGATGCCGTGAGCGCCTCGAAGATGTCGGCGATCGCCATGATCCGCGACGGTGTAGAGAGCTCCTTGGCGGTGAGCTTGCGCGGGTAACCCTTGCCATCGAGAGTTTCATGGTGGGTACCCGCGTACTCCGCCACCCGCGAAAGATTGGCAGGGAACGGCAAGGCCTCGAGCATGATGATCGTCTGCACGATGTGCTCGTTGATCTTGTAGCGCTCCTCGTCGGTGAGGGTGCCGCGGGAAACTGTGAGGTTGTGCAGTTCCCCGAGGTTGTAGAGGTGCTCGGGAACATCCATCTTGAAGCCGTAGCGGGCCTCGGGGATCTGGCTATCCTCGCGGGGGATGATGTGGCAGGACTTGTCGGCCAGCAGGGATTCCTCTACCGGCAACGATTGCAGGAGTTGGGTGTGCCGTGATAGCTCCTCCCAGGCCAGGCCCAGGGAGCTGTCGAAATGGCGTTTCCAGCTCTGGGCACCGATCGCCCTCAGGCGCTCGACCAGCTCGGGGCCCAGGAACTCGCCCCCGAGGTTGCATTCGGCCACGAAGGCGAATTGGTCCTGCAATTCCGCCTCCCGCTGCTTGTAGGCCAGGTCCAACTGCTCGCGATCCCCTCCGCTGATCACCCCTTCAAACCAGATGATGCGAGCATCCCGCAGCAGCACCTCGAAACGGGTGCGGATTTCGTGGATGCGGTTGTAGTTGGTTTCAAGCTTGGTGGCCTTATCAACCACGTATTCAGGGGTGGTGATCTTGCCGCAGTCATGGAGCCAGGCGCCGATGCGGAACTCACGCCAGGCCTCCTCTCCTCCGAGCGAAAACCCGGCCAGGGGCCCCGTCGTGGCCTCCTCGGCCTCCCGGGCCAGCATCAGCGCCAATTCAGGTACCCGGGCACAGTGGCCGCCGGTGTAGGGGCTCTTGGCATCGATCGCCCCCGCCAGCAGGGTGATCATCGAATCAATCAACTGCCGCTGGACCTCCAGCAGCTGGGTGCGCTCCACGCAGACTGCCGCCTGGCTGGCCAGGGCTTCGATCAGGCTCTGGTCGAAGGCATCGAACGGACGCACCAGCGCCTGGGCCGTTTCGGCGCTCAGCACGGAAGCGGGGTCGATCTTGCGGTTGATCAGCTGCATCACCCCCACCGTTTCACCTGACGTGGAGCGCATCGGCACGGTGAGCATGGACACGGCCCGGTAGCCCAGTTCCTTGTCGACGGCGCTGTCAAAGCGGTACGGCAGGGCCGGATCAAGCTGGTAGGCATCGGGGATGTTGAGCACGTCGCCGGTGAGGGCACTCCAACCCACCAAACGCTCGGGGGTGAGCGGAAAACGCAGATCAGAGAGCTCAGCGTGGATGTCATCCTCTTGATCTGCTCCCGCCGATCGGCAGGCCAGACTGGCGTTCTGGGAGACGGCGAACCAGAGCTTGTCCACACCACCAGGATCCTTACGTTGATCCACGCGCTCCACCAAAAAGATGCTGCCGGCATCACTGCCCGTGAGCTGGCGGGACTTGGTCAGGATCAGGTTCAACAGGGTGCGCAGGTCGCCTGCACCGCTGAGGGCCGTGGCGATGCTCAGGATCTCCACCAGGGTTTGATCCGAAGGCCCACGCGCAGCTGCTGTGGGGCGGAGCGATGCCGTGTCGGTCATGGGCGAGCCGCCTGATCAGCAGGTTTCAACCTTAAGTTGAACCACCGAAATCGCTAGTCACCAGGGCGTTCCCAACAGCTCGATTCCCGCCCAATAGAAGGGATGCTGCAGGCCCCTGCTGACCCGGCGCTGCTCGGCCAGGGTGAGATCCGCCAACAGGGGCTGCGTGCCCGGACCCAGCAACTGATCCCCCTGCAGGCGCACCTGGCCATCGATGAAGGCCTCGCGGGTGCGCTGGAGGGCCTCAGCCTTGGGCCAACCGCGATCCAGATACCGATAGAACTGAATGAAGAAGGCGGCAGCCGCCACGTCATCGACGTACCAGAGGGTGCCCAGGGCGCTGCGGGCTCCGGACTGCAGGGCCAGCCCCGAAAAGCCCAGTTCGGAATCCTGATTCCCGAGGGCGGTGCGGCAGGCGCTGAGGGAGAAGAGATCCAGGGGCACCCCCTGGCGTCGCTGGCGCAGGGCGGCGAAGCGCGCCAACGAAACGGGCCCCGTACCGGAATAGATCAACGATTTGCTTGGTCCCCCGGGAAGGAACTCCGCATGGGTGGCCACGTGCACGCGCTGGTACTGGGAATCGCCGGCCTTCACCAGCATCACATCGGGGGTGAAGGCCCGGTTGAGGAAACGATCGGTGCGCTCCGTTGCGGAGGTGTTGGCCAGCTCCTTGGGCACCAAGGGCAAGGGGGAGAGCCCCTCGAACACAGAAGCGCCCGCACTCAGCACCCGCTTGTCCGGTTCGGGGCGGGGCACATCCTTGACCATCAGCCCCAGGGACGGGGTAAGGGAAAAGGCGTAGGTCTGACCGAAAAAGGCCTTGCCGTCGTGCAGGGCCGCCAGAGGCAGGGCCTGGAGCCCGCCATCCACCGACATCAGCAGGGTGGTGATACCGCGCTGACGCAACTCCGGCTCGATCGGGGCGATCAGCAGGGCATGGAGCCTCCGCGATGGAGAGGCGGGATTGGCCACATCAAGGGGCTCGAAGCGGGCCAGCTTCACGTAGAGGCCACGCATCAACTCGCCGAACTGCTTGGTCGACACCTGCACGCGCTTGCCGATCAACGGCCCCTCGGGCGGAACGAAGCTGATGTCGATGAAGCCCTCATCCGAGGCGGCGGCCGCCGGTGCCTTCTCCTGGGGATTGACCACCTGGGGGGCGGTGGACAGGGCCAACCGCAGAATCCCTGGGCGGTAGACCGCTGCTGCCGAACCTGTCCTGGCCGGATCGGCGGGGACCGGTACCGCCACGGGTGAGGCCGAACGGGCGGGGCCGCTGGGAACCACCAACGCCAGCAGGACCAGGGAGATGAGCGGCCGAATCAGGGGTGCCATAGCGTCAGCGACCTGATTGAAGCCGTTGCTGCACGTACGGCACAACCTGACGAAGCCATTGCTGCAGTTGCAACACGTTGATGGCTTCTCCGTTGGGCTCTGGATCGACGCCCAGCTTGGTGGTGGCATTGGTCTGAGCCGCCTGTTCCCCCTTGAGGAACAGAATCTCAGCCTGAGCGGGATCCAGATCCGAGACCGAAACACGATCACGATCACCGCGATCGGCGGGGTTGCCGTCCTGGCCCAGGCTGGGCAGCCTGAGCTGCCCATCGACGCTGAGGCTGCCCGTCGCCTCGCTTTCCGTCCCCCGCCCCGAGGAGCTGGCGGCGCGCTTCTGCAGATCCAAGGCATCAAGGCCTAACAGCGACGGATCCAGCAACGGATCGAGATAGCCATCCACATACAGCAGGGAGCTCTGATTGAGGGTGAGCTGCAACGGCAGGCCTGCGAACAGGCTGGGATCTGCGCTGCTGAACAGCCCCGTGGCCTCGGGCGGCAAGGAGGTGCCATCCCACAGGTAGGTGCTGCCTGTGGCCCCACTCACCAGCAGCAGATTGAAGTTGGTGCTGAGAAGTGCAGAAGTGAGCGCCGAGAGGGGGAAGGTGGTGGCCAGGGGACTGGCCAGCAGCCCGGAGGCTTCAGCCGTGGGGGAAGTTGGAGAAGTGGGAGGTGTCGGAGTGATGGGGCCACCAGGGGAGAAGATCGTGCCGATGATTCGCAACGTGCCGCCGGTGTAGGGGGCCAACTCGGGGTTGTAGATCAGGTTCCCCTGGTAGACGAACAGGCCACTACCGCCGCCGAGCACGCTGGTGCCGTTGCCGAAGATCAGCGCCTGGGTGAAGGCGTTGCCGAGCAGCACCTGGCCACCGCTGGTGCCAAGCACATTGTAGAGACTGCCGGAGGTGGAGACGGTGGTCCCCCCCACGGCGATCGAGCCGCCGGTCGCGGGGGGGTCGGCGATCAGGGAGGAATTGACGATCGAGACGCCGATGGGATTGTTCGTGGCCGAGGTGCCGATGTCGATGAAGCCACCAGTGGCCACACCGGAGGTGTTGAGAGTCGCCCCCGTCAGGGCGATCGAGCCGCCATCGATGCTGATGCCGCCCCCATTGCTCTGCTGGCCTGGGATGAGAAGGTTGCCGCCACGGGCATCCAACAGGGAGCTGGTGATCGAAACCGAGGTGGGAATCGCCGATGTGGACGCGGCACCGATCCGAATCGAGCCCCCATCCGCCGTATCAGCACCGGCTGCCGTGAGGGTGCTGCCGCCGATCACCAGGGCGTTGGACTCCAGTGCGATGGTGCCGCCGGCGCGGGAAACAGCCCTCGAGGTGAGGGTGCTCCCAGAGATCGAGAGGCGATCGCTGCCGGTGAGTTGGATCGGCGCCTGGGGAAACTCCACGCTGCCATTGGCGGTGAGGGTGGCGCGGGAGAGGGCGAGGGAAGGGGCCGTTGCCTGGATGGCACCGGCATTGACATTGGAGAGGGAGACGGTGCCGGCGGTCTGAAGCGCTGAGCTGGTGGGCAGCAGATTGATGTTCACCACGCCGCTGCCAGCCTGAATCGAGGTGCCGATGCGCTGAACGATCGTGGCGTCACCGGGATCCCGAAGGCTGAGATCAGCTCCTGGATCGTTGCCGATCAAGGTGAGGTTGCCGCTATCGGTGGTGATACTGGAGTTCAAGGTCACACTGCGGCCGGCCTGCAGGGTGAGAGCACCACCATTTCCGCTGGGATTGTTGACGTTGATGTCAGAGAGGGGTCGCAGCAGGATGTCGTTGCTGGCCTGGATCACCAGGGAGGTGCCGTTGTTGGCAATGGCCTCGATCTGGGCGGGTGAGATCGTGATGGAAGCATCACCGGCATCGGTGAAGTTGATCCCCGGGGCGGCCAGGGGGTAAAGCGGCTCGGGCACGATCGTCACCCGCTGGGCCCCCACGTTGGCCAGAACGGGAGGCGTTCCCACCGGCGAAACTCCAGGACCGTTGACGAAGAAGGTGTCAATGCTTACCACATCGACGCTGCGGCCGATGCGGTCGCCAGGCGAATTTCCGATCAGGGAGTTCTTGCTGGAGAGAACTCCCTTGCCGATCTCGTTGACCATCAAGCCATTGAGGCCGCTCACGAAAGTGACGGCGCCGGCATCGGCGATCGATCCGCCGGGGGTGAGGGCATCCCAATCAGGGCTCTGCAACAGCACGTTCAGGCCGGTGCTGGAATAGAGATCGCCGATCGGGGCATAGGCCCCTCCGACCGCATCGCCCGCGGAACTGCCGACGATCGAGAAATTGGCGCTCACCGGACCGATGGCCGCGTTGCCATCCAGCAGTTGGCCGGTGAGGCCGCTGATCCAGGTGACGGCCCCGGCGTCCACCAGGGGGCCGTTGTCCCAGGAGCCGCTCAGCACCAGCAGGTTGGTGCCGGTCTGGGAGTAGTAGTAGCCCACCTCGAGGGCATTGGCACCGATCCGATCGCCCGCGCTGCTGCCCACCAGGGAATTGGCGGCGCTGATCGGCCCCACGGCCGCATTGCCGTTGGCGAGCAGGCCGTTGCTGCCGCTGATCCAGGTGACGGAACCGGCGTCAACGGCGGCACCGTTGTCCCAGCCACTGCTGATCAGGGCCACGTTGGAGGCCAGGTTGCTGAAAAGGTCGCGGCGGACCGCGCCGATGCCATCCCCGGCCGCGCTGCCCACCAGCGAGTTGGCGGGCCCAACGGCCCCGATCGCCACATTGCCGTCGGCCAGGGTTCCCGTGGCGGTGTTGATCCAGGTGACAGCACCGGCATCGACGACGACACCGTTGTCCCAGCCACCGGCGAAGACAATCAGATTGCTGTTGTAGTTGTTGTAGTTAGCGCCATAGAAGTCACTGGTGGAACTGCCCACAAGTGAATTGGCGGCCCCGAGGGGCCCGATCAAATTGGCGCCGTTGGCGGCTTTGCCGGTGGAGATATTGAGCCAAGTGACTGCGCCGGCATTGCTATTCAAGCCGTTGTCCCAGTTGGGGGTGAACAGCACCAGATTGCTGCCGTAGTTGCCGGTGCTGAAACCCAACTGATCGAAAGCGGTGCTCCCCGCCAGCGAATTGACGGTGCTGATGGCACCCAGGGCGGGATTGCCATCGCCGAGCTTGCCGGTGGCGGTGTTCAGCCAGGTGACGGCGCCGGCCTGGTTGCCCCAGAAGCCATTGCGGAGCAGCAGCCCCTGCCCAGATTGGTTGACGTTGTAGGAGAAGTATGAGTTGGCGGTGCTGCAGAAGTAACAGGTGCTGTTGGGCTGGAGATCGCCCACGGCGCTGCCCACCAGGGAATTGGCGGCGCTGATCGCCCCACCGCTGAGCCCGTTGGCCAGGGCACCGGTCTTGCCGTTGAGCCAGCTGAGGGCCCCCACACCACCATTCCAGTTGGAGCTGTAGATCAGCACGCCGCCATTGCCGAAGTCCCGGTACGGGGAGAACTGGTCGGCCAGATCAAAGGAACCGATGGTGCCCTGGCCCGTGGCAAGGAGGGAGTTTGTCGGGCCGATCACGCCACCGCTGCTGCCATCGGAGAGCTTGCCCGTACTGGAGTTCAGCCAGGTGATCGAACCCGCATCGGCGGCAACGCCGTTGTCCCAGAGGGGGGCGACCACCAGGGTGTTGTTGTCCGCTCCGCTGGACAGCGAGCGCAGGTAGAAACCGGTGAAGTCGTTGCCGCTGCCCCCCACGAGAGAATGGCTGGGGCTGATCACGCCGCCCGTGGCGCCCGTGGCCAGGGCACCTGTGCTGCCATTGACCCAGGTGAGGGCGCCCGCATCCACCACAGGGCCATTGTCCCAGGAGGGGGTGAACACCAGCTGGTTGCCACCGGACAGGGAGCTCAGCTGGAAGGTGCGCAGATCGCCAAAGCTGGCGCCGATCAGCGCATTGCTGGCCTGGACGGCGCCGCCGGTGGTGCCATTGGCGAGAGCGCCGGTGGTGGGGTTGATCCAGGCCAGGGCGCCGGCGTCAGTGATGCCGGCCTGATCGAAGAAGGGCAGATGGATGAAGCCGCTGCTGCCGCTGGTGGTGCTGGCGAACGACTCGAAGTCGCCGGATACGGAACCAAGCAGCGACGTTCCGGAGCCGATCACTCCCCCGAAGGCGCCGTTGGACAGAGCACCGGTGGTGCCATTGATCCAGGTGACGGCACCGGTGTCGACGACCCCGCCGTTGTCCCAGGAGGGGGTGAAGAGCAGGGCGTTGGAGCCGAGGTTTTGGGCGGAGAATCCGACGAAATCTCCGCTGCTGCTGCCCACCAGGGCATTGGTGGCATCGAGGGAGCCGGTGCGCCCGGTGCTGCGGCTGACCAGGGCGACCGCGCCTACCCCGGGGGTGGAGCCACTGGACCAGCGGGGGCTGGCCACCACGGCCGACCCGGTGCCGAGCTGACCGACATTGTTTTCGATCACCCTCGAGCCATCGGGCAGCTGATCGTTGCGGGTGAAAACCCCCAACTTCTCGTTCGTGCTCGTGCCCACCAGGGAGTTGGTGCTGGTGAGGGCTCCGGCGGCGGATGTGCCCAGGCCGAGCACGGTGCCGCTGGAGAGTTGCACGGCGGTGACGGCCCCGGCATCGGCGATCGCGCCGTTGTCCCATTGGGGGCTGCCGATCAGCACCGACTGGTTGAAGTTGAACGGCACCACAAAATCCTGGTTAAGGCAGGTGGCTCCGGTGGCGCAGCCGGCGGGGGGGACGTCGTTGACAGAGAAGATGCCCAACTGGTCGCCGCTGCTGCTGCCCACCAGGGAATTGGCGGTGCCGAGGGCGCCGATGGCGGTGGGGCCGCCCACCAACGTTCCCAGCTGCCGGTCGATCCAGGTGACCGCTCCGGCATCGAGGGCAGCGCCGTTGTCCCAGTTGGGACTGCCCAGGAAGGCGTAGCGGCCCGAGGAACCCTGCCCCAGGGTTTCGAGGTTCTGACCCACCCGGTCGCCCGTTGTGGTGCCGATCAGGGAGTTCCGCGAACCCACGGCGCCCAGGGCACTGGCGCCATCAGCCAGCTTGCCGGTGGCCAGGTTGATCCAGGTGATCGCCCCCGCATCGGCGGTGGAGCCGTTGTCCCAGAGCGAACTGCGCAGCAACAGGGTATCGGTGGAGCCGCCGGTGAAAAAGCGATCGAACACGGAACCGATGCCATCGCCGCTGCTGCTGCCCACCAGGGAATTGGCGGCGCTGATCAGGCCCTTGGCCGGGGCCGTGCCATTGGCCAATTGACCGTTGGCCCCTCCGATCCAGGTGACCGCACCCGCGCCGGCGGCGGCCCCATCGGACCAGGAGGAGGCGAGCAGGAGCAGATTGCTGCCGGGGGAACTGAAGAGGTTGCCCGTGGTGAGGAAGTCGGCGCCGATGCGATCGCCGCTGCTGCCCCCCACCAGGGAATTGGCGGCACCGATCACACCGAACCCATCGGTGCCGTCGGCCAATTTTCCGGTGTTCATGTTCCACCAGGTCACGGCGCCGGCATCCACCGCCGCGCCGTTGTCCCACCCGGGGCTGCGCAGAACAAAGTTGGAACCATTGGCATCGAAGGAAGCGCCAACACCGGTGATCGCCGCTCCCACGCCGTCGCCGGCAGTGCTGCCCACCAGGGAATTGGCCGCCCCGATCGACCCCACGGCGGCGGCGCCGCTGGCCAGGGCACCCGTACCGGCTTTGATCCAGGTGGCGGCACCGGCATCAACGGCAGCACCGTTGTCCCAAAGGGGGCTCTGCAGCAGCACGTTGCCCTGCTGGGTGACCGTGACGGTGCTGCCCACGCCATCGCCGGCGCTGCTGCCCACCAGGGAGTTAGCCGCGCCGATGGCTCCGAACGGATCGGCGCCGGTGGCCAGCTTGCCGGTGCTGCCGGAGATCCAGGTCACTGCGCCGGCTCCGCCACTCCATTCGGTGCTGGTGGCGAAGAAGTTGCTGGGCTGGGGGTTGGGGGCCTGCAACTGCGTCACGATTGATCCCACCTTGTCGCCAGGGGAAGCGCCTACTAGAGAATTGGCCACACCGATCGTGCCCACGGCAGCCGTTCCGCTGGAGAGCAGACCGGATGTGCCATCCAGCCAGGTCATCGCTCCGGCCTCGCCGTTCCAGAGGGGGTTGCGGATCAGCACGTTCTCGAACTTGCCCGCAACCGAAGGGAAGCTGGTGAGGTCGGCCGACGTTTCGCCCACCTTGTCGCCCGAGGTGCTGCCCACCAGGGAAGTTGTGGCACCGATGGCGCCGAAGGAGGGAAGTCCGGTGGCTAGCTTGCCGGTGCCCCCATTGAGCCACGTCAGTGCGCCGGCATCTGCCGCTGTCCCGTTATCCCAACTGGGGGTGCGGATCAGCAGGTTGCTAAAGAGCTGCGAGTTGAATCGTTGAGAGTCATTGAGGCTCTGGGTGGTCAGGCCGCTGAGATCTCCGCTGGTGGTGCCCACAAGGGAATTGGCGGCGCCGATCAGACCGACGGCAGGCAGTCCGTTGGAGAGCTGGCCTGTTTCCCCCTGAATCCACGTGAGAGCACCAGCGTCAGGAGTCGCGCCGTTGGACCAGGACGTGGAGGTGAGCAGCAGGTTGGTGAACGGAGTCCCAAAGAAGCTGCCCACACGGATCGACTCATAGCGATCGCCGATCCTGTCGTTGCTGCTGCCACCCACCAGGGAATTGGTGGCCCCCACCGTGCCGATGATCGGATCGCCGCTCGCCAGTCGCCCAGTGCTTCCCCGCAGCCAGGTGAGTGCACCAGCATCCACGGCCGTGCCGTTATCCCAGGTGGGGTTGAGGAAAGCGAAGTACCCCTGGTTGGTGACACCCGACAAGGTGTTGAAGCCACCCAGTTCAAGGGCGTTCTGGCCCACCAGATCATCGGTGGAACTGCCCACCAGGGAGTTGGCGGCGCCGATCACGCCAACCGCCGCCGCGCCATTGCCGAGCTTGCCGGTGGCCACGTCGATCCAGCTGATGGCACCGGCATTGCTGGCGGTTCCGTTGTCCCAGTAGGGGTTGCGCAGCAGAGCCACCGACTCCTTGACCACGTTGTCGGTCAGCCGGTAGTACGGATCAAGGAGATTGCCTCCCTGGGCAAAGAACTTCTGGGGATCATTGGGGTACTGCTGACCACCGTTGTAGACGGGAGAGAGATCCCCAACGGCTGAACCCACCAGGGAGTTGGTGGCGCTGATGGCGCCGCCAGTGGAGCCATCCGCCAGGGCTCCGGTGCTGCCGTTGATCCAGGTCAGCGCCCCATTGCCGCCATTCCAGCGGCCGCTGTAGATGAGCAGGTTGCCCCCGAGAAACTCCTGGGCGGTGTTGTTGACATAGGAGAAGGATGAGAAATTGGGGTCGGGCAGGTAAGCGGCGGACGCCGTATTCAGCAGTGAGTTGCCAGTGCCGATCCCACCACCGCTGGCGCCATCCGAAAGCTTGCCCGTTGCGCTGCTGATCCAGGTGAGTGCGCCGGCATCCACAGCGCTGCCGTTGTCCCAGAGGGGGGTGAACACCAGGGCATTGCCGGAGTTCAGGAACCGCACCGAGGCCTGGTTGAAGTCGCCCGTGCTGCCCCCCACCAGGGAGTTGGCGGTGCCGAGGGTGCCGCTGGAGGTGCCGTTGGCCAGCTGGGCGGTGGTGGCTGGCGTGCCGGGGGGAGGGGAAGGATTCGTGATAAAGCGAACCCCCGTGGCGGCACCGGCATTGGCGGTGGCTCCATTGGCCCAGCCGGGGCTGATCAGGGCCAGCAGATCGCTGGAGGCGGAATAGTTGGCCTTCTGGCTGGTGACCTCACCGGTGCCGTAGAGGGCCGAGAGCAACCCGTAGGTGCTGCCATCGAACAGGTAGACGACGCCCTTGGGATCGGCGAGGCCCCCCAGGGGCACGTTCACCAGGATCGGTGACGAGGGGTTGCTGCCCAGCTGCTCCACCAGGGAGGTGGGACCCTCGATATCTGTAGCCGGCAATGCGATCGGCTGCACGTCGTAGGCATAACCACCGATGGTGGTGGCCTCGATGTAGATGTTCTTCGGATCGAGCCAGAGGGTGCCGGCCTTGCCGGCGGGGGCCGAGGCGTTGGCGGTGCCAGCGAAGGTGAGGTCCCCCTTGCTGGACACCTCCAGCAGCCCGCCGTTGCCCCCCCAGGCGCCACCCCGGGCGCTCACATGGCCGCCGAAGCGGGTGCGGTCGTCCGACCAGACCACCACCTGCCCACCGTCGCCAGTCTGAAGAGCGTCGGCCTTGAGGCTGGCGCTGGCGTTGACCACCACCTGGCGGGCGTTGGCGCGGTCGGGCACCAGGAGAGCCCCCTGAAAGCCACCGCCCACGTGGATCTGGCCACCGCCACCGCTGCCGGAGGCATCCAGCTGGGCTGCCGCCAGGGTGATGGTGGGGGCCAGCAGATCAATGGTGCCGCCCACGGCGCCGGGGGCCGTGCCCTGGGCCCGGTAGCCGCCGGAGCTGAACAGATCCCCACCATTGAGGGCGGTGATGGAGCCGCCAGCCGTGGCGCCGCTCACATCGATCGCTGCATCCACAGTGGAGACGCTGTTGCGCCCCGTTTCCAAACGAACGGTGCCCCCTGTTCCCTGGCTGCCGGTGGCCGTGATCGGAGCCGCACTCAGCAGGCTGGTGGACTGGATCGTCACATCGCCGCCGCTGGTGCCCTTGGCGCTGAGGGCCGCGGTCTGCAACACGGTGCCGCCGCTGATGGCGATCCGCCCACCGGCCCCCGTGGCGGAGCCCACGTCGATGGGGGTGCCGCCCTGGGTCACGGTGGCGCCCTGGATCTCCACCGTGCCTCCCGGCGCCTGGATCCCGGCGGCCTGGAGCAGCACGTTGCCCCCCTGGGCATCCAGCAGCAGGCTCTGGTCCACCGTGAGCAGGCCGCCCGAGAGGCTCAGATCACCGTTCTTCTGCAGGCCGAGTGCCGCCAGGCTGGCCGGATCGTTCAC
>CALRNH020000008.1:0-173099 GCA_943369485.1 Synechococcus sp. UW140 | reverse complement strand
CGCAGGGGATGGCCCTTGGGGATTCGATCCTCAGTGGAGACGTAGGAGAACAGAGGACCGGTCCGCTCCTGCTGGCCGCGCATCCGCTCAGTGCCGTTGGGCCATTCTCACGCGGCTTGGTTGGTTTTTCAGCAGCCTCCTAGGGCTCGATGGCGGCGAGAGCTTGCCTCAGACCGTCAACGCGGCGTTGGTTCACCCCCAGGTCCGAATCCCCCAGACGGGATTGGGAGCGCACCTGCAGCACGCCCCTGCCAGGGTCGGCGAGCAGCTCCAGATCATCCACGAAGCCAAAGAAACGGCTGGTGGCGGTGGCGTGCAGATAGGGCTGAGGCACCTGGTCGTTGAAGCGTTCCACGCGGGTACCGGGGGTGACCGCCAGTTGCGGGGCCAGCCGTCCCAGCGCCTCAACAGGATCGGCCACGGACCAGTCCTCGCGCACGCAGTGGGCCGGGGCTGTGCAGGCGGGCAGCTGGCCCGCCACGGGGCCGAGGCTGTCCGGCACCGGGCCGGCGAAATGGAACACCAACAGCAGCGCCGGCAACCAATGGCCCAGAACCGGGGCGACCAGCAGACCAAGGGGGGCCAACAGGACAGCGAGCATCACGGCTGATCGAGGGGGGCTGTGGCCAGATCACCAACGGCGGCGATCCAGCCCTGCAACTGCCAATCCACGCAGCCGCTGGTAATCAGGGGATCCTGCCGCACCAGCTCCAGGGCATGGGCATGATCGATCGCCTCCAGCACCAGCAGCCCGCCACCGCCGGGGCGCCCTTCGGCGTCTACGAGGTAGCCGCTGCTGACCGAGAGGCCCTCTGCCTGGAGCCGTTTCACCCAGGCCAGGTGCTCCAGCCGGTGGGGTTCCACCTCCTCCCGGGGGCGCCGAAAGGTTTCGGTCTTGACGAACCAGGCCATCAGGCCGCCGCCCAGCTGCCGTGCAGGCCGTAGGGAATCGCCAGGGGCAGGGGGATCACCGCCTGCTCGCTGAGGTCGTGGGCGTTGAGGATCACCAGGTCGCTGGCGCAGCGGGCCCCGTTCCATACCAGCACCAGCACCCAACCGTCGTCTTCGGCGGACTGGTCTTCGGTGCTGGCGCCGGGGCGCGGCACCATCACCGGCTCGGTCACGAATCCCCTGGGGGCCGCGCTCCACAGCCAGCGCTCGCCCGTGCCCAGATCCAGCTTCTCGATCGCCTGCAGCGGGTCGTTGCCGCGCTCCCGCTCGGTCACCGCCATCCAGGCGTAGCGGGCCTCGAGGCCCTGACGAGCCGGGTTCACCATCGCAAACTCGCAGCAGCGCGGCTCCAGCAGCTCCGTGCGCACCGCGCCCGTGGCCAGATTGATGCGGCAGCGCTTGAGCTGCCCCTCCGGCAGGGCCTGGAAATCCACCTGGCGGAAGTCCACGTCGGGGCCGATCGAGGGGAAATCGGCGTAGAAGATCGAATCCACCACCAGCTCACCACTCCCCTCGTCTTCGAAGGCGTTGAGGTGGTGGAACACGAAGCCCTCAGGGGCCTCGATGAGCCGGGGTTCGCCCTCGCCTGAGCGGGGGACCAGCCAGAAAAGGCCCTTCTGGCCGGGTTTGGAACTCAGGCACTGGGCCGCCCCCTTCTGACCGAACACGAAGGGCAGGGGGTTGAAGGCCACGGCGTTCTGCAGGAACACCGCCCAGTTGGGCGTGATCGCGAAGTCGTGCAGGAAGGCGAAGCCCTTGAAACTGCGCCGTTGATCGGCCACCAGTGCCCCTGCGCCATCGAACTCCATCAACCGCACCGTGCTGGTGGGGCCCGCCTTCACCCCAAAGGTGACGAGACGGGGTTCGCCGTGGTGGCCGGGGTCGAAGCGGGGGTGGGCGCTGAAGGGCTCGCCCGGGGCGAGCACCCCATCCAGCAGCGTGAGGCCGCGGGTTTCGAGCGTCTCGGGGTCGAGGGCGTGGGGGGAGCTGGCCTCCCACAGGGCCAGCAGCTGATCCCCCAGACGCACCACGTGAGTGTTGGCGATGTTCTTCAGCCGCAGGTCGAAGGCGTTGGCGAGCAGTCCGCCGGGTTTCTGGGTGCCGAAAACCCCGCGGTAGAGCAGCTTGCCGGCCTTCTCCTCGGCCTCAAAACCCTCCGTGCGCACGAAACGGTTGCGCAGCCGCGCCCGGCCGCCCTCGAAGCGCAGGGCCGTGATCATGCCGTCGCCATCGAAGGGATGGTGCATCCAGACCCCGCCACGCTCCAGCCGGCCCGGGCCATTGCGGTAGAGCGTGCCCGCGAGCTCCGCCGGGATCGTGCCGCTGACCGGTTCGACGTCCCCGTCGAGTTCCTGGCCCACATTGCGGAAGGCGCTGGACCAGTCGGCGCGATCAAAGGACGCCGGTGGGCTGGGGGCAACAGTCATGGCGGCGGAACACGGGCCTCCATCATCCCGTAACGGAGTGTGAAGCGCGGCCGCGGGTCCGGGCGGCTCAGCCCCAGCCGCCCGCCTGCTCCAGCACGCCCTTGCTGCTGGGCACCGCCCCGGCCCGGCGCGGATCCAGCTCGGTGGCCTGACGCAGGGCGCGGGCGAAGGCCTTGAAGGCCGCCTCCACGATGTGGTGGGAATTCACCCCCTCGAGCTGGCGGATGTGCAAGGTGAGGCCGGAGTTGTTGACCACGGCCATGAAGAACTCCCGCACCAGTTCGGTGTCGTAGGTGCCGATGCGCTGGGCTGGAATCGTGAGGCCATAGCTGAGATGGGGCCGGCCGGAGCAATCCAGCGCCACCTGCACCAGGGCCTCATCCAGGGGCGCCGTGAAATGGCCGAAGCGGTGGAGGCCTCGGCGATCCCCCAGGGCCTGCGCCAGGGCCTGACCCACGGCGATGCCCACGTCCTCATTGGTGTGGTGGTCGTCGATGTGGGTGTCACCCGTGGCGCTGATCTCCAGATCCAGCAGGCCATGGCTGGAGAGCTGGTGGAGCATGTGATCGAGAAACGGCACGCCGGTGTCCACCTGGCACTGGCCGATGCCATCGAGATCCAGGCTCACCCGCACATCGGTTTCGCCGGTGACGCGGTGCACGGAACCGGCGCGGGGGGAAACCATCGGCCTGGGGTTCGAAGGATCAGTGTTGGCACACCATGCTGCCAGCACCCAAGGGGCCTGGGCGGGCTCACATGCCGGTGATGCAGTAACCGGCATCCACGTAGATCACCTGGCCGGTGATGCCGGAGGCGAGGGGGCTGGCCAGGAAGGCGGCGGTGGAGCCCACTTCCTCCTGGGAGACCGTGCGGCGCAGGGGGGCTTTTTCTTCCACGTTGTGGATCATGTCGAGGATGCCGCCGATGGCGGAGCTGGCCAGGGTGCGGATCGGGCCGGCGCTGATCGCGTTCACACGCACCTGCTGCTCGGGGCCGAGTTCGGCCGCCAGGTAGCGCACCGAGGCCTCCAGGGCGGCCTTGGCCACCCCCATCACGTTGTAGTTGGGGATCGCCCGCTCAGCGCCCAGATAGGTGAGGGTGATCACGCTCGCCCCCTGGCTGAACAGGGGCTTGGCGAAGCGGCACAGGGGCGCCAGGGAATAGGCACTCACCTCAAGGGCTCGGGCGAAGCCCTCCGGGCTGATGGCGGAGTAGTCGCCCACGAGCTCCTCCTTGCCGGCGAAGGCCAGGCAGTGCACCAGCACATCCAGCTGGCCCCACTGCTCCTTGACACGCTCGAACACCGCCTCGATCTGGGCTGGGTCCTGCACATTCAGGGGCTCGAACAGGCTGGGGTTCAGGGGCGCCGTGAGCTCGCGCACTTTGCCCTCGAAGCGACCTTTCTCATCGGGCAGGTAGGTGACCCCCAGCTCGGCGCCGGCCGCGGCGAGTTGCTGAGCGATGCCCCAGGCGATCGAGCGGTTGTTGGCGATGCCTGTGACGAGGGCCTTCTTGCCGCGCAGATCAAGGAGCATCGCCGGGGGATCAGGAGTGCGCCGATTCTCCCCCAATGGCGGACGATCAAAGCAACCCTGCTTCAGGGCGGAGGCCCTTCCGGCGCCGCGCCGCCCATGGCGTCCTCCTGCTGGCGAACCTTTTCTGGGTCGGCCAGCAACTGCTTCTCCTCCAGCAGCGGGAACCGCTCCGCCTTCACCGCTTCCGGGCTGCGGGGCGGCTCGATCCAGCTCCAACTGCTGCGCGGGGCGCGCTCCCGGCAGAGGGCCTCCAACTCCCGCCTCAGGGCTGCGCGGACGTCCTGGCGGGCCACTGCCTCGAACCACTCGGCTCTGGTGGCCAGGCCCGAGCTGAAGGGCGCACTGCCGTTTCCGTTGAACAGGCGCGCCGCATCCACCACCCAGCGGGGCCTGCAGACGCCGGACTCTCTGGTGTCGGTCTCCAGCCAGATGTGCAGGCCGTAGCCATCCGGTTGGCTCACCACCGCCAGGCCATCGTGGGGCTGGTTGCGCTGCAGGGGGTAAACGCTCCAGCTGGGGCGGCGCTGGGCCGGCACGCAGGCGGCGAGGGACAGCCCCAGCAGCGCCGCCAGCAGGGGCGCCACGGCGTCCTTGGCTCGTCGATTCAGGGGGCGCAAGGGCCGCAGGCAGGGGCCGCCGATCTTCCCGCATTCCGTAGCCTGGCCCCGTCGCCGGACGAACCACTTCGGCCGCCCGCCATGGCCCTGACCGCTTCCACGATGCTGGCCCTGGGCACCCCCCTGCCGGCCTTCACTCTTGAGCTGCTGGGCGGCGGCCGGATGTGCAGCAGTGCGTTGCCGCCCCTGCCCGTGCTGGTGATGGTGCTCTGCGCCCACTGCCCCTTCGTCAAGCACGTGGAGACGGAAATCAGCCGCCTGGAGCGCGACTACGGCGCGCGGGTCAGCCTGCTGGGGGTGGCCAGCAACAGCCCGCTCACCCACCCCCAGGACGGCCCCGCCGGCCTGGCCGAGCAACGGAACCGCCTGGGCTGGCGCTTCCCTTACCTGCTCGATACCGATCAATCCCTGGCCAAAGCCCTGCGGGCCGCCTGCACCCCCGATTTCTTTCTCTTCGATGACAACCAGCGGTTGGTCTACCGGGGCCAGCTCGACGCCAGCAGACCCAGCAACGGCCAGGCCTCTGACGGGGCCGAACTGCGCTCCGCCCTCGACGCCGTTCTGAGGGGGCAGGCGCCCGCCAGCGAACAGATCGCCGCGATCGGCTGCAACATCAAATGGCACCCCGGCCAAGCGCCTGACTGGGCTTAAGGTGCCCAGCATGCAGGTGCCCCCCTTCGACCTCACCGAGCAGCTCCAGCAACTCGGCGAAGCCCTTGATGACGCTGTGCTGCAGGTGTTGCGCAGCGGCCAGTACATCGGCGGGGCCACGATCAATGCCTTTGAATCGGCCTTCGCCAAGGCCATCGGCTGTCAACACGCCATCGGTTGCAACAGCGGCACCGATGCCCTGGTGCTGGCCCTGCGGGGGCTGGGCATCGGCCCCGGCGATGAGGTGATCACCTGCTCCTTCAGCTTCTTCGCCACGGCCGAAGCGATCAGTGCCGTGGGCGCCAAACCGGTGTTCGTGGATGTGGAGGAGAGCTCCTACCTGATCGACCTGGATCAGGTGGAAGCGGCGATCACACCGGCCACCCGAGCGCTGATGCCGGTGCACCTGTTCGGCCGCCCGGTCGACATGGGCCGGGTGATGGCGATCGCCATGGCCCATGGCCTCAAGGTGATCGAAGACTGTGCCCAGGCCACCGGCGCCAGCTGGGACGGGCGCCCCGTGGGCAGCTGGGGCGATGCCGGCTGCTTCAGCTTTTTCCCCACCAAGAACCTCGGCGCCGCCGGCGATGGCGGTGCTGTCACCTGCCGCGATGACGCCCTGGCCCAGCGGGTGCGGGAGCTGGCGGTGCACGGCATGCCCCGCCGCTACCTTCACACTTCCCTGGGCTACAACAGCCGCCTCGATGCCCTGCAGGCAGCGGTCCTCAACGTCAAACTGCCCCACCTGGAAACCTGGGTGAACCGCCGGCGCGCCGTGGCCCAGGCCTACCGCCAGCAGCTGGGCGACCTCCCCAACCTGCACCTCCCCGAGGCTGGACCAGCCGGCCACAGCTGGAACCAATTCGTGGTGAGGGTACCCAGCTGTCCTGGCGGCCAAAGCAGCTGCGGCGGTCAATGCAGCCCCTCGCTCGACAGCGCCGATTTCGGTCTACCGGAAAGCTGCTGCCGCGACTGGCTCAAACAGGAGCTTCAAGCGGCAGGTGTGAGCACGATCATCTACTACCCGATCCCCATCCATCGTCAGCCGGCCTACGCCGAGCTGGGCTACGGCCCGGGCAGCCTGCCGATCACCGAGCGGCTCACCGCCGGGGTGCTCAGCCTGCCAATCTTCCCCGAGCTCAGGCCTGCCCAGCAGCAGCGGGTGGTGGAGGTGCTCCAGGCCCTGGCCAAACAACCCATGGCCGCCTGAAACGCCGTTCGAAGTCGGGTGTCGTTCAGCGCAGGGCTGCGTACAGGGCCTTGAAGTGGGCCTGCTGGTCCCGGTGGTTCACCAGTGGCGGCGGATACCCGCGCCGCTCCAGGGGGGCGATTGCACCACTGATCAGATCCGCCGTGGCCACGTGGGTCAGCTCCGGAAGCCAGGTGCGGATGTAGTCGGCATCGGGGTCGTAGCGGCCCGCCTGGGTGGAGGGGTTGAAGATGCGCAGGGGCCGGGGGTCCATGCCGCTGCTGGCGCTCCACTGCCAACCACCGTTGTTGGCGGCCAGATCGCCATCCACCAACTTGCCCATGAAGAACCGTTCACCGAGGCGCCAATCGCAGATCAGATCCTTGACCAGGAACGAGGCCACGATCATGCGGCAGCGGTTGTGCATCCACCCCGATTCGTTCAGCTGGCGCATCGCCGCATCCACGATCGGCACACCCGTGAGACCGTCGCGCCAGGCCTGGGCGCGCACCGGGTCGTTCTCCCACGGGAATTGCTTCCAAAGGGGGCGGTAGGGTCCATCGGCCAGCTCGGGGCTGTGGAACAGGGCCTGCTGGTAGAACTCGCGCCAGGCCAGCTCCTGCTCCCAGACGGTGATCGCCTGGCGCTGCTCATCGCTGCCGGCGGCGGGCCCCATGGCCTGGGCCGCGGCCCAGGCCTGGCGAGGGCTGAGCGTGCCGAAGCGCAGGGCGGCACTGAGCGCTGATGTGCCAGCGAGGGCGGGCAGGTTGCGGCCGTTGTCGTAGTCGAGCAGGGGGCCCTGGGCGAAGCGGGCCAACTGTTCGGCGGCGGCCGCCTCGCCCGGACGGCAGGGGCAGAGGGCGGCCCCGGCAAACGGAAACCCAAGCGCCTCAGCCGTGGGCACGGCCTCCAGCAGGGGCAAGCGGCGCCAGAGGGCTGCGGCCGTCTCTGGCAGGGCCGCCGGATCGAAACCCAGCAGCCCCTGGGGAGCGGGCCCGGGCACCAGCTCCTCCCCCAGTCCCTCCACCTGGCGACGCCAACTGCGCCAGTAGGGCCCATAGACCCGGTAGGGCCCGCCGCTGCCGGTCTGGAGCTGCTCCGGCGGCACCAGCAGCTGGTCCCAGGGAGCGAGCACCTTGGTGCCCTGGGCCTGGAGCGCGGCCGCCACCCGCCGGTCGCGCTCCCGGGCGGCGGGCTCCACATCACGGTTCCAGGCCACCGCATCGGCGCTGATCGCCGCCGCCAGCCGCGGCAGCTCGATCAGCGGATCACCGCGCAGCAGCAGCAGCTCGCTGCCCGCCTCCCGCCAGCGCCGCCGCAGCTCCCGCAGGCTCTCGAGCAGAAACCAGACCCGCGCCGGTGCCTGATCAGCGGCCTTCAACTCCGCAGGATCGAGCACGAAGACCCCCGTGACCGCCGGGGTGGAGGCCACCGCCGCCGCCAGGGCTCTGTGGTCAGCCAGGCGGAGATCGCGCCGCTGCCACACCAGCCACCGTTGTGGCGCCATCAGAGGCCCAGCAGCTGTTTGGCGCGGAACCAGGCGGTCACGCTCTTGCCATCGAGGGCCTCATCGCCGCTGGCGAGGGCCGCATCCAACTCGGCAGGCTCCAGCAGCAGCACCTCCAGGTCCTCGTCGTCGTCGCCGGCGGGGGCCTCGGAGAGCTCCGTGAGCTCCCGGGCCAGAAACAGGTGGATCACCTCATCGGAGTAACCAGGGCAGGGCAGCATCACCCCGAGCTCATCCCAGAGCTTGGCGCTGTAGCCCGCCTCCTCCTGCAGCTCCCGCTCCATGGTGCCCAGGGGTGTCTCGCCCGGATCAAGGGTGCCGGCAGGAAACTCCAGCAGCCGGGTGGCCACGGCAAAGCGGTACTGGCGCAGGATCACCACCCGCCCGTCATCGAGCACCGGAACCGCCAGGGAGGCCCCAGGGTGGCGAATCACCCCGAAGCTGCCCTCGATCCCCATCGGCAGCTTGACCCGATTGAGCTCGAAGCGCAGCTTGCGGGCCTCCAGCACCGCCTCGGTGGCCAGTAACTGATAAGGCTCTGGGGATGGGAGGGGCGCCATGGTCGCAGCCGCTGAGGCCCCCCAGTGTGGCCGCCGCCGGTGAGGGGCCGTGAACGCATGCCGGGGTCAGGGGCTGCCTTCAGGCCAGCCCGCCCGAGCCGGCAGCCGTTCCGGCGGGGGGAGCCCCGGTGTGGCCGGGAGGGCCGCCAGCCACTCAGCCACCGTGCCGGCGGCCCAGGGCACCTGGAGCTGCGGATCGATCGCCGCCAGCGGCCCCAGCACAAAGGCCCGCTCCAGCAAGCGCGGATGGGGCAGCTCCAGCTGCGCGAGCCTCAGGCGCTGCTGGCCGCACCAAAGCAGATCGAGGTCCAGCAGGCGGGGGCCCCAGCGCTCCGCTCGCACCCGCCCGAAGCGACGCTCCAGTGCCAACAGCTCCGCGAGCAGGGCCTGCGGATCAGGGCGCCCCGGGGCACCCACCGCTGTGAGCGCACCTCCCTGCGGCAAGGCCGCCACGAGGGCGGCATTGAGGTAAGCGGGCTGGCCGGGGGGGCCGCCCACGGGCGCCGTGAGGAACAGGGGCGACCAGCGGCAATGCAGCGGGCCCAGGGAACGCTCCAGCCGTTGCTCCAGCAGAGGCCGAAGCGCCAGCAGCGTGGCCATGGGGTCGCCCAGATTGGCCCCCAGACCGATGGCCAGGGTCTGATCAGCGAGACTGACGCTCACGTCCAAGGGCCGGTCCCCCATGCTCGCAAGCGGCTTCCCCCTGGCGGCCATCACCGGCCACGGCACCTTGAAGCTGGCCCTGCTGCTGGCGGCGGTGGATCCGGTTCTGGGGGGAGTGGTGATCGCCGGCGGTCGCGGAACGGGCAAATCGGTGCTCGCCCGAGGTCTCCATGCCCTGCTGCCCCCGATCGATGTGGTGGAGGGCAGCCTCAACGGTGACCCCCAGCGCCCCGATGAATGGGACGCGGCCACCCGCCGGCGCATCACGCAACTGGGTGGCGATGCCACCGGCGCCGACCCCACCGCCCTGCTCGCCACCCGGGTGATCCCGGCTCCCTTCATCCAGGTGCCCCTGGGGGTGAGCGAAGACCGGCTGGTGGGCTCGGTGGATGTGACCGCTTCGTTGGCCAGCGGCAGCGCCGTGTTCCAGCCCGGGCTGCTGGCGGAAGCCCACAGGGGTGTGCTCTACGTCGATGAGCTCAACCTGCTCGATGACGGCCTCATCAACCTGCTGCTGGCGGCGGTTGGCTCGGGCGAAAACCGGATCGAGCGTGAGGGGCTCAGCCTCAGCCACCCCTGCCGCACCCTGCTGATCGCCACCTACAACCCCGAGGAGGGGGCGGTGCGCGACCACGTGCTCGACCGCTTCGCGATCGTGCTCTCCGCCAACCAGGTGGTGAGCACGGCCCAGCGCGTGGAGATCACCGAGGCGGTGCTGTCCCACGGCGAAGCCAGTGGCGAATTCCGCGCCCGCTGGCAGGAGGAAACCGATGCCCTCGCCACCCAGCTGTTGCTGGCCCGCCAGTGGCTGCCGGATGTGACCATCGCCCGCGAGCAGATCGCCTACCTGGTGAACGAGGCGATTCGCGGTGGCGTCGAGGGTCACCGGGCGGAGCTCTACGCGGTGCGCGTGGCCCGGGCCCATGCGGCCCTCTCCGGCCGCGATCGGGTGGAGGCCGACGACCTGCAGGTGGCCGTGCGGCTGGTGATCGCCCCGAGGGCCATGCAGCTGCCCCCACCGGATCCTGACCAACCGCTGGAGCCGCCAGCTCCCCCTGAGAGCCCACCGCCGCCCCAGGGGGAGCAGCCGCCTGAGCAGCCCGAGCCGCCGGACGATCCCGACGCCGACGACGATCCGGAGGACGAACCCGAGGACGACCAGGACACCCCGGAGGACCAGGCGCCGCCCTCGATTCCCGAGGAGTTCCTGCTCGATCCAGAAGCCATCGCCATCGACCCTGACCTGCTGGTGTTCAGCGCCGGCAGGGCCAGGAGCGGCGGCAGCGGCAAGCGCTCGGTGGTGCTCAGCGACTCCCGGGGCCGCTACGTTAAGCCGATGCTGCCCAGGGGACCCGTGCGCCGCATCGCCGTGGACGCCACCCTGCGGGCGGCGGCCCCGCACCAGAAGAAACGCCGGGAGAAGGAACCCCACCGCGCCGTGATCGTCGAAGACGGCGACCTGCGGGCCAAGTTGCTGCAGCGCAAGGCCGGTGCCCTGGTGATCTTCCTGGTGGACGCCAGCGGCTCGATGGCCCTCAACCGGATGCAGAGCGCCAAGGGGGCCGTGATCCGGCTGCTCACCGAGGCCTACGAGAACCGCGACGAAGTCGCCCTGATCCCCTTCCGCGGCGAGCAGGCGGAGGTGCTGCTGCCCCCCACGCGCTCGATCACGGCGGCGCGGCGGCGGCTCGAATCCATGCCCTGCGGCGGCGGCTCTCCCCTCGCCCACGGCCTCAGCCAGGCGGCGCGGGTGGGGGCCAACGCCCTGGCCACCGGCGACCTCAGCCAGGTGGTGGTGGTGGCGATCACCGATGGCCGCGGCAATGTGCCCCTGGGCCGCTCCCTGGGCCAGCCCCAGCTGGAGGGGGAGGAGCCCGTGGACCTCAGGGAGGAGGTCAAGCAGGTGGCCAGCCGCTACCGGGCCCTGGGCCTGAAGCTGCTGGTGATCGACACCGAGCGCAAATTCATCGGCAGCGGCATGGGCAAGGAACTGGCCGAAGCCGCCGGAGGCAGATACGTGCAACTTCCGAAGGCGAGCGATCAAGCCATCGCCGCCATCGCCATGGAGGCCGTGGCCAGCCTCTGAGGGGGTGTGTCCGGCCTGGCTCCGCGTCCTGCGGGTCTCAGCCCGTGGCCCTCAGCGCATCGGCACCGCCAGGCGGCCGCTCTGTTCCTTTGCCACCGGTTTGGCGCTCGGCTTGGCACCGGACTTGGAGCCGCCAGCCTGCTCGGGGTAGAGCTCATCGAAGAACTTGCCCAGGCCCAGGGTCACGCTGCGAACCCCATCCATGAACTGAGGATCGGCCGTGAGTTTGTTGACGTCTCCGCCGACGGCCTCCCAGCGGGCCGTGAGCTTCTCGGCGTTGGCGGCGGTGCCCTTGAGCTGAGCCACGGTGCGTGGGTTGTCGAAGGCGGCGGCGACGTTGCGGATGTGGCGCGAGGCCTGGGTCGCCTCGGAGGTGGCCGCCTTGAGGTTCGCCAGAATCGGATCAGCCTTGAGCACGGCGGCATTGAGATCCTTGACCAGCAGCCTGGAGTCCCCCAGGAAGCGGTTGGCCTGTTTGGACGTGACGTCAATGCTGGAGGTGACGCCAGCGATGCGGGACACCAGCTTCTGCTCGTTGGCCTGGTCGAGCAGGTTCTGCATCAAAGCGGTGACGGAGCTGAGGCTGGCGGCCGCCACACCGGGCACCTCTCCGCCGGAGCAGACCATGGCCTTCGGGTCGCAATCGGGAGAACGGGGCCGCGGCGTCGGTTCAGGCCCCGGCGGGGCCGTGGAGATCAAGGCCACTTCGGCGTCGCCCCCCAGAAGCGAGCTGGTCTTGACCTCGGCGATCGCCGGCCGGCGCAGACGCAGATTGGGATCCGTGATCTCCAGCAGAGCCTCCACGGCTCCGGAATTCACCTGGATCTTGCGAACGCTTCCCACCAGCACTCCGCGGTAGGTGACCGACGAGCGGTCGGCCAGGCCAGCGGCATCCGCGAAGCGCACCCTGACCGTCCAGATGTTCTGATTGAGGGAAATGCCCTTGAGCCAGGCCCAGAGCCCGGCCGAACCGGCGATCGCTGCCAGCAACGAGAACCCCACGATCGCCTCGCGCAGACTGCGGCGCATGGGTTCAGAGCTCCGCCGGCTGCATGGGGCCGTCCAGGCTACCGCTCCTGAACTGCACCACAAAGGGATGGTCGGTGCAGCGGAATTCCTCGACGCTGCCGACCCAGTGGAACCGGCCGTCATAGAGCAGGGCCACCCGGTCGGCGGCCCGCTCGATCGTGCTGTGGACATGGCTGACCACCACCGCTGAGCCCTTGGCCACCTCGGTGGTCTTGACGATCAGGTCTTCGATACGGGTGCAGGCCACTGGATCGAGGCCCGCCGTGGGCTCATCGAAGAGCAGCAGGGGCGCGCGGCCCGCCGGCTGGGTGGGGTCATCGATCAGGGCCCGCGCAAAGCTCACGCGCTTCTGCATGCCGCCGCTGAGCTCACCGGGGAACATGTCCTCAATGCCGTAGAGGCCCACCGCCTCCAGGCAGCGGCTCACGCGTTCCCGAATCTCCGCCTGCCCAAGGCGACTGTGGCGGTAGAGCAGAAAGCCCACGTTCTCCCGCACCGTGAGCGAGCCCAACAGGGCGGGGTTCTGGAACACCAGACGCACATCCGGGGGATGGCGTTGGTCGAGGCGCAGGTAGCGCTGCTCGGAGCCGTGGATGCGCAACCGGCCGCTGGTGGGCAGCTGCAGTCCGGCCATGATCCGCAGAATCGTGGATTTGCCAGCCCCCGACGGACCCACCACCACCAGGCGTTCGTCAGAGGACAGCACCAGATCCACCTCCTCAAGCACGAAGCGATCGCCCCAGCGCATGCTGAGGTGCTCCATCACCGCCACAGGCTCGTTGGTCGAAACCGGATCGGTCACGGAGAAGGCGGCGGAGCTGGGGCCATCTTCGCTTTCGTTCGTACAGTTCTTGAAATCCTGAACCGGCGCTTCGCCCCAGTGGCTTGAGCCCCCAGCCCCCCAGCCCACGGATCCGCGCCGCCCGCCGACGCCAAAGACGCCCGGGGTGGGTGGGCCGGGGGGATCTTCGCCAGCAGGACCTGATGAGCCGCTCCTGGCGGGCGGCGCGCTGGCTGCAGCCAGGTCTGGTAGTGAAGCGCTGGATCCTCACATCCGGGCTGGGGCTGCTGGTCGCGCTGCTGGGGGTGGCCGTCTGGGCCGACCTCAAGCCCATCTACTGGTTCCTGGAATCCATCAACTGGCTGCTCAAGAACATCACCACCGTGCTGCCACGGGCGATCACCGGCCCACTGGTGCTGGTGATCGGTGGTGCCCTGATCTGGCTCGGTCAGAGCCGCAGTTTCGGCTCGATCCAGCAGGCCCTCGCCCCGGAAAAAGGCACGGTGCTGGTGGATGCCCTGCTGGCCCAGCGGCGCTTGAACCGTGGCCCAGCGATCGTGGCGATCGGCGGCGGCACCGGCCTCTCCACCCTGCTCAGCGGCCTCAAGCGCTACAGCAGCAACCTCACGGCGATCGTGACCGTGGCCGATGACGGCGGCAGCAGCGGTGTGCTGCGGCGAGAACTCGGGGTGCAGCCCCCTGGTGACATCCGCAACTGTCTGGCGGCCCTTTCCACCGAGGAGCCGCTGCTCACCCGCCTGTTCCAGTACCGCTTCAAGGCGGGCAGCGGGCTTGAGGGTCACAGCTTCGGCAACCTGTTCCTCTCCGCCCTCACCGCGATCACCGGCAGCCTGGAGTCGGCGATCACCGCCAGCAGCCGTGTTCTGGCGGTGCAGGGCCAGGTGGTGCCCGCCACGAACGCCGATGTGCGCCTCTGGGCCGAGTTGGAGAATGGCGAGCGCATCGAAGGGGAATCGCGCATCGGCCAGGCTCCAAGCCCGATCGTGCGCCTCGGCTGCACACCGGAGCGACCCCCCGCCCTGCCCAGGGCCCTGGAAGCGATCGCCCATGCCGAGCTGATTGTGCTCGGGCCTGGCAGCCTCTACACCTCGCTGCTGCCGAACCTGCTGGTGCCAGAACTGGTCGAGGCCATCTCCCGGAGCAAGGCGCCCCGCCTCTACATCTGCAACCTGATGACCCAGCCCGGTGAAACCGACGGACTGGACGTGGAGGGTCATCTACGGGCGATCGAAGCCCAACTGGCCAGCCTCGGAGTGGAGCATCGGCTGTTCAGCGCCGTGCTGGCCCAGGAATCCTTGGAGGATCCCACCCTGGTGGCCCACTACCGCAGCCGTGGGGCCGAGCCGGTCACCTGCGACCTGCGCCACCTGCGCAGCCAGGGCTACGACGTGATGCTGGCTCCCCTGCAGGGGGCCAGGCCGAGCGCAACCCTGCGCCACGACCCCCGCAGCCTTGCCCTCGCGGTGATGCGCTTCTACCGACGCGGCAAGGCTCAGTAAGCGTCCTGGAGTTCGTAGAAATCAGGCTGGACGTAGTCCTTGCGCAGGGGGTAACCCTTCCAGTCCTCGGGCATGAGCAGCCGCTTGGGGTGGGGATGGCCCTCGAAGCGGATGCCGTACATGTCGAAGGTTTCGCGCTCCTGCCAATCGGCTCCGCGGAAGAGCGGGTAAAGACTGGGGATGGTGAGGTCGCCATCACGCTCAAGGAAGACCTTGAGGCGTACCTCCTCCGGGCGGCTTGCAGCGGCGGGGCTGGGGTTGGCCGCTGCGGCCAGACGCACCAGGTGATAGAAGCTCACCAGGCGACCGCCGGGACCTTCGTCGTAGCCTCCCTGAACCTGAAGGTAATCAAAGCCACGGGCCTTGAGGGCCGCCGCCACGATCGGCAGCACCTGTGGCTCCACGCCGATCAGCTCGACGCCCAGATGGTCAGGGTCGAGGTACTGGTGGTCAAAGCCCTCGCTGCTCAGCCACTGGCTCCAGGGCCCTGGCTGGGGGGCGGCCAGGGCCGGCGCAGTCTCGGGGGAAGGGGTCGGCTCGGGGGCCATGGTGGGCTCGGTGGGATCAGGCATCGCCCTTGTCAGCGAAGGAGGGGACGGTTTCGGTCAGGGCCACGGGCAGGGCAGCCGAGGCAGCCAGGGCAGCCCGCTGGGTTTCCGCCCGCAGGTAGGTGCCATCGACGATCGGCAGAACCGGCACCATCTGATGTTCGATGGTGAGATAGCGGTGGGTCTGAACGAGCTGGGCGCGCTCAGCGAACGACTCATTGGCCACTTTCTTGCGCAGCTTGATCACCGCATCGAAGATCGCCTCCGGCCGAGGCGGGCAACCGGGAAGGTAGAGATCAACGGGGATCAGCTTGTCAACCCCACGCACGGCGGTGGTGGAGTCAGCGCTGAACATGCCGCCGGTGATGGTGCAGGCCCCCATGGCGATCACGTACTTGGGCTCAGGCATCTGTTCGTAGAGCCGCACCAGGGCAGGAGCCATTTTCATGGTGACCGTGCCGGCCACGATGAGCAGATCAGCCTGGCGGGGGCTCGAGCGGGGCACCAGACCGAAACGGTCGAAATCGAAGCGGGAGCCGATCAGAGCGGCGAACTCGATGAAGCAGCAGGCCGTGCCGTAGAGCAGGGGCCAGAGGCTGCTGAGCCTGGCCCAGTTATGGAGATCATCCAGGCTGGTGAGGATGATGTTTTCCGAAAGGGCGTTGGTGACGCTGGGGGTGCCAACCGGGTTGCAACTGGCGGCCCGCAGGTCACGAAGGGCGTCGATCCCATTCGTGGGGGCAGATGTGGGGGAGGAGGGGGTCAAGGTCATGGTTCAGCTCCATTCCAGGGCGCCTTTGCGCCAGGCGTAGGCAAGGGCCAACACAAGGATGGCGATGAAGATCAGAGCCTCGATGAAGGCCAGCAGGCCGAGGCGGTGAAAGGCCACCGCCCAGGGATATAGGAAGACAGTCTCCACGTCGAAGATGACGAAGACCAGGGCGAACATGTAGTAGCGAATGTTGAACTGAATCCAGGCCCCGCCGATGGGTTCCATGCCCGATTCATAGGTGAGCTGGCGCTCTCCGGCCTGGGAGCGGGGGGAGAGCAGCTTGTTGGTGACCAGGGCCAGGACCGGGACCGCCGCCGAGATCAGCAGGAAGCCGAGAAAGGCGTCGTATCCGGAGAGAACGAACATGGGCGGGGCCGACCTGCGGCGGATTCTGACACCTCCCGGCGAGAGCCGACGCATCGAAGCGCTGGATCCGGAGCTGCTGGATAGAGTCGGCACAGCGCAAAGGGTGACGACCACGATGGAGGCCATCCCCCAGGAACCGGCGCTGGACGCTGTCGACTCAGCCGTTGTCGAGCCCAAGGACGTCATTCCCAGCGCCGCAGACCACCCGGCGAGCGGCCCTGCAACCGGCCCTTCAACCGGGTCGTCATCCGGGTCGTCATCCGGGCCTGAGACCGCCGCGGACAGCTCCAGCAAGGAGGCCGTCGAACAGCTGGAAGACGACGGCCGCGACCATCGCTTCGAATGCCGCAGCTGCGGCTTCGTGTTCGATCCCTCCGAGGGCATCCGCAAGCTCGGGATCGATCCCGGAGTGGCCTTCGAAGACCTCGATCCGCTCGGTTTCCGCTGCCCGGTCTGCCGCAGCAGGATGGGCGCCTTCAAGGACATCGGGCCACGGAACAAACCCAGTGGCTTCGAGGAAAACCTCGGCTTCGGCCTTGGGGTCAACAACCTGACACCCGGCCAGAAGAACGTGTTGATCTTCAGCGCCTTCGCCCTGGCGATCGCCTTCTTCCTGTCCCTCTATTCCCTTCGCTGAGTCCCGTGAAACGGTCGCTGCTCTCCACCCTGCTCAGCCTCGTCATCGCCCTTGGCCTGGGCCTGGGGGTGGGCGGATGCTCCAGTTCCCACCTGCCCATCGCCCAGACCAGTCCGTGGCAGGAGGTGGAGCTGCCCAGCCGCTCCAATCCCCTGGATCTGGCCTTCACCGATGACCGCCACGGCCTGCTGGTAGGTAGCAACCGGCTGATCCTTGAAACCGAGGATGGCGGAGCCAGCTGGCAGGAACGGGCCCTGGAGCTGCCGGCCGAGGAGAACTTCCGGCTCTTGAGCATCGATTTCCAGGCTCAGGAGGGCTGGATCGCCGGCCAACCTGGACTGTTGCTGCATAGCGAGGACGGCGGCCAGAACTGGACCCGTCTGCTCCTCGACACCAAGCTCCCCGGCGAGCCGTATCTGATCACAGCCCTCGGCCCCCGTCAGGCCGAGCTGGCCACCAACGTTGGCGCCATCTACACCAGCAGTGATGGGGGCACCAGCTGGCAGGCCAAGGTCAGCGACGCCGCCGGCGCCCTGCGGGACCTGCGCCGCGGCAGCCAGGGCGACTACGTGGGGGTCTCGAGCCTGGGGAACTACTTCGCCACCTGGGAGCCTGGTCAGGAGCTCTGGCAACCCCACCAGCGCATCAGCAGCCAGCGGCTGCAGAGCATGGGCCAGCAGCCCGATGGCCACCTGTGGATGCTCTCCCGCGGGGCCCAGATGCGCTTCGACGGGACCGCGGACACCCCCGAGAGCTGGGGCAAGCCAGTGATTCCTATTAACAACGGCTATGGCTATCTCGACATGGCCTGGGACCCCAGCGGTGCCATCTGGGCCGGCGGCGGCAGCGGCACCCTGCTGGTGAGCCATGACGGGGGCAAGAACTGGAGCACCGATCCGGTGGGCCGCAGCCAGGCCAGCAACTTCAGTCGCATCGTCTTCCCAGGCGGCAACAAGGGATTCGTGCTTGGTGAGCGGGGCCACCTGCTGCGCTGGGTGGGCTGATCAGCCACCCCCCGACCGTGCGGTCAACCCGGCCTGCCAACTGCGTCCCTCTGTAACCAACCGGCGCCCGCGCTCCCGGGGGTCTCCAGAGGCGCATTAGGATCACGTAGCTGAATTGCCCGCTGCTATGGCTGCCGGCTCCACCGGGGAACGCCCGTTCTTCGAGATCATCACAAGCATCCGCTACTGGGTCATCCACGCCGTCACCCTGCCGGCGATTTTCCTGGCCGGATTCTTTTTCGTCTCCACTGGCCTGGCCTACGACGCCTTTGGAACTCCGCGTCCGGATGCTTACTTCCAGGCCCAGGAAAGCAAGGCTCCTGTCGTGAGCCAGCGCTACGAAGCCAAGAGCCAACTCGATCAGCGCTTGAATTAAGCCATGAGTCAATCCCCCATCGCCACCACACCGCGCAACTATCCGATCTTCACGGTGCGTTGGCTCTCGGTGCATGCCCTTGGCATCCCGACGGTGTTCTTCCTTGGTGCGCTGGCGGCCATGCAGTTCGTCCGTCGCTGAACCCAACCCAGATGCAACGCACCCCCAATCCCAACAACCTGCCGGTCGAACTCAACCGCACCAGCCTCTACATGGGGCTGCTGCTTGTGTTCGTGACCGGTGTTCTGTTCACCAGCTATTTCTTCAACTGATTCGGAGCCTCAGCCATGAGCGGCAAGAAATCATCCCTGCCTGACGGCCGTCTCCCTGATCGTCTGCCCGACGGCCGACCGGCTGTTGCCTGGCGCAGCCGCTGGACCGAAGGAGCCCTGCCCCTTTGGCTGGTGGCCACCGCCGGAGGCATCGCCGTGATCTTCGTTGTCGGACTGTTCTTCTACGGCTCCTACGTGGCTGTGGGATCCGCCTGATCGCGGGATATCCCCCCACCCAACAGCCATCATGCGGGTCCAGGGGCCCGCTTTTTCATGCGCATTCCTACCCACAGCGCAGGGAGATCCCTCAATCCCGGCTAGAATCCATCAGCGACGAGCCTTGTTTGTCGGCCTCCTTTTCCGATCCCAGAACCGAACGCCGCAGCCGCCGTCCCCGACGCCGGGAGCTGTTCTGCCCTGCCCACCCCGAACAACGCATCGAGGGCAACGGCAAGAAGCACTTCCTGCATCTGCTCACCCCTGAGCAACTCAAGGCCCGGGGTATGGCCGACAGAAAGGCACGGTTGGTGATCAACGCCTACCCCGTGCTGGTGCTCAGCAACGAATGGCTGGAGGAGCTGTTCTGCCCCAGTTGCGGCATGGCCCGCTGGTGTCACGTGCTGCGGCACGACCGGGTGCATCACAGCGTCAGCTGGGCCAAGCGGGATCTGTGGCTGCAGGTGGCCCATGTGGATGCGATCGGCGGCAATCCCACCGTGAGCCAGTACACCGTCCGGGAAGCCCAGCGCCTCCGCCACCGCCGGGTGGACGGCAAGACTTACTTCGACAAGGGTTAAGGGCCCGGCAGCGTTGGGGAGAGCCACGGGCCAGCGGCGCTCAGACGGCGTGCTGAGACCGGTACCAGCGGGCGAACTGACCGATGCCCTCTTCAAGGGGGGTGTGGGGAGCAAAGCCCACCCAGGCCTCAAGCGCTGAGGTGTCGGCGGCAGTGGCGGTCACATCCCCGGGTTGCATGGGCTCGAACTGGGCAATGGCCTTGGCGCCCAGGGCAGCTTCGAGCACCTCGATGAAGCGCAACAGCTCTGTGGGCTGGCTATTGCCGATGTTGAAGAGCCGGTGCGGCGCCACGGCCGTGGCCGGGTTGGGATCCAGGGGATCGAACACCGGATCTGGGGTGGCTGGCTTGTCGAGGCAGCGGATCACCCCTTCAACGATGTCGTCGATGTAGGTGAAGTCGCGCTCCATGCGGCCGTGGTTGAACACCCGGATCGGCTCCCCCGCCAGGATCGCCTTGGCAAACAACATCGGCGCCATATCCGGACGCCCCCAGGGGCCATAGACCGTGAAAAACCGCAAACCCGTGGCGGGCAGGCCGTAGAGATGGCTGTAGGTGTGGGCCATCAGCTCGTTGGCCTTCTTGGTGGCGGCATAGAGGCTCACCGGATGGTTCACCGGCTGCTGCTCGGAGAAGGGCATGCACCGGTTCCCGCCGTACACCGAACTGCTGCTCGCGTACACCAGATGCCGCACCCCCTCGTGGCGGCAGCCTTCGAGCACATGGCCAAAGCCCACCAGGTTGCTCTGGATGTAAAGGGCTGGGTTGTCGATCGAGTGGCGCACCCCCGCCTGGGCCGCCAGATGCACCACCCGATCCGGGTGCTCAGCGTCGAACAGGGCGGCCATCGCCGCGCCGTCCTCCAGACTCAGCCGGTGGAAGCGGAATCCGCCTGGAGCGTCTTCCGGCAGAGCCTGCAGCCGCTCAAGGCGCGCCATTTTGAGGGCCGGATCGTAGTAGTCGTTGAGGTTGTCGAGGCCGACAACCGCTTGCCCCCGCCGCAGCAGCCTCTCCGCCACGGCCGCACCGATGAAGCCGGCGACCCCGGTGACGAGCACAGGAGCCGCGCTTACCTCAGCACCGTTCACATCAGCCCCTTCCCACCTGCCACACCTGGAAACCGGCGGCGCGGGCGGCCTCGGCATCGGCAATGCGGCGTGCATCAAAGACCCAGGCGGGCTGCCGCATCACAGCGGCAAGGGCAGGCCAATCAAGGGTGCGGAAGGCGTCCCATTCCGTGAGGATCACGATGGCATCGGCGCCACGGGCCGCCGAGAGCGGATCAGCGGCGAGCTGCCAGACCCCATCTCCACTGGGCTCTACGGCCCCTGGGGTGGGTGGTGCGCCCAGATCCTGGCTGATCTGCTCGCCGTCCACCTTGGGATCGAAGATCGCCAGCTGGGCGCCCTCCTCGAGCAGATCGCAGCAGATGGTGATCGCGGGGGCCTCGCGAGTGTCGTTGGTGTCGGCTTTGAAGGCGAAACCGAGGATCGCGAGGCGCTTGCCCGTGACGGTGCCGAACAGATCGGCCACCACGAGCCGGGCGATCCGGTGCTGCTGCCAGGCGTTGAGCTCGACCACCTGCTGCCAGTAACGCGCCACCTCGTGGAGGCCGTAGTGGCCGCAGAGGTAGACGAGGTTGAGGATGTCTTTCTGGAAGCAGCTGCCACCGAAACCGGGGCCGGCCTTGAGGAACTTGGAGCCGAGGCGCGAGTCGGTGCCGATGGCACGGCCCACCTCGGTGATGTCGGCGCCGGTGGCCTCGCAGAGGGCGGCGATCGAATTGATCGAGGAAATGCGCTGGGCCAGAAAGGCATTGGCCGTGAGCTTGGAGAGCTCGCTGCTCCAGAGGTTGGTGCGCAGGATGCGCTCAGCGGGCACCCAGTGGCCATAGATCGCAGCGAGGGCCTCGATGGCAGCGGCCTCCTCGCCGCCGATCAGCACACGATCGGGAGTCTCCAGATCAGTGATGGCTGTGCCTTCGGCGAGGAACTCAGGGTTGGAGAGCACGGCAAAGGTTTTCCCCGCCGGGCCCACCGCCAGAATCGTCTTGACGGTTTCGGCGGTGCGCACCGGCAGGGTGCTCTTTTCAACCACGATCGTGTGGCCAGAGGCGCTGGCGGCCACCTGACGGGCGGAAGCCTCGATCCAGCGCAGGTCGGAGGCCTGGCCGGCCCCCACACCCTTGGTCTTGGTGGGGGTATTGACCGAGAGAAAGACCATGTCGGCGCTGGCGATGGCGCCATCGACCTCGGTGCTGAAGTGCAGATTGCGACCCCGGCAGCGGCCCACCAGTTCGGCCAGGCCAGGTTCGTAGACGGGCAGCTTGGAGAGGTCGTCGTCGTTCCAGGCGGCGATGCGGCGAGCGTTGAGATCGACGACCGTGACCTGGATCTCTGGGCAGCGATCAGCGATCACGGCCATGGTGGGGCCACCGACGTAGCCGGCTCCGATGCAGCAGATGGTGCGGATCATGGGGTCACCTCGAGGCGGGCGCGAAAATCGGCGATGGTGCTCACGAGCCCCTGCCGCAGGGGGATGGTGGGCTCCCAGCCGAGCTCCGCTCGGGCCAGATCGATCACGGGTTGGCGCTGGAGAGGGTCGTCCTGGGGCAGGGGCTGGGTGGTGAGCGACAGGTTGGGGTTGATGGCGTCGCGCACCAGTTCCGCCAGTTGGCGGATGGTGAATTCACCGGGGTTGCCGATGTTCATCGGCCCTGGGTGGCCGCCGTTCATCAGCCGAATCAGACCCTCCACCAGGTCGTCGACGTAGCAGAAGGAGCGGGTCTGGGCACCTTCGCCGTAGAGGGTGAGCGGTTCACCGCGCAGGGCCTGCACGATGAAATTGCTCACCACGCGGCCATCGTCAGGAAGCATGCGCGGCCCATAGGTGTTGAAGATGCGAGCGACCCGGATCTGGACCCCATGCACGCGCTGGTAGTCGAAGCAGAGGGTTTCAGCGACGCGCTTGCCCTCGTCGTAGCAGGCACGGATGCCGTGGGTGTTGACGGAGCCGCGGTAGCTCTCCGGCTGGGGGTGCACCTCGGGATCGCCGTAGACCTCGCTGGTGGAGGCGAGCAGAAGGCGGGCGCCGACACGACGGGCAAGACCAAGCATGTTGGCGGTGCCAAGGAAACTGGTTTTGGCGGTCTTGATCGGGTTGTACTGATAGTGAATAGGAGAGGCAGGGCAGGCCAGGTGCCAGATGCGATCGACTTCGAGGCGGATCGGTTCGGTGACATCGTGGCGGATCAGCTCAAAACGAGGGTGCCCGATCCAACGCGCGATGTTCTCCTTGCGGCCGGTGAAGTAGTTGTCGAGGCAGATCACCTCCTCACCGGCCTCCATCAGCCGGTCCACCAGGTGGGACCCCACGAAGCCGGCGCCGCCGGTGACCAGGTTGCGGGTGATTGAGGCGGGCATGGGGCTGAAGGGAGGGAGGAACGATCAGAGCCGCACCAGCTGCTGCTGGAGCTGCTCGCGGAATTGGGCGACCGTACTCAAGACACCCTCGGCCATGGGAATCCCGGCTCTCCAGCCAAGCGCTGCCAGACGGCTCACATCCAGTTGCTTTCTGGGAGTGCCATCGGGCTTGCTGGCATCCCAGTGGATCGCACCTCTGTAGCCAGTCGCCACGGCGACGGTCTCGGCCAGGTCGCGGATCGTGAGATCCACACCGGTGCCCACATTCAGATGGGTGAGCGGTTGGCCCTGATCATCCCGGGGGGCACCAGGTGAAGCGGGATCCCATTGCTCGAGGGAGAACACACAGGCCGCGCCCAGATCATCCACGTGCAGAAACTCCCGAAGGGGCGAACCGGTGCCCCAGCAGGTCACCGACGGGACCCTGGCTTCCGCCGCCTCGTGGAAACGGCGGATCATCGCCGCCATCACGTGGCTGTGGCTGGGGTGGTAGTTGTCGCCCGGGCCGTAGAGATTGGTGGGCATCAGGCTGATCGCATCGAAGCCGTATTGCTTGCGCAGGGCGGCACAGAGCTTGATGCCGGCGATCTTGGCAATCGCGTACCACTCGTTGGTGGGCTCCAGCGGCCCGGTGAGCAGAACCTCCTCCTTGATCGGCTGCGGTGCCAGGCGGGGGTAGATGCAGCTGCTGCCGAGGAACAGCAGCCGCCTGGTGCCCGTGCGCCAGGCGCTCTCGATCACATGGGTCTGAATCTTGAGGTTGTCGAGCAGGAAGTCGGCGGGGTAGGTGTCGTTGAAGTGGATACCACCCACCTTGGCGGCCGCCAGCACCACCACCTCGGGCCTGTGGGCCTCGAACCAGGCGCGCACGGCGGCCCCGTCCGCCAGATCCAACTCGCTGCGCGGGGCGGTGAGCAGATTTGTGTAGCGAGCAGCGACAAGGGCCCGGGCGATAGCGGAACCGGCCATGCCCCGGTGCCCCGCCACGAAGATCCGATCAGAGGGGGTGATCAGGGGGTGGCTCATGGTGTGCGCCTCCAGGTGCATCGCCCCACGCGCTGCAGGTGGGCCTCCAGATCAGCTGGCAGCTCCTGACGCAGCGCCCCATCCACCTGCCAGGGAAGCAGCAGCTCATCGATCGCCGCCATCAGACGCAGCCGATCTTGAGGGCTTAGCTGCTGCCCTTCCAGGCAGAGGTCAACATCCGATCCTTCCTGGTGCCGTCCCATGGCCCGCGAGCCGAACAGCCAAACGGCCTCCAGGTGGGGCTGATAGGTCAACAGCTGTTGCAGCCGGTGCTGGCTCCACACGGATAGGCCTGGGATCGATTCCACAGGGGTGGGGGTTGGTTTCACACTCATTCCTTCTTCTCCTGTCGCCGTTGTTCCAACCTTGTGGGAAGCTGCTGGAAACAGGCAAGATAATCTTCACAGATATGCCTGGCGATCGCATCGGCGGTGGATCTGTTGTAGGTGTGGCTGGTGAGATTGCCGCCTTGAACCATCAGCATCCAAGTTTCAGCTTCCAGGATCAGACCCAACTTAAAGGCCTCTCGCAAGGTGTCACGGGAGCCAAGCAGTTCCCCGTTGTCCAGGCTGCGCAGCAGATCACACAACTTATTCCATGCCAACTCAAAAGTGTATTCAATTGCCTTGATCAATCCATGTTGTTGCGACTGATTCAGCGCCGGTGGTTGAAAGAACATTTCCAGCTGTTCCAGTGCTCGGCAGTCATTGGAGAATCTCTGCTGCCAGCGGATGTACTGGTCGCTCATGTGACCGTCTCCTCGCTGGCTCGAGCCAACGGCCGGCTGCTGCTGGGCGGATTCTCCATCGAGCCCACCACCTGGAAACCCTCACGCCGCAGGGTGGCCTCCTTCGCCGCCTCCTCCACATCGGCCGCCACCATCTCCGCCACCAGCTCCTCCAGGGTGGTGGTGGGGGTCCAGCCCAGTTTCCGCTGCGCCTTGCTCGGATCCCCCAGCAGCGTTTCCACCTCCGCCGGCCGGAAGTAGCGCGGATCGATGCGCACCACCACCTCGCCGCTGCCCGCACGCGTGCCGATCTCCTCGATCCCCTCACCGCTCCAGACGATGCCACCCCAACGCAGTTCCATCGCGGTCAGTTCGATGAACCTGCGCACCGTTTCCTGGCGTCCGGTGGCGATCACGAAGTCTTCCGGGGGGCCCTCCTGCTGCAGCATGCGCCACTGCATCTCGACGTAATCGCGGGCATGGCCCCAATCCCTGAGCGAATCCAGGTTGCCCATGAACAGACATTCATCCAGCCCCGCATCGATCCGCGCCAGGCCGCGCGTGATCTTGCGGGTCACGAAGGTCTCACCACGCCGGGGGCTCTCGTGGTTGAACAGGATGCCGTTGCAGGCATACATCCCGTAGGCCTCGCGGTAATTCACCGTGATCCAGTAGGCGTAGAGCTTGGCGACGCCGTAGGGGCTTCGGGGGTAAAAGGGGGTGCTCTCCTTCTGGGGAATCTCCTGCACAAGGCCATACAGCTCGCTGGTGCTCGCCTGATAGATGCGCGTCGTTTCGATCAACCCGAGGATGCGCACGGCCTCAAGGATGCGCAGGGTGCCGAGGGCGTCGCTGTTGGCGGTGTACTCCGGGCTCTCGAAGCTCACCGCCACGTGGCTCTGGGCGCCGAGGTTGTAGATCTCATCAGGCCGCACCTGCTGGATGATCCGGATCAGGTTGGTGGAATCGGTGAGATCGCCATAGTGGAGCGTGAGGCGCGGCGAGATGCCGCTGCTGTCGCGCTCGTGGGGATCCTGATAGAGGTGATCGATGCGGTCGGTGTTGAAGCTGCTGGCGCGGCGCTTGATGCCGTGTACCTGGTAGCCCTTCTCGAGCAACAGCTCGGCCAGATAGCTGCCGTCCTGGCCCGTGATGCCCGTGATCAGGGCGGTCTTGGAACGGTTTGGACGCTGCATGAAAATTGCTTGGGCGGCCGGTGCCGGGCTGCTGAGAGTCCAGTATCCCAGTGATGAAGGCCGACCCATAGAGTCGTGCAGCTGAAATAGGGCAAGCCAGAATGTGGTGGAGAACCCCCTGGCTGAGGCAGCGCTGGTTGCTGCTCGGGTTGGCTCTCCTCGATGGCGCTCTGCTGCTGGGGTTCTACAACCTGCTCTTCTGGCACCGTTTCAGCCGCTGGGCCGGCTTGACGCCCTCGGTCTGGGCGCTGGCGGGGCTGTGGGTGGGCGGCTCCTATCTCTTGGGGCGCTACTCGAAGCCGGAGCAGGGCCAGCGGGACTCCCAGAGCTGGCGCCTGGTCGCCACCGGTCTTGTGGCGCTTCTGGTGCTGGCCAGCGTGGTGGTGATCTTCAGCTGGGGCCTGAAGATCGAGGACCCGCGCACATTCCGCGGCTTCATCCTGCCTTTGCTGGCGGCCACCACCGCTGGTTCAGCGCTGGCCCAGCTTTGGGCCAGCAGGCGGCAGCGACGCCGGCACCACTGGCTGCTGGTGGGGGACAGCGAAGAAATCAGGATCCTCCAACAGGAGCTGTTCAGAGATCAGGCTTCCCAGGGGCTGGAACTGATCTACTGCGATGGAGCGTGCCTGCCGCTTCAACGCCTGCGCATCGAGGCCGGCCTTGATGGCATCGCCCTCAGTGAGGCGGCCACCCTCGACGACGGCCTGATCCAGGAACTGCTGGCCATTCGAGGCAAGGGAACCGCCGTGTGCAGCCTGGTGGTGTGGGCCGAGCAGCACCTCCAACGGGTGCCCCCCGAATTGTTCTCCAGCCGCTGGCTGGTGCAGGCCGAGGGGTTCGAGCTGCAGCCGGGGCGCTGGGGCTGGCGCATCAAGCGACTCTGTGATGTGGTGGTGGCCTCGCTGCTGCTGCTGCTCAGTGCGCCGCTGCTGGCGCTGGCGGCCGTGGCCATCAAGATCACCGACGGGGGACCGGTGCTCTACAGCCAGCGGCGCACGGGCCTGTACGGGGAGCCGCTGCGGGTCTGGAAACTACGCAGCATGGAAGTGCGGGCTGAAGCCCAAGGCGCCCAATGGGCCTGCCGGGATGACCCACGCATCACCTGGATCGGCACCTGGCTGAGGAAGCTCCGCCTCGATGAGCTGCCCCAGCTGGTGAGCGTGCTGGCGGGCGACATGAGCCTGATCGGTCCACGCCCGGAGCGCCCGGAACTGGAGGGCGAACTCGAGGAGGCGATCCCCCACTACCGCGTGCGCCACTGGGTGCGGCCTGGGCTGAGCGGCTGGGCTCAGGTGTGTTACCCCTACGGCGCCAGCGTCGAAGACAGCCGCATGAAGCTCAGTTATGACCTCTACTACCTCCGCAATGCCAACCTGATGCTGGATGGGCTGATTCTGATCAAGACCCTGCGGCTGGTATTGCGGGGTCAGGGGGCTGTCCCACGACTGGGAGCAGCTTGCAGTCCTCTTGCTGGGTCGGTAACCCTGTCGGAGTCAGAGCGGCCGGATGTCGGTCTGCCGGGCTGAGGCCTGGAGACCGGCTGGAGCCAAGGATGATCGGATTCTCGGCTCAATCGTCGGCGGGGCGAACTCGGGCACCATCTGGCCAAGGATCGCGAGAACAGCCGCATCATCCCAGGCTTCGAGAGCCGCTTCCATCTGAGAAAGGAGCCGCTCCAGACGCTCACGAGGCAGGGAGGCTTCCTGGGCCTTGCGGATCAGAGGATGCGCAGTCTGGCCATCGTTGTCGGAAAGCAGCAGCTCTTCATAGAGCTTTTCTCCCGGGCGCAGCCCTGTGTAGACGATCGCCACGTCGCCGGCCGGATTGGCAGGCTCCCGCACGGTGCAGCCCGAGAGGAGGATCATCTGGCGCGCCAGATCAGCGATGCGCACGGGTTCGCCCATGTCGAGCACGAACACCTCACCACCTCTGGCCATCCCGCTGGCCTGGAGCACCAGCTGCACCGCCTCGGGGATGGTCATGAAGTAGCGGGTGATCTCGGGATGGGTGACCGTGACCGGCCCCCCCTCGCTGATCTGTTGGCGAAAGCGGGGCACGACGGAGCCGGAGGACCCCAGGACGTTGCCGAAGCGCACCATCGAGCAAATCGGTCCCTCTCCCTTCACGGCAATCGCAGACGCTGCATCCTGAACAAGCAACTCGCAGGACCGCTTGCTGGCCCCCATGGCATTGGTGGGCCGCACGGCCTTGTCAGTGGAGATGAGGACGAATCGCTCAAGGCCACAGCTGATGGCGGACTCCAAGGCCGAGCGGGTACCGAGCAGGTTATTGGCCAGGCCGGCGCAGACATTGGCTTCCACCATCGGCACATGCTTGTAGGCCGCGGCATGGAAGAGCACCTGGATTCCATGCTGCCTCAGCAAAAACTCCAGACGGCATCGGTCGCCTATGTCGGCCAAGACGCAGACCACGGGCAGCTGCAGGCCGCTGCGTTCCAACTGCGCGTCCAGTTGTTGACTGATCACATAGAGGGCGTATTCGTTACGCTCCAGCAGCACCAGGCGGGTGGGGCCCAGCTTCAGGATCTGACGGCAAAGTTCCGATCCGATCGAGCCGCCGGCCCCGGTGACCAGCACGGAGCGGCCAGCCACGGCGGCGGCGAGCAGGGCCTGATCGGGGATAGAGGGTTCACGGCCCAGCAGATCGTCGATGGAGACGGGCTTGAGATCAGCCACGCGCATCTCGCCGCTGGCCAACTGGGACAACGAGGGCATGGCCAGCACCTTGAGGCCCTCGTCGCTGAGCAGCCGCACCAGGTCCCGCTTGCGGGAGCGCTGGGCCGATGGGATGGCCAGCAGCACCTGGCGGATGTCATGGCGCTCGATGAGCTGGCGCAGTTTGTCCGGGGCATGGATTGGCAGCCGCTGCAGGCGCCGACCCCACAGAGCCGGATCGTCATCAAGCACGGCCACCAGTTGGAAGCTGGGGTCGTGGCGCAGGGCCTCCAGCAGCTGCATGCCAGCGGCGCCGCCCCCGTAGATCAACGTGGCGCGGCCTTTGACAGACGAAGGGACGACCGATTGGAGGGTCCAGCGCAGCAGATCGCGAAGAGCGATGCGACTGGAGATCTCCAGGAAGGAGAACAGCAGCCAGAAGAGAATCCAGAAGGAACGCGGCGGCTGGGGTGTCCCCAGAAGGGTGCTGACCAGCAACAGCAGCAGCACCGCAACGCCGGCACGGGGCAGGAGCCCGTAAAGGGAATAGCTGCCCGAAAAACGGGTCAGCCCGCGATACCAGCCACTAAGCAGCAGCACCGAGATCCCGATCCCCGCGGCCCAGGGAAGCAGATGCAGATGCTGATCCAGCTGGGTAGGGTCGTTGTCGAGCAGGCGAAGGGCGAAGGCACCCCAGAAAGCCAGGCTGATCAGACCAGCGTCCAGCAGGACCAGCAGCAGCCGCCGGGGCACCAGGGACTGATCGATGCGGGCCAGCGACCAGCGACGCAACACGCCACGAAGGATCCGGCCGAGAGGAGAGTCAGGAGGTTCGACGGCAGGGACGGTGGCTGGTCGTGGAAACTGTCGCGGATCGGTCGCCATGGCTTGATCCTCTCCGTCAGGGCGATCCCTGATCTGGATCGTGTGCCACCCGTGGAGGAGCCCTGCGAACGACCTCGGAGCTGACAACCGAGAACGGAACGGCCACGAAACGATCCAGCCAGCAACCCATTGCCAGGACGACGAGGCTCACGGAGATCACCCCAGGCAGACCCGCGTGACCGTAGGCCAGGGCCAGGCACGCCGTCGCACCGATGTACAGGATGGCAACACGGGCATGGGACCAACCGGCCCTTTGCAGGCGCTGGTAAAGGTGGAGCCGATGGGCCTGGGCGAGCGGCTGCCCGGCCATCGAGCGCGCCACCACGCACAGGAAGGCATCCCCGAGCAGAGGGAAACCGACGAGCAGCAGCCCAAGAGCCTCAGGAGGACTGGGAAGCTGAAGCACCAGGCCGGCGAAGACGACGCCGAGGAAGGTGCTGCCCACATCACCCATGAAGACCTGCGCGGGGCTCCAGTTGCACAGCAGGAAGCCCACCAGGGCACCGATCAGGGCAACGATCGGCAGGAGGCGGGTCGAGGAGTCGGCCGATCCGGAGAGGGCGACAACCGCCGCGCTCAGCATGACCACCAGGCATCCAGCCACAAGGCCATCGAGGCCGTCCATGAAGTTGGTGAAGTTGATCACCGCCGCGATCGAGACCACCAGGACAGGAAGCAGCAGCACTGGCAACGGCCAGACGGCTGGTGCCGGTGAAACCTGCAGCACGCCGAAGGCGGTGGCCAGCTGAACTGCGAACCGTGCCGACGCGGGCAGGTTGAAACGGTCATCAGCGAGACCCACGACCGCCAGAGGCAGAGCCAGGAGGGGCAGCCACGCCACTCCTCCGACGGCAGGCCCCCAGACCATGGACGCCACAGCGGCAATCAGAACGAAGGCGATCCCACCGCCACGAGGCGTGACCCGTTGGTGAGCGCTGCGCGCGTTGGGCGCATCGGGCAGTCGACGCCTCAGCACCGGAATCAGCCAGTGAAGCAGAAGCCGAGTGGCAAGGGCCGCAAGAAGCGCCAGAGGCACCGAGCGGGAAAGCGCGGCTGAGAGAGCCTGTAAACCGTCAACGGAAAGCATGCAGCATCGCCTCCGACTGCGACAAAGGCTGCTCCCAGCCCAGATCCGTACGTATGCATGAGCTGTCGACAACCAGATTGTCGATCAGCTGGCCCAGCTTGCCACCGAGGACAGGCAGGCGCCTCAGGAAAGTGAACGCCATCCCAGGTACCGAAAACATGCGCAGGTGCTGCTCTCTGGCTGACGCAATTCTTCGGAGAAGGCTGGGTGTGGAGATAGTTTCCTGATCAGCCACGACATATGTTCTGCCGGCTGCATCGGCGTGAAACAACGACAGCTCGACGGCGGACACGAGGTTCTCGAGCGCTACGAAGCTGCGTTGGTTGGCAATCGAGGCGAAAGGAAAGGCAATGCCGCGATCGATGGTGCGAACCAGCAGACGCAGGTTGCCGGGGCAGCCTCGGCCATAGACGAGAGCGGGACGCAGAACGGTCAGCTCCGTCGGGGTGCCGACATGGATCTCTCGCAATCTGCTTTCCGCCATGCATTTGGAGCGTGCGTAGAGATTCGCTGGCCTCAAGGGAGATGATTCGCTAATCACCTCTGACCCACGGGTGAAGGCGCCGTGCACTCCGATGGAACTCAGGAAGAGATGACGCTTGATGCCGTGCTCAACGGCCAGTCGTGCCAGGCGGACAGGCAGCTCAACATTCACCGAATCAAGGCGCCGCCTGCCCGCGGGCGAAAGAGGAGGGCGGCGATGGGCAAGTGCGGCACAATGGATCAAATGCGTCGGTGAAAACATGCGAAGCTCCTGCTGTCCAGCATCGCTGAACAGGTCGGCAAAGCTCATGGCCGGAGCGGTCTGATCCTGCCCGGAACGATTGACACAGAACAGCCGATGTCGTGCAGCAAGATGTAGATAGAGACAACGGCCGATGAAACCACTGGAGCCTGTGAGCAGAATGCGCGCACCATTCATGGCATGTTCATCGAGGCGATCGCATCAACCCAGTGGTTGCTGCTCCGTAGAATCGAGGCATCAAGGGTCGATCAAGCAGAAGATCGGCCGATCAAGGCAGGATTGGCCTACAGGAAGACCGATCAGCCAAGAATCGCATCGGCGACAATATGACGATAGGCCGACAGACCATGCTCGATGGCAAGATGACGATAGTAATAGGACTGAGCGGCAGCTCCATAACCCTTGAGCCGTTCGGGCTCAGCCGTCAGACCCCGGAGAAACTGACAGACACCCTGCACATCTCCGTTCGCAAAACAGGCTCCCGCTGAAGCGGCTTCAATCAGTTGACTGATATCGCTGCGCGGACCGATGTAGAGGATTGGTATGCCACGAGCCAGGTAGCCTGCAAGCTTACTCGGTACCACGACTCCCTCAAAACCTGGTCTCATGCTGACCAGAGCAAGGCTTGCAATTCCCATTGTGTCAGGAAGTGACTCCGGTGGCACCAGATCCCTGAAGAGAACAACTGATTCAAGATCCGCGGCCTCCACCGTCTCGCGAGCAGCAGCCAGACGTGTACCACTGGCAACGCACAGCAGGCGAAGGTCAGGGCAATCGCTCCTCAACAGTGAGAATGATGCCAGGATCGTGTCGATTTCGTGGGCAATTCCAAGACTCCCGGAGTAGAGGATCGTGAAGCAACCCCTCAGCCGCCACTGATCGAGAAAGGGATTGGCAGCCCCTCTGCGAACCTGCAGGTCGCCGGTTGCCCAGTTGGAAACAACTCTGATTCGACTAACACGAACACCCTTGCCACACAAGCGATCGGCCATGCACGGGCCCAGTGCCACAACCAACCTGGCCTGTCCATACGCCCAGTTGAAGGGGATCGCCAACAGTCTGGCAACCAACGTATCCGCGAATGACGGCCGGAAAGCAAGTAAAGCATCAGGATAGAGATCCATGGCAATGATGATCAACGGCTTACGGCGCATCCAGGCAACCAATCCAGCAATGATGACGATCGGCGGTGGATTGGTCTGAACAATGATCAAATCGGCCTTGTGCTGCGCTAGCAGAGCGACAAACGACTGAAACGAATACAGAAGATGATTAACAGCACGCAGGAGCAAGGATCTGGTCCTTGCCAACGACGCAATTCGTACAATCCTGACTCCGATCTGCGCAGGATCATCGATTTGTTGCCATGTGGGTTCAACATAAGGTGTGGAGCCACAGACAACCGTCACCTGGTAGTCATCCAACTGAAGGGCTCGCACGATGTCACGTGTGATCTGAGCACCACTCCATCCTTCAGGAAAGAAATATTGTTCGGTGAAAACGATGGAACGCATGAATCAACGCCATGCCGTTGGTAGGAAGCCAGCGCAGAGGCCAGGAGGAGCCACCGCTGCCTGCTTGTCAAGCCGGATGATCTGACGAATGTGATGGGCAAGGGAAGGGAACAAGGGCGCGACACAACGGGACATGCGAATCATGCCGCAGCTGCTTCTGCTGCCTGATGGCGACCGGGTGTCCATCTTAAAGGCCATCAAAATGCCTCTGTTGACCTGCATGCACGGTGTGCCACAAGCGAGACGATCGCCCCTGCTGGTTGGCGATCATCGGTGCACGAACAGTGGCGTAGGGAATTGATCTGCTGGTGATTCTTTTCAGGAACAAGTGCCTCGCTAGAGCAGGGACGGGGGGCTGATGACAAGTTGCCGCTCGTGCGCCCGCCTAGGGCAGGAGACAGCAGGGTCCGTGCCTGTCGGCAAGACAGCCACCACGCCTGATCCTGAAAACGCACCCGATCATCGCCCTATCGCTGATGATGGACAGGCCTGATGCGCTGCGCCGACGAAGGAATGGGCAAACTGGGCGATCCGCTGCTCTGCCAGCGTGCGAGCCAACTCCCGCCGACGTTGCCTGGCTTCGGGATCCTGATCAGGAAAGACTAGAAGCGCATCGGCAAGCGAATCCACATCATGGCGAGCAAAGAAAACGGCGTGCCCATCAGCTTGTTCGCGATGCACATCAAGATCCGAGAGAATCATCGGCACGCCCGCCGACTTCGCCTCCTCGACGGGGGTACTCCACCCTTCATACAAGGATGGATTGAGCAGAGCCGTTGCACCAAGCAACAGCGGCGCCATGTCTTCCTTGGGCAACAATCCAGGCATCAGGAACCGGGACTGCAATCCATACCGGTGCACAGCCTCGCGCACACGATCGAAGTGGCTGTGATTGCGGGGATCAGATTGCTGGCCTGACGCAAGCACGGTTGGCACCTCACCTTGGTGGGCCAGCCGTGCCAGGGCCTCAATCACGAGCAAGTGGTTCTTGTGCAACCAGAACTGATTGGGCATGAAGAAGTAACGGCTCGGCAGCCCATACTTCGCTACGGTTTCGGCGATGCTCTCCACATCACGCGCCGATGGAGGCGGGAGGGCAAAGCGAACGACACTGACGCGCTCAGGTGGGAGATAGTGGCGCAGCGCCAGCGCAAGAGCGTCATGACTGCTGACAACGGCATGCCGCCTGGCGGCGATCTGCAGTCGAAAGCCCAGCTCTCGACGCCACCAGCCAGCCGGGCTGAACAGGTGGGGCAATGCTCGGTGTTGAAAATCTGGAAACCATGCCAGCACACGGCAGCCAGGACGCAATCCGTAGAACACTGCCGCCTCAAACACAAGGTCAAGTTCAGCTGAGCGGAACATCGCCCTGACCTGGGGATCACTGCCAAGCAGCAGAGTTCTTGCGGTGGCAGACGCCTGCCGAGATCGGTTGAGAGCCCTGGATCGCCGGATCTCCAGACCCACAAGGTCCAGAAACGGGTCAAGACGCGCCTGTGACTCATCCTCACTCACCAAAAGAATCGGAGTGAGCTGATCGGATGCGAATTGACGCAGGACCCATAGAAGGTTGAGAAGATAATAATAACCCCCAGAAGATCGCATGGAGCCTCCGAGAGTGAATCCAACTCTCATCAACCATTCACCTTGCGACTGAACGATACCAGCGAACATAATCGTCCAGATTGGCAGCCATGGGTTGCCTGCAAGACAGGCCTAAGCCAACAAGCCTGGAGCAGTCAGCCACGAGGCAAAGTGGATCACCGGGTCTTGACTCTCCACTGAACTGAAGAGCGGAGGATTGACCTCCCTGTTGATGCCACGAAGAACAAACATGCTCAGCAACAGTACGCACGCTCGTGCCTGTTCCTGTACCAATATTGAGAACCGAAAAGCCCTCCACAGCCAGCTGTGTAGATCCAATCAGCGCCTTAACGACGTCACTCACAGCTGTCCAGTCACGAAACTCCGCGCCACTACCCCCCAAGGGCACAGAGGTAATTCCGGTAGCCAGTCGGGTGCACAGGTCCCAAAGCAACTGCTTGCGGAGTTGCAAACCAAAAACCGAGAACAAACGAACGACGACAACCTTTAGCCCAAAGTTCGAGGCATAGGATTGGCCAACCTCTTCCATCATTCGCTTGTGCACGCCGTAGGGAGAATACGGATTCAGAAGTGCCGTCTCGGCAACGGGCCCACCGTGGCCATTGCCATACACTGCGGCACTGGAGACGAGCACGACCGGTGTCTGAGGTCTATTCTGTCGCAGCCACTCCATCAACTCTACGGTTGTGGTGACGGTACGGAGATAATCCTCACGCGGATTGGCAAGTGAGGCGCCGACCGAGGAACCGCCTGCCAGATGAAAGACAACATCTGGAGGCCCAGACTGTCGCACCAACACATCGAGATTGGCAGAGTCAACTGTGCCGTTCAACCAACGGCATACACCCCATTGCAGAGCTTCAGCCTCCGGCCAGGCACCATGGCCAAGCCCGGCGACACGTCCACCTCGATGGGCCAACTCCCGAGACAGATGGCGCCCGATGAATCCATGTGCTCCGGTAACGAAAGCACTAGTCACACTGGACCATCCACTTCATGGTTTACGCGCCACGAAGGAGTACAAACGGCCAGGTCGATGATCGAACCGGCCGAGAAGCTGGCGTAGAGGCATCCAAACCGAGTCATGGCGCAAAAGACGATGGATAAGCCACTGGCTTCCGAACAAACGAGCTCCGGCTCGCCGTGAAAGTTCAGCACGCAGCTCTGCATCGGAGCGCGGGGCATAATTGATGGGACTATCAAGAGGAGCCAACACTTGATCGAGAACCAATCCAGCCGACTGGATTGCTGCAATATAGTCTTGTAGCAGGAAGGCATTCTCACCGCCATATAAATGATGGAGTGGATGTGAATCCAAGAAAGCCTGCAGGTGATCGTGCCGAGAAATCACATGCTCACGCACGGCTACCAACACACCGCCGGGCAGCAGCACTCGTGCGAATTCTCTGCATGCGGAAGCAAGGTCAGCGGTATGGTGCAGAACAGCGCGGGCAAACACCAAGTCAAATTGAGAATCAGCAAACGGCAGGACTTCCGAATTCTCCTGTATGATCTCAATCGACAGATCAGCATCCAGGGCTAACCGACGGATCGCTCCGGCACCAACAAGGTCACTGGAATCTGGTTCCAGTGCCGTCACCTGAAAACCGGAATGAGCGAGGGCATAGGTGGCAATTCCACGACCTGCCCCAACATCTAGTGCATGACCCTCTGCGGGAAGCAAACCCAGGATGGCCTCCCATTCAGCACTCGCGTGATATCTCTTTGCCGCTTCAATCAAGGGATCATCGTAATATCCATCGATCACAAGCGTCTGGCGACCTTCATCCGCACGGAGATCAGCAACCGCTTGCTCCCACTGACTAACGGCGTTAACAGCCGGATGCGTAAGCTCAAGTGGGTTTGACGCTTCTTCTACAGGTTCAGAATCCATCGTCACAACAGGAGGGTGAGCAACAATAGCGAAAGTGCAAGCCTTTCATTATAGCGCTAAGGCTTTAACCGTACGAGCGCGCCGGCAAGATACGTCATGAACCTTGGTGCGATTGCAGGGGCAAACCGAAGAAACCCCGAACGGAGTATATACTTAACTGAACCAGTAAATCTACCAGCCTCAAACCGCTCGTAATCAAGAGAATGAGAGAATACAGCGAAGTCGACGACTTCTAGCCCGCTGGTAACAAGAAGATTCTTGAAAGTTTCGGGAGTATAGAAGTTGATATGGCCAAAACTTGGGCCGTAGCTGATCGCGCGTGTGATCGATACAGTCAACTCAAGCGGAACCTCCACGTAAAGCAACTTCGATACTCTTGCTGACTCTCGTAAAAATGCACGTTCATGCTCAACGTGCTCCAAAACATGAGCAGTGATTCCCAGGTCAAACTCCTGATCCTGGGCTTCGATGCGGTAGCCATCAAAATGCCTTGCCCAGATTAGCTGAGGGAGCTGACGAGCATGGATCGCTTGAAGCCCTGAATCTGATATCTCATAGGCATAAAACTCTCTTGCGATCTGACTGCGTTGCAATTCCGCCAAAACAGCTCCATCTCCTGCACCAATATCCAACAACCCCTCAACGGGAGACTCACGAACCATGGAAGCAATGTGAGAGACTGTTTGTCGTGCTGCGACGGTGCGTTTACGACCAACTTCGTCGTCATAATAGTTCTTGTATAGTTCTTCAATGGCAGTGCTTGATTTCATCAGGTCTCCCGCTCTTGAACTTTGGTCAACTCCTTGGCCAAATCGTCTGAATGATAGCGAACTATCCGAGCAGGATTGCCTGCGACAACAGCTCCCGGAGGGACGTCACGCGTGACAACGGACTGAGCAGCGATCACAGCACCGCGGCCGATATGCACACCCTTCAGGATGCTTGCTCCAAAACCGATCCAGACCTGATCATCAATTGTTACGTGACCAATCCTAACATGAGTCCATTCCTTACTACCGTTAGCCCAATCAATCACATCACGAATCCTATGCTCTGGTAGCACGGAATGAGAATCGTGGTCAACAATTGTGACTCCCCATGAGATGATAACATCATTTGCAATCTTGATCGAAGTGTGACAGACAAGCAAGCTGGAGCCAATGAAGCAGCGATCGCCAACCACGACACATCCAGCAGGATGGTCAAAGTTAATTCGACAATGGAGGATACATTCGTCGCCAATCCTGATGGAGCCGCCTCTACCATTTAGCTTACTCCAGTAAACGTTTGTTCTTCTGCCAAGGGATATATTGAGCAAGCGTCTATGAAATGCTCCGTAGATCGCATCAAGGATCCTTAGCACGAAGCTAATCACGTCACATCCTCAACCAGTTCAAGAAATCGCTCCCACTGAGCGCGCTTGCTGTAGCGAGTCACCATGAGGTCATGACCGGCATGGGAGATCCTGGCAAGAACTTCTTGATTGCCGAGCAACTGATCAATTCGTTGCATTGCATCAATAGAATTGGCGTATGTGCAAACTGTCTGGCCATCAACCATGCCATCGGGATAGGCACCAGAGTCAGAAAGCATCAACGATCCACATCCCATCGCTTCAAAACAACGCATATTCCCTCGATCAATTCCTGCCATGTCAACAGCACCATTGAGCACAATCTTGGCTCGTGAAAGAAGCTCGTACAGTTGGCGACCGTAGACCGGCGGGCCACTGATTGGGCGCACACTTGTAGGGCGACGGTGTCGCTCCAAGGGAAGAAGACTCATCAGCGGATGCTCAGCAATTTGAGTGAGCTTGCTGGCGCTTAGACGATATTCAACTCGAAACTGACCTGCCAGGCAGGCAACGTGCTCAAGTGTATCGGCACGGTGACGATGATGCCTACTATAAGAGCCCACAAAAAGAACATCAATGGGTCGATCATTATTTGCTGCATACTCATCCATCACCGGATCGTGCGCGGGCGCCAAGTACTCAGACCGCCAGCCCATACCACGATACATTTCAATGATCGACGGAAAATTGCAAACGATTAAATCATATCCAGAAAGATCAAGGGATCGTGAAGGTGCTGATCTCCAGGCAATGGAGCACTTGACTGACCCAGGAAGTCGCTTAAGAAAATCATTACCAAAACGAATGGGATCAGAATTATAGAAGACTTCTGTGCGATGTTCTTCAATCTGGGCAAGCAATATATCCTCCATGGACCCAGAAGAAGCAATTCCGTTAGCCAATGCCCATGCTCGCTGCGCAGGCTCATAATCTCCATTGGCAAAGAAAGCATCTGGGTCATGGTTCAACACAGGATCAAGCAAATGACAGGCACCGTAGCGATCATCGATGAAAGCCCCAATGATAGATACGAAGCTAGCGTTCCTATGGGTTAACTTTGCCAACCTATCTCGATAAGCAGGGTATAAACCAGCATTCTGAAATAATCTCATTGTCACACCAAGCTATAAACTGTCACTGTATCGCTAGCTGTAGGCTGGTCATTATGGCTAGAGAATTGTGGCAAACGAAGACGACACCGTAGGGCAAGCTAAGCACAAGAAAGAATCATGCTGCCAACTTAGAAGGAGGCAATTGCTACAACATGCAAAAAACTCAACCAAGCCTAGCCAGAAATAGAAGGCAGGTTCATGATTGAAACCAAATAGGTGGATTGGATAACAGTACCAAGCTTGCCATTCAGCATCAGGATTGCGAGAGAGATAGCAAAACATAGCAGTCTACTCTACCAAGCTCTGATATCACTACTTGCGCCTGTAAGACGAAGCCTCAGTCGGCTGTCAGCGATACCACTGAATGGAATATAAAACCCCATCTGTAACCGCAATCGTTCAAGAAAATCATCGGTCAACTTAACGACGATACTTCAAAGGGTCATACTCGTGAACATACTCGGGGTTCCACATAGGACCACTATGACTATGTAATAACCAAGGTCTATACCGCCCCGTACGTCGAACGACAAATGCAAAGTTATTACCCTGAGCTGGCAGGAAAGCTTTGAACAGGAGACTTGTAAGCCGAATTACATGAACTGCAAACACTTTCACATGATTAGTTGACATCGAAATCCTCTGCAAAGGAAGTGTCAGACCGTAGAAGAAACTAAATTCAAAAATTTCTGCAGGCTCAAAAGAAGTAGCAGTCTTCTCGACCTCTCGTTCAGTCCAACGATAAATGTAATTTGGAATAGGTCCATCCCGATAACCGCCGGATCTTCCATCCGTTACAATCGCTGGCTCAAGCTCGAAGTCAACTGAAAGCCCAAGACGAACTGCCAACCGCATCAAAAAACTATCACGAGCCTCAAGAACAACAATCCCTTTCTTTGCAACCCGCAGCATTTCACACATCGCCTTATGTGGCGAACTGCAGTGATGAAGTCCTGCATTTACAATGACTCAGTCCCGGCTCCTATCAGGCAGACTTATGTTTTCTGCATCAATCCGCTCCCAAGGATAAGGAGCATAGTCTATATGCGAATCATGAGGTGCCAAATTCGAAATCACTACATTTCTGAGGCCATGCTCAAATAGCACGTTTCGGTCATACTCACCGCCGCAAACCACAAGTACCGTGTCATCAATTCCTATGTTGAGTCGTGAAATTGTGAGCTCGTAGAAATCAGTCAACTGAAACTCCCTTCTCATGGGCCTCATTGTCTCATGATAACTAACGTGTCAACCATGTCATGGGCATTTTATGAGATGGGCAAAAGTCATTGACTCATCCAATGCAACATCACAGACCATCACGTAAATGTCACACAACGATCAATCCAAAGTGTGGGGTGAACTCAAATCGCAAGCGTGTTGGCAGACTCAATAATGGGGATGCATGGGCTTATTCATTCCTGTGCTAATGCCTTGAACACTCGCCATTGAGCAGCCGATGTGAGGTTGGAGTTGTGCCATAGAAGAGTGAAGTTGCCACCAAGTCGCTGACATCGCTGCTTGAGGCAAAGACCCAGCTGAATTGCCTGCTCACTGGGTCCGAGCTGCATGTAATCCAACAGGGTGGTATCCATCACGATCAGGGGCCTCTCAAGCAATCTGAGTTGACGTGATCCAATAAGGTCAAAAGCTCGATACTCACGAGCAGTACCAGCCCTGAACCCTGCACGCTCTGCAAAGCATAGTGTGGAGTCATAGGTCATACCTGCCGATTCCCAGTTCAACCAGGTCGTGGGAGCCTTCCAGCGTAAATAGTGTTGGCGACCACCGAGGGCACTGGGACGAAAACCGGCTCGCTCACAGGCAGCAAGCAATCGCTGCTGCTCCCGACTCGTCTGCTGAGCATCCAACCAGGTTTCAAAACTGGGATGCAGACCGATTTCCTGACCAGATTCAGCGAGGCGGTGAAGGAGATCGACGATGAAAGAATCATTGATATCATACAAGCCGTCATAGGCATGGCTTGTGCGATCTGCAAGAAAAAAGAATGCTGATGGTTGACACCATTGCTGGGCACAGGAAATCAGTGCCTCAAACGTGTTGTAGGGATCACGATCGTATCTAGCTCGATGTCTGACTGCATGCCAGTCACGCATACGATGCATGACTCCCGTGACGCCACCATCACGCCGGCTATCACGAAGGCCGCCGCCAAGCGTTCGCACGAACGAAGACCATCGATATCGCAAGGGTAAATCGACATCATGGCTGACGTACACCCCTGAGTTTGGTTCAGTGATCGACAGCTTCGGCCAGACGATCAACAATGCAGCACGCAGAACAGCCAGGTACTCATCAACGAGCGGACGTTCAATCAACCCATGTTGAACGCTCCAACTACTCGCCGCTGGATAGCGCCCAAAGCGATCCGCTGAGGGAGCCGCAACCTCTTCGTAACGCGTGAGGAAGAAGAATACAGCGCCAAACAGATCGGCGCCGATGTGGAGCGATCCATCCTCAAGACGTCGCACCGCGGGAGTCATTCCCGTGGACGGCCAGGGCAGCAGAACCTCCTCGTCAAGCGATCGGGTCGAGAGTTCGCGCGCACCCTCAAGGGTCACAGGACCGCTCCTGGGTAGGCTTTCAGGGCTCAGCCACAGGCTGGATGGAAGGGCCAGAAAGCTGTCGCTCAGCCTCACATGGGCCCCACCCACAGATCCTGGAGACACCAGAAGGACATCGTCACGATCCTCGGCGCAGCAGAGCAGCGTCAGGCCGAGCCAGTCCACCATGACCTGCTGATAGACATAGCGTCGTTCTGGCTCGCGGCTACGCGGATGGCGAACAACAAGATCTACCGTCATCCTGGCGCGGTCAAACTGTGCCAGGCATCTCGGAGGCCTTCTGTGGCGCCAATCCATCGATTGGATCGACGCAGATTGAGGTAAGGACTCTGGCTGGCACCAAAAGAACGAAAGAACCGCTCTATCGGCTCGGCCATGGACCCTTCGAAATCGAATACCCGGGATGAGGAACCAGCATCAAGAATCGCCTGCCAGATCAACAAGCTGCCTGCACCGCTCTTTCGCAGCATCGGATCGCCGCCCCCCATGAGGTAGTAACAGCAACGGTCATCAAAAACAATGTACAAAGCTGCGTGCGGTCGGTCCTGCTCATCGCGTGCCAGATAGATGCGTCGATTTCCCTTCGCGGCACAGGCCGCATCAACACGTCGAACCGTATCGGCAGAATGAGGCATGACAGCACGCTGACGATCGAAGGTCATCTGATGCAGGGCCAAGAACAGGTCAACATCATCGGTCGTCTGGACCTGGACTTGCTTGCGGGCCTTGCGCACATCGCTTCGAATGTTTTCCCTCAGACCACTCCAAAGCAGTGATTCGTCCTTCAGATCATCGAGCACATACGTGAGCCTCGGCACAGCGCGGAAACCCTGCCAGAGATAAGGCAGCCAATTGGTCACCGATCGATGGAAGTTGATTGAGAAAAAGCCATGGGGCGGCAACAGGCGAATCAGTTCCTGTGCCAGATCCTTCTCACGCGCCAGCCGGTTCGAGGACTTGGACCCAGTGTCCAGATACCAGGGACCAAGTGTCTGGGTCAGCGGCGGCTGCCGCAGGGCAACCTGACCGAAAACATGCCCAAGGCCGTAGCTCAGCCGCGCCTGCACCCGTCCCCCGTCGCGCACCTCCACCGCTCCCCAGGAACCAGGGGAGACTGCATCAAGCCACCAATCCTCCTCAAACAGACAATTGCTGCAACGAAGGTCCGAGGGAGCAGCCGACGCCCGCTGACGCGGTGGAACTGTCATGCGATAGCCCGGGTCGGGAAGAACAAGCAGCGAACAACGTCACGTCCGCCCAGCCAGCGGTAATGCGCCATAAGCACGATCGGGATCAGCAGAGCCACGATTGTCACACGCCAGGAGAGGATGCTCACACCAAGCAGAATGGAGCAAACGATCGACCAGAAAGCAATCTGCAGAGCGAAAACCAAACTGGCGCGCTTCAGAGCATGCAACGGCAGGGAATTGGCACGATGTGCCAACCAGGTCCAATAGACTTCATAGACAAGGTAGATGACACTGAAGGCTGCCGTCATCACGAGACCGTTTCCAGACTTTCCAGCCAGCAACAGCCCACTCAACATCGCAACTGTCAATCCGAGATCCAGATTCAAGGCAACTCGCTGCTTGCCATACAACTCAAACAACCTGTCAATGAATCCGGTACAGGCCAGCACAAGATAGGTCAAAGCCAGCCAAGGCACATAAGCGCCCAATCCGATCCACGACGTGCCAAAGAACGAACGCGCTAACTGTTCAGCGTTGAACATCAGAAAGATGATGAATGGCGTCAGCACCAGACCGGACAACTCCACCAGGGAGGCAGCCATTCGTGCTGCTTCGTCTCGGGAGACATCGCGAGCGTGAGACAGCAGAGTTGGTCCGATGCCCCCATGCATAAAGGCATGCGGCGCACCAACCATCCGTTGCACCATGGCAAACTTGCCCAGAGCAGCTGCACCCGCTCCCCAGCCGATCACGACATACACCAGCCGCTCGCGCAAGGCCGAGTTCAGGCCATAAAGAACCATGTAGCGCGGGAAGCTGATGAACCGGCGAGCCACGGCAGTAAGTTCACGTCGGCGGCCACGTCCGATCCAGCACTGGCCGGAGGCAGCGGTGACAAAAATGAAAATCGCCCCCGCCACCTGGCCGAGGGCAAAGCCACTGGCAAGCGCGGTCAGTGGATCAACACCCAAGGCCAGAAGAAGGAGTTGGGAAGCAACTGTCAGGCTGACGGCGATGAACTGCAGGGCTCCGACCCAGACGAAGCGAACCTGCCGGACCAGCCAGTTCGTGGCGATGCGCAGGGCACTGTTGCCGATCAGATAGGCCGAGGCCAAGGCTGCCAGCAGGGCAGCAGACCCAGGTGGAAACTTCGCCAGAGCGATCAAGGCCGGCCAGCCAAGCAGGAAGGCCAGAGCGCCAGTGACGACGCCCAACACCATGACCAGGCGGGCGATCCGGCCAGCCTGACCATGGCTGCGAGCCACGATGATGGCAGAGTCATAGCGAAGGCCGGCAAAGACGCTGGCAATAGAGCAGACGCCGATAAACAGGGTATAGGTACCGAAGTCGGCGGGAGTGGCATGCCGGGAGATCAGAGGCAGCGCAGCCAACTGCAGCACCTGCCCGGCAATGTTGGCACCCGTGACAACCGCCGCATGACGTCCGATGGACATGCTTACTCGGACTTGCCCGCATGGTGATTCAGGAAGTCGGTCATGCTATGGCCGTCAACAATGCGTGATAGCGATACTCGTAATACATGGAGCAAACGATACGGCACTGAAAGCCACTGCTTTCTGCGGCGCGCTGCACGATCACTGGGTGATGGGTATAGCCAATATGGTCTTCAGGTCGCCCAGCCAGTGAGCGCACCAGCTTTCGCCCAAGGACTCGCCCAGTTTGAATCAGCGAACGCACGACTAGCTGTGGATCCAGCGGCTTTTCGTGGAACCATCCGTACTTGAACAACCAGTACAAGCGGGGATCCACTAAGTCAAAGATAGCAATTCTGCCTCCAGGCAAGAGATGCACCCGGGCCAAACGCAGAAAGTCCTCAATCTGACTTGCGCTGAGGTACTGCATCACTCCTGCAGAAGTGATGACATCAAACTTAGAATTGCCTACCACTCGCCAGACATCAGCCTCATCGGCTTGGGCAACGGCGACCGTCCCGAGTCCGAATTCGTCGAGGCGTTGGCGGGCACGTTGCACCATGTTCGCTGAAATATCAACTCCCAACATGGACTGGAATGCTGCGGAATAATACACCAACAGGTCGCCCGTACCACAACCGAAATCGAGCAACGACGATCCAGAGCCCATATGAAAAAGCTTCTCTTCGGCTTCGCGCTTGAAGAACTCTTCGGTATTATAACGGTGAACTCCATTCGCCTTATCAGCGTAGAAGTCGATAATGGCAGATTTGGTGATCATTCTCAGCGTGGTACAACAACGTGGGGGTCAGGGGCAAGGCTGCGTGGCGCTAAGGCAAATGCCAAAATGATGATACCAAGCCCCCCGGTGAGCAGAGTGGTAAACAATGATGTATCCGAGAGATTCATTGCAACAAAGGCGACACACAGTGTCGTGAAGCGTGGATCCAGACCATAGGCAGCACAATCCAGCAACCAGAAGACAAACGACGCCAGCATGGCGATCGGAGCGAGTCCCCATAAACCAAAACTGCTGATGCCATCCTGTGCCCAGTAATTGACATTCGCTGTGACCGGACCCCCGTAGATGTGCAGACCAACAGATGTCGGGACACCTTGATCAAAGGGATAGTTTACGAACAATCCAACCAGTCCAATGTGACTGCCAAACGTATGAGGATGGGTCTGAAAGAAGCTGAGATACTGTGGAATCAGCAAAGCAGATGAACTGAACGTTCGCTGATGCACAAGACTGACGAGCCAACCCATCGCGAAATCGCGGGTTTCCTCATCCAAGATCATCAGCGCTAACGGCAATAAGAGCAACACACTGAAGCCACCAATCAACTGATGCGGCAACAGGCGTCTGGAGTCTCGAAACAGCCAGGCAAAAGCCATGATGGCCATGGGTGCCAGCAGTGTCGCCTTGCTGCCCCATACGCCGTAGAGAAAGATGTAGCCAGCAACTCCAATCCCTCCCAGAAGCCAGGATCGGCGAATCAGAGCGAGCGCCATCACGAAGGGAAGGATCGCTCCTGTGAGCCAATTGAACACATATCCAGCAACGACAGAACCTGCAGCAACCAGCGTCTGGGCCGATTCAGCTCGTAGATCATAGATTTTTTCTAATGAAACCAACTGGAAATTGCGGCCCAACAAGACTGCAAGATAGCCAAGGCCCAGAAAGCAGACCGCGAGCAACAACGCCAAAAACAGAGGACGCTGAAGGCGCTCAATACGGAGAGGCAATGTCCTGAGAGAGCGATTGGCCACGAGCTGAATCACAATCGCAACAAACATCGCAGCAATCAGCTGCCAAGCGGTTGCCCTATCGAGGCGTGGCAGGCTTGCATTAAATGCCACCCAAACTGCAGGGACATAGATCAACAGATATTGCAGAGAAACCAAAAAGTCAGAGGGCTTCTTCAGACGCAGGGGCAGGAGAAAGGAAGGGAGCCACGCAATGATGACCAGAAGAATGCCTTCAACGATCGAAAGGTCCTCGCGCAGGCCGAGACCGAAATAATCATAGATTGGCACAACAAATGTGATGTACATTGTGATGTACACCAGGATGTAAAATCCCGCCGCGATCAGGACCCTGACCCTACTGGGCAGGCGTTGCGTGAGCCTGGACTTGGCTGGAGGTTGCTGGTGCATCGGTCCACAGGCAACCTTCGTGCTCACCTCTGAAGGAGTCTCACCCACAAGGCAGCATGCAATGGCTTGCACAGATCATGATGGCGGAAAAAGTGGAACAGAAATCAGCGGAAGTAGGTTGCGATGTCCATATTTAGACTCTGAATCTAAGCATCAGCATCATCCTTACAATCATCATGGCTACGGAACCGAGTAGGAACAAAGCAACTGGGGGTAACGGATACACTGACTCACTCTGATGGCAAAGAGGATGAAGGCGACGGCAGCCGGCATGTAACTGTGATCGGCCCTAACTGGGTTTGACTGCAGATCGATGGAAGAGAAGTGAGGCTGCAAGAAAGCGACTCATGCAGAAAAGGATCGCAAGGCCTGCTCCACGTGATCCAGTTGCCGATCCGTCATCTCTGGGAAGAGAGGGAGTGACAGGACCTGCGACTGATGGGCGAAAGCAACCGGGAAGTCATCAGGCTGATGGCCATACCTCGAGTAAGCCGGTAGAAAAGGAAGCGAAACTGGATAGTTCACCACAGTCTGGACATCGGAATCGCTCAGATGCTGAGCCAGCAGATCGCGCTGTGGATGACGTACAACAAACAGATGCCATACAGGCTCACTGTCTGCATCTGAAGAGGGCAACACCAAACCCTCCAGATCTGCAAGCTGCTTTAGGTAATGAGCGGCAAGCTCTCTCCGTTTCGCTGTCCAGGCTGGCAGCCATGCCAATTTGACAGAGAGAATCGCTGCCTGCAAGCCGTCAAGTCGACTGTTGATCCCCTCGATCTGATGATCTCCCTTCCGCAGACCTCCATGGCGGGCAAACATGGCCATTCGCTCTGCAAGCGAAGCATCTGCTGTGGTGAGGGCTCCAGCGTCCCCCATGGCCCCAAGATTCTTGCCGGGATAGAAGGAATAAGATGCCACATCACCAAAGCTACCCACCAGGCGCCCCTTGTAGACAGCCTGATGGGCCTGGGCGCAATCCTCAATCACCCAAAGGCCGTATCGCCCGGCAAAGGACATGATCGCATCCATGTCTGCCGGTTGGCCATACAGATGCACGGGAATGATCCCAACCGTACGAGATGTGATCAACGCCTCCAAATGATTTGGATTGATGCAGTATGTATGGGGGTCGATATCGGAGAACACCACCTTTCCCCCAGCCTGCGTAATGGTCTCAGTAGTGGATATCCATGAGTGCGCCGGAGCGATAACTTCATCGCCAGGCTGAATTCCCAAGGCATGCATGGCGATGTAGAGCGCATCGGTGCCATTGGCACAGGAGACGCAGTGCGGAGCGCCGGTCAGAGCGGCGAACTCATGCTCGAAGCGATCGACGAAAGGTCCGCGGACGAAGGCTGATGTACGGATGACCTCAGAAATTGCATGATCAATATCGGACTTGATGCCAAGGTATTGCTGATGCAGGTCTGCGAAGGGTACGTCCACTGAAATCGAATCAAGACAGAGTTTGGAAGGTGCCGTCGGACAAGCTAAGGACCACTGGCCCGACTCTCAAGCGGGCGCTGGATCCTGGCTGGAGAGCCGATGTACACACCAGGCTGAGTGATGTCGCGAGTTACCACCGCTCCTGCCCCAACCACTACATCTCTGCAGATCGAAACTGGAAGAATGGTAGCGTTTGAGCCAATCGAAACTCTATCCCCGATCCTGGTGGCTTTCCACAGCTCTCGTCTGCCATTGGCGGGACCTCCTGTGGCAAACAGGTCATTGATGAACATCACACCATGACCCACGAAGCAATCTGTACCGATCTCCACCAGTTCACAGATAAACGAATGTGACTGCACCCTGGTCCGCGCCCCTATACGCACACCCTTCTGAATCTCGACAAAGGGGCCCACAAAGCAATGGTCGCCAAGATCACAGCCATACAGATTGACTGGTTCAACAATACGTACACCTTCACCACAGCAAACATTACGGATACCTGAGCTCAGCAGAATGGGGTTGGCCATGATTCAACTTGTCTTGCCAAGCCGGGTCTGCAGCTGAGAGTCAAGCGGCAACACAACCTCCCCGGATGTAGCAATGGACTCATACAGTGCCACAACCAGCTCAAGACTGTCTCTGCCTTGCCGGCCCTCCACCAATGCAGGAGCATTCGATTGCAGGCACTCAACAATGTGCTGATAATAGGCCTTATGACCGAAGCCATACACATTCGGAGGGTTCACAGAGTACTTATCCAGAACCTCTTGATCTTCTGTGATCGGATTGCTGAAGTGCCAGTTACGGATCTGATTGACCGCAAAGCCTGCTATCTCGACCGTTCCGGTAGAGCCGAGAATGGACAGTGAGCCCTCGAGATCGCGAGGTCGTGTTGCAGCAGTGGCTTCAATGATTCCCAAAGCACCATTGCAAAACTTCACCGTAGCGATGGCCGTATCCTCCGTCTCAATATCAACAAGCGCACAGGCGGCTCGTGCATGGACGCGTTCAACCGGCCCCATGAACCATCGCAGCATGTCCACGTGGTGGCTTGCCTGATTGGCAATGACACCTCCATCGAGCGCCCAGGTTCCTCGCCACTCATCCTGGTCATAATAGCGCTGGTCCCTACACCAACGAACCCGTACTGTCCCGAGAACGAGTTGACCCAAACGACCTGCATCCAGGGCAGCCTTTGCCTTGACCACAGGAACATTGAAACGATTTTGCTTTACGACGAAAAGGCGTACATCCGCCTTTGCCGCTTCCTCAATCATGCGATCAGCATCCGCCAAGGTAAGCGCCATCGGCTTCTCGACAATGACATGTCGCTTGCTCCTGGCGACGTCAATCGCATGTTCGGCATGAAGGCCGCTGGGCGTCAGGACGGATACAGCATCAATGCCATCGGCGTCTAGCAGACTTGAAAGGGATTGAAACCAGGGAACACCATACCTCTCCGCGATTGCCAGTGCCCGATCAGCATCACTATCACAGACAGCCGCAAGTTTTGCACCTTCAATCTGGCCACCGCCAAGTAGTTCTGCGTGTCGCTTGGCAATGCGGCCGCAGCCGAGCAATGCAAATCCAATCATTGCTTCAAACTCCTTCACAAATCACAATGATGGCCGTGGACACATTCATGAGTGGTGATGACGGCAAGGGTCGCAGATCAGGGTGCCCTGCAGAGGCAGTGTCTGGGACTGTGCAGTTATTGTATACATGTTCAGATCTCTCTCGGCAGAATGCAGTGCTGATTCGGCTCTCCATACCTGATGAATCAACTCAGCATGAACCGGTTGCATACGTTTCTCCAGCAGGGCCAGGTCCGGGATTCAGCCCAGCAGTCCGCTGCCGGGGAAGATTCTCACAGCCGTTCAGGCCAGATCGCCTTCCTGAAGCCATCTACCAGGCTGGATGGATGCAGCGCGGATGATCACCCCCGCGGCAGCTGATGCCAGATGTGCAGCTCTTCCTGCCAAAGGCTCACCGACACAGAGCCATCCCATGTGCTCGCAACCCATCAGGAGAAAGTTCATCGGCACGCAAAGCCGGACAGTGCTGAAAGGCTCGGCTCAAAAACCTTTGGGCGTTGAACGTGCGCAGCCAGCAACAGCCCGATGGAAGTCCGTGGATTCAAGGAAGCGTTCAGTCCTAGGAACGGTGATCCGCCTTTGCTTCCGCGATTGTGCTGATGTTTGCACAGCTGGGCACTCCACATGGAACAAGAACGTTCGACAACAAGTCATGAACCGAAGCGGCCGCTTTGCGACCACGGACCAGAATGCTGCGGCGGAACTTGGGCAGGGGTTGGCTCTACCGGCTTGAGAGCAGCTGTTGTGATCGGACCAACCATCCACTGCCGATTCGTCGTCACCTCCATGGCGGCCTGATGTCTGACCTTTGGTTCAAGAACCCGACGATCAAAGAACCGCTGGATGATCAGCCCTGAGGGTGATACAGCCCGACCCTCCTACCCGAGGGGTCACCACCAAGGGCACAGGACCGGGCCCAGGCCGCTTTCAGGTGAGGGCTGTGCAGGCGGCCTGGACCGCAGGCTCAGGTGCGTGACCACCCCCACGCTTCCAAACACAACTTGATGTTCCATAGAGAATGTTCTCGCAGGCGGGCTCAACCACCGTCTGCCACCAACTTCACATGACGACAATCAGCCTCTGAGTGAAGATGGAGAAACCCTTGCCACCGATCAGATGACTTTGTGTAGGGACTAGTGAGGGTAAGGGCCACGCCGATTGTGTCAACAGCATGGCCATGGCACGGGTCGACCCACGTTGCATGCCATGGGACCAATGGGCGCGAGCAGGGCTCAACCACCTCAACGGGGCCTCAACCAGTGTGTCACAGAACCCCGTCGCCTCCCGCCAGCCCCTGCGCCTGCAGGCGCAGGGGCTGGCCAGAAAAACGAGAGGCCCCATCGGGCTGCGGGGACGGCAAACCATCCCATAAGGTGCAAGGATGGTTCCTTGTCATCCTCAACCTGGGCGCCTGGAGCCCAGACGGCGGGCAGTCCAGGGCTGCGCCGTCCTCTTGGCGGTGACTGCTCTGATTCAGTTCGGTGTACAGGTGGAGGCAGCTCCCGCTCGGCGACCGGGATTGGAAGCGGGAGAACGGACCCGTATCGTCTACGACACCTACTTGCTGGGGCCGGGAGACACATTGCAGATCGAACTGCTCGATATCCCCGAGTTCAGCGGCACCTATTCGATCGGACCGGATGGCACTCTGTACCTTCCGAGACTGAGAGCTCTCTACGTCGAAGGACTGACTGTGGAGGAGCTTCGCTACTTTCTGACGCAGCAATTTAAGACATTTGTTCGATCTCCTGAGATTTATATTCGTCCCGTTGGCTATCGCCCCGTTCGCATCTTTGTGGGTGGAGAGGTGAAGCGACCAGGCTTCTACACCCTAGCAGGCGTTCAAGATCCGGAGCTAGATAGCCCCCAAGAAGGTGCCGCTGATGCCACAGTTGGCGGCGCGGAGGCCTCGAACCGTCAGCTGGTGCGCAACCGAGGCGTCGCTGGCGGCTCTTCGAGCACCACGCTGTTTCCCACACTGTTCGACGCGATTCGTACCGCTCAGGGAGTCACTCCGTACTCCGATCTGTCCCAGGTCACCGTGACCAGGAAGCAGCCCATCAGCTCAGGAAGAGGCAAGGTTCGTGCCCAGGTCAATTTCCTTTCCCTGATCACCGAGGGAGATGAGTCTCAGAACATCAGGCTTTTCGATGGAGATGTGGTCAATGTCACCCGGAGTCCGGTAGTGCTGCGGGAGCAATTACTCAAGGCAGGCCAAACCAATTTGAGTCCGCAGTTCATCCAGGTCTTCGTGAGTGGAAGAGTCAAGACTCCAGGCCCGACGACCCTGCCACAGGGATCCAGTCTCAATCAGGCACTTGTGAGTGCGGGTGGCTTGAAGTTGCTGCACGGCAAGGTGGAGTTCGTGCGCTTCACCCGCGAAGGAGAAATGGACCGTCGCCAGTTCAAGTACAACCCCAACTCTCCTCTGGATGCCGCCAACAACCCCGTTCTCATGGCTGGAGACATCATCAGGGTCAACGATTCAGCCCTGTCCGGATCGGTCGAAGTCCTCAACGAATTCAGCGGGCCCTTCGTTGGCATCTACTCCGTGTACGGCCTATTCAAGAGATGACAACGCCCTCCCTATCTCCACTGAATCCTGCCCAAGAGCGGCAGAACGACGAAATTGATCTCGGCGAAGTCTTGGGAACTCTTCGTCGTCGCTGGAGGCTGGTGGCTGGGGTAGCGGGCGGCACCGTGCTCTTGGCCGGTCTCTATACCCTGCTGCAGAAACCTGTTTGGGAGGGAGAGATTCAGATCGTGCTGGCCAGCAACGAAAGTGGCGGTGGACGGTTAGCTCAGTTAGCCGCATCCAATCCATTGGTGGCCAACTTGGCTGGGTTGGGCAGCGCTGGAGGGAAAGACAGCTTGCAAACAGAGGTGAAGGTGTTGGAAAGCCCATCGGTGTTGCGTCCAGTGTTCGATTTCGTACGCAGCAACAAACAACGTTCTGGCAAGAATGGCGAGGATCTCCGCTATGCCAATTGGCTGAAAGACAACCTTGATGTGAAGCTGGAGAAAGGCACGTCCGTGCTCAACATCGCCTATCGCGACACCAGTCAGGACCTGGTGTTACCGGTGATTGAACGCATCTCTCGCGCCTATCAGGAGTATTCAGGCAGGGATCGCAGGCGCGATATCAACAACGCTGTGTCCTACCTCAAAGACCGCATCAGCGATCTTGAGCCTAAAGCTGAGGCTTCCATGCGACGGGCTCAAGCTTTTGCGTTGGCCAATGGCCTGGGCCTTCAGGACGGAATGCCCACCATCTCAACGGATGGCCCCAGCTCCGGATCCATGGGAGGTTCCGTAGAAGCCAGCCGCATGGCCGCCCAGGCGAATGTGATCGCCCTGCGTCAGCAATTGGCCAATGCCCGGGCCGCCGGTGGAGCTGTTCTGTTCCAGTCTGCCCAGCTAGAAGCCAACAAGGATCTATACAGCCAGTACCAACAGATTGAATCCCAACTGGCCGAGAAACACAGCCGCCTGCGCGACAACGACCCGATCATTCGCAACCTGGAACGACAACGCCGGGCCCTGGCCACCACCCTCAACCGCCAGACCATTGACCTTCTCGAAGGCCAACTGGCGACAGCCGAAGCAAAACTGCAATCCGCAACTCGGCCCAAGGACGTGGTTCTCCGTCACCGGGAACTGATGCGACAAGCGCTTCGCGAAGAGAAAACCCTCACCGAGCTGGAAAACCAGTTGCAATTGGCTCAGCTGGAGCAAGCCAAGCAGACCGAGCCCTGGGAGCTCATCTCCACGCCAACCCTTCTGGATCGCCCCGTAGCTCCGCGCAAGGGGGTCAATCTGGCCCTCGGCCTCTTGGCCGGCTTGGTGCTGGGTTCTGGCACCGCTTTGGTGGTGGATCGGCGCAGTGGCATCGTTTACAGCCGTGAGGAACTGCTGCGGCTGCTGCCCTATCCCTTGGTGCTGGAGTTGGATCCTGCCCAACCCAGCTCCTGGACCACCCCCTTGCAGCTGCTGGCGGAAGGGCCCCTCGCAGGTGCCCATTCCGTTGCCCTGATCCCGATCGGTGGCACGGTTGTGGCGGATATCGCTGACCATCTGAGCCAGGCCCTCCAGAAGGCCCTGGAGCGCTCCTCGTCAGCTGGAGTCATCGCCTCCGTGACTGCCACCGCTGACCTGATGGTCGCCCGCGGGGCCGATCGGCAGTTGTTGCTCACAACTCCGGGGGCTCCCACTCGGGAGGAGCTGAGCCAACTGCACCAACAATTGGAGCTGCAGGACCATCCCCTGACCGGACTGCTGCTGCTGCGCTCGACCCCACAGGTGGATGGCTGAATTCCCAGCCGGACATCCGATCCGTCACCTTCTCGCACTGCCCTTCTTGGGCTTCGGGCTCGTCTGTTTCTCGGCCGCGGCCCCAGCCCAAACCGTTTGGCAGCCGTTGGCCCCCACCCAAGGAGCCTTGGCGACGCCACCTCCCCAGCCGCCCCGGTTCGTTCCGGTGGTCGAACCCTCCCGCGCTGCAGCCACCGGCAAAGGCCCCATCTGGCTTCCAGTTGAGGACACAGCTACCACTCCCATCACTGGTCCCGAGTGGAAGGCGGTGGCGCCGGAGCCGTCAGGCGCCGAGAGCCCGCTCGCGGCCGAGGCCATCCCGGGGGGGGCCAAGGCTCCGAACTCACCCACCGCCCTGGGCATGGTGCAGGGGGCTCATGGAGCGAGGCCGTCCAAGGCGGCGCCGAGCAAGGCGCCGCCGAGCAAGGCCCCCACCACCCAGGGCGAGGCCGACGCCCTGCTGGGGAACCTGCCGATCACGGCCAGCGACTACCTCCCCCTGCTCCGGCTCGGTCTTGCGGTGCCCACCGCCAACCAGTTGCCGGAACAGAGCTGGCAGTTCAGCTACGGCCAGGTGGCGCCCTTCGGCGGCGGCGGCCAGGCCGGAGGCACCGGTAACCAGAACTATTACGCCCGCTTTGATGCTGGGATCACCGATCGACTGCAGTTCTCCGCCTTCTACTCGGTTGCCGACGACCCCCTCTATGCCCTGATCGGCGGCCGGGGCCAACCCTTCAACACATCGAGTCAGCCCGCCAACTACATGGAGGCCTTCGGCGGCGCCCTGCAGTGGCAATTGGCCGCTGTCAAGAACTGGAAGCTGGGCCTGGTGGGCTCCCTCGAGCAATTCAACGTGGGCAGCGGCGGCTGCGACTCCTTCAGCTGCAAGACGAACAACAGCTATAGCCCCAACATCTTCAACAACAGCGGCCGTCGGGTGTTCACCCGCAACCTGATCGGCTCGATTGCTCTGCCGGTCAGCTGGCAGGCCACCCGCAAGCTCCAGTTCACCCTCACCCCCGGCGCCAGCGTCCTGCCCTCCACCCAGGGAGCAGGCAAGGGTGGCGCCGGAACCTTCTACGGCACCAACCTGACCCTGGCCGCCGGCGCCAGCTGGCGCTTGGCGCCCCAGCTCACCTTGTTCGGCTCCGGGCTCATGCCCCTGGGCCCAGGCACCAACAGCTTCGATGCCAACCTCAGTTTCTCGCGGGTACCGATCCTCACCGCCGGGTTGAACTACGCCATCAACCCCCGCATCGCCCTGGAGGCGGCCGTCACCAACGGCTGGGGCGCCACCCCGGCCACCGCCCTGTTGGCCCTGCCCAGCGACAACAAACTGGGCTTCACCGGCCGCTTCATCTACAACCCCGGGGCCCGCGACTCCCGCGCTTTGGAGATGAGTTCCAGGCAGCGCAGCCTGGCCCTCGGGGGCCTGACGGTGAACATCGCCCAGGTACCACCCGACGGCACCCTGGAGCTCTGGGGCAACGCCGACAGCCTCGGCAACCTGTTCGGTTTCGTCGGCTATTCCCTCTCCAACGACTTCCAACTCCAATACAGCGGTGGCATGTTCAACAACATCCGCCCCGCCACGGCCCTCAGCAACGCCTATGCCACCGACGGCGGCTACAACGAGCGCTGGGGCGGCAAGGGGATTGTGTTCAACCAGCTGCGAGGCGCACCGTTCTCTTCCGGCGGACGGATCACCGTGGGGCGCAACACTGATCCCAACAGCTACCAGGGCTATCTGTTCTTCGAAACGATCAACACCTGGGAGGCCACCAGGTGGCTGGCTCTCAACCTCAACCCCAAGATCGCCTGGAGTGGTGTCAGCTCGCCATGGGGTGTGGGCCTGAGCGCCAATGTGCAACTGGGCCGCAGCTTCCAGTTGATCCCCGAACTCAATCTCGTGGGCTCCCAGTACAGCGCCAGCAACGGCACCCTCGCCCTACGCTGGCTGGCCAACGAGAACGGCGCCATTGATCTCTACGTGAGCAATGCCGCCGGCCTGCTGGACATAGGCCAACTCATGGGCAACAAGCAGCTTCGCGTCGGCGGGCGCCTGCTGCTCGCCTTCTGATCCCGCCCGACCTGTTAATGGGCTTGACCAGTGAATTGATCACCAATACGACGCAAACCGCCATCACCACTAACGCGGCAGAACCAAGCTCAAATATCAATAAAGATCCTGGAAAACCTGATGGGGAGGGGATGATATTTCCGGGCTGTGACTACACCTACTCACCCCGCAGTTGCCGCACCAAATCCTCAACAGGCATTGCCGCGACCGCTTCGAGCTTTTGATCCCAGGCGAGGCTGGAAGCTGAGGCTTCCAATGAATCAGGCTGTGATGGCTTGGGCGATGGGTCCGTCAGGAACAGCACCTCCACGAGGAAGTGCTCTACCAGATCATCCACCGTGGGCTTCTCGAACACCAGCGATTCGGACAGCGATACGCCCAGGTTCTTCTCCAGCAGCACATTGAACTCGAGCGCCATCAAAGAATCGAGCCCCATGTTGAAGAGTGGCTCAGACGCATCGATCTGATCCGCGTCGGCCAGGCCCAGCACCTTGGCCAACTGCTCCTGCACAAACGTTCGCAGCTCGGCCTGGCGTTCCATGGCCGGGGTGGCCTGCAGCACAGCCAGTAGGGCGGGTGGGCCAGCGTCGCCAGCCAGTGACGTACCTGAAGCGCCGGAGGCCAGGAGCGTCGCCAGGAAGGACCTCTGGCCTCGGGGAGCCTGCCGTGCCAGGCGCTCCCAGTTGATGTTGAGCACCGCCACGTTGCCTCTGCTGCTCCTGCTCATCAGGCTCTCCAAGGCCACCAGAGCGCCCGCTGGTGGCAACAGTCCCACCCCCAGGCCCTTGAGCCTCTGTCGATCCCGCCCGGCCATGGCCGCCGCCATCCCCTCCCCCTGCCAGGGTCCCCATTGGATCGCCAGGCGGTGGGCGGCAGCGGCCGCCCGGCAGGCGCCATCGAGAGCCCCATTGGCGGCTCCATAGCCGCTCTGACCAGGAGAACCCAGCAGCGAGGCCATCGATGAGAAGGCCACCCCGAAGTCGAGGGGCTGCTGCGCCAGGGCCTCCTCAATGGCAAGCCAGCCGTTGTGCTTGACGGCCAGCGCCGCCGCCAGACGCTCCGGTGTCTGGCGATCGATCAGGCCATCATCCAGCTGACCCGCCGCATGGAAAAACCCCCGAAGCGGGCGCTCCACACTGTTGAGGCCGAGCCGCAACCGATCGGACACCGCCGCCGCCGTCAGATCGATCGCCAGGCGGTGCAGGCGAACCCCCCGCTGCTCCAGGCTTTCCAGCAGGGCAAGGGCCGCCTCTGGGGGCTCTTCCAGGCTGCGGCAGACCAGCACCAACTCCCTCGCCCCCTGATCGACGAGCCAAGGCAGCAACTGCCGGCCGATCCCCCCCAGGGCGCCACTGACCAGATAAGCCCCTTCGCCATGAACCCTCAAAGCCTCTGGCCTGGGGGTCTGGGTGATCACCACCTTGCCGGTGTGGCGGGCCTGGGCCAGCAGCCGGAAGGCCTCGACACTGCGCTCGTTCGGGAAAACGGTGACCGGCAACGGGGTCAGCTGACCATCGCTGAGCTGGTCGATCAGCTGCACCAGAAGACCACGGACCAGGCCAGGCCTGGCTGCCGCCACCTCCAGCAGATCAAACGGCAGGTAGCTGGCATCGGGGCGCCGCTCAAGAGCCTGCTGGCGGCTCCAGTTCTCGATCTTGCCGAGCTCGATGAAGCGCCCCCCCGTCGCCAGGGCTCGGAAGCCGGCCTCCACCCCGTCGCCCTTGAGGCTGTTGAGCACCACATCGACGCCGCAGCCGCCGGTGTGGGCAAGCACCTGCTCGGCGAAGGCGAGGCTGCGGGAATCGAACACCGCCTCCACCCCCTGCGCCAGGAGTCCCTCGTGCTTCGCAGCACTGGCCGTGGCCAGGATGCGGGCGCCGCAACGGCGGGCCACCTGCAGGGCCGCTTGGCCCACACCGCCGGCGGCCGCATGGATCAGCACCGTTTCACCGGCCTTCAGACCAGCGAGCTCCACCAGCCCGTACTGCGCGGTGAGGAAGGCGGTGGTCACACTGGCGCCCACCTCAGGGTCCATGGTGGCCGGCAACGGCACCACCAGTTCAGCGCGGCAGCAGACATGGCTGGCCAGGCTGCCCACCGCCAGGGCCGCCACCACCGTCTGGCCGATCAGTTCCGGGGGAACGCCCTCACCGCAGGACTCCACCTGGCCGACGCACTCGCCGCCGAAGGGCACCTGGGCTTCCTCATCGAGCCCCAGCTGGCGGCTGTAGGTCCTCAGGAGGCCAAGGGCATTGAGCACATCGCGGAAGTTGAGGCCGGTGGCAGCCACGGCCACCCGCACCTCCCCCGGCGCCGGCTCCTGAACGGGCAGGGGCTCCGCTTGAAGGGTTTCAAGGATCCCAAACGAGCCGATCCCCCAGCGGAAGCGATCGGGGGGGAGAGGCATGAGGCGCTCCAGGCGGGCGGCGCCGTTCTGCCAGCTGATCGCGGCCTCCTGCTCGGCCAGCCCCCAGAGCAGCGGCCAGTCGTCAGGCCCCGGAGCCAGGGCCCGATCCTCCGGCAGCCAGAGACGGCTCCAGCTCAGCTGGCCCTGCTCGAGGGCCGCGGTCTTGCTGAAGGCTTCCAGAGCGCCCTGGGCTGGGCCATCCCCCTCCAGCACCAGCATCACCCGGCGGGGCTGGGGGGAGCGTTTTGGGTCGCTGCCGAGCTGCTGGGCGAGGAGCAGCAGAGCCTCCAGCACCGCCTGAAGCGACGTGCTGGTCAGATCCGGCCAGAACAGCACCGGTCCCGGACCGGGCACAGGCTCCCCGAAGCCAAGCCGGCCGACCTCAACAGCCCCCTGGGCCATCCAGGCCAGGAAGGAAACAGCCTGGTCCTCGCTGGCTCCCACCAGCCAGGGGGCCTGGGGCGGGCGCATCGGCGCTGGCCGTGGTGTGAGCTGTGGCTCCGGCGGCAGGCTTGTCCAGACGCTCTGGTACAGCCAGTCCGTAGGACGATCGGCCCCGGAGCCGGCCTCCTCCGGCAGCGGAAACAGCCAGTCCAGGGCCTGGCGGGGAAGCCGGCGCAGGCGGAAGCCTTCGATCCAGCCGATCACGGCCTCCGGTCCTGCCAGGGAAGGGTCGAGCACCAGCAAGTCGGCTTCCACGAAAGCCTCCTCGTCACTGGCGACCAGCCGCACCTGGACCTGCAAACGATCCGGCAGCGGCAACCGGGCCAACCAGAGGCGATCAAAGCCAACAGGAAGGAACACCTGGCCAGCCACGGCAGCCGGATCAATCGTGGCCGCCACCACCTGCAGGCAGGCGTCGAGCAGGGCCCAATCCCTGGCACCAGGGGGGCGGGCCAGCTCGGCCCAGGCGCGGCCTTGCTCCTGCCTGAGCCCAACCACCCCACGGAAGCTGGGTCCGTACACCAGTCCGATGCGCTCCAAAGCCGCGTAGAAACCCGCCAGCTCCACGGCCACGGCGGTGGGGGGGCCTTCGCAGGGCTCAAAGGGCGCGGCTGGATTCGAATCGCCAGCAGCGGGCAACAGACCCCCGCCATGGAAGCTCCACTGGGGTTGTTGATCGCCCGCCTCAGCACCGGCCTTGGGCCACTCCAGGCTGTGAAACTCCAGGCTCTGGGAGGTTGGACCCTCAGCGATCACCAGTTGCAGCCGCATTGGGGACTGGTGCAGCTTGAGGCTGCGCTCCAGATTCAGCCCCTCAATGGCAAGCGGTTTGCCCAGCTCCTGGAGCTGCTGCAAGGCGAGGATCAGGAAGCCAGCGGCGGGAAACACCACCTGGCGGCGTAGGGCATGGTCGGCCAGGTCGACCTGTCGATCCGCCCGGAGCACGATCTCGAAGCGCTGCTCCCGGCCACCGGGAAGGTCAAGCCGCCTCAGCTGCCCGTCGTCTTCCTTAAGGGGGGCGGATCCAGCCAAGGCGCCTCCCGTGCGTGCCGCCAGCTCCGCCGGAGACCCAAGAATCTGATCCAGCCAGAGACTGGCCGGTTCCTTCGACTGCCCGAACACAGGCCACCAGAACCGCTGCCGCTGGAACGGGTAACCGGGCAAACCCACCCAACGCTGGGGGAAGGGCCGGTGAAAACCGGTCCAGTCGACCCGGTGGCCCTGACGATGCAATTGGGCCAGGCTGGTGAGCATGACGCTGAGATCTTCTTGACCGGGGCGCAGGCTGGGCCACCAGGCCAGCGCCGGATCCGGTAGGCACTGACGCCCCATGCCGGTGAGAGTGGGGCGGGCTCCGATCTCCAGGAAGGTCTGGGCTCCCTGGGCGGCCAGGACGTCCATCCCCCTGGCGAACTTCACCGGCCGAATCAGGTGATCACACCAGTAGGAAGGATGGGCGATCTCCTCACCGGCGAGCCGGCCGGTGAGATTGCTGACCAGGGGCTGGCGGGGGGGCTGGAACTCGAGCTGGGCCAGTTCCTGCGCGAACGCGTCGAGCATCGGTGCCATGGCCGGGGAATGGAAGGCATGGCTCACCGCAAGGCGGTGAACCACAAGCCCCTGGGCCTGGGTCTGACGTTCCAGGTGATCCAAGGCCTGCAGCGGGCCGGAGAGCACGGTGTTGGCGGGCCCGTTGCTGGCGGCGACTGTGAGCTGAGGATGCTGCTGCAGCAGCCGTTCCAGCTGATCGGCCGTGGCCAGCAGGGCCACCATCCCGCCACCGGGGGGCAGTTCCTGCATCAGGCGCCCCCGCGCCACCACCAACCGGATGGCGTCTTCCAGGCTGAACACCCCCGCCAGATGGGCGGCCACCACTTCACCGACGCTGTGACCCATCAGCAGGTCGGGACGGATTCCCCAGCTTTGCCAGAGCTGGGCGAGGGCGTAGCCCACCACAAACAGGGCCGGTTGGGTGTAACGGGTCTGGTTCAGGGAAGAGGCGGCCGCCTCTTCCCTGCCAGCGGCTGGGTAGATCACCCCGGCCAGGGGCTGGGGCAAGAGCGGATCCATCAGCCGGGTGCAGGTCTCGAACGCCGCTCGGAACACGGGATGGTGACGAAGCAGCCCTTCGGCCATGCCCAGGGTCTGGGATCCCTGGCCGGTGAACAGGAAAGCGAGCTTGCCGGGGCGCCGCGAGGCCTGGCCCCAGATGATCCCCTGGGGATCCCCGCCCGCGGCGAAGTCATCGAGCTGCTGCTTCAAAACGGCGTGATTCGGGGCCAGGCCAACCAGCCGGCGCGACAGCTGACTGCGCCGCTGGTTGGCCGTGGCACAGAGATCAACCAAAGAGAGATCAGGCTGCTCTCGCAGTAGGTCGGCCAGGTCACTCGCTTTCTGCCTTAAGGCCGCATCGGAGTGGGCCGAGAGGCTGAGCAGTTGAAGCGGCAGTGGCTTCAGCGCCGGGGGCAGCGCACCCGCCGCCGCCTCCGGGTCGGGCGGCTCGCCCAGCACGACATGGGCGTTGGTGCCGCCGAATCCAAAGGAACTGACCCCCACCACGGCCTCACGATCCGCTTGCGGAAAGGGCTCCAGCGAGGTCTGGACCCTGAGCTTCAACCCACTGAAATCAACCGCAGGATTGGGGGTCCGGCAATGCAGGCTGGCTGGGATCTGCCGGTGGTGGACGCAGAGGGCCGCCTTGATCAGGCCGGTGATTCCCGCCACGGTTTCGCCATGGCCCAGATTGCTCTTCACCGAGCCCACCCGGCAGGGCTGGTCATGGGGCCTGCCTTCCCCGAGCACCGTGCCGAGGGCCTGCAGTTCCACGGGATCGCCCTGGCGCGTTCCCGTGCCATGGGCCTCGACGTACTGGGTGGCCGCCGGGTCGATGCCGGCCCTCATGAAGGCCTGGCGCACGCAGGCCACCTGGGACTGCAGGTTGGGCGCCACCATGCCGTTGCTGCGGCCATCGGAATTGATCGCCGTGCCGTGGATCAGCGCATAGATCCGATCGCGGTTGGCCAGGGCCGCTGAAAGGGGCTTGAGCAGCACCGCTCCGGCCCCTTCGGAACGCACGTAGCCATCGGCGCTGGCATCGAAACTCTTGCAGCGGCCATCGGGGGAGAGCAGACCGGCCTTGCAGAACCCCATCTGGCTGCCGGGGCTGATCAGGGCCTGGACCCCCCCCGCCAGGGCCGCCACCGACTCGCCTCGCCAGAGGCTTTCGCAGGCCAGGTGCACGGCCACCAGAGACGAGGAGCAGGCCGTATCCACGGCAAAACTTGGACCCTTGAAGTCGAAGAAGTAGGAGAGCCGGTTCGCCGCGATCGAGCCGGAGTTCCCAGGCAGCACGAAGGGCTCGTTGTCGGGAACGGCATAGTTCTCGCTGGAACTCCAGAGCAGATTTCTGTAATCCGCCGCGGAGATCCCGATGAACACCCCCACCGCCTGGCCGCGCACAGCCTCCACGGTCTGCCCCCCATCGTCGAGAGCGCGCCAGGCCACCTCCAGCAACAACCGCTGCTGCGGATCCATGCAGATCGCCTCCCGGGGCGAGATGCCGAAGAAAGCTGCGTCGAACTGATCGATGCCCTCAATGAAACCCCCATGCCGCACGTGCTGATGCAGGGGCCGTTGGGGATCGGGATCGAAATGGAGCGCCAGATCCCAACGATCCGGTGGCACCTCGGTGATCGCATCCCGCCCTTCGCTCAGCAAGTCCCAGAAATCCGTGGCTGAATCCACCCCTCCCGGCAGGCGGCAGCCGATGCCCACGATCGCAATCGGCTCCTGCGGAAGCTGGGCTGGGGGCTCAAAGCGGTTCAAAATTCTATCCAGGTCGCCCAGACAATTCCCGCAGGAACAGGCCGGAATAACGTTCGATCAGTTCCTCGCGGCTGGGGCACACCACCCCGAGCGCTCGCAGGACCGCCTCGGTTTGGTGGCAACTGGGCCTGGAACGCAGACCGGGCGTCATCAACTGGGAATAGGTGAGTTGTTCACTCCCCCAGCGCTGGGAGAAGAAGGGAAGCAGGGGATAGAGCGGATTGGCGGGCTGCTCCGACAACGCCAGCAGCCAATCCTCAAGCGGAACCGGCCGGGGGCTATGGTCGCTGAATCCCGCCAGCAGGTCGCTCCACAACACCGGCTGGGGATGGTTGAGGTGGAACACCTGTCCGGCATGCTCCCCCTTCCAGGCCAGGGCGCCGACGGCGTCACTGACGTAATCCACGGGCACCAGATCCAGCTCTGCCATCACATCGAGGGTCTGGCCGAGCTCAAGGCAGCCCCGCACCAGGCGGTGGATGTAGTCGTCGGCGTTCCAGGCACCTGAGCGGGAGTGGCCGCCGATCAGGGGTGGCCGGTACACCGTCACCGGCAGGCCCCGGGCGGCGGCGGCCAGCATCAGGCGCTCACTCACCCACTTGGTCTGGGAGTAGCCGAGCACAATCCCACGCCATTCCGAGAGGTCATCGGACTCAAGGATGTCCCGGTCGCGGTAGGCGGCCGCCTCGGCCACCGCGGTGCTGGAGATGAACTGGACGGGCAACGGGCGTGGGCCGGCCACCGCCAGCCGAAGCACCTCCAGGGTGCCCCCCACATTGGCGGCGCGAAGCTGGCTGTAGGGGAGGGTGTAGCTGAGCTGGGCGCCGTTGTGGAGGATGCCGTCAAGGCCTTCCGCCAGGGCGCTGAAGCTGGCGGGATCGAGGCCGAAGCGGGGCCTGGCGAGGTCGCCCGCCACCCCGACGATCCGCTCGCCGTAGGCCTCCCGCCAGAGTCCGTAGCTGCGCAGGTTGGCCTGCACCCGATCCCAGGCCCCCTGGTCGGAATCGGCGCGGGCCAGGCAATGGAGGCTGAGAGCGGGCCAGCGCTCGAGCTGATCGGCGAGCAGATGGGCACCAAGGAAGCCGGTGGCCCCGGTCACCAGCACCGCCTGACCAGGGCCATCCGGCGATGGGCCGGCCTGGGCAGGGCCTGTAGCGTTGAACGGCCAGTGCCAGTCAGCCGGCAACACCGCTTCGGCGGCCAGGTCGGTGTCCACACCGACAGTGCTGAGAGACGGGCCGCCCCCTCCGATCAGATGGAGCAGATGGCTGGCCAGACTGCCCAGGGTGGGATCCCCCGCCATCGCTCCCAGTCCCAGGCTCACCCCCAGCCCAGCCTGGACCGCCGTAGCCAGCTCCACAGCCATCATCGAATCCATGCCAAGCACCTGCAGGTCGGTGCTGGCCTGAAGATCGGCCCGGTCATAGCCGCCGAGTTCGGCCAGCACATCGGCCAGACACCCCAGCATGGCCTCTTCAGCCGTCGCCCCATCCGCTTGACCCTCCAACTCCCTGATCACAGTGAGCTCCTGGGTCAGGGCCTTGAACCGGGGCACGAAGCGATCATGGGCCTGCTCCTCGAGCTCCACGACCACGGCCCGGGCCTCAGTGCTACCCAACCAGCGCTCCAAGCTGGCAAGGGCCTGATCAGGCTTGATCTTGCGCAGGAAATCGGCCGTCCCCGCCGCCATCCCCTCCCCAGCCCAGGGGCCCCAGTTGATGCTCATGGCCGGCCAGCCCTGGGCCCGGCGCTCGGCCATCAGACCATCGAGGGCTCCATTGGCGGCGCCGTAGGCGGCCTGGCCCGGTGAGCCCAGCAGGCCGGCCACGGAGGAGTAGCCGATGAAGAAGTCAAGGGGCAGGCCACGACTCAAACGGTCGAGGTGCAGGGCGCCCAGCACCTTGGCGGCGGCAACCGCGGCGCACCGCTCGGGTGTCTGGTTGATCAGGAGACCATCATCGAGGACGCCGGCGGCGTGGATGATGCCCTGCAGGGGCAAAGCACTGGCGGCGATGCGGGCGAAGACGGCTTCGAGGGCAGCGCCATCGGCCACATCAGCGTTCTCCACGATCACGGTGGCACCGAGAGCTTCGAGCTCGGCGATCACACCAAGCTGGGCGGGATTGGCAGGCCGCCGCGCCAGCAGCACCAGATGGCGGCTGCCGGCGCCAACCAGCCAGCGGGCCGTGGCCAGGCCAAGGGCCCCCAACCCCCCGCTGATCAGCACCGTGGCCGCGGCACGAAGCGCCGGGCCAGGGGCCGCAAACAACTCCGGAGGCGCCGGATCCAGGGACACCCGTTCGACCTCGCCAGCGTGAAGCCGCCGTTCCTCAAGGGTGACCGGGGGGCGCGCAGGCAAGAGCAGATCAGGCAGTTCGACGCCGGCGGGATCGCACCACAACAGCCCACCACCCTGGGGCCCGGCTTCCCGGATCCAGCAGCGGGCCAGGGCCGCCAGGGCCTCGCCACCGGCCTGGTCCAGACCGCTCAGGGCCCAGTGCACGGCATTGAGGCGGCCACTCCGCTCCAGCAGGCCCTGGAGCAGGGGCAGCCACTCCTGCCAGAACGGTTGCCCGGCCAGGGCGTCGGCCGCAGGAGGCTCGAGAGCCGCGAGTAACACGACCGAAGGACGGCTTTCAGCCTCCTGATTCGCCAGCGGTCCATCGAGCCAGAGATCGAGGTCGTCGAGGTCCGCACACCAGTGGGCCCCTGCACCGATCCGCTCCGCCAGTCTTGAGCCTTTGGCGGCCGTTCCACCGAGCAAGGCCAGGGGAGCGGAGCCAGGATTGGAAACTGGTTCCAGCCCCTCCAGCCGTGTCCAGCAGCGCCAATGGTCGAGGTGAAAAGCCTGTCTGGAATGGATCCGATCGTGCTCCTCGATCCAGAACGTTCCGCGCTCGAACGGAACGGTGGGGAGCACCTGACGGGGCCAGAGTTTCGGCGGGGAGAGGGGACGCCAATCAAGCTGGCAACCGGCCAGCCAGAGTTCAACGGCCCGGTTGATCCCCGGAGCCTCGAGTGGAAGCCGCAAGCCATACCCATGGAGCGTGAGTTCCTCGCTGGCGGCTGAGGCTTCGATCAGCCGAGGCCGTGACGGGAAAGCCGCCATCGTGTTGGCCAGGTCGACCGAATCGCTGCCATAAACGACGGCGCCGGGTTCCACGCCGAGCCGCTGCCACTCCACCACCCAGTTGCTGGCCCCTGGCGACGCTGGTCCAGGAAGGTCCCAGGCCAGGCGAGGGGGGGCGGACGGAGCTTCACCCCAAAGCACCCCTGGCGACTCTGCCGCCTCCAGCCAGTCGCCCAGGGCGGCAGCGGCGGCGATCGGTGCTGTCGCGCGCAAGGCCAGGCGCCAGCGCAGGCTGCGCCGGCCCTCACGACTGGTGGCACAGACGGCCTGCCAGCTCGATTGGGGGACTCCGGGCAACCAGGACGCAAAACGCTCCACCAGCTTGTGAAGGCTGGCCTCCGTGGAGGCCGAGAGCAGCAACCAGTCGTCAGCCGACGGGGAGTCGGTGGGCTCGAGGACCGACTCAACCGGGGCCTGCTCGAGAATCACATGGGCGTTGGTGCCGCTCCAGCCGAACGAACTCACCGCCGCCCGCCTGGGGCCAACCTGGCGGGGCCAGGGTTCCAACACCTCGGGAAGCCGAAGCGCCCAGCGATCCCAGTCCATCAGGGGGGTGGGTTGGCGCAGGTGCAGGTGCGGCGGCACCAGTCCCTTCTGGACCATCAGGATGCCCTTGATCAGGCCGGCGATTCCGGAGGCCCCCTCCAGGTGGCCGATGTTGGTCTTCACCGAACCCAGCAACAGGGGCGCGTCGCGGCCGGCTGTGGCATAGATCGGGGCCAGGGCCTTGAGCTCGATCGGGTCCCCCAGGGCGGTGCCGGTGCCGTGAGCCTCCAGCACATCGATCTGATCCCCCTCCAACTGGGCCAGGGCCAGGGTCTGACGCATCAAGGAAGCCTGGGCCTCGCCATTGGGAACGGTGAGCCCTGCCGTGGCCCCGTCCTGGTTCACACCACTGCCGCGCAGCACCGCCCAGATCGGATCACCGGACGCCATCGCATCGGCCAGCCGCTTCAGCACCACCACCCCACAGCCCTCGCTGCGCACGTAGCCATCGGCGGCCGCATCGAAGGATTTGCAGCGGCCATCGGCGGCCATCATTCCGCTCTTGGCCAGGCAGAGGCTGTTCACCGGCGAGAGGATCAGGCTGACGCCGCCGGCGAGGGCCAGGTCGGAACTGCGATCCCGCAGGGAGCGGCAGGCCAGGTCCACCGTCACCAGGGACGAGGAGCAGGCGGTGTCCACCGCCAGGGAGGGCCCGGTCAAGCCCAACAGGTAGGAGAGCCGACCCGGCGCCATGCTCAGGCTGGAGCCGGAGGCGAAGTAGAGATCGAAGCGCTCGTCACCAACCTCGCTGCGTAACTGGCGCCAGGCGTAATCGTTGGTGCAGATGCCCATGAACACCCCCGTGGCCGTGCCCTTCAACCGATCGGTGGCGATGGCGGCGGTTTCCAGGGCTTCCTGGGCCACCTCAAGGATCAACCGTTGCTGGGGATCCATGGCCTGGGCCTCCCGGGGGGAGACGCCGAAACTGGCTGGATCGAACTGATCGATCTCAGCCAGGAATCCGCCCCTGCGGAAATGCATCTTTCCCGCCCGGCCTGGACTGGCATCGAAAAAGTCTTCGATCGGCCAGCGGCTGGCTGGCACCTCACTCAGTCCGTCACCCGCTTCACAGAGAAACGTCCAGAACGCCTCCGCGCTCTCCAGGTTCGGCTTGCCTTCCCCCCCGGGAAACCGGCAGCCCACACCAACGACGGCGATGGGTTCGGCCTGGAGCAATTGACGCTGGTCATGGGCCTTCTGGGCCAGCAAAGCCAACTGAAGCGCTGAAAGACCCTTCACCATCAGGCCAGTATTTCATGACCCTCTCAGGACCGGCCTGAAGCAGGAACCGCCGATGGCAAAACCGCAAGCGCAGATGGCGGGAAGGATCGGCCAGCCAGCCCTTCGAAACGACTGCCGGATTCGGCGCTGCTGGTGGAGGTCGGTCATGGTCTCAGGTTCCTGACAATCCAGTTCTTGGATCCCCAGCGCCAGGGTTGGCTGACACGCGCCCCACCCTGCCAGCGCTTCCCTGCGTTCCTTCTGGTCGTCCACACAGCCCCACCAGCTCCCGTTGACCTCCCAAGAGGAACGGAGGCTCCAGCAGGTCCAGATGGTGGCCGGCTCCGTTCGAGCCGCTCGCCGAACCAGGAGCGACCGGCCAGGGAGGTTGAGCGGAGCCAGGACTCCTGCCTGGAAGGCCCTCAGATCAGGAGTCTCAGAACCGCGAGGCGCTGGGAAGCGAACAGTCGCCACCTCACCCCGGTGGCCACCGGCTCATCAATGGCCCAGCAGCTGTCGACGACCCAGCCTGGTCAACCAATGACAGGTGTTGCCTAAGCCACCATCCCATTCATGCTGACCCATTCATGCTGAAGATGATGCAACTCAGATGTGGACGGGCGAGACACTTGGCCGGGATGAAATGACCCAGGTTCGCGGAGGAACCGATGGAGATCATTCAGATCCGGGCAACATCGGCCCAACGCCTGCACCATAAGAACTCGAATGATTAGGGCGGCAAAAGACTTGCCTAAAGTCTCATCCTCCCAGTTTCGCGAATAGAATGAATGCATTCAAATTGACGCATTCAAGTGTGTGCCTTCAACGCGCTTGACCAGCCAGGTCACGGGCCGCGCCGCAAACGACATGAGCCTTTCCTGGATGTGAAGTTCAGAACGCGCATCAGAACAGCGTTGCTCCAAGGCGTCCCTGTCGCTTGATTTCCTCCGACTGCCAGACAAGAACCATCAGCAGCAACCAGCCGACGGCCCAGAGGCCAATCGCCATCGGTCTGCCTGCGGAGGAACCCATCGTCTCCCGGATCCAGCGGGGCCAGAAGGTCCAGGTCATCGCCGGCTGGAGCACACGGTCGATGAGCAGGGCACTGCTGGAAAACGCCGCCAGTCGCGCACCCCACTCCATCGCGTAACGCGCCGCGAACAGGCGTGGCTGCTGGTCCACGGGGATCACCGCTTGCCAGAGGCACTGCAGGGCCGCACCGCAGATCGGGACGCCCGCTGAGAAGACGGCAAGGCCGAAGAACCAGATCACGGGCAGCCCCTCGAACACCACCAGACCAGCACCGATCAGAATCACGCTCTGAAAGGCCAGGGAGGAAAGAAGCGCCGCCGCCCAGTGCCGTCGCTGAACCCAGCGCCAACTGACTGCGCCCAGCCCAAACCCTCCTGCTCCAACCACCAGGGCGACCCCGAGACGGGTTGCGCCGCTGGCCGTGAGTACCCAGGCGGGGAATAGGATTTCACAGGACGCCAGCGCGAAGGACACGGTGGTGCCCAGCAGCAGCAACGGTCGGGTCAGGGAGCCCGTCCAGAGCTCCGCCACTCCAGCCCGAAGACCAGGCACCCAGGCCTGGCGCGGCTGCAGGGGGGCCAGAGCGGCCCTCGGCCATCGGACCAGGCCCACACAGGCCAGGGCCACCAGGCAGGTGCCGCCGTCGAGGGCCAGCGCCCCGGCCAAACCGCCGATCCCGACGAGAACAGCCCCCAGCAAGGGGGCCGTGGCCATCACCAGTCCGTCAGCGCTGGCGAACAGGCCGTTGGCCTTGCCCAGTTGCTCGATCGGAACCATCTGCGGGATGAGGCTGGCGAAACAGAGCACCAGCGTGGCTTCCGCCACGGCAGCCAGGGAGAGCAGAGCCAGGATGACTGGCAGGGGAGCGGCCTGGCGGTAAAGCGCCACGGCAAGGACCAGGGTGACGCTGCCACCCAGACCATTAGCGAAGAACATGACGCGGCGCCGGGGCCAACCGGCCAGCTTTCTTCCCAGTAACGGCAGGGCAAGCAGCTTGGCCAGCAGGATCACGATCGCCACCGTCGAAAAACTCGAGAGCTGGCCATCTCGCTGGAACAACCAGAGACCGAGCGCATACAAACTGGTCTGGGTTCCGAAGTTGGAAACCAGTTGACCGGCCCACAGAACGGTGAAGGCTTTCGGCAAGCGGATGCCTTGCAAGGAGAGGGGGGCCGGATCCTAGGAGTCGCTCTCCGATTGGAGTCCCGGGCCCGGTGACTCAGCAGGGACAGGTGTGGCCGGCCCGGTCGCCTGGGCGAGAGCCTCCCAGTAGGCCTCTCTGAACCAGGCGATCCGCTGCTCCTCCAGCCCGAGGATCGGCTCCTTCATGACGGAACCGGCAGCAGCCTGCATCGCCTCGCAGATCACAAAATCTTCATTGTTGATTCGCCTCAGAAAAGCCCCAACAAAGAAGGGCAGCCAAAGTTCAATGTATTGCTGGATCAGGAGGATCAACCATGGGGTTCTGGGCTTTTGAAAGGGTGTTTGAAAAAACCAGGTCCTGACGATGGTGCGATCAAAAGCCACTGGAATAAGCTGGATGACGCAGACGTACCAGGTGTGAAGCACCCGGGAATGAGAAAAAAGTAAGCCTGGAAATAAGTTTAAAATTCTGTAGGCGTCTGGCCGGTACGTGTTGGCCTTGCAGTCCCTTGCCATGGCTGAAAGGTCGCCTGACTGCCCATTGTAAAAAAATCCACTATGCGGCTCAAATCTGGGGTAATAAGCCTTATCCGGATCAAGGTGTCCTCCCTTCCCGAGGCTGGTGGGGTGAACGGCAAATGCGTGGTACTCCTCAAGTGTGATTTCACAAAGGAGTTTCCAATTCGCCTTGACATCACTGGAGGTGAACGCCGGCCGAATACCAGGTCGACAGAATGCCTGCAGAATTGGCCAAGCTTGGCCTAGAAACTCCTCAAGACCTTCGTTATGGCATGAAACTGAGGGGTCTGTTTTGGAGTCAGGCTCCGCTCCAGTTGGCTGATGACGAGGAAATCGACCGAAAATCAGAACACCGCATGTGGCGATCTCAACGCTCCTCAGCCGTACGCCTAGTTCCTTTGGGGACATGCCAAACAGCTTCTTGCACTGGGGGATGCCCACCGCTTCCCCTTCCTGGTTGTAGACCCAGTGGTGGAAGGCGCAACGGATCAAGCCGGATCCTTTCTCTGCTGTTCGAATCGGGTGAAAGCGATGGCGACAGACATTCTCGAAGCCCTTGATCGTGCTCCCGAACCGCTGAACGAACACCGAGGCTCCGCCCAGGGTGCAGCGAATCCAGTCATTGTTGTTGGGGATGTCGGTGCTTAGGCCGAGCAACGTCCAGACCTGTCCCAAGGCGGCCTGTTCGCTGGCAAAGGCCTCGGGATCCCGCATCGAACGGGCCCAATCAGCATGGTGCTGATGACCCATCGGGGAAACACTGCTTGCCATTGAATCTGAAGCCACCACAATTTGAAGTATGACCGAACTCGCTAACTTCCTTGCAACTTCTTCAATTCGTAGCCTGAACGGTTGAATCGACTGGGTTCACAGAAGCACCTCGCCCCACGATGCCGAGCGAATGAAGGAGGTATGGAGCGACGCTGCCGCGGTGCATCAGGGGAGCCAAGGCGTGCGTTGAAAGCCTGTAGTCGTCAGGCCTCTGTGCAGCAATCGTTCTTCTGCCGATAGAGCTGCATTGACCCCCTCTGCGGGCGTCGGGGAACCGTGGTCTGGGAGATGACCCTGACGAAAGGCCTCCTCGTTGAGGAGATCGAAAGACCTGGGCGGGAATCAGGAGAATGGGATGCTCTCGGGCTGTTTGCCATCGTGGTCCTTCAAGCCAAGGCCTGGCGGCCGGACCAGTCCTGGGGTGAGCTGGATCCTTCGCCAGAGGCAGCCCCGGCGCTCTGGCTGATCGATCGCCGCCAGGATGGCCTGGCTGAGCAACGTCCAGCGCTGCTGAGTCTGTTAAAGCCTGCGGAACGAACTCGACTGGAGAGCTTGCGGCGGGCCGATGATCGCGATCGATTCCTGCTCGGTCGTGCTGGCCTGCGACTGTTGCTGGGCGCGTTCTGTGGCGTGCAGCCGGAAGCACTTGAGCTGGTGGCCGGCCCGAATGGCAAGCCGCGGCTGGCGGCTTGCGCCGCAGCTCAGATGCCCTTCAGGCCGCCTGAGTTCAATGTCGCCCACTCAGGCGATCTGGTGCTGCTGGGTGTCCACGCCACGCGAGCGGTGGGAGTTGACGTGGAATGGCACCGCCCTGGCCTGCAATGGCAGCGAATCGCTAGCCGATGCCTGGCACCGGAGCTCTGCCAGGAGATCGAGGCACTGCCTCCAGCTGCCAGGCTGCCGGCCTTTCTGCGGCACTGGTGTCGGCTCGAAGCAGAGCTGAAGGCGCACGGAACTGGCTTTGGGGCTTCCCTCATGCCACAGCCGGCCTCTCTCTCGACGATCGTCCTTCACGATCTCCAGTTGCCGAACGGCTACAGCGGCGCCGTTGCTTTGGTCTGACATTGTTTCTGGAGAGTCTTTGAACCCAGCGGACCCAGCGCGGGGGTGAAGTGATCAACGTCAGTGTGCGGTGGAGGTGACTTGACTGAACAGCTTCGGCCCCTCCCCGTGTCAGATCCAAGGCACCTGCTGGGGTTCAAGCTCCAGCCATCCAGGGGAAGCCGCCGGCACAATCGAAGCCAAGGGCTTGACATGGGAGAGCCGGTAATGGCGATCCTCGATGTCTGGCGCCGCCAGGACGGCCGCTGCTGGGTGACTCGATTGCTGTCCACCAAAAAACAATCCAGATGCTTGGAAGCCAGGATCGATCCTGCAGCACCTGAAGCACCCTCTGGAAACGCTCCAAATTCGAAGGTCTCACCTCGACGAACTTCCTCTATTTCTCGCTTCGAAAGCTTCTCCGAAACAGAAGCCGTTGGGATTAGAGCGTGGAATTATCGCGTTCACCTTCAATCCGCCATCGCTCAAGTCTGCGCTTGATCGGCTCCAACACCTTGACTTCAGTTCATTCCAGAGGATGACAGGTTGCCAGCGAAGACAGCCTCATGCTTCCACCAAGGTTGACGCTCCTGTGCATAAAGCCGCAGACGAGATTGCCATGGAACAACTGCTTGGCAACAGACAGGTGCGGGAGCTGGCTGACTCACCTGGCGTCATGAACCTTATTCAAGCTGGGCCAAGGCGGGTCGCATCGCCTCGAAGGATTGGCGGTTGACCTTAAGACTTTTCTTGATGGAAGCACCTTTTGCCATCAGACCAAGTTCTCGATTGATGGGCCAGAGATAAGTGAGCGGCCTAAAAGCCTGGCGCATTGTTGAGTACAGTTTTTGGTGATATTTGAGATTCACATGATGCCCTTCATGCTCCTGACACAAAGACTGCTCAAGCCAATAAATGGCATCTTGATGGGTTAGCCCATACAAGGTAGACCTCAAAATCTGATAGAGGGGCAGAATGAAAGTGCTGTCATTTCTAAAGATTCCAGGCAGCACCGCAGAAAGCCCTCCCAACATCATCTGCTGACCTTGATAGAAAATAAGATTGGCCATAAGATGCTCATAGGCCGTGGGTTTGGAGAACTCCTTATAGAGATCTTGGCAGATCAACTGGGATGTCGTTGTGTGGAATGACTCATCGAGAATGTGGTAATAGGAGATCGCCGTCGGCGCCGGGATGAAGCCACCAGCTCGATCGAGACTTCGATAAAACTGGAAATAAGAATGCTCATAGTTCTTGAGAAGAATATTTGCGAGATAGCGCACTGCATAAAAAAAGCAGGCTGAAAACGGAGAGGCCCCAAAACTGACGGTCATGATTTTCGAGAGCGAACCAGGTACAACCTGGCCAAGCAAACCAGTGCGCTGCACAGGGATCGACTTACCATTGCTCTGCTGGGAACGCAGAAAATCCGAATAGGAGCAAGACCCATTCCCGCTCGAGAGCTTGAAGATCACCAGGCGGCAAGCTTCGTCTTGAAGCTTCTCCCAGTTCAGCGCAGGAACCCTCAAGCTGAGCTGCGATGATGGCTCTCTGGAATCCTTTACTTTCCTGGACGGGGTGCCGTTCAGGCTGCTCGGACGTGGACGGACCATCCGCTCAGAACCAAACAAAGCCTTTCGCGTTGCATAACCAATGGCATGAAATGCGTGGATGTGATCGTGCTCTTGCTCTGTTTCAAGAGATAGCTCACTGCAGAGCGCACTAAAACCTCCAATTGCAGAAAAAACACCCTCCGTTACATTATTATAAAGAATCGCATTGGCCTCTGTGGCGGCAGTTTGGTTGTACTGCGTGACCCAATAGAGGTGATTCAGGGCTAGCTTCTGATCTAGCGTGGATTGGTTATAAAGCGTCGTGCCAAAAAACAAGGAAAGCTCCTGTGGCCCCCAATAATGAGATCGATTGGCTTCATATCGATAACTCGTCTCAATAGACTCAATTTTTTCCGTATAGCGAGATTCGCGATTGTTTCTGTAGGTTGTCTCCGCGAGGATCTCGTGTCGTTGCAAGGAGGAGACCTCGCTCTGCTTCGGGTCGCTGGAGGTCGCTTCTATGGGAGCTGACATAGCACTAAAATCGCGTTGTGATCGGTTCTAACTCCACCGCACATGCTCAGCGCTGCTGAGATCATGAAACCTTCAGAAAGGGGTTGAGGCTATCTCCTCAGCAAGGCCAACACTGAGACTCTCAATCGTAGTGTAATTGTAGAGGAGAGTTGGATTGATCCTGCAACCTAACCACTCTTCAAGATCGCCAGTCAAGCCAATCGCCAAGGAGGAGTCTAGCCCCAGCTCTTGAAAGTTAGCCGTAGGATCAATCGTTTCTATGGGCACCTCAAGAAGATCGGCAAGGTAATGAATTAGCCACGTATCAATATCTTGCGCCGTGATCGCAGTCGTCATAGGGGCAGATTTTTTCATTCTCACTTAGAACTTAGCACAACCATAATGGCATTTAGTCCCTTGATCAGCAGACCCCCACGCCCCCAAGCTGGCACTTGAAGCCAATCGCCAGGGTGGCTCAAGGCGATTGAGTCAAGCCCCGTCACCATGGCCGTCTCTCCATTCAAAAGAATTTCAATCCCCAAGCCCTGGGAAGTCTGCGGAGGCGACCACCCATTCCGATTGCGCTGAAGGCAGGTTCCAGGCATGAACTACTGCCAAGCGACCACCCAGAAACTCCGTCCGACAGTGAGCCCTCCTGACCTTGCCACTCGTTGTTCTGGGGATAGTGGCGGGCCTGATCAGGACCACCGCAGAAAGGCGTACCCCGTGCACACCGAGTACACGGGTTCGAATGGCCTCGACGCATTGGCCGGGTTTGATCACATGGAGCGCAGTTCTCTCGACCTCCTGAACGATAACAACTTGCTCGCCACCCTCCCCATCAATGGAGAAGGCAGCCCCCCCACCGTATTGCAGCCCTTGGCAGCATTGCTCAACGGTCAACTCGATCTCCTGAGGATTCAAGGTTTTCCCCTGGAGAATGATGATGTCCTTGATCCGACCAGTAATGAACAGGTTGTCATCCTGGATAAATCCCAGGTCTCCCGTTCTAAGAAATGGACCGATATCTGAATCAGCCAATGTGGCTGCAAAGGTCTGCTCTGTTTCCTGCTGGCGATTCCAGTATCCCTGAGCCACACTCGTTCCTTGAACCCAGATCTCGCCAACTTGTTCGGCAGGACAGCGGGTTCGATGCACAGGTTCAACGATCATCACTTGGTGATCCAATCCTTCACGCCCGCAGCCCACGATGGTGATGCATTGCTCTGAGGAAGTCGTAGAGGGCACAACCCGACTGTCCATCAGATCCTGCCGGCTGACGCTTTTCACAACGATCGGATCCCGAGCCTTGATCCCGGTGACGAAGAGCGTGGCCTCGGCCAGGCCGTAACATGGATAAAATGCTTTTGGATCGAAGCCGCATCTTGAAAATGCATCAGAAAAGCGCTTGATCGTATCCCAGCGAACAGCCTCTGCACCTGTGAATGCGAGGTTCCAGCTACTCAAATCCAATTGCTCACGCTGTGCATCTCCAATCTTCTGAACACACAGCTCATAGGCAAAGTTGGGGCCGCCACTACTCGTTGCCTTGTAGTGGCTGATTGCCTTGAGCCACCGAAAGGGCCGCTGAATAAAATGGAAGGGAGACATCAAGATGCAAGGCCTTCCAATGTAAAGCATTTGCAGAATATTCCCAATCAAGCCCATATCATGAAAATGGGGCAACCAGCCCATGCCAATGGTGTTCCGATCATGCTCAAAGGCCTGCCTGATCAGCTCTTCGTTGCAAAGAACATTGGCGTGGGACACCACAACCCCCCTAGGAGCATGGGTGGTGCCGGAGGTGTACTGGTAAAACGCTGTAGAGTCAACAGAGCAATCTGGATGATGCCAGCCTGGATCCTGCTCAACGTTGATGAGATCGGTTGCCAGCCAGCGCAATGTCTTCACCCAATCACACTTGGAGTCATCTTTTTTCAGCGTCTCCAGAATGTCGGAACTCGTCAACACCAAACTGGTGCCGGCATCGCTGAGGATGGCCGCCAGGCTTTCAAGCCGCTTCAGGCCTGGTGGCGTCTGAACCGGAATGGCCACGAGCCCTGCATACAGGCAGCCGAAAAAAGCCTCAATGAAGCGCAGACCTGGTTGGTAAAGCAGGCCAACCGCTTCTGCATGGGGTTCGCAGAGCTGCAGCCACGCTCCGATTCGTCTGGCCTGTTGGTCAAGCTGAAGGTAGGTGATCTCCTCCGCCTCCCGCTCTCCATCGCTCAGGAAGACGTAGGCAACGCACTCTGGTTGGTAGCGAGCCCTGTACCGAAGCAGATCAACGAGGGTTTTAAAGGGCCGTTCATCCAGGCCTCCGCCACAGCCGGCAGGCCGCCAGGGGGAAGCTTCATTGTGCTGAACCATCACAGCCGCCGGAGCCTCACCCGCACCCCATTGACCGAGCGTAAGGTCAACCTCGCGACCAAATCGGGGCTGTGGTCGGGATCCGGCAGGACCTCGTAGCGACGCACCAGTTCGGCCAGCACCAGCAGCGCCTCCTGCAGGGCAAAGGCGGCGCCGGGGCACTTGCGCGGGCCCAGGCCGAACGGCAGGAACGCCTCCTTGGCCAGGCGACGCTCCTCAGCGCTGGCCTGGTCCACTAAAAATCGCTCGGGGCGGAAGCAGTGGGGGTCGCTCCAGTGCTGCTCGTGCCGCTGGATCACCCAGGGGGAGATGGTGAGCAGGGAGCCCACCGGGCAGCTCTGCTCCAGCAGGGTGGTGGGCTGGAGGGCTTCACGCATGAAAAAGCTCACCGGCGGGTAGAGCCGCAGGGTTTCGTTGAAGAGGGCCACTCCGTAGGGCAACTGACGCAGGGTCTCGTAACTCAATGGTCCGTCCTGGCCCGCCAGGGCTGCCGTCACCTCCTTCCTCAAGCGCACTTGGGCATCAGGGACCTGGGCGAGCAGATACACCGCCATGCCAAGGGCGCTGGCCGAGGTTTCATGGCCCGCCAGGAACAGGAAACAGACCTGATCGACCAGCTCCTCCAGGCTGAAGGACGAGCCGGTGAGTGGATCGTGGGCCTCCAGCAGCGCCTGAAGCAGATCCTGGCTGCCCGTTGCCATGCCACTGGCGCAGAAGGTCAGCCGCTCCTCGATCGCCGAACGGATCCAGGTCCGGATCCGCCGGGCATGGGTGCCCAGATAACGGTTCAACAGGCCCTCCGGCAGCCGCAGCAGGCGCAACATCACCGCCTGGCCGGCCCGGCGCTGGTAGCGGGCGAAGTCCTCGAAGATCATGGCTGCCTCAGGGCCCGCCAAGGGCCGCGACAGGATCGTTCGCACGATCACATCGGCCGCCACCAGGGTCATCTCGGCATCGATCGCCACGGAGCGGCCATCGGCCAGAGGGGCGAGCCGGGCGATCAGATCGTTGGTGGCCCCCTCCATCTGGGGAAACACCCGCTGCAGCTGGGCCACCTGGAAGGCCTGATCCACCAGACGTCGTTGCCGCTCCCACTCCGTGCCGTTGACCGAGAAGATCGCCCGGCCGATCAGGGGCTGGAGCACCCAAAGCGTGAACGGGTGCTTCGGGAACTGCTCCATCTGCTCAACCATCAGCTGCCGTACGGCCGCCGACTGATTGACCAGAAAAAGGTGAAACCCGAGGAAACGAATCCCGCCGATCGGAATCTGGAAATCTCTGGCGTTCAGCAGGCCCAACCAGGAATGGAGGCCCTGCATCAAACGAATCAGGTAATTCGGACTGTAGGGTTCTGGCCGAGGGTGGACAGGCTCGAACCCGAAAGGGCAAGACATTCAGGACAACGGGGGTTGCGTCAACATCGGACTTGCCACCGGCCTCAGCACAAGCTCCAGATAATCGAAGCCGCCGCTGCGCTCGGGGTCAGCTGTGGCGAGGTATTCAAAATGGAGACCCAACTGGCGTTGAATCACTTGCCAGAGGGAGGTGAGGCCCTGGCGCTGGGCGACAGAGATCAGCTCGACAACCGGATAGGAGGGATAGGGCGCCGAGAGACCACAGCTGAGGTATGGATTCACCCCACGGAAGGACATGAAGTCATCGATCGAGCTGATATCCCTCCACGGAAGCCGCACACCATTGGCGAGTTCCTCGAGATCCCGACGAAAGGCCTGGGCCCTTGGTTGAATAGCCAGCAAGCTGAGACTCTGACCGAGGCTGAGCATACTCAAACGTGGGGCAATCTCCGCAAAACCAGGCTGGCGACGCAGTTCTGCAGCCAACATGGCCATCACAAAGGAGCCATTACTGTGTCCCACAAGTAGAATTTCTTTCGCTGGATCTCGATCCTCCAAGCGTATGATTGCCTTGGCAAGATCATGAAGCCGCCGCCTCAGATCAACTTCTTTATCAACAGCGAGCCTATGTGTAAATGAAATAGATTGAAAAAACCATAGCAGACCAATGCGCCCAGCCAGCTTCCAGGCCAATACAAGCACTCCCAAGGAAATCACCAAAGCCAATATCAAGGGAGTTGGCCCGAGCAACGTGAAACGACTTGCCAAGGAAAACGTCAACCAGAAACTCATGCCTGCCACAAGAACTGAACATACTGAGACGATCATGGGAGACATCACACTGATCATTGGCACCAGAGACATCCGAGAAATCCGCCAAAGCACGCCCTGGAGCAAGTGATCGCCGTATACCAACACTCCAGCTACAAGCAGCCGGAGAGGATCGCGCTCCCAATTCCGGCGAACAATGTCATCCCAATGCAGGAAGCAGTAATCAAGATTACAGACATCCTCGACCATGGATCCTTTTTCTCTGACCTGCCAGCGACTCAGCAAACCTTGCTCATCCTTTCTACGAGAACCCAAGGTAAGGATACGGCCCGTGCGCTGGACGAAGTCGCTCAGTTGCTTGGCGAAGAATCGATGGTAAAAAGCGGCGCCACGGGGGTCAAAGCCACTGACATAGTAAACTCTACGTCCAACAGAGTGTCTGAGCCCATCTATCATCATTTCCCTCCCAAAACCATGCTTCCACGATCCAGCTTTTGGCTTGCCACGAGCTTAGCGGCCATCACCCTGATCGCCCCCAGTGCGAGCGGCTCCCCCCAGGCCCAGCCGTTGCTGAAGGGCAGCCAAGGTGCTTACATCGCCTCGATCGTCGTGGCCACCACGCCTGAGAAAGCCTGGAAGGTCCTCACCAACTATGAGGCCACCGCCACCACCATGCCGGACATCAAGCTGGCCAAGCTGACCAGCCGCCAGGGCAACAAGATCGAAATCGCCCAGACCTATCAGGCCCCCTACACCTTCGGGCTGCGCATCAAGGCCCGGCTGGCGATCACGGAATCCCCTCCCCGTCAGATGAGTTATCGACTGATCAGTGGTGATCGCATCCGCAGCTTGGAGGGCATCTGGACCCTCACTCCGGTGAACGGAGGAGTGCTGGTGAAGCACCAGATCAAGGTCGATCCTGATCTCCCTTCTGTTTTGCGTCCGCTCTATTTTGAACTCAGTGAAACCAACCTCAAGCAATCGATGGACATCCTGCGCAACCTGATGGAACGCAGCTGAAAGACTCCATGACACGCCATCTCAAGTCCTGTAGGCAGACCCCCCTCCGCAGCAGATCCACGTCATTACGAAGCTGATCACACCGCCAGGAAGGCGACAGCCAATGGTCACGATCGGCTCGGGGGGAAGGCCCCTGGAACTTGCTGGGGCTCCTACGGCCTGAATCAGGCCTGCATCGGAGCGTGGGAGAGGAGGAAGCGCACTACGGCCAGTGGATTGGCGCTCAGACGGGCCTGGAGATAGCGCTCCCGCCAGGCTTGATAGGCATGTGGCTCATCGAGCAGGCGCCCAACATGGTCTGCCAGATCGCAGGGCTTACGAATCGAACGTTCAAGATCGCGTGCTTGGAAATAGCGGAGAGCCAACAGTTCCTGCGGCATAAGGACACCATGGCGGTTGAAGATCAGCGGACAGCCCAGGGCGAGAGCTTCGGTGGCCGTGCGAGCCCCCGGCCGGGCCACCATCGCCCAGGCCCCGCGGTAGAGCTCCACCATCTCAGCTGGATCCTGAAATCCAAGCGCCCGCAAGGTCAGCCCCGGGTGAGCACGGGCCCAGTCCTCAAGCTGCTCAACCACCCCAGCACGCTTGCCACAGAGGGCCACCACCCGCAGCCGGCCGGCGAACGGGAGCAGAGCATTCAGCAGCGCCTGGTGGTTGTTGGCCCCGTTGGAGCCGCTGCCAAGCACCAGCAGGGGCAGCGCTGTGGAATCGGTCTCTAGAGCGTGAGTGACTGTTTGACCAGCCGATGACGGTTCGCTGGACGGCTGTTGGGCCGTCGGCTGTTGGGCGTCATGGAAGGGCGGGTGCAGCAGAGGACCGAGCACGGCAATGCGCTCGGACGGATAACCCCGGCTCCGCACTTCCTGCGCCACCTCCTCGGTGATCGCCCAGAAACTGTCGGCCTTGGGGCTCACCCAATTGCGAGTGAAGCCGAAGCCCCCATCCAGTTCCGTGCAGCACGTGACGCAACGCAACTGGGGTCCAACCACCCGCTTAGCCAAATCAAAGTGGCCACGATTGATGTGGGGGTGAGTAGAAATCAATAGATCGGGCCGCTGGCTCTTCAGAGTGCGCACCAGATAGTTGTGGCCGTAGATCACCGTGCCAGGCTTGGCATGATCTTCAAACTCCAGAAGCCGCCAGTAAATCTGATGCAACCATGGCGCTTGCCGCTGGATCCAGTTATAGAGATCGGTTCCGGCACGGCCCACACTGCTGGCGTTCTCCACCACCGAATCGATCGTCACCTCGGCCTTGGGAGCCAAGATCTTGAGCCACTCGGCGATCGCTTCGGCGGCGGCGTCATGGGCCGTTCCTGAGCTTGAGGTGTAAATCAGCACACGCATGAACTCAGCTTCCCATCGGTTCAACCCAGGCAGGTGATCGGCGGCTCAGGTTGAACAACATGATGAACCCACACGGCCCATGGACACCGCCAATCGGGCCAGAAGCTCTGAGCCAGAGTGGGCCGCAGGCTCCCGTCCACAAGCAGGGCCACGGCGGAGAAGGCCACCGGATCCCCCCTATCCAAGGCCTTGGCGGGCGCCGAATCGTCGCGGTTGCTCCCCCCGGGCGAGAGCTGATGGCCAGAGGCTCTGGCTCTACAGGCGGCCAGCACCGTCCACCAGCACGCCGTCGCCGAAGGGCCAGTGAGTTGAGCCCGTTCCAGGGAAGACGCGCGACCACCACCCAACCCGCGCCGATCAAGGTCACACTCAGGAGGGCCATGGCCGAAAGCGGGTCCTCAGCCGGTGGTACCTGCCCCAGACCCAGGACAGACCAGCCAAGCGTGCCCCAAGGCGGCCACCTCCCAGACCAGGAAGCGCGCTTCAAAGACCTCAAGCAAAGACCGCAACCGAACTGAGCAGCAACCAGGCATGGGTGCCCCCGCTCGTGCGGAGTTCTCCCCAGCCATGACGCCGCCCGTCCGCGCCAGGGCATGCAGGGGCCAACGCACCAGACCCACCCACAGAAAGACGATCAGGAGAGGGCACCAGCGAAGGTCAGCCGCCCAGGCAACCCAGCCAGGCCCCCCAGGGCCGTCCCCCTGGGATAGGGGCCCCGATCAGCACCAAACTCTCCTGCTCACGAACCAACCAGCCGCGCCTGCAGCCCGACCAGATCGGCCAGGGGCAGACGAAGCTCCTGGGCTGGATCGCCCGATCCCTCCCGCAGGGGCTTGAGCAGCAACTCGCCCGTTTCCGCCTCCCCCTCGCCGATCACGGCGGCCCAACGGGCGCCGCTGCGGTCGGCGCGCTTGAACTGTTTGGCGAAGGCCGAGGCACTCAGATCCAGCTCCACCGCCAGCCCCCGCTGGCGAAGCCCCCGGGCCAGCACCAGGGCCAGGGGCTCGGCCCGCTCCCCACGGCTGACCACATAAAGATCGGGGAGTTGCGGCACGGGCGGCTTGGCACCGGAATCGGCCTGGGCCAGCAGCACCAGCAGCCGTTCCATCCCCAACGCCCAGCCGATCGCCGCCGTTGGCGCGCCGCCGAGTTGCTCGATCAGGCCGTCATAACGGCCGCCGCCGCAGACGGTGGCCTGGGCCCCCAGTTGATCACTGGTGATCTCAAAGGCTGTGTGGCTGTAGTAATCGAGGCCGCGCACCAGACGCGGGTTGAGCTGGAAGGGGATCCCCAGAGCGCCCAGCGACTCCTTCACGCGCTCGAAACGCTCGCGGCTTTCCGGCGCCAGGGCCCCCGCCAGGGTGGGAGCCTCCGCCAGCAGCGCCTGGGTGGTGGCGTTCTTGGAATCAAGAATGCGAAGGGGGTTGGTGGCCAGGCGGGCCTGGGAATCGGGATCAAGGCCGCCTTGGCGAGCCTCCAGAAAGGCCACCAGCTCCTGGCGGTAGCGGGCGCGATCGTCTGGGCTGCCCAGGGAGTTGAGCTCCAGGGCCAGGCCCTGCACACCAAGATCCGCCAGCAGATCCCAGGCCAGGGCGATCACCTCGGCATCGCTGCGGGGGTCATCAAAGCCCAGGTACTCCACGCCGATCTGATGGAACTGACGCTGGCGCCCCGCCTGGGGCCGCTCGTAGCGGAACATCGGCCCCCCGTACCAAAGCCGCTGGGCCCCCTGGCTGAGCAGGCCGTGCTGGAGGGCGGCGCGCACCACCGAGGCGGTGCCCTCCGGCCGAAGGGTGCAACGGCGCTCACCCCGATCGAGGAAGGTGTACATCTCCTTACCCACCACATCGGTGGCCTCGCCAATGCCGCGGGCGAACAGCTCGGTGACCTCCATCACGGGCGTGCGGATCTCAGCGAGTCCAGCGCGGCGGAAGTGCTCCCGGGCCCTGGCCTCCACCCCTTGCCACAGCGGCGTGGCGGCGGGAAGCAGGTCCACCATGCCCCGCAGGCTCTGCAGCTTCTCCAACACCCTGGGCCAGAACTGGGGCCATCTTGGGCGATGGCCACCGCCCTAACCTGCTTGCCATGGCTCAGCTCCTGATCACCGGCGGTGCCGGCTTCATCGGCAGCCACACAGCTGTGGTGCTGCTCGAGGCGGGCCACAACCTGGTGGTGATCGACAACTATGACAACAGCTCACCGGAAGCCCTGAGGCGGGTGGCGGAGCTGGTGGGGCCAGAGGCGGCGGAGCGCTTGAGCTGGATCGAAGGCGACATCCGCTCAAACGCCGATGTGCAGCGGGCCTTTGCGGCCGCCCCCGCGCCGATCGAGGCGGTGGTGCACTTCGCTGGCCTCAAGGCGGTGGGGGAATCGGTGGCCGAACCGCTGCGCTACTGGGACGTGAACCTCAGCGGCAGCCGTTCCCTGGTGGCGGCGATGGCCGAGCACGGCTGCCACACGCTTGTGTTCAGCAGCAGTTGCACGATCTATGGCTTCCCGGAGCAAATCCCGATCAACGAGACGGCGCCTGTGGCCCCGATCAATCCCTATGGCCACAGCAAGGCCGCCGTCGAGCAACTGCTGGCGGATGTGGCCTCCAGCGAGGCGCCGGAGGTGGCCCGCTGGCGCATTGCCCGGCTGCGCTACTTCAATCCTGTGGGGGCCCACCCCAGCGGCCGCATCGGCGAAGACCCCAAGGGGCTGCCCAACAACCTGTTCCCCTTCGTCAGCCAGGTGGCGGTGGGCCGCCGGGAGACGCTCACGGTCTACGGCCGTGACTGGCCCACGGTCGATGGCACCGGCGTGCGCGATTACATCCATGTGATGGACCTCGCCGAAGGGCACAAGGCGGCCCTGGAGGTGCTGCTGGCCGAACCACCCCAGCTGCTCAGCCTCAACCTGGGCAGCGGCCGCGGCCATTCCGTGCTTGAGGTGGTGCGGGCCTTCGAGGCCGCCTGCGGCCGATCGATTCCCTATGAGCAGGTGGGCCGGCGCCCCGGCGATGCCGCGATCACCGTCGCCGACCCCTCCCTGGCGGCGGAGCGGCTGGGCTGGAGAACCCGCCGCAGCCTCGAGGACATCTGCCGTGACGGCTGGGCCTGGCAGAACGCCAATCCTGACGGTTACGACCGCCCCGGCTCCAACAGCCCCTCTTGAAGCCTGCCTCTGAGCCCCAGCGTCAGCTGCTGCTGGCGGGCGGCGGCCACAGCCATGCCCTGGTGTTGAAGCGCTGGGCGATGCAATCCCAGCACCAGCGCATGGCCAGGGCCCGCGCCTGCCGCATCACCCTGGTCAGCCGCGCCAGCACGGCGCTCTATTCCGGCATGGTGCCGGGCCTGGTGGCAGGTCTCTACCCGCGCGAGGCCTGCACCATCGACCTGCGGCGGCTCTGCCGCCTGGCGGGGGTGAGCTTCGTGCGAGCCGAGATCACGGGGCTGGTGCTGGAGCAGCGGGAGCTGGTCCTGGCGGGCCGGCCGCCCCTGCGTTGGGATCTGCTCAGCCTGGATGTGGGGGCGGAGACGGCGGTGGTCCCCGAAGGCGCACGGGCGGTGAAACCGCTGGAGCCTTTTCTGGAGTGGTGCCAAGGCCTCAGCACCGGCACGGAGGACCTGGGGGCAGACTTGCAGATCCTGGGGGGCGGCGCCGCGGCGGTGGAGCTGGCCCTGGCCCTGGCCCCGCGCTTCGCCCCAGGGCTGCGGCTGCGGGGGGAGCAGCTGCACCTGGGCTCCGACGCCGCCAACCGCTGCGGCGAACGCCTGCTGAAGCAAGCCGGCATCGCCATCGAGCGCGGGGCCCATGGGCCGGCCAGCGCCCGCGGCGGCGGGGAGGAAACGCCTGCCCTCGCCTGCACCGGCAGCCGTGCCCCCGCCTGGCTGGCCGCCTCGGGGTTGACTGCTGATCCGGCCACGGGGCGCCTGCTCACGGAGGCCAGCCTGCAGGTGAAGGGTCAGCTGGATGTCTTCGCGAGCGGCGACTGTGCCGTGATCGCCACGACCCCTCGGCCCCCGTCGGGGGTGTGGGCGGTGCGGGCCGCTCCGGTGCTGGCCATCAACCTGGAACGCCGGCTGGCGCAACAGGTCAACCTGCCGGCCCAGCCGCCGCCACCCCCCCTGCGCCGCTGGCGCCCCCAGCGCTGGGCCCTGCAACTGCTCGGTGATGGCGGGGCGCTCACGGGGGAGCCTCAGGCGCTGGCCTTCTGGGGTCCCTTCGCCCTGGGGCCCTCGACCCTGCTGTGGTGCTGGAAAGATCGCATCGACCGCCGCTTCATGGAGGGCTTCGCGGCCCTGGGGACGATGACCCGTGGCCCCGGCGACAAGGCGGCCGCCATGGCCTGCCGGGGCTGCGCCGCCAAGCTGGCCGCCGCCCCCCTGCGCAACGCCCTGGCCCGCCTCGATCCCGGGGCGACCGCCGACCCAGAGGATGCCCTGGTGGTGGGCCCAACGGCGGAGGGGGGTCTTCTGCTGCAGAGCATCGATGGCTTCCCGGCCCTGGTGGACGACCCCTGGCTCAACGGTCGCCTCACCACCCTCCATGCCTGCTCGGATCTGTGGGCCTGCGGTGCCCGGGTGCGTTCAGTGCAGGCCCTGGTGACCCTGCCGCGGGCAGGCGAGGCCCTGCAGGAGGAACTGCTGCTGCAAACCCTCGCAGGGGTGCGCTCCGTGCTGGAGCCCCAGGGAGCCGCCCTGATCGGCGGCCACAGCCTGCAGCGCCTGGACGCGGGAGAGGAATTGGGCCTGGCACTGAGCGTGAATGGTGAGACGCCGCCCGGGCGCTTCTGGGCCAAGGGGGGCCTGCGGCCCGGTGATGCGCTGCTGCTGAGCCGGCCGATCGGCAGCGGCGTGCTGTTCGCCGCGGCCCAGGCGGGTGCGGCTGCGCCGGAATGGATCGATGGGGCGCTGGCGCTGATGGGCCAGAGCCAGGCGGCGCTGGTGGAGCAGCTCGCGGGCTTCGAGGTGCACGCCTGCACCGACGTGACTGGCTTTGGGCTGCTGGGCCACCTGGGCGAGATGCTGGCGGCCAGCCGACGGGTGCATCCGCAGCTGAGCGTGGCGCTGGAGGCCGGTGCCGTCCCCGCCCTGGAGGGGGCCCTGCCCCTCCTGAAGCGTGGCTTCGCCAGCAGCCTCGCGCCCGCCAACGCCAGCGCCTTGGCCCTGCTGGAAGGCCCCATCCAATGGCTGGACTCCTGGGCGCCTGGTCGGGACAGCCGTAGCGCTCTGGAGGGCCTGCTGATCGATCCCCAGACCTGCGGCCCGTTGCTGGTGGCGCTGCCCAGTTCCCTGGCCCCAGAAGCGCTGCAAGCCCTGCACGGGGCCGGCTTCCCCCAGGCGACCGTGATCGGGAGGGTCTGCGGAGGCTGAAGGAACAGGCCTCCCCCCGAGGACCTCAGGCGAGCTGGGTTGGAATGCCGGCCGCGGCCGCCAGGCGCTCGCGAAACTCCCCCTTGGGCAGGCCGCCCTTGACTTCGCCGTGGACCTCGAAACAGCCCTCCGGATCACTCACCACCAGGTAGGTGGGCCAACCCATCCCCTCCTTGTTGGGGTACTGGCTGAGCAGCACCTTGCGGTAGCGGCGGTAGCTGACCGTGTCCTGGAGCATCACGCTGACGAACTCCAGCCCCAGCTCAAAGGCCACCTTGGCGTCGTAATGGGCCATGCGGTGGCAGGTGCCGCAGTCCTCGGAGCTGAACTTGAGCACGGTGGCCATGGTCGTCTCGGCAACAGGCCGCGAAGGTAGCGAACTCAGGGGCGCTCCCGGTCGAGGCGCTGGGCCCGCCGCGCCCGCAGCGCCTGCCCCAGGGCCGGGCCCGGCTCCAAGCCCTCGGCCATCAGCTCCGTGGCCGTGACCGGAGGCGGCAGGTGGCGCCAACGCAGCCACCATCGCAGCAGCGGCCGACGGGGGCCGAGGCCCACCGCCAGGGCCAGGGCCACCGCCTCCGCTGACCAAGCCCGCTCCTCCAGTGCTTCGCTCCAGCGGGAGGGGGACCAGCCGGCGGTGGAGCCATGCTCCTCCGCCAGCCACTGACGCAGCTGCTCGAACTGGTGCAGCAGCTTCTGGCCGTGGTGGGGCAACTGCAGCCGGGCCGCCACCGCCGGCGGATCGGACGCCGCCGCCAGCCAGGCCGGCAGCAGGGGCAGCCCGAAGCGCTGGGCCCAGCGCAACCGGCGCCGCCAGTGGGGATCGACCTGCAGGGCCTCCTCGACCAGGGGCAGGGCTCCCCAGGCCTGCAAACAGCCGAGGGCATCGCGCCAGTCCTCCCGCTCCAGCAGCAGATCCAGCTCCATCCGCAGTCGGGTGCTCAGGGCTGGTGGGGCCAGCTCGGGCGGATCTCCCGGCCGCCAGGCCCAGGGCCAGGCCGCCAGGGTGTACCGCAGCTGCTCAAGGCTCTCGGGTGCCAGCTCGAACCCAAGCCGGGCGGCGTAGCGGGCCGCCCGCAGCATCCGGGTGGGGTCATCGCTGAGGCTGCCGCCGTGGAGCAGGCGCAGACGGCGGGCCGCCAGATCCGCCTGGCCGCCATGGGGATCCAGCAGCTCCAGGGCCACCACCCCGCCGGCGGCGGGGGCCAGTTCCAGGGCCATGGCGTTGATCGTGAAGTCGCGGCGGGCCAGGTCATCGGCCAGGGCGGCGAAGCGCACCACGGGGTTCTCACCAGGGGCGGGGTAGCTCTCCTGGCGGGCGCTGGCCAGGTCCAGCAGCACCCCATCGAGCGCCAGTTCCGCCGTGCCGTAGGCCCCGTGGATGTGGCAGAACCCCAGCCGCTCCGAACCGGCCCAGACCCGCAAACGCTCCGCCAATGCCGGGGCCGAGCCCTCCAGAACCAGATCCAGATCCACCAGGCCACGCCAGGGGTCGTTGTGGACCTGGTGCAGCAACAGATCGCGCACGGCGCCCCCCACCAGGGCCAGCCGCGGGCCGCCGGAGTGGGCCACCAGAGCCTCCAGCAGCCCAGGAGGCAGACCTGGGATCTCCATCAGGCCGAATCGCCGCCCAGGGCTTCGATCGGCGCCAGGCGCGGATCCAGGATCTTCGGTCCCATGCCCTCGAACTTCACCGCGATCGAGACCTTCTCGCCGCTGCCGAACAGATGGGTGACCTTCCCCTCGCCGAAGTTCGCATGGCGCAAGCGATCCCCCACGCTCCAGGTGCGGGAGATCCCCTTGCGGCGCACGGCATTGGCCGGAGCCCCCGCGGCCCCGCCAGCGGCGGTGCGCAGACTCGCTTCGCGGTCGACACGCGTGAGCCGCTCCAGCCGCTGTTCCCGCCGCAGGGCGGCGCCGCCGCTGCCCGGCAGATCACCCTGGATCAGTTCGCTGGGCAATTCCGAGAGAAACACCGAGGGCACGGCCGGCTCGCGCATGCCGCCCCAGAGCCGCCGTTCGCTGGCGTGGGAGAGAAACAACCGCTCCTTGGCCCGGGTGAGGCCCACGTAGCAGAGGCGCCGCTCCTCTTCAAGGGCGGAAGGATCTTCCAGCGAGCGGTAGCTGGGAAACAGCCCCTGCTCAAGGCCCACCATGAACACCACGGGGAACTCCAGGCCCTTGCTGGCGTGAAGGGTCATCAGGGTGACCCGGTCGGCGGCGGTGTCCTTGCTGTCGGCATCGCTGGCCAGGGCGGCGCTGGCCAGGAACCCCTCCAGGGAACCCTCCTCGTTCTCCTCCTGGTACTGCAGGGCGGCATTGACTAGCTCCTGCAGGTTGCGGCGCCGCTCCTCGGCCTCATCGGTGCCATCGCTGATCAGCTCGGCCACATAGCCGCTCTGCTCCATCACCCGCTGCACCAGCTCCGAGGGGGCCGCGTCCTGGATACGGCCGGCCAGATCGCCGATCAGCTCACTGAACTGGAGCAGGCCCCGGGCGGAGCGCCCCCCCAGGGACCGCACCGCCTCAGCGTCGCTGACCACGTCCCAGAGGGGGATCCCCAACTGGTTGGAGGCATCGGTGAGCCGCTGCACCGTGGTCTTGCCGATGCCGCGCCGGGGCACGTTCAACACCCGCAGCAGGCTGACGCTGTCGGCCGGGTTCACCAGCAGGCGCAGGTAGGCCAGCACATCCTTGATCTCGCGCCGGTCGTAGAAGCGCAGGCCCCCGACCACGATGTAAGGGATGCCCCAGCGCACCAGCGATTCCTCCATCGCCCGTGACTGGGCGTTGGTGCGGTAGAGAACAGCCATGTCACCCCAGCGCAACTCGGGGTGGTTGGCATCGAGCAGGCGCATGCGGTGCACCACCGCTTCGGCCTCGGCGATCTCGTCGTCGCAGCGGGTGAGGGTGATCGCTTCGCCTTCACCGCGGGTGGGGCGCAGCACCTTGTCGATGCGTTCACTGTTGTGGGCGATCAGGGCGTTGGCCGCCGCCAGGATCGTCGCAGTGGAGCGGTAGTTCTCCTCCAGCTTCACCATCGTGCGGGTGGTGTCATCGGCGGCCCGATCACCGAAGTCGTCCTGGAAGCCCATCAGGATCGTGAAGTCGGCCGCCCGGAAGCTGTAGATGCTCTGGTCGGCATCCCCCACCACGAACACCGAGCGATCGGCCCAGTTGGTGAACTGCTCGGGCTCCTCGCCATTGGTGACGATCAGCTTGATCAGGTCGTACTGGGTGCGGTTGGTGTCCTGGTATTCATCCACCAGCACATGGCGGAAACGCCGGTGCCAGTAATGGCGGATCTGCTCGTTGGCGGTGAGAAGCTGCACCGGCAGCAAGAGCAGGTCATCGAAGTCGAGGGCATTGTTGGCGGCCAGGGCGCGGCGGTAACGGCGGTAGGCCTCCGCCATCTGCTTGCCCCGCTGCCCCTGCTGGTCGGCTTCGAGTTGCTCCGGCAGCCAGCCCTGGTTCTTGGCGTTGCTGATCGCCCAGCGCACCTTCTTGGGTTCGAAACGCTTGGGATCCAGGCCCAGTTCCTGGGTGACGATCTCCTTGACCAGCGTCTGGGCGTCGGCCTCGTCGTAGATCGAGAACTGCCGGGTCCAGCTCAGCCCCTCGGGATCGGTGTACTTGTCGATGTCGAAGCGCAGCAGCCGCGCAAAGAGGGCATGGAAGGTGCCGATCCAGAGGTCTTTGATGACTTCGCGGTAGATGCGGCTGCGCAGCTGGCGCTGCTCCACCGCGCTCAGGGTGCTGAAGGGCTGGCCGAACTGACTCTGGGCGAGCTTCTGGGCCAGCAGCAACTCCAGCCGCTCCTTCATCTCCCGGGCCGCCTTGTTGGTGAAGGTGACCGCCAGCAGCTGGGCCGGATCGACGCCGTGATGACCGATCAGATGGGCGATGCGGTGGGTGAGGGCGCGGGTCTTGCCGCTGCCCGCCCCCGCCACCACCAGCAGCGGGCCGTTGTGGTGATCCACCGCCCGGCGCTGGGCGTCGTTGAGACCGGCGAGGAAGGAGGTCGAGTGGGCAGCCATGCCGGGGAGCCTAGGAAGGAGGAGCGAGGAACCCCAGCGGCGAAACCGGGTAAATTGCCCACGCCAGCCTCGATCGAATGACCGGGGAGGGACAGGCCGCTGGCCCGCAGTTCCTGCCGAGAGCCAACGCGGAGATCTGAACCGATGGGGATGACCTGGGCCGAACAGCTGGAAGGGGCTGAGGTGCATCGCCACCCCTTCTCCCATCTGGTCATCGATGATTTCCTGCCCGAAGATCTTCTGGCGGCAGCCATCCGGTGCTTCCCGGATCGTGGCCTGATCGGCGATCTGGCCTCCCGATCCGATGAGCTCCAGGCCAATTCAAGGGCCAGCCTGGATCTGGCCGCGGTCACGGCGTGTGGCGACCCCAGGCTTGACGATCTGAAAGCCTTCTACCAGGCCCTTGGGCTCGAAGCGCTCGTGCGTGCGGTTTTCGCCAGGCTGCGTCCCTTCCTGGATGATCCGCTCGTCGCCGAGGCTGAACGACTTCCTTATCTGCCGCGGATGTCGATGGACGACCGGCAGAATTGGCTTCAGGGGAAACCATCGTTCTCTTACGACATCCAGCCGGGAATCAACCCGCCGCAATTCGCTGGGCTGGAGCCCCACCTCGATGACAAATATGAGATTTTTGCTGGCTTGTTGTATCTGCATCCAGCCGAAACAGACCCCGTGGGCGGCGACCTCATCCTCTATGAATGCGGCCCTGGCCGGGTGTTCGATGGCACAAGGCTGAAGGGGAACGCCTATGACGTAAAGCCGGTGAAGAGAATTGCCTACCGACACAATCGCTTCGTTGCTCTGCTCAACAGCAAATCGGCGTTGCATGGGGTGACGCCCTATCTGGAGAGTGACAATCAACTCCCAAGAAGGCTTTTTAATATTATTGTTGAAGCTTACAATATCCCCTACAAGAGTTATGGCTACTGGGATTTGGCAAGGGGGAAGAAAACCACCAACCTCAAACATGCCACCAAGGGTGCGCTCATGCTGCTTCGGCATAGGCTGGCAAGGGCATTATCCCCCTCCACGGTTGCCGAGCAGCTCAAGAACTACACCCCCGGAGAGTTGATGGATCGATGGGAGTTTTGGAACTGAGTGGCAAGGGCTCTTTCTGGCCGCAAGCCGAAGGCTAGATTAGACCTCTTTCCTCACCTCGCTGCAGTGCTTCCCAGGAGCCCGTAGCGCTTACCGCCGCCGACACCACGATGACCGCTCCGTTGGCGACAATCCCCATTTTCATCGGCTACGACCCTCGCGAGCGGGCCGCCACGAATGTTCTGATCGACAGTCTTTATCAGCACAGCAGTATGCCGCTGGCGATCACTCCGATCGTGGCCGAGCAACTACGTGCGGTGTTTGAGCGCCCCAAGGATCCGAAGCAGAGCACCGCCTTCTCCTTCACCCGCTTCCTGGTGCCCTGGCTGAGCGACTACAACGGCTGGGCCATTTTCATGGACTGCGACATGCTGTGCCGCGGCGATATCGCCGAGCTCTGGGCCCAGCGAGAGGAGCGCTACGCCGTGATGTGCGTTCAACACGAACACAGGCCGAATGAATCAGTCAAATTCCTCGGTGAGCAGCAGAGCGCTTACCCCAAGAAAAACTGGAGTTCATTGATGCTGATGAACTGCAACCGCTGCACAGCGCTCAGCCCCGACTACGTCAACACAGCCACCGGCCTGGACCTGCACCGATTTCACTGGCTGAGTGGAGACCATGAGATCGGTGCCCTGCCGGAGCGCTGGAACCACCTGGTGGATGTGCAGCCAGCCCCCATGGGGCCAGCCAACGAGGGCGGTCCCGCCCTGCTGCACTGGACCCTGGGGGGGCCCTGGTTCCGGGAGCAGCGCACCATGGGCGGCCCGTTGGCGGCTGAATGGTTCTCCGCCCGGGATGACGCCCTGAAGTTGTGGGATTGAGCGCGTCCGGCCTGAGTGTCGTCACGGTCTGCATGAACCGGCGCGAACACCTGCTGCACTCCGCCGCCCAGCTGGCCCTCTGGCCCCACCACCACGAGCACCTGATTGTGGACTGGAGCAGCAGCAATCCGCTGCGGCGTGACGATCTCCCCGCTGATCCGCGCCTGAAGCTGGTGCGGGTGGAGGACGAACCGAGCTGGAACCTCTGCCGGGCCTACAACTTCGCGATCTCCCGGGCGCGGGGTCCATGGATCCTCAAGCTGGATGCCGACTGCTGGCCGACCGCTGACTTCGACCCGACGCTCGTGGTGCCCGATGGATTCGAAGCCCCTGGACCGGAGGCAGGGGCCTATGCCCTGGGCAGTGGACCGGATGGGCGCAAGGGTCAGTTTCTGATCGCAAGGGAGCTGTTCGCAGCCGTGGGCGGCTTCAACGAATATCTGGTGGGTTACGGCTTCGACGACAAGGATCTGAAGATCCGGCTGAGGGTGTACAGCGGCCGCGAGCCCCTGGAGATCCCCGCCGCCTGGATGGGGGTGATCGCCCATACGGACGCCGAACGGGCGGAGTTGTGGCGGGGCGAACAACGAAGCCTGATCGGCCAGTCGCTCGGTACGGCCCGGATGCGCGCGTCCCGCCTGTCCAACCGCCTGCTGGTGGCCTACCACCCCTGGAGCAGCCACTGCATCGCAAGCCAGTACAACGAACAGCCCGATGGGACTTGGCGGGTGAGACCCGACTCGGTCCCTTTGCCCTCAAAGGAGGTCGCCGAAGAGATCGGCCATGTGCGGCGCATGGTGTTCTGGGGCTGTTTCCTCGCCATCCCCGAGACGTTTCTGGCCGTCATGCCGTTCAAGCTCTTCCCGCCGGCCCACCGTGGCCGCTGGCCTGTGCGCTGGTGGCATCGGTGTTACTGGTACACCGGCCGCCAACTGCTGGCGCTCCCGGTCTGCCTGCTGGCCTCGACCCGTGGACTGTTGATGGAACTGAAGCAGTGGTTCAGCAGGGCCTGATCGCAACAAGCGTTCCGCGGGGTTGGCCTCGATGGGTTCAGTGGGCCGCCCGTCTTGGACAGGGGGAGATCCCTGGCGGCACGGCTGCCCAGGCCCTGGGAGCGTGTCGCACCCGCTCGAGAGAAACCATCCCCGGACACTGGCCCCTGCAGCGGATGAAGGGATCGAAGTCACGCCCCCAGTAGCCCTGCTATCCCAACCTGCTGGGCTCTGCCCACCGAACGGCCGCAGAGAGTAACTCAATCGAGTTGCTCTGCAGGGAGACTTGAATCGACTTGGACGACTGGGCGCACGCCCGCTCCAACCCTGCCGACCAAGCTGAGACGTAAATTGGCCGGACTCATACCGATAGGGGCCCGGCCTCATGGCACCCAGAGCATTGATCAACAAGATCAATAATGTGACGATCTTCACCTCGCCTAAATGTTCCTGCAGGAGCGTCAGCGACTTTGCTTGGGACGTTGCAAAGCTGACCGAAGCACGAAACAGGGAGAAGGTCAACATCATCGTCTTTCGGAACCCCTTCAACCGACTGATCAGCGGATACCTGAACAAATATGTCGAACACACTAAGTATGTCGACGAAGCCAAGAGAAAGAACCCCCGAGCTGATCTCCATACGTTCGAAAACTTTCTGCATGAGCTCAGCTCGAACGGCCTCAAGCTGATCGACAAGCTTCACTTCGCCTCCCAGATCTCAGCCTACAAGCGAAGGACTTTCGACCTCGTCTTCAACTCTGAAGACTTGAAGCCCCTGCAGGAATACATTAATTCCATGTTTCTGACCAGCGTAGAGATGCCCTTTAGAGTCAATAAATATGGAGCCAAAAATCTCGTTGAACAGCAGCAACGTGCGGCAGCCAATCCACTCGCCTGCGATCCCTGGAAACTTGATTCAGGAAGCCTGCTCGAACTCATCAAGAGCAAGGAGACTCCTGTCTATGCAGATTTTTATAATCCATCCCTCAAGGCCATGGCTCATGAGTTCTATCGCGATGATTTCAATTTCCTGAACGGATGCCTTGAGCGAGGCCTGATCAATTCGAGCTTTCACGAGCTCATGACCACCATTTAGGTCCGCCTACCTAAGCCAAGCCATCAACTGAAGTTGTTCACAGCACCTTGTGACGAATTGCAAGCGGGCGAATGTTCCACCTTCCTGCCAGGCCAGGACTGCAGGCCGGACGTCAAAAGCCGCATCTTTTCTGGGCCTGCTCTTCCTCAATCTGCTTCTCGCCATGCACTGGAGGTTTGTCCACTCACCCACGCCAAATCGGGTCGATTGGTCACTGGTGGGCGTCCCATCCGGCAGGCCCTTAAGACCCAGCGGAGCTGGGTTTACCTGCTCGCTCCTGTGGTGGCTTCTGGAGGTGCCGATGGCGCTTGTCTTCTGCAGGCGCGGCACCCCGATGCTGACCATGACCTTGCTGGGTCAGCCCTGATGCTGGTTCCATCAGGGCTGAAGCCAGCGGCGCGGGCGTGAGCGGAATCAGCCTTTACTTCTGCTTCAACCAGGTGAACTACCTGGCCGCCCGGCGCCAGCGGTTGCTGGAGCGACCCCGTGATCTGAGCCTGTTGCTGGTGGAACCCAGCCGCCTTCGGCACGATGCCAGCAAGCCCTGGCCCAGGGGAATCGCTCACCTACGCGGCCCGAGCAGCCCGTGGACGATGGCGGTGCTTGTGCTGCTGGCGATGCTGGGGCTGATCGAACGCCTCTACATCCCCCACCGGCGCGAGGCGGGGCGGGCCCTTGGCTTCGTGCTGTCGCGCTGCCGTCACATCCACCTGCTCGATGACGGCCTCGACCAGTACCGCGTCCAGCCCCGCGCCCTCATTCCCAGTCAGTTTCCCGCCGGCACCCCCCTGTACCTCTTCTCCGATGCACTGGAGTTCCGGGCCCCCTGGTGCGCCCGCTTCAACTGCCGGGAGCTGGGGGCCTTTCCACTACCCACTGCCGATCCTGGTGGTGAGGCCCTGCTGGCCTCCAGCCAGATGCCGGCCAGCCTGGTGGTGGATGCCCCCGGCCTCGATCGGCTGCCGCCGTTGGAGGCCGACCTGCCGCCGCCGCGATTGGTGCTGGCCCACCCGGCTGCCGGCAAACGCAGCTGGCCGGCAGCCCACTCGCCGCTTCCCCCATCAGCGGCCGCTTCCCAAGCCCAGCCACAGCCGAACCCCGACTGGCTGGTGCTCCACTTCGCCGGTCCGCTGCTGATCGGGGAGAGCTTCCTGCTGGTGATGGCCCTGGTGCACCGCCCCGCCGACTGGCCCATGCTGGTGGCCCTGCCGCAGGCGGTGGATCCCCACCTTCAGGCCATGGTGGAGCGCTTCTGCGCCAAGCGGCCGGGCAGTCACCTGCTCACCCCGATTCCCTCCTGACGCCGTCCTGATGGATCCCTTGCCCGCGCCCATCTCGGTGGTCATCAACACCCTCAACGAGGAGGTGAACCTCCCTTACGCCCTGCGCTCGGTGCAGGGCTGGACTGCGGATGTGGTGGTCTGCGACATGCACAGCGACGACGCCACCGTGGCGATCGCCCGCTCCTTCGGAGCCCGGGTGTGTCTGCACGAGCGACTCGGTTTCGCCGATCCGGCCCGGGCCTATGCCATTGCCCAGGCCCGTCAGGAGTGGGTGCTGGTGCTTGATGCCGACGAACTGATCCCACCGGCCCTGGCGCGGCGGCTGGCGGCTGTGGTCGCCGAGGACAGCTGCGACATCTGCTGGATTCCGCGGCTCAATTACCTGCTCGGTGCGGCGCTGCCCGGCATGGGCTGGGGCCCGGACGAAGACGCCCAGATGAGGCTGTTCCGGCGGCCAGCGGTTGACGTGACCGGCGAGATCCACCGTTTCTTCCATGCCCGTCCCGGTGCCCGCCAGCGGCGGTTGAGCTACGGCCTGGACGGCGGCATCGTCCACTTCAACTACATCGACCTCTCCCATGTCCTCGCCAAGCTCAACACATACACGTCAATCGAGGCGGCCGAAGCGAGCGCGCAGGGGCGGCGGGCTTCACTTCTGTGGGCCCTTCTGGTGTCCCTGCGGCGGGAGTGGTGGGGGCGCTGGCTGCGGGGCCGGGGCTACCGGCTGGGCTGGCGCGGCCTGCAGCTCACCGTGATGATGACGATCTACCGCTTCGTCGTCCAGGCCAAGCTGGCGGAGCTGCAGGCGGGCATCACCGCCGATGGTGTCCGCCGCAGCTACCGGCAGGAGGCCGAACGCTGGCTGGGGCATCCTCCAGTGGGCGATTCTGCCGACCCTGCCAATCCAGGTCCCGACTGAAGGTGACCAGGCGGGTCCATGCCGCTGTGTGCGCCCCACACACCAGTCCTTCTAGCTGGCGGGCCGTGTCGCACCAACGGAAAATGGCCGAGACTCAGATCTTGAAGACGCTCGTCGGGGTGGCGCAGGCCATCGTTGCGAGGGCCGAAAATCCAAAGCTGATCCTGCGGCTGGGAGCAGCGCCAGGCAGCTGTTGAGCATGGGCTTTTATTCTACGACGCCGACCAGTTGAGCCTTTCTAGGCCATCTTCAATCCCCTTGAGGAGGCCAGCTTCTACTCCCTCGGGGAGAGCGACAAGGCATTGGTACGGTACAGATGATGCAGTGTTCTCAAACACCTCTTAAAGACTGCAAGCACCATAAATTTGATACACAATTTTGTGACAAGAATGCAGGTCAGTTTTCCAAGGTCTCACCTGCGCTGGAGCCTGCTTTTCCTCGGCCTGTTTCTCTCCATTCACTGGCAGGAAGTCAGCTCACCCACCTTCAATGTGGACGATTGGGCACTGGCGGGTGATCCCATCCAGCAGGCCTTTCAGAGTCGGCCGAGCTGGGATCTGATTTACACCCTGCTCTTTCAGAATTCCTTCTCACCCTTCTTCGGCTGGCTGATTGCCGGCGGCTCCCTGTATGCCCTGGCGGCGGTCACCACGGTCTTCTCTCCACTGATCACGCCTGCCTGGGTTTGCCTACTTGCCCTGGTGGTGTCCTTGCATGCCTATGTCCTGGATCTGTTCAATTTCAGCTTCGCCATTGGGCTCTACCTGCTGCCGGCGGCCCTGTCAGTGTGGGGGGCCGTCCTGATGGGCTACACCACCCGTCGAGTGGGCCTGAGCTGGCTAGGAGGGGTTCTGCTGGTGATGTTTTCCATGGGCATCTACCAGCCCACCGGCTACATCGGTCTAGGGCTGATCGGGCTCCAAGGAGTCAGCCAGGCCCTGAACCTCCGATCCTATTCTCCTCAATCCTGGTGGCGCGTGCTCAGTGGTGTGCTGGGTGGGAGCCTTCTCTATTACGTCTGGGCCCGCATCGCCATGGCAGGTCAGGTGGAAAACGAACGCACAGGATTCAACAGTCTGCAGGGGATGCTGGAGAAGTTCTCCAGCGCCTCTGTGTATCGGGAGATTTACAACACCAAGGTGCCGCTGATGTCCACGGCACCCCAATTCATCCTTTCGATTTCCTTCCTTCTGATCTTGTTGCTGGCAACAGTCTGGCTACTTCGCCGCACCCAGGCCGGGACCGAACGAAACCACCGTCTCGGCCTGCTCTGGATCTCCGCGGGCTTCCTGACCCTGTTGCCACTGATGCTGTTCTATGTGTTGCGCGCCGGTTTTCCCTCCCGGTCCTTCTGCCTGGGAAACTTCGGAAGCGCCAGCTTCAGCATCATTGTGCTGTCCACATTTCAGGGCACATCAACCCCAACCCTGAGCCAGATCGGGAGGCGCTCCTTTCTCTTCATCTCACGCTTCCTTGTGGGGGTGCTGATCGTGGCCTATGTGATCCCGCAGGCCGCCTTCGCCTCAAAGATCTGGGATCTCACCCAGTTGCTGGAACGGCGCGACATGGCCATGGCCCAGGCAATCCTCGCGGACGTGAGGAACGAAGCCAACCGCCAAGGGCTCGCCCCCGAACCCTTCCGGTTGTTCGGGACCACGGAGCGAACCCAACTCTTCCCCCACTGGAGCAGCGTCGGCGAATCAGCGTTCCGGCAGAGTTGGAGCATCGTGGCCATCTTCCGCCAACTGCTCGTTGTCAAGGTGGAGCACATCGCTTACCGCAGTTCGGGTAACGAAAAGGAGGTGCGCCAAAGCCTCCCCCCGTGCAAGGCCTACCCCGAACGGGGTTCGATCGTGACCCATCAAGGCGCCCTGCTGGTGTGCCTGGAGTCGAATCCGGCGAAGCCAGGATCGACCTAGGTCCCTGGGCTCGATTGGCGGTAGCTACGGCGGGTGAGCAGGAAGGACGTCCCCGACCAGAGCACGAGCGTGATCAGAGCCACACCTGGCGCCGACACCCCCAGCCGCTCCAGGCCCCAACCAACAGCCAGACTCATCCCCAGGCATGCCAACTGGATCGCCACATAGACGAGCAACAGACGGAAACGCATCGGCACCCGGAAGCTGAATCGGGCATGGAGCACGGCGTTGAGCATCAGGCAGATCCCACCCGCCACGGCAATGGCCAGGACCGCCCGACCACCGGCGCGCCAGACCAGGGCATAGAGGCCGAGGTAGAGCACTTCACCGAAGCTGCCCACCACCAGAAAACGAACCCAGCTCAGGCCAAGCCAGTGCCGCAGCCATTGCGGGGGGGATGACCTCACCGAGCCAGGTCTTCGGACAGGTCAAGCTCCTCGATGAAACGGACGAACGACTGGGGCTTGCCACTCACGGTCAAGAAGACCCGGCCGAGATATTCACCCAGCATGCCGATCAGCATGCACTGAATACCACCAAAGATCAGGATACTGGAAATGATCGAAAGCCAGCCCTGAACCTGGACGCCATAGACCAGAGCCTGAAAGATCAGTGCCAGAATCGAAACCATTCCTGTAACCGCAATCAATAAGCCCAGCAGGGAAGCGAGCCGCAATGGCATAATCGAAAAGCTGGTGAAGATGTTCAGCCACAGACGGATCAATCTGCGAAGATTGTAGCCACTTTCGCCAGCAAAACGTGTCTCGTGGTGAACCTTGAGGCTGCCGATGGCCCTGGTATATTGAGAAAGAAGTCCGTCGATGTAAGGGTAGGGGCCCTGGTAGGCCGCCGCCTGAATCGCGATCACCCGCGACACGCAGCGAAAGCTGGACAGATAGAACCGCTCCGGCAGATCCAGAAGCCAGTGAGCCGTACCATTGGCGAAGGCGCTTCCCCAGTTGCGCCAGCCGGAGTGACGCTTCTCCCTGTAATCGCCGTAGACCACATCAAGCTCATCGCCAACAGCCTTCTGCCACAATCTGAGGGCCTCTTCCGGGGGATTTTGCAGATCATCATCCAGGTTCACGATGTAGGAACCATGGGCGTGACGGTAGCCGGTCAGCACAGCCTGATGCTCGCCGAAATTGCGCCCGTGGCGGATCAGCCGTCCTTGCAACATGCCTTTCGTCAGATGACGCCGCAACTGGTCCACGGTGTCATCGGGACTACCATCATCAACGAAGACCACTTCCCAGGAACAGGGAAACCGCAACCCCTCCAAACGCTGCACCAGTGAGCCCACACTGCCGCTGCTGCGGTAGAGCGGAATCACCAGACTGAGCTGCACGCAAGCGCCCGGCGGCTCGTGGCTGCTGTGGCTGGCGAGGCTCTCCGCTGACAGGGTCATCTCAGCCCTCCAGTGCAGGGTCACCGCGTCGGGCCTGCACGAACAACGAACTGCCGAACGGCAGCGGCAGCAGACCTGAGCTCAGGAGCTCCACGCGCAGCAACGCCTCCAACATCCGATTCAGCCATCGCGGCGGCAACTGAACATCAGACGGTCTGAGCACTTCGCCAGCGGCAGGTTTCACTCCACCACGCCACCCCGCCTCCAGCCGCACCTGCAGCCAGAGCAGGGGGGTCAGCCACGAATTCCAGTACCGCAGCCGTTCCACCACCAGGCCACTACGTTCGATGGCTTGCCTGAGCTGCGCCGGGAGGAACCGTCGAGCACCCATGACCCTGGCATCGTGGTCGCGCCGAAGGCAGGGCATGGCCGCCACATTCAGCAGCAGAAGACCGCCTGGGTCCAACAGCTGTGCCATTCCGCTGAGCGATGCCTGAGGATCCACCTCCCGGTGATACAGCACGTCCATCGAGAGCACCACGTCGTAATGGTGGGGCCATGACTCCAGTTGGTTGACGGAAAGGAGCTCCACCTGCAGACCGCGCGCGCGCGCATACGCCAAGGCGACGGGGTTAAGCTCACAGCCCTCGCCACCGGACAGGGAAGGCTCCTGGAGCAGGCGGAGGAGCAGCCCACCGGTTCCGCAACCCGCATCAAACACCCGCAGGGGCCTGCCGCGTCGTTGGGCTTCCAAGCTGAGCCTGTGCAACACCTGGCGATGCAGCGTCCTGTACCACCAGTGCCGCTGCTCCACCTCGGCAAGGGTGTGATATTCCTGCTCCAGCATCAGAGCCGTCCCCTCCCTGTCACGTCGGTACGGGAAGCAGGATTCCCAGCTGTTCGCAGATGGACGCGATCTGCGCTTCCTCAAGATAGGGATGCAGCGGCAGGCTGAGCACTTCCTTGACGCGGCGTTCGGTCTCGGGTAAATCCCCAATCGCCCCAAAGCGTTCGATCACATAGGGATGTTGGTGGCAGGCGAGGGCGTAGTGCACCCCAAGCGGAATCCCCAGGGCCCGGCTCTGATCGAGCAACCGTTCACGCTGCTCATGTGGCAACTGAATCACGAAGAGGTGGTAGCTGTGCCGCCAGTCGTAACCATCGGCCGGGAGGGTCGCCTGGCCCGCCAGGCGCGCGGCGTACCAGCGAGCCACCTGACGCCGCTGCGCGATGCGCTCGGGCAGATCAAGGAGTTTCCCCAGCAGCACCCACGCCTGAAGCTCGTCGAGGCGGCTGTTGACACCGAACCGAACCGCACGTCTCTGGGAGTCCCAGCCATAGAACCGGCTGCTTCGCGCCGCCGGCACATCTTCGGCTCTGTTCACCACAAGGGCCCCGCCATCGCCGAAGGCGGAAAGATTCTTCGTGGGGTAGAAGCTGAAAGCCGCAAACCGGCCCCAGCAGCCCACTGGACGGCCTTGGTAGAGGGTGCCGCAGGCCTGGGCGCAGTCCTCGATCAGGCACAGCCCATGACGGTCGCAGAGTGCCGAAATGGTCGCCAGATCGCATGACTCGCCGTAGAGGTGCACCGCGATCAGCGCTTTCGGCGGCGCCTTCCTGCGGGCGCTCACGCCACCACGGGCTCCCTCGAGGATCTGATGCAGGTGCTCCGTCGAGAGCACGGCCCGTCCGGGCTCGAGATCCACGAACACCGGCACCGCGTCAACCCGCAGAACCGCCGCGAGGGTGGCGTAGGCGGTGTGCGAGGGAAGCAGCACCCCATCGCCGTTACCGACGCCGCAAGCGCGCAGCGCCAGTTCGAGGGCATCGGTGCCGTTGCCCACCCCCACCACCTGTTCGGAACCCAGGGAAGGCGAGAGCGAGGCCGCAAAGGCCGCTTCGAAGCGACTGACCCCCTCACCCAGGATCATCTGGCCAGAGGCGCTGATCCGCTCCAGTGCCTCCGTGACCAGGTGACCATAACGGCGGGCCTCCTGCTGCGGAAAGTTGAAGACCTGCGCTTCAGTGCTCACAGATAAGCCCCGGCGTGGTGGCGGTAGTAATCAAGCGTCCGCTCCAGGGTCGCTGCGAGCGGACGTTTCGGCTGCCAGCCGCTGGCCTGATGGAAGCGGTCAAAGCAGGAGTAGTAGTCACCGATGTCGATTTTCCTGCGTTCCTCAGGATAGGGAATAATCCGAAGCTCGCCCGACCCATGGCAGCGAATCAAGAGCTGTGCAAGTTCTCTCAATGACAATACTTCTCTGCTGCCCAAATTGTACGGACCCGACGGAAGATCAGACTGCTCGGCCGCCAGAAGCAACGCATCAACGACATCCTCCACGTCATTGAAATCCCTCATCTGTTCTCCACCCCAGACCTCGATCGGATCACCCTCCAGCAAGCGACGGATCCAGATTCCGAGGAACGTCTGACGGGCATCACGGATTCGCATCCGTGGTCCAATCGTGTTGGTTAGACGCAACACACAAGTGCTTAAATCATAGATCTGACCATAAAGTCTGTGATACATCTCAGCCGATAGCTTGTTGATTCCATTCACGTCAACGGGCTCGATCGGATGCGCCTCATCCACGGGAAGATAGTGGGGACGTCCGTAGAGCTGACGGGTGCTGGCAAAGACGATCCGTGCGCCGGGATTCACCCTCCTGCAGAGTTCCAGCAAACTGAGTTGGGCGGTGCCATTGATGGCCAAATCGGTTTCCGGGTCCTGCATCGAGTCGAGATGGCTCGTTTGACCCGCCAGGTTGAACACCACCTCTTTATCTTTGAGCAGCACTGCCAGCGAAAACCGATCACGGATGTCCGAAAGATTGATCCGCAGGGATTGTTCATACCCTTGGAGGTTGACCAGATTGCCGCCGTACTCGGGAACGAGACTGTCCACCACCGTGACCTCCGCGCCCAGGTCACAGAGGCGCCGAGCCAGAGTTGAACCAATGAAACCCAGGCCACCGGTGATCAGGGCTCGACGGCCTCGCCAGACCGCCGAATTCAGGGACGGATGCAGAACGGTCAAGTTCCAGGAACAAGCTATTCAACCGTAAAGAGCCTTTCATCTGGCTCCTTATGTTTCACAACACAACGCCCGCCGGAGGGTCCGAGGCGATCACTGACAGTTGACCAGCACCTCGCCCACCTGCCGGGCCGTCACGCTCCAACGAAATTGAGCGGAACGGGCGCAGCCCGCTTCGCCGATCCGCGCCGCCAGCGCGGGCTCCCGGATCAGATCTCCCATGGCCGTAGCGATCGCAGCCGCCGAACGCGGATCCACCATCAGCGCCGCCTCGCCCACCACCTCCGGCAGGGCGCCGGCAGCCGAGGCGATCACCGGCGCACCGCAGGCCATGGCCTCCAAGGCCGGCAGCCCAAACCCCTCCCACAGGCTCACCAGCACAAGGGCCCGGCAGCGGTTCAACAGCTGCAGGCGCTCCAGGTCACTCACCCAGGGAATCCAGTCGCAGCGACCGGCGATTCCCAGCTCCCGGGCCAGACGCTGGAGCTTCGGGGTGTAGCGCCGGTCGTGAGGGCCCACCAGGATGAGGCGATGCTCCCGATCCGGCAGGGCGGCAAAGGCGCTCAGGACCCGCTCCAGATTCTTGTGGGGGTCGTGGCGGCCCAGCACCAGGAAGAACGGCTGGCGTTCCAGCCCCAGCGGCCGCAACTGGCCGGGATTGAAGCCGAGCCGAATTGGCACCAGCCGCTTCGCAGGCACCCCCAGGCGCCCATGCACCTCCCGCGCCGTGGCCTCGGAGTTACAGAGCACCCTCAGCGCCCGGTGCAGCACCAGCGGAACATAGACGAGGTGGTAGGCCAGCAGCGGTGTCAGCTGGGGGTAGCGCAGCGGCAGAAGATCGTGGGCGAGCACGATCGAACGCACGCCTGCGAGCAGCGGAGCCTCCGGCAGGGGAGACAGCAGCAGAGGCGCACCGCCCGCCCGCATCAGCTTCGGCAGCTCGCGCTGGGTCCAGAGCAGGCGCCTCAGATGGCCGGCGCGGCCGTGCTCAGGCGAGAGATCGGAGGGGATCGCCACGCTGCCGGGTCGATCGCCGGCGAGAGGGTCGAGCAGGGGAACCAGGGCGGGATCCAGCGCCGCCGCGAGCTCACGGGCCACCACACCGATGCCGGTGGGCCTGCGGCTGAGGTAACTGCCATTGAACAGAGCCAGGGGAGACGGGCCCCTCATCGGCAGGCGGCCAGCATCGCCCTGAGCACGGCAACACCGCGCCGCGGCTGGAACGGCAACCGCAACAGGCTGGTGAGCAACAGCCTCAGGCTGCGCAGAAGCGTCACCCAGCCAGGCCGATGGCGCCTCAGAAACAGCAGATAACTCAGGGTGGACAGCCCCAGCCGGCGCTCGCTGGGTGTGTGGCTGCCCGCACCCCGTTGATGGATCACCGCCGGAGACGGCAGCCACAGCAGCGGAACACCGGAACGGGCCAGGCGCAGACAGAGGTCCATGTCCTCGTAATAGAGGGGGAAGGCAGGATCGAAGCGGGCCGGTGGTGTGTGGGCGGATGGCTGGAGCACCAGACTGCAGCCGCTCAGCCAGTCGACCGCGAGCGGTTCGAGACCGTCCATCCGCTCAGCGCCGAGCGTGCGGCGACGGAAATCCAGACCCGGATCGATCCAGCCACCGCTGGCCTCCAGCCGTCCGTCGCTGTCGCGCACGGCCGTGCCCACCAGGGCCTGCTCAAGCTGCCCATCGAGGGCAAGGCTGAGCCGTTCCAGCTCATTCCCCTCCGGGAGCGTCGTATCGGGGTTGAGGAGCCAGACCCAGCCCCGCAGACCCCGCTGCGCCAGATGGTCGAAGCCCCTGTTGCAGCCGGCCCCGAAGCCGTCTCCTTCCCGGCCGCTCACCAGCTCGACGACCAGCCCCTGCCCCTCAGCGCCCTTCGGCTGCAGATCCGCGACCTTCAAGGGAGCCGAATCTGGACTGTTGTCCACCACCAGCCAAAGGAGCGGCAACAGGCTCTGATGAACCAAGTCGTCGGCCAGCCGCTCCAGAGCCGCCTGACTGTGATACGCCACGCTGAGCACCACAGGTGCTGACCGGGGAGGAACGGTGGCGATGACCGACCCGCTGCTGATCCCAGCTTCGCAGCCCGATTGTGGTGTCTGCCGCCTGCACAGCGACCGGGACGCGATCAGCCGCCTCGAGATCCACCGTGAGCCGCTGTGGCTGTTGCGTCACCACCCGCTGCCCTCCCCCTTGCCGGGGTGGCTGCTGCTCGATGCGCGACGTCACCTGGGGGGTCCGATCGACTTCAGCGCCCAGGAAGCGGCTGGCTTCGGACCGATGCTGCAGCGTGGTTGCGCCCTGGTGCGTGAACTCTCTGGTTGTGACCGGGTTTATGTGATCGCCTTCGGCGAGGGGGCCCGCCACCTGCATGTGCACCTGATCCCCCGCTTTGGCGGTGAACCCGCCACGGAGGCCTGGCGGGTGGCCGACCTCTATCGAGCCATGGAATCGGGGGCCCGCCCGCCCGCAGGCCCCGAGGAGGTTGCGCTGCTGGTGGGTCGGGCCCGTGAACGGACGGCCCACTGGCGATAGGCTCCGGCCCGAACTGGCTGAACAGCCCGATGCAATGCGTGGTGGCGGTGCCGGCCCGGCTCGAATCCTCCAGGTTGCCGAACAAGGTGATGGCCGACATCGGCGGTCGGCCCATGCTGCAACGGGTGCTGGAGTGCTGCCGGGGCGCCCGTCGCCCGGCAGCCGTGGTGCTCTGCACCGACAGCGACTGGCTCCGGCAGGCTGCAGAGGACTGGGGCTTCCCGGTTCTGATGACCAGCCCGGCGTGCAGCTCCGGCAGCGATCGCCTCGCCTCGGTGGTGGACCAGCTGGTGGCGCTCGCCGGTGGGAGTGACCCAGCGCAGACGGTGATCATCAACGTGCAGGGGGATCAGCCGTTCATCGACCCGGATGTGATCGACGCCATGGCCGAGGAATTCGAGCAGCGCCATCCCATCCCCGAGGTGCTCACCCCCGTTTACCTGATCGGGCCCGAGAAGGTCCACAACCCCAATGTGGTGAAAACGCTGCTGGCGGCCGACGGCCGTGCCCTCTACTTCTCGCGCTCGGCCCTGCCACATGTGCGCGGTGAGGAGCCCGACCGCTGGCACGCCCATGCTCCCTACTGGGGCCATGTGGGCCTCTACGGCTACCGGGCCGATGTGCTGGCCCGCTGGGGCCAGCTGCCCCACTCCCCGCTTGAGCACACCGAGAAACTTGAGCAGCTGCGCCTGATCGAAGCCGGCATCACCTTGGGGACCTTCCCAGTGGACGGTGACTTCCTCTCGGTCGACACCGAGGACCAACTGGAGCAGGCCCGCGTGCTCGCAGGCGGGGCCTGAACGTTCAACGACTGGAAGGACCAAGCCCCGCCTGGACAAGGTCATGCAGTCGCAGCAGGCCCAGCATCGGCCCCTGGTCGTCCAGCACGGGGAGCACCCCGATGGGTTTGCGCCGGTTGCGCTCCATCCGCTCGAGCGCTACCACCGCCAGCAGTTCGGGGCCCACGGTGATTGGATCGGCTGTCATCAGCTCGGCGGCGCACAGTTGGGCCCAGGCCATGGGGGGATGGTGCTCCAGGGCCCGCCGCAGATCACCGTCCGTGATCAGCCCCGACAGCCGCTCCCCCTGGCCTGGCTTCCGCACCCAGCAGGCCCCCACCCCATCGCTGGTGAGCTGGGAGATCACCGCCTGGAGGCTGTCCGCCTCGTCGAGGGGATGAAGGCGCTCGGCGGGCACCATGAGGTCGGCGACCGTCAAGGTGAGCTGCTTGCCGAGGGCACCGGCCGGGTGGTTGAGGGCAAAATCCGCCGGTGAGATGCCCCGCCGTTCCATCCAGACCGCCGCCAGGGCATCGCCCACCGCCATGGCCACGGCGGTGCTGGCGGTGGGGGCCAGATTCAACGGACAGACCTCCCGATCCACCGAACCGTCGAGCACCACCTCACAGCCCCGCGCCAGGCTCGAGTCAATCCGTCCCACCAGGGCGATCCGGGCGGTGCCGCGCCGGCGCAGATGGGGCAGGATTTCGATCAGCTCCTGGGTCTCGCCACTGTTGGAGAGCAGCAGGGCCACGTCCTCGGGCGCCACCACCCCCAGATCGCCGTGCAGAGCGTCCAGGGGGTTGAGGTAAAGGGCCATCAGCCCGATCGAGGAAAAGGTGGCAGCGATCTTGCGGGCCACGATGCCGCTCTTGCCCACGCCGGTGATCACCAGCTTGGAACGCAGGTCGGCGCAGCGATCGAGCAGAGTCAGCGCCGCATCCACCTGGGCGCCATCCAGGCGCTCGGCCGCCGCCGCGATCGCGGCCGCCTCCTCCTGAAGACAGCGCGTCAGTGCCGACATCTCAGCCCTTCCCTGCAGTGGCGCGAGTGTATGGCCCACCTCCACTGGATAGGGGCGCTTGCAGGGCTGGCCAAGGAGCTCAGCGCCGGCGGATCGGGTCACATACCGTTTGAAGGCCAGTGGCCCTGCCCCGCTGGGACCTTCGCTTCGATCGATGCCCCCCCAGCCCATCAGGTTCAGCAGCAGGACGGTGAAGCAGCTGCGCCGATTGCTGGCGTACCTTCCAGCTGAACGGTTCCGGGCGCTGCTGGTGCTGGTGCCGCTCTCGATCGTCCCTGGCCTGATCGACCTGGCCACCGTGGCGATGGTCGCCCGTTTGATGGGCTCCCTCGTCGGCAGTGATCTGAAGGACACTGTCCCGGGCGTGAAGGTGTTCGGTGGCAATGCGATCGACCAGAGCCTCTGGTTGATCGTGCTGCTGATCCTGCTGTCCTGGGTGGGCTCCCTCAGCAAGCTCGGACTTCAGTTCTGCCAACAGCGACTGACGGCACGAATCTGGATCGATCTCTGCAATCTGATCCACTCCCGGGTGCTGGCCCAGGGCTATGAGTTTCACCTCAGCAGAAGCACCTCCAAGCTCTCCACCCTGCTCCTGAGCCATATCAAGAAAACCTCCAATTCCGTTGTCAATCCGCTGCTGCGGATGGTCGGAAGTGTGTTTTCGATCCTGTTGCTGTCCCTCGGCGTGCTGGTGGTGGGGCGCTGGCTGGCGGTGGTGCTGATCAGTTGCCTGGTGGCCGCTTACCTGATCCTCTCGCTCCTGATCACCCCCTACCTCCGCCATGCCTCCAAACAGAAACTGAGGCTGGAATCCAGGTCGGCCCACATCCTCGCCGAATCCCTCGGATCGATCCGTGACATCCGGCTGACCGGTTCCGAGCCCTATTTCCGCGATGCCTTCGTCTCCACCGGAGAGAAGGCCAAACAGCTCGCATGGGCAGCAGAGCTGTTGCCAGTCATGCCCCGGATGCTGATCGAGCCCTTCGGCATCACCCTGATCTTCGCCGTCGGGGCCGTGCCGGCGCTGCTGAGCGGCGATCGCGGCGAGATCGTCCACATCGTTCCATTCCTCGCGACGATGGCCGTGGTCGCCCTGAGGCTCACGCCGCCCCTGCAGGATTTCTTCTCCGCCCTCACCCAGTTGCGCGCTGGGCTGCCTGTGATCGAAAAGACCCTCGAGTATCTCGATCTGCCCCAGTCCAGACCCACCGTGCGCACCCCCGGCGTCCCCACGCCCGAGGGCATCTTCCCGACCCGCACCATCCGCCTCAGCGACATCTGGTACAGCTACCCAGGGAGCCAGGAGCCCGTGCTCAAAGGTGTCACTCTCTCGATTCCGGTGGGCTCCCGCATCGCTCTGGTCGGGTCGACCGGCAGCGGCAAGACCACCACCGCCCACCTGTTACTGGGTCTGCTGGCGCCACAGCAGGGCCACCTGGAACTCGACGGCATCCCCGTCAACGATCTTGACGTGCCGGCCTGGCAGGCGAGCTGCGCCCAGGTGCCCCAGTTCATCAACCTGCTGGATTCCAGTGTTCTCGAAAATGTTGCCTTCGGGTTGCATGAGGACGCCATTGACTTCGATGAGGTCTGGGATGCTCTCGATGCCGCCCAGCTTGCGGAATTCGTCAGCGAGATGCCTTACGGACTCCACACCCCGGTCGGTGAAAACGGTCTGCAGCTCTCCGGAGGTCAGCGGCAGCGATTGGCCTTGGCCCGTGCCTTCTTTCGACGCGCCCGCTTTCTGCTCCTCGACGAGGCCACCAGCGCTCTCGACAACCGCACCGAGAACGAAGTGATCGAAGCCCTGGACATGGTGGGGCGTCGCTGCACCACGGTGGTGATCGCGCACCGCCTGAGCACGGTGATGCGCTGTGATCGCATCTATGAATTCGAGGCCGGCAGGATCAAGGCCTCCGGTACGTTCGAAGAACTCCAGAACCGTTCGGATACCTTCCGCGACCTCGCGTCGCTGGAACGCAAACTTGTGAGCTGACCCCAATGGGCTTCATCCTGATCGCCGGTCCCTGCGTGATCGAAAGTCCCGAACTTGTGTTCAACGTGGCAGGGCAGGTCAAAGCCATCGCCGAGCGCCTTGGGATCACCTATGTGTTCAAGGCCAGCTTCGACAAGGCCAACCGCAGCTCCGGCGCCTCCTTCCGGGGTCCGGGAGTGGCCGAGGGTCTGGCCGTGCTGGCGGAGGTTAAGGCCCGCTTCGGGCTGCCGGTGCTCACCGACATCCACGAGAGCCACCAGGCCGCCGAAGTGGCGGCGGTGGTGGACGTGCTGCAAATCCCCGCCTACCTCTGCCGCCAGACCGACCTGCTGCTGGCCGCCGCCGAGGCCGTGCGGGGCACCGACAAGACGGTCAACGTGAAGAAAGGTCAGTTCCTGGCCCCCTGGGACATGGCCCAGGTGGTGACAAAGCTGCGCGAGGCTGACGTGGAGAACCTCTGGCTCACCGAGCGGGGTTCCAGCTTCGGCTACAACACCCTGGTGGTGGATTACCGCAGCCTGCCTCAGCTCAGGGCCCTGGGCTGTCCTGTGATCTTCGATGCCACCCACTCGGTGCAACAGCCCGGCGGACGTGGCAGCAGCAGCGGCGGCCAGCGGGAATTCGTGGCGCCATTGGCACGGGCGGCCGTTGCCGTGGGGGTCGATGGGCTGTTCCTGGAGGTGCACCCTGACCCCGACAAGGCGCTCAGCGATGGTCCCAACATGGTGCCCCTGCATCGCCTGGAGCCGCTGCTGGAGCAGCTGATGGCGATCAGAGCCCCCCTGATCAGCCAGGGTGAAGCCGTCACCGTGCTGTGAGCCCCTGGCGAGCCTGGCTCAGTGGTGTTTCCCTGCTGGGCCAATGGCGCTGCAACCCACGGTTGCGGGCCCTGAAATTGCTGGTGCTGGATGTGGATGGGGTCCTCACCGATGGTGGGCTGTGGACCACGGAATCCGGTGAGGTGATCAAGCGCTTCGATGTGCGAGATGGACTGGGCATCCGGCTGCTGCAACAGGCCGGCCTGGAGGTGGCCCTGCTCAGCGGAGGCAAGAGCGGAGCCACGGAACAACGGGCCAGCTACCTGGGAATCCACCACTGCGTGACCGGCGTGAAGGACAAAGCCGCTGCTCTGGGCGCGCTGCAGAAGGCGCTCGGGGTTGCCGCCGAGCAGACCGCCTACGTCGGCGACGATCTCAACGATCTGGCGGTGCGGCCCTTGGTTGGACTCCTGATCGCTCCTGCCGATGCGGTCAGCCCCCTGCGCCGCCAGGCCGACTGGGTCCTCAGCCGCCGGGGCGGCGATGGAGCCGTGCGCAGGCTGGCTGAGGCGATCCTGCAGGCCCGCGGTCTCTGGCACCCCCTGGCGAGCAGGGGCTGGCGTGAGCGCAATGATTAAGTCGGCGGGAGGGATGGGCATGGCCCTGCGCCTGCGCTTGCACGACTGGTTGCGCGCTGGACGGCTCGGTCCCCTGGGATCGCTGGCCCGTTTGGACCGGGACCAGTGGATGGCCCTGGCCGCCTACCGGGGTCTGGTTCATCAGGCCTTCGACTCCCGCCCCTTCGCCCCACGGGTCAGCGCCGATCTCTGGGATCAGGAAGCCTTCAGCCCCTCCAGTGGGCGCAAGCCCTTTTTCAACCCCGCCAGGCGGGAACTGGAGAGCTCGTCCCACCACTACGGCCACGACGTGCAGCTCAAACGCCATGCCGGCCTTCCCCTGATCGGCCGGCCGATGCCCTTCCTGCTGGAGCACGGACTCAAGGTGGCCCAGGGCTCCACATTCGAAAGTCCAAGGCCATGGACGAAGGGCTACCTCTGCATGGGTCCCCTGCGGGCCCGCTGGCTGATGGAACGGTTCGGCCTGCCGGCCGTGCCCATCGGCCCCTGGATCGCCTACGCCCGGCCCGTGCTTGATGCTGAAACCATCGCCAGGCTGAGGCATGAGCTCGGCCCAACCCTCCTGGTGGTGCTCGCCCACAGCTGGGATCAGGTCGAGCGCCGCATGGACCATCAACGCTGCGTCGACGCCGTGCGCTCCAGGGCAGAGGCCAGCGGCTACCGGTCAGTGATCTGGTTGCGCCACTGGAAGGATCCCGACCTGCAAGGGTTGCCGCCGCAGTGGATCGTGGCCTGCAACGGCCATCGCTCCAACCCCTGGTTCCTTGATGCGATGCGCACCCTGCTGGAGCTGAGCGATGGGCTGGCCAGCAATGCCTTCGGAACGCACCTGGGCTACGGCGTCGCCCTGGGTAAGCGGCTGCACTGGATCGATGTGGAGGTCGATCAGGATGTCACCGCACTGACCGGCGGCAAGGCGGAGGAGGAGGTGATCGAATGGCAGGAGCGGCAACGGCTCAGCACCGAACTGAAGGAACGGTTGCGCTCGGGGGAAGGAACCGTGGCGCTACGGCCTCTGCTGGATCCCTTCTGGGGCTTCGCTTCCGTGCAGGGGCAGGAGAGGCTCCGTGACCTGTTGCAGCGGCACGCTTCGAGCCATCTGCTTCGATCCCGGCGATGACCCCGTTCCCGACCGAAAGCCCCTTCCGCATCGATCAGGTCACCGCAGCTCCCCTGCTGATGGCAGGCCTCTTCGGGTGCCAGCTGGCCGCGGCCACCTGGATGTCATGGGCCGGGGTCAAGGGGCGCCGGCGCGGCTGGTGGATCGGCGCAGGGGTCCTGCTGGGCCTGGTGGCCCTGTTCTTCACCCTCGCGAGCTGGGGAAACAGCGACATCACCAAGCTGAGCCATTTCTTGCCCCACGACCTTGCCCTGGTGAAGGGAGAGCCGTTCTGGCAAGCCACAGCACCACTGGTGAGCCTTCTGCCCTACCGCATGGCGGCAGTGCACGGGCTGGTGGCCGCCGGGTATGCCGCCGCACCGATCCTGCTGGCCTGGCGCTGGCGGGCCCTGGCCTGGGGGGGGTGGTGGAGTCTGCTGATCTGCTGCAGCCCCCTCTTACGTAGTTTTTTGCAGAACGGGGTGACCAGGCAGGCCCTGGCCCTGCTGCTGCTCCTGCCCCTGATGCTCTGGGCAGGCCGTCTGGTTGATCTCCGTCGCCCCGTGATCGCCGTAGGGGTGCTCTGGTCCGCCCTGGTCCACTCCACCTTCCCCCCCAACCTGCTGCTCAGCCTGTCCCCCCTGCTTCTCCGCGATCGGGGGACCGGCTCGACCATCCGCCGCTGGCGGTGGCTGCTGACCCTGGGTGCCCTCGCCGCCCTGTTGATGGCGGTGGCACCGATCGCCTGGGAGAAAATCGCTTCCTATGCCGCCAGTGAATCCTTTTTCAGTCATTACTCCGTGCTACGGGAGGTTCAGCGGCTGCAGTGGGCCCTGGCGCTGGGAATGGCCCTCACCTGCTGGCAACGGCACCTGGGTGCTAAGCAGTTGCTGAGCTGTTCGCTGAGCCGGCAGCTGGCTCTGTTCAGCCTGCTGTTTCTGCTGATTCAGGCCTCAGTCGAATGGGAGTGGTTCCCCCAGATCACCTTCCGGCTGGCGGACGGTGTGGGGTTCTTTCTGCTGATCACCTATCTGGCCTGGATCCACCGCTACCAGGCCTCCGCCTTCCTGCTGCCCGCCCTGCTGGTCACCCTTCATTACTGGCTGTTCGGACGCATTCTCAACACCGAATCCCTGGCCTGCGGGGCAAACGACGCCTTCCTCTGCATCCCCGACCGCTGGCCCTGGCAGGTTCGTTATTGAACTCTCTTCAGTTGCGCCGTGAGCTGCGCCATCCGCCTCACCCTGATCACCCTGTGGAGAAACTCCAGCGGGCGGCGCCGGTAAAGGCGATTGCCGGACCAGAGCGGCGCCAGTGACAGCCACACCACGGCCGCACCGGTGAGGCTGCGCACGCCGTAAAGGGCCGAGCTCATGCCGGCCACCACGATCGATCGGCCTGGGGCCGCCTCCTCGAGGGCCCGAACCAGCACCTCCAGCGGCACGGCACTGCGGATCCTTCCCCGCACGCCTGCAGGCAGATCCGTCCCGAAACTTCCCTGGGCTGGAGCCTTGGGATGCTCAATGAGCAGCAAAGCATCCCGCTGGCGATCGAAGCCATGCCAACGGCCCAGCTGTCTCAGCCAGCGCTCGAGCACCGAGACGGAGATCTGATCCGAAGGAAACTGGTGGGCCAGGTTCGGAACCGAGCAGAGCCAGACCGGCCGATCCGGCGGCGTCCGCTCCAGGCAATCCTGAACGAAGCCCAGACACAGCTGCCGCTGGCTTGCCACCAGCCCATGGAACAACCGCTGGCGCAGTTCGGCGCAGACCGGCCTGGCGAGGCCAGGAGGTCGATGCCAACAAGGTTGGCGTCCTTCTAGCACGTAACGCACCGTGCGATCGCCGAAGGCGATCGCAGCGCCCAGCAGACTGGGAAGGATGGCCCTCAGCTCCCGGCCCGTGCGGTAGTAGATCCCCAGCGCATCCCCACACACCACCACGGTGGTGATCCCGAGCCGTTGCACAGGATCGCGCTGCGCTTCCTGCCACAGGTTGTTGAGGCAGACCAGATCCCAGTCGCCAGGTCGAAGCTCTTCAGCCGTGGGGATCAGTTCCACCGCGCTGAAACGTACGGGATCCTCACGCCGCAGCAACGCCAGCCAATCCTCGAGCGCATGGTGCTGGGCCTGCAGCCCCTGCGCATCCCTGGTGAGCACACCGGTGAACAACAGGCCCACCACGGCGCCAGAGGCCTGGACCTCGCTCAGGTCGAACACCACAGCCAACTGGTTCACCAGATGAATCAGCCCGCCTGTGAGCACCAGCACCCGCTGGCGAGCAGGCTGCTCGATCAAGGCCTCGTTCCGCCCAGCCGCCGCAGCCGGCTCCGCAGCTGAGTCAGACGCGAGCTGAGGCGGCTGGGGGCAGTGAGGGCTGGCTCGCCCGCCAGCAGCCTGTCCCAGTGGACATTGATGGCCAGCAGCGCCTCACGCCAGCGCAGCTGCAGCGCAACCTCGGAGCACTGGTTCAGCCACTCGGCCAACCGCACCGGATCGGCCAGGAACGCCGCCGGATCGGCCACCGCTGCGGCAATGCGCTCAACGTCGCCGCTGAGGGTGCCAGCTCCAATCTGATGTCCGAGGCGGCCAGGATCAAGGCTGTCGGCCAGGGCATGGTTGAGGCTGCTGAACACCACGCAGCCGCTGGCCATCGCTTCGAGCGGTGGCAGTCCGAAGCCCTCGCTCAACCCCCGGCCGCGCCAGTAGTCAGCCGAGTCGTAGAGGTACACCTTGGCGGAGCGGAACAGATCCACGAGGTCATCGACCCAGCCGCTCTGCACCTCCACCCGCAGCCCCCGGGCCCGCAGGGCCGGCACCAGCTGACGCAGCACATAGGCACTGCTCTTGCGGGCCTGCACCAGCACGTCGATCGGCCGCGCGGCCACCCGGATGGGATCGCGGACGCTGCCGTCATCGCACCAGCGGGGCTCGATCGCATTGGGAAGCAGAAACAGCGGATGGCGCGGGGCCCGATCGCCCCAGTAACCCAGCGTGTTACGACTCACCGCCAGCACCGGCACCCCGGGGGGCAGATCGAAGCCGTAGCCGCTGCTGTGGGCGTGATACGCGCTGGGGCGACCCCGCAGGCGCCGCAGCAGCTTGGGCACATCAAAGCCCCAGCTCACCACCCACAGGGCCTGGCCGGGTGAGGGTTCGTTGCGCAGCAGGTCGGAGAAGAACGGGCGGCCCGGCTCCCTACGCCGGTAGGTGACCAGCTCAGAGCCGGTGAGGGCGCCCACCAGCCTGACCGTCTGAAGTTCCACCTGCAGGCCACCGCAGCGGAACTTCCCGGTGGTGCCGGGAACCAGGAAGCGAACGGGGCGCAAACCAAGGCCGCTCAGGCGGTCACCACCTCGGTGCTGCCGACCCGCTGTCGACGGGTGAGGAAGCCAAACAGCACCTTGCCGATGGCCGCCACCAGATTGCCTTCCAGCTCCTGGAACATCACCATGTTGAGGTGGAAGGCGTGGTTGGCCTCCTCCACGATGCGATCGGCCGTGGCCTGATCGATCGGCAGCTGGTCGAGGGTTTGGCGGTAGGTGGCCTTGAAGGCCTTCTCATCGGGGATGGCGTCGAACTCGTAGAAGCGCAGGCCATCGTGCTCGCCCAGGTTCATCGCCTTCTGGGCGATGTTCTTGAGAATCTGGCCGCCGGAGAGATCGCCGATGTAGCGCGTGTAGTGGTGGCCCACCAGCAGCTCAGGGGACTCCTGGGCCACCTGATGCAGCCGGGCCACATACTGCTGGGCACCGGGGGTGGCCTGGATCTGCTGGCGCCAGTCGGCACCGAAATAGAAAGCCAGATCGGCCTCGAGGGTGGCGCGGCGGTTGAGGGCGTCGCTGGCGATCGGCCCCACCACCGGGTGGGCCTTGAGCTTGCCGATCTCCTCTTCCATGGCGCTGTAGACGAAGTAGAGATCGGCCACCAGCTTGCGGTAGCTGATCTTGTCGACCACCCCCTTCAGGAAGCAGGTCACAAAACCAGTGTTCTCGGCCATCGTGTGGGCCTTTTTGGTGCCTTCACGCAGCTGGGAGGCTAGGGCGACGGACATGGGGCAAACGGGGGGTGCGATGGCGTTGGCTGCGGTGGCGTGCTGCGACAGCAGGGGCTGCTGAGGCAGGGCCTGCCAAGGCATCAAACGGCAGCCGCGCGAGCGGATGAATCAACGTAGGTCGGTGGGCCGGCCGGGGGACGGGGATGGTTGCGAAGGGTTACGGCCTCAGGCGGCCCGGACCCCCTCCTGCTCCCCGAACAGCTCGAAAAGCTGGCGGCAGAACTGCCGCAGCACCTGCTCCACCGCCGCCGATGGCAGGTGGGAACCGCTGGCCCGCCAATCGCCCACCGTGGCCATGGACCAGCGCTCATCGGCATAGGTGAGCCCGCGCAGGGTCACCCCGAGCAGGGGGGGACGTTGACGCGGGCTGGGATCCAAGGCGGCGGGAGGCGCGGCCAGACGGAGTTGCACCAGCACGGAGCGGCACTGGATGCGGGGGCTCCAGCCGGGGAAATGAAACGAGAGATCGAGGGTCTCGCTTTCGCCGAAGGCTCGGGTCTCGGGGTCATCGCGCCAGGGGTTGAGGTTGGCGCGGGCATCGGGAAAATGCTCCCGAAACAGGGTGGCCGCCGAGGCAATGGCCTGGGCCAGCTCCAGGGAGCGAACCTGCTCGGCGGCATTCATAGCTCCCATCCTGGCGTCCGCGGGGCGGGATCGCTGCGCTGATCGGCAGTTGAGAACACGGCCGGCGGCCCAGCCATGCCCCGGCGCCGCCCCAAAGGGAGAGCACAGCGACCCGCCCCCGCGCCGATCACCGCAAACCTTCCGGGCCCTCCCACGGACATAGGCTCGCGCCGAATCACCCGCGCCCTGGCGCCGCATGGCCACCTACGAGAAGCTCACCGCCCCCACCAGCGGCACTGCCATCCGCTTCGAAAACGGCCTGCCGGTGGTGCCGAGCGATCCGATCATCCCCTTCATCCGTGGCGACGGCACCGGCGTGGACATCTGGCCCGCCACCCAACGGGTGCTGGATGCGGCGGTGGCCAAGGCCTACGGCGGCGAGCGGCGCATCGAGTGGTTCAAGGTGTACGCCGGCGATGAGGCCTGCGAGCTCTACGGCACCTACCAGTACCTGCCCCAGGACACGCTCACGGCGATCGAGCAGTTCGGCGTGGCGATCAAGGGCCCACTGACCACGCCCATCGGTGGCGGGATCCGCTCACTGAACGTGGCCCTGCGCCAGATCTTCGATCTTTACTGCTGCGTGCGCCCCTGCCGCTATTACGAGGGCACCCCGAGCCCCCACAAACGGCCGCAGGATCTCGATGTGGTCGTCTACCGGGAGAACACCGAAGACATCTACATGGGGATCGAATGGGCCGCCGATGACCCGGTGGGCATCGAACTGATCCGCCACCTCAACGACGAGGTGATTCCCGCGAACGGCAAGCTCAAGGGTCGCCGCATCCCCGAAGGGGCCGGCATCGGCATCAAGCCGGTGAGCAAGTTCGGCACCCAGCGCCACGCGCGCAAGGCGATTCAGCACGCCCTCGGCCTCGAGGGCGCCAAGCGCCACGTGACCCTGGTGCACAAGGGCAACATCATGAAGTTCACCGAAGGGGCCTTCCGGGACTGGGGCTACGAACTGGCCACCAGCGAATTCCGCGACGTCTGCGTGACCGAGCGCGAAAGCTGGATCCTCTCCAACCTGGAGCGCAACCACGGCCTGACGATCGAGGCCAACGCGCGCATGATCGAACCCGGCTACGACAGTCTCACCCCTGAGAAGAAAGCGGCGGTGGATGAGGAGGTGAAGGGGGTGATCGAGGCCATCGGCGAGAGCCACGGCTACGGCAAGTGGAAGTCGATGGTGCTGGTCGACGACCGCATCGCCGACAGCATCTTCCAGCAGATCCAGACCCGGCCCCAGGAGTACTCGGTGCTCTGCACCCTCAACCTCAACGGCGACTACATCTCCGATGCCGCCGCTGCGGTGGTGGGGGGCCTGGGCATGGCGCCGGGGGCCAACATCGGCGACAACGCGGCGATCTTCGAGGCCACCCATGGCACGGCTCCGAAGCACGCCGGCCTCGATCGCATCAACCCGGGCTCGGTGATCCTGAGCGGCGTGATGATGCTCGAGTATCTGGGTTGGCAGGAGGCGGCCGATCTGATCACCGCAGGCCTCAGCGCCGCGATCGCCAACAAGGAAGTCACCTACGACCTGGCCCGGCTGATGGAGCCCCGGGTGGAGCCGGTGAGCTGCTCGGGCTTCGCCGAAGCCGTGGTGCGCCACTTCGGGGGGTGAGCCTGCGGGGCAGACTGGCCCCCATGAGCGCCTCCCCGTCAGCCACGGCCCGCGACGCAACCCCCCCGCCAGGGCCCGCCAACCCGGCCAGCGATCCCTGCGTGCACTGCGGCTTCTGCCTGCCCACCTGCGCCAGCTACCGGGTGCTGGGCACGGAGATGGATTCACCACGCGGACGCATCCACCTGCTCAAGGCGATCGAGGCGGGCGAGCTGGAGCTCGATGCCACGGTGGCGGGCCACTTCGATTCCTGCCTGGGCTGCTTCGCCTGCGTCACGGCCTGCCCCTCGGGCGTGCGCTACGACGAGCTGATCGAGGCCACCCGCCCCAAGCTCAACGCACCGGACCTTCGCAGCCCCGGCCAGCGTCGCTTCCGCCAGCTGCTGTTCGCGCTGCTGCCCTACCCCAGGCGGCTGCGGGCCCTGCTGGCCCCGTTACGGCTCTACACCGGCACGCCGCTGCAACGACTGGCGCGCTCCAGTGGTCTCACCCGGCTGCTCGGCCCAGGGCTGGAGGCGATGGAGCGGCTGCTGCCCCCCCTGTTACCCGAGGCGTTCACGGATGCTCTTCCCCTGGTGGTGCCTGCCCAAGGGGAGCGGCGCCACCGGGTGGGGCTGGTGCTGGGCTGCGTGCAACGGCTGTTTGATCCGGCGGTGAACCGGGCGGCGCTTGAGGTGCTGAGCGCCAATGGCATCGAGGTGGTGATCCCCCCGGCCCAGAACTGCTGCGGCGCCGTCACCCACCACCAGGGGGAACTGGAGCAAACCCGAGCGCTGGCGGGGGATCTGATCGACGCCTTCGAGGCCGTGATCGGCCCTGGCAAGCCGGCGGGGAGCGAACCCCTCGAAGCGGTGCTGGTGGCGGCCTCCGGATGCGGCCACACCCTCAAGGCCTACGACCGGCTTCTGGCGAACGTACCCACGTGGGCCTCCCGTGGCAGCTCCTTCGCCGCCCGGGTGGAAGACATCCAGGAGTTCCTGCAGCGCGTGGGCCTGAGCGAGGCCGTTCAAGACCGCCTGCAGCCGCTCCGCCACGGCGATGGCGAACTCGCCTCCGCCGAGCGGCCGCTGCGGCTCGCGTATCACGACGCCTGCCACATGCTTCACGGTCAGGGGATCTCCGAGCCGCCTCGGGAGCTGCTGCGGCGCATCCCCCACGTGCAATTGCGCGAGGCCACCGAAGCGGGCGTGTGCTGCGGCAGCGCCGGCATCTACAACCTGGTGCAGCCCGCCGAGGCCGCTGAGTTGGGCCGCCTCAAGGCCAAGGATCTCTCCGGCACCGGCGCCGACCTGGCGGTGAGCGCCAACATCGGCTGCACCTTGCAGATCCGCCAGCACATGGAAGGCACCGGGCGGCCGATCGAGGTGCTGCATCCGATCCAGCTGCTGGCCCGAAGCCTCTCGGGAGGCTGAGGTCCCGGACGATCGGGGGGTGGGTTGATTCAATCCTGTGGCCTCTGGGTCCTCAACAGCGCGTCCAGGGGCCCGGCAAATTGGAGGGTGGTGGGGATGATTCCAGCAACCGCTGAACGCACCTCCGTTGAACTGCCTCAGGTGAGCGCACCACCGCCGGGCCGCGCCGCGCCACCGGGCGAGCCGGTCGCTGAACGGGAACGGCACACCCCCACCATGAAGGCGACAAGAGACCCCTTCGTAGGCCTGACTGGCCCACGTCTTCAGGCCAGCGTCCATGCCTGGGAGGTCGGCAAGGTCGAGCGGCGAAGGGGCAAGACCCACAAAGACATCGCATCGCTCTGTCGGCTGACTGACTGGCCTACCTCCTACTCAGCGGACGTTGCTGTGATCGGCCCCTGGCGAACGGCTGCAGCGTGACCAAAAGAACGTCAGACGCAGGGCTGACAGAGCATTCTCAATCGATTCGCCTTCCACCTTGAGTGCACGGGGCGCTCTCCACAGTCCTGCAACGGGCCTTTCCACTGGACCTCCTCTTCCTCTCCCTGACGGCCCTGATGGCGGGCTTCGTCGATGCGATCGCCGGAGGGGGCGGGGTGATCACCTTTCCCGCCTTCCTCTGGCTTGGGCTGCCCGTGTCCCAGATCGTCGGCACCAACAAACTGGTGTCCACGGCGGGCACCTCCGTGGCGGCCCTCACCTTCCTGCGCCGCGGGCTTGTGCAACCGGAGGTGGTGGGCGCGGCATGGCCGTTCACCTTCACCGGCGCGTTGATCGGGGCCGCCTCGGTGCTGATCCTTCCCAATGACTTCTTGAAGCCATTGGTGTCGGCGCTGGTGATCACGGTGGCGCTCTATTGCTTCTTCCGGCCCGCCCTGGGGATCCACCACGGTTTCGAAGCACTCACGCCAAGCTCGCGTCGGCTCACCCAGGCGGTCGCCCTGCTGCTCGGCTTCTACGACGGCTTCTTCGGGCCAGGCACAGGAATCTTCCTGACCTTCTTCTGCGTGCGCGTGTTGCAGTGCGATTACCTGCGCGCCACCGCCAACACCAAGGTGCTCAATGGGCTGAGCAATGCCGTTCCCCTGGTGGTGTTCCTGTTCCATGGCTCGATTCGCTTCGAGCTTGGGATTCCGATGCTGATCGCCAACACCATCGGCGGCGTCCTGGGAGCCCACACCGCCATCGCCAAGGGAAGCCATTTCATTCGCTGGATCTACCTGCTGATGGCCCTGCTCACCGCGGGCAAGCTGGTGAGCGATCTGCTGGCCTCCCCTTGAGCCGCCGCGCGAGCGGCCTCCCATCGGCACGCACCGCCACGATCACGGGCTGCAGAAGGCGATTGACAGCCTTCGGCCCCCTGCGCAGGATGAACGCATCGGGAAACGTCCATGAATCGCAAGCCCAAAGAGGACTTCCTTCTGTTCCTGATCGGCGGGGCCCTGTTCGCCTCCGGCATCGTGCTCTTCACCAGCCAGGTGATCGTCGGCTCCCAGGGGTCCCTGGGGTTGGGGGGCTGGTTCGGCAGGGGCTATGGCAGCCGTGGCGGGGCCTTCTTCGGCGGCCTGCTGGGGTTCGACAACGGCCAGGGTTTCGGGCTGCTGATGGTGCCCCTCGCCATCGGCGCCGCCCTGCTGCTGGCCGGCACCTACCGCAAGCTGGCCTGGGTCTTGATCTGGGCCACGTCCGCCGCCCTCGGGGTGCTGGTGCTCCAGAGCCTGGTGTTCAGCTTCCGCCCCACCAGCCTTTGGAGCCTGCTGGCGATCGTGGCCATGGTCGGTGGCGGCGGCGGCCTGATGTTCCGATCGCTGCGTCAGTACCCCGACGAGGAGCGGGAGCGCAACCGCAGCGATCTCGATGAGCTGCGCAGCGAACTCGACCGTCTCAGCCGTAAATACGATAACGGGCCTCGTTAGCCCAGCGATCCTGATTAAATCCCTTTGGGGCAAAGGCCTGCGCTGCTTGACTCATGGGCTCCGCCCAGCGTCCATGCCCCATGTGCTGATCCTCCATGCGGTGGAAAGTTATCCGGCCTGGAAGCGGATCTTCGATGACGCCACCACGATCCGCCGCGAAGCAGGGGAACGGCGCTATCAGCTGTTGCGCGATGCAGCGGATCCGAATCACGTGGTTCATCTCTCCGCCTGGACCTCGCTGGAGGCGGCGCGCGCCTTCTTCGAATCTCCCGGGCTGGTCAAACTGCGCCAGGAGGCAGGTGTTCACGCCCCCACCTTCCTCTACCTCGATGAAATCGAGCAAGGTGATCTCTGAACCGCAGACCTGCTCCCACCGGAGACGGAAACACCAGCGCGAGAGTGCTCAGCCCTCACAGGATTTCCGAGCAGCACACCAATGAAAAGCATCACTCCGTACTGGAATACCCTCGCGGAGGCCCATCGCCACCGCTGGACGCCCGTGCCGGGCCTTGAGCAGCTGGCGGAGGAGCTCACCTTGAGCCTTGATCCCGCCACGGGCGAGATCACCCGCCTGACCCGCTTCCATCCAGGCGCCGATACGGCCGCCTTCGGGGCCAAGCTTCATCCTTACCCGGAGGAGGTGTTCATCGTCAGCGGCCGCCTCCATGACGCCGCCTTCGACCGCTGGCTCGAGGCTGGCGATTACGCCAGCAGGCCCCCTGGGCAACTGCACGGCCCGTTTCGCACCGAGGAGGGCTGCCTGGTGCTGGAGTTGTCGTTTCCCCAGCGCGCCGTGCCTGGCTCCTGATCCATCCATGGCCACTCTCTACCCCTCCGCTGTCCTCAAAACCCTGGTCACGGTGGGTGGTCTCCTGGCCCTGGGACTGTCCACCAACCTGCTGGCCAGCCCAGGGCAACAGCCTGGAAGCGCCACGCCCCTGCCCGCCCAGATCTGGAACGACTGCGCCCCCTGGGACGGACCCGCCTTCACGATCACGGTCCCCCTGGCCCGCCGCTCCGCTGAGGCGCCCACCATCCTGACGATCGCCATCTGGGAACCCGCCGATGGGCGCACGCCCCTGAGTTTCGTGTTTCCTCGGGATGGGGCCCGGGCCCAGGGCTCGGTGACGCTGCAACCCAGGCCAGGGGTGTCGGGGCTGATGTCCGGGCAGGTGCGCTTCCGTTCGTTGCACTCCCGCCAACCGGTGGAGGGCAGCTTCGACCTGGTCTCCAAGGGCGGTGAGATCGTCCGCGGGACCTTTCGCGCCCGCTGGGTGGACGGCCAGCGGGTGCTCTGCGGCTGAGGAACTGTGCGCTGAATCGAGAAACGGCCCAGGCCGCCTCAGGCCGCCTGCTCGATCGGCGCCGGCTGCCGACTGATCACCAGCCGCAGCAGCACCGGCGCCAGGAAGGTGGTGCCAATCACCATCAGCAGAATCGCCGCCTCAAGGGCTGGGGTCAGCAGCTTCGCCTGGGTGCCGAGCCCCAGGAAAATCAACCCCACCTCCCCCCGGGGCATCATCCCCAGACCCACCACCAGCCGGTTGGTGGGCTCCTTGCTCACATAGCTCCATCCCGCCACCACCTTGGTGACCAGCGCCACCACCAGCAGGAAACCAGCCACGATCAAACCCTCTCGGTTCGCGGGATCGAAGGGATTAAGCACCGAGAGATCCAAGGTGGTGCCGATCAGCACGAAGAACACCGTGGCAAAGAGCTGCACCAGCGGTTTGACCGCCTCCTCGATCGCCTTGGTATGGCGCGAGCTGCTCAGGATCAGACCGCCGGCGAAGGCCCCCAGGGCCGCCTCCAGGCCAATGGCCTGGGCCGCGAAGGAGGCGAAGCAGAGCACCAGAAAGGAGGCCACCACCACCTCCCCCGGGGCCTTGAGCTGATCCAGCAGCCAGTCGAACGCCGGGGCCGCGGTGCGGCTGAGCACCAACGAGACCACCACGAACACCGCCGCCGCCGCCACCAGCTTCACGACTGGCCCCATGGCCACCGTGCCGCTGGCCGCCAGGGACACCACCACGGCCAGGATCACAATGCCGAGGATGTCATCGAGCACGGCGGCGCCGATCACGATCTGGCCCTCCTTGGTGCGCAGGAACTTCAATTCGCTGAACACGCTGGCGGTGATGCCGATGCTGGTGGCGGTCATGGCCGCCCCGGCGAACACCGCCGGGATCAGGGGCACATGGAAGATCCAGAGCAGGCCGAAGGTGCCCAGGGCAAAGGGCAGCACCACGCCGGTGATGGCGACGGTGGAGGCCTGCACCCCCACGGCGATCAGTCCGTCGAGGTCGCTCTCCAGGCCCGTGAGGAAGAGCAGGGAAAACAGGCCGATCGTGGCCACCGACTGCAGGCTGGGGAAGCTCTCGGCGTAGACCTCCCGCACGTTCTCCGGCGCCAGGTGGGCCAGGGATGACACCGAGTTGATCAGCCAGGCGCTCACCTCCCCCTGGGTTTCCGGCGGCAGGATCAGATGCAGTCCCGAGATGCCGATGATCACCCCGGCCACCAGCTCCCCCAGGATCGTGGGCAACTGCAGCCGCACCAGGACTTCCGCCAGGGCGCGGGCGGCGATGAAGATCAGCACGAAACGGCCCACACCGATCAGGGTTTCGGCCACCTCCAGCTGATGGCTGCCCACCTCGAGCAGGAGCGTGGGGAAGGTCATGGGGGAGAATTCGGCGGCGCCAGGCAGGCGCATTGGGCGTGACCTTAGGTGGTTCCAGCCGGAAGAGTTCGTTCGGTCTCGAGCTCCGCAGACGCCATCAATCGCCAGGCCTGGGCCAGGGTGTCGGCGTCGCCAAGGTTCCCCGGGAACGTGAGCAGCGGCAGCAGGGGGAAGTGGGGGTGGTCCGCCGGCAACCGCACCATCGACAGCCCCGGCAGCAGCTGACCTTCCAGCCGCACCGCCGACGCCGCCAGCCCGTCCGCCAACAGGGTCTGGGTTGTGATGCCCCCTTTGCTGATCACGAAGCTCAGATCCTGGGGGAGGGCGGCGGCGATGTGGGCCATCAGCTCCGCCAGGGCCGTCCCCAGGGCCCGCCGCTCGGCCGGATCTCCGCAGCTCCGTTCGCCGCGGCTTGTGAACAGCACAGGGGTCAGGCCCTGCCGGCGCAGGCCTTGCATCGCCTCCAGGAGTCCCGCCACGATGCCGTCATCGGGTGCTCGAGCCTGGCGCAGGTTGCTCAGCACCCGCTCCACCGGCAATTCCACCCCGAAGCAACCGGGTTCCGCCAGCAGTGCCGCCAGCTGGTCGTCCGCCAGGGGCACATGGGAGCCCACCAGCACCGCTCCCGGTTCGGGCCCACGCCGCAACGCCGCCAGGCCCAGAGCATCGAGGGGCTGGGGCGGCAAGTCCGCCAGGGCCTGGATCAGCCCCGCCGCCGACTGAATCATCAGGCGCGCTCCGGCCTCCTGGGCGGCCCACACGGCCGCCGCCAGCGCCTCCAGGTGTCGGCGCCGCACGGCGTCCGCCACAACGAAGGGGTTGCCGCGCAGGCCCTGGAGCGTCTGCGCCAGGGCGCGAGCCCCCTGCTCACCCGCCGCGGCCCGTTCCAGCTCCGGCAGGCCGATCCGCCGCACCGCCGCAGCCGTCACCCGGCCGCCGCTCTTTTCCGCCACCCAATCCGGCAGATCGCTGCTGCCGTAACCGAACAGGCGGTCGCGGCCGAAGGCTGTGGTGTGCACCGGCTCCCCGTGCAGCAGGTGCACACCCTCCACCGTGGTGCGCCCCCCTTCCAGGAACGCCGGCACCAGCAAGGTGGCCTCGAAAGGACCAAGTTCGGCTGCGATCGCCTCCACCTCCAGGGGAAAGTGGCCCCGCAGGGTGGAATCTCCCCGGCTCATGAGCAGCCAGTCCTTGAGTCCCGCCTCCTGGCGGGCTGCCGCCAGGGCACGACAGATTGTCCGCACCCGCTCGGCCACCTGCTCGGGCGGCAGGGCCCGGGTGTCGGTGAGCAGAAACAGCAGAGGCGAGGGATCCTTAAGAGCCTCCACCAACGCAGGCTGCTCCCAGCGCAGCAGCAGCGGACAGCCGTGCACCGTCTGGGAGCCGGTGGGGTCGTCGTCAAAGACGACGATCTTGGGGTGCGCTCGCATGGCACCATCGTGCCGTGATCACCCCGGAACCCAGGGAGCTGTCGGAGCTGGTGCGCCAGCTGCATGCCGAGGCCACCCCCTGGCTGCCCGCCGGCCACGGCAGCCGCCTGCACTGGGGCCCGCCGGTGGGCAGCGGCGGCAGCGGATCCCCCACCGTGTTGAGCTGCCGCCGCCTCGATCGCCTGATCGACCATGCCGTCGGTGATTTCACCGTGACCGTGCAGGCGGGTCTGGGGCTCAAGGACCTGCAGGAGGCCCTGTCGGAGCAGCAGCAATGGCTGGCGATCGATTGGCCCTGGGGCAGTGGCGCCGATGGGACAGGGGCCGGCAGCGTCGGCGGGCTGGTGGCCCGCGGCCTGTCCGGCGGCCTGCGCCAACGGCACCTGGGGGTGCGGGACCAGGTGATCGGCATCGGCCTGCTGCGCAGTGATGGCGTCCATGCCCACGCCGGCGGCCGGGTGGTCAAGAACGTGGCGGGCTACGACCTGATGCGACTGTTCACCGGCAGCTGGGGCTCCCTGGGCCTGATCACCGAACTCACCCTGCGCACGGCGCCGGTGCCACCCATGCGCCGAGGCCTGTTGGTGCAGGGCGAGCTCACCGCTCTGGAGGCCCTGCGCCGCTGGCTGTTGACCTCAAGCCTTACTCCCGAGTTGATCGATTGGTGGAGCATGGCCCTCAGCGCCCAGGCGGGTGCGGAGCCCGCCACAGGCCTGCTGATCAGCCTGGCCAGCGTCAGCCACGACGCCCTCGCCGAACAGATCGATGCCATCGCCAGCCAGGCGGTTGCCCTGGGCCTGCGCGCCCAGCCCCTGGACAGCGAGCGGCTCGAAGCCCTGCGCTCCCTCGGCCTGGGGGAGGGCCTGATCAAACAGGGGGGTGGGGCCGCCGGACCGCCCGGCGGCCGCTGGTTGCTGCGGCTGGGGGTGCTACCCGCCCACGGCGCCGAACTGCTGGCCCACCGCCTGCTGCAGTCGGTACCGGTGGCGCTCGGTGCCGGCAGCGGCCTGGGGCTGACATGGGCGCAGGCGGGCTCCGGTCCAGGTCAGCTGGCCCCCTTCCAGGTGCAGGAGCTGCGGCGGCGCTGCACCGAACTGGGCGGCTACCTCACCGTGCTGGAGCAACCCGCGGGAGCGGCTCTTGCCGCCTGGGGAGACGCGCCCGATCGGCCTCTGATCGAAGCACTCAAGCGGCAGTTCGATCCACGGCAGCAATTGGCCCGGGGCCGGCTGCCGGGGGTCGCTCAGGCCGGCGTGAGCCTGTAGCGGGTCAACAGCTCGAGCGCTTCCCCGGGGGCCAGCCGCAGCAGTCGATCGCCACTGAGCAGGGCGCCACGGGGGGCGCTCCAGGGCTCCAGGCAGACCATCGGCCGGGGCGGATCACTCCAGACCACCACCAGATCCAGGGGCGCGGTGCTCTCCAGGCTGATCGCCTCGGCACGGGCCGTGTCCACCAGCCGCACCGGCCCCGAAGGTTCCGCCAGCAGATCCACCCCTGACGGCAGCGCCGCCAGCCGCTCTGATGCGGGCACCTGCTCACCGCTCACCTGATCGAGCACCTGATCGGGCAACCCCTCGAGCCGCGCCGCCTCCAGGGAAGTGACCTGGAAATAGGGATGCAGCCCGAAGCTGAAGGGCAGGAATTCAGCGCCGGTGTTCTCCACCACCGCCTTGATCTCCAGCGCCGCAGGAACGGGGCGCAGCTCCAGGCTCAGGCGGAAGCGGTGCGGGAACAGGGCCAGGGTGCTGGGGTCGTCGCACAGCTGCAGCCGCACACCCTCGCCGTCCTCCAGCAGCGCCAGCGACCAGGGCCGATCCCGGGCGAAGCCGTGCTGGGGCAGCGGGTGATCCGGCAGGCCGCCGCAGATCGGGAACAGCACCGGGATGCCGCCCCGCACCGACAGGGCCGGATCGGCGAAGCGCGCCGCATCGAAATAGAGCCGTTCGCGGCCATCACTCTCCCAACCGGTCACCAGCCCGCCCCGATCCGGCACCAGCCGCAGCTGATCCCCCGTGGCGGGGTGGGTGTAAGCCCAATGGGGATAGGGCTCCGTGCGTTGAACGAGCGTCATGGGAAATCAGGGCGAAAAAAGAAGCAGGGGGCGCGGATCCTGGAGCTCCCCCAGCCAGACCAGCAGCTCCCGGTTCACCTGATCGGGCACCTCATCGTGGGGGCAGTGGCCCGCCTCCAGCAGCACCTCGCGGGTGCCGGCGGGGGCATGGGCGAGGAACCGGGCCCGCCGCCCCTCGGCGTTGATCCAGGGATCCTTCAGGCCCCAGATCAACAGCAACGGCGCCTTCAACTGCTCAAACAGCCCATCGAGGGGCTGGCCGCGGGGGATGTCGAACACGGTGCGAAACACACCGAACGCCCCGGGATCCCGTGACGGCGCCAGGATTGAATGCACCAGCTCCTCGTCCACGTTGGTGCGGTCCAGATACACCTGGTTGAGGGTGCGGCGGATCGTGGCCGGCCGGCGCAGGTTCTCGAAAAGCAGTCGCTGCAGCACAGGGCTGCGCAGCAGCGCCGAACCGACCGTCGCCCGGGCGATGGCGCCCCAGCCCTTCGGCTCCCGTTGCTCGGCGCTGAAGGGGCCGGCGGCATTGAGCAGAACCACCCCCGCCGCCAGCTCGCCCAGGGCCACCGCGGCCGCCAGGGCGGAGTAGCCCCCCAGGGAGTTACCGACCAGCACCGTGGGCCGGCCGATGCGCTCGCGCACGTAGGCCGCCAGCTGATCGCGCCAGAGGTCGCCGCCGTAGGCCAGGCCCTCCGGCTTGGCGCTGCGGCCAAAACCGAGCAGGTCGATGGCATGCACCTCATGGCGCTCCGCCAGCACCGGAACGTTGAAGCGCCAGTGATCGGTGGAGGCGCCAAAGCCATGCACCAGCAACAGGGCAGGACCAACCGGATCAGCGGGGCTTCGGCTGAGGCAGTGAACGGAATGGCCCAGATACGACCAGGTGCCCATGGATCGGCGCAGGGTGGTCGATGCTAGGGAGCTTCCTGTGCCCCCAGCCCGTGCCCGACTGGTCCCCCCTGCTGCCGGGAACGGCCCTGTGGGCCCTGGCGCTTTACCTGCCGCTGAGCGGGCCGTTGACACGGCTGGAGCAAGCCCTGGCCGAAGGCCCGCTGGGCGAACAACTCCAGCAGATCGCCCTGATCCTCAGCAGCCTGCTGCTGGCCCTGGCGGTTGGGGCCATCACCGACCTGGGTCTCAGCTGGGCCCTGGGGCCCTCCTGGGCCAGCAGCCTGGGATTGATGGCAGTGCTGGCCGGGGCGTTCTGGGCCCTCAGCAGCCGCGACAACGAAGGCCCGCGGACCTGAGCTCCTTTCAAGCGCGCCAGTCGAGCCAGGGCAGCCCCGGCACGATCGCGACCGTGGAGGTGCGGTAACTGGCGTAATCCGGGTGTTGCAGCAGCAGTTGCCGCTCCTCGCGCCGGGCCTTTCCCCCAAGCACTCCCACCAGGGCCAGCAGCAGCACCAGATGCAGGACGCTGCCGAGGGCCAGAGCCATCCCCAGGGCGACGATCAAAACGGCCTGATAGAGGGGATGGCGCACCCGGCCGTAGACACCCGTGGTCACCAGGGGTGCCCCGGGCTTGGGGTCCGGGAGGGGCGTGAGGCTGGGGCCAAGGTTCAGGAAGGACCTAAGGGCCGCCACCACCCCGAACAAGACGGCGGCGGCTCCCAACAGCCGCAGAGCCAGGGGCCAGACCAGCCCCAGGGCCGACGGTGCCGGGTAAGGGGGCAACAGCAGCAGGGCGATCAACAGCAGCTGGGCCAGCAGCCACCACTCACCGCGTCGGTTGTCGAGCCAGCCGCCCCAGCTCAGACCCCAGCCCCTGAGGGCTTCCGGCAGGGGATTGGTCATCGCGGGGCCAAGCGGCTCTCTCCACTCTGATCGGCCTTAAAGGGATCGCTGGGGAGGATTGGTGTCGAGACCCTGGCTTGTGATGCTCCATGCCGATCTCTATGCCGAACTCTGGCTACGTTCCGCTCAGACCAGTCGCCACCCCATGGAACCCCTCACGATCGAGGTCGATCCCCAGTCACTGGTGGGCCCCGATGAGGGTGAGCTGGCCCTGATCGACGCCTGGTGGCGGGCCGCCAACTACCTGGCCGTGGGGATGATCTACCTCCAGGCCAACCCCCTGCTGCGGGAACCACTGAAGCCTGAGCACATCAAAAACCGGCTGCTGGGCCACTGGGGCTCCAGCCCCGGGCAGGCGTTCATCTGGGCCCACGCCAACCGGGTGATCCGCCAGCACGACCTGGACATGATCTACCTGTCGGGGCCAGGCCATGGAGCCCCTGGGGTGCTGGGCCCCACCTACCTCGATGGGAGCTACAGCGCGCTTTACCCCGACAAATCCCAGGACGCCGATGGGATGCGGCGCTTCTTCAAGCAGTTCTCTTTCCCGGGCCACATCGGCAGCCACTGCACCCCGGAAACCCCCGGCTCGATCCACGAAGGGGGCGAACTGGGCTACGTGCTCTCCCATGCCTGCGGGGCCGTCTTCGACAACCCGGAACTGATCGCCCTGGCCTGCGTCGGTGACGGGGAGGCCGAAACCGGTCCTCTGGCCACCTCCTGGCACATCAACAAGTTCCTCAACCCGATCAGTGATGGCGCCGTGTTGCCGGTGCTGCACCTGAACGGCTACAAGATCGCCAACCCCACCCTGCTGGCACGCATCGGCCATCAGGAACTGGAGCATCTGCTGCGGGGTTACGGCTGGAGCCCGCTGTTCGTGGAGGGCCACGACCCCGCGGCCATGCATCGGGCGATGGCCGCGGCGATGGATCAGGCCGTGGGGCAGATCCTGGCCATCCGCCAGCAGGCCCGCTCCAGCGGTGAGGCCTTCCGGCCCGCCTGGCCGATGATCGTCCTGCGCTCCCCCAAGGGCTGGACCGGTCCGGCGGAACTGAACGGCAAGAAGCTGGAAGGTTTCTGGCGCTCCCACCAGGTACCGCTGCCTGCGCCGAACAAGGATCCCGAGCAGTTGCGCATGCTGGAGGAATGGCTGCGGAGCTACCGGCCCGAGGAGCTGTTCGATGCTGGCGGCACCCTGATCTCCGAGCTGCAGCGCCTTTCACCGGCTGGCGGCCGTCGCATGGGATCCAACCCCCATGCCAACGGCGGCCAGCTGCGCCGCAAGCTGCAGTTGCCTCCGATCACGGAGTACGCCGTGCCGGTGGATCAGCCCGGCCAGAACGAGGTGGAGAACACCGCTCCTCTCGGAGCCCTGCTGCGTGACGCCATTGCCCGCAACCCCGATTCCCTGCGGGTGTTCGGGCCTGATGAAACCGCCTCCAACCGGTTGCAGGCCATTTATGAGGTCAGCAAGAAGGTCTGGATGGAGGAGCTGCTGCCCGAAGACGCCGGCGGCAGCGAACTGGCCCGCAATGGCCGGGTGGTGGAGATGCTCAGCGAGCACACCCTGGTGGGAATGATGGAGGGCTACCTGCTCACCGGTCGCTACGGCTTCTTCCACACCTACGAGGCCTTCGCCCACGTGATCGCCTCGATGTTTAACCAGCACGCCAAGTGGTTGGAATCCTGCATCCACCACGCCACCTGGCGCGCCCCGATCGGCCCCTGGAACTGCCTGATCTCGAGCACGGTCTGGCGGCAGGACCACAACGGCTTCACCCACCAGGACCCCGGTTTCATCGACCTGGCCGGCAACAAGAGCGGCGAGGTGGTGCGGGTCTACCTGCCGGCCGATGCCAACTCCCTGCTGGCGGTGGCCGAGGAGGCGTTCCTGGAAACCAACGTCTGCAACATCATCGTTTCCGACAAGCAGAAGCACCTGCAATACCTCACCCTGGACCAGGCCAGGAAGCATGTGGCCAAGGGAATCGGCCTCTGGGACTGGGCCAGCAACGATGACTCCGGTACCGAGCCGGATGAGCCGGATGTGGTGATGGCCTGCGCCGGCGATATTCCCACCAAGGAGGTCCTGGCGGCGGTAGAGATCCTGCGCCTTGAGATCCCCAGCCTCAAAGTGAGGGTGATCAACGTGGTCAAGCTGTTCGCCCTCACCCAGCCGAGTGAGCACCCGCACGGGCTGAGCGACCGCGATTTCGACAGCCTGTTCACCACCGATCGTCCCGTGATGTTCAACTTCCACGGCTATCCCTGGTTGATCCATCGGCTCACCTACCGCCGCAAGAACCACTCGAACTTCCATGTGCGGGGGTACAAGGAGAAGGGCAACATCAACACCCCCCTGGAACTGGCGATGAACAACCAGATCGATCGCTTCAATCTGGTGATCGACGTGATCGACCGGGTGCCCTCCCTGGGCTCCCGCGCCGCCCATGTGAAGGAACGCATGAAGGATCTGATCCTCCAGAACCGCGCCTACGCCCATACTCACGGCATGGACAGCCCGGACGTGACCGACTGGCGCTGGAACCCCGCCCTGGAGGATCGGCCTTGAGCGACACCCTGCCCACGGAGCTGAGGCTGCCCACCCCGGGCTGCAATGCCGACACCAACCGCAACGGCCTCACCGCCGACGACGTGTTCGCCGGCATGACGGAGCACCTGTTCTTCAGCCTCGGGAAGCTCGCCCCCAGCGCCAACCACCACGACCTCTACCTGGCCCTGAGCCATGCCGTGCGCGACCGGCTGATGACCCGCTACCTGGCGGGAATCGAGGCGATCAGCGCCACCCCCCAACGGGTGGTGGCCTACCTCTCGGCTGAGTTCCTGGTTGGGCCCCAACTGGGCAACAACCTGTTGATGCTCGGCATCCAGCAGCAGGCCCGTGAAGCCCTGGGCCGCTTCGGGGTGAAGTCCCTGGAGCAGATCACCGAGATGGAGGAGGAACCTGGCCTGGGCAACGGCGGTCTCGGTCGCCTGGCGGCCTGCTACCTGGAATCCCTCTCCAGCCTGGAAATCCCCGCCACCGGCTATGGCATCCGCTACGAGTTCGGGATCTTCGACCAGCTGATTCGTGATGGCTGGCAGGTGGAGATCACCGACAAGTGGCTCAAGGGAGGCTGGCCCTGGGAACTGGCCCACCCTGACCAAGCCTGCTTCGTGGGTTTCGGTGGCCGCACCGAGAGCTACCAGGATGACCTGGGCCGCTACCGCGTGCGCTGGATCCCTACGGAGCATGCCATCGGCATCCCCCATGACGTGCCGGTGCTGGGCTACCGGGTCAACACCTGCAACCGCCTGCGGCTGTGGCGCGCCGACGCCGCCGAAAGCTTCGACTTCTACGCCTTCAACATCGGCGACTTCTACGGCGCCGTCGAGGAGAAGGTGGGTTCGGAAACCCTCTCCAAGGTGCTCTACCCCAACGACGGCACCGATGAAGGGCGCCGGCTGCGGCTCAAGCAGCAGCACTTCTTCGTCAGCTGTTCGCTCCAGGACATGCTTCGCAGCCTGGAGCGCCGCGGCTTGCCGGTGACGGACTTCCCCCGACACTGGACGGTGCAACTGAACGACACCCATCCGGCGATCGCCGTGGCCGAGCTGATGCGGCTCCTGATCGACGACAAGCGTCTGACCTGGGAGCAGGCCTGGGAGATCACCAGCCAATCGCTTGCCTACACGAACCACACGCTCCTGCCGGAAGCGCTAGAGAAATGGGGCCTCGAGCTGTTCGGCAGCCTGCTGCCCCGCCACCTGGAGCTGATCTTCGAGATCAACCGCCGCTTCCTGCAACAGGTACGCCTGCGCTTCCCCGGCAACGACACGATCCTGCGCAAGGTGTCGATCATCGATGAGGAGGGTCGCAAGGCGGTGCGCATGGCCCACCTGGCCACCGTGGCCAGCCACCACGTCAATGGGGTCGCCGCGCTGCACAGCGATCTGGTGAAAAGCCAGCTCTTCCCGGAGTTCGCCACCCTCTGGCCCGAGAAGTTCACCAACGTCACCAACGGGGTGACCCCTCGGCGGTGGATCGCCCTGGCCAATCCACCGCTGACCGCTCTGGTGAGCGAAGCAATCGGTGACGGCTGGGTCGCCGACCTCGCTCAGCTGCGCCGGCTGGAGCCCTTCCAGCACGATCGGGCCTTCCTGGAGCGCTGGGAGCAAAGCAAACTCGCTGGAAAGCAGCATCTCGCCCAGTTCATCCATCGCACCAATGGCCTGCTGGTGGATCCCTCCTCCCTGTTCGACGTGCAGGTGAAAAGGATTCATGAATACAAGCGCCAGCACCTGAACGCCCTGCAGGTGATCGCCCAGTACCTGCGCATCAAGAACGGCCTGGCGGATGGTGAAGCGCCGCGCACGGTGATCTTCGGCGGCAAGGCGGCGCCGGGCTATTACATGGCCAAACTGATCATTCGATTCATCAACGGCATCGCCGAAACGATCAACTCTGACCCCGACATGGAGGGTCGTCTGCGGGTGGTGTTCCTGGCGGACTACACCGTGAAACTGGGCGAAAAGGTCTACCCCGCCGCCGATCTCTCCGAGCAGATCTCCACCGCCGGCCTGGAGGCCTCAGGCACCGGCAACATGAAGTTCGCCATGAATGGCGCCCTCACGATCGGCACCCTCGACGGGGCCAACGTGGAGATCCGCGAGCAGGTGGAGGCGGAGAACTTCTTCCTGTTCGGCCACACCACCGAGGAAATCGCCACCCTGCACGCCTCGGGCTATCGCCCCTGGGAGCTGGTGCACACGATCGAGGAACTGCCGGAGGTGATTCGGCTGGTGGAGCAGGGGCATTTCAGTCACGGTGATGGCGATCTGTTCCGCCCGCTGCTGCAGAACCTCATCGGCCGCGATCCCTTCTACGTGTTCGCCGACTTCAGCGCCTACCTCAAGGCCCAGCAGGAGGTCAGCCGGGCCTGGGCCGATCGGGAGCGCTGGAACCGGATGTCATTGCTGAACAGCGCCCGCTCGGGCTTCTTCTCCTCCGACCGCTCCATCGGTGAGTACGCCGAGCGCATCTGGCGGGTGGCCCCCTTCCCGGTCACCATCAGCTGCGATCTCGACTGATCCGGAGTGGCCCTTGCCCTGGTGGTGAATCTGGGCAGCTCCAGCCTCAAGGCTGCGGTGATCGATCGCTCCGGAGAGCGGCTCTGGCAGGGCCAGGGACCCGGCGGTAGCGAAGCCTGGCCCTGGCTAGCTGAGAAGTTGGTCCCCTGGGGGGGGCAGCTGGCCCTGGTGGCCCACCGGGTGGTGCACGGGGGAGAGCACTTCAGCGGGCCGGCCCGGATCACCGCTGAACTGGTGGACGCGCTGGAGGCGCTGGTGCCCCTGGCGCCGCTCCACAACGGGCCCGCCCTGGAGCTGATCCGCGCCCTGATCGCCTGGGATCCAGCCCTGCAGCAGTGGGCCTGCTTTGACACCGCCTTCCACCACAACCTTCCGGAGGCTGCCTTCACCTATGCCCTGCCGGCGCGCTGGCGGGCCCAGGGGCTGCGGCGCTTCGGCTTCCACGGCCTCAACCACCAGCACGTGAGCGAAACGGTGGCCGCCCGCCTCGGCCACCCCACCCACCTGCGGCTGATCAGCTGCCACCTCGGGGCGGGCTGCTCTCTTGCGGCGATCCAGGCCGGCTGCAGCATCGACACCACCATGGGCTACACCCCCCTGGAGGGGCTGGTGATGGCCAGCCGCAGTGGCTCCGTGGACCCGGGTCTGCTGCTGCATCTGATGCGCGAGGGCCTGCTCCCCGATCAGATCGACCACGCCCTCAGCCGCGAAAGCGGCCTGCTCGGTCTCTCGGAGCTCAGTGGCGACTGGGCCGAGCTGCGCCGCGCCGCCACCGCTGGCCACCGGGGTGCCCTGCTGGCCCTGGCCGTGTTCCAGCACCGGCTGCTGTCAGAAATCGGAGCCATGGCCGCCAGCCTTGGCGGTGTCGACGCGATCGCCCTCAGCGGCGGCATCGGCGCCAACGATGCCCTTCTGGAAATCGAGCTCAGGGAACGCCTGGGCTGGCTGGGGCCGATCGAATGGATGCGCGTCCCAGCCGATGAAGAAGGCCAGATGGCCCGCCAATGCCTGGCCCTGGCGATGGCGTCCTAGCTGCGGTGGTCGGGCAGGTCAGGGGTCTGATGCAGCAGACGATTGAGCCGCAGACGATCGGCGTTGAGGGGATCAGGGGCTAACTCACCAGCCTGCTCCTTGAACTTCTGCTCCACCTCCTCCGGCACCCGCACATCGAAGATGCGCTCCATCAGCGCCTCGATCGAGAACAGATGCGCATTGATGTTCTCCAGATCGCCGATGGCCTGCTGCATGGCGTCGTTCTCCTCTGAGGCCGTCTCGGGTGCTCCCTTGGCCCCAGCTGCCATGGGGGGAGCGGCGGGCGGCGGCTCGGCGTCGCCGTGGACTTTCTGCAGGTCTTCGAGCACCCGCCCGGCCAGGGTTCGAAAGGATTGCAGCGCAGCCCAATTGAGCTCCTGCTGCTGGCGCAGGGTGGGGTTTTCGCGAATCAATCGGTCGTGTTCCCGATAAAAACGCTGGCAGTCAGGGCATTGGCAGGGCTCTTCGGGCACCGCACTCCCTTGGGTTCTCAAATCCCATCATGGCATTGCCCAGCCCAGGCTTCATTCAAGCCGTCATCGATCCGGCGTCGTACCCGGGATCGTCGTCACACTCGTGCAAGACGGGAAGCGGAATCTCGATCGAACTGACCACCCCGATCACATCCCGCAGGCGCATGGAGTCAGCGAACCAGCCCATGGCCTGCTCCACGTCCCCGCGCTTCTCGGCGTCGCTGGCCTGATCCTCATGGGCCTCCGCCAGCAGGGCCAGCCAGCAGAGGCAGCGGGCCTGGACCACGGAGAGGTCGAGCTCTCCCCCCTGGTTGGCGGCAATCCGCTCACTCTCCTGTTGCACCAGCAGCCGCAGGCGCAGATCGTGAAGCTGGGTCATCGGGGAAGGACGACTGGGCCCACGCTAGCCGCAGGGGCCCGAATGGGAAGACCACTACCCGTAGCGCAGGCTACCGGTCCCACGATGGCCCCATGGTCGGCTCAGATCGTGGCGTCAACCAGGCCCACCTCACCTGCACGAGCGCCTGGTTGACGAGGTTCAAGGACCGGCTTCGCTGCCCCCCGTTGCTGAAGGTGGCCCGTTGCAGGGAAGCCAGTGCCAAGGTTTTGAAAGCGGGGCTGGCGGGACTCGAACCCACGACCTACGGTTTAGGAAACCGTCGCTCTATCCGGCTGAGCTACAGCCCCCAGGCTGGTCATTATGAATGGCGCCAAGGGTGTTAACCCTCGGGCCATGATGGTTCTCGAAAGCAGGCGAGGTGGTCGCGATCGGGGGGTTCTCCCCTGGTTGAGGAAAGTCCGGGCTCCCCAATGGCCAGGCCTGCTGGGTAACGCCCAGTGCGGGTGACCGTGAGGAGAGTGCCACAGAAACACACCGCCGATGGCTCCGGGTTCGCCCGGCGCACAGGTAAGGGTGCAAAGGTGCGGTAAGAGCGCACCAGCAGCATCGAGAGGTGCTGGCTCGGTAAACCCCGGCTGGGAGCAAGGCCCAGGGACAACGGTTGGCCATGACACCCGTCCCGACCTAAGTGCGCCGCTCGAGGCCGTTGGTAACAACGGTCCCAGATAGATGACCGCCCCGGATCGCTTCGGCGAACCGGAACAGAACCCGGCTTACGTCCTGCTTTCACCCCTTGATGGCCCCAGTTGGACGCCCCGCCCGATCCCATGTCGATCCCGAGCGAACGCCGTCAGCAGCTGGTTGCCTTCCTGGCGTCCCTGGGGCTGGAGGAGGCCCCGGATCTCGGCCCGATCGATGAGGCCCTGACCCACACCTCCGCCAGCCTGGCCCGCAACCATGAGCGCCTTGAGTTCCTAGGCGATGCAGTCCTCAGGCTGGCGTCGGCCGAGTACCTGCAGCGCCACCATCCTCAACTCAGCGTTGGTGCATGCTCAGCCCTGCGGGCCCAGTTGGTGAGCGACCGAGCCCTCTCAGACCTTGGAGCCGCCTGTGGGATCGAAGCGGTGCTGCTGCAAGCGGAGGCCACCCGCCGCGACCCCCTGGCCGCCCCCACCGTGCGCGCCGAGAGCGCCGAGGCGCTGATCGGCGGCCTCTACGAAGCCTGGGGCAACCTGGAGCCGGTGCACCGCTGGCTGGCTCCCCATTGGCAGCGCACCACGGCCGAACTGCTGGCGGACCCGCACCGCCACAACTGGAAGCAGGCGCTTCAGGAGTGGAGCCAGGGCCTGGGGCTGGGGCTGCCGGGCTATGCGGTGGAGGAACGCCACAGCAGCCACGGGCACCCGGAGCGCTTCCATGGCCGGGTGGAACTGGCGGGGAAGCCCCTGGGCGAGGGTTGCGGCCGCTCGCGCCGCGAAGCCGAGCAGCAGGCGGCCCGCCAGGCCCTGGAGCGTTTGAAGCAGGAGCAGCCCAGCTCCTGAGCGGGCACTAGCAAAGCTCTCAGACCTTCTCGAGGTGCGCCAGGGGCAGGGTCACCAGCTTGTCCCAGTTGCCGCCCTCGAACAGCACCGCCGCGCGCACGTCACTGATGCGTTGCACGAAGCCGCGGTAGCCGTCGTAGATGGAGCGGGCATCGCGCACCACCACGGTGGAGCCCGGCAGGATCAGTTCAGCCATGGGGTCAGCCCGTCGTGCCTCCATTATCGGCTCAGACGCCCGCAACCGACGCGATGGATGAGTGGCTGATGGTGGGCAAGGTGGTGGCGGCCCAGGGTCTGCGCGGGGAGCTGCGCGTGGTGCCTCGCAGCGACTTCCCGGAACGTTTCACCGCCCCCGGCCCCCGCTGGCTGCGCCTGAAGCAGCTGGAACCCCGCCCGGTGGATCTTGTGGCCGGACGACAGCTGCCCGGCAAGGAGCTGTTCGTGGTGCGCCTGGCGGGCATCGACAGCCGCGAGGCCGCTGAAGCCCTCGTGGGCCAGGAGCTGCTGGTGCGCGGCGACGACCGGCCAGAACTCGCCGAAGGGGAGTTCCACCTGATTGACCTGGTGGGTCTGCAGGTGCGGATGGAGGCCGATGGCCGCAGCATCGGCACCGTGGTCGATCTGCTCTCTGCCGGCAACGACCTGCTGGAGGTGGAACTCAACCCCGAAGGCCCTGGGGAGGGCCCGGGGAGGCGCGTGCTGGTGCCGTTCGTGGAGGCAATCGTGCCCTCCGTGAACCTTTCCGAGGGTTGGCTGGGCCTGACGCCGCCACCGGGGTTGTTGGATCCCTGAGGGGCCCCATAGCATCGGGTCCTCAGCCCGACTCTGCCCAATGAGCTCCTCGGCCAGCGCACCGACCTCGCTCGTGCCGGTGATCCTGTGCGGGGGCACCGGCACCCGGCTCTGGCCCCTGTCGAGGGCCAGTTATCCCAAGCAGTACTGGCCCCTGGCCGGCCAGGGGGAGGAGACCCTGCTGCAACAGACCCAGCAACGGCTCGAGGGACTGGCCGGCCTGGCTCCGCCGCTGCTGATCTGCAACGAAGACCACCGCTTCATCGTCGCCGAGCAGATGCGCCAGATCGGCATCGAGCCTGGGGCGATCCTGCTGGAGCCCCTGGGGCGCAACACCGCTCCCGCCGTGGCGGTGGCCGCCCTCAAGGCCACGGCCCGGGGGGAAGACCCCCTGCTGCTGGTGCTGGCCGCCGACCACGTGATCCGTGACGCCGGTCGCTTCCGCGCCACGGTCAGCGCCGGCATCGCCAGCGCCGAAGCCGGTTCCCTGGTCACCTTCGGCATCGTTCCCAGCTCGGCGGAAACCGGCTACGGCTACATCGAGGCCTCCGATAGCCTTGGGGCCTCGCCGGTGCCGATCGCCCGCTTCGTCGAGAAACCCGACCGCGCCACCGCCGAGCAGTTCCTGTCCACCGGCCGCTTCACCTGGAACAGCGGCATGTTCCTGTTCCGGGCCAGCACGGTGCTCTCGGAGCTCGAGCGGCTGGCGCCGGAGGTGGTGAGCGCCTGCCGCGCCGCCCTCGACCACGACAGCAGCGATCTGGATTTCCTGCGGCTGGAGCGGGAGGCCTTCGCCACCTGCCCCAACGTTGCCTTCGATGTGGCGGTGATGGAGAAGACCGATCGGGGGGCCGTGCTGGCCCTGGAGGCGGGCTGGAGCGATGTCGGCAGCTGGAGCGCCCTCTGGGAGACAGGCGACCGCGACGGGTCGGGCAACGTGTTGCGGGGCAGGGTGATCAGCGAAGGGGCGCGAAATTGCTACCTGCGCAGCGAGCACCGGTTGGTGGTGGGTCTGGGGGTGGAGGATCTGGTCGTGATCGAAACCGATGACGCTGTGCTCGTGGCCCACCGCGACCGGGCCCAGGACGTCAAGACGATCGTGAACCGGCTGGCGGCGGATGGCAGTTCGGAGGGCAAGGCCCACCGCCGTATCTACCGCCCCTGGGGCCACTACGACGGCGTCGTGGAAGGGGAGCGCTGGCAGGTCAAGAAGATTCAGGTCAAACCGGGCGCCTGCCTGTCCCTGCAGATGCACCACCACCGGGCCGAGCACTGGGTGGTGGTCAAGGGCACGGCCGTGGTCGAGAAAGACGGTGTGGAGGAGCTGGTCGGCGAAAACCAGAGCACCTACATCCCCCTGGGCGCCAAGCACCGGCTCTCGAACCCCGGAAAGATCCCGGTGGAACTGATCGAGGTGCAGAGCGGCCCCTACCTGGGCGAAGACGACATCGTCCGCTTCGAAGACCGCTACGGCCGCAGCGACGCCGTACTGGTGCCGTAACCCAGCGCAATCGAGACCAAGCCCCAAGACTCAGCTGGCCCCACGCGCCCCCCCTGACCCAGCGACCCCAGAGCGTCACCCCCGTTGAGCCGGCCCCGCACTGCGGAAGCGGCCTTGCTCGCGCAGCGAGCACCCGCCGCTGTAGCAGCGCGGGGCCGGCTCACTCCACCGTGACACTCTTCGCCAGATTCCTTGGTTGATCCACATCCAACCCCCTATGGGCGGCGATGTGATAGCTGAGCAGCTGCATGGGAATCACGGTCAACAGCGGCGAGATCAGTTCATCTACCACAGGCACAGGCAGCAGCAGGTCGAAGAGCTCGGTGTCGGGGCCCTCGGGGGCCACCCCGATCAGCTGGGCATCGCGGGCCTTGGCCTCCTGGGCATTGGAGAGCACCTTGTCGAACACGATTCCCGGCACCGCGATCGAGACCACGGGAACCCGGGCATCCAGCAGGGCGATCGGTCCGTGCTTCATCTCGCCAGCGGGGTAACCCTCGGCGTGGATGTAGCTGATCTCCTTGAGCTTGAGCGCGCCCTCAAGGGCAATCGGATAGTTGATGCCCCTGCCCAGGAAGATCATGTCGTGGGTTTCGTTGAACAAGTGGGCCACCTCGGCGCAGCGCCGGTCGTGGTCTTCCACCAGCTGAGACAGATGGGCGGGGATGGTGCGCAGCTCCCCCACCAGCCGCTGCAAGGTCTCCGGGCCATGCCCCCGGCGCTCGGCGAAGGCAATGGCCAGACCATAGAAACTCAGCAACTGACCCATGAAGGTCTTGGTGGCCGCCACCCCCACCTCGATGCCGGCGCCGATGTCGAGAACGTTGCTCACCAATCGACCCAGGGAGCTCTCCGGGCGGTTGGTGATGCCCAATAGTCGCGGGGCGAAGGCCGGGTCGGCCACCAGTTCCCGCCTCTCCTGCTCCATCAACAGGGCCGCCAGGGTGTCGGCCGTCTCTCCCGACTGGGTCACCCCGATGGTCAGCATGTGGGGAGCCAGGGGCGGCGGCGCATAGCGGAACTCGCTGGCATGGAACACCGAGGTGGGCAGGCCGGCGAGTTGTTCGAGCAGGTAAGCCCCCACCAGGGCGGCATGGCGGCTGGTGCCGCAGGCCAGTATCTGAATGCGCTCCACTCCTTCGAAGACCGACTCATCCAGGGGCAGGGCCACCAGCGGTGCAGCCCCTGCCACGGATCGGTCGGCCTCGCTCGATTCAGGTAGATGGCGGGCCACCCAGAGGGCTGCCGTCTCCGATTGCTCGTGGATCTCCTTGAGCATGAAGTGGCGAAAGCTGCGCTTGTCCGCCACGTGCTCGGTGCCGCTGAGCAGCGTGGGGGTGCGCTGCTGGCGCACACCGGCCCCGTCGTAGAGCTCGATTCCCAGGGGGGTGAGCAGGGCCACCTCGCCGTCCTCCATGGGCAGGATCGTGCGGGTGAAGCCCGCCAGGGCGGGCGTGTCACTGGCGCAGAGGAACTCCCCTTCCCCCAGCCCGATCAGCAGTGGCGCCTGGCGACGGGCCACCACCAGGGCGCCGGGTGTCTCCGCCCAGACCACCGCCAGGGCATAGGCGCCATGGAGCCGGGGCAGCACCCGTTGGAGCGCCTCCAGCAGGAGTTGGCCACTGGCGGGACGGCCGGCCTGTCGCAGGGCCGCCAGTTCACGGCCCAGCAGGTGGGGAATCACCTCGGTGTCGGTCTCCGAGAGAAACACCACCCCTTCGGCCTGCAGATCCTGGCGCAGGCTGCGGAAGTTCTCGATGATGCCGTTCTGAACCACCGCCACCTGGCCGGAACCATCCAGGTGGGGATGGGCGTTGCGTTCCTCCGGTTTGCCGTGGGTGGCCCAGCGGGTGTGGCCGATGCCGCAGAGTCCCCGCGCCCCCTGCTGGTCGTAGCGAGTGGAGAGGTTGACCAGCTTGCCCTGGGCCCGCAGGCAGGTGAGCTCACCCCCGGCCACCGTGGCCAGGCCGGCTGAGTCGTAGCCGCGGTACTCCAACTGACGCAGGCCCTCGAGCAGCAGAGGAGCCGCCTCGCGGGAACCGATCACCGCGACGATGCCGCACATGGAGGAAGGGGCTGAGTGGGCTCGTTTCTAGTGGATCGCCAGGCAGAAAAAAAGCCCGGCCAAGGCCGGGCTTGATTCCTTGAAGGAGGGCCGATCAATAGGCCAGACCCATGCTGCGACTGGTCTCGTCGCCGAGGTAGACGCGGATGCTGAGGAAGTCGGTGGGGCAGGCTGTCTCGCAACGCTTGCAACCGACGCAGTCTTCGGTGCGGGGGGACGAGGCGATCTGGGCAGCCTTGCAGCCATCCCAGGGGACCATCTCGAGCACGTCGAGTGGGCAGGCGCGCACACACTGGGTGCAGCCAATGCAGGTGTCGTAGATCTTGACGGAATGGGACATGCCCGGCCGGAAGCAAACGGCGTGGAGCCCAAAGTACCCAAGGCGGACCAGAGCCAACCGGGCCACTGGGCAGCCCGTCACCCTTGTTCATAAGCCAAGGGGGTGTCCGAGCGACTCGTAGGATGCGGCCTCCCACCAATCGGTCATGTCCCAGGAAGCGACCTACGAGAAAGTCCGCTCGATCGTTGCCGAGCAACTCAGCGTCGATGCCGCTGAAGTCAAGCCAGAGTCGAACTTTCAGAACGATCTGGGCGCCGACTCCCTCGACACCGTTGAACTGGTGATGGCCCTGGAAGAAGCCTTTGATATCGAGATCCCCGACGAGGCCGCCGAAGGCATCCTCACCGTCGGTGACGCCGTCAAGTACATCCAGGACAAGCAGGCCTGAGGATCCGGATGGTGGAGGGTCTCCACCGCGTCGTGGTCACTGGCCTGGGCGCGGTCACACCGATCGGCAATGACGTTTCCTCCTATTGGGAAGGTCTGAGCACCGGTCGCAACGGGGTGGCACCGATCGCCCTGTTCGATGCCTCACGCCATGCCTGTCGGTTCGCCGCCGAGGTCAAGGGCTTCGACCCCACGGGCTGGATCGAACCCAAGGAGGCGAAGCGCTGGGACCGCTTCTGCAAGTTCGGTGTGGTCGCCGCCAAGCAGGCGGTCGCGGATGCGGGCCTCAGCATCGACGAACGCAACCAGCACCGGGTCGGTGTGGCGATCGGGTCTGGGGTGGGCGGTCTGCTGATGATGGAAACCCAGGCGCACGTGCTGGCGGAACGCGGGCCGGATCGGGTCAGCCCCTTCTGTGTGCCGATGATGATTCCGAACATGGCCACGGGACTGGCGGCCATCGCCCTTGGGGCCAAAGGTCCCAGCAGCGCCGTGGCCACCGCGTGTGCCGCTGGATCCAATGCCATCGGTGATGCCTTCAGGCTCATTCAGCTCGGTCTGGCCGATGCGATGGTCTGCGGCGGGGCCGAATCCGCGATCACTCCGTTGGGGGTGGCCGGCTTCGCCAGCGCCAAGGCCCTCTCCTTCCGCAACGACGACCCGGCCACGGCGAGCCGCCCCTTCGATGCCGAACGCAACGGCTTCGTGATCGGTGAAGGGGCCGGGCTGCTGGTGCTCGAAAGCCTGGAGCACGCCGAGGCCCGCGGAGCCGAGATCCTGGCGGAGGTGGTGGGCTACGGCATGACCTGTGACGCTTACCACTACACCTTGCCCTCCCCCGGTGGAGTGGGCGCCGCCGAGGCGATCCGGCTGGCCCTGGCGGATGCACGCCTCGACCCCGCGGACGTGGACTACATCAATGCCCACGGCACCAGCACCCAGGCCAACGACAGCAACGAGACCGCCGCCATCAAGACGGTCCTCGGGGAGCGTGCGCACCAGATCCCGGTGAGCTCGACCAAATCGATGACGGGGCACCTGCTCGGTGGCAGCGGCGGGATCGAGGCCGTGGCCAGTGTGCTGGCGATTGTCCATGGCCTCATACCGCCTACGATCAACTACCAAAACCCGGATCCGGCCTGTGATCTGGATTACGTTCCCAACCAAGCCCGGGAACAGAAGCTGAACGTGGTGCTCTCGAACTCCTTTGGGTTTGGTGGTCACAACGTCTGTCTTGCCTTCCGTCGGATGGGCTGATTTCCCAGCCCCCCCGGATCGCCCCACTCCGCTCACCCTTCCATCCACTCCCATGGTCGCCGCACCCCCCGTGTCCATCGACACCCTTTGCGTCAACAGCATTCGCTTCCTGGCGATCGACGCGATCAACAAGTCGAACTCGGGGCACCCCGGCCTGCCCATGGGTGCCGCGCCCATGGCCTACGCCCTCTGGGATCGGGCGCTGAAGCACAACCCCAAGAACCCCCTTTGGTTCAACCGGGACCGCTTCGTGCTCTCCGCCGGCCACGGCTGCATGCTGCTCTACGCCCTGCTGCACCTCACCGGCTACGACAGCGTCACCATCGAGGACATCAAGCAGTTCCGCCAGTGGGGTTCCAAGACCCCTGGCCACCCTGAAACCTTCGAGACCCCCGGCGTCGAAGTCACCACCGGCCCCCTGGGCCAGGGCATCGCCAACGCCGTGGGCCTGGCGATCGCCGAAGCGCACCTGGCGGCGCAGTTCAACAAGCCCGGCCTCTCGCTCGTCGATCACCACACCTACGTGATCATGGGCGACGGCTGCCATCAGGAGGGGATCTCCGGTGAGGCCGCCTCCCTCGCGGGTCACCTGGGCCTGGGCAAGCTGATCGGCCTGTACGACGACAACCACATCACCATCGATGGAAACACCGAGGTTTCCTTCACCGAAGATGTGCTCAAGCGCTACGAGGCCTACGGCTGGCACGTGCAGCACGTGGCCGAGGGCAACACCGACGTGGACGCGATCAGCCGGGCGATCGAGGCGGCCAAGGCGGTCACCGACAAGCCCAGCCTGATCAAGGTCACCACCACCATCGGCTACGGCTCCCCCAACAAGGCCGACACCGCCGGCGTGCACGGGGCGGCCCTGGGCGCTGAGGAAGCGGCCCTGACCCGGGCCGCCCTCGAGTGGAGCTACGGCGACTTCGAGGTGCCCCAGGCGTCCTACGACCACTGGCGGCAGGCGATCGAGCGCGGTGCGGCCCTGGAATCGGCCTGGAACGACACCCTGGCCTCCTACCGCTCCGCCTACCCCGCCGAAGCCGCTGAATTCGAGCGCAGGCTACGGGGCGAACTGCCCAGCGGCTGGGAGCAGTCCCTCCCCAGCTTCACCCCCGCCGACAAGGGCCTGGCCACGCGTCAGTACTCCTACAACGTGCTCAATGCGATCGGCCCCAAGCTCCCCGAGCTGATCGGCGGCTCGGCCGACCTCACCCACTCCAACCTCACTGACATCAAGGGGGAGAAGAGTTTTCAGAAGGGCGCCGAAGCCAACCGCTACCTGCACTTCGGGGTGCGCGAGCACGCCATGGCAGCAATCCTCAATGGTCTGGCCTATCACGGCAGCGGATTGATTCCCTACGGCGGTACCTTCCTGGTGTTCGCGGGCTACGCCTTGGGCGCCATCCGGTTGAGCGCCCTGAGCGAGCTGGGGGTGATCTACGTGTTCACCCACGACTCCATCGGCCTCGGCGAAGACGGCCCCACCCATCAGCCGGTCGAAACGCTCGCGAATCTGCGCGCGATCCCCAATCTGCTGGTGATCCGCCCGGGAGATGGCAACGAAACCAGCGGCGCCTACAAGGTGGCCGTCACCAACCGCAAGCGGCCCACGGTGCTGGCCCTCAGCCGCCAGGCGATGGCCAACCAGGCCAACTCCAGCGCCGAGAAGGTGGCCAAGGGCGGCTACATCCTCGAAGACAGCGAAGGCAGCCCCGAGTTGATCCTGATCGGTTCGGGCACCGAGCTCGAGCTCTGCAGCAAGGCCGCTGCTCAGCTCCGCTCCGAGGGCAACAACGTGCGCGTGGTGTCGATGCCCTGCGTGGAACTGTTCGAGGAGCAGGATGCCGCCTACCGCGAATCGGTGCTGCCCGCCGCCGTGCGCCAGCGCCTGGTGGTGGAAGCCTCCAGTTCCTTCGGCTGGCACAAGTACACCGGCTTCGACGGTGACACCGTGTCGATCGATCGCTTCGGAGCCTCCGCTCCGGGCGCTGTTTGCCTGGAGAAGTTCGGCTTCACGGTGGAGAACGTGGTGGCGAAGGCGAAGGCGCTGCTGGGCTGAGGCAACAAAGGCATCCTTGGGCGAAGTGCCTTCATCAAGCTCCGCCCTTGGCGGGGCTTTTTCTTTGCCGTTCACACCACAGGAACCCGCTGAAAAGGCTCAGCCCTAGAGCGCCGGGGGCTGGAATTGTTGCGTCCATGGCTCAACGTCCTGGGAGAGCATGGCCACTCAGCCAACGGATGACACCCCCTTGCTCCGGTCTCCACCAGACCCCAGACGGAGGCGCCCAGCAGCGCAAAAAAATCAGGTGGCCAGCTTCAGCCAGCCTGCCGGCAGGCAACGTGCCACCTTCAATCGACAATGGGGGGCATTGGCCGGCAGAGAATTCATTCCCGATCCGATGCAGGAATGCATCACTTCCAGGCAAGACAGCAGCACCTCCAGCAGATTGTCCAGCTTGTGGTGATCCATCTGATCACAACGAATCCGATACAGCTCTATTCCCTTCTCGAGCGTGGCCAGAAAGCTGAGCGCCAGCCTGGAATCGCCTTTGAAGAGGAAACCATCGCCACCTGTTGACAGATGGCAATGGATTTCAGAAGCAGCCAGGTAATCAATTGCTGAGCCGGGCGCGCACCCAATTCAGACACCCACCGGTTGGCCTGCACTCTCCTGGGCCTTCAGCACCTCCTCCAATCCCGCCAGATCCTCATCGGTGATCTTGGTCTGCATCGGGCAGTGCTTCGGCCCGCACATCGAGCAGAACTCCGCCTGCTTGTAGATGTCGGCCGGCAGGGTTTCGTCGTGGTACTCCCGGGCCCGCTCCGGATCCAGAGACAGATCGAATTGCTTGTTCCAATCAAAGGCGTAGCGGGCGCGGCTGAGCTCGTCGTCACGGTCGCGGGCCCCCGGGCGGTGGCGGGCGATGTCGGCGGCGTGGGCGGCGATCTTGTAGGCGATCAGGCCCTCGCGCACGTCGTTGGCGTTGGGCAGGCCCAGGTGTTCCTTCGGGGTCACATAGCAGAGCATCGCCGTGCCGTGCCAGCCCGCCAGAGCCGCCCCGATGGCGCTGGTGATGTGGTCGTAGCCGGGGGCGATGTCGGTGACGAGCGGGCCGAGCACATAGAAGGGCGCCTCGCTGCACTCCTCCATCTGCTTTTTGACATTGAACTCGATCTGATCCATCGGCACGTGGCCCGGACCCTCCACCATCACCTGAATGTCGTGCTCCCAGGCGCGGCGGGTGAGCTGACCCAGCGTTTTCAGTTCCGCCAGCTGGGCGGCATCGGAGGCATCGTGCTGACAGCCCGGCCGCAGCGAATCCCCCAGGGAGAAGCTGCAGTCGTAGCGCTTGAAGATCTCGATGATGTCATCGAAGCGGGTGAACAGCGGGTTCTGCTTGTGGTGGTAGAGCATCCACTGGGCCAGGATGCCGCCGCCCCGGCTCACGATGCCGGTGAGCCTTCCCTTCACCAGGGGCAGGTGCTCGATCAGCAGGCCGGCGTGGATCGTCTGGTAATCCACCCCCTGCTGGCAATGCTTCTCGATGATGTGCAGGAAGTCGTCGGCGTCGAGCTTCTCGATCGAGCCGTGCACACTCTCGAGCGCCTGATACACCGGCACCGTGCCGATCGGCACCGTGGAGGCGTTGATGATCGCCGTGCGCACCTCATCGAGATTGACGCCGCCGGTGGAGAGATCCATCACCGTGTCGGCGCCGTACTTGACCGCCAACTTCAGCTTGGCCACCTCTTCTTCGAGGTCGGATGCATTGGGGGAGGCGCCGATGTTGGCGTTCACCTTGCACCTGCTGGCGATGCCGATGGCCATCGGCTCAAGGCCCGGGTGGTTGATGTTGGCGGGGATGATCATGCGGCCCCGGGCCACCTCCTCCCTCACCAGCGATTCGGGCAGGTTCTCGCGCTTGGCCACATGGGCCATCTCCTCGGTGACGACGCCCTGGCGGGCGTAGTGCATCTGGGACACATTGGCGTCGCCGCGACGCTTCTCAATCCAGGCGCTGCGCATGATCGTGGGGGATAGGGCGGTGAACGGGGCCGGGGACAGTCGGCTGAGCGAGGTCGTCTCCGGAGCCGATGCCCACCGGGCCCGAAGGCAAGGCAGATTTCGGGGCACTTCCCTGCGCCGGCATGACCCGGATCAGGTTCGGAGGGTGTGATCTCAGCCCAGGCCGTCTGATCGGCCGGGCACCCCTAGTGACTGCGGAAACCTAGCAAGGCTGTTTCGTTAAAGGGAGAGACGGAGTTGAGCCGGCGACCTAGCCCCCCAATCCATTGAGGGCCGCGGCCACCACCCGGTGGTCCCCGTCCTGCTGCAGAGCCACTAACAGATTCCGCGCGGCGGAGGTGATCTGCGGCACAGTCGCCTCCCGAACCAGTCGGCCGAGGATCTCGGTACCACCCACGCGCACGCTGCCATCGCCGTCGGCCAGGGCCAGCTGGGCCAGCTCCAGCAGCGCTGCCGGCCCCATCTCCGGCTGCTCGGCGAGAGCCGAGAGGATGCTGCAGCGCACCAACCACTGGCCATCACGCTCAAAAGCCTCCCGCACCAGCGGCCAGGCGCGCGCCACCCCATGGCTCACCAGGGCGTTCGCCGCCTCGGCCCGCACATTCGGGTCGCCATCGTGGCGCAGGGCCTCCACCAGGGCCTGCCAGCCCACTTCGTTGCGTTTCTGCCCCAGGCCCGCGCAACTCAACGAGCGCACCATGAACACCTCCTGCTCAAGCCCCAGCAACAGCAGGGGCACCGCCTGCTCCACCTCCACCGCCCGTAAACCCACCAGCGCTGGCATCGAGCGGCTGGGGTCTCCAGAAACGATCGCCTGCTTGATCAACTCCAGATCCATCAAGCGTCTCCTTCAACGACCCGGCTTCTCCGACCGTAGGGCGCCCAGCAGGGCCCGGCGGCGCTGGGCCCGCACGATGGCGCTGGTGGCCAGCAGCCCTGAACCGATCAGCAGGGCCGGCACGGCCTGGAGCCGTTCACGTTCCTGGCGGGTGAGCATGACCAGCAGCGCCAGAAGAATCAGCAGCGGCGAGGCCAGGGCCAGCAGACGCCTGGTCATCGCTGCCGCTCCAGCCAGCGCAGCAGGCTCAAGGTGAGAACCTGCACTCCCACCGCCACGGCCCCCTCATCGGGATCGAAGCTGTTGCTGTGCAGCGGTGTGCAGCCCTGGGGTCCGGCCACCCCGAGGCGGAACATCGTGCCGCGGGTGTGCTGAAGGAGCATGGCGAAATCCTCCGCCCCCAGGGACGGCTGCTCCAGGCGCAGCACCCGGGCGCGCCCCAGCCGCTCAATCGCGGCCTCCTCGACCAGGTCCGTGAGATCAGGGTCGTTCTGCACCGGCGGGGCGATGCAGCGGTAGCGCACCCGCGCCTCACCGCCGTAGCCGCGGCAGATGGCTTGCACGGTGTCCTCGATCCAGCCCGGCAGCTGGGCATGAACGTCGGGATCCAGGCAACGCACGGTGCCCAGCAGGCGCACGTGGTCGGCGATCACGTTGAAGGCCCTGCCGCCCTCGATGCGCCCGAAGCTCACCACCACCGGGTGCAGGGCATCGAGCCGGCGGCTGATCGCCTCCTGCAGACCGCTCACCACCCGGGCGGCAATCCAGATCGCATCGGTGCTCTGGTGGGGCCGGGCGCCGTGGCCCCCCTCCCCCAGCACCTCCACCTCCAACTCTCCCGCTGCGGCCGTGAGGCCGCCGCTGCGCACACCGATCGAGCCCACCGGCAGGCTGGGGAACACGTGCACCCCGAACAGGGCGTCCACCCCCTCCATCGCCCCGTCGGCCACCATCCAGCCGGCCCCCTGGGCGATCTCCTCAGCGGGCTGGAACAGCAGCCGCACCCGGCCCTTGAGCCGATCCGCGTGGGGCGCCAGGAGCTGGGCCACCCCGAGCCCCAAGGTGGTGTGGAGATCATGGCCACAGGCGTGCATCAACCCCTGACGGGTGGAGGCGTAGGCCAGCCCCGTGCGCTCCTCCACCGGCAGGGCATCCATGTCGACCCGCAGGGCCACCAGAGGACCATGGGAAGGGCCAAGTTCCGCCACCACGCCGGTGCGGCCCACCCCCTCGCGCACCCGCCAACCCCACTGGCGCAGCTCACCGGCCACCAAAGCAGCGCTCTGGTGCTCCTCGCCGCTCAGCTCCGGGTGGGCATGGAGGTGGCGCCGCAGGCCGATCCACTGGGGCAGGGCCTCCGCCAGGGCACCATCCAGCCCCAGACCATGCCAGAGATCAGTGGAAGCCCTTGCGGCGGGGGACATCAGCGGGTGAGGGCGAGGAAATCCTCGAGGGCGTGAACGGGCTCCGGTGGCCAACGCCGCTGCTCGAGCAACCATTCTGGCTGGCCGTAGCGGGGATCAAGACCCGAGGCCGCTGTCCAGTTGCTTTCGGCCTCACCGCTGGCACCCCGGCTCCACAAGAGGGCGGTGAGGCCGGCGCGGGCGTCGGCGAACATCGGATAGCGGCGGATCAGCGAGCGCAGCTGCCGCTCGGCGCTCTCCAGCTCCCCCAGCTGAAAGGTGGCCAGGGCACCGCTGGAACGGGCCATGGCGAAGCCAGGCCTGGCGGCACTGGCAGCTTCGAAATCAGCCCGGGCCGCGCTCCAATCCCCCAGGGAGCCGTGCACGTTACCCAGGTTGTAGAGGGCGGAGGCATCGGCGGGGTCGCGTTCAAGGATCCAGCGGTAATCGGCCTCCGCCTCGGGCCACTGCTTCAGGGCCTCCTCGGCGGTGCCGCGATTGAGGTGAGGATCGGGACTGTCCGGCTCCAAGGCCATGGCCCGGTTCTGGTCGGCGATCGCCGCCTCAGGCCGGCCCAGAGCCAGCTGCACGTTGCCGCGGTTGCTCCAGGCGGAGGCCGATTCAGGCGTCTCCTCCAGCACTCGATCCCACAGGGGCAGGGCGTCACCGAAGCGTCCCGCCTGACTGGCGGCCAGCGCCTGATCGAACAACTGGGGCAAAGCCAGCTGCACCGCCAGCACAAGGGCCAGCAGCGGTGGCCCCAGCAATGGCCCCCCAATCATCAAACCGCCTCCGGCCAGCCGAGGTGCTCCCGGCCCCTTGCGGTCACGACCCGACCGCGGGGGGTGCGCTGCAGAAAGCCGAGTTGCAACAGGAACGGCTCCACCACCGACTCCAAGGTGGCGGGGTCCTCGCCCAGGCCCGCCGCCAGGGTGTCGAGGCCCACCGGGCCGCCGCCATAACCCTCCAGCAGCAGCAACATCAAGCGGCGGTCGCTGGCGTCGAGGCCGCGTTCATCGACCCGGTGCAAGCTGAGGGCCTCGCCCACCAGCTCGGCGCTGATGGCGCCGTGGCCCCCCACGCTGGCCACGTCGCGCACCCGCCGCAGCAGCCTGTTGGCGATCCGGGGCGTGCCACGGCAGCGCCGGGCCACCTCAAGGGCCGCCAACGGCTTCAGATTCAGCTTCAGCAGGCCCGCCGCCCGCTCCACGATCGCCTGAAGATCAGGCAGGTCGTAGAACTCCAGCCGCTGCACCAGCCCAAAGCGATCCCGCAGGGGTGAACTGAGCGAACCGGCACGGGTGGTGGCGCCCACCAGGGTGAAGGGGGCGATCGGCAGACTGCGGGTGCGCGCCGAAGCACCCATGCCCACGGTGAGATCGAGCCTGAAATCCTCCATCGCCGGGTAGAGCAGTTCCTCGGCCACCCGGTTGAGCCGATGGATCTCGTCGATGAACAGCAGCTCATGGGGCTGCAGGTTCACCAGCAGACCCACGATGTCGCGGGGGCGCTCCAGGGCCGGCGCGCTGGTGATACGGCAGCGCACCCCCAGCTCCTCGGCCAGCACCAGGGCCATGGTGGTCTTGCCCAGCCCCGGCGGTCCGTAGAGCAGCACATGATCGAGCGCCTCGCCCCGGTGGCGGGTGGCCTCGATGGCGATGCCCAGCACCTGCTTGAGCTCCCGCTGGCCGATGTAGTCGCCCAGGCGGCGGGGGCGCAGGCTGTCCTCCCGCAGCACGGGGGCGTCGGGCGCGCTCTCCTCCGCCAGGGTTCCTGGATCCACCAGCCGCGGCCGGTTCGCCAGAGGCTCCCCAGCTGGAACCGCCGACTTGCGGGGGGAACGCCCACCGGCGCCAGCACCCCTTCCGGCCCCTGAGGAAACGATCGCCATGGGGCGAGGGTACCGGCCCCTGCCTAGGGTCGGAAGAGTCCAGGGACGGTGATGGCGAAGGGCGGAGGCAAGAAGACCGCCAAGGCAGCACGGGACGCCGCCAACAAGCTGCTGGCGGACAACCGCTTCGCGCGCCATCAGTACGAGATCATCGACACGCTCGAAACCGGCGTGGAGCTGCTGGGCACTGAGGTGAAATCGATCCGCGCCGGCAAGGCCAACCTGCGGGATGGCTTCTGCCTGATCAGGGGCGGCGAGCTGCAGCTGCACAACGTGCACATCTCCCCCCACAGCCATGCGGGCGCGTACTTCAACCACGAGCCGCTGCGCGTTCGCAAACTGCTCGCCCACCGGCGCGAGATCGACAAGTTCCGCGTCGCCCTCGATCAGAAGGGTCTCACCCTGGTGCCGCTCAACCTCCACCTCAAGGGCTCCTGGATCAAGCTCACCCTTGGCCTGGCCAAGGGCCGCAAGCTCCACGACAAGCGCCAGGAGGAGAAGCGCAAGCAGGATGCAAAGGAAACCCGCGCCGCGATCGCGCGGATCTGATCCCAGCGCTCAGTTCGCCTTGGGTTCGGAGCCGGGCACCGGCGGTGGCGGGGTGGGCCCCGTGGGCCCTGATGGGGTGGGCGCGGGTGTCGGGGTTGGCTCGGGGTTGGGTGTGCTGGGAAGCGGATCGGTCGGGGTGGGCTCACCCGGGGTGGTCGGGGTGGTCGGCGTCACCGGCGGGGCCGGATCCACGCGCAACGACAGGGTGATCAGGGCCGGCGCCACCCCTTCGTTGGTGATCAGCAGCTGCACCGGCGCGCTGGTGATCCGCTCGAGGCTGATCACCCGCAGGGGGCCCTTGGCCTCCAGCAGAGCGCCGTCGGCCGCGAACACGCTCATCTGCATCAGCGGCGAACCGTTGACCCCCAGCACCAGCCGAGAGCCGGGGCCGATCTGGATCGGGAACAGACGGGCGCCACCCGCCTCAACCTGGGCCGAGAGCACCCGGGTCTGACCGAGCTGGGTCTGGATCTGCTCGATCTGCACGTTGGCCAGGCTCTTCTGGGCCGCCGCATACCAGAGCTGGCGAAAGGGCTCCGGGGGAATGTCCTCACCGGAGCGGCCGGGCAGCAAGTTCTGGGCCGACCCCGACACCAGCTGCCGCAGCACCGCTGGGCTCAGCCCCTGGGCCCCCAGGCGGGTCTGCTGGGTCTGCCAGTCGCCGGCACTGAAGCTGCCCAGGCGCCGGCGCAGCTCCGGAGGCAGTTGTTCCACCCGGGCCAGCCACTCCTCCGCCAGCTCGTTCCAGACCTTGCGCAGGGGCGCGTCCTCAAGCGAGTCGCTGGGCAGGCGACCGCCCCGTTCGGGGAACTGGGCGAGCAGGCTGGCGTCCACCAGCTTTAGGAACCAGGCCCGATCGATCTGCAGCGCCCTCAGACGGTTGAGCAGTTGCTGGCGCTGGTCCACCTCCGCCGGCGGCAGGCTGGCAGGCAGCTGCAGGGAGGCGGCCGGATCAGGGGTGGGGGCCTTGCCGCGGCTGAGCAGCAGCCAGCCGAGGGTGGTGCCCACCACCGCCGAGAGCACCAGGGCGATCACCACTGGCCAGAGCCGGCCCTCGGCCTCCTCTTCCTTCTGCTCCAAGCGGCTGCGGGGAGGAAGATCGACGCTCGCGGCCACGGCGGGTCGCAAGGGGGGCAGCTCAGGCTCGGGCGCCGTCGATGGGCTGGCGGGAGTTGGGGGCAGTGCCTGGGCTGGGGGCACCAGCACCACGGTGCGGTCGGCCCGGGCCACGGGCCCGGTGCTCTCGGGCATGGGCAGTTGCTGCAGGGTCTGCAGGGCCGCCGCCGCCGAGGCAAAGCGCTCGGAGGGTTCGCTCGCCAGCAGGCGCAGCAGGGCCTCCCGAAAGCCAGGCTCGGGCTCCAAGCCGGCGGGCAACCGCCAGGCCAGGGTGACCGGATCGAGCAGATCGGCGGGCTCCTGGCCAGTGAGCAGCGCCAGCGCCACCACCCCCAGGCTGTAGAGGTCCATCCAGGGCTGGGCCGGCTCCCCACGCACCAGCTCAGGTGGCGCGTAGCCGGGGGTGGCCCCCAACAGACCAGCCGACTGGGCGGCGGTGGCCGCCACCCCCCGCACCAGGCCGAAATCCAGCAGCACCGGCAGACCGTCGCGATCACGCCGCAGCAGGTTGGCGGGGGTCAGATCGCCATGGAGCAGCTCCTGGCTGTGGAGCACCGCCAGCACGGGCAACAACTGGCGCAGCAGCAGCAGCACCTCACCGGAGCCGAACACCAGCTGGCGCTCCTGCCGGGCCGAGCGCAGCTCCTGGTAGGTGGGACCGCCCTGCCACTCCCGCACGAGCCAAAGGTCGGCGCCGTCCTGGACGACGCCACCGAAGCGCGGCACCTGGGGGTGGAGCACCCCTTGAAGGCGGCCCCAGAGCTCGCGGAAACGCTGCTGATCCTGGCCCGGGGCCAGCTGGCGGAGCACCATCGGCGCCTCGCCCGCCAACTGGTCGCTGGCCCGCCACAGCACCCCCTGGGCACTGCTGCTGAGCTCCTCCTCCAGCCGGTAGCGATCGCCGATCAACGCGCCGCTCATGAGCCGCGCCGGGGCTGGCTCAGCCCCTTGCCTTCCAGCCAGTCGCCGTCGTAGAGGCGGGAGCGGTAACGGTCACCGCTGTCACAGAGCACGGTCACCACCGTGTGGCCGGGCCCGAGACGCCGGGCCGTCTCCACCGCCGCGGCCACGTTGATGCCCACCGATCCGCCCATGAACAGTCCCTCGCGCCAGAGCAACTGGTAGATGGTGTCGAGGGCACTCTGGTCGTCGATGCGCACGGCGTCATCCACCGGCGCGCCCTCCAGGTTGGCGGTGACCCGGCTGTTGCCGATGCCCTCGGTGATCGAGCTGCCCTCGAGCGTCAATTCGCCGCTGGTGGCCCAGCTGTAGAGGGCGCTGCCGTGGGGATCGGCGATCACGCAGCGCACGTGCGGATTGCGTTCCTTCAGGAACAGGGCCACGCCGGCGTAGGTGCCGCCGGTGCCGGTGGCGGCCACCCAGGCATCCACCTTGCCACCGGTCTGCTCCCAGATTTCCGGGCCGGTGGAGTTGTAGTGGGCGCGCCGGTTGGCCAGATTGTCGAACTGATTGGCCCAGATCGCCCCGGGGGTTTCGGCGGCAATCCGGCCGGAGAGGCGCACGTAGTTGTTGGGGTCGCGGTAGGGCACCGCCGGCACGGTGCGCACCTCCGCCCCCAGGCTGCGCAACAGGCCGATCTTCTCCGCCGACTGGGTGTCGGGGATCACGATCAAGCTGCGGTAGCCGCGGGCATTGCAGAGATGGGCCAGGCCGATGCCGGTGTTGCCGGCGGTGCCCTCCACCACGGTGCCGCCGGGCTTGAGCTCACCGCTGGCCTCGGCCTCCAGCAGGATTCCGAGGGCGGCCCGGTCCTTGACGGATCCGCCGGGGTTCATGAACTCCGCCTTGCCCAGAATCTCGCAGCCGGTGAGCTCGCTGAGGGCCTGGAGCCGGATCAGGGGGGTATGGCCGACCGCACCCACGAATCCCTGGGTAATGCCCATGGCGCCGGCCGTGCTCCTGGATGAAGATGTGGGGCGATCGTAGGTGCCGCGCCGCGCCCGTTTGGCCCGATTAACCTCGCTCCAGTCACGCTGCCCCGGTGGAGAGTCCCCCCGACACCGCAGCGCGGTCCCACCGGCTGGGGATCATCCGCCGCCAGAGCGAAGCCCTGATCGCCGGGCTCGAACCCGAAGACCTCTGCCTGCAGGGCATGGCGGACGCCAGCCCACCCAAATGGCACCTGGGGCACACCGGCTGGTTCTTCGAGACCTTCCTACTGGCGAGCGAGCTGCCTGAGCACGAACCGGCCGACAGCCGCTGGGGCTACCTGTTCAACTCCTACTACGACACGATCGGCGAGCGACTGGCGCGGCCCCTGCGGGGCCTGCTCACCCGTCCAACGATCACCGAGGTGCTGGCCTGGCGTCAGCGGGTGGACGCCAGCCTGATGCTCCTGATCGAGCGGCTCGATCAACGCCCTCCCAGCCAGCGCAGCGCCCCGCTGACCCTGCTGGAGCTGGGACTTCAGCACGAACAGCAGCACCAGGAACTGCTGCTGATGGACCTGTTGGACGGGTTCGCCCGCAACCCGCTCGAACCCGCCTACCGATGCGGCCCCGATGGTCCTGAAGCCCGCTACGCCAATGGCCCGCAAGGGGCTGAAGGTGCCACCAACGTCGCCGCAGACCATCGGGGCTGGCGAACCCATCCCGGCGGGCTGATCGAGATCGGCCACCCGGGCGACCAGGCCGCGGGTTTCCATTTCGACAACGAGACCCCCCGCCACCGCCATTGGCTCGAGCCGTTTGCCATCCAAGGGCCACTGGTGAGCAACGGCGACTACGCCGCCTTCATCGCCGACGGGGGCTACCGGCGCCCGGAACTCTGGATGAGCGAAGGCTGGGCCCTGGCCACCCGCCGGGGCTGGCAGGCCCCGCGCTACTGGCGCGGCAGCGGCGCCGCCGAGGGCTGGGAGTGGGAGTTCACCCTCGCCGGCCGCCGTCCCCTGCGGCCGGACGCGCCGGTGCGCCACCTGAGCTGGTTCGAGGCCGAGGCCTACGCCCGCTGGTCCGGCGCCCGCCTGGCGACGGAAGCCGAATGGGAGATCGCCGCCGCAGCGGGCCTGCTGGCGGACACCGGGCAGCTCTGGGAATGGACCGGGAGCCCCTACCGCCCCTACCCCGGCTTCCTGCCCGCCGCAGGCGCGGTGGGCGAGTACAACGGCAAATTCATGAGCTCCCAATTCGTGCTCAGGGGCCACTCCTTCCTCACCCCAGCTGGCCATGGCCGGCTCACCTACCGCAACTTCTTCCCCCCCGGCAGCCGCTGGATGGCCAGCGGCCTGCGCCTGGCGAGGAACGCTTGATGACTTCGGCGCTGCTGGAGCCCGAGCTGCTCGATCTGCACCCCGCCGCCGCCGACATGGAGCGGCTGGTGCGGGAGGGTCTGCGCCGCAGTCCGAGGCAATTGCCGGCCTGGTTCCTCTACGACGCGGAGGGCTCCCGCCTGTTCGAGGCGATCTGCCGTCAGCCGGAATACACCCTCACGTCCACCGAGACCGCCCTGCTGGAGGCCCGGGCGTCGGCCATCGCCGCGGCCATGGGCTCGGGGGTGCTGGTGGAGTTCGGCGCCGGCAGCGCCCGCAAGGTAAGTCCGCTGCTGCGGGCCCAAGGCGGGCCGGCCTACGTGGCGCTCGACATCAGCGCCGCCCACCTGCGGGCGGCCTGCCGGGATCTGCAGGGCCGTCATCCCGGCGTGCCCGTGCTGGGAATCTGCTGCGACTACACCAGCCTCGAGCGCCTGCCGGAGCACCCGCTCCTGGAGCGGCGAACGCGGCTGGGCTTCTTCCCCGGCAGCTCCCTGGGCAACTTCAACCGCGCCGAGGCCCGGGGGCTGCTGCGGCAATTCGCCCGGCTGCTGGGCCCGGGCGGTCAGCTCCTGATCGGCATCGACCAGCCCAAGAGCGTCCGGCGGCTGGAGGCGGCCTATGACGACCACGCCGGTGTGTCAGCCGCCTTCGCCCTCAACCTGCTGCACCGGCTGAACCGGGATCTGGGCGGCGACTTCAACCCCTCTGCTTTCCGCTACCGGGCACGCTGGCAATCGGAGCACCAGCGCATCGAAATGGCCCTGATCAGCGACCGGGATCAATGGGTGAGCGTGGCTGGCGAACGCTGGCACTTCGCCCGCGGCGAACCCCTGATCACCGAACACAGCGTCAAGTACGACCCCGCCAGGTTCATGGCCCTGGCGGAGGAAGCCGGCTGGCGGGCCAGGGCCCGCTGGAGCGATCCAGCCGGCGACCTCAGTGTTCATCTTCTGGGGCAGGCAGACTCGTCAGCAAAGGAACCCCAGCTCAATGAGCAGAGATGACCAACGGCGCGCCGTGCGCCTGGTGCGCGAGGGCCTGATCGAGCAGCTCGAAGCGCTCTACGCGAAGGCCTTCGACGGCATCAGCACCCAGGATCTGGGGGAGGGGGCGATCGCCCGGCTGACCCAGTTACTGCTGCGCTCCCGCGAAGCGGCGATCACGCCATTGCAGGAGGAGATCGAGGCCCCCTTGATCACCACCGCTCCGGGCCAACCCCGGGATGGACAAACGCCGTGAGCGCCAGCTGGTTCGAGCAACTCGAAGCCCGGCTCGAGCAGCAGTTGGAGGCCTTCCTGCGCTCCAACCCCCAGCAGCAGTCGCTGTTCGATCAAGAGGAACTGCAGGAGCGCACGCGGCGCCTGCGCCGGCGGGAGCTTCAGTTGCAGCAGCAGGCCATCGAGCAGCGCAACCAGCTCCTGGACCTGGCCAAAGAGATCTCCACCTGGCAGCAGCGGGTGGAGCGGGCCCGTGGCGCCGGAGCCAGCGCCCTGGCTCAGCGGGCCCAGGCCCACGTGGATCAGCTGATGGGCCAGGGCCGCGACCGCTGGAAGGCCCTGGCCCAGTTGGGGGAAGACTTCCAGCGACTGCAACTGGAGCTGGAGGAACTGGCTCAACAGCCCCGCGGCGGCACCGGCGCCAGCGATGGGGCGGGGGCGGCGCCCAAGGCGGCCGCCGCCGACCTGGACTCGGACTGGGCAGCCTTCGAAACCGAGCAGGACCTCGAGCAGCTCAAGCGAAACCGCGGCTCCTGAACCATGGGCTTCCTGCTCTCAAAGCTGCTGCCCCTGGCCCTCTACCCCCTGGGTCTGGCGCTGCTGCTCCAGCTCAGCGCCCTGATGGGCCGCCGACGGCGCTGGGCCGGCTGGGTGTCAGGGGCGGGGCTTGGTCTGCTCTGGATCAGCGCCATGCCCTTCACCGCCAGGCAGCTGGTGTGGAGCCTGGAGGAGCGCAGCGCCGCCCTCACACCTGATCCCTTGCCCAGGGCCGATGCGGTGGTGGTGCTGGGGGGCGGCCTCAGGCCCGCCCTGGCGCCCCGCCGCAGCGTGGAGGTCAACGAGGCCGGTGATCGGCTGCTCACGGGCCTGCGGCTGATCCGACAGGGCAAGGCCCCGCTGCTGGTGGTGAGCGGCGGTCAGGTGAGTTTCACCGGCAGCGACCCGGCCCCGCCAGAGGCGGTCAGTGCCCGGGCCCTGGCGATCGAGCTGGGGCTCCAGCCCCAGGCCATCCTGGCCAATGGGCGCTCCCGCACCACCGCCGAGGAGGCCCACGACATCGGCGAACTGGGGAGGCGGCGGGGCTGGCGTTCGGTGCTGCTGGTGACCAGCGCCACCCACCTGCCCCGTGCCCTGGCCAGCTTCGAGCGGCTCAGCGGCCTGCAGGTGATTCCGGTGGCCTGCGACTTCCAGTTCGTTGCCAGGAACCTCTGGGGCCGACCCACCGCGGGCAGCTTGCTCAAGGACGGGCTGCCGGACGCCGAGGCGCTGTTCATGAGCACCCTGGCGCTGAAGGAAGTCTTGGGGCTCGCCACCTACCGGCTACTGGGGCGCAGCTGAGGCCTCACTTCTTGGGAACCGGCGGCACCAGGCTCACACCCTCGGGGGGCGGAGTGGGGTCGGGATCGGCGATCAGCATGTGCTGGAGCACGATCTCGGGGCGTTCACTGTCGCGCCAGCGGATCCGATAGGCCGGCATCTTGGTGCCCCGGCTCGTGGTCTGTTCAACTGGCTCCATCACCCAGCCGCGGCGGGAGCGACCCTGGGGATTGCGCTTGACCACCGCATCCGCGTGCTTGAAGCGGAAACCTACGCGCTCACCACTCATGGGCCGGTTGAGATTGCCTAGTGGGCCAATTATCTCACTGCGCCGGTTCGGGGTCCGAAATGGAGCTTTCCAGCCCTCCCCGGCTGTCCGGCCGCAACAGCGGGAAGGCGATCACATCGCGGATGCTGGGGCTATCGGTGAGCAGCATCGCCAACCGATCGATGCCGATACCCAGGCCGCCGGTGGGGGGCAGACCCACCTCCAGGGCATGGAGGAAGTCTTCATCCACCCCCTGGGCCTCCAGATCCCCCGCCAGGCGCCGGTCCTGCTGGGCCTCCAAGCGCTGGCGCTGGTCGATGGGATCGGTCAGCTCACTGAAGGCATTGGCGGTCTCGCGACCAACGATGAACAGCTCAAAGCGCTCCACCATGCCGGGCTTGCTGCGGTGAGCGCGGGCCAGGGGTGAGTTCTCGATCGGGTAATCGATCACGAAGGTGGGTTGGATCAGATCGGCCTCCACCCGCTGCTCGAACGCCTCCACCAGCAACCGGCCCACCGAATCCGCCAGGGCCGGCACCTCGAGACCGGCGGCCTCCATGGCGGCGGCGGCCTCGGCCCTGGTGGAGAAGGTGTTGAAGTCAAGGCCGGTGGCCTCTCGCACCAGATCGTGCATGGTGGCCCGGCGCCAGGGTCGACTCAGGTCGACCTCCACTCCCTGGTAGGTGAGGCGGGTTCCCCCGCACACCTGCTCGGTCACCGCGACGATCAGCTCCTCGGTAAGCTCCATCATGTCGATGTAGTCGGCGTAGGCCTGGTAGATCTCCACCGAGGTGAACTCGGGGTTATGGCGGGTGCTGATCCCCTCATTGCGGAAGATCCGCCCAAGTTCATACACCCGCTCGAAGCCGCCCACCACCAGCCGTTTGAGATGCAGCTCGGTGGCGATCCGCAGGGTGAGGGGCAGGTCCAGGGCGTTGTGGTGGGTCTCGAAGGGCCGTGCGTCGGCGCCCCCGGGCACGCTCTGCAGCACGGGTGTTTCGATCTCCAGGAAGCCCCGCTCATCCAGCCAGCGGCGCAGGCCGCTCACCAGCCGTGCCCGGCGGCGGAAGGTCTCGCGGGTCTGGGGAGAGACGATCAGATCCAGATAGCGCTGGCGGTAGCGCTTCTCCACATCCGCCAGCCCGTGCCACTTATCGGGCAGGGGCTGGAGCGATTTGGTCAGCATCCACCACTGGAGAGCCTTGACCGAGAGCTCGCCGCGGTCGGTGCGCCGCAGGGTGCCGCGCACTCCGATCAGGTCGCCGGCATCCACCAGGGTGGTGAGGTGCATGAAGGCGTCGGGATCCTCGGGCAGCGCCGCCGCCAGGGTGGCCTTCTCGATGAAAAGCTGGATCGGGCCTGACTCATCCGCCAGGGTGAAGAAGGCCAACTTGCCCATCACCCGGCGGGTCATCACCCGGCCGGCCACCGCCACCTCCAGGTCACGCTCCTCGCCCTTGGGCAGGTCGGCGTGGTCCCGTTGCAGATCGGCCGTGTGGTGGCTGGGATCGAAGCGCAGGGCATAGGGACCCTGGCCCAGGTCGGCGAGGACACGAGCCTTTTCCAGGCGGGCCTGCTCCAGGCGGTTGGGGCGCTGCTCCGACACCGTTGGGGGGATCAATCGGGAGGCCCCATCCTGCAGGACAGGGCGGAGCACCACGGGAGCGCCCCTGCTGTGTTCAGGCGCTGGCGCCGATCAGGGTGGCTTCACCCACTCGCTGGGAGGCGTAGCCGGTGCCGCGCACGGTGAGGATCAACTCCGGGTTGCGCGGATCGGGTTCGAGCTTGCCGCGCAAGCGGGCCACGTAGACGTCAACAACGCGCAGGTCGGCGGCACGGCGGGGCGGGTAGCCCCAGAGCTGCTCAAGGATCTCCGCCCGGGGTACCACCTGGCCCGGTTCGCGGAACAGCAGCTCCAGCAGGCTGAATTCGGTGTAGGTGAGACCAATCCGCTCGCCCTCGCGGGTCACCTGGCGGCGGTTGGTGTCCACCACCAGATCGCCGACCCGCAGCACCCCGTGGCCCGCGGGCAGATCCCGGGGTTCAGTGGCGGCCGACCCACGACCCACCCGGCGCAGGATGGTGGCGATGCGGGCCTCCAGTTCCTTGGGGCTGAACGGCTTGGGAAGGTAGTCGTCAGCTCCGAGATCCAGGCCCGCCACCCGCTCGGTGATCGCATCGAGGGCGGAAAGAAAGATGATCGGCACACAGGATTCGGCCCGCAGGCGCCGACAGACCGCGAAGCCATCGAGCTTGGGCAGCATCACATCGAGCACCACCAGATCGGGTTGCTCCTGATGGAAAAGGCTGAGGGCCTCCTCGCCGTCTTCAGCGCAGATCACCCGGTAGCCCGCCAATTGCAGGCGCATCACCAACACCCGGCGCACCGCCGCCTCGTCGTCGACCACCAGCACAGTGGCCTGATGCTCGCCACGCCCGGAGTCGAAGGAATCGCCCTGATCTGGCCGGGGATGGTCCTCCAAAGGCATGGGGTTCAGCCGGATTAAGAAAGGCAACACTACCGCTCAGCCGGGACCCGCCGAGCCCTGAAACGGCTGGGATCAGGAGGTTTTCGCCAACTCTTAAGGATTCGTCCAGATCCCCCGGTTGGCGCATCCCCTCACCGCCGCTGCGGCCAGCGTCGGAGGCTTCACCGGGCCGCTAGGGCCAGCGGGCTTCGGCGTAGCGATTCCACTCCAGAGCGGCGGCCGCCAGGGCCTGGTCGCTGCTGATCTGCCCCAGCATCGCCCGCTGCAACTGCGTGTAGAGGATTGACTGCAGCCGCTTGACCCCCGGGGTGGCGGGCACCAGCACCCGGGCTCGCCCCAGGGTGGCCAACGAGAGCCTGCGGGCCGCGACCACCTGGGCCTCAGCCGCCCCCTGTGGCTTGGCCCTCTCCAACTGCAGCCCCACCTGGCGCAGGGCGCCGGTGGCCGAAGGGAGCACCTTGGCCTGCTCAGCGAAGCGGGCCTGATTGGCGGCATTGGTGAGAAACAGCGCGAAACTGACCGCCTCGCGCGGGAGCTTGCTCTGTTTGGGAACCGCCAGGTTCATCACCGCCACGTTGGCGGCACCATCGACCCCCGTCAGGGGGGGATAAGCGGCCGTGGCGACCGCCACGCTGGGGGCGTTGGTCTGGATGCTGCGCAGAAACTCCGCCCCGCTGGCCACCTGGGCCAGCTCACCGCTCTGGTAGAGCTCGATCGCCCGCCTGAACCCCTGGCTCACCACCTCCCGAGGCAGCAGCCCCCGGCGGTAGAGGTCCGTCCAGAAGGCGAAGGCCCGCCGGCCAGCGGGGCTGTCGAAGGCGGCCCGCTGGCGGGAGTCGGTGAGGCTCACCCCCATCTGCACCATCGATTCGAGCAGCTCCGCCGAGTCGTCTGGCACCACGGTGGTGAACAGGGCATAGCGGCCGGTCTGGCGCTTGATCGCCGCCGCGTAGGCGGGCACCTCGCTCCATTGCTTCGGGGGCTGGCGATAGTCGGCTTGGGCCAGCAGGGTGCGGTTGGCCAGGGTGATGCGGGTGGTCAGGTACCAGGGGATCGTGATCTGGTGGCCATCGGCGCGGCCCGCCTGCCAGATGCGGGGCAGATAGGTCCCACTGGCGCCGGGCGGCAACACCGGATCCAAGTGCAGAAGGCCCCCCTTGCTGGCCAGATTGGCCGCGAACAGGGGGTTGAGGTTCACCAGATCGGGGGCGGAGCGGGCGAACACCGACGCCAGCAGCTTGCGCTCCACCGAACCCCAGGGCAGGTCGGTCCAGCGCACCGTCACCCCAGGGTTCTGACGCTCCCAGTCGGCGATCACGGCCTGCATGTAGCCGTTGAACTTGGGGGCCAGATCCAGGGTCCAGAACTGCAGTTCCTTCTTCGGGGCCTCAGGCCGGGCGCAGCCGCCGAGCAGCAGCAGCAGCGCGGCGGCCACGCTCGAGCCGCGAATGATCAGCTTGCGTGCCATCCATGGGCGGGCCATTGACTGTCGGCTTCGGGGGATCAAGGGGAAGGGCGGCAACGGCTCAACCCCGCAGCGACGAGGTTCGCTGGCGCCAGAACAGCAGCTGCAACGAGCAGATCATCGGCGCCAGCAGCCCCGTGAGCAGGGTCTGGGCCAGCAGGATCGACAGGCCGCTGAGCCGCAGCAGGTCAGGCGGAGAGCCCCCAAGGGCGAACTGCAGCATCAAGCTGAGGTTGAGCAGCAAGGTGCCCACCAGGGCCAGGAGCCCGAGGCTGAAGCTGCGCTCCAGCGGCGGCCCGTTTCGCGCCATCCGGCCCCACCACCAGCCGAGCAGCACCAGGGCCGGAATCTGGCTGGCCCCGCCAAGGTTGAGGCCATCGAGCATCAGGCCCAGACCAAGACCGGCCAGAGCGCCTGAGAGGGGCCCCTCCACCAGGGCCCAGGGCAGTAGCCAGAGCACCGCCCAGGAGGGCGGCACTCCGGCGAGCTTGAGCACCCCTGGGGAAGCCAGCACCAGCAGGGGAACGGCCAGGGCCGTGGCCACGTACCAGGGCTGACGAGACAGCAGCGCCATGGCTCAGCGACGGCTGGTGAGCATCACCTGAACCCCGTCGATGGCCTCGATCGGAGCACTCAGCTGCACCACCGCCTCGGGGGCCGGCATCACCTTGTCGTCCACGGCCTGGATCACCCCGACGGTGAGGTTGGGTGGCACCAGGGTGCTGGCAGGGGACGTCACCACGAGATCGCCCGGGCGCACCTGGGGATCCTTCTCCAGGAAGCGCAGCACAGGGCGGGCCGTGCCCAGGCCCGTGAGCAGACCATGGCGCTGGGTGCGCCCCACCCAGACCCCCAGGTGGCTGCTGGTATCGGTGAGCAGGGTGACCCGGGCCGTCACCGGAGTGACGCTGGCGACCCGGCCCACCAGACCGCCGGGGGCGACCACGGCGTCGCCGGGCTGGATGCCCTGGAGCGCCCCCCGGCCGAGCACCAGCTGCTGCCACCAGCCCCCAGGCTCCCTGGAGATCACCGGCGCCATCAGCAGACGCGGATTGGCGTGGCTGAGGTCCAGCAGGGTGCGCAGGCGGCGGTTGTCCTGGCGCAGCAGGGCAAGCTGGCTCTGATCCGAGAGCTGCTGGGCCGACTGAATCCATTCCTGCTGGGCCGAGCCCGGCCAGAACGGAGCGCTGAGCAGGGCGTAGAGCTCGCTCAGGTACGCCCCTTTGCTCAGGCGGATGCCCACCAGCGCCAGCAACAGCAGAATCCAGGGCCAGCCCTGGACCAGCAGCCGCGCCGAGGGGACGCGGAAGGGGCGTCCGGGCGGCATCGCGATCAGTTGGTGTTGCGCGAGAAGTCAGGGGTGTCGAGCACCCGCTCCAGGCGCTTGTAGTCCTCCAGCACCCGGCCGCAGCCGTTGACCACGCAGAGCAGCGGATCCTCGGCGATGTGGGTGAGGATGCCGGTCTCGTGGCTGATCAGGTCGCTGATGCCGCGCACCAGGGCACCGCCGCCGGCGAGCATGATGCCGCGATCGACGATGTCGGCGGCCAGCTCGGGGGGTGTGCGCTCCAGGGTGCGCTTGACCGCCTCGACGATCACGTTCAGGGGTTCGGCCATGGCTTCGCGGATGTCCCCGGCGCGCACGTTGATCGTGCGGGGCAGGCCGGAAAGCAAGTGAAGTCCGCGCACGTCCATGGAGGTGTCGTCATGGCGATCGTCCGGGAAGGCCGATCCGATCCGGATCTTGATGTCCTCAGCGGTGCGCTCACCCACCACGAGGTTGTGGACCTTCTTGAGGTAGATGCCGATGGCCTCGCTGAGTTCGTCGCCGGCCACCCGCACCGACTCGCTCAGCACCGTGCCGCCCAGGCTCAGCACCGCCACCTCGGTCGTGCCGCCGCCGATGTCCACGATCATGGTGCCCACGGGCTCGGTGACCGGAAGACCGGCGCCAATGGCGGCCGCCACCGGCTCATCAATCAGGTGCACCTCCCGGGCACCGGCCAGGCCAGCCTCACGCACGGCCCGCCGTTCCACCCCGGTCACGCCGCTGGGAATGCCGATCACAAGCCGGGGAGCCACGATGCCGCGGCCCTCATTGCCCTTCTGGATGAAGGACTTGATCATCATTTCGGCGGCGTCGAAGTCGGCGATCACGCCATCGCGCAGGGGACGCACGGCCCGGATGTTGCCGGGGGTGCGACCGAGCATCAGCTTGGCCTCATCACCCACGGCCAGGGGCACCCCCCTCTCCAGATCGAGCGCCACCACCGAGGGTTCCTGCAGCACGATCCCCTTGCCGGACACGTACATCAAGGTGTTGGCCGTTCCCAGATCGATGCCGATGTCGCGTGAGAGCTGGAAACGTCGAAAGAACACAGGGTTGCCACCAAGGGGGCGAATCATAGGAGTGCTGGCCGGGCGGCCCCATGGGCGAACGGCCACCATGGGGGGCAACCCCGAAGCGACAGGCCGGGGAGACCCCTTGCGCCGGCTCAGCGGCACCCGGGTTGGATCGGTGGGCCTGGAGGGGCCAGCGGACGGCCGAGAGGGACGAGCCCTGACGGCCAAGCCGGGCTGATACAACCGGGGCCAAGGGTGGAACTCCCTGAACGAGGCGCCCCAAGAAAGTGGCGCATCATTGACCAACTACACATCAGGAGACAACGCCATGGGCGTCAATTCCGTCACCCTCGTCGGCCGGGCCGGCCGCGACCCCGAGGTGCGCTACTTCGAATCGGGCAGCGTGGTGGCCAACCTCACCCTTGCGGTGAACCGCCGCAACCGCGACGAAGAGCCCGACTGGTTCAATCTCGAGATCTGGGGCAAGCAAGCCCAGGTTGCCGCCGACTACGTCCGCAAGGGCTCCCAGCTGGGGATCATCGGTTCGCTCAAGCTCGACCGCTGGACCGACCGGGCCACCGGCGAGGAACGCAGCAAGCCGGTGGTGCGGGTGGACCGCCTCGAGCTGCTGGGCTCCAAGCGAGACGGCGAGCAGGCCAGCGCCTATGCCGAGGGCGGTGGCTATGGGGGGGGCGAGCCCAGCTCCGAGGAAGTGCCTTTCTGAGAGCCCTCCAAGGGGCGATCTGTTGTCAGTGACGGCTGTGGTGCTTCTTCCAGGTGCGCAGCGCCAACCAGGCTCCCAGGCCAAGAACAGAGAACACCAGCAGCACTTTGATCACGCTGGTGACCGGCTGCATCCACACTTCCACGTTGGTGTAGCCCTCACCCAGCACCATCCCAGCCACCGTCAGCAGCAGGGTCCAGATCAGACTGCCGGCGGTGGTCCAGATCAAGAAGGGCACCAGTGGCATCATTTCGATCCCCGCCGGCACCGAGATCAGGGTGCGAATCCCCGGCACCAGTCGCCCCCAGAACACCAGCGCCGTGCCGTGGCGGTTGAACCAGCTGCGGCTGCGGCGGAGTTCCTTGGTGCTGATGCCGATCCAGCGGCCATGGCGTTCAAGCCAATGCTCGATCCTCTCCTCGTTCACCAGCCGACCGATGCCGTACCAGGGCAGGGCTCCGAGCACAGTGCCGATGAGTCCAGCCAAAACCACCGGCACCAGGGACAACTGACCCTGCTGCACGTAAAAGCCCCCCAGGGGCATGATCAATTCCGAGGGGATGGGCGGGAAGAGGTTCTCCAGGAACATGGCCAGACCAATCGCCCCGTAGCCGGCCATCGGATTGGCCTCCACTGCGGAGCCGATCAGTTCAGGCAATTTCTGGATCAGTTCGATCGCCATCCCATCTGCTCAGCGGTGCTGGCAAGTCTTCCATGGGGCGGTTGGCGGGGCCTGAGCCCGCCAACCGCCGCCGGGACTCAGTAGCGGTAGTGGTCGCTCTTGTAGGGGCCTTCCACCGGCACGTTGATGTAGGCGGCCTGATCGGAGGTGAGCTCGGTGAGCTTGACGCCGATCTTCTCAAGGTGAAGACGGGCGACCATCTCATCGAGATGCTTGGGCAACACGTACACCTCCTTGCCGTACTGATCACCCTTGCTGAACAGCTCAATCTGGGCCAGCACCTGGTTGGTGAAGGAGTTGGACATCACGAAACTGGGGTGGCCGGTGGCGCAGCCCAGGTTCACAAGGCGACCTTCGGCCAGCAGGATGATCTTGTTGCCAGACGGCAGGATGATGTGATCCACCTGGGGCTTGATGTTGTCCCATGTGTACTGCTTGAGCGAGGCCACATCGATCTCGTTGTCGAAGTGGCCGATGTTGCAGACGATCGCCTGATCCTTCATCTGGATCAGGTGCTCATGGCGGATCACCCGGAAGTTGCCGGTGGCGGTCACGAAGATGTCCACATCGCCCACCACCTCGTCGAGGCGCACCACGCGGTAGCCCTCCATCGCCGCCTGCAGGGCGCAGATCGGATCAATCTCGGCGATCATCACGATCGCGCCGAGGCCACGCAAAGACTGGGCTGAACCCTTGCCCACGTCGCCGTAGCCCATCACCAGTGCCACCTTGCCGGCCACCATCACATCGGTGGCGCGCTTGATGCTGTCGACCAGGGATTCGCGACAGCCGTAAAGGTTGTCGAATTTGCTCTTGGTGACCGAATCGTTGACGTTGATGGCAGGGAAGGGCAGCTCGCCGCTCTTCTGCAGCTGATAGAGACGGGCGACGCCGGTGGTGGTCTCTTCGGTGACGCCTTGGATGGAGGCGTGGATGCGGGAATAGAAGCCGGGCTGGGCGGCCAGCCTCTGGCGGATCGAGCTGAAGAGTGCGGTTTCTTCTTCGTTCGAAGGGTGATCAAGAACGGAGGGGTCGTTCTCAGCCTTGGTGCCCAGAATCACGAGGCCGGTGGCATCGCCGCCATCGTCCAGGATCATGTTGGGGGTGCCACCATCGCCCCACTCGAGGATGCGGTGGGTGAAGGCCCAGTATTCATCAAGCGTTTCGCCCTTGTAGGCGAACACGGGAACGTTGGCCGCGGCGATCGCGGCGGCGGCGTGGTCCTGGGTGGAGAAAATGTTGCAGGAGGCCCAGCGCACCTCGGCGCCGAGGGCCACCAGGGTCTCGATCAAGACGGCGGTCTGGATCGTCATGTGCAGCGACCCGGCGATACGGGCCCCGGCCAGGGGCTGCTCGGCGCCGTACTTATCCCGCAGGGCCATCAGGCCGGGCATTTCGGTTTCGGCGATCGCGATCTCCTTGCGGCCGAAATCGGCCAGGCCGATGTCGGCGATCACGTAGGACGTGGTGACCTGCAGGGCAGGCGAGGTGGGGGCGGCAACCATGGGGTTCGCGGCAGGGTGGATGGAAGGGAACTGTTGGGCCGATGACATTCGGCTGTGAGGGTGCGATCGGAACGGCGACCCCCCCAGGGAAAGCCTGGGGCCTGGGAATATCTGCAGAGACGCCGAGGCTTCGGGCTCGCTTGAGAGGCAATCTACAGGGATGGACCAGCGTGATGTGTTCCTGGCCGATCCGTCGGCCACCGCCCGGCTGGGGGAAGGCCTGGCCGCCGATCTGCTGACCCTCGAGCCAGCCAGCCGCCTGCTGCTGCTGCGGGGCCAGCTGGGGGCGGGCAAGACCTCCCTGGTGCAGGGGCTGGCCACTGGCCTCGGCATCGACGAGCCGGTCACCAGCCCCACCTTCGCCTTGGCCCAGCATTACCAGGGCTGCCAAGGCGGAGTGCTCACCCATCTGGTCCACCTCGATCTCTACCGACTGGAAGGGGCCTCGGCCGCCGATCTTTACCGGCAGGAGGAGGAGGAGGCCCTGGCCCTCGGGGCCGTGCTGGCGGTGGAATGGCCCGAGCGGCTCCCGTTCGTGCCGGCGGGCGCCTGGCGGCTCGATCTGGAACCCGAAGCGGAAGGGAGGCGGGCCAGGTTGTTCAGAGCTCCCGAAGGGAGGGAGGCCACTCTTTGATGAACTTTGCCACCTGGTCCAGATCCGGTTGGGGATCGATCGCGCCGGCCCCCTGACACACCAGGGCGCCACAGGCGCAGGCGAAGGCGATGGCGTCCCTGACGCGGACTGCCTCGGCTTCAGCCAGCAGCTCCGGCTCAGCGCACAGCCGGTGCAGCAGGCCGGCGAGGAAGGCATCCCCTGCCCCGGTGGTGTCCACCACAGACACGCGGGGGGGAGTCAGCTCACCAGCGTGGCCCCCCAGCCACCAGCGCACGGGAGCCTCACCATCGGAGATCACCACCGCCGGCCCCTGGGGCAGGGTGGCGCCGATCGCCCTGGGATCCCGGCGGGAAGCCCCCAGCCGATCGAACAGCCAATCCGCCTCTTCGCCGGCGAGCTTCAACAGCTGCACCCGCTCCAGCAACGGCGCCAGGATCGCCCGGGCCCCCTCGGGCCCCACGGTCCAGAAATTGGGCCGCCAGTTCACATCCAGGGCCACGGGCACCCCTGCGGCCGCCGCCAGCGCCACAGCCCGCCAAAGGGCCGACCCCGAAGCGGGGCTCGCCAGGGGCAGGCTGCCGATCAGCAGCCAGCGGGCCGAGGGCAGCAGCTGGGCAAGGCAAGCCTCCAGGGCGCCGGCATCAAGGGCCTGATCGGCGAAGCCCTCGCCAAGGTCCCCGGCAAAACCACCGAAGTGACGCTCACCGGAGCGCTCGCGCCGCACCATCACGATCCGGGTGGGCCGCCGCCCATCCCACTGCAGCCCGAGGGTTTCCACTCCGCGTTCGAGCAGCCGCCGTTCGAACGCGCCCCCGAACGGGTCGTCGCCGAGACGGGCCAGAAGTGCGGCTGTGGTGCCCAGCCGGGGCAGACCGCAGGCCACGTTGGCGGGGGCCCCGCCGAGGCGATCGTCAACGGGACCAGCCAGGGCCGGATCACCCCCCGGCGGGCCGAGGCGATCGACCAGGGCCTCACCGAGGCAGAGCACCTTTGCCATGTCTTCAACCTATCGACGGTTGTCGGCACGGTGGTCTTCGGCGCCCTATCAACGGGCCAGTCGGTCCAGCAGGGCAGCGATGATCCGGGCGTTGGCCGCCGGGAAGGGGAACTCCGCCAGCCGTTCGGGCTCCACCCAGCGCACCTGCTGGCTGGCCAGGGGCTGGGGTTCGCCTCCGCTCCAGCGACAGAGATGGACGATGAAACGCAGCCGCTTGTGGCTGTAGGCGTGCTCAAGGGTGATGAGTTCCTCCCCCACCTCCACCTCGATCGCCAGTTCCTCTGACAGCTCGCGGACGATCGTGGCCTCGATCGCCTCCCCAGGCTCCTGCTTGCCGCCGGGGAACTCCCACAGCCCCCCCAGCAGCCCCTCCTCCAGCCGCTGATCGATCAGCACCCGGCCGATGTCATCCAGCACCACCGCCACCCCGATCACCTGGAAGGGCGGGGTCTTGCCGGGGTCGCTCACGGGGTAGGCCTGGGGATCTCCGGCAGCGTAGGCAGCGCAGGCCGGTGGCCAGGGGCAGCGCTCGCAGGCCGGCTGGCGGGGGGTGCAGACCTTGGCTCCCAGATCCATCAGTGCCTGATTGAAATCCCGGGGTCGCAAGGGATCCAGCAGTTCGGTGCTGAGCTGCCAGAACAAGCGCCCCTGGCGGCGGGGTGGTTCTGGATGGGCCCGCAGGCGCGCCAACAGCCGCTGCACGTTGCCATCGAGAATCGGATGGGGCAGATCGAAGGCCGAGGAAAGAATGCTGCCGGCGGTGCTGCGACCGATGCCCGGCAACGCCAGCCAGCCCTCAAGGCTGCGCGGCCAGGGGTCGGCAGCCTTCTCTGCCGCCGCCACAAGCAACCCCGCCGCCTGGTGCAGGCGCCGGGCACGGGCGTAGTAGCCGAGCCCCTGCCAGTGCAGCATCACCTTGTGCTGATCGCTCGCCGCCAGGGCCTCGAGATCGGGGAAGGCCGCCATCCAGCGCCGCCAGTATGGGAGCATCACCGCCAGCTGGGTCTGCTGGAGCATCACCTCGGCGCTCCAGATCGCCAGGGGATTAAGGGCCTCGCCCGGGGCGGGGCGCTGACCTGAGGCGGTGCGCTTCCAGGGCAGGTCGTGGCGGCCGTGGTCCTCCCACCAGGCCAACAGGGCGGAGCGCAGCGCGGGAGCGCTCTTGATCAGCGTCGACCCGGGGATCGCTGGCTCAGGCATCTAGAGGGGGCGGCACGATCCGTGCGGCGCGGGGATGGGGGTCCCAGGACGATTGGGCGCAGATCCTGGCGTAGGCCACGACAACTCGCAGGGGAACAGCAGGCCGCCATGGCGCGTGCCCAGAGAAGACGCCAAGATCCAAGGGCTGCCAAGGAAGGGGGCAAACCGACCTCGAGCCCGCCCCTCTGTAGCGATGAGTCTTCTGCTCCAACTCCAGCCCCCGGCGGACCGCCACGGGGCCATCGGCCGGGCCGGCCTGGCCAGCCTGCTGGCGATTGCCAGCCTTGATGGCCCTCCGAGCCCGGTTGCCCTGCGCACGATCACGGCGATCCGCGATCACCTGATCCACCTACCGATCCCCCTGGAGGAGCTGGTGCCGTTGACGCCGGAGCAGCTGGCGGCGGCGGTGCCAGAAGCGGAGTGGCGCGAGCGGATCCTGCGGGGCATGACGGTGCTGGCCCTTCTGGAGCAGGACCCCAGCCAGGCCCAGCTGGATCGACTCCTGGCAACGGCCTCCGCCCTCCAGGTCGACGCCGCGCCGGTGCGGGCCTTCCGGCACGTGCTTGAGCGCCAGCTCCACCTGGTGCGCCTGGACATCGCGCGTCGGGGCTTCCAACGGGGAGCCGCCCTCGCCTACCTGCACGACGAGGGCCTCGGTGGCGCTCTCCAGATCGCCCGGTCCGTTCTGCACCAGAACGATCCGGAGCTGGCGGCTCGCTACCGGTCCCTGGCGCGGTGTCCGGAGGGGAGCCTGGGACGGGCCTATCTGGCCTTCATCGATGCCAATGGCTTCAGCGTGCCCGGAGAACGGGGCGGACCGCCTCCGCCGGTGGTGCGCCACGACTGTTGCCACGTGCTCGGCGGCTACGGCACCAGCGCCGCCGAGGAATGCGGCGTGCTGGGGTTCCAGGCGGGCTTCGGCCGCAACGATCCCTTCTTCACGATCCTGTTCGCCCTGGCCCAGTTCGAGCTCGGCATCGGCAGCACGCCTGTGACTGCCGCCGAAACAGGCCAGGCCGATCCCGTGGAGATCTTCAGGGGGCTGGAGCACGGCAGCACGGTCAACCGCGACCTGATCAGCGACTGGGATCCCTGGGAGGATTTCGACAAGCCTCTGGCCACGGTCAGGGAGCTCTACGGCATCCATCCCCGTAACCCGCTCAACGGCAGCGAGGCCGCAGAGGACCCTCAGCTCGCCACGTAGGCCGCGACGCTGTCCGAGAGGCGCCGCAGGCCAATCAGCCCATCGCGCTCGAGGTTGCGGATGCGATCACGGCTCATGCCCAGGATGCGGCCAATGCCGGTGAGGCTCATCGGCTCCTCCACATCGATGCCATAGCGCATCTTGAGCACGCGGCACTGGATGTCGGGAAGCTGCTCCAGCAGGGCGCGCATGTCGCCCCGCAGGCAGGCCCCATCGACGGCATCGGAAGGAAGCTGGGCGTCTCCCTGGAGCAGATCCAGCAGCTCGGTGTCATCGCCGTCGCCCACCTTCATCTCCAGGCTCACCGGCGGGCGGGCGCGGCAGAGCAGATCCTTCACCTCCTCCTCCGGCAGCTCCACGGCCAGGGCCAGTTCGCTGACGGTGGGGGTGCGGCCGAGCTCCTGGCTGAGTTCGCGCTGACCTTTCTTGAGCTTGTTGAGCGTTTCGGTGATGTGGATC